>JAHHHN010000046.1 GCA_019359325.1 Mojavia pulchra JT2-VF2 | reverse complement strand
TTAAAAATGCTTCCCGAAATCCCGGAGCCTATTTTATTAACCCAGATTTTTGCCAAGCTTACTGCTTTAGGTCGTATTCATCCCGTTTCTACAGGCGTTGAACCCTCGTAAATTGGCAATGGTATTGATATTGGAGAAGCAATTTTCAAGCGTACTGCTGAAGTCCAGTTAAACTAGCAACTGCCCAAATCAACTCATCTAAGTCAATTGGCTTACATAAGTACTTCTGAAAACCAGCTATATAGGCATATATCTCATCTGCTTCTCTAATAAATGCCGTCAGTGCGATCGCTGGAGTTCTTTTACCTCGTGCTGAGTCAAGTTTTTTAACTTTCCGCATCAGTGAGTAACCATCTTCATCCGGTAAGCAAATGTCGCTGATCAGGACGTCTGGTTTAAAGGATGGCAATATTTCTAAAGCTTCGCTCACTGAGGTGGCTGTCATTACATCTGCCTCCTCCAATGTAAACAAAATACTAAGCAACTTTCTTGTATCTGGGTCGTCATCAACTATAAGCAACCGTAGTCCTTGTAAAGATAGGGGTTTGTTATCCATCATTTCGACCATAGTGAAGTTTTAATATCTGGAGTAGCAATTGTATGAATATGCACTCTCATATATAAGATTAAATGTACTCAAGCGATGAGGTCTGTCCGATTTCGCACATACAGACGTAAAAATTTTTAACCGCGATCGCGCTTAGGCTGATCGTCTAGTAACCGAGCAAATTCGGTTTTTATAACACTATAACACTCGCAGCAATTTGCTTCTAATGCTTCTCGATTTAAAATCTTAATGCGACCACGACTGTAACTAATTATTCCTGCTTGGCTGAACGTACCAGCAGCGACACTAACACCAGAACGGCGTACACCTAGCATCTGGGCAATAAATTCTTGAGTAAGTGCAAATTCGCTCGATTGCAAACGGTCGGAAACTTTCAGCAACCAACGAGCAAACCGCGCCTCCAAGTTATGGAGACGGTTGCAGGCAGACCCTTGTGCCATTTCGGCAATTAAAGCTTGTAAGTAGCGCAGCAACAGGCTTTGCAGTTTTCCACCCTTTTTGAACTCACTTATCAACACATCCACATCCATCCGCATACCATCACCTGGTACTTGCACAATTGCTGTTGTGGTTGTTGTATTGTCTCCCAAAATCGTTGTGATACCCGCCATACCTTCATTGCTCGCCAAAGCAAATTCAACTGACGAACCTTCTTGCATTGTTGCGATTAGCGAAATCACTGCTTTATGGGGAAAATAGACGTGTGTGATCGGTTCTGCTGGTGTATAAATAAGTTGCCCAGATAAGAGAGGAACAAACTTCAAGTGGGGAATAAGACGCTCATATTCATCTGTAGGTAAAGCAGCGAGTAGCTTATTTTCTGGCTGCTTCAGAGGATTATTATTTACTGACATCAGGAATCTCTTTAATATAATTACCGTTAGAAAAGCAAACTCAAGCCAGAAGGAGAAAAATCAGAAAATCGTCCTAATGTCAAAAATTTTTATTGAGGTTGGTCTGTTTAACTATTTATTTTTATGCTGGAAACTTCGATAGTATTAGCATTACTATATATATGAGGTTCGACGGAAACGATCGCATCAAAAAATTCCTGATTATGCAAATCTTTAAAGCCCTGAGTTTCTCTCATAGCAACAAGTTGTTCTACACTTTCCCAATTAGCGATCGCAGTAACTCTAGTGCCATCATCACTCTTGAGTAATTTAGCAGAAACGAATCCAGAGTGATACCTGGCAACCTCCACATAAACTTGCTGGATTTTTCGCAATGCATCTTCTTGCTTTTCGGGGAGGACTGTAAAAACATTGACAAAAGTAATCATAATTTTACTTTGATCTATAGCTAGTTAAAAATAGTTGTAGAGACGCAAAGTTTTGCATCTCTAGAAATTAATTGTAATGAGCTAAGAAGCTCCTTAGCTATCTTAGGGGGATTTCAGTCAATCTGAATTACAACTTTGCCAAAGTGACCCGCACTTTTGAGGTAACGGTAAGCTTCTGGCGCTTCGGTGAAGGGGAATATTTTATCAATAATAGGCTGTAATTGATACTGAGCGATCGCCTGATTCATTGCCTCAAACATTTTGCGACTGCCCACATAAATACCTTGAAATGTTAAGCTTTTAAACAGTATTGGCATGGGGTCAATTTGACTTCCCCTGCCTGACAGCACACCAATCAAGCTCACACGTCCCCCAATACGAACTGCTTGTAGTGATTGTGGGAGAGTACCTACACCGCCTACCTCTACCACATGATCCACACCTGTGCGATTAGTTAGTTCGTAGACTTTCTTTTCCCAATCTGGCGTTGTCTTGTAGTTGATTGTCTCATCTGCACCCAATTCTCTAGCTCGTGCTAACTTGTCATCATTGCTGGAAGTAAGTATGACTCTAGCACCGTGTAACTTGGCAAATTGCAGAGCGAAAATGGAAACGCCTCCTGTACCGAGTAATAATATAGTGTTACCTTCAATAAGATTGCCCTTGCTCACCAGAGCGTGCCAAGCTGTCACTGCTGCACAGGGTAAAGTTGCACCTTCAACATAGGATAGATGATCGGGTAATATCACTAATCCGTCTTGGTGTAATACAACATACTCAGCGAGCATCCCATCAATACCACCTCCTAAATCCGATTTCATTTTCTCTCTGGTTAAAGCGCCAGAAATCCAATCTTGGAAGAAAATACCAGCTACGCGATCGCCTACATTCACCCTTGTCACACCTTCGCCCACCGCCACCACCTCCCCCGCGCCATCAGACAGGGGAATTAGGGGATATTTCACTCCAGAACCGTAGGCTCCCTCAATAACAAGCAAGTCACGGTAATTGAGCGATGTTGCTTTGACTCTGATCAAAACTTGTCCCAAACCCAGTTTCGGTTCAGGGCGATTAACTAATTTCAGTCCATCAATCCCTGCATCGCTTTGAACTTCGTAAGCTTTCATAAAATTGCTTTAAGTTGAAAAGAACAAAATAAATCAAAATTTGGGCATTGGGGATTGGGGAAGTTTTTCTCCCCTGCTCCCTGCTCCCCTGCTTTATCCCACTCCCCAGTCCCTAATCCCCAGCCCCTAATCCCCAGTCCCTAATCCCCTTTTGTCAGCAAAGATTTGGGCGATCGCCTTTAATAATTCCTGTGATTCAATAGGTTTAGGTAAGTGCATCTGAAACCCGGCGGCGAGTGCTTGTTTCTGGTTAAATTCTCCTGCATAAGCAGTCAAGGCGATCGCGGGAATTTGTCCTCCTTGTTCTGGTGTCATAGCTCGAATTAAACGTATTAGCGTGTAGCCGTCTATTCCTGGCATACCAATATCACTCAACAGTAAATCTGGTGGGGATTTTGCTATTACTTCTAAGGCTTGGCCTGCTGATGCTACTGCAATCACTGATGCTCCAAACTGTTCGAGCATGATAGTAAGAAATTCACCTGTATCTGTATCATCATCTACAGCTAGAATCGACAGCCCTGCCAAACTCAAGGAATTATTCGGTGTCACGCTGTCTTTCTTGATTTGTGGCGGATCGCGCATTAGGGGTAACTTGACTGTGAATGTTGCTCCCATTCCTTCGCCTGGACTTTCTGCATGGACAGATCCACCATGCAATTCTGCAAGATGACGCACAATAGCTAGCCCTAATCCCAGCCCACCAAATTGTCGAGTGGTTTTACCATCAGCTTGGCGGAAATACTCAAATACATGGGGTAAAAATTCTGAGGAAATACCTTTACCAGTATCTTTAATTTGAATTAAAGCAAAGGTGTCTATTCGCTTTAGCTGTATTTCTATTTGTCCTCCTGAGGGAGTAAATTTAACTGCATTAGCTAATAGGTTCCAAACAATTTGCTGTAGGCGAGCTACATCGCCTGAAACCATTCCAATATTCTTCTCCAATAAGGATTTAATTTGAATATTTTTTGCTTGTACTGCTAAATGCACAGTCTCTAGTGCTGCTTCAATGGTGTTAACTAAATTGACAGGCTGGATGTTTAAAACCATTTTTCCTTGCTGAATGCGAGATACATCCAACAAATCGTCAATTAACTGAATTTGCAATTTAGCATTTCGCTCGATAGTTTCTAGTCCACGAATCAGCCTGTCTCCCTGAAATTTTTGGTTTTGCAATAAACTTGCCCAACCTAAAATGGGATTGAGCGGAGTACGCAATTCATGAGAGAGGACTGCTAGAAATTCATCTTTAAGTTGGTTTGCTGCTTCCGCTTCACTGCGTGCAGCCTGTTCTCGCGCTAGTATCTGTCCTCGCTCTGCTTCTGCCTGTTTGCGCTCAGTAATATTTCTAAAAAAGATACCAAGACCATCTTCAGCAGGGTAGGCGTGGACTTCAAACCACATATTATCAGGTTCGTATAATGTCTCAAAGTGGACAGATACTTCCTCATTTAATGCTCGCCGATATTCCCACTCAAACTGCGTGCCTTTGGTGGCTGGCCACTGCTCCCAATAATTTTTACCTAATAGCTCTTCTGGCTCTACTGCATTAATTATTGCTGCTTGTCGATTTACATATGTAATTTGCCAATCTCGATTAACAGCAATAAAGGCATCAGTCATACTTTCAAGAATATTACCAAGACGACGACGCAGGGCTTGCTCGCGTTTGAGAAATTCATCTTTGTCACGATTGGATTCTTCTAGACGAGCATTGGTTTCTAGGAGTGAATTATTAAGTTGAATGAGCTTTTCCGATAGTTCTGCACGGGCTTGATACTCCCCTAGTTTGACTCTTTCTACGGCTAATGCTACTTGAGTCTTTGCCCTTTCTGTAATTGCAGTTCCCACGAGCAAAGCAACAGCACACTGCACGAGTAGACTAAGTTTGTGAACATGCAACACTTCTGGTTGCACAGGAAAGTTGGGCAACAAAATAGCGTTAGGGTAGGCAACCAAGTAAGAGAACAGCGTTACTAATACGCAAAAGCTAGAGATGACCATCCCACTAGTCACACCAAAGCGAGTTGCTGCCCACAGCACTGGAATAAAGCCCAAAAATGAGAATTGTTGAAACTTAAAGCCTGTATGGTTAGTTTCCGAAACGGTGAGGATTGCTGTGGTTAAACAAAAGAATATGATCGCACTGAACTCAAAGAATAAACAACGGGAGAACTGAAAATTTACAGGTTTAGATAAAGAGTTTAATGCTTCTGAATGGCGTAACCAGCCCCAAGATTGCAGATATGGAGTTAGCACTAAAAGAAGTGTAGGGGTAATTGCCATCACTCCCATAGCATTGCCCAACCACCAGTGTGGAATATTTTCAGCCAAGCTAGAAGCTGACATTTTGCCTACCGCTACCCAAGATAAACTACCAACCACAGTTAAAGTAGCGCAAGCTGCTATAGGCACGCTTAAGATAAAAGTTGTAACATCTCTGAGAGTCTTCAATCTTAGCGAACCCTGCCAAAAACGACGATAGAGTAACCAAGCAATTAAAGGTTCTATACCATCGAGTAAACCCAGTAATTGCTCCCAATCGGTCAATCCCCAAAACGGTGACATCAAGAACGAGGCAATCTCTGTTAGAAAAATACCATAGAGGCCAAACCAGAATGTGAGAGCGATCGCAACTCCTGATGGCGGAAACCATAAAGAAATTCCAGGTTGAAATCGGTAGATGAGGGCTATTTTATGAGCCAAAATTAAGGCTATTAACCCTACTAACGAAACAACAAGCCATCGACGCATGGATGCAATGATATGAGGGTATGTCATGCGTTGCATAATTGCAAAGTGATTAAGTCTGGTAGAAAACTTTATTCTTTAAGTAATGCAGCCGCAACCTTACATGGATATTTTCAGCACCTCCTTTCTTGGAAAGATAAAGCATTGGATGATCGAAAGCTGGCAAAATAATATAATGTTTTTCACTAGAAATTTTTCTCTATACGAATTATGATGCAGTTTTTTAAATTTATCCGATTTTAATTAGTAATTATAATTCTGCTTAATTTCAAATGGCAGTAGTTATAAATTTTTAATCGTAATAACGAACGCCACTAAAAGTCAGTAGTTTTTAATTAAAGATGTTGAATAATCACTTGATATAATTTTTGTCCTTTACACGCTCCAGTTTAATTAAATAAAGAGGATGACAAAGATAGCAATTATTTTTATTGTTGACTTGCAAGGTAATTTTGTGATTTAAAACATTACACAAAGCGAAACTTTTCGCAACTTGATATTGATTTAACTATTGACTAATTTTTGAAAAAAACATTTATTTTTATTAACCATAACTAGGCATTCAACCCAGTTGCAATGTATTTATGATGTGGATTAATCACCATATTTCATTTTTTATACGAAAATGAATTAATTCTGGCATAGAAATATTTTAATGCTTTTACCTACAATCGTGGATATTCCTTATATAACAAAACCAGAAATTATCTTCGCACACTGATTGCAATGTATTACCTATTTGGCTATTTGTAAATCTACCTTCATCTGTTGCAATAATCTTTGACTGAATATATAGGACTCATATTTGATTTTTGAACAAAATTCAGTACACCTTTATTCCTTCTTCCCAGTCCCCAGTCCCCAATCCCCAGTCCCTTACCTCTACGAGTGATTCAGAAATCAAATCGGATTGCTATATAGATAAACGTCTTAATGTGCAGTTCAACTCAACCGCCGCCGCAACCATAAAGCCAGTAGGGGCAATGCCAAGCTATAACCCTGCTCTGCACCGTAAATTAAACCTTTGTGTTGTAACCCAGTCAAAGCACCTTGAAGGCTACCACCTCTAGAAAGCCCATGTTTTTGAATATATTCCTTACTTTGTGGCTTTACCGTAGGATCTAGGGCCAAACATTCCAAAATATGTACTTGATTTGCTGGCAGTAACATCAGTAAGGACTCAAAAGTGATGGATAAATCCTGAAGCAGCCCTGTAATTGCTTGCTCTACCTCTTGCTCGGTAATTAAACTATCGGGATGGCACAAGGTTTTGAGGCGGCGAATTAGTGTCATCGCATCGCCAATATGTCCTTGGACGGCATCTAAGAATAGTTGCAGTGCTAGGGAGCGGGAATCAAATTTTAATCCCTCTGTATGCAACATCTCCCTTGCCCACACTGCTAAAATCTCTTTAGCTAAGGGTGGTAACTGTACAGTTTCTAAAGGGTAGTTAGTCTCATCTTCATCTGCATGATTGTTTGTCTCAGCAATAGTTGCTATCAAGACATAACTGACGTGAGTTTGTGTCTTGATTTCTCGCCTGAATGTTGCTTCCCACAAACCATTGCGATCCCAAGAGCGAATGTGGGGGAAACTCTGCAAAATCAGCACTACTCGCTTATGTAAATCAACTGCCATCATTTGTGGCAACTCAAGCAATATTTCAAAAGCTTGCCATATTTGTTTTTGGTTAAGGGAACGTAGTAGTTTTAGTTTTCCACCGTTTTCTTCCATCAAGTAAATAAAAAACTCACTAGCAGTGTTAGCAACCCACTCTTGAATTTTTTCTGGTTGCCAATTTTGATTAACAGCCTCTGCTAGCAATTGTAAAAATCGCTCTCCCTCTGTGGCTCGGATGCAGTCGATTTCTAGCACGATCGCGCCTACTTCCTGCGCTGCGCCTTTTACTAGGGTACGCCGTCCACTACCAGGGACTCCAGTAATTAGCAAGTCACCATCCTGGGCCAGTAATTCCACAATGTACTGAAATTCTGCTGAACGCCCAATTAATTCCAAAGGAGTAGACAAATCCAAAATTTACCCGCCTTTTACCCATCCAAGCTGTAACGCCAAGCATACTAACTTCCATGATTACCGAGCAAGCATTGAAGCTAACTATGATCGTTATCAAATATAATTAGTGTCAAATAAAAATTGACACCAAAAAAGCGTGTTATACAAGAAATAACACTTTAAAAAAGGTAATAAATAGTTATGGCTCCAGCTGTATCTACCATCGCACCAGAAGATAAGCAGCTGACTGTTTGGCATGGCTTGAATATTTCGGATGCGATCGCCCGTTTGCAGAGTGATGCTGAGTATGGGTTGAGTAACGCTACAGCAAAACATTTGTTGACTCAATTGGGTGCAAACGAACTGACAGCCAAGAAAAGCAAACCTTGGTGGTGGAAATTTCTGCTGCAATTTAACCAACCGCTACTGATTATTTTGTTGTGTGCGGGTTTGGTGAAGGCAGTAACTGGTAGCTTTGTCAACGCTGGAGTGATTTGGGGTGTCACCACTACCAACGCCATCATTGGATTTATCCAAGAGTCAAAAGCCGAGAGTGCGATCGCAGCCCTAGCCAAAGCCATTACCACAGAAGCCACTGTCATCCGAAATGGTCAAAAAATACGCGTTCCTTCCCGTGAGTTAGTGCCTGGGGATATTGTATTGCTGACTTCCGGCGATAAAGTCCCAGCAGATTTACGGTTAATACAAGTACGAAATTTACAAATAGATGAATCAGCCTTAACTGGGGAATCGGTAGCGGTAGAAAAAAATACCGCAATTTTAAAGCCAGATACTGCCCTAGCAGAACGGAAAAACATGGCTTATGCAGGTGGCTTTGTTACCTTTGGGCAAGGAACTGGGATTGTAGTTGCTACAGGGAACGCCACGGAAACAGGGCGTATTTCCCAACTAATGGAGCAACACACTAATATTTCCACGCCTTTAACGCGAAAATTCGACAAATTCAGTCAGAGTTGGTTGTATATGGTACTAGGGTTAGCAACCCTCTGCTTTGTAGTTGGATTAAGCTTTCGCGGTTTTCAAGAAGCTTTAGAAGCGGCGGTGGCGTTAACAGTCAGCGCTATACCAGAAGGCTTGCCAGCAGTAGTTACAGTTACACTCGCCATTGGTGTTTCGCGCATGGCGCGGCGCAATGCGATTATCCGCAAATTGCCCGCCGTGGAAACCTTGGGTAGTGCAACTGTCATCTGTTCCGATAAAACCGGGACTTTAACAGAAAACCAAATGACAGTACAAGCAATCTATGCTGGAGGACATCAATATACTGTCACTGGTTTAGGTTATACACCGGATGGGGAAATATTGATAGATGACAGACCAGTTGACTTAAACAGCGACAAGGGTTTGCAAGAATGCTTAATTGCCGGATTATTGTGCAATGATTCCCACTTAGAACAGAAAAATAGGAAGTGGGTAGTGATGGGAGATCCTACCGAAGGAGCATTAATTGTAGCTGCTAACAAAGTTGGTTTTAGCCAGTCTACCTTAACTAAGCAAATGCCCAAGTTGGATGGGATACCCTTTGAATCAGACTTTCAATACATGGCGACTTTGCACGCCACACCCAAGGGTAAAACTATATATGTCAAGGGTTCAGTCGAGGCTATTCTCCAGCGATGCACCTTGATGTTGAATACTAATGGACAACCCCGCCCGCTCGATTGTGTAGAAACATTACGGCAAACTTCCATCGAGCGAGAAGTAAATATCATGGCACGGCAAGGCCTGCGGGTGTTAGCTTTAGCGAAAAAGCCCATCGGCGATGAGCAAAATACGGTAGATCATCCAGATATTGACAGTGGGTTAATCTTCTTAGGCTTACAGGGAATGATTGATCCGCCGCGTGAAAGTGCAATTAAAGCGGTGCAAGCCTGTCAATCAGCAGGAATTCAGGTGAAGATGATTACCGGAGATCATGCTATCACAGCCCAGGCGATCGCCCGCCGCATGGGAATCAACAAAAATGGTTCAGTTCTGGCTTTCACAGGTGCAGAACTCGCACAGATGGAACCAGCAGAACTCGCCCAAGTTGCCCAAGAAGGTGTAGTATTTGCCCGTGTCGCCCCAGAACAAAAGCTGCGTTTAGTCGAAGCGTTGCAATCAAAAGGCGAAGTCGTCGCCATGACAGGAGATGGTGTCAACGATGCACCCGCCTTAAAACAAGCAGATATTGGTATTGCGATGGGTGGTGCGGGTACAGAAGTTGCCAAAGAAGCCGCAGATATGTTGCTTACCGACGATAACTTTGCTTCCATTGAAGCGGCTGTAGAAGAAGGAAGGGCGGTTTATAAAAACCTCATCAAGGCGATTTGCTTTATTTTGCCTGTGAACGGTGGGGAATCAATGACGATTTTAATTAGTACATTATTAGCGAGAGACTTACCGATTTTATCCTTACAAGTTCTCTGGCTAAATATGCTCAATTCTATCACCATGACAGTGCCCTTAGCATTTGAACCAAAGGCGCAAAATGTCATGCAACAAGCACCGCGCCATCCCAACGAACCGCTATTATCGGGAAGTCGGTTAAAGCGAATCTTGGCAATTTCTTTATTTAATTGGATTGTAATCTTTGGAGTGTTTGAATATATCCGGCAAACAACAGGTGATTTAAATTTGGCGCGAACTATGGCGATTAACTCTTTAATCGCTGGACGGATATTTTACTTATTGAGCATTAGTCAATTAATCCCCAATTTGATTGCCAAAATGGATGGCACAATTCAAGATAATGTTGATATTCCTGCTATTGGCTTCGGGATTTTGGGAGCAATTATTTTGCAAATTATCTTCGCCCATGTACCGTTCATTAACTACGTATTTGAAACAGCGCCCTTGAGTTGGCAGCAGTGGTTATTCTGTCTTGGTGTAGGTTCACCGATGATTCTTTGGGCAGCGGTTGTGAATCGTTTTGATCCGCCTAATTAATAGTAGGGTGGGCAATGCCCACCTGATTTTTTATTTACTTTGGAACTGTTTAAAAAGTATTATTTAGTAAAACAAAATATTTTTATTAAATCAGCATCTTGGTAAAAAACGTTTTAGTCTGTGTGGAATTTCCCCAAGATTACGATAACCGAAACCTATTACCTTGATTGTATATGGAAGATGCCCTTCTGGAGCATCAAGGCTAAAAATCGCCTCTTCATATCTACGCCATTGACTGTTTACAAGCCAGCCAACGCGATCGCCAAAGCATTTATAATCTTCTCTAGAATCTTGCCATATTTGCTTTTGAACAGTAAAACCAAATTTGCCATCACTGTATTTCATCCAAAGGTTGTTAATAATTCGCAAGTCATGGCGTGGGAAACGTTTAATATCTCCATCGTCTAACCAGTTTTCTTCTTCTCTGTCAGATATTTTGACTATATAAATACAAGTTTCCTTATCTGCTTCCTGCCATTTATTTTCTGCTAACAAATCTCGCAATTTAGTGTAGTTTATACCTGAAGTTGGAGATACAAGAGTTAATTCGGCTTCTAGTTGAGATAATTGCGATCGCAAACTTGATATAGATTCTAAAATTGGCTTCTGGAAATCTTTTTCATCAGACTTTATCTTTTGGGAATTTTGTACTAATTGAGATAATTGCTCTTTAAGTTGTGCTAATTCTTCAATAATCTGCAAGTTTATAGGTGATTCAGTCATATGATTTTTAACATTTTCAATTTCAATCTGAGCATTATTAGCAACTTTTTTGGCTTCTATTGCTGTCATTTCAGCAGACAAAAGCTTTTCTTTAGTAAGTTGAAGCCCTGATTTTAATGAATGTATTTCTGTTTGAAAAGTCCTAATGCTTGATTCTAAAGTTTGTGTATTACTAGCTTTTATTGCCATTTAGTTGAAGTTGTCCATAAATATTTATTACTTCATCAATCGAAGTATTTTCATTCAACTTACTTAGTTCATAGCACTCGCTTAATTGATAAAGCTCAACGTCAGATAGCATAGCACCAGGCTTCAACCCTATCTTTAACCTCTGTTTACATTTATCAAAAGGGTTCGGTAAAGCATGAGCCAAATGCTTTTTCAATTCATTCCGAATTAATTCTAGCTTTTCATCAATATCTTCGTTGATTTTATCTACTATATAATTTATATCTTGAAACAAATTTTCTTCTAAAATATTAATTCCGTCAAAAATATTTTTAGTTAGATATTCAGTTTGACTCAATGCTCTCATTACCGCCAAAGAAATCTGATTAATTCTATTTTCTAAATAAACATCAACTTCACCAACAGTTTCTCTTACATCTCTAAGAGCCGATTCACGTATTTCATCAATTTCTTGAAAATTCTTCTTAAGTTTCTGATCAGCATTATTTAGCAAAGACTCAATATCAGCTTTAACCTGAGTTTTTAATTGCTCAGTTTGTTTTATCCGTTGTTCAGCTATATAGTCTAGCTTTTCAGCTAAGGGGTTAACTTTTTTATCAAACAAATCGTTTATTTCTTTACTGCTGGATTCCACAAAATCTCGTGAAACCTTTTTTGCTGAACGCTCTAATTTTTTAACAAAACCACTAAAAAGCCATCCCACCATTTTGCACGATTCCTTCAGTGCTTAATCAAGGGTCTACAGTCTCAAAAATAACACTAGTAAAAAAATGTGTCGAGCCATCAGAATTTTTTAAATACTTAAGTATAATTTCGGTTGCTATTAACAGTCAAGATTATTAAAAGTCATCTGCTGATATGGCGCGTTCGTCGAAGACGTTGCCGAAGGCATCGCCTGCATTTGATATGATGGGTCATCTGCTTACTTATGCGTCTATCAGCATCAATTTATATGCGTCGATTTTTAAAGTTAATTATAAATATATTAATCTTGAGCGCACTGTTATTTATTACCCAAAAAGTTTGGGCACAAGATTGGGTTCCAGTTCGAGGTGGTATCCCTTTTGGTATCAGCGGTATGGCTTTGATTAATCAACAAAGTAATTCCCTAAATTTTTTAATTGTCCATGACAACAAAAAGCAAAATCAAGGTCGTTTAGCAATCATTAGTATCAAACGCAAAAAGCCACCTGAATATTTACCCTTAAATTGGCCAAATAACACAGAATTACCAAATGACTTAGAAGCGTTAACATCTATTCCAGGAACAAAAAATACTTCTTTTATAGCTTTAAGCAGTTCTGGAAAAGCTTATTACATCAAGTTTGAACCTACCAACAATCCTATCTCGCTGCTCAAAGAATTTAAATTACCAACAATTTCTCAAGGAAGTAATTTTGAAGCATTTTCTTTACAAGATATAGATGGTAAATTAATTGCTGTTTGGGCGCATCGCGGTGAAGCAGAACAGTCAGCAACTATTTATTGGGGATTGCTTGACTTGGTGCAATATAAAATTGTGCTTACAGGTTCTAGTAATTTAAAAGTACCATTTCCCCAGGGCAATGTTCGTCATATTTCAGATTTAAAAATAGACCCGGCTGGAGTTGTATACATCACTTCAGCAAGTGATCCTGGAGATGATGGCCCATTTCAATCAGCTGTATACATTGCTGGCTCCATAGGTTTTCGTGGTAACAAATTAGTATTGCAGCAAAATCCTCAATTTGTACCGCTTTACCGTTCTGATTACCACAAAATAGAAGGGATGGAACTTGTCCCAGGTGCAGAAGGTGGTTTGATTGTTGGTACAGATGATGAAAATTTTGGTTCTTCTGTGTACATTGTGGGTGGAGAATAGGGACTTCCAACTAAAAAAATATCCCATCGCATTAAGTGCAGGGGAGCCTACGGTGTACACACATCTGTGTACTAAACCGAAATCATTGTAGATCCGTCATTATCCTCCGATAAATTGGAGGACTTTGAGGGATTTTAGCCCCCCTTAAAAAGGGGGGTTGGGGGGATCAAAAGCCTGTGGGACAACTCTCAAAAACTTTTGTGTACACGGTAGAGGAAGCAGGGAGAAGGAACAGTCGCGTTGAACCAGAAATTGGAATAATTTAGGACTTACGCACTGAAGTCTGAAACCCTGATCCCCCCTAACCCCCCTTAAAAAAGGGGGAACGTCTAAAGCCACGCCACTGAGGGAGCCGGGGAACCCGCAAGGGCGCAGGGCTGCTTCTTTTGAAGGGGGTTGGGGGATCTGAGTGCGTAAGTACACGGGTAGGGGCACGGCACTGCCGTGCCCCTACGATCGGCGATAATCTGTACCTCACCAAGTGCAATCTGCTGTATTTAAACCAGTTTCTTAATTACGAATTACGAATTACGAATTAGTAATTATTTCTCCCTACACATTAAATCGGAATAACATCACATCGCCTTCTTTGACAATATATTCTTTGCCTTCACTTCTGACTAAACCTTTTTCCTTGGCCGCATTCATCGAACCAGTTGCTACTAAATCATCATAAGCAACAGTTTCAGCGCGAATAAATCCCCGTTCAAAATCCGAGTGAATCACACCTGCTGCTTGGGGCGCAGACATACCTGCATGAATTGTCCAAGCACGGGTTTCTTTAGGGCCACTAGTGAAATATGTCCGCAAGCCTAATAAGGCGTAAGTAGCACGAATTAAAGATTTTAAACCGCCTTCTTCTACACCCAAAGATGCGAGAAAATCAGCTTTATCTTCTTCTGGTAATTCTACAAGTTCGGCTTCTACTTGGGCAGAAACTATGACAACTTGAGCATTTTCACCAGATGCTATTTGCCGCACTTTTTCTACAAAATCATTACCCGTTGCTAAATCATCCTCAGAAACATTGGCGGCGTAAATAATTGGTTTATTGGTGAGCAGCCCTAGTCCTTTAATAATCTCTGCTTCTTCTTCTGTTAAACTAACTTGTCTAACTGATTTACCTTCATTTAAAGCAGCAGCTAACTTTTCTAAAACTGTGACTTCAAACTGTGCATCTTTGCTAGTGCGTGCTTGTTTGCGGGTGCGGTCGATTCTGCGTTCAATTTGTGCTAAATCTGATAAACCAAGCTCCAAATTAATAATTTCAATATCTCGTGCTGGGTCAACAGAGCCAGCAACGTGGATAATATCGTCGTTTTCAAAACAACGCACCACATGAACAATTGCATCGACTTCCCGGATGTGGGACAGAAATTGATTACCTAGTCCCTCACCCTGGCTTGCACCTTTAACCAAACCGGCAATATCCACAAACTCAACACGCGCCGGGATAATTTGTGCTGAACCGGCAATGTTCGAGAGAACATTTAAGCGCTCATCCGGTACTGCGACAACGCCGACATTCGGTTCAATGGTGCAAAACGGGAAGTTAGCAGCTTCTGCTTTGGCATTAGCAACTACAGCATTAAATAAAGTAGATTTTCCGACGTTGGGAAGTCCGACAATTCCGGCTCGTAGCATTTTAGATTTTAGATTTTGGCTTACACTACCAAGATAATTTAAACAGGTTCAGGAATTGTTTGGGGTATTGTTCCTGGAACTGTTTGAGGAATTGGCCCTGGTACAGGCTGGGGAATTGGTGCAGGTACAGGTTCTGGTACAGGCCCCGGTACAGGCTGGGGAATGGTTGGCCCTGGTGTAGGTTCAGGACTGGGTAAGGGATTTGGTACAGGATTGGGAATTCCAGGTTCGGGTATAGAAATAGCAGTGGGTTGAATCATAGAAAGTCTGAATTAAATTATTCGACTTTCCCAACCTAGATGACAACTTAAGTTGCTGACATCTTCCTAAATGATCATTTATCAATAATCAATGGTCATTGGTAAGAGGATGTCTAAAAACTTTTTGATGTTGTATTTGAGACTTATAGATCCCCCCAACCCCCCTTAAAAAGGGGGACTTTGATATATTTCCCTCCTTGGAAAGGGGGGCTAGGGGGATCAAACGAAATATTTAATACTTCTGAGACATCCTCTAAGCACAATTTTAATATTTTAGCCAGTGCGATCGCATTGCCCAGTACTAAGCTGTTACACATCTCATTTGCACATTGAGACAGCAGAGGAGCAGAGGGGCTTCAGGTGCAGGGGAGAAGAATTGATATGATGTCTGGCAAAATATCTCATTGCAAGTGGAACGAAATGAAACGACGCAATCGCAAAGTTTTTGGGATTGCTACCCTTCGGTCGCAATGACGCTTTTTCTCCAAAATTAAAATATGCAAGTTAAATGTGCATTAGCTTATCAACTTTTTTATTCCTGTGACTCGAAGATTTTTGATGTTTCCTACGATGTTTTCTCAAACTGGAGTTTGCTTTCTCAAACTGGAGTTTGCTTTCTCAAAATGCAAATTTGCTTACTGTTTTCGGTATATTTAGCAAGCAAAAGCAGATATTGCTTTCTCAAACTGCGGTTTGCTTACTGTTTTCGGTATATTTAGCAAGCAAAAGCAGATATTGCTTTCTCAAACTGCGGTTTGCTTACTGTTTTCAGTATATTTAGCAAGCAAAAGCAGATATTGCTTTCTCAAACTGCGGTTTGCTTACTGTTTTGCGTAATTACATCAATAATTACTGCTAACCCTGTGTAGCAAAACTCAT
Source organism: Mojavia pulchra JT2-VF2 (assembly GCA_019359325.1). Taxonomy (GTDB): domain Bacteria; phylum Cyanobacteriota; class Cyanobacteriia; order Cyanobacteriales; family Nostocaceae; genus Mojavia; species Mojavia pulchra. The sequence continues at coordinate 20,457 of JAHHHN010000046.1, read as the reverse complement.
CAGAAGTTTGCAGGAATTTTCTCAGGCTGATTGATACAGAAGCTTTTAACGTAAAGAAGATTACATCAGTTAACAGTGAAGTTGATAACTGATAACCAGATTATGAGGTGCATTTCATGGCTCGAAGAAAAAGAACCTCCCAAGTGTTAGAAAAAGCAGCGCGTCGTGCAGCTGGTATGAATTCAATTGATCCAAAGTTAGATGTAGGTAATGGACTTACCCTACCTGCTTACTCAAGACTAATTGAGTCACTGCGAAATCAAGAAAATATCTACAACAGTGCCCTGACCAACCTGGATAAGTTATACCGTACCATGTTGGAAACAGAGCGACAGTTGGCAGACATGACAGAACACATACTCATGGGAGTTGGGGCTAAATATGGCAAAAGCAGTATAGAGTATGGTATGGCGGGAGGAGTTCCTAAAAACCAACGCCGCAAGGGACTGCGAGGTGAATCGCCAACTCCTACTAATGAGCAACCGCCAACGTAAAAGTCAAAAGTTAAAAGTCAAGAAGATTTGTAGGGTGCGTTAGTCTACGGCATAACACACCCTACGAGATTTATGCCCGTTGTGCGCCTGGTTGACCGTTTTGAACTACAAACGAAGCTAGGGTACTAATAGAGGCATTAGGGCTAATGATAGTTGATACAGCGCGGTAATCGCTCTGCCAGCGTTCTGGGGTGAGGTTGCAGCGGACATAACCCCGAAAAGCACCGTCAAAAAACTTAGTGTGGGGATTGTCTCGCAAGGCGGCTTGAACTGGCGCGATAAATTGAGCTGGAAAATCAGAGGAAATCGAAGTTCCGACAAATTCTGTACCAACTGTGGCTGAGGCTGGGTTGTTGAAGTCAACTTTCAAGTCGTGTACCCAACTAGAATGGATGTCTCCAGTAATTACCACTGGGTTGGAAGGTTGGCGCTGTTGCAAAAAGTTCAGGAGCCGATTCCGCGCCGCCACGTAGCCATCCCACTGATCCATGTTGAATACTTTTATGTCTGGGCGACCATTAAAATCATATTCAGCTAGCATCGTTTGTTGAGCAATCACGTTCCAGCGCGATCGCGATTTGTCTAATCCTTGGAATAGCCATTGCTCTTGCTCTTTCCCTGTCATGGTAGCATTGGCATCAAAAGCTTGGACACAACGAGGCTTAAGTCCGTCATTACAAGGTTGATCAGTGCGATACTGGCGGGTATCCAACACGTTGAACTCAGCTAAATCACCGAAAGCGAACCGCCGGTAAAGCTGCATATTTGACCTGTTGGGCAGCGAAGATTCACGCAGTGGCATATGTTCGTAGTATGCTTGGTAAGCATTGGCTCGCCGAACTAAAAATGCCTCTTGACTTTGGTTATCTTCAGGTATCAGGTTAGCGTAGTCGTTATCGACTTCATGATCGTCCCAAGTCACTATCCAAGGGAAAGCAGCATGAGCAGCTTGCAGATTGGGGTCGGTCTTGTACAAAGCGTGACGGTTGCGATAGTCGGCAAGGGTGACGATTTCTGGACTGTTATGCTGGCGTGGCCCACCAGATTCCGGCCCGTATTCGTAAATGTAGTCACCCAGATGAACAACAAGGTCGAGATCCTCGTCAGCCAGATGTCGATAGGCTGTATAGTAGCCGTTTTGCCAGTCTTGACAGGAAACAAAGGCGAAGTTAAGTTCTTTGATAGAGCGATGGAATCCGCCAGCTGTGCGAGTCCGCCCAATCGGACTAACTTCATTGCCTACTCTAAATTGATACCAATACCAGCGTTCAGGCTCTAACCCACGCACATCAACGTGTACTGAGTGTGCTAACTCTGGAGTTGCTAAAACTTTGCCTTGTTGCACAACTTTTTTCATATTTTCGTCAAGAGCAACTTCCCACCGCACTACAACATTGCTTAGTGGCATTCCACCGCCATTGAGTGGGCTGGGAGCCAGTCGCGTCCATAACACAACACCATCTGGTAAAGGATCGCCAGAGGCGACACCAAGGCTAAAGGGATAGCCAGAAAACCTCGATTTCGCTATTGCTGGATTCCATTGACTAGTCATTGCTAACCCTGTTAAGAATCCTGCACCTAACAAAAAGCTCCGCCGTCTGCAACGACTTGATAACAGGCGATACGTTGTCTGCGAGACGCTACGCGAGCGGTCAGCTTCGCTAAGGCAATGCATGAATTTCATATTCACCCCTACTGAGATGTTGATATAGTTGGCAAACTTCAAGAGAGTTAGCCGCTTGAAATAACTAGTCTCCAGCTTGCTCAAGCAACAAAAGGAAGTTACTAACTTAGAATCAAGTGGAGATTAAGATGTTGTTAAGTTTGACGGTGGTGTTAGAAAAACTTCATGAGAGATATCAAATGCCTTTGCAACTCTTTTCACTTTTTTAGGACTTACGCACTGAAGTCTCAAATCCTGATCCCCCTAACCCCCCTTAAAAAAGGGGGAACGTCTAAAGCCACGCCACTGAGGGAGTCGGAGAACCCGCAAGGGCGCAGGGTTGCCCCTTTTTAAGGGGGTTGGGGGATCTGAGTGCGTAAGTTCTGTTTTTATTACTCGTCAATTACAAGCTTTCATCAATTACAAGCTTTATATAGTGACTCAGTTTAATTAAGCTTTAATAAGCCTTACTTCATACATTGCTGAAATTTATATTGTATAGATTAAAACTGATTTATCTTGGTTTTCTTTCATAGTCAAGCAAGAACATTGATATTTCGCATTCTGCAAACTTAACAACTTGTTCTTGTTTGGGTGCGTATTTTGCCATGGCCTTTCTCTAGTCATATTAGGAGATGTCTATAATGTATGATTTGCAAAATTTTACTTTAAGAAATATGTCAGAATGCGGTTTAGCTTTGCGAAATTTAGGCAATCAAGCTAATAGTATGGAAGAGGTTAGTAACCACATTATTAATTATCTTTATACACATTTAATTGATAAAAAAACTGGTGAAAAATCATGTGTTCTTGCCCGTTTTTTTAAAACTCATTCCTATGGAGGACTAACACCAGATTTGCAAGAGTATGCAGATAGTCTGTTAGGTAATTATGTACCTGAAGATACTCTTAAGTGCTTGACTTTATTGGCCAGCGCTGGGGAACTACCAGAATGGAATTCGCGGCACAAATCTTCAGGGCATAAAGCTATTCCTCTAGTAAATGAAGATGCGATCGCCAGCATCCCAATGATTTACAAACTTATACAACAATTAGGTTTGAATCTAAGTAATGTAGTTCAGCCAGACCCTAATTTATTAACTGATTTAGAACAGCGGATGTATAACGTATTTTACGTTCCTGATGCCTTGGGTAGCCCTTACATTCCTTCACAAACATCATTTGTTATCCCGTTTAATATTAAGTCTGTAGTTGGCTTTGGTGGATTATTACCTTCTGGCAATATGTTTGTGATTCTCATGTTCTTGAAAGTGGCAGTCCCTCGAATGAGTGTCGATTTATTGCGTCCGCTAGCATTAAACGTTAAAATGGCAATCTTACCTTTTGAGTCAGACAAAATTTTCAGCAGTCATAGACAACCTGTTGTGAATGAAAAAATTGCAACGGCAACTAATAAAGATGAAATTTTTCTGCGTCTCAACTCACAAATTGCAACATTAACTCAGTTATTGGATGTTTCTGAGCAATCTACTATCAGTCAATCCGATCGTCTTGAACAAACTAATGCTAACCTTCAGGAAACTTTAAACAAGCTTCAAAAAACTCAATATCAACTAATTAATTCTGAAAAGATGTCTAGTTTGGGACAACTTGTTGCTGGAATTGCTCATGAAATTAATAATCCTGTTAACTTTATTCATGGCAATCTCATTTATGCTAAAAAACATACTGATATCTTGTTAAATTTAATCCAACATTATCAAGAGAATTATCCAAATCCACCTCAAGAGATTCAAGAATTAATAGAAGAAAATGAACTAGATTTTTTAACTCAAGATTTAACTAAAGTTTTAAATTCAATGGCAATGGGAACGCAACGAATTACTGATATTGTTAAATCACTCAAAACCTTTTCTCATTTACAGAAAGCTGATATTAAACAGGTCGATATTCATGAAGGTATCGATAGTACTTTAATAATTATGGAATACTATTTACAAGCTAGACATGAACGTCCAGAAATCAAAGTTATTAAAGAATACGGTCAATTACCTTTAATAGAATGCTATCCCTCCCAACTCAATCAAGTTTTTATGAATATCCTTAACAATGCCATTGATGCTTTACAAGATAGTAATGCATCATGGGTAATAATTAATAAAGCAGAAAAATCCAATAACTTATTACCGACAATTCGCATTCGTACCGAAATACTAGATAGCGAATGGATAGCAATAAGCATTGCGGATAATGGTTCTGGCATTCATGAAAAAATGCATTCAAAGTTATTTGACCCCTTTTTTACTACCAAACCCGTGGGTAAAGGTACTGGAATGGGTTTATCAATCAGCTATCAGATCATAGTTGAAAAACATGGCGGACAAATTAGCTGTATCTCTGCTCCAGGGCAAGGGACAGAATTTGTAATTAAAATTCCTGTGAAGGCTAAAAATGAGTAAATGCTAATTTAACTCCTTTTGCAATCATAGGCAGATATAGCAATCCGATTTGATTTCTGAATCACTCGTAGAGGTAAGGGACTGGGGATTGGGGACTGGGGACTGGGAAGAAGGGATAAAGGTGTACTGAATTTTGTTCAAAAATCAAATATGAGTCCTATATGTAACACAAATATACGAAATGATTGGGCAAAAAAGTTAACAGTAACTCCGATATCTCTTTCATGCTTAATCAAAACCAAACGCCATTATTAAACGCCTTAAAAGCCTGTGTAGCACATCCTCATGCGTCCTTTTACACGCCAGGACATAAGCGGGGAGAGGGAATTTCTCAACCCTTGGCTGATTTGTTAGGTAAAGCTATGTTTCGCGCTGATTTAACAGAATTAGCAGATTTAGATAATCTGTTTGCACCCCAAGGTGTGATTCAGCAGGCGCAACAATTGGCGGCTGAAGCATTTGGCGCTGCTCAAACTTGGTTTTTGGTTAACGGTTCTACCTGTGGAGTTGAGGCAGCAATTCTCGCTACCTGTAGTACAGGCGATAAAATTATTCTGCCGCGAAATGTGCATTCATCTGCGATCGCCGGCTTAATTCTCTCCGGTGCTATACCAATTTTTCTCAATCCTGACTATGACTCAGTTTTAGATATTGCTCATTGCATTACACCTAGCGCTGTGCAATCTGCACTGCAACAGTATCCTGATGCGAAAGCAGTGATGATAGTTTACCCAACATATTACGGTGTCTGTGGAGATGTGGAAGCGATCGCTCACATTACCCATCAATACAATATCCCTTTACTCGTAGATGAGGCACACGGCCCACACTTCGCCTTTCATCCCGAATTACCCACCCCAGCCTTAGCCGCAGGTGCAGATTTAACTGTACAATCTATCCACAAAACTCTGGGTGCGATGACGCAAGCATCAATGCTGCACATCCAAGGTAACAGGATAAACGCTGATCGAGTGAGTAAAGCTTTGCAACTAGTCCAGTCTACCAGCCCCAGTTATTTACTTTTAGCTTCCCTCGATGCAGCGCGTCAGCAAATGGCAATTGATGGGGAACGCTTGATGACTCGGACTTTGCAACTTGCAAAAGCAGCTAGAACCAGAATTAGTCAAATTCCCGGATTATCGATTATTGATAACCCTGCTTCTCCTGGCTTTGTGGGTTTAGACAAAACACGATTAACCGTTACTGTTTCTGGCTTAGGCTTAACCGGATTTGAGGCTGAGGAAATTCTAGATGAAAAGCTAGGTGTAACGGCTGAATGTTCATCACTGCAACATCTTACTTTTATTATTAGTTTGGGTAACACCAAAGGAGATATTGAGGAATTAGCCCAAGGTTTTATTACCCTTGCCCAAGGATATCGCCGCACCAACTTGATTGCACAAAACCCAATTTGCCAAAATCCGCCCAGCGAATTCGAGTATTCTTTGAAAATTTCACCCCGCGAGGCTTTTTTTGCTGCTAGTGAAACATTACCTTTATTAGAGACGTGCGATCGCATCTGTGCAGAAATCGTCTGTCCCTATCCTCCTGGAATTCCGGTGTTAATGCCAGGAGAAGTAATTACAAAATCTGCCATTGAGTACTTGCAACAAATTCAAGCAATGGGAGGATTTATCACTGGTTGTACTGATACAAATTTACATACTCTCAAGGTGATACAAGAATAATTTAATGTATGGTAGATAACAGGGGACAGGGAACAGGAAAGAATGAGCTACTAATTTATAGTAGATAAAGTATATAGTTATAAACTTGACAGTAAAAATATTTAAGTAGATCATATAAATACTGCTTGATTTTTCAAGTATTCTAAGGATTTTGAATTAATAATTTTTCATAAATATTATGAAGACCAAACTTTTGATTTCAGCAGTTGTGATATCAGCAATAACTACTTTTCAGGGAGTAGCTTTTGCTCAGGCTACGAATAATAACAGAACTGCGCCAACAACTAATACTCAAGACCAAGAAAAAATCAATAACATTAGAAAGTTGTTAGATATAACAGGTGCAAGCAATCTTTCCCGACAAATCATTAGTCAAATGGTAAGTGCAATGAAAACTGAATATCCTCAAGTTCCAGCGAAATTTTGGGATACTTTTCAAGCAGAGTTAAAACCAGAAGAAATGGTTAATGAGTTTGTGCCTCTTTATAATAAATATTTCACTCATGATGAGATAAAACAAATTATTGCATTTTATCAAACACCATTAGGGCAAAAAACGCTTACGGTTCTTCCCCAACTTTCCAGAGAATCGGCAACAATTGGACTAAGATATGGAAAAGATGCTGCCGCCAGAGCTATCAAAAAATTAGAAGCGGAAGGATATATTCGCCGTCGGCAATAAGAGTTGGCAGAAGCAGTTCCGATAAAAAAGGAAGCAGGGACTGGGGGACAGAGGAACAAGGGGACAAGGGGATAACTCCGAACTCTTCCACTCAGAACTCAGAACTCAGCACTCTTTTAAGCTAGAGGTTGGTAATGGTTAACTAGATATAGATTTTATTTAATTAATCATTACCAATTATTAAAAGATGACTCTTACACCAAAGCAAAGCTAGATTCTGTTTCTACTTCCGGTTCGTAACCATTAGCTAATTGCTCAATTGCTCGATTAAGCAAATCCACGCCTTGCTGTACTGTTTCAACAACACTTAGCTGTCCGCGCAAATCGGCTGCACCAACAAAGCCTTTAGCATACCAAGTCATGTGCTTACGCGATTGACGAACACCGCGATCGCCTTTATATTCCCATAAAGCTTGTAAATGTTCTCTGGCACATTCCAACCGTTGAATTGGAGTTGGTGGCGGTAACATTTCCCCGGTTTTGAGGAAATAATCAATTTCTCCCACCAAAAACGGATAACCCAAAGTTCCGCGAGAACACATTACCCCATCAGCACCAGTTTGCTCTAAGCATTTCACCGCCGCTTCAACTGAGAAAATATCTCCATTCCCAATCACCGGGATAGAAAGAATTTCCTTTACACGAGCAATCCATTCCCAGCGTGCATTGCCATTGTACCCTTGGGCGCGGGTGCGTCCATGCACGGTAATCATTTTTGCCCCAGCATCTTCCATCCGCTTGGCAAAATCGAGAATGGTAATTTCCTTGTCATTCCAACCGATACGGGTTTTAACTGTTACTGGTACATCAACAGCTTTTACCACCTCCCGCACAATTGCCTCAGCTACTTCTGGTTGGCGTAAAAGTGAAGAACCGCCACCATTTTTAGTAATTTTATTTACTGGACAGCCCATATTAATATCAACAGTATCAGCGCCTTCTGCAACTGCTTTTACTGCTGCTTCTGCCAAAAAATCTGGGCGACAGTCAAATAACTGGATGCTAATTGGTCGTTCATTGGGGTCTACCTCCATGATTTTGGGCAACTCTTTGACATAGTGCAACCCCGTTGCATTCACCATTTCCGTGTACATCATCGAATCTGGCGCATAGCGACGCACCAGACGGCGAAACACCAAATCTGTCACCCCAGATAAAGGCGATTGAAGAACCCGGCTTTTTACCTCAAAAGAGCCGATTTTCAGGGGTTGAGAAAGTCTAGCTTGCAAACTGGCAGACAGAGTAACCATACGAACAATTCAAAATAAAAAATTAATGATATCTATTTAATCAAGACGCTTCTTTGTTGAATTTAGTAAGTGAAGCGATCGCCAAATATAATTTCCGTGCAATCAAACCAGGCCCTGGTAGCGAAACTATTCCTAATTGCTGCATCAAGCTTAGTAAGTCACTATATCCCCAGTGTTCTACGAGTTTATCATTTTCAATGCGATCTATGTGAAAGAAAGGAATAGTAATTAGCTTACCTGTGGGAGGAATGCCTTGTAATTCTCCACGATGATTACCACTAAAAGTCCCACGTGTTACAACTTTATCGCCTTCGACAATTACATCTTCAAACTTGTGCATTCCATCAGGGAAAGCAGAACGAAAAATCATCAGTACAGACTGCATGAATGCTTCCCGATTTAGCGCTTTGCTAGCACCAGGGATGTGAGCAACAAAATTTGGGGCAAGATACTCTTGTACTTGCTCTAAATTGCCTTGGTCGAAGGACTGGTACATTTGCAGCACAATAGACTTGTTTTGTTCGGCTGACATAGGGATAGAATGCTAATTCAAAATTACTTATACGAAACATATTCTCAATCTCCTTTCGATTTATCCTCTTGATTATTTGACTTTTGGGCGGCTTGCTGAACTTGTTCAATTTCCAAATCCAAAGCTTGTGAAATTTGTTCAATCGTTAAACCTAAAGTCAATAATCGAGTTACAGATTCTAATTTTGCTTCCAAGCGTCCTTCTTGTATACCTTCTTGCTTACCTTCTTGTATACCTTCTTCTATGCCTTCTTGTTTGGCTTCTTGGTAAACTCTCGTCTGCTTCAACTCACTTAAACCAAACATATTCTCAATCTCCTCTCGATTCATCCTCGGAAATTTGTAAATTAAGATTGTCTCTATTAATTCTAATAACTGTCTTCTGTCTGATTCTGTGTTGATTGCTTGTTGTGTTCTGTTTATTAACTCTCTGGCAGTCGAGATTGCTGTTTCCTCACTTTCTACTATTAATTTAATAGTAGCAATACCAACTGGCAGAGATACTGTTTCACCTAATTCATCAAGATAAATGCGAATTACACGCTGGCTATTGAGTAATTCGCTGTAATTATTGATATCTGAGGTATCAAGGCTGCGATTTGGATAGATAACTACTGCCCGCCATGAATTTTGAGGTTGATTTTGACGCAGGTATAAAAAGATTTCGGAAAACAGACGTGAATAAATTTCTGCATCGGTTTGAAACTGAACTTCGACAAAGTAAATTGGGTTTTGCTCTCCTTGAGTAGGTAGAAAAACGCCATCTATGCGGAATGCAGTTTGCTTAATTTCAATTGATGAGAATTGGTAAGCCTCTGCACTTTCGGGAGGATTGCCGATTAATTCAAAAAAGATACTGGGAAGTTCTTGAAAAAGACGATAAAAAATGCTGTCGGTTTTCACGCTAGCGGAATTGTTGAGATTGGCGCTTTTGTGATTTTACCAACAGAAAAACCCAACATGAATACTCAATCCCAAAGTTTACCCAATGCTGCTAGTTGGTCGCGGTATTCAATGCGAATTACCCAATCTTCAGGCCATGCAGCCATTCCCAAGTATGCCCCAGCGAAAGCACCAGTTAAACAAGCAATTGAGTCAGAATCACCTGCTGTGAGTGCAGCGCGACGCAGTGCTGCTAAAGGTTCTTCTGGAAAGAGCAAAAAGCATAATAAACCTGTTGCTAAGGCTTCTTCTGCTACCCAACCTTCACCTGTTGCCAAGCAAGGGTCAGTGTCTCGGTTTGGGTTTTTTAATGCAGCATCAAGACGGTCAAGCACGGCTAGGCATTCATCCCACCCACGGCTAATGAATTCCTCTGGTGTATTAATGTGGGGGCTTTGCCAGAGGGAACCTAACCAATTCGAGTGGTAGACTAAGCGTTGACTTAGAGCATAGTTACGCAGTCGATTAGGCAAACCTTGCGGATCGCCTCCCCTAGCAAGGTCAGCGATCGCAGCTGCGGTTAAATCTGAGGCCGCAAGGGCTGTAGGATGACCGTGAGTAACTGCTGCTTGAAATTGAGCGATCGCTGCACGGTTTGTTTCATCTAATGGCAATAATCCTACAGGTGCGACACGCATATTTGCACCACAACCCTTGGAGTTTGCCCTAGTTGCTTGCTGCCAAGGTATCCCAGCCTGCAAATTTTCACAAGAGCGCAAGCAAGTCAGACCAGGGGCACGGTTATTATCTGGACTGTTCAACCACTCGATAAAAGCACGTCTGAGCGCAGGTTCTAAACTAGTTACAGTCAAGTTTGACGCTGAAACTTCAACAATTGCCTGCCCTACTGCTAACGTCATTTGCGTGTCATCAGTTACCAATGCTGGATTGCCTGCTGGTGCTTGTGGGCCGTTTGGGGGAAAGCGACGGCAAATTTCCTCAACAGTCAAAAATTCGGTTACAGCACCCAAGGCATCGCCAAAGGCCAGCCCAAATAAACATCCAGAAGCACGACGCATAAACAATTTTTTCCTCAAGGTTGGGATTTGCCAACCACATTAATAGTAATATTCGCAAGTTAACTCAATTAATCAAGCAAACTTTGCGATCGCTCTTTTAATTGCGGATTTTTCCTCAGTAGTTCTACAGTTTAGGCTGCCTAAAGACGGCAAACACCACTTTGACGTTACGGTTCACCCTAATCGCTGAAAGTATTAATTCTCATACATTAGACAGAGTGAAAGCAAATTCATCCATGAGCCAGCTAAAAACTTATTCAAATTTAACCGTCCCAAACAAGGTACGGGAAACCCTCCTTCATGGACGGGCTACACAAGCTCAGTATATATATCAGCATATTCTGGAGTTTTAACCCCAGAAAAACCAAACCAAAGGTATTGATGCTGAACTCGCTGCTTTTTCAACCAGTTGGTTCAAAATTTAGCCCTTAAATACTCACATTCATTCATTTGTAGTTATACGGAGCCAGCACTTAAAATGGCAAAAGTAGTTGGAATTGACTTAGGCACAACGAACTCTTGCGTAGCAGTTATGGAAGGTGGTAAACCTACAGTTATTGCTAATGCGGAAGGATTTCGGACAACGCCATCGGTGGTTGCATTCGCTAAAAATGGCGATCGCTTAGTTGGTCAAATTGCCAAGCGCCAAGCGGTGATGAACCCCGAAAATACCTTTTACTCGGTGAAACGCTTCATCGGACGGCGCTACGACGAAGTTGGTAACGAAGCTACAGAAGTTTCTTACAAAGTCCTCAGCAGCAATGGCAACGTTAAGCTAGAATGCCCAGGTCTGAATAAGGCATTTGCGCCTGAAGAAATTTCTGCTCAAGTTCTCCGCAAATTAGTTGAAGACGCCAGCAAATACCTTGGTGAAACCGTAACCCAAGCTGTAATCACCGTTCCAGCGTACTTTAACGACTCCCAACGGCAAGCAACAAAAGACGCTGGTAAAATCGCTGGTATCGAAGTTCTACGGATTATCAACGAACCTACTGCCGCTTCTCTGGCCTACGGATTTGACAAGAAGAGCAACGAAACCATCCTTGTATTTGACCTTGGTGGTGGTACATTCGACGTATCCGTACTGGAAGTAGGCGATGGCGTGTTTGAAGTACTAGCCACATCTGGTGATACCCACCTTGGTGGTGATGACTTCGATAAGAAAATAGTTGATTTCTTAGCTGAACAGTTCAGAAAAGATGAAGGTATTGATCTCAGAAAAGACAGACAAGCCTTACAGCGTTTGACTGAAGCCGCAGAAAAAGCCAAAATTGAGCTTTCTAGCGTTACCCAAGCGGAAATTAACTTACCATTTATTACCGCTACCCAGGATGGCCCCAAGCACCTGGATATGACCTTAACTCGCGCTAAGTTTGAAGAACTCTGCTCTGATTTAATCGACCGTTGCCGCATCCCAGTTGAGACAGCACTGCGAGATGCCAAGTTAAGCAAAGGCGATATTGATGAAGTTGTACTAGTTGGTGGTTCTACCCGGATTCCCGCTGTACAACAACTGGTGAAGAATGCCTTAGGTAAAGAACCTAACCAAACTGTTAACCCTGATGAAGTAGTAGCGGTTGGTGCAGCTATTCAAGCAGGTGTACTTGCTGGTGATGTTACTGGTATCTTGCTGTTAGACGTATCACCATTGTCCTTGGGTGTAGAAACTTTAGGCGGTGTGATGACCAAAATTATCCCCCGCAACACTACAATTCCTACCAAGAAATCAGAAGTGTTCTCCACCGCTGTGGATGGTCAAACCAACGTAGAAATCCACGTCCTCCAAGGTGAGCGGGAATTTGCCAACGATAACAAGAGCTTGGGAACCTTCCGCCTCGATGGTATTCCTCCAGCACCACGTGGCGTTCCCCAAATTGAAGTTACCTTTGACATCGACGCCAACGGTATCCTCAATGTCACCGCCAAGGACAAAGGCACTGGTAAAGAACAGTCCATCAGCATTACTGGCGCTTCCACCTTGGATAAATCTGATGTTGAGCGCATGGTCAGAGAAGCTGAACAAAATGCCAACACAGACAAAGAACGTCGTGAAAAAATTGAACGCAAAAACCAAGCCGACTCCTTGGCATACCAAGCCGAGAAGCAGCTGCAAGAATTAGGCGACAAAGTTCCCGAAGCTGACAAAACCAAAGTTGAAGGTTTGGTAAAAGAACTGCGCGAAGCAGTTGCTAAAGAAGATGATGAGCAAATCAAGAAGCTCACACCAGAATTGCAACAAGCTCTATTCGCTGTTGGTAGCAACATCTATCAACAAGCTGGCGGTGCTGCTCCTGGCGCTGGCGGCCCTGGCCCTCAGGATGGTAGTTCGGCTTCCTCTTCTAGCAGCAGCGGTGACGATGTAATTGACGCTGATTTTACTGAAAGCAAATAATTCTCATGGTGGTTTGGGGTGTAGGATGCTAGCGCATCCTTAGCTCCTAATTACCCATCCAAGCATTAGCCTGGGTGGGGATTTTTTTTATCTACTAATTTGTTAAGTAGTAATAAATATTAAAGTTTGAATTTTGAATTGTATATATGCCATATCCACAAGCACCTTGGACACTGCAAGGCTACGCTATCCAAACTCTCCATTTGGTAAATATTGACCAAGTGCGTTCCTTGGTTCCTTCAGAGTTAGACATTATCTCTGTATGGCCTGGTAAAACTGTAGCTAGTGTGTACTTATCCTATTACGGCTCAGGCTCAATGCTGGAGTACAGCGAGTTAATTGTTGCCCCTGCCATCGTGGGCTATCGAGGAAAAATCGGTGGTTGGGTTTCCCATATTTACGTAGATGATGTTAATTCGGTGGCTGGTGGTCGAGAAATTTGGGGACTACCAAAAGAACTAGCTGATTTTAACTGGGAAAAGGGAGAGCGTGTTACTGTTAGCCAGGGAAACCGGAAGTTGTGTACTCTCAATTACAACCAACAAACTTTAGCGTGGCGACAATGGTTAGGCGCATCTAGTTTCAGTGCAATGGGTGCTGATTTACTGATATTTCCGGCACAATTTGAATCTCGCTTAGGTTTAATTGGTTCACAGTTAGAAGTCCCCGCCGAAAGTCCGTTTTTTGGGATGGGTTTAGGTCAGCCATTTTTAACTGCGCGCTATGAGCAGATGAGTGTAGAAATTGGTGCGCCAGAAGTCGTGGGACAAAGGAAAGTAGAAGTTAGTTATGGTTAAAATTTTACCTGGCTTACCTTGCGATCGCCTCTGGCGCTGCGCTTCGCGCAATCGCGTAGTTCCATCTAGCAAAGCTAGTTGCGAGAGATTAAGCCAATGCTACCTAAAAACCTTGCCTGCCATTGGTTAATTGAGAAAATGAGATATACTTCGCTGAGACAAAAAAATCACTAAAACAGTAATTTGCCAAGATAAAGATGGTTGCAATCTGCCCGCGAAAATTGCCAAAAAACTCCTTAAAAGCGGAAGTGACACAATCTGGAAAGGATTCCAATCAGCAGATCTCCATAGTTTCAGCTTTGTAACAGGCCCATGACCAATCGAGAGGAACCAATGAAGAACGAGTCAACGTCAGTAAGCAACGCCGACGTAAGCTTTCTTCTGGGTGGGGGCGAAATGGGTGCGCGGATGCACGAGCTGGATTGGTCAACAACGTCGCTTGGCCCAACACAGCTGTGGCCGCAGAGCTTGAAAACTGCTGTGCGGATTATGCTGACCTCCCGTCAACCGATGTTTGTTTGGTGGGGTGAGGAACTTATTAACCTCTACAATGACGCTTATCAAGCAATTATTGGCGGCAAACATCCACAAGCACTTGGGCAGCCAGCTTCCTACGTGTGGCGGGAGATATGGGATCAGGTTGGGCCGCGGGCAGAATCAGCGATGCTGAAGAATGAGGGCACTTACGACGAAGCGCTGCTGCTGATCATGGAGCGCAACGACTATCCGGAGGAAACCTATTACACATTTTCCTATAGCCCGGTTCCTAATGACCAGGGTGATACAGGTGGCATCATCTGTGCTAATACAGACGACACCCAGCGCATCATCGGCGAACGCCAATTGGCACTGTTGCGGGAACTGGCGGCCAGGACGGCAGACGCACGCACATTTAATGAAGCCTGTACGCTGAGTGTGCGTTGTTTGGAAACCAACCCTTACGACCTACCCTTTGCGATGATTTATCTGGTCGATCCAGATCAGCAGCAGGTTTTTCTGGCAGGAACATGCGGTATCGATCGCAACCACGTAGCAGTCCCGGAAACAGTCGCTCTTGATTCTGATGCAATTTGGCCCTTTGCGGAAGTCATCAAAACGCATCAAGTAACCGTGTTTTCCGATTTGGAAACGTCCTTTAGCGGACTGCCGACGGGTGCTTGGCAGCGATCGCCCCATCAAGCAGTTGCTGTGCCGATCGCACCATCCGGGCAGACAGGAAAAGCTGGTATACTAATTGCTGGTTTAAACCCGTTTAGGCTCTTCGACGATAATTATAAGGGATTCATCGATTTGGTTGCGGCTCAAATCGCAGCCAGCATCGCCAATGCTCAGGCTTATGAAGAAGAACGCAAACGCGCCGAAGCTTTGGCAGAACTTGATCGCGCTAAAACTGTTTTTTTCAGCAACGTCAGCCACGAGTTTCGTACCCCACTCACCCTGATGTTGGGGCCTCTAGAGGAAACCTTAACCAATTGTGCCATCCTGCTTCCACCCAACGAACGAGAGCAGTTAGAAATGGTACAACGCAACGGACTGCGGCTGCTGAAATTAGTCAACACCCTGCTAGATTTCTCGCGTATAGAAGCCGGGAGGGTTCAAGCCTCATACGAACCCACTGACCTTGCTAGTTTTACCGCCGAACTAGCCAGTGTATTTCGTTCAGCCGTGGAGCAGGCAGGAATGCAGTTATCAGTCAATTGTCCTCCCCTGCCAGCACCAGTGTATGTGGATCGGGAGATGTGGGAAAAGATTGTCCTGAATCTGCTTTCTAATGCATTCAAGTTCACATTTGCCGGAAAAATCGCCGTCAGCTTGCAGTGGTCAAATGATCGTGTTGAGTTCGCAGTAGAAGATACAGGAATCGGTATCCCATCTACAGAAATCCCCTACCTGTTTGAACGATTCCACCGCGTCAAAGGAGCGCAAGGGCGCAGTTTTGAAGGGTCAGGAATTGGCTTGTCACTAGTGCAAGAATTGGTGCGAATGCATGGCGGAACAGTGGAAGTGACAAGTGTTTTAGGAGAGGGTAGTTGCTTTACCGTGTCAATTCCGACCGGATCTGCTCATTTGCCTCAAGAGCGGATCACTGCTAGTCGGACTTTAGCTTCAACCGCATTAGGCGCGTCTCCCTATTTAGAAGAAGCTCTGCGTTGGCTACCGGAGGAAGGGACTGGGGACTGGGGACAAGGGACTGGGAAAAAGCAGGGGAGCAGGGAGCAGGAAGCAGGGGAGAAAAACTTCCCTAATCTCCAATACCCAATCCCCAATACCCAATCCCCAATCCCCAATATCCTCTTGGCTGATGACAATGCTGATATGCGCGATTATGTCAAGCGGTTGTTAAGTCAGCAGTATGAGGTGGAAGCAGTACCGGACGGTTTAGCTGCTTTGTCTTCTGCACGTGGGCGTATTCCAGATTTGGTACTGACAGATGTGATGATGCCTGGATTAGATGGCTTTGGACTGCTGCAAGAACTACGGGCTGATCCGCAGACGAGAAAAGTTCCCATTATTCTGCTGTCGGCACGCGCCGGGGAAGAAGCACGGGTGGAAGCGTTAGAAGCAGGCGCTGATGATTACCTAATTAAACCGTTCTCTGCCCGTGAATTGTTGGCGCGGGTAGAGGCAGCCTTAAAAATGGCTCGTCTGCGCCAAGAGGCAATGCAACGAGAGCAAGGGCTACGGATTGAGGCTGAGGTCGCAAAAGCACACCTAGAGACAGTCCTAGCTGGTATTCAAGACCAGTTCTTTGTGTTGGATCAAGAGTGTAGTTACATCTTTGTTAATGACCGGGTAGCAGAAGTTGTTGGCAAATCAAAAGAAGAGTTACTAGGTAAAAACATTTGGGAAATGTTTCCAGATGTGGTCGGCAGCGAGTTTTATACACAGGTTCATCGTGCGATGGCACAACAAACCGTCGTTCGGTTTGAATACTTTTATCCCCCTTGGCAGCGCTGGTTTGAAAATCGTGTCTATCCCTTTGCTGAAGGTGTAAGTGTTTTTGTTACAGACATTAACGATCGCAAAATAGCAGAAGAAGCTCTACGAGAAGCCCATGTGCAATTAAAGTCAGCTTTAGCAGCTGGAGCAGTTTACACTTGGAGGTGGAAAATTTCTGAAGATTGCCTCATTACAGATGCTGCCTTGTCCCGCCTGTTCGCAGTTGACCCAGTGGATGCAGCAAAAGGATTGCCCCTCCAGATGTTTGTCAATGCCATCCACAAAGAAGACCAGTCACAAGTTTTAGCAGCAATTAACCGGGCGATCGAAACAGGCGAAGAGTATATTGCTGAGTACCGTATTCATACTGCCACTGGTGAGGAGCGCTGGGTCGCCGCACGGGGTATTGTTGAGTATGACAGCGCTGGCAAACCTGTTGCTTTTCCTGGAGCACTTGCAGACATCACCGAACATAAACAGACACAGACCGCCCTACGTGAAGCTGAGGAGCGCTTGCGATTAGCACTAGAATCCGCAGAACTAGGAACGTGGGATTTTAACCCAATCACTGGCGAACTCAGATGGGACGAATGCTGTAAAGCGATGTTCGGTATACCAACCGATGCAGTAGTGACTTACGATATTTTTCTTGCTGGCTTGCACCCAGACGATCGCGATCGCACCGATCAAGTCGTGCAATCTGCCCTCAATCCTGCTAGTGGTGGGGAGTATAACATTGAGTACCGCACAGTCGGAATCACGGATGGAGTTGAGCGCTGGATTGCTGCCCAAGGAAAAGCATTTTTCAACGCCGCCGGAGCAGCAGTTCGCTTTATTGGCACTGTGCTGAATATCACTGCTCGCAAACAAGCCGAAACCGAGCGAGAACAGCTTTTGAAACGAGAACAAGCTGCACGGGAAGCAGCCGAGGCAGCCAACCGCATCAAAGACGAATTTTTGGCGGTGCTGTCCCATGAGTTGCGATCGCCTCTCAATCCGATTATCGGTTGGACGAAACTCTTGCAGACCCGTGAGTTCGACTCAGCCGGACTTAAGAAAGCTATTACTACGATTGAGCGTAATGCTAAATTACAAGCTCAACTCATTGAAGATTTGCTGGATGTCTCTCGGATTTTACAAGGCAAACTCAACCTCAACATGGCTCCTGTCAACTTAGCACCCGTGATTGAGGCGGCATTGGAGACAGTGCGTTTAGCAGCAGAAGCTAAAGATATTCAAATTCAAACGATACTGGACAATTCTCTAGGCAGAGTTTTGGGTGATTCCGGTCGTTTACAACAAGTAATCTGGAATTTATTATCGAATGCCGTTAAATTCACTCCTGAAGGTGGAAAAATTGAAATTCAACTGGAGCGTATTGACACTCAAGCTCAGATTACCGTCAGCGACACAGGCAAGGGAATTAACCCAGACTTCCTTCCTTATGTGTTTGAATATTTTCGTCAGGCTGATAGCACAACAACTCGAAAGTTTGGCGGCTTGGGGTTAGGGTTAGCAATTGTCCGCCATCTCATAGAATTACATGGCGGAACGGCTGGGGCAGAAAGTTTAGGTGAAGGGCAAGGAGCTATTTTTACAGTCAGGCTACCGTTAATTAAGAAAGACTTAACGCCAACAAAACAGGTAAACATTACTGCCGTAAATACTTCTCCTATGGCTTCAATCCTTACAGGCATCCAAATTTTAGTTGTGGACGATGACGCAGATACCCGTGACTTACACACATTCCTCCTAGAGGAAGCTGGCGCAAGCGTGACTGCTGTAGCATCAGCAACGCAAGCATTGCAAGTATTGGCAGAGTCAAAACCAGATGTTTTACTCAGTGATATTGGGATGCCACAGACAGATGGCTATATGCTGATGCAACAGGTGAAAGCATTGCTTAAAATGCAAAACAAACAGATTCCGGCGATCGCCTTAACTGCCTATGCAGGAGAAAGCAACCAGCAGCAAGCCCTTGAATCAGGGTTTCAAAAGCATCTTTCCAAACCCATCGAACCAGAGGAATTAGTTATGGCAATTGCAACCCTGGTTGGAAGGAGTGACAACAGAGTAGTCTAAATAGAGCCTTTCACATCTTCGGGTGGAGTAGATAGTTCGTCTGATTTGCTATGTTGAATTACAACCTTAGCTGTGTCAGATACGTCTCTAGTGCCAGTTTCGTCAATCTTGTGTTGAGCGGATTCTGAGACACCTTTGACATTAGCCTCTTCGACTTTGCCCTTTACAGACTCAGAAATTCCTCTGATATTAGCTTCCTCGACTTTGCCCTTTACAGACTCAGAAATTCCTCTGACATTAGCTTCCTCGACTTTGCCCTTTACAGACTCAGAAATTCCTCTGACATTAGCCTCTTCGACTTTGCCCTTTACAGACTCAGAAATTCCTCTGACATTAGCTTCCTCGACTTTACCCTTTACAGACTCAGAGATTCCTCTGATATTAGCTTCCTCGACTTTGCCCTTTACAGACTCAGAAATTCCTTTGACATTAGCCTCATCAATCTTATGTTGGATAGACTGAGAGATGCCTTGGGTGTCAGTTTCATCAATCTTATGCTGAACGGATTGAGACAGACCACTGACATCGGCCTCGTCAATTTTACTCTTGACAGACTCAGAGATGCCTTGAATGTTAGCTTCGTCAACTTTGTCTTTCACAGACTCTACGGTAGCTTTGACAGAAGGCTTGATATCTTCAACAGCGTCCTTGAGGGAATGTGCAACACCTTCGGCTGCGTCCTTAACGTTATGTGCTACCTCTTCTACAGTCTCATTAATATTCTCAGCTATATCTCGACCAACAGCGGCACCAGCGACTGCACCGCCTACAGCCCCTAGTGCTGCACCTAGTCGTCCACCTACTAATCGACCAATAGCTGCACCAGTGACTGCACCCCCAGCAGCACCAATCGCTGTGCCAATGGGATGTCCACCAGATTGCTGCTCTGTATTTTCATCATGTTGCTCAGACGTGATTGCATGATCACTAGACTGAGCCTGAACTACAGGGGTAATAGATTTGTCTTGCTTATCATCAAATGTCTGACTACTATCAACCATGATATTTATCTCCGTAAACAAAACTAAAGGATCATCAATCCTTTTTATTAGTTACTAATATAACAATTCTCTTCAGAAGCTATACATAACTAAAGGCGGAAATCACTATGCTCTTGTTTCAACTAATAGTTAGAAATTTTAGAACTGCCTCAATTTCTTGCTTATTTTTTGACTGTTGAAGTTTTTTATTTCCGCTACCAGTGAGCATTTTACAGGACTATTGAAATGTTATTAATTGAAGTGATTATATCTACCATAGGACAGATGTAATTATTAACAGCGATCGCCGTTTATTGTTCGGATGCGGGATAAAACTTTATTATTATAAGTGTCAAAACTATTAAGTGCGATCGCAGTTAGAGTTATTTTAAGATAGTGGATTTGCTGTATAAATAATTTTTTCTCACGCAAAGAAGAACGCAAAAGTGGGGGGAGCATCCAGTTTTGGAAGATTTACCATTTCTGAGAAAATGTAGAAGGAAATAACGCTGTGCGATCGCTGACTATGAGCCAAGAGAAACAAGAACGTATCAAAGCCTGCTTACAAGAACTGGCA
>JAHHHN010000045.1 GCA_019359325.1 Mojavia pulchra JT2-VF2 | reverse complement strand
AGTTGATGATTCATCAAGTCAACAATCCACTTCTACTAAAACCCAAAAATCTAAACAGTCAAAAACCCAGCCATCCGAAAAACCAGATATTCAGCCACCTGGATACCCAGACATTCAACAACCCGAACACACAGATACTCAACCATCTAAAGATTTATCATCCCAAAAATCCGCTTCTACTAAAACCCAGAAATCTAAACAGTCAAAAACCCAGCCATCCATAAAACCAGATACTCAGCCACCTGGATACCCAGACATTCAGCAACCCGAAAAATCAACTACCCAGACAGCTAGTAAGTTAAAGGATAAAGATAAATTAGCCAAGCGTGAGAATCCCGACTACACACAAACTACCTTTCGCATTCCTAAAAAGCTGAGTAGGCAGATTAACCGTGTGTTGATGGATTTAGCTGATGAGGGGGTAGAAGTAGATCGCAGTGACTTACTAGAGGAATTAGCCAATGCTTTTATCCGACTAGCTGATGAAGTTGGTGTAGTAGAAGCACTAGAACAAATCAAAAATCTGGGTACCCAGATGGATGAGTAGACAACTGATGCGATCTCCGCTTTGTCACCCTTGAAAAACTATTTAAACCTGTAGTTCCACGTTTTTATAGCTAAATCAATATACCAACCTAAATTCTCTGGAGTTTTACTTTTATATGAATTCCACCATGTAAAAGTTTCCTCATCAATTGGTGGTTTAATACCTTTCAAAAGATATATCAACAACTGAAACGTATTTTGTGATCCTAAAGAAGCTTGAAATAGGTATTGGTTAGCTTTAGTCCATAATGTCATACCATGCCTATTAAATGAGAGTCCGATATTATTATTAGGGTGATTTTTTAGTTCAATAGTAGTTTTAGTACATACTAACCATTCAACAATGGATTTTTCTGAGAAAGGATTGTTATCTTTAGCTAAGATAAAACCAAATCGTGCTACAGGTATTTTTATATTTGTTTTAACATGAGTAGGCAACCACAAAAACAATATAACGCCTTTGCTAGTATTAGTTATTTCTGCTAGTTTTTTATGATTCTCTCCCTCACCAGTTGCATATAATACCTTTCTATAGGTTGAGCTAACCATCTCTTTCACTTTTGGTTGAGCCATTAAAGTCGAGCGCAAAGCTAGAAAATCCTGGCGATACTCTAGAGGTAAGTTACTTGTGAAATTGATAATAAAAATTGATAAATTTCTTTGGGATAAATCAGAACTTGTTTGGCTCTCAGGTAAACCTAAGATAGGGTAAGGAATGTCATAAGTTTTACTACATATTTGAAATTGGGCTGAGTTCTCATGTATTTTGATAGTGAACTCATAAAAGCTAAGATCATCTTCAAATTTTGAGGCTTCTTTATCTGTATAGTTATCTTCATGAAAAGCAGGTGCTACCGCTATTAACTTTACTGGTAAAGAGTAATCTATAATATCTGAAAATGGTTGCTCTTGCAAAATCGCTTTTCTATAACGAGTTAACTGAGAGACTAACCCTCTATCTTCTTCATTCTTTAACTCAATTATTACTGGCTGTTTGTCTGATTTGTTAAAACATAACAAATCACATCGCTGCATTTTAATGTTATGCTGACGCTTGACTAAAGCTAAGTCAGGAAAGATTTTTTGGAAATTATCTTCAAGATAATCTTCTAAATGCAATTCTGACTGAAAGTTGATTTTACTCCCTACATATATTAAATGAGGATTAACTTTTTCTAATTCATCATTAAGCCGTTTAGAGGATACTGTTAAATTTTTGGCTTTTAGGTAGGGCATAAACGTTTATCTTAATAGCATTGTTTTTTTTAAATCTATAATTCATCTAGTTTTTTTCGTAGTGCTTCTAAGTCTTCATCAACTACTTGGTTAGCTGTGTAGTTAGATGGTATGACAGGAGATTTTAAATTTATCTGTGCTTTTAAAGCAGCCAATTCCTCATCTACTTCACTACTAGATTCTATTGCTGCAAATTGGCTTTCTAGGTCTGCACCTGCTAACTCTACCAACGATTGACTCTGGGATTCTTGCATGAAAACTTTTGCTTCCATCCTTTCAAATGCTGCCATTGCACTACTGGTGTTCATGCTACAACCCACGTTTTGAAGTCGCTCCTGAGTTTTAGCAGCTATAATTTGGGATTTAATCTGAACTTTAAACGCTCTAGCTTCAGAAACTTTGCTTTCAAAGGCTGCTAGTTTACTTTTGAGAACATCTACTAAGGCAGTTTGTTCATCTAGATTGGCTTTAAGAGTATTAGCTTTTTCGGTAAAAATCTTTTTTTGCTTGAGTGCTTCTCGCGCCAGATCATCATGACCATTTTGCAAAGCCAGTTGTGTACGTCTTTGCCACTTACTCACTTCTGATTGAGCTTGTTCATACTGTTGCAGCGTTTGTTTTTGAGTAACCATAATTGAGATTACAGCTCGACGTAACTTTAACAACTCTTGCTGCATATCCTCAATAGCCAGGTCTAGTAGTTTTTCTGGGTCAACTCCTCGTTGAAGTAGCCGATTTAAGCCAGCTATCCCAAGCCCAACTACAGAGCCAGCAGCGACCATAGGAGCCATACCAACAGCAAAGGCAGTTCCCCCCGTGGCAACTCCCACACCACCAATGGCAGCAGAAATACCACCCCCAACAGACGCTCCAATTGCTGCTGCACCAACAGATGAAGTATCCCCAAGTGTGATTAGTCTTATAGCTTCATACAAGGCAAGACCAGTTAAAGCACCTGTAGCAGTCAAAGGAACAGCACCAACGCTCAAGCCAGTACCTTTTGCAAGTATCCCTATTTTGCCAAGGGATGCACCTGCTACGCCTCCTAGTACCGCTAATGCTACAGCGTCTTCATAGTTATCTGTGCTGATTTCGCCCTTAGAATAGTTAAGTTCTGCCTTGACGAGTCGCTTAATTCGACTAAACAGTTGTCCCATAGCACTGTATTTCCTTCCACTGGTTGTGCATTTGGAAAGTAGTCTGCACCGTCTCAGCTTAAACTAAGTAAATTTTTTCTACTTCGTAGGAATCAATGAAAACTTCCTTACTCTTCTTAAAATTTGTATAAAGTAAAGCTTTTGATTTTAAAGTTGAGTTAGATTACCAACATTTTTTTTAAGCCATAAGTCATTTTAAGAAACAGAATCTTTAAACAATAGTTTTAAATACATTAATGCTACAATACGACTGAGCAGTTTACATCTCTAATCTATTACTGAAATCAGGTTTTTAATAACGAGCTTAATGAATTGCTTTGTAACCATGCACATAGTTTTAAACTTGCAAGGTCATCTGGCTTAGGTTTATATTCACCTTTTTCAAGTTCTTCACGAACTTTGCCACTATAATTTAACTTTAACCACCTGACCAAATCTTCAAACATAACTAATGGAAACAGTATGCTTTGAACTTCAACATCGTCTTCAGTAAATAGAATAGTTTCAAATCTAAATCTATAGCCAGACCATCTGATAGTAGGTAATCTATCTACCGCTCTCTGCAAGTTCTCTATTACACAATTACGCTGAGGAACGGGATCTTTTTGTCCATAAATCATCCACCAGTAAACATTGTGCCTGACAAAATACTTCTCATTCGCATTAATACATACCTCTATTTCTACACCGTCCACATATAAGAACTGGCGGCTCATTTCTCTAGCTTCACCTTCAGGCATTGGCTCTAATTCTTCCCAAGGTTCTATTTCAACAACATTTTTATGTTTCCCCTTTTTCGGCTGACATTTATCAACAAGCTTTATAGGAATAGGGTCATCTTCTAGGGCATCTAAACATGAAACGACTTCCTTAAGCTCTGATGATGCAGTTTCTAGAAATACTTCTAGCTGCTCATGACTAAAAGCCATCAACTCTACGCCCGCTACAGTTTTATATGTAGTATTCATAAAGTGGACTAGACCTTGAAATGGAGTTAGGTCTATTCTTATCCCGTTGTAAATCGTTGACCAATAACCAAATTTCCCTAAAGATTTAGGGTCTGTATGGTACTCTTTCCACTTCAAATAGCTAGCTTTCTTGTTAATATTTTTTAATAAACTTCGTATGCTGCCTGATAGACCGCGTGTGCCATAGACGGGGTACACCAAGTATATTGTCGGGGTTTCTTCGTTAGCGATTGGATCAAAGCCCAATATCATAGTATTTAACTTTGCTAGCTGTTGCAGGCTTTGTTGTAGTGCGATCTCAGATGGAGTTATTTTACTAATTGGCGATACTACTTTCGTCCAATTCAAAGGCGGATTATATAAGTTTATTAACTTATTCTCCAGGTTTGAGAGAGCTTTTACATCCTGAGTGCAAACTATCCAGCTAATACTAAGACGGTCTTTTAGATTCAACCTTTTTAATTGCTTAAATCTATGATGATTTCTCCAACGCTCAACTAAGTTTACTGTTCTCCCAATATAAATAACCCGATTTTTGCTATCACATACAAAGTAAATAGCCGCACAATTAGGTAGTTGAGGTATTTCTAATAAATCAACTGATGGCAGTTCAGACAGTTTAATGTCTTCTAATAACATTTGTGAATCATGATATATTTAATTATGGTAGCAGCATGAATAAAAAAATCAGAAATAATTTTTACTGAAAATATTCAGATGACATTGATTAATCCTTTCAATTTACCATCAGTTTATTTATCAGAAACCAAAAACCTTCCTAATTGTACAGCCATTTATTTTGCAATAGATTCACAAAATAGAATCCTCTATGTAGGACAAGCAACTAATTTAGCATCTCGATGGAAAAATCATCATCGTCAATATCAGTTAGAAGAAATTGATAAAAATTATCCAGTGAGAATAGCTTGGCAAGCATGGAATGAGTCCGACTTAGGGGAAGCAGAAAAATACTTAATCAACAACTTTCAACCATTATTAAATGGGAGAAAAGTTGAATTACCTGCCGTTATTCCATCAGAAGTTATCCTGAGAGATTTTTTGAAAGTTTTCTCTAGACGTTTAATTATCATTGGGATTAAATATAAAAACAATACTGAATTAACCAACGTTTATTTAAAGTATGATTGGACAGATTGTTCACCAAAAGGGACAGCAGCAAGGATAAAAAGTTTTATTCGAGAAAACAAAGATAAAAATACAAGTCTAAAATTTAAATGGCATAAATATGGAAGAATGCGTGGCATAATTTTTCGCCCAGGGAGTAGAGAACAAAAAGTTAATGCTCGCCAAAATCGTTCGTACAATAATCATTGGCAAGTTGCTTGTAATGGAGTTATTCTCCATATCACACCAAGTAATAACTATAAAGAATTCAAGTCAAGTACAGATTCTAAAGAGCTTGCTGGTATTAAGCTGCGAACGCTCACTAAAGTTGCTTTATCTGAAATGAGTAGCAAATATCCTTATGAATACTCTGGGATATCCTGTTTAGAAAGCGATCCGATTCCATTACTTTGGGTTATTGGAAGTTCTACTCGTTGACGTGTATTGCGAAATCAAACGTACAAATGCCACTGGAGGCTGACTAACTTAGATACCCTCAACCCGAAATATTAAAGCGTTTTAAGTATCAATTTATCCTATTATGTTTCACTCACACATTTTATAAAACCCCGCCGCAGTGATCTGTGAGGTACAGCAACTAAGCAATAGAAGAGTTTGAGCCAAGCTTTTTCAAATCCTCAATCCGACAGCAACCCCGCAACCATTGCCGTCTTTGAGTATTATCTACAGGATGGTAATAAGCCCAAATACTTCCATCTGGTGCTGAATACAAAGATATAATCAAAACTTTTTGTATACCAAAGTTGCAGGTACTTACCTCAATCTTTTCTTTGACAGTAAAGGTCTGTCCTGAACTATTAGTTGCTGTCTCTAATTTTTTCGAGGCTGGTTTATTAGCTAATTGCGATTGCTCCAAATCTCTCTGTGATTGCCCAGATTCATCCGATTCACTTTCAACAAAAGCGGTTGATTCTGATAAATTAACTGGTGCTGTCTCTAGAGTTTGAGGTAAATCCAACTGTTCATTCTCTGCTTCTCTTATTTGAGGCACAGCGTCATCAGTCAGGACAGGGCTACTATTTGATTCTGAAACTTCAATGCTTTGGCTCTGGTTATTATTTACTTCTAACTCCGGCTCAACTGGCTTATTTCCCCTTGGTACGGCAGTTGATGCTGATTGGGATTGTGCAGAATTATTATCGTCTGTAGCAGTAGATTTTTGCTTGACGACACGCAAAATAGCTGGCGGGAGCTGCGCGGCTTCTTCTTGAGAGGGTGAACTATTGGCTTTCTGGGATTTACGTTTAGGCATAATAAATTCTTGGCAGCAATGCACTCTAGAACGTTGATTAAATCAGCAATGAACAAAGAGTAACTATACTTTTTCTGTTGAATTAACTTTCAGTAAGCGAGCGTAGTATCTTCAGTTGTGTTGGTTGATGTATCTGATGTTGATGATTGCTCACGAGGCTCTAATTTAATGCACTCCCCTGATTGAATTACTAAGCTAGTCCCAACACGCCGCACAGAAAAATTCCAGAATTTCTTAATCGAATTTGATGGTAAAAATCCGAGTAGTCTTAGTTGAAAATCTTTCGCTGGCTCAGATTCTCTTCGAGGTTTTCGGTGAATTTTGACTTCGACTATCCCTTGTTCTAAGTCTTGATATACAACTAATCCTTGTACAGAAAAGTTATCAGCTAGTAACTGCAATTCTGTTTTTACTGAGTCGGTATACTCTTTGGGGGTGCGAAGATTTGTCAAAGTCACCCGAAGTAGGGTCGGAGAATCTTTGAATGGTGTTCTGGGGTAAACAGTCCACAGGTATTCAAGTGATAAGTCAAGTTGAGATTGTTGAACTAGTATTGATGCTCTCTTAGCAAGGTTTGTCTCAAGCATTACACCGTCAGCAGTTATTAGTTGCCCTTGATAAATAAGATCACTACTAGGAATATATCTTCCCCAGAGCCGACCGATTGCGCGATATTCTAGTGGCTCTGTCGGCCTTATCTGTTGACTATTAACTAATAACTCCTGTGTATCGTTAGTAATGCTCATGCGGATAATCTTAAAACCTGTAACTTTTTGAACGCTATGAATGATTGTAAACGTAAGTAAATCTGTAATTCCAACTGTGAGTTCAGCAGTCATTCTGTGAATCTGGCATTAACTGAAATAGAAACTTGTCTGTCATACACAAAAGCCATACTAAAAACCTGTAACTCTGTAGATTTAGTGTTGTTTACCCGTGCCGTTTTTGTCTAATCCGATACTATTATCTCCGGCAGTCTAAAACATCAAAAACAGTGGTTTTTTAGCTGTTTGGCCGGACAATCAACGCAATTTTCATCAAACTCCATACTCTGTGGCAAAATCCCTAGCTGTTTTTGGCCGGACAAAAGTTACAAAATGACCCTTTTTGAACACTTTGGCCGGACACAGTTTTGGAAAAAAATCTTCTGTAACCCCTATCTAGTCTCAATTACAGCCACTTTTTTGAGGCATTTTTATTGTCAATAAGCTGGGGGATTATTGAGAATGCGTAATCCTGTAATGTTGCAAACGTACTTCAAAAATGACTCTGACTAGTTTCAACCTGCCAACCCAGCTTGAGCTTTCGGCAAGCTTTTAGCTCTCACCATCAAAGCAAGTGTCTACTTAAGTAAGTGCTTAAGCAAGGAAATCTGTATTTCTAAATGTGAGACAGAGTACATCACAGCAATTTCTAAAGTATTCTTGTCAGCACCCTGGCGCTTGAGGACATTTGGCCACCAGTACGTTCTTAAAGTGTTCAAAACAATTTTAGTCAGACCTCTGCCAGATATTTTCTTCTCATGCTCTCGTAAAAATTGCAGTAAGGAGCCATCGCTACTGTCATGACTGCGCTTAATCGAAAGCACTTCCAGATGCTGTTCACTCATAAACTATAACCCTATCGAATTAGTGTAGTTTCACAGTAAGAGATTGTGTTTATTAATACAAAAAATCTTTTAATGCCAAAACAGCCCCTTTTGACCCCAAAACACCCCTTTAATGTACCAAATGACAGTCAAACGACAGTCAAACCTTCTAAAAGCAGCGACAGTCAAACGACTGTCATTTGACCCCAAAATGCGTCAAAAAGTGGTGTTTTGGCGACCTACTTGTTGGGCTAAACTCCCCCAAAAGTGGATTTCGGGGTGAGTTATAGTTATAACCATACTCACTATGGTTTCATGCCCTACGGGTGGCTGCGCCATCTCTCGCTGCGCTCGTGACATGAAACCGTCGTTCGCCCGGAGGGGTTTTTTGGTACTACAAAGTACTGCACTTGTAGCATAAAACTTTTATGTCGCCACTAACAATTCTCAGAATTGAGAAACTAAAAACATTCGGCAACGTTGCCGGAAGTGATGACCATGTTACCAGGAATAGAGAAACACCCAACGCAGATCCAACTAAAGATAATAGACGGTTGATTGGGACAGAAGACTCACGCTCTTTAGAGGAGATAGTTAAGGAAAAAATCTCTACGCTACTGCATCGCCCTCGGCATGATGCGGTGTTATGCACCGAGATGTTTCTCTCGGCATCACCTGAATATTTCCGCCCCTTAAATCCATCTGTTTCTGGGCAGTGGTCTGATGAAAGAATGCAGCAATGGGCTTTAGCATCCCGTGACTGGCTATCTCAAAACTATGGGTCAAAGTGCGTCAGGGCAGAACTCCACCTAGATGAAAGTACCCCACACATTCACGCCTACATCGTGCCATTGAACGAGAAAACTGGGAGAGTCAGTCATGACGCGATGTTCGGCGGTAGAGGTGGACAGGGAAGAATTAAGTTATCCAAGTTGCAAGATAGCTATGCTGCTGCACTTGCTCCTTTGGGCATTGAACGAGGGGTAAAGGGCAGTAAGGCAACCCACACCAAAGTCAAAGAATATTACCAAGCGGTTAACAGTGAACCACTCACCGCAGTCATTACAAATAACCAATTAGCACCGACACCATTTGAATCAGCCAGGAATTACGTTGCCAGGATTCAGTCTGATGAACACTTTCAAGCGATTAACCACCAACTGGCTGACCGCGCTTTCATGCTTGAGCGATTGAGAAGTGCAGAGCAACGGGCTTTCTATAGCGAGAAGGAGCGACAACGGCTAGAAGAAATTGTGCGATCGCTGGAATTGAAAACCCAACAACTGCGGGACTTGGCCTTAGAGGATGTCGCCTGGGAGTTGGGGCTAAATTACGATTATGAGCGATGGAAGGGTCACGGACACATCATTAATATAGATGGGCCCAAATTCTACGACTTTGCCCCCGATCAACAAAAGGGTGGCGGTGGTGCGATTGACTTGGTGATGCACGTTAACAATTGCAATTTTCGGCAGGCGGTTGTCTGGTTACATGAGCGATTCGGGTCAGCTGGAGTAGAACGTGCAGCTCTAGCTCACGTTAAGAACAGGGCGGCTGACATTATCCAGACTGAACCACGTCCCCAATTCACCCCACCCGTTGAAGATAAAGCTAACTGGTCTGCCGTTGAACATTACCTCAATCAATTTCGGGGCATCCGCTCTGACTGTATTCAAATGCTGAAAAACCAGGGGCTAGTTTACGCTGATGACCAACAAAACGCTGTTTTTGTCATGCGGAATCTTGAGGGTCAACGTAACGGTGCATTCCTACGGGGAACTAGGGGAGAGAACAACAGCTTTAAGGGATACTCTAAAGGAACCAAACGCCGCTCTTGCTGGTTTTACTTCCACTTGGGGGGTAAAGCTAATGATTTTACCTCAACAGCGATTCTATGTAAGTCCCCCATCGATGCTATTTCAAGAGCCATGCTGGAATATCTTATCAGGGGCGATGTTCCACCCGAACGAACACTCTATATGGCTATTGATGACTTCAATTGCTTACCGCTTGAGCGATTGCTCCCCATCAATAATATAGTGGTGGCGTTTGGTAACGATAAAAGCTCTGATGCGGCAGCACAGCGTGTATTAGAACTAATGCCACAGTCCCAAATCAAAAAATCTCAGGCACATGATTGGAATCAGCAGCTACTTGATTATGGGCGACAGTTAAGGCAACAGCAGCAACAGCAACGCCAGCAGGATGATGAATTGAGTCTTTAAAAGCTGTTTTTGTAGTGTTCATGTAGTTTTTTAGTAGTCATTTTTGATGCCTGTTTTTTCAAATCCTTAGCTGGCAACTAACCGCGATAACAGTTTCACACAAAATAGCTATCTAGATTTTTGTATAAGTGGCATTTGGCAAGGATAAAACGGGAGAAGCTGCTGTATGGGCACTCATGGAACTACTGCCACAGTCCAACAGTCATTCAGGATCAAGTGCAAGGCGGCAGATTGGAATCAGCAGCTTTAAGTTAAGTTTTTCAATTAAGGCAAGGCTAGCTCAAGCGCAGGGTGCAAGGTGTGTGAACAGTGCGTTATAAGCTAAGTACAGTCACCGCGACAGCAAATACCACCAGATTCGCAGAATGGGGGTTAAGTTGGACAAATTATGGAAATTATTGTCGGGGGGTTGGATCATCTTTTGGCTGGGATGGACAGTAACTCAAATGAATGGGGGTAGGGAAACTCTTTGGTTGGGAATTACTCAAAAATGTACAAATTGTGACTTGAGCAGTGCCAACTTCAACGGTGCCTTTCTAACCAATGCTGATCTAAGCGGTAGCTCACTCCGTGGTGCTAACCTCAGCGGTGCCTTTCTAACCAATGCAAACCTCAGTCGTACTGACTTGAGCGATGCCAACCTCAGCGGTGCCGACCTGGCCTACCTCACGTTCTTCGGTAAAAGTGCAAATCTTAGCGGTGCAAACCTCAGCCGTACCAACTTGAGCGGTGCTAACCTTAGCGGTGTCAACCTCAGCCGTGCCCGACTCAACCATGCCCGACTCGGCGGTGCAAAACTGGACGCTAATTTAGACAGTGCCGACCTGCGAGGTGCCGACCTGCGAGGTGCCGACCTGCGAGGCGCTAACCTCAAGGGTGCCAACCTGAAGGATGCCAACCTGAGCGGTGCCGACCTGCGCGGTGCTAATTTCAAGGATAGCAACCTAAGCGGTGCCAACCTGACGGGTACTGACCTGACAGATACCTACATACAGGGAGCGATTGGACTTAAGAAATAACCTGCCAGTGCTGCCTTACTTCCTTGCACGGTATTGGCTTGAAATAAGATTTAAGCATAATAGACAGAAGTAAAAAAGCATAAAAAAGAATGACCAACTGCCCTACTGATTGGGTTAAATCGTCAGAGGATGTAGGGTGGTGATTGGAGGGGGCTTGAACCCACTATTAATGTTCAAATCCCAAAATTTTTGGGAATACTTAGTTGACGTTTTTACGTGCCATAAATATATACTTTACAACCCTGGATAAATTGCAATCTCAATAGAGTTGGCATTTCTCCAGGGTTTTTTATATGCAATAGGTTTATTAGCGCATAGTTTGTCCTTACCTCTGCACTAGAACGAAATCCCAATTTCTTGCCGGCTACAATTAATTCTCTGCTGATAAGTCGGTTCTTCAGGGGCGGGTATCTCAACTTTAATTTTGTCTCTTGTGAAATTGCTGTCCTGGACAAAAAAATTTTCAGGTTCGTCGTTATTGCTCATAGTTTGTAGCAGATAATTTTCACTGCACTTTCAAAGCATAACTAGACATACAACTGCAAATTCGGGTATTTCGCATTCTGCTTCTGTAGCATTAATGTAGTTTTATCGTAGTTATTTTTTGATTGTTCTTCCTTTCAAATCACTTTTTGGTTCAAAATAACTTTCCAAACTTTTTGGCGTACTGTGCGTCAGAAATTGATATTAATTTTTGGTGAAAGCATAATATTAGTGTCACATTTAGAAATGCGGAAATTCTTGCATTTTCCATTTAATTGCCATTGGTGTGCCATAGCCACGCCATTGCCGTGCCAAAGTTGAGCCAGTTTTTGTCCCAATTCTCAATAGTGATAATTAGTTGAGAAATGACATTTTGAAATTCCATTGATTTGCCATTCTGCTGCCATTGAATTGCCAAAATTGAGCCAAAATTAGACTTTCCATTTATTTGCCATAATTGCGCCATTATAGTTAGTTAATAGTTCGTATACGAAGTTTTTTCGTTCCCCTCGCTACCGCGCACCAAGAAAGCGGTGGCCAACCTGACTGCCTGATAATATCAAGAGCGAAAAAAAATGGAAATCTCACATCGCTGACGTGCTTTGATGCGACATTATGAGGAAACAAACATGGAACTGAAAGAAACATTAATGGCACTTGAGAAACAGTTTTGGCAGGCAAGCTCTGCTGCGAACGTGGACTTAATTCGGAGCTACCTTACAGATGATGCTCTGACAGTAGGAATGTTTGGAGTTTTGAATAAAGAAAGCACCATTGCCGCGAACGAGGGACAACCCCCATTTTCTTTTTGGCAAATTGATAATGAGCCTCAGATTTTACAATTGACACAAGATAGTGCTGTTGTCGTCTATAGAGCTACCGCACAACGTCAGGGGCGTGAGCAATTCACAGTGATGATCAGTAGCACTTATATTAATCGGGATGGATTATGGAAGCTAGCATTCCATCACCAAACACCACTCCAGTCCGTAAAGCATTAAGCATCTTGCTATCACCTGACGCTAATCTCTGTAAGCAACCTTCAAGCAACTTTCCTGGGGAACTCCAGTTTTACTAGATGAATGGTGAGGCTCAGAGGGCTAAAAATGGCTAATTATCTTGCTATTGAGATCAAACAGGCAATCGTAGAAGATTTCTCTTCTACTACTTCAATTCTAGTCAAGTGTGATGTGTCATGAACTTGCATATCTGCTGCAACATAACGACTAAGCAGCATTGGCTCAACACGAATGGCGCGATCAGGCTTTTTATCCGGCGGCAGGTGGGCGATCGCGCCCTTGTATGAGTCGAGAAGACTTTGAGGCTTGTATTACACCAAATAGCCCTTTCGTGTAATGCTGCATGAATAACGAGCCAAAATAATAAGCCAACTAGAAAATTTACGGACTTTAGAAGTATTTGATTTGCACTGATATTCAAAAATTTTCCGCATAATAAATAGTTGGGCGGCATAAAACAACAAGCGGCATAAAACAACAATGGGAGAGATCATGGCTAGGACTGGCGGTTGCTTCTGCGGACAGGTTCGGTACCAGATTAATTCACCGCTTAAGCCTGGACGCAGCTGCCACTGCTCTCGCTGTAGAAAGGCATTTAGCTCCGCCGGCTCTGCTTACGCTGAAGTTGAGCCTGGTTCATTCTCCTGGCTCAGTGGTGAAGAGAATCTCACCTTCTATGAGACGAAGCCTGGATGGGGTTTGTGCTTCTGTCGAATCTGTGGAACCACGCTGTGTGGTACAGCCGACGGCAAGGTGCATGGAGTGACCCTCGGAAGCGTCGATGGAGATCCAGGTGTTCAAATCGAGATGCACATTTTCGTTGGCTCCAAGGCAACGTGGGATCACATTGGCGGACACGCCCCTCAATTCTTGGAGTTTCCTCCCAAAGCGACATTGAACTAGCATACCGCTTAACATCCTCTCACGCTTTTGCTATACGTGGGTCTAGCTGTGCGCTTGGTTCAGCCACAACAACTATTCAAGCCTGATGAACTGTCCGCTTATGGCGGCTTTACTGAACAGTGGTCATTTCCTTAAAACATCGACCGCGCAACAGCGATAGGCAGCCGAAGCTCCCAAAAGTCTCTCTCTGCTTACCTTTCAAGTTGCAATTAAGAAATCGGCAACACCAGTGCCATTCCCCACTCGAAGAAAGAGCGAGCGCACTGCCAGAGAATTTCTGACACTCATATCAGGTATCGAATTGTGGCTTGAGTTGCTTAACAGCCCTGCGCGAGTCTTTTGACAACTGCTTCCAGACGGCAGCTTTAAATTCTTCAGTCCATTCTTCTGTCAGTTCAGCAATCAACTCCCAGGATTGATCGGCAACGCACTCTTTAATCAGTTCCACATTGCCCATAAGTTTCTCCTCATTTGATAATTCGGGAGCAGAACCAGAGGTGGAACAGGGGGTGGAACGGGAGGTGGAACACTCTTGGACTGCTTGTGGTGACGAGGTTTGAGGCTCATCTACAGTTTGTTCCACCCCAATTCCCTCTAAACTTTTTTCATTTGCTTCTATCGGTGTTGTTTCTGGCAGTGTTACTTCTGGTGCTGCAATTTGGGGCGGTATTGTTTGGGCAGTTTGATCATTGCTATCAAAATTTGGAAAAGTTTGGGGGGAATTGGTGGAACAGGTGGAACACTCTTGTTGTAAGTCAGGTATATTATGGGCTTCTTGCTGTTCCACCTCCCGTTCCACCTCCCGTTCCACCTTCTGTTCCACCTCTTGTTGGGGTCGAATCCAGGGACGAATTAAGCGACCGTTAACCCGTTTGCGATCTCCGCTTGTCCAGCCGTGAGAACGCAAGATGGCAGCGACACGGTTTTGTTCGGCTTTACTCTGCTTGGCTAACTCAATCTTGAGAACATCACTCAGTATTTCGCCCACAGATACTTCAAGGTGTAAGTCAGCCCAAGTCATGATCGCAGTTTCCCAAGGGTCAGTGCTTTGATATTGCTTATTGGCAGCATCTAACCATTTGTCTTCGGTGTCGGTCAGTCGCCATTGCTCACCATTACGGTAGGCAGCGACCGCCGCCGCCCAAATTAAATCCCTTTCTTCCTTGAGCAGGTCAATGGGTATTTTCTTGAATAAAACTTTGATCACCCAAAAGCGACGCTCACCTGTGGGGTCATAGAGAAATTCATCTAAATTGGTAGTGCCGACAAGAATTGATGGACGGGGGAAATCCTCAATATCTGTGCCATAAGGACGACGCATTGAGTCTTTCTTTCTCGACAAAAACGCCTTCAGTTGTGAGACATCCTTTTTCTTGTAGGCGTTCTCAAACTCGGCATATTCAAGAATCCAATATTGGCTAATTTTTAAAACCTCGTCTTTCTCTGTGCCGTTGAGGTCATCGGTGAAAAAATCCTCTCCGGCTAGAATTTCCCAGAATGTTGACTTGAGGGATTTCTGCTTACCTTGGAGGATGGTAATTTCATCATGTTTGCACCCTGGCTCAAATGCCCTAGCCACAGCTGCAATTAAAGTGCGTTTCATCAGTGCAGCGTGTAATGGGTCATGAGTGCCGAAGTAACGTTCGGCCAACTTATCCAACAAACTCACATCTACCTTGGGGTAACGCTGTGCTACTGATGACAAATACTCAATTACCGGGCTGTATGAGTTTGCTAGAGCTAGTTCTAAGACAACGCTTTTAGCTTGTTCCTTGCTGATATCAATATGAACATCAATCGCCACTTTTAAATCAATGCGGTCAAGTGGTAGCCGTCGCCCGTCTAACTCAACTTGCTTTTTGAGTGTATTCCAGCGTAGGCGAGCGCCCCAAACAGCACGGATAGCATTCAATTTTTGCTCCAGTTTACTTTCGGTGGGCCTATCCCGTTCGGCCTCCAGGGACAAGGTTTTATTGAGTGCATCAACTACAACTCGCCGCGACTCAATCGCTTGTAGGATGTCGTCAGCTGTTGCCCCATCTTGTACCCAGTCTTTAATATCCAATCCGCCATGTTTGGGTAAGTGTGTCCAGTAAAAATCATTGGGTGGG
This sequence comes from Mojavia pulchra JT2-VF2, assembly GCA_019359325.1. GTDB lineage: Bacteria > Cyanobacteriota > Cyanobacteriia > Cyanobacteriales > Nostocaceae > Mojavia > Mojavia pulchra. The sequence goes on along the minus strand of JAHHHN010000045.1, from coordinate 21,070 downwards.
GCATACAACCACTTGGCATCTGGGAAGTCTTTGTTAATATCCTCCATGTGCTTTAGCCCTGGTTCGTCACGGTCGGGACAAAGAACTAGGTTAGCACCAACTAAAGAATCTTGGTAGTTACCATAAGCGCGATACTTGCCAGCACCGCCGATGGTGGTGGTGGCTGGTATGTCCATTGCCCAGAGAATATCGGCTATTTCCTCACCTTCGACCATAAATATAGGTCTACCAGCAGCGATCGCATGGAGGACTTCGGCATATCGATAAATGGTGATTTTCTCCTGGTGGGAGCGTTTTAATTCGGCGCTCAAGTCCTTGGCTTTAACCCAACGTGTACCATGACAATATTCCTGAAAGACATCCTTATCCTTAATCTTCCCAGGACGAATGACGATTACCTTGATTAAAGGATTGCCTGCCGTATCAGTGTAAACATACTCTTGCTTACCTTGGGGACGTGGCGATTTTTTGCGTGTAGCTGGTGCGTAGTAGGGCTTACCGTTGCGATCGCTCTTAGCTGTCCTCTCCCATCCACTAGCTGGTTCAGCCGAACGGTTGCAGACTGTTAATTCACCTATTGAGTAGCACCAGTCTGGTTTGCCGCAGTGAGGGCATGGGTTAGTTTTGGTAACTTCTGTTGGTTTGTCTGTAGTTGGGCGAGATGCTATCTCATACTGCCCAGTAAGTTCAATTGGTTGAAGTGCATCGTTGTTAGTAATCACAAATTTTCCCTCAATTAACTGGTTTTTCAGTATTTAGAGGGGATTAACGCGCTGCTACACCTGATATCTATGAGATTTACTGTTTTGCTTCTTTAGGCTTTTTTACACTATCAAAAAAATTGATAAATTTGAATCCCAAAAATTCCCAATGGAAATATAGAAATTTTCACAGCAACTCATATAATATTAGTAAGCAGCGCGGAACAATCTCTGTTGCCAATTAGTGGTTAGACCTTCCAACTTCCTTCCACTTCTTTGGTCTGTAAGAGATAAACCCCGCTCTTAGATATTTAATCTTTACTATTGGACAAAGTGTTCACTACTTAGTAGCACTTTGTTTTTTTTGGTGCTTTTGTATATTGACCTCCATTACAAGCTTCATTTGCTTTATTGCTTGATTTTACAGAACTTCTGTCAGTCTTATACCTAAGAAAATCTGATGTTTGCTTGAAATTGCTCAATAAAAGTTGAGCATTGTTCAAGGATCTGAGGAACTGTACAGCCTACACTACCGAGAATTAAATTCAATTTGAGTGTAGCTGGCTTTCGCATTATTAACCGCCTCTTCCTCTTGTTGACTGATAATCCAACAATTATGTTGAGTTGGTTATTCGTTTTTCCCTTTCTCAGTTGGTAGCGGATCTAGCTTCATATTGCGGACTCCTACTTCTATAAGATATGCCGCTAGATTGGCAGTAGTTCGCCCTTGGTTGCCAGCTAGTGCTTCAAGCTGCTCAAATACTGTATCAGGTAGCGTTACACTAAAACGCTTGGTCATGAATCATTTCCGCTTCAAATTGCCTCCTAAATCATACGCTGTGATTCCTATAAATTATAAACTGCTGCGCTATTGATGTTACATACATCTATTTTAATTTTGTTTTGCTGCTATTTTACATCTACTTACATCTATTTAGATGCTATAATATTTCTAACAGCCAAAAAATGCCACCCAACAAAGGCAATAGAAGCCAGAAAGTGACTTGTAGGCTTACCAAAAACTGGATGTGTGGATTTAAGGTGATTGTGCCGATAAATTCTCCAAACCCAGAATAAATAAGACTTTTACCAATCATCAGAACCATGACAACCACATACACCAATGCCACAAATTGGCTTACTCAAGCTGACTTGTTCGCCAATTCCGGGCTAACTACCATCAACGGCGGTAAAGACCCAGGCGCAGGCTACGGCAAGGCAAACTACGGTGATTTTTGCATCATGATGCCTGCCGCATACTCACTTGTTCGTAACCGCAACCTCCGGCATCACGAAACCATATCGAAAGATGGGGCATGGGTGCGGTATGTCGAAGGGAAGCGTCTGGACTTGAAAGACACGCAATTCTTCTGGGGCAGTGCAGCGATCGCCCAGGCGGATCACACCCTACTTCATGAGGACAAATCTAAAAAAGCAGAACTGGCATTAGAAAGCATCCTTGCAGACTTAGCAGTTCTGAACATTCCTTCGGAGATGGAACTAGAAATTAGCTTGAGCAACCACAACCCCCAACGCTGGGCAGAAGAAATTAAACGCAGAGTGCAAGGTACTCATACCTTCCAACACAAGCACCCAGTTAATCGTGAGATTGTCACCAAGACAGTTGAAATTGTAGTCACAGGCATTTATCCCGAAGGTTTCGGCAGCATCGCCTATTGCTTATTTGGTTCACCAACCCTAACCCTTGAAGAATCCGAGATTGCCATCGCCCTTGATATCGGTTCATCGACTTGGCTAGGCACAGTTTTTAATGGCAACGGTGCAGTTATAGACCAACATTTGATTGAGGGTGGATGTGGGCAACTGCATTCGATGATTGCAGAAGCTCTCGACAAACGAAACGACCCAATAAGCTTGATTACTAAGGACGTAAAACACTCACCCACATTAGTTGATCAAGGGATTTTAGAAGGCACTTTTACATACGGAGGTAATCACCTTACAGGCAAGAATTTTGAAATTGAATATGCCCAATGTTTGGATGAATGGTGGTCGAATCGCATTGAAAAATTCGCTAACTTTGTTACGAGTGGCAACTATTTAGACCGTGCAAAATACTTGGTTGCTTGGGGCGGTGGTGTCTCCCTGCCAGTAGTGGATCAGAATCTTGCTGACTTGGGATTCGTGGTTTTAGAAAATCCCCAATTCATCAATGCTTTTGGCTTAAAGCTATTAACAGAAATTTCCACAGGAGTATAAACAAGTGTCTGATATAACGTCCTACGAATCTCGGCGTATAACCATCTCATACTTAGCAGTTTATGAATTATGCCAGATGTTCAATATTCCTCACGATGCCCCAACGCAAGCCCTTAGTGCAGCAGTAGAGAAGTTAATTTTTCAAGGTGGTATTGGTGTACAGACATCTCCAAAAACTCAAAATTCTTTATCTACACCAGCAGCAATTCAACCGAATAAGACCGGACTAGCTTCTATGGCTTCTCAGTTTAAAGGAGTGGCTTCATGAACGACTTAAATAGGGTCTATGACTCAACCCTACTAACCAATTCCAAGGTTTATCAGATTGACCGAACCCTGTACCAATACGTGTACAAAACAGGCACAAGAGAGCATCCACGCGTACCACTTTCGCCCTCTAGCTGAACAACGAAAGAAAGCTGATTTACTGCTCAATCACAAGGCTTTGACTACTCGTTGTTATGAAGTCTCAGGGATGTCTACTAATGCTTCAGTTATCAGTCAGGAATCATTGCAATTATCAATTTTTTGAGGTGAATTATGAACACTCAACCACTACCAGAATTGATTGCACAAGCCCAACAATTACTAACTCAAATAAGGCAGCATCCACAATATCAAAGGTTGAATTTTGATTGTGATGTAACCCTTGGGGATGTAAGCCAATTTTTCAACACTCTGCAATGGTCAGCCGCAGATTCAACTGTGGATGTTTCGAGAGAAGGATTTTTTCAGTGATGGGAGAGCGACCGCTTGACTGGACACCGAGCGATCGCACCCACAGATGTATCTCCGCCTAATGAAGAATACACTACACAAGGATTTTACCAAAATGACGAAACCACTGGGTTATTACTGCGCTCTAACGCCTGGAGATGGAACCTATTTAGACTGGTTGCAAGATACTTATGGTTCTTGCCTTGAGGGGATTAATCGCATCGAAAAACTGCATTTTTTGAAAGCGATAACTGACAACTTAATCGCTTCTGAGACTGCTACACAGGGACAATATTTATTGTCAGAATCGGCTGATACTATTCAAAAGCTTCAAGAGGATTTGTATCAGTACACGCCGATAGGCGACCACTTGGGATTAGCAGAAGCAATCATCAATCAACTTAAGACTCAAAAATGAAGTACCAAAAACAAGCCATGCTGGGGCTATTGGGTTTGGGTTTGATTGCTGCACCAATGTTTATCAAACTGCCTCAGCAGTTCTACATTTTTTCGGCTGTGTCGGACTTAGAAGCAAGAGAATCTGTTGAACGTTCACGCATCCAACAACGCAAACTGACCAGCGACAAATTGAATGAAACTGGCATATTACCGACCAGTTTAAAACTCAGAATCAGAGGCTATTTAGACAACCCAAAACGCAACCCAAGACCTGACACCAGCTATTACCAGGAAGATGAACAAGTTTATGTTTATGACTCAGGAGGTCGCTGCATAGGACAGATTTCTGAACGGCGTTGGCTTTGGAAGTATCACTACATAAATGTCTGCAATTTATCCCCACAAATGGAGCAGAGTAAATCATGAAAAGTGCAGAATATAAACCCTCAAATGATTCAAACTCGACAGCTGCAACTTCTCCAAAAACTAGCAACAAAAGAGTCACTAATTACGTTGAAATCTTAGCCGGGTGGATTGTTGATATCATTGCCCTGCCCGTGACCTTCATTACTCATATCGTCGCCCAGTTCGTCACGCCAGGTTCATCAGGCACAAAAATACTCGGTGCAATGGGTTTCTTCCTTGGCACACTCCTTAGTTCTGATGGAATCTGGCAAACACTGTTTCAAGGCGTTCCGATGTTCGTGTGGTTTGAAAAAACTTGGATTGGTTGGTTTGGATGGCTAACGCTCCCGTTTAATCTGTTTTTCTGGCTATCACTTGCCATATCTGCTTTAGTTCAGGTAATGGAAGCCCGGAGCTTACGGGGTAAACGACCAGACCAAGCCCGAAGCGAGTTTGAGGAATCCAAACAGTACACCCTCAGCAGCAAACCAACTGCAAACATTGACCTGACTACCGCATTGTGGCGTGACTACAAAGTGGCAGGAATGAAAGAACGCTATGCCGGAGGCGCAATTGCACTGTTTTTCTGGCTATTCGACTTAACCACAACCTTTGTAGGCCGTAATCCCTTCGCCTACACTGACCCTGGCCAGATTTTGGGGTGTTTAGTTTACAACTTCACCACGATGATGGCAGGGGAGATAGGTTACACGATTTGGCGATTAACTAAATAAGTAATTCACAACCCTCTACCTGCAAGGGTGGAGGGTTTTAAATTGGAGAGGAACTATGGAATTTTCACCCGATATTCATCAACCAATACCACAGATGGCCACAAAAGAAACTGCCTCACTGAGGGCTGACTATCCTTGCATTGAACACCTGGAAGCGGGTAACATCGCTCCTTGGCTGGTAGAAAGGCTTGACCAATTGTTAGTTCGTGCCAAAACTGAAAGGGCAGGGATGAACCTAGCCAAATGCGTCACTCTAGCAACGGCATCAATCGGGGCTGTTTGCTATGCCACCTCTCCACTGGCCCCCATCGGTGCGCTAGTTGCTGGGCTGGGCTACGCTTGGTCAGTGGTGCAAGACATGACCGATTCTCACTACTTTGCGCCTATTCCGTTTGTGCGTGGTAACTTCCTAGAATTCTTAGCAGCAATGGGTGACAGCGAAGCAAGAGCCGAATGGTTTGCTGGCTCTAATGAAATTGTGGATTTGATGAACCACCTTACACCCCTAGAACGTAGCGAGTTTGTCATGCTGCGGCAGTACACCAGCACCTTAACTGAATTTCTCACGGGCGTAGAAGCTGGTAAGCGGTTCTATGCTTACAGGTGGCTACTGGACAACTTCACAACTTACAGAGGCGCGTTTCCCACTGTTGAGCAGTTGTGCAAACATCTGGCACAGGTAGCCCCCGACCCTAGAATTGACCATGCACAAGTGACTCTAATTCAGCAGCAATCTCAACTGCCGCAATCTAAGATACCTGAACCAAAATTTACTCAACTGCCACAACCAAAGTTTATAGAGTTGCCCAGTTCCTCACAGGCTGAACCTGCTGCAAGAGCATTAGCACCAGACCTTAAATCAGTGTTGACCCTGCCACTACACCACCGAGCGATCGCAATTATCGACGTATTAACCAACAGTGGTTTTGATATCGCCAAGTGCATCCGTGACCAAATCACGGTGATTGCAGGTAATCAGCGAGGTGGTAAGGGTACGCTCATGGCGATTCTAGCCATCCTCAGTAAAGCACTTGAGCCAAACACCAAGATTCACTATTTCACTGGAGGCGATGACATTTACCCGTTTTTCTGCCATCGCCTAGTGTGCAGACTTAGTTACCCAGAACTAGACGGTGCAAAGGCTGATGCTCTTGTTGCAGGCGATTTGTACCAATATCTGAGGGAAATGGACAATGCCGCCCAAAATAGTTACACAGATATTATTTTGGTCATTGATGAAGCGGTCGCCTTGTCTGATTACCTTACGGATGAGCAGAAGCAATGGATCATTCGCTTTTTGTTCACTCGCGCCAGTAAGAAGGGCGCACAAATTTTCGTGGTGTTGCACGGCAAAAATCTGACTTCGTGGGTTGGGACGAAAAACACCGCAGGTTTTGGCGATACTTTCAAAAGTGGGGCTACTTTCATTGGTTGTGAGGCAACAAGTAAAAAACTGTCTCCACTCAAGTCAATCTCACTGGCAACAGGGCGTTACTTCCTGGCTGACCCTGATAGTTTTGATAAGCCAGTTGTTGGCGGTGAAATTGGTATCATTCCAGAATGGCTAAAAACTGAGGTGAATCCTCATTCTGGGCAACCAGACCCGGCGCGGACACTGCTTGTTTATTTTCCTGAATTGAGAAGTGATTGCGCTGATATTACCGATTCCATACCGCCCCAAGACAAACCACCAGATGAGTTTTTGAATCAGGCCAGAGCTTGGATTAATGAAACTTGGGTGATAGCAAATGCGCCACCGCCGACTTTCGCCTCAACTCCAAGCGATACCGACCGATACCAGCCAACTGATAAGGCTTCTGAGGTTTTGGAATCATCTGGTATCGATACTGAAAATGATACCGGAATCGGTGATACTTTCGCAGAAAACGGCGATTTTAATACTCTTGCCAATGATACCGGAATCGATACCAACACTCGCTACACTCCCGCAGAATTGACTCTTGAGCAACTGACTGGCATCGTCAAGCAGATGGTTGATAAGAAGATGTCGCAGACTCAAATTATTCAATCCCTCTGGGGAGTTGAAAAAAATGGTAAGGGCTGGAAGCAGGCTTATACCGAATATAAGGAATTGTTTCCTTGAGTTATGTCCAACGGTCAATAACCAGAAAGCCCCTGTACATCACTAGGGGCTTTTCATGGAGTTGACTTATAATTTAGAAACATCTAAAGGTGATTAACTAACACAAGCACTCCGCACAGTATTTAGATATACTGCTGTATAAAAGACTATATATAGCTTCTACTTCGTATAGCGAATGTGGCACACTTGACCACTGTTCACTGTTCTGGACAGAGGTTAATCTCAGGAAATAAGGGGCATCCACCTAAGCACAAGCTTGCCTTTTGACAACCAACGCAACCTCCTGAACCTAATTTGTTGCGAATTCTCTTGAATGGTTCGCCACTTTGCCAAAAATCTTTCATATTGTTGCCAACAATTGGAACTCCTTCATATCCTGCTTCTACCATGAAAGAGCAAGGGTACATTTTCATATCTTCAGATACGAACATTGAAAATCTTCCTGCATCGCAACCTTCGTAGCATATATGAGGAGTCTTGGTGAACCTAGCGATGCCAGTCACAGTGCAGGTATCAAACCCTATTTTGAAACTATGCTTTTTCTCTGTAGCCAGATGGAAAAATTCTTCAACTCTGTTACTGTTTTTTAACAATAGCTTATGGCTGTAGTATCTGCCAACAGGTTTATAGTTTAGAAAAATAAGGGCATTAATCTTGCTAAGGAAATTTGGTGGATTTTTAAGCCAATCAATAGCTGTGTTGATACTTTCACTGCTAAGGATAAAGTGAATATTGGTTTTTATTCCATATGAGAGAAGTAAATCAATAGCCTCTTGTGTTTCCTTGTAAGGAGAATAGGCACTAACTGCAACTGCTCCACAATATTTTTTTGTTGCTTGCAATACATCTCCTGTTAAACCACGGCCATTAGTTGTGTAGTTAGGGACTATTCCATACTTTTCCCTAGTTAAGCAAAGGATTTCACAAAAATAGGGATGTTGATTTGGATTTCCTCCTCCTAAAGCAACCTGAAAAACGTGCATTTGCTGTGCTTGTTGGATAACTTTTTCATAATCCTCTATTGACATATGGTGTCCTAATTCGTCAGATTTTCGATAGCAAAGAGCGCATCCTTTATCGCACCAATTTGTAATTGAAATATCCAAGAGTTCAGGCCCATGCCAAGACCAAAATGGTTCATCGTGTTCTGGTTCTTCTATTCGAGCAAAAAAACCTGTATTGGGATTGAAAAAAGTAGAATAGTGCTGTTCTTTAAAATGTTTAATAACAAGCGGTGTTTTTTTCATTACCAAACACACTCCAATGCATTGAAGTAAATTTTATCATTCTCAACTTCAAAACTGTCTGTACAGAAAAATGCTTCAATTTCATCGCCATCATCACTAGATAGATTGCCAATAAAAATTTTATGTCCATTTTTATCAGCTTCGGTGATACGTTCTACTACCTCATCAGCAAATTTACTTTTCAACAACTCTAGCCAGTTATCTATAGCATTATGATATTTATGGCAATACTCTTTAACGGGGTGCATACCATCTTTCACATGGTAATATAGAGCTTCAAATAGTGGAAATAAAGGTGACTTTTTAGTAACACCCATCAGTTCAAAAAAATCACTTTTTTCAAAATCTCCGCTAGTGATAATTACAAATGATGTTGATGAACTATTCGATACAAAATCAGTCCGAATCTTCATTTAATTTTTCCTCTAAATTACTCATTGCTATATTTCTTCTTGCTCCCACTCGCTTTCCTCTAGTTCATAATCAGTTTCTTCTTCTAAGTTACAATCACTTTCTCCCAATTGATAAAGTATATGCTTTAACACAGAACTAACAGTTTCATCTTTGAACATCCAGATACTATCTCTGGTATGGGCAACATAAACACTATTTTCCATTCTGCTTTGTATTTTCATTGCTATATCTTTACTGAATTTGTATTTCCAATACAGAAAATCGCAGAAGCCAGCATATTCCACCGCGTAATATTTTTCATACTCTGTTACCAAATTTTTGGAGTGTTTAAATAGACAGTTATATACACGCTCTACAAGTTCCTCAGCATAGCTTCCTGGTATAACTTGTGATGCTGTGCGAAATTCTGACAGACTGTACTGTCTATCAAGTATAACAACTAACTTACCGAACTCAATTTCATGTATCATCAATCTGCTCGTAGAAATCTGGTCGTGAAGTATATCGTTTCATTTCTGTAACAACAGAATCTTCATACCAAAATAGCTTCTCTTCAGTATATGTTTCAAGAAATCTTACAACCTCTTTTGCTAATGAAGCTGATTTAAGCCCCTCGGTCTCAGCATTTTCAAGAAGCCATTCACATGCTTCTTGAGCTAATTCAGTAGGTACTTCACTAATTCTCACAAGAGAGGTTAACACTCTCCAGACTAATGTTCTTATTTCTAAATTTGTAATTTGTGTGTACTTTTTAAGTAATGTGATGGCTACATCTGGTTTCATTTTAGCGAATTTGCTAAAAGCATCAAAGGCAGGTGTTAAATATGCCCATCCTTCCCCAATAGGAAAGAAATAAATTAAAAGTTCCATAAGGTTAAAAGCCTCATTATCATTTCGGAAATCTTCATCATCTAACTTATCTTTAAGATGATTGGCTAGATCCTTGATATTCCAAGAATGAAAACCATTAAAACTATAAACACCTGAACCTCTAACACAAGGGATAACAAATTCTTTATACTTGTTTTCGTCTAACTCACCTAATATTTCAAACAATAGATGGATATTTAGGCGATAGTACCAACTGGAACGCCAACGCAATGCTAACATGCAGATTATCCAGGATGAGTTCTGTATATTTTCGCAAAACCTTAATTTAATCTCATTTAAATCCTCCTGTTTTATAAATTCTTCTTCAACTGAAAAAATTGATTTAATAAAAATCTCTTTGTACCAATCTTTTTTTCCTATAACCTCAAGAATACCTCTATTATCTTGTGGTCTGGATGCAAAAAATAAATATGTTCTTATCCCTTCTGCAACTGGTGAATTTGGAGCTACTATTCTGTCAAGAATTACTTCAAATTCATAAGGTCTGTTACGAAAAATAACATTTGCGAGATGATTAGCTAATAAAAAGTCTCTAAATTCATCAAATGTAAAGTTAACTACCTCAATTCGAGTATCGAGAATATCATCTACGTCGGCTAAATCTTTTCTAAAAATAATATCTTCAGCGAGTAAAGATGCAAGTGTATCATGATATTCTGATGGCAAATCAGCAATTGCAATATCTGAGTATTGCTCTCGTTTTAACATTAGCTCAATAATATTCTTCAGAACTTGCTTATACTTGCTTGTGGAGCCAATTTTTAGCCTTGTAGAATCTTCATCATACTTACTTGCTTCTTCAATCTTTCGCTCAAAATACTTTCTAAAAATCTTGTCTCTGTAAATATCAAAAATTTGAGGAAGTTGAATTTCTTGTTTGGCATTTATATCTCCATATGCTTCACAAAACATACGAAGAAGTAAAGTATCATTTTCTAGTACTTCAGTTGCACTTTTTGATATATATGAAGAGCGTAGCTTAAAAAAGCGAAAATATCCCTTTACCATATGGTCTTTATGAATTTCGCTCATGTACCGATCTAAATTATCAATAAACCGTATTTCTGTATTAAAACTAGCATATTTAAAATTGCTAAATCTTTCCTCAAAATACTCTAACCTGCAAGTAATAATAAGCTTTATATATTTATATTCTAAAATTTTCTCAATCATTTTTCCGAGATGATGAGAAAAAGCTTGAATATTCTTATGCTCATTAATTCCATCAATAATTATTATTACTGGACTATTTGATTTAATACCAAGCTCATTTAAATAAATTAAAGCTTTTTCAAAGGTCTCAACTTGCTCCCCAAAGATAGATTTGAAAAGATACTCACTAATTCGTTCAGTGTCTATATGATTAAATTCACGTCCTGTAAAAAAAATACATGGTAAGTTACGTTTTTTAAGAACTGATTCTGCTAAATTGCAAACGAAGTTAGTTTTTCCCTGACCTGCTCTAGCAATAATAAAGAGAATATGAGATGAAATTAGCTTTAATCTTTCAATTAATTCTTCAATATCCAATATTAATGGGAAAGTTACTCTTTCCAAAAGATATTTTATTTCTTTGTAAACATATTTCTTATTTGAGGGAACATTGGTATCTGTTGCAGGGTTTGAACTACGATAATAGTATGGATCAAGCTCATCTCGAAGTTTGCTTAATGCTTCATGTAAAGAACTTGCATATTTATATAATTCCTCAATAGTTATTGATAAAGGTACAGTTTGTTCCCAATTCAACTGAATTGGTTGTAAAGACAACTTTTGAATAACACGATTAACTTCACTTAAATTAATGGAATTAATATCACTTATAATTTTTTGAAAAAACAAAACAGGATGAGCAAAAAATCTAGCATTATCCTTGACCTCTGCAACTTCGATAAATATGTCTGGTATGTATTTTCTACTATTCTTCTCTTTTACCAACTGATTATTAAAATGCTTGTTAAGCAAGTCACATACTGGGATTTTTTGATTTTCTCCAATATGCTGTTCGAGAGGAAACTGAGGTTTTATCTTCCAGTATTCGTGAGCAATTGCTATATCAATAGCAAAACTCAATTGCCTACCAGATGTATTAATTTGTTCTTTACCTGCTTCAATTGCTCTTTCAAATGATAAAAAACCGTCTTCATTGCGCCCAATCCCTTCTGGCATATTTTCTGGAAGAGTGGTTTGGGAACTTACAAAACCTGTACATTCAATGGCTAAAAAATTACCTGAATTAATCAATTGTTGTAATTTTTTATAATCCGAAAGAGGTTCCTCTTGAAAAAAGCGTCTTTCTTCTTGTCTTTCAGTAGATTTGTCATCCCAATATTCTTGTCTATTATAGCGCATTGATACTGCTGCTAAAGCATGGCCTTCAAGCACAATCAATACAGGTAGTAAATCGCAAGCTAAACAAATTCCACAAAATAAAATCGCTAAATCAAGACATGTACCCTCAGCGCGAGTTTCTAAAATTTCTTTGGATGTACGGATAAACTGCGTATTTTTTTCGGAATTAAATGGTTCAAAAGCGTATTTTATATTTTTAGCTAATAAAGCCTTATAAATTTCTTTTAAAAGTTGATGTTTATCCCATTGGATTAATTCTAATCGATTTACATGATTTGGCAAAGTTAAAAAATATGGTAATTCAGGAATAACAAACCGCGCTAATCCTTTTTCATCAAATTTTGACCATTCTTGCGCCATAATTTATAAGTCCAATATTACTGACATATTTCAAACAAATCATGTACTGCATTTGGAAAACCACCACCAGACTGAAGCGTTTTTACTTGTAAGCGATATAATCCGGGTTCCAAATCATTAATAGATATTAACCATTCGTTTTCTATTTTTTGAAACTCAACACAGCGTTTTGTACCACTGTTACTCACAGGTTCTATATGTGCTTCTATGGCTAAATTGTCTTTGACACCCTGTGGAATACGCCCTTTAATTTCTGCTTTTATTGTGACTAATTCGTCCTTGAAATATAAATCATCAAGCTCAAGACTGATAGCTGTTTGACTTAAAGCTCCTCTTATCGGCTCTTTTTCTAGTTGTTGTAAATTTTGTATATTTTTTAGGAAATCAAGTAAGATTGAGCCGTTGTTTTGCAAGCTGCCATGTTTTTCCGCAATAAAACGACTATAAAATCTGAGTTGAGAATTAGTATCAAACTCAATTGGAGTAGCAGAAACAAGAGGTACAGTTCCATCTCCACTATTAAGTTCATTACCTACAAGGGGTGGTACTTTCCAACAGATTTTTAATTCTTTATCTAATAATTGAGCAGATTGATAAGTTTTTTGTTCAGTACCAACATAAGGTACAATAAAAAAATTATTTTTATAATGCTCATTTTGAACATTAATTTGTTGGGCAGTTTCAATTTCACGATGAAATTTTAAAGCATCTTCTGCTTTATTGCTTAACAAGTTAGGAATGTTATCAGTTTCTGCTACTCGTTGATATTGCTCACCAACTTGGAGCATTTTGTAAATAGGTAGTAATTGATAAACTGAAGTAAACGAACGCATAACATCAGTTAAATCCACAAATAGCTTTTTATAGCCATTAGCTAAATAATTAAGTGCATTGATAGAACCTCGGTATGGAGTGCCAAAGGTAATTAAAGCCCTACAATTTTGCCATCCTCCTAAAACTTCTAAATAATATCGAGATACTAACCCTCCCATACTGTGGGCAATGAGGATAACCTTTGCATTTTTAGCACCACTAGCATCGCGCCACAGGGGTAAGTGTTGATTGATAAACCTCTCAAGCTGACGAGATGCTACTCTGTTATCTCGTCGCCAGTCGTAGGGAAACTCAAAATAATTTTTACCAGGAGTAACATCAAATTCATCTTGGATGCGGCGAGCAATGACTGTATATCCATCAATCTTCACCAGTCCCGGAACAAAATGAGTATCTTGAATGAGACTAGTCGCTTTAATACCATCTCCCAAGTCATCAATAGTATGGTCATCCCCCTCTAATTTCAGCTGTTGTATTAAATCACCCATTGTTGTAACAAAATTCCACGCAGCTTGACCCGATATCGCCCACAGGTCTTTACCATCTTTTTGCAACGCACTTCCGGTAATTCCAGGTAAAAATACGATAATATCCCGCATTTTGCTTTTATTGCTCATGAGATTTACTCATCAGTCTCTTTACTTGTTTTTATTATTTTAAAATCCTAAAATCTAAATTTTGTTTAGTATCTTTTGTTTTCGTTACTCGATAAAATATTTATGTAATCTTTTATAACAATTTATAAATTTGTACGTACACTAGAAACTCCCCCCACCTCATTCGGGGCAGATCTGGCGAGGCTGTTCTTAAATGCAAACTATACAGTTTAGTTTTATAAGTAAACAATTTACTAGTTATTTTTAATACTTTGTTTATAAATATTACTAGTGATATTTAAAATTTTTGTGTGAATAACGCCTATTTTCGAGGATTTATGTAATTTAAAGCCTAACGATTTATCTACCGGGTATAGACGCGAGTACAGACAATAGCGATAGCAATATTGCTATCAACTATTGTCATCCCTACCTCTGCTCAACACACCCTGGAACACCCTAACCCCAAAAGATGGATAGTGATGTTCGTTACTGTCCACGCCCTATTCATGTACCGTCAGATCACGTACAGAGATCGTCAATCCTTACACTTTTATCGCAGAAAATTTCTCTGATTCGCCCGACTTGAGGGTAAATCATCTGACAAATACTCTTCAAACCCCTCCCTCCCGTCGGTTGGGACATAGTGCGACAATAGCTGTTTTCACACCACTTATAAGAAAAAACACTCCTGTTCAACTAAGATATAGCTTGAGTATTCAACTTCCCAAATCTCTGCTGCGCTATGACATCGATCCATCCTGAAAACCTTAGCGTTCTCGAAAACTCACTGGCGTTGGCGATCGGTGAGGACTTTTCTCTAGAGAATGACCCTGATGTAATTGGGCAGTTGATTGGTGATAAGCGATCTCTAAATACTAAGCGCGAATACCAGAAAGACTTGAAAGATTTCTTCTTATTCGTTGCCAAGAAAGAACCCAGCCGGGATTTAGTTTTGGAGTTTCTGCACCTGGAACAGCGTCACGCCGTTGCTGTGGTTCTCAAGTACAAAGCGCACCTCATCAAGAAAAAACTGGCTGAAGCTACGGTAAATCGTCGGCTCAGTGCTATCAAGTCGATGGTTGCAATGGGGCGGCGGTTGGGTGTGTGCAATTTCTCCTTAGATGATGTCAAAGGTGAAAGGGTCGAAACCTACCGCGACACTACAGGTATTGCCGCTACTGACTATGCCCAAGTCATAGCACTGGTTGACCAGAACACTTTAAAGGGCAAGCGTGACTATGCGATTTTGCGGTTACTTTGGGATAATGGCTTGCGTCGCAATGAGATTGTTAATTTAAATGTGCGTGACTTTAACGCCAAAGAAAAAACGCTCTCTATCCTGGGTAAAGGTAAGGGTAGCCAGAAGGAAGTTCTTGACCTATCAGACAAAACTGCATCTGCGATCGCCGATTGGATTAAAGCTTCTAAGAAAAAACGAGGTAATGACCCGCTGTTTACGGTGTTGGCTTACCACAAGAATGGAGCAAGATTAACTGGGGAAGCAATCAGGCGACTGGTGGATGGGCTATGTAAGCAAGCGGGAATTACTAAGAAGATGTCACCCCATCGTGTCCGCCACAGTGCGATTACTACAGTATTGGATCTGAATAATGGCAACTACCGTGCTACTCAGCGATTCAGCAGACACGCCCAGGTGCAGACGGTGTTGAAATATGATGATAACCGCCAGCGTTTGCAAAAGCAGATGAGTGACTCGATATCAGAATTGGTTTAGGAAATAGGGTGAAGTTTGACTGCATCCAGAAAAGCAATTTTTAAAGTTAAAGCAAATAGCTAGTAGGGAAGACTAAGTAAAGCATTTTAAAGTAATTTCTCTACTTCCAGTAGTAAAATATGAGCTATAAATTTGTCTGTGGTAAAAGCTATACAAGAAAAGATATATTTCGTATTATTGGGCTTCTAGAAGAACCAAAAGGTGGTAATTGGTACACAGGCTATACACGACATGAAAGAGATTATTTTATTTTTTGTAATATAGGTATTCCTGGTAGAACAGGCCATGACTATAATAATCACTTTATAGGAGATAATTTAATCTGGTTTGCTAAAAGTGATACTAAAATATACCAGCCTGAAATTCAAAATTTAATTAACCCAAAAGTCAAAAAATATATATTTATAAGGTCAAGTAATACTGAACCTTTCACATATGTAGGTTTAGGACAAGCGAAATCTTTTGAAGAAACTTCACCCTTTAAAATTATCTGGAAGTTTATTGATGAAGATGAAGTTAATCCAATTAGGTTTCCAGAGGAAGTAACAGAAACACAGACATATATTGAAGGCTCAACTAAGCAGATTACAGTCAACGTTTATGAACGTAATCCCGATGCCCGACAAAAATGTATAAAACACTATGGTGTAATATGTCATGTTTGTGAATTTAGTTTCGAGAGGGTATACGGAGTCATTGGTGAAGATTATATCCACGTTCATCATTTAAAGCCATTATCAGAAATTGGTAAAGAGTATGAGCTTGATCCAATAAAAGATTTACGTCCAGTATGTGCCAATTGTCACGCAATGCTTCACAGAAAAAGACCAGCTTATACTATTGATGAACTCAAATCTATTATTCGGAATAATGCCTAACTACACCAATTATAGTTGGTATACAAGTTTGGTTATCACAACGAAATCTTGGTACAAATATTGAAGTGTCCAATGCTTATCTTGAATTTTGATTGGGGGGATTTATAAAATTACCGTGTCTATATGTTCTGTTCGTTGTAGTACTGGTTTTTACTCGTGCTGTTAGTTTGGCATTTGCGAGTCGGTAACATCGGAAATAAGCTTTATATCTGGTTGATAGTGCTTGCAGTTCCTAGCTACGTGTGGGTTACACGTCTTTTTACGGACTTTGCAATATATTGGAGTGTCTATGGTATCCTTAGCGTTAATTGCATAATGATGGCAGAAGAAACAGTTTTCTTTGAGCTGCAACTTTGCTAAGTGTCTGAGTAGAGCATCATTTCTCTTATTTCTACTGTCGCTACTTTTTTTCACCTCTTCTCTTTTATTCATATTTTTTTTAGGTTTTATTTCTTCAATCTTGGGTTTCAAATTGTTTATTTGAATGCACTGCCCGTTGCAAAAGTTTTTTATCTGGTCTCTTTTAAAGTTGAAAAAAATTACTCTGTTACTTTCTGATAATATTCTTCTATCAAGAATATTCAAATCGCTTTCTTGACTTATAGCTAATTCAATAATCCTGTTTCCTGAATGAATTTTTCTTTGTGTAGATTTATGAGATACTGCTATCTCAATGTAAACTTTATCGCCCTTGTCACTTGTTAGTAGTAAGTCTGGGATGAAATAGTTATCTTTTTTTTCTAATTTAATATTTTTAAAATATTGTGTTAAATCAAACGTTTCTTTGCTGTTCATGACAGGGCAAATACTTTGAAATTGTTTTTGATATTGGCATTTTTTCTTAACTGCTATTTCTATCCAAAAAGGTAAAATTTCAGAGAGACAACTACTATAAATCTCGTAAAATCTAATTTTACCTAGCTTGTGTAAATAAGTCTCTTGGGAACATTGAATTTCAATATCAGCTTTGTGGCGAAAGTGCTTTTTTCTCTTCTCTCCCAAGACAGGAATGAGGATATTGCCACATGATAAACACTTGTATGTTTCGCTTCGCACTTCAATATTTGCTATCAATTCCACAGCATTTACTGTTCTACCTTTTGAGTTAATAGCGTACTGATATTTGATATCCATAAAGGCATTACATAATTTATAATCGCTCGGTCGGAGTTTTATTCACCATTTCTATCAAATTTATTAAAACACCAAACCTGTTATCATGCTTCTTAATTGATTTGGAGCAGATGTCCCAAACAAATATTAATAACCTGTTATCCGTAGAAGCAAAACAACTGACTTAGCACTTAAATTATATAAAAATATAGTCCATAAATTTTTTATAACCATCATTAAGGTAATTACTGATAAAATCCTCAGAAATACCTGTGCGTGGCTGGGTATTGAGGGTGTTAGTACCCACAGTTTCAGGAGGACGGTTTTAACCAGGATGAGCGATGCAGGGATACCGTTGCATCATATCCAGGAGATATCGTAACATCGAACTTTGGCAGCTAGGGAGCGTTATTTAGGTGTCATCAAAAAGCAGAACGCTATCTCTGCTTTGGATTTTTGAACAATACCTTAGCGCAATTGTTTAAAATAACAAATTTTTAATTAAATTACTTAAAAATAAATTTCAATTATGCTAATAGTTCCTAGCATTATTACAGCAAGGGCTAATAAAGTAATAGCAGAGTTTAGATATATGCTTTTTGTTTTTCCCATTTCCTCTAACTCCTCTACTAATTCTGCCCATGTATTTATCAAAAATGCTTTTACTCTTGGGTTTTCTTCATTGTAATATTTGTCTGTCATTAGCTTTTTAGGTTTGACAGCATTACCAGTACCTTTTGCTAGTAAACCACTGGCGTTTGTGCAAACTGATAATACAGTTAGAGCTATAAAAGTAGTTTTTAATGTCTGTTCGCTCGGAAGTTCACTTGGCGCATCTAATCCAAATTTTAATAATACACCTCCAAACCCTAGAAACATTCCCATTCGGGAATCTAGAGTGTCTAGAATTTTTACTTTTGCTTCTAATACAATTTTTGTGTATTCGTAAGCTAAATTTAGGTTTGCGTTAGAATTGGTTTCGTTGTTTTTTATATCCATATATGTCTCAAAGAAGGCATGAATCCGCGTCTCAAAATCAACCAGTTGAAGCATCTGCTTCTTCAACTCCTCCACCCCTTCCTGAAGTGGTTAGTATGAATGTTTTGCCTGTTAATCAAACTCCGCCTGAAGCTTCGGGTGAAGGTACTACTTGGAGATTTTCTGAATCAGCTTCTAACCAAGTTCAATTTGTTCAGAATTCTGACGATTAATATTTTCTATGGCGGCGCACGCCAAACCACAGTTCTATTCATGCTGTTCTATTTCAATGCTTTTGGTGCTTTCCTCGTTCAGTTTATAAAACATGAACAAAGTGCATAAAGCATTCTATTAGCAATGAATACATTGGTTAGAATCATGGTTAGTATACACCTGATTTAAATACCTGAATATTCAGGTATTTAAATACGTGGGTACCCAGATATTTGTACATCCAATTAGCCGTGTACCTCCTTTGCGATAATATGCTTTGATTTTAGTGACGGAAGAAACAGCATAATTAAGGTATTTCTGAAAAATGTTGAGTTTGAGTTACTGGATGTAAATATGGAAACGATGAAGTTGCGATCTCATATTGGGGCAGATGGTATCTTGCAAATCCAGACACCCACTCATTTAAAAGATACGAATGTTGAGGTAGTAGTGGTTATACAGCCGTTACCTAACGCAGAAGTTGCAAAATCATCCGAACCGGAACCACAATATAACGCTTGGGGAAAGCCTACAACAAAAAAATCTATAAATGATGCAATTGTCAGAATGCAAGAACTGCGGCGACAAGTAGCGTTAGATAAAACTTCGATCCGTTCCATGATTGAAGAGGGGCGAAGATTTTAATGCAATTTGTTTTGGATTGTTCTGTAGCAATTAGCTGGTGCTTGGTGGATGAAAATAACGATTACGCTAATGGCATACTGGCAATGATGCCGGATGCAGAAGCATTTGTACCAGGAATTTGGTCACTAGAAATTGCTAATGTCCTACTGGTAGCTCTTCGGCGTAACCGCATGACTACTGAACAATCCGAGGAAGCTATTGTTTTGTTAAAGTCACTATTAATCCAGGTTGATACGGCTACAGATGCAAACGCATTGGGTGCAACACTGGTGCTAGGGCGACAGGAAGGTTTAGCAGCTTATGACGCAGCTTACTTAGAATTGGCATTGCGGCTGGGATTGCCCTTAGCAACGATTGATACTAGGTTAGCGGAAGCGGCTACAAGGTGTGGGGTGGATTTGGTCGTTGTTGATGAGGAAACGTCTTCTTAAGGGTAGGCTCCACAAGTAAGGAAGTATCTACGAAACATAAGCTTGACAGTGTATGAACACTGAACTTGAGAAGTAAATTCTTGTTGTAGGATACTTGAATATCTGGATACCCAAACATTCATACATCCGCATTTAATGTATACCCTCTTAGCGATATGATTTTTCCATCTTTTACAAGGGGAGATTATGCCGATCATCTCTCTTAGCTCATTTAAGGGCGGAGTGTCAAAAACAACTTCAGCTATCTGCCTTGCCTCACTGTTTTGTGATGATGGGGCAACCTTAGTTATTGATGCCGATCTGAACCGTTCAGCAACCACTTGGGCAAGACCAGGAGGACTACCGTTTCAGGTTTGTGGAGAAAAGGAAGCGGCCAAGCTGATGCGTTCTCATCCATTCGAGTACATCATTTTTGACACGCCAGCCCGTCCTAATGATGCGGAAGTGGAAGATTTAGCAAGGGGTTGTGATTTGCTCATTGTCCCAACTCCACCTGACATATTGAGTATGGATGCAATGGCACTAATGGCAAAATCCTTGCCACAAGGTACAAACTGGAAAGTTCTGCTGACAATGGTTCCTCCACCGCCGCAAAAGGATGGACAAGAGGCGATGTCCGCATTAAAACTACAGAATTATCCAGTTTTTAGTCGCGGAATTCGGTTTTACAAAGCTTATAAGGATGCGGTGGCTAGTGGAGTTCCTATTTATAAAGTTCGTGGGGGAAAGTTAGCATGGCGGGATTGGACAGCAATAAAAAACGAAGTAATTCAGGCAGTAAAAGGGTAAGCCGATTTAGCGAAGTTTTAGGTGCAGCACAAGAAAGTACCCAAACATTTGGATACCCGGAAATTCAGCCATCCCCAGAGCCAGATACTCAACCAGTTGATGATTCATCAAGCCAACAATCCGCATCGATAAATACCCAGGAATCTGAACAGCTAAAAACCCAGCCATCCCCAGAGCCAGATACTCAGCCACCTGGATACCCAGACATTCAACAACCCGAAAACCCAGATACTCAACCAGTTGATGATTCATCAAGTCAACAATCCACTTCTACTAAAACCCAAAAATCTAAACAGTCAAAAACCCAGCCA
>JAHHHN010000044.1 GCA_019359325.1 Mojavia pulchra JT2-VF2 | reverse complement strand
GTGTGGTAGTAGCATCAAGGTAGATATTAAATTGGGCAGAATTAGCCAAATCTTGATACTTGGTATTAGGGCGGTAAATGCTCACCACACCCCATTTACAAGCCAAAAAACCTTCACCCTTCCAAGCTCCGAGGAAGTCAGGCAACCAGTACAAAGGCAACTCTAGAAAATCTCTACCCGCAAGTTTTGCGCTGTCCTTAACTAGCTTCTTGGCAGCAAAACGGGCGGCGGCACTTTTTTTAAGTTGTTGATCCGCTTGGATATCGAGAGAATCTAAATCAGCGAGAAAATCCAAATTAGGCTCTACTAGCTCCTGAATCCCTTCAACATCTAAATCTTGGGGGAATTCGGGTAAAAATGTCCTTAATGCCGCATCATCAAAGCCATAGCGAGAATCGGGCTGAATATCTTGGGTGAGCAATGAGCGCAAAGCTTGTAAAACTGGTTGAAGTTTTGACCATTGCTCAGGCGGTAAGCTTGTAGCCAGAAGACCTACGGTAGTATCAAAATCCTTCAACCTCAACTGGATTTCTCGCACAGGTTGAATGAGTGTACCTGCTTCTTCCCAAATGCGCCCCACTGTAAAAGGAATACCTGCCGCGTTAGTTAAAGTAACTGGTGTAGAGTCGGGATGCGCTCGGATAAGGGAGAAATTTTGAATTGCACTGCGTTTGAGATAGCGGAAGCCAAAACCATCACCATGAGCGAAACGGCACTGGTTTTGGAGGGGACAACCGTTACAGATAGGGCTAATAGAGCTTTCTTCAAAATCCAAACTGACAAAGTTTTTGTCACGGAACCCTTCAAATAAATAACTGCGGTGACAATTGCCAATAGTATCGGGAGTTTCGCCTGCTTTGGGACGCAGTAGAAAGTTTTCGCCCATTGGAGTAGTGCGGGTGGTGTCGATTTTTAAGCCATTGTGCCGCACAGGGAGGTCAACAAAGTTAGCCTCAATGGGCAGTGTTGAGGGGTTGCGGTGGTTGGCATCCTGGTAAATTAGTTTTTCAATGCCGAAAAGGGCGGCGGTAAGTTGACCAGCGTTGTGAGACTTACCCAAACCAGGATGAGAATTATCTAAAATTTGCGTCCACCCCTTAGAAATGGCTTCTACCCATGCCGCAATATGCTCCTCTTGCTTACAAGAAATAGAGATATCGCCTGTAAATTCGCTCCTATGTGGGATATTGCCACGTTTGTAGACAATTACCTGCCTTACAGGGGCGGTAATTTCGGGTTCTGGCTTTGGTTTTGGAGGTGTTAAAAATCCTTTGGCTGCTGAAACAAAGGGAGCAAAAGCCTGCTTCAATAAATTTTTGAAACTAGTCAAGTCTTCCCTAACTTGTCCCAGTTCCCACTGTTCGCGGCTAATTAGCCCTTTGTCACGTTGATATGGTTCGTACTGCCGTTGCGGAAAGCGGAAGCCGTACTGTTTGGCAATGTGAAACAGTGTTCCAATGCTGATCCCCCCACGTCGGAAACTGCGAATCTTAGCGCGAATGTTCCAAGTTGTACCCTTAATGCTGGGCGACCACTTCTCAGCAATGATTTCAGCATCCGTTGGCCCGTAGTGATTGACCAAAGCCATCAGCACGCTTCGGCATTCGTCATAGTTCCCACTGCCTATTGTGCGCGGTGGAATGAATGAGAGTGCGCTCTTGATCAGCTGCTCAGTGTCCCAACCTTCAACGTCAGAAATCTCCCGAAACTGTTGACGGCGTGACTCGATTTCAGTGATGCGTTGCTGGTATTCTTCCCTTTCCTGAAGCGCGATCGCAATTGCTTCACTTACCCATTCGGCAGGTAATGTTGCCTGGGGGTTGACTATGAGAAATTCGGCTAGAGTGTTGCCGTAGAATACACGAGAAGCATCCTTACACGCCGGGTCATGCGGTAGCTGCTGCATGAGAAAACGTGTACAAGCTTCTACCGTATCAGCACCCTCAACATATTGCGGCAGAGGGAAAATCAACCGGAATTTATGCCAGTCGGGTTTGTGACTAGCAGTGGTGTACATTAAAGCGCAATGCTTTTGAATGAAAGGATGGGCTAGGGCTTGTTCAATGGTTAATTGTGGAGTGTAAACCTTGATAGAATTGCCGTTCTCGTCCTTAATTGGCTTACCCTCTGCATCACGGACAACATCAGAATTATCGATGTCGAGTAGTAGCCAGTGGGAACCGATAACATTGGACTTACTGCGCCATTTTCCACCCAATAAGCCAGCACAGATAGCGTGACCTGCTTTAATATGTTGCTGGACATCTTCTAGAGTGCCTTCGGTATCTTGGAAGTTGGCGGACAGCTTTTTAAAATCCCAGTCTTTGTTAGAGCCTGTGGCGTTAAACGCAAACTTGATTTTACTATCAGGTTTGACTTGGGATGAAGACGCGTTATCGCAAATAAATTTTTTATCGGATAGCTCCGTTCTTCTGCTCTCAACTGCGGCGTTTGTCATTTATTGGTCACTCCTTTTAGGAAATCGCCGCTTATCAGCCATTACCCCCTCTATTGGTACAAGCCAGGGTGCTTATTGCGGGAGGTAAGGTTTGAGAGCAGCTTAAGGTTTTCGTTTTCAGTAGCCGAAAAGTTTTTGATATTTTTGGACACCAAGAAATAATGCCAGATTCGCCAAAACCACTAGGCAAAACTGATCTAATTAATCTAATTAATCAGGGCTGTTTTAAGAGGCTACAACCCTTATGCAGCAAGGCTTTTAAAAATGGATTGTCCGGGGATTCTAGAGTTTTCGTCCGGGGATTCTAGAGTTTTCGTCCGGGGATTCTAGAGCCTTTGTTTTAAGAGCCAAAGCCATACAGGGTAAAGCTTTAAAGCCAATTTTTTGAATTATTTTTTTTAAAACAAGACTGCAACAGAAAACCAGCCAATCACAGCAGATCGTCAACTTGTAGTTGGGAAATGTAGAGTAGTAATACTTAGTCTTGGATATCTAGAAGCGTTTGGATCTGGGCGGCAAGCTGTGGATTAAAGGTGCGCTCACCCCGTTCAATCAGGGAAATAAGGTTTTGAGATACGCCGAGAAAACCAGCCAGTTTCGCTTGAGACCAGCCTTTAGCAATACGTGCTTCTTTAACTTGACTGCTAGTCAAGCTGATGTGTTGTTCCTGTGAGGGCTGGGCTTTGGGCTGTAACTGTTCTACTTTGGGGTTTACTTTCGGCTGCAATCGTTCAACCGTGATTTTGGCCTTAGATGCTATAAGTTCCGGGATAGGGGTAGGGGGTTTGATGGTGAGTTTTGCATCCAACAGCTTATCAAGGTAGCCTTTAGGTTTCTTCTCCTTGGAGTCTGGTCTTAGCTGTTCGGGGTAAGTTTCGGGGTCAAATGCAATCTGCCAGCCCAGTTTTAGTAGTAGCTTTATGGCACTATCCCAGTGCTGTTTTAAGTCATAGGCTCGGCGGCGATCTAACCGAGCTTTATCTATAATCGGTTTGGCGAATGCAATTTCTAATAGCTCCTGTACTTTGTAATTTCCATCAAGGCGGATTCGACTATCTAATGTTAGATATATAGCCAGCCTTAGCGCGAGTTCATCATGGTAGGGATCAATTTTCAAAACTTGTTGGGCTAAGTAGCCAAACTGATATAAAGCGTCCCTTGATTTTGCTCCTGCTCTGTTCAAAAAATGTTTAGTCCAAGCACCTGGTTGAATAATTAGCTGAACTTCATCAGGTTCTTCTATTTTCCCCTGTAAATTTATTTGGCCATAAGGCACAACTGTAATGTTCCACATTCTGCCTATAGGGGTGCTGGCATTTATTTCACCTTTTTTGTTTCTACCTTCTATCCATACTGCTTTAACTAATAAACAATCTAATGCAAATGCTGTTTTAGCTATTTCTGAAAGCTTTTTATGTTTACGTAAATCAGTTCGTTGATCCCAACCCATATCTTTTATTAAGTTACTGGCATTGAGAACAAATAAGCTCTCCCACGGTCTTTCTTGTTTCATTGCATAGGCAGCAAAAATTAAATGTAATTTTGCACTGTTAAACCCAAACTTATCGATGATTTGTAATGCTTCATCCCAAGGAAGCATAGAAATATCACCGGGACTGGCAATATAATGCTCAATGAAGTTTTGGGAATCGCCCTTAGCTCTATGTTGTAAGTAGGCTATCCCATCTTCATTTTGCTTCCACAATTCTTTTTTGATTTGAGAGTCAATACTGGAAAACATAACTGCTGCTGTGGGAATAGCTTCAAAGTCTTGGGACTTAAATAATTTTGTCTGTCTAACTTTGATTGAAGTATTGGATGTGGAATTAGCTGTAGTTTCAAGATAAGTTTCATTTTCCTGAATACTATTTTTACTTTTCTTCGTTTTGGATTTGCTAGCCGGAGGATATAAATCATCCTCGACATTTTCAAAAAAATTATTTTCTGTGTTTAGGAGATTGGTCGAATTTCTTACAGGAATTTCTTTAAAAGACTGTAATAGATGAGTACGTAAAGCTTTTAGAAATTGTTCTTGGTTGGGAAATAAAGTTGAATCAATTTCTATGATTAATTTACTGAGGTCAATGTTTTCTTGACCTCCTTGATTAATCAAGTTGAGATTTACTATTAATGGAAGTTCCGAATTTAAATCATTTGCTGCCATAAGATAACTCTCATCGAAGGGAATTTATCTGCTAGGGCTGCATGGGCAACAGCAGGTGGATTTCATCGATTGGTGTATAAGTTAGTTGCCATCTAACGCCAGCAAGGAAAAGTTTTCTCTGCTAATTATATGTGTCAGCTATTTCAAGCTGATCGCTCGTTTAATGGCAGAGAAGGCAAATTTAACGGATTTATTTTAGCAAGATTCATTTATCCCCTTTGTCTTCACTTTGTGAGGAGTTTTGGCTTTGAGTTTCTTGGTTTATAGTCCATTCCTCAATTAGTTCCCTAGCTTTTTCACTCATGGCGACTTCACTTTTAGCGCAAGCGACTTTAAAGCGGGTTCTCATTTCCGAGCTTAAAAAAACTCGGATAAATACGTCATTAGCTTTATCAGTAGACATTTCAAATAAATAAACTTCTACTGATTGTGCCACCTAGACAACCAATACTTAAAGTTCCACTTGCACTACCTGTACCATGTGGTACTATAATAACAGACAAGACGCTTTAAGTCTGCAAATTTTTTAGAAAACCAAAAACAACCTAATTGCGTCGAATCTAGTTTTTTGGCATGGGCATCTGATTGCAACCATGCTCACAGTTATGTCTGCAAATGATTTCAGTCATTCTTAAGGACTTCAAAATATGGCTCAAGCGCGAGTTGTGATTAGGGGCGCGGCATTAGAAATGGGTGAACATCTTTTGAAAACTACCAAATTAGCAAGTTTGACAGAGCTAATTAACGTAATGTTTTCCAGGTACGGCAGGCATTTAGAAGCTACTTGGGAAGTTTTACCCGCTTTTGATGTTGATGAACGCGATTCTTTAGCAAAATCAGTACCCACAGTAGTTACAGAAATATCTGCACCAACAACAGATTTCACTTTTGGTAAATAATCCACCACTGATAAAAGCAATCAACGAACTACATCTTGAGAAAGTAATGCTTAATCAAAATCAATTACGAAGATTAGAAGCAAGTTCTCGCTGGCTCAGAGAAATCCAAGACTCAGCCCAATTTAAGCAACTGGAATACTACCCAGATGTAACGCTAGGTGATGCCATGCAAGCAGTGGGCGAACTACTACAGGAACACGATTACTGTAATGACAAACCCTTCCTGCGGAATGCTACGCGATCGCAAAAACTAAGCGATTCAGGGGTGTAACTGTGGGGGTAAGCGAGAAAGTGTTAGTAAGTCGCAAATCCTGAAAAGTATTGTTATCGCGTGGTTATAGCCGATGAAAAGCAAGTTCTGAGTCATTTGTCAGATTTCTTTTCCAAGGTTATTGATAGTCGTCAGCTAACTGGACATATCAAATACCCTGAATCAGCTAATAACTTATGTCAAAAACCTTGGATTCATTCGGAATGGCAGTTAATTTTATACACACTTAAATATTGATCAGGAGAAAATGTGGCGACTAAGGAATATGTAAGTAAGTATCGCCAGCTGAAGCTTCTTTACGAACGCGAGTTAAATAAACAGATTGCTGATATTACTTGGTATCGAGTGGTAGCAACTTTAAAACAGCACTTTAGTTTTGAAGTACAGGCGAAGGATGCTCAAAAGATAGTTTCAGCATTTGCGGGACTAAAACGACGCTACGGCAGTTTTACAGGTCGTGGTGAAGGGTTTAGCGAACGCTGGCAAGCATTTAGACATTTCTACGAGTTGGATACTTACTACGACAGCAGACAGTTTTTTAATATTCTTGCCGACTATCTAAAAATCAATCTTGAGGACGTACCACGCAGCACTCGTTACTACTGGTTTGAACGTGCGGGGCTTTCTTTGAGTGCCAAGGAGCAGTATCACAGCAAAGATTTAGCTCTTGTTGCGTTCGTCGCTGCGAAGTGGGCAATCAACCGACGAGCGCAGCCCATGAAATCTGCTTTCCCCCAAGTTTTAGCACTAGCCAAATAAGGAGTAATCATCATGTCTAACAAGTTCACTAACAATGTCCGTACTCGTTTATACAAGCAAGGTTATCAAGGATTTACCAAGGATGATTACACCCAAGCAGCCCTTGCTGTAGAGTGCGATGACCTTGATAATCCCACCAAGGAACAACTGAGCCAAGCTGTTGACTATCTCAGAGAGAAAGCAGCCAGCAGATTATCAGTAACGGATCAACCCGTTGATGAAGCACTTTTAGCAGAGGCAGAAGATGCACAGGTTGAGTCTGAATCCAGCCATTTGGAGATCGCAGAATCAGAGAATCAGATTGTGCTGAGTGAGCAACAAAAACAAGCACTGGTTACAGAAATTGCCGAGGGCGCGGGGATTGAGTTAAAAGCGGCGGACGTGAAACAGATAACCGTATCCATTGCTTCTACCTTTGCATCCAGAAAAGAATTAAACGAAGCGATTTTTAACGCACTCGTCCACTTTGCAAGGGAATTTAAGAATCAGGAAGTGGCTAAAATCCGGCGCAAAGCTGACGAAATTAGGCGAACGCTATCTGAGATGGACGATGCAGCAGGTAGTGAACTGACGCAGATTCGACAAGCGATGGAGGCCACAGCAGAGGATTACAAAAGCCAGTTTGCAGACCTCGCGTTATCTTTCGCCGGAATCATCGACTAAAGGAGCAGGCAAGCTCACTTACAGGCATTTGTTGATGGGGCTGGTGGGGATACCGTTGCTCATGGCGTTGGCGGCTCCCCTGGCTCAATGGTTCCTCAAGGAATGTTGCACATATAGGAGTTACAAACGTGAAGCATATCAAGAATATGGTCGGCAAGCACGGTAAAAAGCTCACGGCAAGGGCGCAAAAGCTAGGGATTGCTGATAGCTTAATCATGGGCTGCATCAATGGCGATGACGCAGCACTAACGAAAGTAGGGGAAATGGGCAACGAGGGCGAACGCATTTTAACCATCATGCCCTACATTACAGATAACCTCAGTGCGTTCATCAAGGGTACTGAGGAGTACAACAAAGGACTAGCTGAAATTTATAAACAAGCTGGTGCGTCTGGTATTGCCATTGATAAGGCCAGTGCAGATTTGACGCTCGCTAATTTAAAGTACGGTCACGAACGCTCAGAAATTGGATTGAAGCTGGCCGGAGATCGCACACTAGAAAATCAGCGTTACAGAGAAAGCATCGACTTAATTAAGCTCAAGGCTTACATCGACTATCACATGAGCCAAGTTGACCATCTAGCGGCTTCTAAATCGCAATATGCCCGACCCGTGAAGGCACAATTAGACGCTGATAGGGCTTATGAGATGGAAAAAGCCAAACACCTACTAACTTATGGCGAAAGCTCAGACCTTGACTTAGTGCCTCGTAAGTCATTCACGACTAATAAATTAGTCCAAGCCTTCCGCACTGCTGTTTCTACGATTTTCGAGTAGTGAAGATAGCTTGCATCCCCTACAGATTAACGCTCAGTAGGGGAAATCAATAATTAGTGATGAGAACAATGTTAGATTCACTTGACATCGAACTGCAAGACGGAGACACCGAACAATCACGCTTCTATCAAGACTTTCCTGATACTGCATTTACCCTGGATGAACTTGAAGCTATTAAAAGATTTAAAGCCAAAGAAGTTGAAAAGCTTAATCGTAGTCGTGCTGTTCTCAAAGGTATTGAATCTTGCGGCTGGGGTGTTACTTCCTATTGTTTGGCTAAGTATTTAGTCATAGCAACTGGGTCAGCCGGTCTACTGCCTGCGGTCGCTATTGTGTTGGGAATTAATCAAATAGTTAATCGTGATTTATTGGAGTTCACCGTCAATAAATCTCCTGAAGGCTGGACTTTTACGGACATGGACAAAGCTATAAAATTTCTATTTCAAACAATATTTGGATGCTTTATTCTCTGGACTGCTGTAGGCGATTTTTACAGCACGCTGCAAAGCTCACATCATACTTATGACAACATCAAAGCGACTGTAGAAGACTTTAACCGTCTGCAAGAATCTGACAAAACTCTTGTGTTTGTGGTGAGTGCATTAGTGGCAGGCGGTGTTGTTTACAGCATCCACAAATCCAAGTCATGAAGACTCAATCACTACTAAAAGTTGGTGCTGGCACAGCTTTACTTTTAGGGCTGGCGAGCGCTTATTACTACGGGCAGACACCCCGCCCTTATCAATTTACTGAAGTGCGGTTCTGTCCTGTAACAGCCAACAAACGCACAATTAAGTATTATGATAACCCGGAAGAATCGCAATCGGCACTTAATAACAAATACTGCCGTTTCAAGTACAGATTGCTCACAGAAGTATGGAAATCACGACAGTTTAATGATGTTGTGTCTCTGCCTGAAAGTGCTTTCATTACTAAAGAGTTGGCTCCATCCGATAATCCGAGTCTGTGGTTATTAGTCGCGCCTGCTCTAGCCTGGATGGGTTACTACTGCTGGGCTGCAAAAGATGAAATTGACAATGATGAAAGCTTTAAACGTTTGGAAGATTTTAAGACAACCATTAAGCGTCAAGGGTTAGTTACTCGGACTAAGCGCGATTTGCAGTCACATGAATCAGAGCGCATTAAGGACAAGCATAAAAAGGACATTGACCGACGTGCTGACAATCAATTAGTCGAATCCGGTTATATTTCACTTGATGAATTGCGGATACAGTACCAGCGACAAGCAGAGCTTGAAGATTTGCAATTTCATAACACTAAAAAACAGTTCGCGGTTGCT
This sequence comes from Mojavia pulchra JT2-VF2, assembly GCA_019359325.1. Lineage (GTDB taxonomy): Bacteria > Cyanobacteriota > Cyanobacteriia > Cyanobacteriales > Nostocaceae > Mojavia > Mojavia pulchra. The sequence goes on along the minus strand of JAHHHN010000044.1, from coordinate 27,998 downwards.
GACTCTGTAGCTGATAAAACCGTTGCTGAAAATTTCCGAGATAAAGCTAAAGCTGACCAGGAACGCAGCAAGATTGAGGGCAAAACTAAGGACGTTAGTGCAGACAGTAACAGCAATCAATCTGTTGACCAGCAACGAGCAACTGAACTCATACAAGCGCTCAAAGCTCATGAGGACGGCTGGTTGTGGAAGATTATCGACAACCTAACCCCACTGTGGTTAATCGGTCGCCAGGGGTCAGGTAAAACTTACACGAGCGCGGCTATAGCTATTGTGAGAAAACATTGTTTAGGAATTCCCATTTATTACTTAATTGACCGCCACGCGACTGGGGACAACTCTAAAGCATGGCGATATCTTGAGACTCAAAATATTGCCGAGTCCGAGTTAGAAATAGGTACTGCCCTTGATGGTCTGTGTGAGCATTGGCTATTAAGAATTAAAGGGAAGAATGACCATGAGCAATCTACGACTATAACGCCTGAACAAGTGCTTATTGATGAGTACACTAACTTAAAATCATTGATTGGTGAACCCGCCGAAAAGTTTTATAAACTGCATTTGACAGACACTAGAAAAGCAAAGGTTTATGTGACTGGTATTACTCACAATGACACGAATTCCAGCTATCCAGAAAAAACACAAGCAATGAGGGAGTCGGGTACAATCCTCATTCAAAAATTCTCAGCTAACGGTAAAACCCCACTACCCAGAGTCAAGATTGTTCGTGGCTTGCTTGATGATAATGGTGAGGAATTAAAGGATGCAGAGCGTACACTGCCAAGTTGGTTTAACCCAGAGGATATTTACAATCATTTCAAAGGTAAGCCGATTTCTTTTGATGCTTAATTACTGATTGACTAGAAAGCTAACTCGCTGATAATCATACCTGCAAACAGATACGCTGCTTTCTTCTCCATTATCGACTTCTTTCTGGGCTGATTTTTCTTTTGTTCTGCCATTACTGAATCGGTGTTCTAGATGTGATGTGTAGCTCACCGGAAAAAGTTGTGTAGCCAATTTACCAACTGCTGCCAGCGCCAGTGTAGCGGTTTGGGGAGCTGATTTAACCACTTCTCGATTGACGGTACATTTTCAAGTTCTAAATCCATGCCTTTGAGTATTACATCATTCACATCCTGCCTGATACTTCGATTGTGGGTTCTAGGTGGTTTTAAATCCTGCTCTCCGCGTCTTTGTCTGCGAACACGCTCTCCTGAATCTGTCGGAAACTCATTGGTAAGAGCGTTATATAAACAAGCAGCTAAACCATAAACATCTAATTTCTTGTTAAAGATACCACCCTTTTGTTCATGATGAGTAAAATTCTGAATAGAGGGATGCTCATTTGTAATTAAATATCTATATTTCACAATACCAAAATCAATGAGAACAGCTCTATTTTTTACTTTAGTTTTCTCTATCATGATGTTCTTTGGTTGAATATCTCGATGTACCAAATCTTTATCATGCATATATTTTAATGCTAACCCAATTTGGTAAATGTAATCAAATACAAAACAATATTTTAATTTTCCTTTTTGTTGCAATAATTCAGACAAATTCTTTCCGTCAAGGAACTCCATGACTAGATAATGTACTTTTTCTTCTTCAAAATATTCATAGTACTTAACAATATTAGCATGGCCTAACAACCTATTCAATGTATCCCTTTCTCTTTTAAGCCTTTCTAAATTTTCCTTGTATTGTTGTGGACTTACGTCTTGCCTTAAAGTTTTAATGGCCACAATCTCATTATTTAAATCTCTATCTTTTGCTTTATAAATAACACCATAGCCTCCTGTTCGCCAATGGTCACAAATAGTATATTTACCATTTTTTAACTTATGGTTCTGTGGCAAAATCATCTTTCGATTTCCTTCTTGTTATTGGCTAGTTGAACCTAATAGTTTTTACTGTGGTAATGTTCTGCCGTAAACTTTGCACGGCAATACTGCTTGTAATGAGAACTTTAGCTTGAATGAGCGTGCCTTGAAGATGCAAAAACAAACTTTTAGGCATCTACTAAAGTTCATTCGATGGAGTACTAGATTTTCCTATTATTTCGTAGTTCTCTAGTTTCCAATGAGGCTTTTAAAACTTCACACAACTTTGTTAAGTCACTAGATTGTTCTTTAATCAATTTATCGGCAGCTTTTTTTAATTCCTCAATATTTTCTTCACTTGTATCATCCATTGCCTCACTTACATAATATTTTTGATCAGTATTAGGCTGCGATGGTCTTTTTTCACACTTAAACTGAAATCGGTAATATTGTTCCTTTGATAATAAATGTTCCATTTGGTAATCAATTATTTCGCTTTGACCGTTAAAAACCATGTTTATCAAAGGTTTGACCCATTGAAATAATCCCCATTCTTTAGTTTCTTTAGAGTATTTATCAGTCGCTCTTCCTGTTCCTAGTGAAACTACTAAAATGTCTTTTAAACCTATCTCAGGGTTAATCTGTTTTTTATAAGATTCTATAGCCTCTATAATGGCGATAGAAGTAGGATTATTTGCAATAACTCCTCCATCGACAAATAATTCGTTTTCTATATTACTACTTATAAAGTCCGAATCATAAGGTCTAAAATACGTTGGTGCTGCTGAAGTGGCCAGAGCCGCATGATACATTTTATAGTTTGAGCAAATTCTGTAGAAATTTTCAGATTTTAACTCCTTGTATGGATTACTTGTAAACAAAAATGGTTTTCGTTTTTCGATGGCATAGCTAGTAATGATAATTTCTGTCAGTGCTTGATTTAGAGGTGTTTCTCCAAGCAAAGTATTAATAGTATTAATTTTCTCACTTCGTGTGAATTTAGGGCCAAGTAGTTCTTCTGGATTAAATGTAAATGGAAGAGGCAAGGAGCGTAAAAGTTGTAACAATTTAAATAATACCAATTTATTGTGCGGCAATTTGTCGAGCGGTGCGGGCAAATTAAGCTTATCTTGCTTCTTAAAAATCTTTTCTCTCTCATTCTCATATAAATTCGCTATGTATTGAGCGCTAAACTTTGCTTCATTTCCATCTTCATTTGGTTTGACAAGACCTAAAGACAAGATTCCTCCTGTTGAAGTTCCTGCAATTAAATCGAATAGTTTGTGTATTGGCTCGCCTGTTATGTCTTCAATTTTAGCTAAAATCTTAGCTGGAACAATACCTCTAATGCCACCTCCATCAATTGCTAAAACCGCGAGCTTATATTTCTTATTAGAAGTCATTAAATTACTCCTTAAAACAAGACTAGGATAATGAAGTTACTACTGCAAAACTATTATCTAGAGAATTTTTATAAGGTTAGTCCTACCTTATTTACTTGCTCTTGAAAGAGAGTCGGAAAACTCCTTAATTTAATCAGAAGAAAAGTCCTGAGTCATAAGGTAGTGCTATCTCTAGTATAAAATTTAGCCTTTTCCAGAAATTAGTCAGTGTTCGGTGAGATGAACAACAACAATTACACACAACTTTTTAGTTATTTCGGAAAGGATTTTTAGCTTTATTCTGCTGTTTTTCTTCTATAATGGCTGTTTTTAGTAAATTTTAAGCCTAGTATTGAGTATTACTTAGAATGCATAGTGCTGTTAATAAATAGCATTTATCAAGCTATTTGCGCCTTGAAGAGCAAAATGAATATGAGTTGCATTTTATCTTGAAACTGGCTTAAAGTTCAGTAATTTCTCTAAGTAAGGATTCAGGTAGCAGAGTATTGACAAAGAGAACACTTGAGGGGGAGTATCACAGATATGAACCACAATCTGCCTCAAGATTTAGATCGAGAAAGTCTGAGCCAGCTATCGCGCATAAGAACTGATAGAGATAATTATTGAGCAGAACAAGGTAATACGCGAGTTACAGAAAATCATCTTAAAACTACAGCAAGAAATAGAGCGTTTAAAAGTCAGCAGAGATTTAGATTAGAAATAGTTGAGTATCAACGTCATGCCTGTATATGTGAGTGTTGTGGCAATTTACAAGCAGCGCAGTGGTCACAGGATATGATTCCTGGACAAGATTTAGGAATGAGATTGCAAGCATTTTTAGGATGGGCAAATAACTATGCACATATGCCCTATGAAAAACAGCAAGAAATGTTGTGGGAACTGGGGCAGATTGAAATTGGGTTAGGCACTTTGGTAGCAACTAATGAACGAGTTCAAAAAGCAATTGAACCGAGCGTTATTGAGTTAAGTAGTTGGCTAAAACAGACACAACCTAATATTCATATACCTGCTAATTTGTTGACGGTGGTGCAGACTTGTCGCCGTCAAAGTAGATCTATCATTGATTTTTTTGCTCAAGCACTGCTGGCTAATTCTAATAATTATCTGTCTCGCCCTTCCCTACTTCCTGAATATTAGACCTGAATCCTTACGCAATTAATTGAGCGAGTACAATTAGAGTCAACTGGCACGCTGCCGAAAGACGAGATAATAGATATTATCACCACAATTGCTGTTTACAAGTTTTCTTCGTTGAGTAGAGAGGAAGTGGAAGTGATGCTGGGACTAAGTTTAGAGGAAACGAGGGTTTATCGGGAAGCGAAAGCCGAGGGTGAAGAAAAAATATTGAAAGCAGCTGTGCCACTGTTACTAAAAACAGGGATGAGTATAGAACAGATTGCTCAACAACTCAATGTTGACGTAGAAGCTGTGAGACTTGCTGCACAGCAGAACACGGATGAGTAAGCGCACAGGAGATTAGCGTTTATAAGTTTTGTAAGTTTTGCGGTGAAGACATGGAATTTATGCTCTTACTGAACATTGAAGAAACACGAATCTACAAAGACTTGGAACGTCAAACCAAATTAAAAGCAGCAGCACGCTTTTTGAGCATGGGCTACAGCATCTCCGAAGTGGCAAAGGCAGTTGATTTATTCGTTGAGGAAGTCGCAACAGAGGTGGTAAATTCTCAAACCCACACAGAACAAGATGATCGCACAAAGTAAGGCTAGCTATTAGGCAGGCGAATATGCACACTGTAATTACACCTGAAAGAATCGAGTTGCCCCCAGGCGCGGTGTTAAAACTTTTGGGATCTTGGCAAGACTATCAAGTACTGAGTCAGCAACTAGGCGATCGCTCTATACCGCGCATTAAATATCGATCTGGAGAGATTTTGCTAATGTCACCGCTACCAGAGCATGGAAGAGATGCGAGCTTGCTGGCAGATATTGCTAAGGTTTTGCTAGATCATTTAGAGCAAAGATACGACTCATTTACGCCCATCACCATGAGCTTGCCAGAAGTCAGTGGCATTGAGCCTGACTTTTGCTTTTACATTGAAAATTGGAGATCCGTAGTAGGTAAGAACCGTATCGACTGGCAGAATGACCCTCCACCAGATTTAGTGATAGAGGTAGATGTTACTAGCTATACCAGTATTGATGACTATCTCCCTTATAAAGTGCCAGAGGTTTGGCTGTTCAAGAATAAGCAGCTATTAGTTTATAGATTGCAGGGTGAAAATTACGTAATTACAGAAAGTAGCTATTTTCCTAACGTAAGAGAAATTGTGCAGCAATGCCTCCAAATTGCCAATGAGCAAACAACAAGTGAGGCGATTCGGTGGTTAAGAAACTTGTTGCGGGGAAATTAGCCTGCCCTATAGCGATATCACAGTTTCAGCAGATTGGCCCGGCGCGTGACGAGAGCGAAGATGTAAGGTGATTTCCGTATCGAGTCGCTTGAGGAAAATGAGGAGTTTGCCCTCACTGAACCGTTGAAACTCTCCTTTCATCAAACGAGATACTTCTGGCTGGGGAATGCCAAGAAGTTCGCTGATTTCACGCTGTTTCAGGTTGCGTTGAGAGAGAAGGCGCAGTACCTGAATCCCTATCTTGCCCCGCGTAAAAAGTTCATCTGCATCTGTCAAACCAAGGTCAGCGAATACGTTGCCACTGCTTTCTTCAAAAACGGGTTCCTGTGTCATTGTTGTTTCTCCCTTGCCACTGCGTCCTTATAACGTTGTTTAATCAGATCAACATCAGCCTGTGGAGTTTTAATCCCCTGCTTTGATTTCTTTTGAAAAGCGTGCAGGACATAGATTTTCTCTGCAATCTTTACCGCATAAACTGCCCTGTAAGTATCGGTATCGTAGCGTTTGACAATTTCATACACGCCACTTCCAACCCCTTTAAAAGGCTTGGCATCCATTGGTGTTTCCCCTGCTTGCACCAATTGCAGCGCATAGCCTACTGATGCACGCACTTCTTCAGGAAATGAACGGATATTTTTGAGAGAGTCTCCCATCCAAACCAGAGGTCGTAAAGGAATTTCTATGATGTCCTCATCATCGTCCATTTTATATGAAAATTCCTATAAAATCAGTCAGACGATAGCATAAAATGTCGAATATCTAGTCACAGTAAACAGCCCATTCTGTATTAGCAGTTTATAACTGTACAAACGGGCATAGAAGGGACAGTTGTGATCACCGAATCACTCGCGGCTGCCCCCGACATGGTGTAGACGCTGGTATAGACGAAATTGATATCAGTTTTGATAGCAAGCAACTGGAATATTGACATACAGATATTTGGGAGGTCGGTTTCAGTTTTAACTAACTGCCGTTGATGACAATCCTCTCCAGATTGAGCAACAGAGCTGCTTTCCAAGGAGCGCGTATACGTTTTTACCTAAAAATTGATTGATTGGCTGTTAGAGGCGATTCTTGTTAGGTAAGTAATTGTACGTGAAAAATACGAGGAAATTCGGGTGATATTTGGGGAGAGATGTCCGTAGATGAAAGAAGTGCGGTAATGTAAATAAGCATTAACATGACCGCGCTATGTTAGTTACTCGTACTGATTCCGCGTTATCACTAAGCTCTGCTATTCCCGTTCTCAACGAAGCCAATTGGCGATCTGAACTGGTAAAAGACACTAGATCGGCAGCAACCAAGCGTGCTTATGTACGTGATGTGCGGCAATTCTTTATGACAATGTGGGGTGTAGAGCCAAGTTTGGAGATGATTAAGCAGTTTTTCGCCCTAGATCAAAGGACGGCCACCCACATCATTCTTGATTACAAAGCGCGGCTCATGAATGCTGATTTAAAAGCTAATACTGTTAATCGTTATCTCAGTGCGATTAAATATCTTGTGGAGTGGGGCAGAAGGCTGGATTTGTGTCAGTTTGTCTATGACTCGGCAGTAATTAAAAAGGAGAAGGTTAAACCTTACCGCGACACCACCGGGGTTGATGTTGAAACTTACAATCAGGTATTCGACATAATTGATATTGCTACGCCCAGGGGCAAGCGCGACTACGCTTTGTTTCTATTGTTGTGGACTAACGTTTTGCGGCGCGGTGAGATTGCCAAGCTTTTGGTTAGGGATTTTGACTTTGGGAGTTCTAAGCTGAGGGTGTTTGGTAAGGGCAAGGGTGTTGAATTTGAATGGGTCAACCTGCCTGCGCCCACAGCAGAAGCAATTCAAGACTGGCTTGATTGCCGTGGCAAGCTCAAACCAGATGATCCTCTGTTTATTGCCCTAGACTTCTACTCTTACGGGCATCAGCTCACAGGTGATGGAGTTTATGCGATTGTGACGCGAATCTGCTCCCGTGCTGGCATTTCTAAACACATGACCCCTCACAAAATCCGTCATAGCGGCATTACTGACAGCCTTGAGGTGTCAAATGGGGACTATCGTAAAGTCCAAAGCTTAAGCCGTCATGCAGATCCTAGAACTGTGATGATTTACGACGATAACCGCAAACAGTACCAGGCGGAACTTAGTAGCAAGCTGGCTCAACGCGTGGGTAAGCGCAAGTCTTTATGACCTTGTATAACGGCACAGTTAGTATTTGTTGTCTCATTGCGAATCAGAATTGGTTTAGCCACAGTCATGCTACCCACGCTTTAGATGAAGATGTTCCAAAAAGGGTCAAGCCGATAATTAAGACTGTATTTGTGAGGTAATCGTGCCAAGTCAATACCACTGTTATGAGTTAGTGTATCTAGGATTATCTTTTAACCAAGCAAGGGCAAAATCAACCGCTTTTCTCATATTAAATAGTTTGATTTGTGCAGAACCAACTGTTGAGATTTGTACCTGACCAGTTCGTTCAAAAGCTTCACCCATCTCCACAAAACAGCTTGTGTCAAAATCAATATCTGTAAACCATTTCCAAACTCGTCGTCCATCTTCAAAAATAGGCGCACCTTTTCTAACTTCTTGTCGTTGAGCAACTCGATACTCAGCTAGATGAAAACTGGTACAGTTTTCATATCCAACACCTAGTAACAATACCCAACCATTGAGATCATAAAGACGGGCTAAGGGTGAATCTTCTCCTAGAGAATAGCCGAGGGAATGATTTGATACTATCTTTTCAGCGTCTTTTCCCCAAGCTGCAAAAGAAACTTGTGGGTGAGAACTTCGCAGGACATTTTCCCAAACGCGGAAGGTTTCCGCAATTCTTCCCATATCTCGTGTTGGGGTCACTTTAGGGTCAAAAGCTGGCATAGTTTCACGAATAATAGTCCACCACTCTCTAGGAACAGATGGTTGTTGCCAGTTAGCAGGGTCAGACAAATCACCAGTATGGGTAGGCATTATCAAATTGCCGATTGGTGTAATCACATCCATCAGTGCCTGAACCACTGCAACAGAACCACCACAAACCCAACCCAGAGAACTAAGAGATGAATGGACTATCACTGCCATCCGTGAGTTAACGCCAGCATTAAATAAGTCTGTGGCTAGACTTTGGCGAGTGCGCGGTGATGGTGAGTTGATAATTACTTTTGATTCACTCATAGAATTTATTACAATTCAAAATTTAAAATTTTGAATTAGCGATGAATTTCTGATCATCCGATTCATAAAACTCAGATAATCATCTAATTCTTCATATTCATCTAATTCTTTTTCTTCCTCTGAAGTAAGTGCAGATTCTTTTTGCTTAATTAATAAGGCTTCAATTCGCCCCTGTACTAAGCTGGAAGCTCGAAATATCGGCACTCCTTCTACTAGCTCGATGCGGACAGCACCATCTAATGGCAAACTGTTGGGCAAGTGTGACAATTTCATAGGTAAATTAGTAGTCAAAAATTACTTTCTCCAAACTGTCGGTGAGATAATTTTGGCTGATTGATCATCTAAATAGAAATTGTAAACAGGTTCTCCTGATAAGGAGCAGCGTAGCGGCTCAATAATTTTAGTGAACGGATTCCAAACTGCTGTTACAGTCCGTTTCGCTTTCTTCCTTTGCAACTCACACTGAATATGTACCGTTGGGAGATGGATAATCATTGCACTATGCAACCAAGCTTCTACACTCATTGCATAACGCTCTTGGATATCTAACAATTTTCTTGATAATTCTCTTTCGGTAGCTTCAATTCGTGCTACTTCTTTATCTTTTTCATCACCCACCAAATGTTTTAACTCAATCTTGTTGCGAATTTCTGAGCTAATGGTGTTGTAATAAGCTTTGAGCCTTTCTTCATCTCTGGCTTTTGCTCTCGCTAACTTAGCCTGCCAATTCTCTAGAGACGTTCCAATCAATATTGCACTTTGATGTTCGATTAATTTCAACAACTCATCAACAGGGATAGATAATGGCGTTTCTTGAGTATCGACAGAAATTCGGTCAGACTCCCAGAATAAAGCATTACCAATTTCTACTGGTGTCACTCCTGTTAGTTCATTGATAATAAACGAAACTAAACCAATTCTTTTTTCATCTGCATTTGCTGTGTAAGCCACATTACACAGGATGTAACGAGTGGTTTCTGGTTTAGCATCTACAAAACGAATTAAACCATTTTGAACTACAAATCTCTCTGCTATGCTCTTTTCAAATCCTGTAGTTTTTAAATAGCCATCGAATTTTACGCCCAAGGCGCTAATAAGTCCTTTAGTAGCTAATAGCTCAGATAACTTATTTAATACTTCTGAATGATAGGTGACGAAAACACTTTGAGGTACATCAATTTTAGTTGTAAAAGTAACATCTTCTGGTAGAGAAAGTAGCGATGCTATATTTTCCGTTAACAACACATTCAAAATGTGTTCACCAGCAGGTTCAGCTATTCCGTCATGCAGAGAAACAATTTTTTCTAATGTAGCAATAATTGGATCTGAAATCATATTTAATTAAATCAATCTCTCAAGCTTCAAAATCTTCGCCAAAAATCTGTTCATCCAGTTCTTGAATTTGCTGATATTGGTTTTTGGCTTTCAACAAATTATCTGCCAATTGCTCGAAGGCTGTATCTAATTCAGGTTTGACTTGATGCTTGAGCCAGATATCCATGACAACTTCACTAAAGTCAAATTCATCATCCACATTCCCCAAAATTGTTTCAATTTCTCCGACTACCAGTTCAAACATATTAATTTTGTCGTGCAATATCCGCAGAATATATTCTTCGATACTGCCCTTGAGACAAAAGTTAAAAATAAAAACATCTTGAGTTTGTCCGATGCGGTGGATGCGACCAATGCGTTGTTCTATTTTCATTGGGTTCCAAGGCAGGTCATAATTAACGATCGCATTGGCAAACTGGATGTTACGTCCCTCACCGCCTGTTTCAGATGCTAAGAGTACAGAAACGGTATCCCGAAATGCGGCGATGGCCTCATCTTTCTGTTTAAGGGACATCCCGCCAGTAAATTCCGCAAAGGGGATATTGGCTGCTTGCAGAGTTTTAGCCAAATATGTGCTAGTTGCTTTATGGGTTGTGAAAACCAAGGTTTTCTGGCGAGATTTTGAGAGCATCTCTACCAATGCTTTTGCTTTCTCGACCTGCTTGACTTGAGATGCTCGTCTTGCTAAAGACTTCAGTTCTTCATCGGGTAAGCGAAGAGTCAGTTGCTTGAGGGAGTCAGCCAAAGCACCAGGGGATGAACCAGCACGCATTAGCAAATTGGTACGGGAGAGTCTGTCTAGTTTGTCCTCTGAAGAACGTAAATACTCGTTCACGTCCTGGTAAAGTTTCTCCTCGCCAGCCGCAGGTGCAACGGTAATTGTGGTGGCGAAGCGTTTGGGTAGTTTGACATCTACTAGGGCGCGGGTATTTCGTACCATGACTTCCCGCATCAGAGAGCGTAACTTCTCTGGATTTTTAGGGACTCGTCCATTCCTAGAATCGACGTATTCTTTTTTAAAGGCGGCTTCTGTTTGTAGTAATCCTGGTTTGAGGAGAGTTAGCAGATTAAACAGTTCAACAAGGGAGTTCTGCACTGGCGTAGCAGTGAGCATGAGAATAAACCGCTTATTAAGAGCATTGACCAGTTTCCAGTTTAGGGTAGTGCGATTTTTCAGGTGGTGGGCTTCATCAACAACAACCAAATCCCAAGTGCGACTGGTGACGTGAGGATAATGTTTAGCAGACTTAGCCGTGTTTAATGAAGCGATAATTCGCGGATTATCTGTCCAGAAAGAGTCTATCGGTTGTTGCGGGTCACGGTTATCTGTGGTGATAGTAGAAATATTAAATTTATCACTTAACTCTGATTGCCATTGAGAAACTAGGGATGCGGGAGTTAGCACCAGCATGGACTGTACCATACCCCTAGCTAAGTATTCGGCTATGATTAGTCCCGCCTCAATGGTTTTGCCTAATCCTACTTCATCCGCTAGTAATGCACGTCCACCCAGTTGTCTGAGAACTTTTCTGGCTGTTTCAATCTGATACCAATATTTGTCAATAGCAGTGAGGGTTGGCAGACAAATTAACTGATCATAGTCTGCCATTACCGAGAGGTTAAACAGGTCTAAACGCGCCTCGTAAAAGTTAATAGGGTCATATTTACCAACTTTCAGGGCTTCTAAGGCAGTGGAAGAATTGAATTTAAATGTATAGTTTTTCTCCATGATGCACCGACACCCTAACAACTACTTTTGACCACACCGCATAAGTACACTTGACCAGTTCTTCCCCAATTAGGGAACTAATTCAAAGCCCATGCCCACATGAGTAAAGTGAGCATCTTCGGTGAGGATGGTTGTAATGTTACATTCTTGCATAACGACCATTGAGGTCAAGTCAGTAAAAGAAATCAAGGGCTTATCGAGAAACTTAGAACGGAGTAGTTGAGTTTGGGCAAAGCGTTCTTCAGTAATGCGGATTAAATAAAAGTTATCGGCATTAAAGGCTGACAGCAGTGCTTTCATAGATTGGTCGGCTATCGGTGCAGGAAGTCGTCGAAAGAAGAAAGTGAATGTTTCGTCAAGAATGTAATCAGTTGTATAAATTTGTCCTTTTTGAGAAAAGACACTTTGGTAGGCTTTTGTAGCTTCTTGGTGATAACGTTCACTTTTGTCATGGAGCGTAAGCCAACCCCAAGTATCAATAAAAAGCTTAGTCGCCATAAAGTTCATCGTCTAAGTTGGTAGCTAAGGAGCCATGAGATACTGCACCGATAAAGTTTGCCAGGGGGTCGTTACTGTTGCTGTGTAGATTGATGGCTGGTGATTTGTCGGTACGTGCAAGCTGTTGAACATACCGTAAAACTTCTTCGAGGTGCTGCTCTGGCAGTTGTTCAATTGCCTCAAAAATGGCTTGTTTGGTTGTCATAGCAATGACTTCATGTGGCTTTCTTTTATAAAGTCTACTGCTTATATTCCTGTATTAGCTAGGGCTTCTCTTCTTTTGATACACTTCAATAAACTAGAAACTAAAATCGCGCCTGTTGACCAAACATCAACGTATCTTCTAGGAAAACAAGCCAGTGTCAACTTCTGACTCTCCATGCCGCATTATTGCCCTGTTTAATCAGGCGGGTGGTGTCGCCAAATCGACACTGACCCAAAACCTGGGATACCACCTAGCAAAACGAGAACACCGCGTTCTTCTCATTGACATAGACCCCCAAGCGTCCTTGACAAAATTTATGGGGTTAGTGCCATCTCAGTTACAAAAAACCATTGCCGATGCCATTGTCAACGAGCAGCCCTTACCGATTCATGACGGCATTCACGGTATGGACTTAGTTCCTGCTAACCGAGTCCTAAGTGGAGCAGAAATGCAGTTAGTAAGTGCTGCCATGCGCGACTTACGCCTCAAGGAAGCCATTGAATCTGTTTTAGATGAATACGACTTCATCCTTATAGATTGTCCTCCCAGCTTAGGATTGCTTTCTTATATCTCCTTAGTTGCGGCCACACACGTACTCGTCCCCCTAGAAACCCATCTCAAAGCTTTTGAGGGAACAGATGAACTGTTACAAACTATTACCCACGTTAAAAATAAAGCCAACCGCAAAATCCAAATAGCCGGGTTTGTTCCTACGCGGTATGCAAACCAAAACTCAGCCGATAAACGAGCATTGGCAGCAATACAAGAACAACTTTCTGCTTGGGGTCGGATTTTCCCAGCCATCCCCAGAGCAACCGCTTTTGTCGATGCAACAGAAGAACGTGCGCCCCTAGCAGTGTTTGACCCTAAACATTCTGTAGTCCCTATCCTTGAAGAAATCGCTTTGGCTTTGGAGGCTTTGTGATAAGACGTAAACAAACTGATAAACCTTTTGGGGGTCAAATTACAACTCCACCACCTGCCCCTTGGTTATCCTTACCGGATGCAGAACAGCCAGCCGCTACTGAAACTACTGTCAAGCTTGAAGATATAGCTCTGCCTCAACACCAGCCTAGACGATACTTTGATCCACAAGCATTAAAAGAATTAGTTGAGTCAGTCAAACTGCATGGCATTCTCCAGCCTCTGTTGGTGCGTCCACTAGGCGGAGGGAAATACGAATTAGTAGCAGGAGAACGACGCTATCGGGCAGGACAAGAAGTAAAACTTGAAACTGTGCCTGTAGTTGTGCGTGAGCTATCTGATGACCAAGCGTTTCAGTTAGCTTTGATTGAAAACCTGCAACGAGAAGACCTTAACCCGGTTGAAGAAACCGAAGGTATCTTGCACCTGTTAGCAATCCGGCTTCATTGCGATGTAGAAGCCGTCAAATCCTTACTGTACCGAATGAAGAACGCTCACAGTAAAGATGAAGAGCAATCAAAAGATTCATTAAATGAATCTAGGAAAAACGTTTCTCCTAACTCAGAAGAGACTGAATCTCTTGACAACATTTCTGACAATTTAAATGAGGAGACAGAATCTAGGAGAAACGTTTCTCCTAAAGTGGATTTGGAGCAATCAAAGACGGTACAACAGGTATTTGAGAGCTTGGGACTCATGAATTGGCTATCGTTCACCACCAAGCGTTTACCGTTGCTCAATCTGCCCGAAGAAATTTTAATGGCACTGCGAGAAGGCAAGCTGGAATACACTAAAGCTCAAGCCCTGGCACGGGTAAAAGATGAGGAATTGCGAAAAGAACTCTTGTCCCTTGCAATAACTAACGATTGGTCTTTAAGCCAAATCAAAGAACAAATCCAAGCCAACACTTCATCTGAACCACCATCATCCAAAACACCTAACCAAATACCAGAACGGCTCAAAGATATCACCCAGCGCATTAAAAAGCGTCAGCTTTGGAATATTCCTAGCAAGCAAAAGCAGCTAGTAAACCTTTTAAACAAGCTAGAAGCCTTACTTGGGGATGAGTGACTTGGAATGAATTGTCAGGTAATCTCTACTTCTAGAGTTTGAAAATCTGTGAACAACAGAGGTGCAAGGGGAGAAACAGAGATGACAGAAGATTCACAGATTCGAGCATTACTCAAAGCTTGGTTAGATTACATCCACGTAGAAAATTTGAGTAATGCCAAAGTAGAACCTGACAACTCGGAACAACCAAACATCTGGGACTCTCTTGTAAATCTGGTAGGCGATAAATTATTAATAGACGAGTCTTTATTTAAAAAGATAAAGCAACCGTTTAAAAGTGCAAGGAATAAAGAGCAAACAAAATTACCATCAATTGCTGTAGCTTTCCCGCAGCTTTATGTAGTTGAATCGAATCGCCGTCAATTTCACCCGTTGTTCACCATCAACATTTCTCCTATCTTTGAGGGCAATTATCGTAGTAGCGGATGGGATTTAACCCAGTACGAGTTTCAGCCTGTTATTCCCAATTTGATGCAGTGGTACGGACTAGAGGAGGAAGCGGCTGAGTTCTTAGTCACAAGGGAAGGTTTGAAAGTTTTTCTCGAAACTACTTTCAATCGTCCCTTTAAGACACTACAGGATTTTCTGGGACTGATTGAAATCCCGCCGTTTCCGGTGCGGTCAAAACTTCTCCCTTATTTGTTGGATTTTGACTACGCTCCTTTTAATTACAACCTCAAAAAAGATTTTCAAAAAATCAGCGAACAAAATTACTTTCCTTGGGCAAGACCAGGACACCCAGCTTACGAATACCTGTTTGGACAACCAAAAGCACCTCGGCATGAAGTGCTTTTTTTGGGTGCATTTCCCAACTCCCAGCCTGATGACTATCAAGCACAAGCTCTCAAACATTCCCAGGAAGAACCTGTTACTGCTGTGATTGGCCCACCGGGAAATGGCAAGACCACACTGTTGCTACATAAGATAGCGCAGCAAGTGGTATGTCGAGCCGTGCAATTAGCAACAACGGGTGAAGATAAAAGTAACCTAACTGTGGTAACAAGCACTAACAACTATGCTGTAAAGAACGTTGAGAAAATCTTAGCCAGCAACTTGACCTCTGACCGTTTTTATCTATCAGGAGGTTCTAGGGATTCGGTTGGCACCCAAGTTTTACCTAAGTTGCAAGCTGCTCTCGACTGGTTAACCAAAGAAACGTTTAATTATGATGAAGGGTCGTCAGCACAGCAACAATTGTTAGCAGGTGTTCAACAAATAGAATCTTACAAACAACAAGACGAAGATGAGCTTCAAAAGAAAAGTGTTAATGAACAACTCTTAGAGGAACTATGCCGAGATATACAATCGGTTGAGTCGGCGATAAAGACCTTTGAACTTCAGCCATCATCACCGTTAGAATATTCACGCGACTACTCTGGATTTCCAGTAGAAGCCTACCAGCAGATAGGGCAACATCTTGACAGTGCTAGGCGTTCTTTGCCAAAAGAAGATTACTGGCAGAATAAGAGTAAAAATGACTTCTGGTTTGTCAAGCTTTTGCAAACGATTAAACGATTCTGGCAGTCGATAACCAAAACCAGCCCTCGTCATCTTCTCAAACGCTTGCATAAACAAATAGAGATGCCTGTGTTAGCGACGCTGGCCACACCATTTCCCTTCCAAATTCCACTTACAACTGAATCTCTCATAGCAGCAACGCAAAGTGTTGACCAGCTACTAGCAGAAGCATCAAACTGGCAGCAACAAGAAAATAGTGTTGATAGCACATCACAGCAGCGAGAGTTATTACAGCAACAACTTAGTAACCTCATTACTCACCGAGGAGAGGTCGAAAATAGACTTGCTACTTATCCCACCAAAGATTTTTACAGTCGTTTCTACAGCGAATTGCACTCGCTGCAAGTAGAGTTATTTGAGTTGTCTTGGCAATTTCAACAGCAGGAAGCTCGACGGCGAAAAGATGAAGTAGTAGCTTCCATTAGAACTTACATTGCTGTCTTGAATGGCGAATGGGAAGCTTACCGTCAGTTAAGTCATAATTGGAGAAACATTTATCGGGATATTAGTCTGTTATTTCCGGTGTTTCTTTGCACTTTGCATTCTATCCGCAGTTTGTTACCATATCCAGATAGTGGCTGTATTGACCAAGTAATTGTAGATGAAGCGGGTCAGATTCCACCACATCAGGTTTTTCCCGTTTTAGTGCGGTGTAATCGGGCTTTGATTGTGGGCGATCCATTGCAATTAGAGCCAGTGGTAAATTTAAGTGACCAGAAGAAAGAGGAATATCGCCGGAAATCTTTTCTAGAACAGGGACTTACGGATTCCGACTATGACCGCTACAGCCCCACTGCATCCACAGCTTATCACCGAGCGGCTGGGGCATTAGGGCAACCGCAAGATATTGGTCAGGGTATTATCCTTAAATATCATTACCGTTGCGTTCCGGCGATTGCTGATTTTTGCGATCGCTTGTGCAATTACGGCATGATCATCAAAACTGAACCGAAAGCTTCTCAGTTAGGTACTAACTTAATTGGTTGCAATGTAGAAGGGAAGCTAGAGAACAACGTTAATTGGGCAGAAGTTGATGCAGTAGAAGCGTTGATTGAGGAGTTATTAGCGGCGGGTTATTACTTAAATCCTACTGACTCTGAGAACGAAATTGGCGTAATTTCACCTTACCGCCGTCAAGTAAATGCACTGACTCAGCGTTTACAATCTCGCTGGAAAAATTTCTCGCAGCAAAGTCTTGGCACAGTTCACACATTTCAGGGAGGTCAGAAATCAGTGATAATTTTCTCGACTCGCCAATGCCAAACAACTGATAGTCTCTGGTTTATTAATCGTAGACCTAATTTACTCAATGTGGCTGTAAGTAGAGCGCGAG
Source organism: Mojavia pulchra JT2-VF2 (assembly GCA_019359325.1). Lineage (GTDB taxonomy): Bacteria > Cyanobacteriota > Cyanobacteriia > Cyanobacteriales > Nostocaceae > Mojavia > Mojavia pulchra. The sequence goes on along the minus strand of JAHHHN010000044.1, from coordinate 10,617 downwards.
AATTGTTTATTTTGGTGGGGAATTTGGGGCGAATTTCTGAAGGGGGTTATACCAGAGAGTTGGTGGAATATATTAAGCAATTTGGAGAGATGCGGTAATTTTAATCATTTAAAAGTATTTTTTGTGTATTTAGCAGGAGATGCCGTTTATTTATAAATCCTGTATTCAACCTCATCAAGAAGATTACCGTTCTTGTTAGTCTGTTTAAACTCCCGAAATACTTTACCCCCAATACTTTCCGCAATTTTACGACTGGGGATATTTCTTTTATCAACAGGGTAGGAAAGATAATTATATTTCAAATTTTTATCCACCCAATTTTTTAGTACATTAACTGCCTCTCTACCAAAACCATGACCATGAGCGGATTTCTTGAGCCAAATTCCTAACTCCGGTGTATCAGTATTAATAGCACCAACTTCGCAAATTCCTAAAAACTCTAAATTATCCTTTTTAAGAATTACCAATACTAGGTCAGTGTGATTTTCTCGTTGTAGAATCATATCTTTGATTATCTTTTCAGTTTCACCGAGACTCTGGGCTGGTTTCGGATACATAAAGGTGGTAATTTCGCTTGTAAATTCTCGAAATACATCTTCTGTATATTCCAACGAAATCGGTTGTAAAATCAGTCTTTTAGACTCTAAACTTACTTTTTCTAAATTCTCCATAAGCTACAATTTTTGGTTTTTTACTTGAAAAATGTTTTTTAATATTTTTAATAAAAAAGTAAAAGTAAGCAATAGATAAGAAACAGCTAACGTTATCTACTGCAAATGCGCTATTGATAAGGGTAATAACAGCCAGTGTTGTGCATCTCTATTGCTCAGTTGAAGCTGGGGGGCTGGGGAGGCTGGGGGAGAAAATGGTGATCGCAGAAAATCGGTGGCTCCCCGTCCATATTGATGCAAAATGTAAGGTATGGAAATTAAAAATTTAATTTCACAGACTGAGTACGACATTTATACTGCGGTTTGTCAACAAACAGATCTGTTTTTATTTCATCGACCTGATACTATTTTTAGTGACCAATGATTGGCTCCCGTAGAGCATCAGCAATCTTTTTGAGAAAACTTGTAATTGGTACTGCCAGAAGTAATCCTAGAAATCCGGCAAACTTTGCCCCAATTAACAAAACAACAATCACGATTGCAGGATTTAACCCAGTCACGTTCCCAAGTAATCGAGGCGCGATCAAATTGTCATTAATCTGTCCTAACACAAAAGCTACAGTCAATACCTTGATCCCTAAATAGACATTTTGAACCGCTAGCAAACCACTAACCCCCAAGATTGCCACCGTACCACCAAAGGGAATCACACTGGCAAGACCGATGATGATCCCAAATAACAAACCAAAGGGGATGTCTAGAAGAATAAAGGAAATGGACTGTGCCACGCTTAAGAACAATGCCAATGTAGCCTGCCCGGAAAAATAGCCCTGAAAACTAGGTTGTAAAGAGTCTTGAATTTGAGTCTGCCATCTCTCAGGGAGCCATTTCAAAGTTCCGTTCCAGAGTGGTTTGCCATTGAGAACAAGTAGGATACTGAGCACTACGGTAATCAACAAGTTTAGGGTGCTGTTGATAGTGCTTAGGGTAAAGTCAATGACTTGGCTTGTAGCAGTACTTAAAGAGGTTGAAAGCCTGTTTGCTCCTTCAACAGTAAGCTGATCTAAGTCAAGAGGCAAGTTTTGCAAGAAGGGTTGCTCTTCTAACAAAAGCAACTGCGTTGTTGCTTGCTCAATCCATCGCGGTAACCGTTCAGCAAAGTCATTGAGCTGTTGCCACACGAGGGGCCCCAGAAAAACAAAGAGAATGGTTGTTAGCGTCATAGCGGCTAACAATACCAGGGCGATCGCCCACCCTCGCGAGACACCGCGTTTCTCTAAAAATTTGATGGGATAGTCGAGCAGAAAAGCGATTAAGCAAGCCGTAATCACAATGCTCGTGACAGGTTGTAAAAGTGTAGCCAACCGATAGAGTAGCCAGCAATTGAGAAAGATCAGGGGAAAGGCTAATCCTGTGCTCGCCCATTTAGGCAACGTAGATAACGTCATTTTTAGATACCAATCTGCTTATTGCTGAGTTGAACATCGAAGGAACCTTTGTCGCTAAAGGTTTGGGCGATTGCCCCATACTCTGGTCGCCCCACCCGCTCAAATAACATTTGATTTCGCGGTTTTTGCAACCCAAGGGATATCGATCTACCACCATCTTTAAGATATAAGGGATTACACCTATCAAAATAATCCATAGATTAAGGATGCCTTCTCTGGCACACTATGCTGCTTTAATCTATGGTTGCATTTTCTTAAGCATTTATGCTTATTTTGTGACTTTTAAGTCATTCTATAGAGAAATTATAGATATGTTGTGTAATTGCCGGAGGTTTATCTATATGTACCAATTGGCTCATAATATATAGACTTACCCCTATTAAAATTATTTTTTAATATACAGAAGCCTATTAAAACTAAGAAATAGGCTCGACCGAGCAAGGAAGTTTCGCAGTCGTGGCTACCTGAAACCTTTACCAAAAGCGATTGACAGCTTTTACAAAGTCGCCGTTTCTTAGCTGGTTTTCTTACACAAGCCAGTTGTAGCGAAGCGGTGACTGAGCGCTGCGAAAAATCTAGTTGACCGCACTAAGGAATTTGTACAGCGCTCGGTCAACAACTGGCATTGGGGAGGGAGTCCAGAGGGACGGGGCAAAGCCCCTCCCTCGCGCCCACTTCACTGCGTCGAGGGATTACTAAACTATTGACTAAAACCTCTAGAGCGTTGCTTAAGCTCCAGTATCTCTTGCTGCTGCTGTTCAATAAGAATCTCATTCCAAGTTCACCCCGACGGTGCAATTCTTTTAGCCTGGGGCAGCATTGACTTCACGACTTGGGCCACTTCATTTCCCCGATCATCATTATTAAATGCCAGCCCAATCCTGTTGATATTTCTAAGTACCTCAAAGGGCAAGTTATCTGAGTCATCCACTGCCATGTACATTGTCCTAACTGCTGGTTGCCCCTTGTGTCCTTGAATGTCAATTTCTGCCATTGTCAGCGCATCAATGGGGGAAGAACACAAGAATACTCTCTCGATTTTGTCGTCTGCCTCAGAACCTAATTTCAGGTGAAACCACCCCTCGGAGCGATGGTCTCCGACCGACCGGAGGTTATGCAAGGTGAGGAGCCGCGCCCACAATGCCACGCCACCGCCACCATACACCCTTAAAAGGCAGATATCCCAGAGATTAAATCAAGCTTATTGACACTATTCTCAATAATTTTACTGACAAATAAAGGTTTTTTTCAAAAAACCTTTATTTGTCAGAAACCTCAAACGCTGTAACGCTTATATAGCAAGGGTTACAAAATTCATTGACGCGTTTTCACCTTTAATAGGGGCTGAGGTTATGCCAGCCGCACCGCCAGCCACCGCCACCATGCCACATCCACGCCCTACACGCCCACAAAGCCAAAGACGGGAAATAGACGGTGAAAATTTCAGCCGCGATCGCCCCTCATCTCTGATCGCCCCATCGCCCTCTAGCGCTTTCTAAGTATTGGTTTTTCTGGGTAGCAAAAAGCTTCAATATTTTAATGATAATTTCATGTGAGGTTTGCGGCTAACAGAGGACAAGTACATGGTAGGACTGTGGAAATTAGCAAGCAGTTCTCAGCAGTGATTTGTGGTAGTTCTGCGGTGAATCTGTGGCAGTTGTGTGGTCAGCCCATAGGATTGGTGGTATGAGATTTTGACGTACAGTACGCCAAAAAGTTTGGCCAGATTTTTTGAACCAAAATTAAAAAACTTTGACCCAACGTCAACAAATAATACTCAATAACTACAGTTGTAGTATAAAAACTGCACTCCACTTGTGAGTTACACCAAAGCTTGCTGTAAACACCACTTATTACATAGGTTTTATGTAGTTTAGCAGTATTGAAATAGTAGTTCTAAATACCTTGCTCAACTGGTAGCTATAGAGTGGCTCAACTGGTGACACACCGCTACCAGTTGAGCAGTAAAAAAGCGAGTTGTTGAAAATTTGATGATTCCCCAACTGGTAGCAATACGGTGGCCCTACTGCTACCAGTTGAGCATAAGACATTTCGAGAAATTTTCTGGCGTAATGCTTACTGACTATGACTTACAGCAAATTTTGAACGCCTGTTTCATTCTCAATAACTTCAAAATTATTGAGAATTAATAATACATTTATGTTGCAACTATACTTCAAAAAACTGCTCAATCGATTAACTCCTTGAGTGAGTAAATCTGAAATCTCCACTGTGAGTTCAGGAGCCATTCTATATATTTAGCGTTAACTGAAATCGAAACTCGTCTAACGCAATAACTACACTAAACACTTATAACTCCGTGAACTTAGTGTAGTTTAACCGTAGTAAATAAGTCTAAACTGACACTAATATTTTTGGCCGTCCAAAACATCAAAAACAGTGGTTTTTTGGACTTTTGGCCGGACAGTAAGCGCCAACCTGACTCAATTGTCATGCTCTGTTGACAAATGTCCACCTGTCAACGGCCGTCCAAAAGGACAAAAATGACCAGTTTTTGATAGTTTGGCCGAACAGGGTTTTTGAAAAAAATCTTCTGTAACTCTTATCCAGTGTCAATTACAGCCACTTTTAGGAGCAATTTTTATTGTCAATAAGCTTGGGTCTTATTGACAATGCGTAATCATGATATGTTGCAATTGTGTTTCAAAAATTCTTTCTTGAACTTAACCCAGCACAACTAACAAAGGAGTCAAGTGTACGCTCCCCGTGGCTTACAGGCTAAAACCACGGCTACGCTCTTGCTGTTGGCGTTGTTGTTCCACCTCAGAAAAATGAGCTTTTAATTCAATATTCCAATCAGGATAAGTCGGTTTAAATCTTTGACCATTCGGCAACAATTCTAATACTACACTAGCAGTTTTCTCCCCCTGCTCATCGTTATTGAATGCCAGAACTACCCTATGGCAATTTTTGAGAAATTCCAAAGGTAAATTGTTCGGGTCATCAGCTACCATAAACATTGTTCTCATCGATGGTAACGCTCCTGTTTTTGCTAGGACATACACGCCTACTGACACCGCATCAATTGGTGAAGAACATAAGAAGACGTTTTTAATTTCTTGTTCTGAGTTTTGCCCCAAATTTATATGAAACCAACCATTTGAAACAGAGGCGTTTTGGTCATACTCAACAGTGTGATGATTATGTCCGGGGTTTGACCAAACTAATGCACCAGTTTTTTCACCATCCAGATTACGTTTGATAAATAAAATCTGCTTTTGCTCATCGATGTAAAGCAAATTGTGGTTGTGTAATCTTTCAATAAAAGAATCTGGTATAGCGCGTTTCTCACTCAAGTATTTATACAATTTTGGCCACAGAGCTATATCCTCTGGTGGTGGAGTAAACTGGGGCTGTTGTTGAAAGCGTTCAATATCTTGAAAGAGTTTTTCTAACTGCTCAACTGGGAGTGGTTTCACAGGTTTGAGCAGCAATTCATTAATAGGCTCATCATCACGTTCTGGTTGGTAATCAACGCCAAGATGTTTTTGCAAACCTGGCCATGTGTAAGCTGCGCCTAACTGTGTACCACTAAAAGCCTGCCCATCTTTTTCATAAGAAATTCCTTTAGACTTACCGTTCCTGGTAAAACCTGTCCTGACGCTAATTCCTGCTTGCTGCAACCGCATGATCAGCGTTGGCATTTGGGGATTATCAACTCCGGCACTATCAATTGCCTGCTGAAGTTCCTCTTTAATAGTGCGTCCTGGTGGCCGTTCAAGTTTACCTAGTTCATATTCTTCTTGCTCTCGCCTTATGCGCCTGATTTGTCCGGTGCTGGGTGTGCGTTGAAGTTTCTCTCTACTGCCTTGCACTTGCACCAAATTATAATCAATTTCGATTTGTCGCAGCACTTTCTCAGAGCGTACATAATCCCAGGAATCATGCACTACTAGCCCTGTATCCATCCTGATGCGGCTGGCTGCAATGTGGATGTGGTCGTCGTCGGTGTTATGGTGACGAAAGATGACAAACTGATTGGCATCAAAGCCCATTTCCTTCATGTAGCGTGAGCCAATCTCAGTCCACTTTTCATCATCTAATTTGTCACCTTTAGCAGCTGATAGTGAAACATGATAAACAACTCGGTCTGCATCAGAATTCAGTTGTCGAGATAGACGAAACTCACGCGCTAACTCACGGGCATTTCTCCCACTCATGTTGCCGCCGATGAGTTGGGCATTTTCACGAGATTGTAGATAATCTAACAGCTTGCGAAAACCTCTACCCTTCGTCTGCTTCCCAATCATCGTCTTCCTCTTCCGAATCTTCGTCTTCAATGTCATCTGAGGCAATGTCTCGTCTGCACTGATGCAGCAGTTCTAAAAGCTCTCTTAGAAGTTCTGGATTGGCTGGTGGAGTGCGCCCCATTTTTATGGATGTGTTGGTTGCCTTGACAAGTTGATTAAGGTTGTTCCCGATTTGTCCTAATTCCCAATATGTTTGCAAGCTAATTTTACTCAGTCGTTTGGGTAATGGACGCATCAACGCATTGCGTCTCATTAGTTCACTCGCTGACATTCCCGCATCCTGTGATTTCATCCGAATCATTTCCAGTTCGATATCACTCAACCTCACTGGAAAGATGTGTTTTCTGACGAGGGCTTTTGACTGCTTGCGATTTGCCATAACTTAGGGAGAATGAGGACATCACGCGAGGGGGGTTTTTAGGGGGGTGAAACCCCACTAAACCAGCTTTGCCGTCCGAGCGGAGCGAGGTAAAGCGTAAGCTTTTAGGCATGGCTGGCTTCTAGGCCATTTTCGGGGGAGGCGATAAGACGGGCGGCGGCAGGGAATGGCGTAGCCGTGCTGCTGTCAATCCTACTACGGAGAGAGGAATATAACAACGGCTAACGCCGGAATTTCAAAGAATCAAACACTGGGTAAATTCTAGATTAGGCTCCCGCCACAATAGTATAGATAAAGTCAGCAATAAATAAATGGTAAAAACGGCGTAGCCGTAATAGTCAAATTTTTGAGATTTTGAAAACAGACTGCGGAAATTTGTTTTAAATAGTCAATAATTAGTAGTTAATTACTATTCATGAGATAACAATGGCTGAACATCAGAATTCAGAAGTGATTACGAAGGAGAAGCTTGATAAAGCCATCAATCTTCTGAAATCACAAAAGCCAAAAGAACGAGAAGATGTATCAGACAGAGAAGCTGTTCGTCAGATGCGGAGATACATTGAGAAATTGACTTCTGATAAGTACGGCTACACTTACGATGAAGTAGCTCTAATGCTGAAAGGTTTGGGCATTAATTTGACAGGCAGTAGAATTAAATATTTATTGAGTGAGTTGAAGAAAAGCAGCCGTCGCCATCAAAAGACCTCTGAGGGCAATGGCAAGAATCAGTCATCAAATCTGATTACTGAAACTCAGCAAGCAGTTAAAGCCAGTAGTGAGGCTGAAAAATCACCTGTAAAGAGTACTCTGGGTAAGAGCAAAAATTAACTAAAAGCAGCACAAGAGCAAACGAATAAATCAGAGCCACAGAGCCTACCAAACAGGTCAGCTTTTGTACCCCAACTTTACAAGGACGAAGATTTATAGACTGGTTGAATTATGACAATAATGACCTTGCTGGTCTTGAGTTGGCACACAAAGTCATGTCTGTGTTGCCTAATTCGGTATGCAAAGTCCCTAATGCTAAAGACTGTAATGAGGAAAGAATTACCTGAATTGTGAACAACAGCAACAACCCAGAAAACAACAGCGCCGGGGTTTTAGCCTTTGATTAAGTCAGGCATCTGATTGAACTTGGAGTTTTGCAGCACAAACCCACCTATTGCGTCCTTGTTCTTTAGCTTTATACAAAGCTTTATCGGCTGCATCAATTAACTCTTGAGCGGAACTTTTAGCTGTTGGTATTTGAGTCGCCACACCTAAACTGACGGTCAAAAAATCTTGAAAGCTATTCTTTTTAGTGTGACAAATCTTTAATTCTTCAATAGATTTATGAATCAAGTTGGTTACTTTAATAGCACCTGATTCGTTCGTATTTGGCAAAAGGACAATAAATTCTTCACCACCATAACGAGCTAGCAGATCCGTAGGACGCTTTAATACAACTTTTGCTGCACGAGCAACTTGTATTAAGCATTTATCCCCTGCTAAGTGTCCATAATAATCGTTATAATCTTTGAAATAGTCAATATCAAATAAAACTAAAGATAAATAATTTCCAGTTCGTTTTAGTCGATTCCATTCCCGCTCTAAAAATTCATCAAAACAACGACGGTTAGCTATATTGGTTAGACCATCTAGCTTACTAAGTTTTTCTAATTGAGAATTTGCCAGTTCTAAAGCATGGTTCGCTTGAGCTAATTGATTAGCTTGAGAACGGAATTGAGTTAATAATTTTGAATGTTCTAAAGCTACATTAAACTGAGCCGCTAATTGTCGGATAAATTGAATTTCCGACGTTTTCCACTCGCGGGAACAACAGCACTGATGAACACATAGTAATCCCCATAAAGTTTTTCCTTTCATTAGAGGTACGACAATTTGCGCCTTGATTTGAAATTCCTCTAACACTACAAGGTGACAATCTCGTAGCCCAGCTTGATAAACATCTTTTAATACCTGTATACGCCCTTCGTGATAAGCAACTGCATATTTTTCACCAAAACAATGATCCTTCACTTTGATGGCAATTACCGAATCATAATCAGGTAATACATTCTCAGAGACAAATTCACCACAGGTATAGTTCGATTCCGGGTCAAATCGAAAGATCACAACGCGATCTGCACGCAGAGCTTTACGAACTTCTCGTACAGTTGTCTTAAACAAAGTGTCTAAATTAAGAGAGCCACGAATTTCCGCAACTAAATTAAACAGAATCTCCTGCTGCTGATTTGCTTTATGCAGTTCTGCTGCTTTTTGTTCTGCTTGAGCTAACAATTCTGCTTGTTTAACTGCAAACCCTAACTGCGTTGCAATCTGAGACAGAAACTGTATTTCTAATTTGTTCCATTCATGTGGCTGTGAGTGCTGATAAGCAGCAAGTACTCCCCACAGTTTTTTTCCCACAAAAATTGGTGCAGTTGCATATGCTCGAATATGAAACTGTTCTAAAATTTCTAAATGGCATTGAGACAAGCCTGCTGAGTAGACATCTGACACTACTAAAGTTTCATTATTACGATACCGTCCACCTTGATGTTCTTGTATATAAGTATCATTCCAAACTAAATTTTTTTCTAATGGCTCCACATCATCCCATCCAGGCTCTGCAAATTCAAAGTCGCTGACAAATTCTCCACCCCAGTTTTCATAGAAACGATAGACAGCAATTCGCTCGACGCGCAGTAACTTGCAACTTTCCTTAGTCGCTGTACGAAAAATTGTTTCTAGTTCTAGAGAAGCTCGGATTTTGCTAATAACTCGATAAAGCGTCCTTTCTTGCTCTTCTAGTTGCTGAATTTGAACGTTTTTCTCATGCAATTGAGTTTTTAAATTACTAACGCTAGGCTGTCCTAAAAGTTTACAGAATAAATCAGCAGATACTTGCGTGATGTTATGTAAAATTTTATTGAACATAAAAGGATAATTACCATCTATTACGTATAAATCAGGAGATTAAATCCTATAGACGAGTAAGAATTTTTACTACAATTTACTAATACCAAAGCTTTCTTTCAGTCTAAATTTGTTACAAATTATTTCGTGAAAAGATTCAATTAAAACTGGCAGCATAATACTTGCTGTTTATTAGAATTTTTAGCAAAAGATTGCTGAGATTTATGATTATTCTTGCACGTATTCAGATTTTTGAAATTAATATTTTAAGTGCAAAATATGAATAAATAAAACGATATCTGTGTTCTAACCATTAATGTTTTGAAACAAGGAGTTGAATATAAAAAGGCTGTTTTCATTGCTGTGCCAGCAAGCCGCCGCAACAATGTATATGAAATATTGGGGTTTCAGGCTTGATGGCTATTGGGGATAGTGTGACAAAGTAAGTGCATTCCCAAAATACTTTAGCTACTGAGTATGAGTATGATTACGTTTAGACCTTTGATTCTAAGTGCAAGTATTGGATTATTTGTAATGTGCTGACAAGGTGCTTTTACTGTAGAAAGCAGTAATCTTGATGCACTTATGCTGTACAAAGCTCTGGTGCGGCGTTCCAAGACATACTGAAGGGGACGCTCACTCACTGATTAAATACAAAATCAGAAAAATAAGTGTTTTATATTACTGATAGGCTCAGTAGAAACAAAAAACGATAAATTTTATAGCGTCACTGCCAAATTACAGTTCGTTTGCACTCCTTGCAACGGCACTCAGAATAGATTGGTCTGAGTAAATCTCAGTGGGTAAGCAACGCAAGATAATCATCAGCAAGTCAGCCCTAACAGCCGGGGTGCAGCTGTACAGAATCCGCTGCATCTCCGTATTAGTAACGCTTGTGGCAACTTCAGCTATATACTTCAGGGCATTATCGGGTGATGATTCCGATTCTGTAATCAGCGTGGGGAAGTATTCATGGGCGAACCACCTTTCCTCATCGCTGAGGTCTG
>JAHHHN010000043.1 GCA_019359325.1 Mojavia pulchra JT2-VF2 | reverse complement strand
CAAATTTTAGCCTCTGCAAGTAACGACAAAACTATCAAGCTCTGGAGACGAGATGGTACTTTAATTACTACTATTCCTGCACACAATGCACCTGTTAATAGTGTCAGCTTTAGTCCGGATGGACAAACTTTAGTCTCTGCAAGTAACGACAAAACTATCAAGCTCTGGAGACGAGATGGTACTTTAATTACTACTATTCCTGCACACAATGCACCTGTTAATAGTGTCAGCTTTAGTCCGAATGGACAAACTTTAGTCTCTGCAAGTAACGACAAAACTATCAAGCTCTGGAGACGAGATGGTACTTTAATTACTACTATTCCTGCACACAATGCAGCCGTTAATAGTGTCAGCTTTAGTCCGGATGGACAAACTTTAGTCTCTGCAAGTAACGACAAAACTGTCAAGCTTTGGAAACGAGATGGTAGTTTAATTACTACTCTCGCAGAGTATAGTATTCCCATCAACAAAGCTCGATTTACCCCTGATGGAAAAACCATAATTTCTGCTAGTTCTGATTACAGCATTAAATTTTTGAACCTCAATAGTGCTTTTCCTCGCTTTACCAAGTATAACGCTGCAATTAACAGCATTCACTTCAGCCCTGATGGAAAAATTTTGGCTTCTGCTAGTGGTAGTTGGAAAGGATGCTCACAGCGTAGCTGCGGTTTCATTCCTGATGAACAAATCTTGACCTCTGCTGATGATGCTAACGTGATAAAGCTTTGGAAACGGGATAGCTCCTTAGTTGCTACTCTTAGAGGTCATACAGACCCAGTTAATGATATTAGCTTCAGCCCTGATGGGCAGTTGATAGTTTCTGCTAGTGCCGATCACACTATTAAGCTTTGGAAGCAAGATAGTACTTTGGTTGCTACTCTTAGAGGTCACACAGCCCCAGTTAATGGAATCAGCTTCAGTCCTGATGGGCAGTTGATAGCTTCTGCTAGTGCCGATCACACTATTAAGCTTTGGAAGCAAGATGGAACTTTTGTTACTACTCTTAGAGGTCACACAGCCCCAGTTAACAAAGTCAGCTTTAGTCCAAATGGTAAATTTTTAGTTTCTGCTGATGGTGATAAAAATATAAAGCTTTGGAAACGAGATGGAACTTTTGTTACTACTCTTAGGGGTCACACAGCACCAGTTAATAGTGTTATTTTTAACCCAAGTGGAGAGACTATTGTGTCTGCTAGTGCTGATAACACCATTAAGATTTGGAAACTAGATGGAACCTTAGTAAAGTCTCTCAATCATGGTACACCGGTTGATATTGTCATATTTAGTCCTGATGGACAAATTCTTGTTTCCGCTGGACATGACACTACTATTAAATTTTGGAAACAAGATGGCACTCTAATCACTACACTTGCTGGTCATAATGCCCCAGTTCACAGCCTCAGTTTTAGCCCTAACGGACAGACTTTAGCTTCCGCTAGTACTGACGGAACAATCATTTTATGGAGCCTTAACCTAGACGATTTACTAATGCGAGGTTGTAAGTGGCTTAAAGATTACTTAGCGAGTCACAGCGATGTTCCCAAAGTTTGTCCAATGTAACGCAGACCCTTTTTTGTCCTGCTTTACATTGGTAATTAAAGTTGGCTAAATCTGAACTATTCTAGAATTACAAATTGATGTGATCTGAGATTTAGTTGAACATACAGTGCTCCACTTGGGGCTTCCTGCACCGTTACACTACCTGACTTACCATATATAAAACTCATGGTTTCGCCTTTCTTGTGGATGGAAGCATCTACAATTACAAAATCGTTACGGTTTTGATTTGACACATTGTAAGCTACTAACACTTCTCGTCCATAAGTAATGCGTGAGAACGCCAATGTGTAACTGTTGCCAAATGGAAAACCAAAATCCTTGCCATTTCCAGAAATTTGCCGATAATACATCCGCCCAAAGCGAAGCGGTTCTGTTGCCCGCATGACCTGTGCAATTTTGGAAATTTCCTGGTAGATAGTGCAGTTAGTGTTTAGTAGATTTTGAGCCGTGGTTGCTGAATCAAACATTGCCTCACGAATATGGTTATCGCCACCTTTACCTGCAAAACCTTGCTCGGTTCCGTAATAGATACAAGGAGTGCCAAGTGAGCAAAGCAAAAAGCCGATGCCAGCAATTACCTGTGCATCGGAAGCTTCAGCAGCAAACCGTCCTCCAGGCTGCCAAAAGTCATCATGGTTATCAATGAATGTTACTAAATATCGCCCAATTTCTCCACGATTTAAGGCACGCTCACGTTGTGCTTCAATCCGGTTGAAGAGCGTTTCTGGCCCCTTGCTACCTTTAATAATATCGCGCAGTGGAGCATTATTATCATCGTTGTATCTGCCAGAAGCTAAACGAAAGTCAAGTAACGAGTTGAGTCCAAAAAATACCGTTTTATTATTATCTTGGCGCGAGGTGTTTTGCCCAATGTAACGGTCGTATATATCGTCGCTGGAGACCGCCAATTCGCCGAATAGGAAAAAGCCGCGCTTGCCCAGGGAATATGCATACTCACGAATGTTTGAGCAGAAACGTGAACAGGCTAATTCGCCCATGTGCTTTACGGCATCAACCCGAAAACCATCAATGTCTGCCTCTCGAATCCAGTAGCAGTGGCTTTTGATGAGAATGTTAATTAGTTCAGAGCCAGCCGAATCATCATCATTGGCATAATCTTTGAGGCTGACTACGTCGCCGTGTTGATTTTCTGGATAACGATCCCAGCCTTGTTCAGTGATTCGTCCCCGTCGATGATAAAGGTAATCTTTACGTAGCTCAGTTGGAATCGGACGATCATTCCTGCGCCAAAAGTCAATTGAAAACTGTTGATCATCAATATATTTATACTCATTGTCGCCTGGATAAGCCCAGTTGTCACCAGAGTGATTGATGACAACATCAAGGATAATACGGATGGGAAATGCTTTGCCGTTTCTTTTGTAATTGTGTGCAGCATCAACTAAATCAATGAGGTCTTGCTTTGTTCCAAAGTTAGGATCGACATCGAGGTAATTGCTGATGTTATAGCCGTGATAAGCGCCCGCGTTATTCTCGAAAATGGGCGAGAGCCAAATGGCTGTGCAGCCTAGCCCAGCAATATAATCAAGGTTTCGTGTGATGCCTTGAATTTTACCACCATAAAACTTATTGTCAGGTGCTTGAATGCCGAGAGAACGTCCTGACTGATTAATGGGTATACGGGTAGAATTATCATGAAAGCGGTCTACCATCAGGAAGTAAATAAACTCCTCCCGCCACTCTCGATCAATGGAAAAATAAGTCTTGCCCGATTTTGGTCGTAGATCAATCTGAGCAATTGAGGTGAGTACTGACATTAATTATTTTAAAAAATTATTTTCTCCCATCATTCTAATTAATAAAAGAACGGAACAATCAACCATTCTGGAGAAATTTAGGTTTTAGTCGGTCAAATAAAGCTTTCATCTGCAAAGTTGTTTAGCTCCAGTTACCTCAACATAATATTAATGTGAATATTTATCCTAGTAAAACTAACGATTTTTCCGCTTACTGTAAGGCACGTTCAGCAAATCAATTGCCCGTTTCTTAGCGGCTTCCCCCCGCCGATCATACTTACTTGTGGTACTTGGCGACGCATGACCTGCTAGTTTCGCTACCGTGACGATATCTGCGCCAGCATCCAATAGATTACCGATAAAAGTTCTTCTAAAATCATGAGGTGTAAACGCATCCACATCAGCTTTTTCGCCGCGTCGTTGCAATGCTCGTAACACCCCCTGCTCACTCATCCGCCTTGGTATGATTTTATTTGCCTTATTTAAAGGATAAAAAAGCGGCCCATGTGCTTTACCTCGAATCAACAACCAATCAAGGACTGCTTGCACACCAGCTTCAGGTAAATAGACAATTCGTTCCTTCCGCCCCTTAGCTTCACGTATTGTCAATGAGCGAGTGCGCGGTTTAAAATCACTCAAATCAAGGTAAGTTACCTCACTGCGACGCAACCCAACCGTCAAAACTGCCAGCAGTGCTGCATCTCTGCGACCTAATGTTGAGTCATCTTGAATGCAATCATCCCAAAGCGCAGCAATTTCTTCGGGATCAAGTTCGCGCCCCTTCAATAAACTCTGGCCTCGCACCGACTCAATATCAGCTGCTCGTCCATACTCATCTGTGGACATTAACCCTAACCGCCAAGCTTCCTTGAGCGTCCGCCGCAATGCACACAACATTTTATTAGCCATTGCTGGGCTGTATTTTTCCATCAGCACAGACCTAACTGCGGCGGTGTGCTGGTAACGCAACTTTGACCAATCCAAGGTGCTTGCATCACAAGTACCACTGGTTAGTAGTTGGGCGATCGCATTTAGGGCCTCTCGCATCGTCCGCCGGGAACCCTCACCAAGACTGTTAAGGTAAACTTCAGCCGGGTGCATAGTAAGCGGTACTGGTTGGGTTAACGCCAGCGATTCAGGATTAAAATTGTCAGCGATCGCAGGAGTATTCACAGACTGTCTGGTAGGTGCTTTTCCATAGATCCTCTAACAAAGTGGCTCCCTGCACAACTCCCAGCCCTTACCGGGTGCGAGAATTGTTTTTCTCTCCACCCATGAGGGCTGTAAGGCGCACTACATCTAGATATTGTGTCTGTATTCGCCCGAAGGACTGATTGCTACTTTAATTTCTTGGCTAAGTTAGCTAAACGAGTCATGCTAGAGCGAATATTCCCGGCTTCTTTGCGACTCTTGAGCCGTTTTTTGGCTTCTTTTATGACTTGTTTCATGACTGAATCTTTTTCTTTGCAAGTAACATAAAAAGCTTCCAGGAGCGTTTCAACTGTGATTTTTTCTCTGTTGCATAGCTCATCGAGTTCTTCCTTGATTGCAGCTTCTAAACGTACAGGTACTCTAGGCGCAATTTCCGGGAAGTTCGCTAGTTGCTCTTCTAATTTTGTGAGTTCCGAAACGGAACTATCAGCAGTCGAGGTCACATCAACATCGCTTTTAGGTAAATCCTGCTGTTGTGGAGCTAACACGTCTTCTCGTGGTGCAACTGTTGGTGCAACCGCTCTATTTCTGATTTCATCTAGGATATTCATATTTTCACCTAATAGTAAAATTTATTACGCTAGTTCAGAGGGAATTAATTTGGCATATTCTTTTGGCAAAGCTGGCTTAAGGCGTTGAGCTAAGACATGAATCGCATATTCCAGATTTGGCTGTCCTAAGTCTGTTGGTGCAACCCGTTGGTTGATGGCATTTTTGAATACATCTGATTCCAAAATATGCGGCAACATTAACTCCGACCCCACCAGTTGCCGCATCGTATCAATACTGGTTTTAGTAGCGTTTGTTGGATGCAAACCAGTCCAGCGTGCGCGAAACGGCACTACACCCAGTAGTTCACCGTAAGGTAGGGCTGCTTTAAATTCTTTGATTAATTCCATAGTCCGCAACAGCGATTGCACTCCCTTGACGTTTGACTCTGCTGGAATCACCCACCTATCACCAGCACCCAAGGAAGTCTGCGCTAAATGTGAACGTTCCGGGGGTGGGTCTACAATTGCCACACCGAAATTACTCACAATTGGCTGGAGGCGATTTCTTAAAATAAACAGACTTAAGCCACTGGAGGCCAATTTATAGTTAGCACTCTCCAAACCATCATCGGAAGGAATTAAGAACAGGTTGCTATTGTTAATGGTACGGTCGCCCAGTTTAACGTCAGGTACGGACGCAATGGCATCAAGAATTTTTGTTTTCTCTTCTGGTTGTGTCAGAACTTCCAGTAATGTTGGGGTATCAGGCTGTACTTGTACCCCTAAGAAACTGGTCAAGCTAGATTGAGGGTCGCAATCCACAAACAAAACGGGAATTCCCAAGCGACCCAAATACCTCCCCAGCATCAAGGCTACCGTAGACTTTCCCTGACCCCCAGCCAAGCCCAAGGAGACGACTGTTGGCGGAATTGGCATAAAACAATTACATAAAAATACTAAAGTACAAAGTAACCAATATACTAATTCACTTTTGTAGAATTGTACTATAGTGCAATTTTACTTTTGTACAAAAGTAAAATTGTATTTTAGTTAAAGTATAATTCTCCAGACCAAACAAGCCAAGCATAAACCCCAAGTAGTGTGGATGTGCTGTTCAATATAGATATTGCAGTAAAGTAGAACCAACCATGACTGAAGCCAAGTCTACTCGTACAGTGCGCCGGGGGAGAGTATTCCCCCAAATTCAGTGGTCAGAAGAGAAGAAAGCTCAATGGAAAGCTGAAAAAGCAGAATTTAAGCAGCGTTGCGAACAAATCTTTAAAAAATTGCAGCCAGAATTAATTGAAACTCACTACAACTGGTATGTGGCAGTTGAACCAGAAAGTGGGGAATATTTTATTAATGAGGATGCCTTAGCAGTTGCCCAGATAGCACATGAAAAATACCCGAATATGAGGCTGCACGTTTTCCGCATCAATGAAACTGGGACGTGCGGCAGGATATGATTTCTGGCAACTTTGGTTTGGAGGATGAATTATTTTTTGAAATCGAGTTGATAGCTGCTGATGGATTAGAAGTAGCAGTAGAAGCACTTTTTGATACAGGTTTTTCTTGGTGGCTGGCAATTAATAACCAGGATTTAGAAGCACTTGATTGGATTTATGTAGAACAGCAAACAATGCTCACAGCCCAAGGCGAAGCAGAATTTGACATTTATTTAGGAAAAGTGCTTCTTGATGGACAGGAATTTGATATTCCAGTCCATGTGGGACAAGGAGTGTCAGAAGTTTTACTTGGTCGCCAGTGGTTAAAAACTCGACGGTTGGTCGTGGATATGCCATCTGGGGTGTTAACGCTGGGATGATGTTTTCTCTTGAAATTACGCTGCTGCTTTCGATTGGGCTTGTGACATAGATATTAATCAATGCCCTTAAAGAGTTTATGAGGGCTTTATCTATAAAGCAGAGTGCGAGTAAGTAAGAAAGAGTAAAGAAATGAAATTTTTTACTCACTCAGAACAGACTGTAGACCCTGCGATCCTTAGCCTGCAACGATTTGACTCTTTAATTTAGTGCAATTTATTTAAATGAATTGCACAGAGTAAGCAACAATACTGAAATAATTACTACTCTGTTCAGTTCAAAGTTTTGAGTGTTAGCCTCCTTGGTCTGTCGTGTTATTCAGGAGGCTGACCACGCTGAACGAGTTTGAAACTTGGAAATTCTGTATCATTCCAACTCTGCATCTCATAACCACAGACTACACAGTTGAAGCTGTCTTTATCTCTTGCTGGCAGACGATGAATTGTTACTGAGTAAACCGAGTCACACTGTGGGCAGGTTTCTTTTCCTGCATCCTGATTTGTCCAAGTTTTCACTGCTGTTCTCCTCGCATTTACGCAAATTTTTAAAGCTATTATTAACTAGGTTTATGCGCGTAAATTTCTAAAAGTTCGTCTTGGAAATCTGATGTCCAATCCTCTACTTTTAATCTATAGAGTTGAGCATAAACTTCGTCTAGATTTTTACTAATAGCATCTAAAGACCATGTAAGAGATGAAACTCTTTCCTTTCCGTCTCTGTTGCTATCATCGTCATAAAACATAAGCGGATAGTATGAATTAGTTTGGTCAACTAGAACGAAACCTTTAGACTGAAATACAGATACTGTAAGCGGGTGCAACTCAAGAAAATTATCATGTTTGTATGGTTGCTTATCCTTTACAGACTTAATAAGTTTGTTTATTTCTTCAGCTACCCAATCTTTATTTTTATCATATCTGGTTATATTCATACCGATTGAATAACTAATTGCGTGTCTGTAGTAAATAGGGTAGCCAAAGCTTCCGTTATCCCTTTGACCTTCTGCCAAAAACCAATCGCCTTTTTTAAGAATCTCTAAATCACGAGGCATAAGCTACTTGCCTTTAAAAAACTACCTATAAATAGTTCCCATATTTAGCTAGATAATTACGCCTCATACCCCCAATCGCCCCCTTCGGTTTCCTCTGAACTCCACTTTACTAACTAGATGTCTGGATGTAGCAAGTTTGACCTGCTAGGTTAGACTGGAAACGCTTAAAGTCTTAGTTGTTTGTTTTCGGTGCATTATGAGTCCCAAATATCGTAAAGGGCAAAAGGTACAAGTTTACAGCCCAGGACAGCAAATAATTCGTGTAATCGCCGAGGCTCGGCCAATAGGTGAGACTTGGGAGTATTCACTATTAGAGCCTGATACTGAAGAGCTATGCCGTGTATATTTTGGCAGTAGAAATGCAAGTAAGGTTGATTGGCAATTAGAACGTTGGCTGCATCCATACTCTGGAAATTAGCTGATATATTTCAACTAACTTTAGAACAGCATTTTTAGGGTCTTTTTACTGACAGTTTACCGCGCTCTGATCCCTATTCTTTCGTCAAGAAACGAGCCGTGTCAAACTTATTGCGAACAGTTCTCAATTCCTAACCAGTCCGCTTTTTTTTCAAGAAGAACTGCGATCTCCAAGCAAGAGCAATATTAGCCTCTTTACTTGCCTGGGTAGTTCTGCGGGAAAGCGCGTAAATATCGACCGCGTAGAGGGTGAAAAGCTTTATTTTCCGTTAGCTCAAAGAACGTCGTTAAACTAAGCGGCCCCGTTACTAGGGCAATTTAGTTTAATTCAATGCCTTATTCTTTGAACTTAATCACAAACGTAGCTGATGTCAACTGTATAAATAAGGCAACTTTATAATTGAGAAATTTTCAAATTCAGGATTTACTCTATACAAAATAAACTACTAGTAAATTATTTTAGGATAAATTGTTTATTTTTGACTAAGTAATTCTTATGAGTTCTCGCCCGAAGTTGGACTGATTAAGACTATGGTAAAAATTTCAACGTTGAGACAGAGTATGTTTCTGCGTTTCAGTATTCTGGCTCTTTTAAGCTTATGTGCCAGTTGTTCTTCTCTTCAAAAAGAGAAGTTAACTGAACTTGGCTTTCCTTTAAACCAACCTATTCCTGTGAAATTTAAAGTTGATTGGTTACAGTGGGGAGAATCTAAGTCTGGAGGGCCAGACGATGGAGAACTTGTTTTAAGTGAGCATAATATGAGTGCAAAATTTCCCAGGCTAAATTATCAGTTTAGTCTTGAAATTGTTCGTTGGGAGGGAAATAAGTTTATTGCAACCGATGAGCGAGTTGCTCATCCTTATTATTGTGAAGTCACTGAAAGGCAATTGATCTGTCGTCATAACAAATTACCTCAAGTAGATTACCAAGCTACTTATACATATACGTTGCTTTCTCAATAACTTTTACCTAAATTTATGCTAGAGGTAGATGTATTTTAAAAAGGCATTAAGTGAACTGTTAAGATTATTGGATAATTTATCAATCATCTAGTAGACGCTTTAATGTGAGGAAATGAATGAGTTTATATAAGGAAATTACTGGATAAATATCATCAACGAAAATATTGCTTAAACATATATTAAATCAAAGTCATTAAATTTATTATTTTCTAATAATAGGAGCAACTTAACGTGAGACGTTGGAAAGTAAATGAATATAAACTTACTGAGAAAACAATATATTGTGAGCATTGTGGTAATAATACATTAATGAAAATTGTCACTCAAGGTATTTATGTTAAAGATATTATTACCACTGAAGCTCCAGAACAAATATATTATAATTTTAATATTTTAGTTTGTTCTTATTGCGAAAATTTTAATATTATTCAAGAGGCAGAATGGTCTGAGGCTGATGATGAAGAAGATGGTGTAGATTCTAATGGGGACATAATATTTATTGCCCCCCAACCACAAAAAGAATATTTATATCCATCATCTAAAGATTTCAAAGAAGCTGAAGTAATAATTAAGAATACATATAAGCAAGCTGTAAAATGTTTTAAATCAAAACTTTACACACCAAGTGTATTAATGTGCAGAAAAACCATAGAATGCTTATGTTTAGAACAGTTAGATATTAAAGAACGATACACTTTAGACGGTAAAATAGAAAGAATGAGAGATGAAAAAATTATAGATAATATGCTATATGAATGGGCTAAAGCGTTAAAGGATTTTGGCAATGATGCTGCACATTCTTTAAAAGAGTTTAATGAAAAAGATGCTAAAGATATTCTAGATTTTACCTTTGCTTTGGTTGAATATTGTGTTGATTTTAAATTTAAGTTCTGGAATCTACTTAAGAGAACAAACAAAAAGATAGAGACTTCAGACGTGGAAGATAAAAAAGATATATTAAAATTAAAAGATACAGAAATTAGTCTTCTTGAAAAAGCATTACAAGATACTAATGAAAATTTCCGCTATTATGCTGCGATAACTCTTGCTAATTCCAAAGAAAAAATCGAGCATATTTTACCCGTGTTAATAGATTTTATAATTAATGAACATAAAGAGTTTAAGTCAGGGGCTACTGACTCTATCAAAAAGATTGGTGCTGATGCAGTTAGCGAATTGTTGAAATTATTAACAAATACAAGTAATAAAAAAGATTGCTTAACAGCTATAAGAATTTTAGGAGATATGGGGTCAAATGCTCAAACAGCATTACCAAATATTATTAATATAATTAATAATTCTGATTATTGTACAGATGTACAAAATAAGGCTACTAACGCTTTAGCAAAGATAGGAAAAGAAGCAGTTTCTACTTTTGTTCAAATGTATGAATAAAAAGATAATTCTACATCATAGGATACCCATATTTTAGAAATAGATGCGATTTCATACTGGTATATAAAATAATACACTGCAATTACATTGTTGCCCAATAAAGCAGCAAAATAAAAAAATTACTTCTTATGATGTTACTAAACTAGTGAATAAAACAACATCATTAGCTAATAATTTAACAATAAAATAGGCTCTTCATTACTTAGTATGCTTAATCGTCTATTTAACTGAATTTTTAAGTCAAGTTCTGATACCTAACTAAAAGTTAGCATAGTAGGACGGAAGAGCCATTTACATTCTTTCAGAACATTGGCATGGATCATGGAAACAGTTCTTTATATTCGGTGTAAGCCTGCTTCCAGCCTTTAGCGTTTTTCTCTACTCCCCAAAGCGATTGAATAATTTGAGTCTGCGACATCTTCTTATCCACCATCTGCTTGATGATGCCATTCAGTTGTTCAATAGTCAATTGTGCGGGAGTGTAGCGAGTTTCGGTATCGATTTTGGTATCATCGCCAAAGGTCTTAGAATCGCCGTTTTCTGGGATAATATCACTGATTCCGGTATCGTTTTCAGTATCGATTCCTGACGATTCCAAAAGCTCAAAAGCCTTATCAGTCGGTTGGTATCGGTCGGTATCGCTTGGATTTGGGGGGCAAGTGGGCGGTGGTGCATCCGGTATCACCCAATTATCATTTAGCCATGCTCTGGCCTGATTCAAAAATTCATCCTGTGGCTTATCGCTGCTTGGTACAGAATCAGTCAAACCAGGGTTTTCACTGCTCAACTCAGGAAAATAAACAAGCAGTGTCCGCGCTGGGTCAGGCTGTCCAGAATGAGGATTCACCTGTGTTTTTAGCCATTCTGGAATCGTGCCAATTTCACCGCCAGCCATCGGCTTATCAAAACTATCAGGGTCAGCCAGGAAGTACCGCCCTGTTGCCAATGAGATTGACTTGAGTGGAGACAGTTTTTTACTCGTGGCTTCACAGCCAATGAAAGTAGCCCCACTTTTGAAAGTATCGCCAAAACCTGCGGTGTTTTTAGTGCCGACCCAAGAAGTAAGATTCTTGCCGTGCAACACAACGAAAATTTGTGCGCCCTTCTTGCTGGCACGAGTGAACAGGAAGCGAATGATCCATTGCTTCTGCTCATCCGTGAGGTAGTCAGACAACGCCACAGCTTCATCAATCACCAGAATAATATCTGTGTAACTATTCTGGTTGGCGTTGTCAATTTCCCTTAGATATTCGTACAAATCGCCTGCCACAAGAGCATCAGCCTTTGCACCCTCCAATTGAGGGTAACTCAGTCTACATACTAAGTGGTGGCAGGCAAACGGGTAGATGTCACTTCCGGCGGTGAAATAGTGAATCTTAGTATTTGGCTCCAGTGCTTTACTGAGGATGGCTAAAATCGCCATCAGCGTACCCTTACCCCCTCGCTGATTGCCTGCAATCACGGTGATTTGGTCACGAATGCACTTGGCGATATCAAAACCACTGTTAGTTAGTGCGTCGATAATTGCGATCGCTCTGCTGTGCAGTGGCAGGGTCAAAACTGATTTAAGGTCTGGTGCTTGATTTGGGGCTAGAGTCGGTTCAGGCTGTGAGGAACTGGGCAACTCTATAAACTTTGGTTGTGGCAGTTGAGTAAATTTTGGTTCTGGTATTTTGGCTTGTGGCAGTTGGGATTGTTGCTGAATTAGAGTGACTTGTTTATGGTCAATTCTAGGGTCAGGGGCTACCTGCGCCAGATGTTTGCACAACTGCTCAACAGTAGGAAATGCGCCCCTGTAAGTGGTGAAATTGTCCAGCAGCCACCTGTAAGCATAGAACCGCTTACCAGCTTCTACGCCCGTGAGAAAATCGGTTAAGGTGCTGGTGTACTGCCGCAGCATCACAAATTCACTACGCTCCAGGGGCGCAAGGTGGTTCATTAAATCCACAATTTCATTCGCTCCTGCAAACCATTCGGCTCTTGCTTCGCTGTCACCCATTGCTGCTAAGAATTCTAGGAAGTTACCCCGCACAAAAGGTATAGGCGCAAACTGATGAGAATCGGTCATGTCTTGCACCACTGACCAAGCATAGCCCAACCCAGCAACTAGCGCACCGATGGGGGCCAGTGGAGAGGTGGCATAACAAACCGCCCCAATTGATGCCGTTGCTAAAGTAACGCATTTAGCTAAGTTCATCCCTGCCCTTTCAGTTTTGGCACGAACCAATAATTGATCCAGCCTTTCTACCAGCCAAGGGGCGATGTTACCCGCTTCCAGGTGTTCGATGCAGGGATAGTCAGCCCGTAATGAGGCAGTTTCTTTTGTGGCCAGCTGTGGTATTGGTTGATAAATATCGGGTGAAAATTCCATAGTTTATCCCTCAAATAAACTGCCCTCCACCCTTTTTGGCAGAGGGCAGTGAATTACTTACTTATTTAGTTAGTCGCCAGATTGTGTAACCGATTTCGCCTGCCATCATGGTGGTGAAGTTGTAAGCTAAACACCCCAAGATTTGGCCAGGGTCGGTGTACGCGAAGGGATTACGACCAAAAAAAGTTGTGGTTAAGTCGAATAGCCAGAAAAACAGTGCGATTGCGCCTCCAGCATGGCGTTCTTTCATCCCTGCCACCTTATAATCACGCCACAGTGCGGTAGTTAGGTCAATGTTTGCAGTCGGCTTACTGCTTAGGGTGTACTGTTTCGATTCTTCAAACTCGCTTCGAGCTTGCATTGGTCGCTTACCCCGTAAGCTTCGAGCCTCCATCACCTGAACTAAAGCAGATATGCCAAGTGACAGCCAGAAAAACAGGTTAAACGGGAGCGTTAGCCATCCCTTCCAGCCAATCCAAGTTTTTTCAAACCACAAGAACATCGGAACGCCTTGAAAGAGGGTCTGCCAGATTCCATCAGAACTAAGGAGTGTGCCAAGAAAAAACCCCATTGCACCAAGTATCTTTGTGCCGGATGACCCTGGCGTGACGAACTGGGCAACGATGTGGGTAATGAACGTTACGGGCAGGGCAATGATATCAACAATCCATTGCGCTAAGATTTCTGCGTAATTATTGACTCCTTTGTTGCTAGTTTTTGGGGAAGTTGCAGCTGTTGAGTGTGAATCACTTGGGGACTTATATTCTGCACTTTTCATGATTTACTTGACTCCAATTGTGGGGATAAATTGCAGACATTTTTGTAGTGATACTTCCAAAGCCAACGTCGTTCTGAAATTTGCCCTATGCAACGACCAGATGAATCATAAACATAAACTTGTTCATCCTCTTGGTAATAGCTGGTGTCTGGTCTTGGGTTACGTCTTGGGTTGTCTAAATAGCCTCTGATTCTGAGTTTTAAACTGGTCGGTAATATGCCAGTAGAGTTCAGTTTGTCGCTGGTCAGTTTGCGTTGTTCTATGCGTGAGCGTTCAACAGATTCTCTGGCTTCTAAGTCCGACACAGCAGAAAAAATGTAGAACTGCTGAGGCAGTTTAATAAACATAGGTGCAGCAATCAAACCCAATCCCAATAGCCCCAGCATGGCTTGTTTTTGGTACTTCATTGTTGAGTCTTAAGTTGGTTGATGATTGCTTCTGCTAGTCCCAAGTGGTCGCCTATGGGAGTGTACTGATACAAATCCTCTTGAAGCTTCTGGATCGTTTGGGCCGATTCTTCTAGTAAATATTGTCCTTTTGTAGCAGTCTCAGAGGCGATTAAGTTGTCAGTTATCGCTTTCAAAAAATGCAGTTTTTCGATGCGATTAATCCCCTCAAGACAAGAACCATAAGTATCTTGCAGCCAGTCCAGATAGGTTCCATCTCCAGGCGTTAGAGCGCAGTAATACCCGATTGGTTTCGTCATGATTTACAATCCTTTTGTGTCTATGATGCGTAGATGCGAGTAGGGCGATTGCACCGACGACCAATCATTGCAATCGCTCTCCCATCACTGAAAAAATCCTTCTCTCGAAATGTCCACAGTTGAAGCTGTGGCTGACCATTGCAGAGTATTGAAAAATTGACTGATATCTCCAATGGTTACGTCACAATCAAAACGTAAGCCTTGATATTGTGGATGCTGCCGAATTTGGGTTACTAATTGTTGGGCTTGTGCAATTAATTCTGGCAGTGGTTGAGTATTCATAATTCACCTCCTCATACTTGAAAACTTCAGTTTTGATTCAGAGCCTACACTGCTACAAAGAGGTAAGTTTTTAATCTCGATATTTGGAGATTGCCCAAGATTTTTAGTTTGCTGCCAACTGGTATATACATAGCTGCCAACAAATGCAGAAATCACAATACAACCCATTAAAAGCAGCGGATTCACGTTAAATACTTGCCACTGATATGCTGTTTCTAAAGAGTCCCTGTTAGCGTCGATTTTGGCTGACATACATTGCTAATCCTACTGCAAATAAACCCACACCTAGAGGGGAAATAACTGCTGCTATCCCACCAATTAGAGACAGAGTAGCCACACCGGA
This sequence comes from Mojavia pulchra JT2-VF2, assembly GCA_019359325.1. Taxonomy (GTDB): domain Bacteria; phylum Cyanobacteriota; class Cyanobacteriia; order Cyanobacteriales; family Nostocaceae; genus Mojavia; species Mojavia pulchra. The sequence continues at coordinate 22,753 of JAHHHN010000043.1, read as the reverse complement.
ATAAAAACAAGTCTCAGTGATTATGTGCATTTTTCTTGATCTTGAAATTCTGAATAACAACGATAAGAAGCGACTGTCAGAGAGTGCTAATCTGTAGGCAATATTTAGATATTTGCTGCCAGATTCATGATTTCTTCTAATGACTTCTGAGCAGTTCGTTGTTTCGGGGTAATGCCCCGTTGAGCTAAAAAATCGTTAGCATCAACTCCTTTGATTGAGTGAGCAGCAGCAGTTAACTCACCTGCCAACTCATCTAAATAATCTTCTAAACCGCTTCTAATTGTGTTGGAGTGGATGTGAACGAAATTATTAACAACTGATTGTCCACTGATAAATGCCAAGGTGGAAGTAATTTTATCAATGGTCAATGTGTAGTTCCCTGCAAACTCACTTAAAGCATTCAATGCACCATTAATGATTTTTTGTTGTTCTTGGATTGGCAGAGTATTGTTAGTTGATGGCGCAATCGCGGCTATTTCTCCAGTTTGTTCTTGTTCGGCTTTCTGTTTGAGGATTTGAGCTAATGTTTCAAACTCAGCAAAACTAATTTCTTTGAGACTATCAAAATCATCTGGATGTGATTCTTGCAAGGAGAATCTGATAATTTCCTCTGGCATCTCCAAGAGTGAACAAACTTCTTTAATAGCAATCATATCTTTCGTATTCATGCTGCATTACCTCTGGTTACTTGATGAAATTGGCTTTGAAACTTCGCTGGACTAAAATCTTCGGGATGCTTTTTGATATAGCTCTTGACTCGTTCAGCCGATTTGAGATTTTGCATGACTCGACCAATACGGGACAAACACCAAGATTGGTATGGTGACAACGGACAAGAGCGGTCTGTACTGCCATTGGCTTTGACTGGATAGGCTTGGCGATAACTATCTATGCGGTACAGTGCAATACCGTCCCAACTGACTAAAGTTGAACGAGCAACGTTAAGAATTCTTGCAAGTTCAGATTTTGTAACATAACTAGAGCAAAACAGACCAGGGGAGTCTAAATCAAGTCCCCGTGCAGAGTTTGACGCTTTCATAGAGCATCTATTGATTAATGAGCAAATAGTGATTGACGGTCAAAAATAGCTACTGGCAGATGTAAGTCAGGTACTTGGTAGCTATCGTTGTTGTGCCGCGCCCACGCCTTAAAAGAATTGATTTATAAGCCTTTCCTTACTCGGTGGACAGAACTTGAATAACGATGCTTGTCGGTCGCCTGACTTATCTGTTATGGTAATCAACAGGTGCAACACCTGTCAATAGAAATGATTATTTTTGATAAATACTTCACCTAGAAGAATTTGTCTTTAGGTTGGATAATTGTGAATGTCATGAAGCATTATTCAACGAGTGCTAAAAGTGCCATCCAAAAAGCCATCCATAACTATCCGAGTCAATGAAGAGGAATATCAGGTTTTAAAAGAATGGGCAGATAGCGAATATCGTACCGTTCCAAGTTTGGTGTTAGCCCTTACTAAAAAAGCTATTGATGAATACAGCAAACCAAAAAGTCAAAAAGAATCTAGAAAGGATAGTGCATGACCAACACCATAGGCCAACCAGACAGACTTGATCGGATAAAAGCAATGCTGCTGCAAACTGCACAGCTGACTAGCAAACAACATCTCAAACCCAACCAACTAAGTTTTATTTATGATTTTTATGGTTTTTAATTACTAGAAAATTGAGCTAATAAGCCAAAAAGTCTGCAAGCTACCAACTTACAGACTCAGGCTCAAATTACTCATTTGATTTTGCTCGTATTTTGTGGTTTCGGTGCTACCAACACCTGCCACACATTTCACCCCGCCAGAAAAGACAGAGTTGAAGACACTCACTGTGGAGAAGCTCTTAGTTGTGGAGCCTGCCCTTAGTGGAGTAGTGCCTTTCCTTAATTATAAGTGTCTATCATTTATTTCCAACAGATACCTTCTAGGGAAAAAAGGAACAGGCATGAAGGCTTTAGCGAAACTACTTAATTCTTTTCCTTCAACCTACGGCATAAGTTACGCCTATATTTCCGTAGATAAAAGTTAAACAACAGTCTTTTCTGGGCGAGGGCAATATCACCCCAGTTTGGAGAAGGAAATTGAAAAATTTATCAAGTGTTCTACCATCTGCTCAAAACTTATTGCCAGTCGAGAGCATCGAGGAGTTTACTAGCCGAATCGAAAGAGAATTTATTGCTCTTAGCGCGATCGCCGTTTCACTCTACAGAGAAAACATCCGCATCATCTCTGACTTAGAAATCAATGCTGGCGGGGAGGTTGCTACCCCAATACATGATGCACTGAACTGGAAATACACTAGATTTGGACATCAAGCGAAACCAAGACTTTACGCGGCACTGCTGTTGAACGAAGACGGCACTCCCTGGCAAGCCAAACTGAGTAACCCCAGAACCGACACGAAAAAAGGCAAACTTCAAAAATACGAAACCCCAATTGGCAACGGCTCACGCGCCTATCTGCCTGCCATTAACCGAGAAACTAGACGCTTAATTGCCAACCGCTACAGTGTGGAAGTGCCACCAGCAGGAGAAAGTTTTTGGGACTGGCTAGAGCTTCACCCAGAAATCCCAATCATCATTACAGAAGGCGGTAAAAAATCTTTATGCCTGTTGTCAGAGGGATACGTAGCCATCGCCCTTTACGGCATTAACGGTGGCTACCGCACTCTTGATTCACTAGGCAACCCCATCAAACCTTACCTGATAAAAGACATAGCAAGATTTGCTGTTAAAGACAGACACATTACCCTAGCCTTTGACCAAGACACAAACACAGCCACTCAGAAACGGGTGAACGCTGCCATATATCGCTTTAGCCGATTACTGATGAAAGCTGGCAGCAAGACTGATATCGCCATCTGGAAGGGTCACTCTGGACAGTGTAAAGGTGTTGATGACCTAATAGTTAACGCTGGGATCAAAGCTTGGTCAACAGCTTTAAATCAAGCCCTACCACTAACACACTGGCAACTGTGGCAACGCTTAGAAAATCGTTTAACTTACGAACCCTCATTACAACTGACCACAGCTGACTTATCCACCTTAGAAATCAAAAACTTACCCCAGTCAGGGATTATTGGCATCGACTCCAGCAAAGGGACAGGTAAAACTAAGTTTATCGCCAAAACCACAGCTGTTTCTCAGAAAGTCTTAGCTGCCAGCCACAGAATTGCACTGGTACAAAATTTATGTGCCAGAGCTAACTTAGATTACCGTGGCGACTTAGATAAATTTAACGGTAATTTTATCAAAGGCGCAGCTTATACCCTCAGAATTGGTTTTTGTGTTGATTCACTCTTAGCTATCGACCCACAAAAATTTGTCGGCTGTGACTTAATTATTGATGAAATTGTTCAGGTAGTGCGTCACTTACTCACCTCTAGCACCTGCGATCGCAACGGCAAACGCCCCGCATTACTTGCAAGGTTTGGTGAGTTGATTAGAGTGGCCAGGAGGATTATTGCTGCTGATGCTGATTTAAATAACCAGACCCTACACTACCTTAGAGAACTGAAGGGAGATGGTACACCCATTTTCTTAATTCGCAACGACTATAAACCCCAACCGTACCATGTAACTTTTATTCAAGCTAAAGATAAATCTGCGCTCGTCAACGATTTAATTACCTCGGCGCGTCAACTACAGCCTGGCAAGACGCTGTATGTTACCACAGATAGCAAAGCCACTAGCAAGGCAACAGCGCGACTGCTACTTAAAGCCATCCCAGAAATTAGAATCCTGTTAATTAACTCTGAAACCAGCGGCAATACAGTTGAAAAACGGTTTATGAAAACACCCGATGCTGTCATTGCCCAAGGATTATATGACGTTATTATTTGTACTCCCACAATCGCCACGGGAGTCAGCATTGAACTATTAGATGTCATTGAAAAAGTCTATGGGATTTTCACCGGCGCATCATCTACCGACGCGGATATGTCCCAATCCTTAGTTCGGGTACGAGACAATGTAGACCGTGTGGTTTGGTGTGCCGAACGTGGTACAAACTACTGTAAAGTTTCGCGCGACTGCAATTCTCTCGAAATTAAAAACCAATTAAAACAAAGAACCGATGCCACCGTTAGCTTAATTCGTTCCAACCTCAGACCTGACGTTGTTGGAGAAATTGCTAATTACAATTGGCAAGATAACCCCCATGTTAATCTCTATGCCCGAATTAGTGCCGAGCAGAATTATTCGATGATGAATCTAAGGGACGCGCTATTAATTCGACTCAAACACGAAGGGCATCACATCAAAATCGATGAGCGGCAATCCCAATCAGCAGTCAAAGTTTTGTTAAAGCAAGCCAAAGAAGAAATTCAATTGCTTGAAGCTCAAAATATAGTTGCCGCCGCCGATTTAACTTATGCAGAGGTGGTAGTTTTAGAATCCTTAGAAGCCATTTCGCCAGAAGATACACTAGCAGTAACAAAATTCCATATCAAAGATTTTTACTGTTTAGATGAGCTAACAGTAGAAGATGTGTTGTGGGATAAAAGTGGCCAACGACGTGGAGAACTACTCAACTTAGAGGCGCAACTCAATCCAGAATTATCACTCGATAAAACAGCCAAATCATTAGAAAAACAAGCCTCTTGGAATCAAGGTGTTTGCCCCTGGGATATCTCCGGTACAGCACTGCGGCGAAAAATCCGCGAAGCATTAGGATTAAACGATTTTTTAGATCCTCATAAAGAATGGACGAAAGCCGACCTAAAACCCTACGCTGATAAAATACGTCTTTATGCCCCGGAAATACTCACTCACCTCAACCGCACTATCAGCGAAAAAATTAGTGATATGCAGGTTGTACATCAGCTGCTCTCGCAGTTCGGAATTAAAATTGCATTTCGTTGGTCGAGGTTTGAGCCGGGTTTTGAAAAGCAAAAAATCAAAGTCTGCCGACTTGATTCTCTTGTATGGCACAGCTTGATGTCCGTTTTAGAGAGACGTGCCACACGACGCGAACAGCTTCATGATCATGGTGAATTGTCTGGATCTGGTATGCCTTTTAATACTAAAAATACTGTGGGAGATCCAGACCAACTTAAACCCGAATCTATTGCAGATGAACTAATTGGCTGTGTTGTGACAATTGTTGGATTTGACGACCAATTTCAGGTTCAGAGCTTGACACTAGACAGTAGAGCTAGATGCAATAACTTAACTAACAATGCTGTCATTTTGCGACCCATCTGTGAACTTACACCAATGGATTGAATGTGAAATAAACCAAATAAATTGTTGAATTAATATTTGCACTCAATATTTAATTGCAGTGCTGTTCATTGTCGTCTTTAATTTGGCTCAGTCCCCAAACGTTTCTCAACGCGCAGATTTTATGCTACAAATGCAGCACTTTGTACTACCAAAAAACCCCGTAGGGCGAACTACTTTTGTGTCCTGAGCGAAGCGAAGGATGGCGAAGCCACCCTTTGGGGCGCGAAAGTAAAGTGAGTACACCTTTAAAATAACCTACCCGAAAACCCCTTTTTTCCAGCCGCAATCAGCCGCAATCAGCCGCAATCAGCCGCAATCAGCCGCAAACGAAATTACTGGCTTTTCTGATTTCCAGCCGCAACTGGCCGCAATCAGCCGCAAACAGCCGCAAACAGCCGCAAATTTTCGTAGACCATTTAGAGGTATGTTCTAATACAGACGCAGTACAGTCTGAGATTACAAATGTATTTCTTTAGTAGTATTTGTTGAAGGCTGTGACTATAAAATCAATTTTGGCTCAAAAAACACTACTGCTTGTCTGAAATAGTTAGTCGTTTATAATTCATCATCACTGTAAATTTTTGGCTCAAAAGTTAACCTGTTTGGTTGGCTAGTTGGTTTGGATTTATTCTCTGGCTCCTTAGCTCTTGCTTTCTTGGCCTTAGTGGTTTTATTTGTTGAATCCGAGGATTGTTCACTTGTATAGGGCAATGAACTAGACGAGCCATCACCATTAGAAATCTCTTGTGAGGTCGATTGAGATGATGATTGAGAATTTAATTCCTCAGGTGAACCAAGCGAATTATCACCAGATGTATTAGCAGCCGTTGTCAAAGCTTTCTTGTGGAAACTCTTAATTCCACTGGCCGCGAGTTCTACCCCATGCCCCTGGAAAACATCAGCAACATCCTCATAGTCATAACCAGCATCCAACATATCCTGAATAGGTTGAGCGAGAGTTTTGATTAACTCCTCTAGACTGATAGTTTTAGGAGTAGCAGCTTTGTGTTTAAGACTAGATTGGATATCTTCTAGCTTGGATAAAGGAACAGCTTTAGGTTTACGGGGCATAGTCGGAAAATATCGGGTGTTGGGTATGGGGTGTTGGGTGTTGGGTAGGAATTCATATCAATGAATCCTTGCGGCTTAATCCATGCAGGTAAGAGGCGAGGATGTACAAAAAGATGATGATTATGCACTTTTCACTACACCCCACACCCTACCCCCAACACCCTAGTCTTGGTAGTAATAAATTCCTCCATTGTAAAAAAGAGCTAGACACAGTAACTTTAAGAATCTTGTCCAGATGTGAGGAATGTCAACAAGTATTAGCTACAGAGTTACTAAGGTAGACTAGGCTAAAAAAAGCAGAAACAGAAAATAAGTTCTGGGCTATCACCAGCCCTAGCTCCTATGGCTTATCTAAGGGATTGCCCCAGATTCCGCACGATGGTGTTGCAGTCATATCCGCGGACTGCCCCCTGGCTTTGGTTTGCCCTACCCCGTCGCTGAGGCATAGGCAAGCAATACGCCGTAACGCGCTGCGCGCTACTTTACCCTTCGGGTAAAGCGGCGTGAATTGCTTGTTGGGGGTGTCCCCCAAACCCCCATTACTCCTAGATTATTTGTAGGTTATGACTCAAACTGACCCCCGCCAAGCTTTAAGTGATCAACTGGCGATCGCGCTAAGTAATCGGGTAGTAGAACCCGATGATAAGCGAGAAATAACGATTACCTTTAGAGTCAGCACAGCAGAGAAATTAAGGCTAGAACAACGGTGTAATGGAGTGGTACAAAGTGATTATATAAGAGCAAGGTTATTTGATTACCCCCTGCCACACCCAAAGTTAACTATTCCAGAAGTTAACCGACAAGCTATCTACGAACTAAAAAAAATTGGGAATAATCTCAACCAGCAAACCAGAGCGATTAACGAAGCGGTGAAAATTGGTAGGCAACCGCTAACCAGCGATGTTAAAGAATATCTGCAAACAATTAAAGAATTAACTGCCTTATTAGAACAAACTCACGCCAGCTTATCTCAATCAATCTCAGACGAGGAGTAGCGAAATGATTACCAAAATTAAAGCTAATAAGTCATTTCGTGGCACTACTAAATACGTCATAGATAAAGAGAAAGCTAAAATTATTGGCGGGAATATGTATGGTAAAACAACTAATAAACTAGTTGAGCAATTCCGATTATCAGCCAATCTCAACCCCCAACTCCAAGACCCGTGCTATCACCTAATGCTGTCAATACCAAAAACTGACAGGACACTTAATGAGGAAGAATTAGCCAAAATATCTGAGAGACACTTTGCCAACGTTGTTGTGCTGTCGCGGTTAAAAGGGGAAGAATCCCAGGTTAAACAGCCTCTAAAAAGAATATCTGACACCAAGCTAAACCAACTAGTTGATGAATTTATTGAGACAGAATTACCAGCTTATGACTTTTTTATAGCGCGGCACTCTGACAAAGAACACGACCACACACATATCGTTGCATCTAGAGTTAATAACCTAGATGGTCTTTCTATTCGTACCTGGAATAATTACGCCCATTCGGAACACTCCGCCCGACTACTAGAGCGAGAATTTAAACTAACACCTGTCCCTTGTAGTTGGGAAAGTAAACGTAAAGCTATGACTCGAAATCAACTAGAACGAGTCGAGGATTTGGGGCTTCCCGGTGAAGAAATAATGCGCCGAGCGATTGAAGAGGTGGCAGTAAATAAACCAATAATGCCTCAGTTTATTGAGCAATTATGGAGGGAGTATCAAGTTAAAGCTGTGGTTAGTTATTACAGTCACGGCGGCGTAAGGGGTATTAAGTTTGGGATTGATGTCGGTTCAGTTAATGAAGATGGTAGCCTTCGCTTGCTCTGGAAACAAGGAGGTAATCTCAATAAATATAAGTGTTCTTTCAGCAAACTCCAGACAGAATTAGGAATAAACTACGACCCTCAGCGGGACGATAACGAAATTAAACGCTTAAATAAATTCTTAAAATCTGTAAATAATCAGCAACATAATCAGCAGGTAATCCCCAAAATATCTGTGGTTAATTCTCCAGCTATAGCTGAAATTAATCCCCAGATATACCCGGCATCATCAGAGGTATGTCAGGATGAAAGTGTTGCTTTATCCTTACTGGCACACGAAAAGAAAGACTCAGTATCACAAAAAGCAATCAAGGCAATAGTTGACTATGTTGAGCAATCAGCAGTTGAGTCAGTTCTAGCAGAAGCAGTACCATTATTGAGCCAGTCAATTGAGCAATATCGCCAGGGGTTAGCTCTAGCTAACGCGAATTATAAAGAGCTAATAACAGCATTAACTCCAGCAGAAAAAGAATCGGTATCACAAAAAGTAATCAAGGCAATAGTTGACTATGTTGAACAGTCAGCAGTTGAGTCAGTTCTAGCAGAAGCAGTACCATTATTGAGACAGTCAATTGAGCAATATCGCCAGGAATTAGCTCTAGCTAACGCGAATTATAAAGAGCTAATAACAGCATTAACTCCAGCAGAAAAAGACTTGGTATCGCAAAAAGCAATCAAGGCGATAGTTGACTATATTGAACAGTCAGCCGTTGAGTCAGTTTTAGTAGAGGTAGTACCATCGTTGAGGCAGTCATTTGACCAATATCGCCAGGGATTAGCTGAAGTTAACGCGAATTATAGAGAGCTAATAACAGCATTAACTCCAAAAGAAAAAGACTCAGTATCACAAAAAGCAATCAAGGCGATAGTTAACTATGTTGAACAGTCAGCAGTTGAGTCAATTCTGGCGGAAACAGTACCATTATTGAGGCAGTCAATTGAGCAATATCGCCAGGGATTGACTGAAGTTAACGCGAATTATAAAGAGCTAACAGCAGCATTAACTAAAGCAGAAAAAGACTTGGTATCGCAGAAAGCAATCAAGGCAATAGTTGACTATGTTGAGCAATCAGCCGTTGAGTCAGTTCTAACAGAAGCCGTACCATTATTGAGCCAGTCAATTGAGCAATATCGTCAGGGATTGGCTGAAGTTAACGCGAATTATAAAGAGCTAACAGCAGCATTAAATCAAAAATTAATCGCTCCAAAACCAAAGATAAATCCAGAGGTATCAGCCGAGTTATACAAATATTACAGTGCTGACTTGCACTCTTTATTAGTGACAGACCGAGATAAAGAAATTGCTTATAGGGCATTATTAGATAATCAGCCAGTACAAAATGTGGAAGAAATTATTCTAGTCAGTCCCGCCGGATGGACTCATGATGAAGCTAAAGCATTAGTGCTAATCGCGCAAAATAAACTGGCATCCAGGCAGGAACAACCAGAACAGCAACTCGATAATAAACAGCAATTGCAGTCGGAATATTTAGCTATAGCTATCCCTGTTACTGTGAAATTACTCAACTGGCAGTTACAAGAAAAAGGTGAACATAGCCTTAGGTTTAAACGTGCAACACTGTCAAAACAAGGAAAAGAATTAGTATTTACTCATGATGAACGCGGAGAAATTTTTCGCGTGTCACTCAACCGAAATCAGTCAGGTGAGCTTGAGTATTCAGCAATTAATGTAGGGGAATTAGAGAAAAATGACATTCAGTTTTGGCACGATTGCAACCAGGTATTGCAAGAAATTATAGAAGAAAAACAGCAACAACAAAGAAGATCCAGTAAAGGTCTGTCCCTCTAGTTGGTGGCGCAAGTCTTAACCGCTTCGCTCAAATAGGCGGTGTCTGTCACTGCCACAAGACCACTCGTTGAGTTACCGAAATAGTCGCAGGCAGCGGCAGACACTCCGCTGCGCCGCCTATTTGTTAAGACTTGCTTGAATTGTGGTAATTTGAATTGAATTCAGCGTGAGTGACCACAAATTTATTAGGGAAATTTTAGATGAATCCAGAGGCATAGGTAATGGGTGAAGCAAAACGGCGTAAACGGTTAGACCCAAACTATGGTCAGGGCAAAAAACAGATAGCTATGGATCTACAGCAAATGATTTATAGCTCCCCAATGGTTCAAGAAATGGCTATTAACCAGCTGTTAGAACAGGCAGATTTTTGGTTAAAAAAGACGGATTTACTTTATGAACCTGTTGCACAGTCGGAAGGGGAAAGGTTCTTGTGGACGACGCTGCCAATGCCTTCAAAGCCATTGGTCACAAGTTAAGGTTGTGAGGTAGTTGTCAAGGGGGTTTGAGAAGATGGCTGAAAGAAAAATCCAGGTGTGCCTCGTTGTTTATCAGGGAAGGGTGCAACGATGAGCTTCATGTTTGGTTTTCGTTGTCGTTTAACAATACCTAAATCTTGATTTTCTGGCGCAGCGAAATACTTAATAGGCTCAGTTGCTAAACCTTTTTGATGAGCCACATAAAAATGATAAAGACCGCGATAAATCATCTCTAAAGAAATGGAGTCAAAAGGTAGAGAAAGTTCGTCTGCTACAGCATCACCTAAATCAACTAAGACAGCATAAAATAACCAAGTACCCCAAATTTGTAATTGAACACCATTGATTGAACCAGTCCATAAATAACTTAAACCCAAAAGCCGCTTGACAGTATTAAAAGCATCTTCAATCCGCCATCTGCGACGATATAAATCAGCGACAACGTATGGAGGTAAAGCAGTAGGGTCAAGTACGTTGGTTAAATAAGAATGCCATGTCTTAGCTGAACGAACTTCGACCAGACGTAAAGTAACAAACGGAGTTTTCTTAGTGCCAGAGCCAAGACGTATCAGACGGTCGCGTAAAGAAAAGCTATCTGTAAACACTTGTTGGACATGAATCGCTGCTCCCTTTTTTAACCGGGTTATGAAGTTTACATTTTTAGCAATTAGTTGTAGCCAAAAATTAAAGTGATAAAATCCTCTATCTAATAAAAGCAGGGTATTAGGAGTAACTAAATTTAAAATATCTGCTTCAAACTTTGTATCAGCAGTTCTGGGATTCTCACGCTCACCATATTTCCACAGGCAACAGATTTTTTAAATCTATTACTGTGGACATCTTTCCAGCTAACTTACCAGGAGGTGCATCTTTTAAACTTTCAAGTTTTTGAAATAACGCTTCTAGAGTTGAACAGTCTACTATCCAAATCTTTTCAAATTTCGTCAAAGTAAATTCAACACTTTCTGGGATTTTACGTTGGTTTCTGCTTTGCCATGAAGCTTGTAAATGTGGCAATAAATCTTTAAATACTTTCTCGAATAATTGAGCCGGAAAAGTTAAAAACCTTTGAGATATTGCTTGCTGGCTAACCTCAAGGGGTCTACACCACAAAAAACCTTCTCGCGTTAACATTCTGGTCAATTCTGTGACTCCAGCCACATCACGCCAGAGCAGGGTTAATACCGCCGCTACCATTAATGCTAAGTTGAGAATTCTGTCTCTTAATCCTAGTTGCCGATAGTAATTTTCTTGGGATGTAATGGCTGGGGTTAGTAATGCCGACAGATGCGATGCTATTACTTCGTCTTCCACCATCGGCCGTTGCTTCTTTTTGGCATGATCTCGATTGGTCTTACGGCTACTACTCACAGTTTTTTACAATTGCTCAAGTATTTGTCTTAACTGAGTTTCACATAATTTTTTGGTCAGCAAATCATCCTAGCAAGCCAGTACGATAATGATAATCAAACATGAGGGTGGGGGAGGAGGCGAGCGTCGCTCGCCTCCTCCCCTGAGCTACGATTATCATTCTTATGCAAATATATTTACTCTCAAAGAGGTATTGACAAAATTTACTTACTTTTAACTTGTCCCCAATGGGCCTTATGTTTGATTTCCTGTACCCTGATATTTAATAGTGATGCTGTCATACTTCTAAAATGCAGCATTTACGAGCGCACCTGCGGAATGTGGGCCCGTGGATTCGTAAATAAATATTACGTATTAGTTTTCGATTGAGTTTTCAAAGGCTTGTATATCCAGGCAATATACACTGCGGCTACTAGGCTACTCAAAATAAATAACGATTTGGTTCCCACGCGCCCAGAACCTACGGCTACCAATATACCTGCTGCTGGTAGGCTTAATTGGTTTAACAGCACAATTAACCCTACAGTCTTGCCTAAGTGTTGGCTAGGAATCCATTGGACGCGCTCAGTACGGATGTATACATTAAACAAACCAGTAGAACCGGAGGCTAATGCATAACCCAGCACAAACAGGTAAAAATTATTAGCAAAACCCATTAACATACCTCCGCACAAGACGGCAAGGTAGGCAGTAATACCCAGGCTGAACACGCTAAAGTGCTTGGTTAATTTAGGCACTAGGAAAAAGGAGACTACCCCTAGCAGACCCGCAGTGGTATTTAACACACCAAAGTAACTGTCAGGCTTATTAAAAGTACCAGTGATTAATGGCGCACCAGTTGCTAGCGCTATGCCAATAATTAGGTTAACTAGAATGCTGAGTGCCGTTAAGGTCAGCAGGTTAGGATAGTCTAGCAGTACCTTAGCCCCTTGGACAATATCACGCCAAATCTGCTTTTTACTTGACTTAGCAATCTGTACATTTAAGGCTGAACCTAACAATGTAACACCTAGAAAACCTAAACAGAATAGTCCTGCGGCAATCAATAAAAAATCTTGGTTTTTTAAATACAGTGCCAACATTGCAGCTAGCGCGGGGCCAAAAATGCTAGAAGTTTGGTCAATCCCCTGAAGGATGCTTTGTGCTTTGGGTAAATCTGCCTTACTTACCAATTTGGGAACCGTGGATTCCATTGCAATAAAGGCTTGTGCATAAAAAAACGCGCAAATACTCATCACCAGACTGACAATGACGAATATGTTAGTGGGAAATAGCTTGATCAACAAGAAACCCAACAAACAAACCGTCATCCGCACAAAGTCGGCGAGTAAATAAACTTTTTTGCCGCCCAAGCGATCACTAAAAGATCCAGCAATAGGGAGAGAAAGTACTCGCGGAGTCCATTCAATAAAAAAAGCCAACCCAACTAGTGAAACATTCTGAGTGCTTTTATAAATAATCAATGGAACCGCAAACAATAAAAACTGATCACCCAAAGCTGAACAAAAACGTGATACTAAAAACTGAATAACTTTGAAATTATTCACAACTTGCCTACCTGTCGTAATTATTCATCAATTAAGGCTGTTACAAAGACTGGTATCTGAGTGCAAGCACTCACTTCCAAGAGTTATACTGAACTCTTGATTGGTTCAATATTTACTTGAGCAAATAGTTCTTGTAGAAAACTCTGTAACGACTCGCTGCTGTCACTACCGATAACACCAGCTAGCGGAATTTCAATTGCTTGGTAAGTAATATGCTGGGGCAACTTTTGCTCTGTAGACAATTGGTTCCAGCGTACTATATAGGGATGATTGCGAAACCTTTCATGTCCAGAGATGCGGCAGTAATCTGCTTGATAATGGTGACCAGGAAAAACATACCAACCAAATTTATTGGCTCTATTAGTAGTTTCTGGAAATTCCAACTCCTCGCCCAGCCATATTTTTAGTTCTGCTGAAGGCAAATGAATATTGGTAGCCAAATTAAAAGTATCAACTACATCAGCCCCGCCCACTCGGTTAGCAACTTCCAAGAATACTAAACCTTTTTTATTAGCAATTGCCTCTAAATGGAAGCTGCCATTGTTAAGTTCAACAGCACTCAAAACTCGACCGATCCATACTTTATCTTCATCACTAATATCAATTTGCACAGATCCCAAAGGCTGACCATTAGCATATCCCAGACAATCCCCTACATATTGACTGCCGAGTACAACTTTCACTTCGCCATTCTGCACTAAACCATCAAAATGAACAATAGCCCCTTGGATAAATTCTTCCACTTCAAACTGTGCCAAATCCGGGTTGTCCCGATCCAGCAAATCAATTCCGGTATTCTGCAACTGTAAAGCCAAAAGCAATGAGTGAATAGAAGCAAATACCTTCACGTTTTCACTAGATGCGCCATCAACTGGTTTTACAACAACTTGCCCTTCCCACTTGGGCAGTTGTTCTAGCTGTGATAGAGGTAAAAACTCAGGTACGCGAATTCCAGCAGCGCCAACAATGGCTTTCATAATGACTTTGTTACGTACTTTTTCTACCTGCGCCAGGGTAGAGCCGGGAATACCAAAATGTTCTCGTATTTTCGCAGCATCCAGAAGTTCGTATTCAGATAACGATATGACTTGCTCAAACTGCAACTGTTGTTGTTCAATTAATTCAATGACTTCATCCGCAGTTTTAGTAACCCCTGGTCGAATCAACTTTTTACAATTCAAAAATTCTGGAATATTGCTCAGTGCTTTTTCAGTACCAACATATGTGATTTCATGAAGATTATGGTCGATGCCACGATGGTAATCAATTTTGTGGTATGGAATCCGATGTAAAATCAAAATTTTCATGAGTATTCCTTGAATTTACTAATAACAAAAACAGTTAGTCACTAAGCCTTAAAACTATAAACTCAACGGATGTGCCACTGCGAATAGTCAACAACTAGAACATCAGAATCTCATTATCAATGCCTCATATCCTATGGCAATTTTTGTTTAAATAGCCAAAACCATCGTGGGTTCTTCTTGATAAATATAATGACCTATAACCTTTTGCCAACAATCATTAATGGTGGTCTTCAAACCGAAAACATCTAGCTTGGCATTGGGACTATATACGCAAACCATTGCGATAAAATCACCATTATCTTTGGGAATAGCTCTCACCCAGTTTCTCTGAATTGGCAGTAGGGTAAAATCAAACCATTCTAGTTCCTGGTTAATTGCAGCTTTGTTGTATAGCTTTAAAGCTCTGTTAAACAAGCGTTCTGGTTCATCTTTAACTGCTGCTAGGTCTAGATAACCATCATGGGGACACCCAAGCATAATCGTAGCTGCAACTCCTTGCGGAGTAGGTAATTGCTTTGGCAAGGGCTGACCTAATACTTTATCAACCCAAAGATGATAAAAATTCAAACCATACACTCGTTCAGCGAGCGACCAAATCTTCATACCCGCAGGACGACGGTTGGGTTCAACAACGCCGGCTTGAGTAGCATCTTTGTCAATCTTGATTTCGTTATGGAACGGCCCATTACACTGGCCTACTAAAACATTCGCTAACTTACCAACACGAGTTAGTAAATGCTCTTGAGCCTGGCTCAATCTGGCTGGTAAAATCTGACCTGTTTCTACTGGGTAACGACCACTAGCACTACATTTTTCTGTCAGGAAGTGCAAATGTCCCAGCCCATCAAAAGAATATTCCTCTCGTAAGGGAATTACCTGTTCGCAGATAATTCCACCGGAGAAATAAGGTTCAACTTCTTGTAAAGCTTGCCGTAAATCTGCGTTAGCATTTAAAAACACTACTCCTCGGTTATTGCCTTCACAAGCAGGTTTTAATACTACACCTCCAGGATGATGGCGCACAAAATCCAATAACTCGTCAGCATTATGGATAATGGCATGGGCAGGGATAAACATGCCTTGAGGTTCTAATATTGATTGATGTTGAGCTTCAATCTGACGATAAAGAATTTTGGAAAAAGCCCCAGCTGCTAAAGTGGCGTTATCTACAGGCAAGTTTAATTGTTCTAATAACTGGGCGCCACTTTGTACTGCATTGTCCGAGAATACTAAACCACCTCGTAACTGTTGGCGAAAAGGCTCCAGTGACTTGAGCCCAGCGGTTACGAAGTCTGAGCTACAGGGATCTAGTGCTAATACAACGTCAGCAATCCGATAATCATGTGGAGCTGGGTTGGCGCGGAGCAGAAGTGTTTTCACGCCATAACGCTCATAGGCATACTTCCGCATAGAAGCGACATCATCAATACGGCTGAGATTGTAATCAATAATTAGCAAAAAAGAATCGGAATTTTCTGTGATATTCATCATATTGTTTATGCAGTAATAACATTTCTCTTTTAGAGAAAAACCTCTCCTGTGGTTGCCGCTACGCGAACGGTGATTTTGAATTGGTAGAATTTCTCTTGGTCATCTCGAACTGTAGATTGCTAATTTTTGTAAGCTATCAAGAGTCAACAGACCAAAGTAATTTTTGACTCTTGATAGCTTTTAGGAAAAAATATGCAATCTAAAAGCTCAGTAGCTCATTACTCGTAATCAACTTGAATAGTATTTCGAGATTCAGCGATTAATTTTGGCAGCAGCTGATTCTTTTTGTTTTCAGGAATAGCCCAGAGAATTTGTCCAAGAAACACTTCTCGCACCGTTTCCACTACCTCTGTGCCTGCCTTTAAAGACACCTGCACAATATCGGGTTCTAAACAGCAAATGTTCTGTTGAATTGTGCGAATTCGACCAGGTTTGGCAAAATAAACCCGAAAATAACTGCTCATTGGACTTGGTTGATAAGTTACTGTACCCAGGTCAAACTTTGCCAGTTGGTTTTTTTGCTGTAACTGTTCTTCATCTATTTGGTACAGCAGATTATTCAGCCATAGTTGGGTCATGCTGATCCCCAGCGTCAATATACTGACACTCGGGGAAATTAACGCCCCTCCAACTCGTGGATTGATTTCAATTACTTCCCAATGGTCGTTGTAACACCTTGCTTCAAGATGATAGCAACCCCATTGCAACTGCAAATGTTGAAAAATTGGTTCAATCCAAGCTCTAGCTTTTTTTAGCTGTATCTCATCCAAGCTAATGGGTGGTGCAACACAGGCATTTTCTAAAACTGCACTACCAGATTCGTCTACCTCTACCTTTTCATGAATAGCAACGACGAACGGTTGTCCGTCAACAGCCATAATCTCAAAGCTAAACTCCTGTCCGGGAATGTAATCTTCTGCCATAAAACCACGATTGGCAGAAAATATCGAGCTGTATATCAAGTCGCTTGCTATCTCACTCTGAATCTTTTCGATATCTTGCCAGGTTTTGTCTGCGGTTAAACGAAAGGTGGCGTAGGAAGCAATACCTGTGACTGGTTTGACAAAAGCCGATTTGCCTTTGGATTGCAAATCTAGCCATGTGCGTTCGTTAAGTAATACAGAATCAACTTGGCTCAGACCTGCTTGATTTAATTGCTGCCGTAATTCATATTTATTCAATAGTAATTCGACTTGGGCGGGTTCGATATCAGCTACACCAAGGATTTGATTGGCTTTTGCCATAAAGGTGCGATAGCCTTCCCAAACACTCAAACAGCAAACTATGGAGTAACCCTGTGCTGCTAATTTTTGCATTACCCGTTCTACATCTTCCCAGGTAAGGGCATGGTTTTCGGTGACTGCAAACCACGCACTTTTTGCTTGCAATTCCTGAATCCGGTGACTATTTGCAGGGAGAGGAAGGGAAGAGAGTACAAAACTCTCTAAACTGTGTGTAGCAACATTACTAATCAGTTCTTCCATGAAGGAATAACCGCAGTGACTTAGTAATAAAACACCTGTTTGATTCATAGTTTCCTTATGCTGCTACTGATTCCTTTTGAGCAGACTCAACGATGTCTGCGTAAATTTCACGGAAGTACATAGCGAGAATTTCCTGTTGTTCTTGCAGATACCTTTTCAGGCTAGCGATATCTTCGTCGTCCTTGATAATGTAACGAATAGCATTCCACACTTCACCTGGATGGTCATCATTAGTATCGGTATAAGAATGAGCGATTTGACCGCCAATTTTATCGACACCAATGGTTTTTTTCATGGCATCAATTTTCTTCGGTTCCTTTTTGACGTTGACATATTCTACAAGATAGGAATAAGCTAAAACGCCAAGAGATCCTTCGTGATCCAATAGATAAGAGAAGAAACCAACTAATAGTTTGGTAGACAGGTATGGTTCAGTATTCAATAACTCTTCGCGGGATATACCAGCTTTTTCTAAATCTTGGATAAATAGTTCATCATGCAGCATTTCTTCCATTTCGTAGTTTGCCCAAATCTGTGCTGCTTCTGGGCTTTCTTTGGCGATTTCCGCTATAGCTTTGGATTCAACTACCCGTAAAAGGCGAATACGCCAAACAGTTTCAATCAAGTGACGTTGATAATAACGCTGATTTATTAGTTCGCCTTCAAAGTGGGTGGCAAAAGGAACTGTTTGTTCCCATTTATCAATTTGCAAATCAATTAAATTATCAATTTCCTGACGCAAATTAGCAGATGCGATGGGATTTAAGAAAGGTCTTTTACGAATTAAGCCGGTATTTTGACAACGATTCATATTTTTTCTCCT
Organism: Mojavia pulchra JT2-VF2; assembly: GCA_019359325.1. GTDB lineage: Bacteria > Cyanobacteriota > Cyanobacteriia > Cyanobacteriales > Nostocaceae > Mojavia > Mojavia pulchra. The sequence continues at coordinate 4,324 of JAHHHN010000043.1, read as the reverse complement.
GTTATTGTTGAAATTTGTGAAAATGGAACAAATTAGTTAAAAGTACAAGATTGAGATACTGAACAGCATCCCCAGATTTAAGTTTGGGCGTATTGAGTACTAATAAATTTCTGTGAGACATTACTACACAAGCCAATATAAAAGAGTAGTGACTGTTCTAGGTTCACTAAATATCGGTACTTGTAAATTCTTGCTCAAAGTGATAAGACAACTGATTGACTGATTCACTTTCAAAGTTTTTTTCACAAGAAATGATGTAGCTATTTACATCAATATCTTGTCCAACGAAGGGATTTATTCCATCACATAAAATAGCAGATTGTAGTGTTTCTAAAAAAGGTATTTCAGGATTTAATTCTGTGTTTGGTAAACTGTACATAGGTGATTTCCTATTAGTGATTAGCGGATGATGAAGTAAACAAAATAAGAGATGGATAAAATAGTCTAGCTGCCAACAGGTTGAATCGTGATATCACCTTGTAAGCGACATTGACATGCAAGTCGATAGCACTCTTCGGGATAACCTAAAGTAGTCAAGAATTCCCGTTCGATATAATTGGCTTCAGTAAGATTTGGTGTGCCTTCCAGTACTTCAATAACACATGCGCCACAGGCTCCAGCGCGACAGCCAAAGGGAATAATAGTTTCTTTGACTTCTTCTAAAAGAGTTAGGACTGAATTCCGAGGTAGTTCAATTAATTCGCCCGAAGGCTTAATTAATATGTTTGGCATACATTTTTTTGGTGGCGTACAAAAAGTCCTTGCTTTTGAATTCATGAATAAAGTATTGCTTATAAAACTAGAAACCCCAATACGGATAAGCTCAGGAGTTTGAGGCAGTAAGCTTGAGTTTGAAAATTGAAGAATATCAGGTGTATCAAAAAAAGATCAGGAAAACTCAGATAAACTCAGAGTTACCCCATAGCAAATAGCTTTCTCATTCCGCTCATGGATTTTGAAGATATTCTGAGATTTGTAGATGAATCCGTCTATGCCAAAACAGGCAAACGTTTAAAAGACGTTGACATACTAATTATTCGGGGTTCTTGGCAGGGACAGAACTACCAAGAGATTGCTGAGGCTCATGGTTATACCGACAAGTACTTTAAACAAGATGTTGGCCCTAGGTTCTGGAGGCTGTTGTCAGAGACATTCGGAGAAAGAGTTAGTAAGACAAACTTTCGGGCAACTCTAGAACGCCATTATCAATCTTGCTTTTCAAATCTTAAGGAGGCGACTGAGCCAAGCTTTCGGCAAGTAGTGGAGTTGAGAAAACAAACAGATCTCTCTGTTAGCCCCAAAAGCCCAGAATTTCCAGAGGGAATATTAGCATTGGATTCTCCCTTCTATATAGAACGTCCTCCCACCGAGTCAGAATGTTATCAGGAGATTTTGAGGACAGGTTCGCTAATTCGGATTAAAGGTACTAAAAGAATGGGAAAAACTTCACTGTTGAACAGGATTTTAGCTTACACACAACAGTATGAGTATCAAGTAATACGTATTAACCTACGACAAGCTGAAAAATCAGTTTTTATAAGCTTGGATAAATTTTTGCGATGGTTCTGTGCCAATGCCAGTCGCCAACTCAATCAAAAACCGAGCCTAGAAAACTATTGGGATGAGGAAGTTGGTAGCAAAGTAAGTTGCACTAGTTACATCCAAATGCATTTACTGGAGCAGGCAAACCGTAACCTTGTTATAGGTTTAGATGAGATTGATGTAGTGTTCAACTATCCTGATATTGCCGAAGACTTTCTCTCATTACTTAGGGAGTGGCATGAGGAAGCCAAAATTAATGAGATCTGGGAACGCCTTCGACTAATAGTTACACACTCTACAGAAGTGTATATTCCCTTAAATATCCATCAATCTCCATTTAATGTAGGACTACCAATCAAGTTGTCAGAATTTAATCAACAGCAAATTCAGCACTTAGCTAGTCTTTACAGACTGAGTTTGTCCGATGAGGATATTAATCAATTGATTGCGATGGTAGGTGGACATCCTTACCTAATCCAGCAAGCCTTATATTATCTTTGGCGTGAAAAAATTTCCTTAGAGCAGCTTTTACAAACATCTCCTACTGAGGGCGGAATCTATAGCGACCATCTACGGAGCTACCTGGGATATATTCAAAAACGCCCAGAGTTAGCTCAATCATTCAAGCAAGTTATCACAGCTAGTAGCCCAGTTCAGTTAGAACCAGTGTTAATGTATCAGTTAGATAGTATGGGACTGGTACAACTTGACGGTAATCAAGTAAAGCCGAGTTGTGAGTTGTATCGGCAGTATTTTACAGCCACACTTCCTTAAGTTTTGCTAGAAAATGACTCAATCTTAACAGCAGTTATGGCCCCAACTAACAATATAGAGTACAAATATACTGTTGGAGGAAGCTTACCACCTGATGCTTCTACTTATGTAACGCGGTCGGCTGACCATGAGTTGTTGAAAGCACTAAAGGATGGTGAGTTTTGCTATGTATTAAACTCACGCCAGATGGGAAAGTCCAGCTTGCGTGTGAGAACAATGCAACTTTTAAAAGCTGAAGGGTTTGCTTGTGCTGCAATTGATATAACAAAGCTGGGAAGCAAGCAAATTACAGCAGCCCAGTGGTATAAGGGGTTAGTTGTTGAGTTAGTTAGAGGCTTTAGCCTTTCAAGGAAGTTTGACTTAAAAGTTTGGCGAGATGAGCATAAAGAGCTATCAGCTTTACAACAGCTAAGTCTATTTATTGAAGATGTATTGCTCATCGAGATTCCCGCCGAAAAAATTGTGATTTTTTTCGATGAAATAGATAGTGTCAAAAGTTTAGATTTTTCTACTGATGATTTTTTCGCCTTTATTCGTTCTTGCTATAACCAACGAGTTGATAATTCAGAATTTAATCGTCTCACCTTCTGCTTATTAGGGGTAGCAACGCCATCAGATTTAATTCTTGATAAACGGCGTACGCCATTTAATATTGGTCGAGCTATCGAACTCACAGGATTCAAGTTTGAGGAAGCTAAAATAGCACTGCTTCAAGGATTAGCGGAGCAAGTAGATAATCCTGAATCAGTTTTACTAGAATTGTTAGATTGGACGGGTGGTCAACCTTTTCTTACACAGAAATTGTGCAAACTAGTTTCTGAAAAGTCAGAAAGCAGAAGAATAGATGTTGAGCAGCTAGTGCAAAAGTATGTCATAGAGAATTGGGAATCCCAGGATGAGCCAGAACATCTAAAAACGATATGGAATCGTATTTTAAGTACTAAACACTATGTAGTGCGGATTTTAGGAATTTATCAACAACTTTTGCAATGTAACGAAGTATCAGCAGATGGCAGCCCTGAACAAATAGAATTACAACTCACTGGACTAGCAATAAAGCATCAAAGTAAGCTACAAGTATATAACCGCATTTATGTAGATATTTTCAATTCAGGCTACGTTGATAAAGCATTATCAAGCTTACGACCTTATGCAGCAGAACTAACGGCTTGGATAGAAGCAGGGTGCCAAGATGATGCATATTTACTACATGGGCAAGCATTACGAGATGCTCAAGACTGGGCCATAGGAAAAAGTTTAAGTGACCAAGATTACCGATTTTTAGCTGCCAGCCAGGAGCTAGATAAACGAGCAGTTCAATTTGCTTTAGATGCTGAGAGAAAAGCAAAGGAAATGATTTCTTCTGCTCAGAGAAAGGTAGAAATATCATTGGAAGAGGAAAGACAAGCAAACCAACGATTCCTGGCTGCACAACGCCAAACCAGACGACAAATATATGTAGGGTTCTTTATTCTAGCTTTGTCTATCGCCGGAGCAGTACAGGCAATAATTATCCGCCAAACGTCTTTAGAGAGAATGCAATTAGAGCAAAAAGGAACTACTACATGGCGGCAGTTCTTTGAATATAGCCAAATTGATGCACTTCTTTCAGCAGTAGAGGTTGGCCAAGAGTTAAAGCTTTTAGTTGCGAATAAAAGGTCGCTATCTGAATATCCTGCTTATAGCCCTTTATTCAGTTTATTGACTATACTTTCCAAAATTCACGAGCAGAATCGCCTAGATGGACACAAAGGCCCGGTTAACGACATCGATTTTAGCTTTGATGGGCAGGTATTTGTTTCTGCTAGCAATGATTTTTCTCTAATATTTTGGCAAAGAAACGGCAATTTGATTGCTAAGCGCGTTAAAGATCGCGATTGGGTTAATAGTGTCAGCTTTAGTCCGGATGGACAAATTTTAGCCTCTGCAAGTAACGACAAAACTATCAAGCTCTGGAGACGAGATGGTACTTTAATTACTACTATTCCTGCACACAATGCACCTGTTA
>JAHHHN010000042.1 GCA_019359325.1 Mojavia pulchra JT2-VF2 | reverse complement strand
TCTCCACAGAAAAGTCTACTATCCCTATACAGTTCATTCTCAATAAACACCCAAATTTTTTAAGGGGTCTGTAAGCCCAAAACCTTTAGCTGGCTTGGTTTACAGGCGATTGTCGCCCCTTGAACTGACCAACATAAAAGCAAGAGCGAAAATATCCATTCTCAACTAATCATGAATAGCATTAAGACTTTGTGTCAAACTTTACTTGTTAGCACAGGGCTGTGTTTATTGTCCGTTCCCGGAACTTATGCAGTCGTCTCAGCACAGCCAGCGCGTTTGTTGTCTGCAATCACCAATTACAATGAAGTAAGTGCTTGGGAAGCAACTTATTATTTCACCCTAACAGTACCAGCATCTGCTACTGATTCATTGCAACAAGTAGCTTTGACTCAAATACAAGGTTTAGAAGCTATTAGCTTCAATCCTCAAGAAAGTTTCGCCTTTGAAGGGAATATTGATACTGCTAATTTATCCCGTCGGGGGCAAAAGTTAGGTATTACCCTGGCAAATAGCGAAAATAAATCACGATCTGTCATTGTCACCTTTGATAAACCAGTCGCACCCGGTCAAACAATCACTATTGGCTTGAAACCCCATCGTAATCCTCTTTATGATGGTGTGTACCAATTCCAAGTACAGACTATCTCAACAGGTCAGTCAACATACAACCCAATCATCGGGACAGCTCGTTTACAATTTTATGGTGTTGCTGGCAATGAATAATTAAAAAGATTTTGAATCATGGAAATACATCTTTATTAGCTCCTTGTCGCAATACGGTTCAGTTAAAGCTGAAAGCATTATTGATGATATGGAAATTGGGAGGCTCAACTCGCTGTCCAGTACCTCTGTGGCTTGGTTTTTTTGAGCGAAACTTTGATACAGGTTTTTTCACAACCCTGGGGTTACACCGATGAACCCGCTCAGGTAACAATGTATCCAGAATCTCTATGGTCAACCACTCGAAAAAAGGGGCAAATCTTGAGAGTTAAGACGTTGAAACTTAGGTACAGCACGACGGATAACTCGTAAAGTTCCTGTAAAACTAAGACGTAATGGAGTAACTCCAGCACTGGTTGCAGCTTGAAACATTAATACTCGTACTGTCCAATGTCCCAGCAACCAAGCATATACCTCTTGCACAACCTCTCGTGGTTTTTGGGAACGGACATGAGTTTTTCGCCCCAGAAGATGTATTTTCAACTCATCAATGGTGTTTTCTACTTCCCATCGCTGATGGTATTCCCTCGCCAACAACTCGGCAGGAAATTTCTCATCTAATAAACTAGTAATCAAGCGATATGTCAGTTGTTCAGTAGGATTGTCAGGATGCTCAATTGTATACTCAATGATACGTACAAGTATTGGCTGACTACCTTTTTTTCGTAGCTTTCCTGATGGATAAATCGATGACAAATAAGAGCCGTCTTCTAAGTTTTTTTCGGCAAGGAATTTGACATTGGCTGGTATTCTGCCTAAATAATCGCACCCCTTGGTTACTGTTGCTTGTACCATTGCGTAGGAATGTAATCCTCTATCCCACATCAACAACATTCCTGGTGTGACCGAACGTAATAATCTTAATGCTCGTACTCGCTCTCCAATGCGATACGGACACATCAGTGCATCAAATATTATATGTGTTCCTGCTTCTACTAATATTACTAGTCTAACTTTAGGGAACGCGGCTTTTGTCCCAGGACGACTACCAGGACGACCAAAAACTCTGGCATTTTCATCACTGTCTGGGACATCAAAACAAGTACCATCAATGACTACAATTCGTAGCTCATTTAAAAAGGCGAACATGGTTTCAGTTGTGGCCATTGGTCTTACCAACTGATGAAATAAATCGCTCATCACTCTTGCCCCTAATCGCTGCCGAGCTTGTGTAATAGCTGATTTACACGGCACACGCCAGTATTTACCAACTTTTACCCACGCCTCTGACATCCCATCTATTAGGTTTTTTAGCACATCCCGCATTGAGTCTTTAGACCAAAAACTCATTGCTATTACCAGACTTACCACTAATTGCGCTGGTAGCAATCGCTTGCGCTCCTCTTGAGTTTGGGTATTAGCGATCGCCTGTTCAATGACAAAAGCTGGAATCGCCGTCTCGATTGCTTTAAGTAGGTCAGCACTTTGTATATCAGGACACACCAACGAGAAATCCTTAAGATGCACCACACACAATTTTAAGCTTTGGGAACAATGCTTAATTTACATGATTTTCAGCCTTAACTGAACCGTATTGACCTATACCGAAAACACCTCCCAGCAGAAAAGTGTCCCTGCTATCCGAGTAGAACAGGTGCGCCAGGTAATTGAATTTCTCTCAACTAGTGCAGTCGAGGGCAAGCAAAAGGTTGTGATTATCCACGAAGCAGATATGCTCAACCCTACCGCCGCTAACAAACTTCTCAAGACGCTGGAAGAACCTAAAACTGGAACGTTTATTCTGATATCATCCTATCCTCAAAAGCTATTACCAACTATCAAGAGTAGGTGTCAAATCATACCTTTCCAAAGGTTAACTGATGAGGAGGTTATTTCTGTTCTTAAAAACCAACAGATTGAGGCAACAGAAAAAATACTAGCTATCAGTTCGGGCAGTCCTGGTCAAGCGATCGCCAATATTAAAATGTTAGCTTCCATCTCACAAGAAATCACAAGTCAACTGGAAGTACCTCCTGACGATATCCTCAGGGCACTCAGTTTGAGTAACTCCATCTCAAGCTGGAATCACCAGACGCAGTTATGGTTGCTTACCTACCTGCAATACAACTGGTGGCAGAAATTAAAAAGCACTAAGCTACTAGCTAAATTCACTCAAGCAAGACAGCAATTGCTGCATCACGTTACGCCCAGAAGCGTTTGGGATAGCCTACTTCTGCCATAACAAAACCCACTCATTATCAAAAAGCACTGCCAGTTAGAAGTATTTCTAGCTGGCAGTATTTGTTTACACATAAAAGATATGAACCAGCAACACAGTTTATTCGATGTCGAAGAAACCATCCGCAACAGTAAAAACCAAAAAACCAGCGAAATATTAAACCCTAGCACTAGAAAGATACTTCAGTTACTAACCAGCCAAGGGATTAACAAAGCTGTAACAGCCAGCCTACTCGATCTAGCAGGAGCAAGTCGTGAAATTGTTCAATAATCGCCGGGCCAATTGTCACTCACCAGAACGGCTGGCAACAGTCAATTCCCACTTGGGTAGGAAAAGCGATCGCAGTTGATAGATTAGATGCAGCTTTACAAGAGATAGACAAGGGAGAAGTAGGTAAACTCGCCTCTAGTAGCGAAGTTGTTGCACTGATGATGCCAATTGCTTTTGAAGTGCCGCTATCATCCCAATGGGCAGATGTTTATCTCTGGGCAAGTTATGATGCCCTCGTTAGGCACAGACCTTTCAAGAATTTCAACTACGAAAACCTGTGGGAGAAGATTGGTACAACTCCGGCTTCGTATGACAAAATTCGCTCTGATTATGAAACCCTGGCTGCTGATATCCGTTCTCGTGTAGTCAAACACGCGGCGAAGGAGGGATGGGGTAAGAAGTCTTCAAATAACAACAAATACCCTGTTACAGCAAATTCAACTGAAAGTAATACTAAGATGTCGCAATTGTCACTGTTTTAATAACTAATAAAGAGCGATATCGACAAAAGCATTGTATCGCCAAACCCAGAAATAAAACTTTAAGAGAAACCTGGGCGTAGATGACCAAAAAGATCCCTGGTGTTGGGGGTAAGGTGTGGGGTACACTGTAGTGTTAAGCAACATTCAACGGACGAGTGTGAAACATAGCTCTACTCTTCTTAATTCCCTACACCCAAAAACCAGTAATATCAAAGGTTAGCGCTTTTCAAGCGTGCCATTCAGTTTAGATCACCGTTTAATCGCAACAGATACCATTGATTTTGGGTAGGCTTTGGAATGCTGATTATTTTCCTTCAAGAAAGTCCAGCAGCACAGGATTAACTTGATCGGTATGACCGAAATCTTCGTAATAAATTATCGATGTTTCCAGAGTTTTGTTTACCGACACTAACGTAAGGCATTAGAGTCTCTTTTGTTGTAAATTGGTTTATTGTTTTAAGCTTTCGATTCAGATATTTCTTACATATTGGGACAGGTTGGCATATCATCTCCAACGAGTAGCCTGGCGAGGCTGGGCAATGCCTCACCGTAAGTTGGGTGAATGTGAACCGATTGTTCGAGTACCTGCCATGTTGCTTTAGCTTCTATAAGTGACAAAAAGACATGCACGAGTTCAGCCGTTTCGTACCCAACCAGCGTTGCTCCTAAAATTAAATTTGTGTCGGTGTCGATGACCATGCGGTAGAAGCCTAGATCGTGTCCCCACTCAATGCTACGAGCGATATGAGCCATCGGCAGAGTGACTTCGCGGGCAGTAATGCCCTGTTTGTGAGCCTGCTCTAGCGTCATCCCTACCCGACCCACTTGCGGCTCAGTGTAGACGGCATAGCCTAACACCCGATCATTTCGTGTCCGGTGTTCGCCACACAAAATAGCTTTCAAGCGACGATAGTCTTCCCAAGAAACATGGGTAAAAGCAGGCTGCTTGGCAGCGTCTCCGATCGCATAAATTCCAGGGCAAGTTGTTTGAAACTGATCGTCGATTTTAATAAAACCCTGTGCATCTAATTCAACGCCTGTCACCGCAGAATTTAATGCCCCAGTATTCGGTTTGCGGCCAGTCGCAATCAGCAATGCTTCTCCATCCAGTACTTCACCATTATTCAGCATTAAGCTAAACACACCGTTAGTATAAGCAACCTGCTGAACAGTCACGTTGAAATGCAGTCCAATTCCGTCTTGCTCAAAGGCATCACCAAGCACAGCACTAACATCAGATTCTTCGTGAGCCAGCAAGCGATCGCCCCGTACAATTAATTCGGTCTGACTCCCTAAACGCGCCATTCCTTGCCCTAACTCCAAGGCAACATAGCCTCCACCGACCACGAGCAACCGGGGGGGAATTTGCTGCAAATCAAAGAAATTTCGGTTAGTGAGATAAGGGGTTCCAGCTAAACCAGGAATCTCAGGAATGTTAGAGGATGTTCCTGTGTTGATCACAATGAGCGGAGCCTGCACCGTCACACCGCCTCCGCTTACAGTTCGCTCTCCGATGAAAGTTGCCTCAGCGTGGACAACTCTAACCCCTGCACTCTCTAATCGCCGCTTAGTACCCTGATTAAACTGGCTGCGAATGCCACGTACACGCTCCATCACCGCAGAAAAATCAACTTCAAGGAGCGCGTGTATGCCTAGCTTTGCAGCTTGTCGAGCGCGACCTGCGGCATGGGCAGCAGCTAAAAAGGCTTTAGAAGGAGTACAGCCATAGTTTACGCAACTGCCACCCAACGCATCACGCTCAAATAGAACGACTTTTCGACCTGCTTTGGCAAAGTCAGCCGCAAGTGGAACTCCGCCCTGACCGCTTCCAATCACAATTACATCTGCTGTTTCCATTGTTACTTAATTCTCCTTATCTACTATTTGTCGTGTAAATCAATTAGTCTTGAACTAACGTAGTGACCTGAACGCTGCGCGGATCTACTCAGAGAAGAGCTGAGGCTGTTCCCACCCTGCGAAGTGTCCGCCCTTGTCAGCCTCATGGAAATAGATTAGATGACGATAGGCACGCTGGGCCCAAGTTTGTGGAGTTCGATATACCTCCTCGGGAAATACCGTGATGGCCACCGGGAGCGAGATATCGGTGGTCTTTTGCGCGGCCGCGTTCAAGATGTTGGTGTTGTTCTCCCAGTACAGCCGAGCTGACGAGACCGCGCTGTTCGTCAGCCAGTACAGTGTGATGTTGTCCAGCACCTCATCTTTCGTCGGGGACTTTTCGCTGTACGTCCACTGCGCGAAGCCTGGATGCCCGAGCATCCACGCAGCGAGTCCGATCGGCGAGTCCGTCAGTCCATACCCGACTGTCTGCGGTCGCGTACCCATCACCGCAGCGTAAGCCCGTTTGTTCTTTAACGCGTCTAGTGAGTTGAATGCCGCGCGTTCCTTCTCGGAGAGTCCCGTCGGCGCAGGCCCGCCGCCGGCGAGTACCGTGGCCACCTCTGGCGGTATCGTCGCCGGCAAGTTGATGTGGATGCCGAGTAATCCTGTTGGTGCCTGGCGCGCCATCGCACTAGAGATGGGAGACCCCCAATCGCCGCCCTGGGCAACGTAGCGGGTGTAGTCAAGGCGCTTCATCAGCTCCGCCCAGGCTCGCGCGATGCGGTCGGAGTCCCAACCGGTGTCCGTCGGCTTGCCGGAGAAGCCGTAGCCAGGAATCGACGGGATAACTAGGTCGAAGGCATCCTCTGGGCGACCCCCGTAGGCCGTCGGGTCGGTCAGTGGGCTGATAATCTTTAGCTGTTCAAATACCGAGCCAGGCCATCCGTGCGTGACGAGCAACGGCAAAGCGTTAGGATTTTTGGAGCGGACGTGGATAAAGTGAATGTCCAATCCGTCGATGTTCGTTACAAACTGCGGTAAAGCATTCAGCTTCGCCTCGGCTTTGCGCCAGTCGTACTTCGTTCCCCAGTAACGGACAAGTTCCTCCATTGTCGCCAGTTGCACGCCCTGCGACTGGTCAGCAACAGTCTCCTTGTCAGGCCACCGGGTCGCTGCAATGCGTTTGCGGAGATCGACGATCACCTCTTGCGGGAAGTGGACGCGGAAGGGACGGATGGCTTTGTCTTCGGTCGAGATCGCCTTGCCCGTAACCTGGGTTTGTGCGCCGGTCTGGCCGAATTGCTGTGCAAGCAAGCGAGCGGGCAGTGCCAGAAACACCGTTGCCGCCAAGAGCGCGGCGAGGAGTCGTGACAGGACGAAGGTACCCGCGGTGTGGGCTTTGGTTTTGTAATGTACTTTTTTCAGTTTGGTCATGGTGTTTTCTCTTTGCTGCAAATTGTCGGTTTCACAACTTAGGCTAAACCCAGTCAGTAACCGTCAACTTCGACGACAGCTTTGGCAAACTCTCGCGGTGCTTCCTGAGGTAGGTTGTGTCCGATGCCGCCGTTGATGACCCGGTGTGCGTATTTGCCTGAGAATTTCCTTGCGTAGGTACTGGCATCTGGATGCGGCGCACCGTTGGCATCACCTTCAAGAGTGATGGTGGGTACGGCGATTTCAGGGGCTGCGGCGAGCCGCTTCTCAATCTCGTCATACTTCGACTCACCTTTGGCGAGTCCCAGCCGCCAGCGATAGTTATGGATGACAATTTGGACGTGATCTGGATTTTTAAAGGATGCGGCACTACGCTCAAACGTCGCATCATTGAAGTGCCATTGCGGCGAAGCAAGCTGCCAGATGAGCTTGTTAAAGTCATGCCGATATTTTTCGTAGCCCGCGCGCCCGCGCTCCGTCGCAAAATAAAATTGATACCACCATTCGAGTTCGGCCTGCGGCGGTAGTGGTGTCTTGTTGGCTTCAGGGCTGCCGATCAGATAGCCGCTCACCGAGACAAGTGCCTTGCACCGTTCAGGCCAGAGTGCCGCGATAATGTTGGCTGTTCGCGCTCCCCAATCAAACCCGCCGATGATCGCCTTCTCGATCCTGAGCGCATCCATTAACGCGATGATATCGACTGCGATCGCTGACTGCTGCCCATTCCGGAATGTCTCGCTTGAAAGAAAGCGCGTTGTGCCATAGCCGCGCAGATACGGAATGATCGCGCGATACCCCGCCGATGCCAACAAAGGGGCAACATTAACATAGCTGTAAATGTCGTAGGGCCAGCCGTGTAGGAGGATTACTGGACGGCCATTCGCAGAACCCGCTTCAGCGTATCCAACATTCAGCACACCAGCATCGATCTGCTTGAGTGAGCCAAATGATGTGTTTGTCCCCGACTTCATCCTGGACAGAACGGCTGGTTTTGTTTGGCTTGATTGGGCGATCGCAGAACCAAATTGGCCTAGCTGTGTAGCAGCAACGGTCATGGCCGCAGTGCCAATGAAGCGGCGGCGGGCATGGTTGATTTCTTCGGACATATTCTCTGCCTCTTTTGAGAAGACACTGATGGCTTCCAGTGTGAGATTAACTGGTATGCCTCCTTGAGTGTGATAGCTTTGCGCCTAGTCCTGTTCACCGATCGTTTGGGCGTAGGTTTTGCCGTATGGGTAGAAGAGGCCTTTGTGGCCTTCCTGCCACGCCGCTTTCAATTCGGGCGTTGTGATGTCCCAGTCCGGTCGGCATTTCCTGAGAATGGCGCGCAGATCCTGGCGGAGTTCTTCGAGAGTGGGTCGCCCGAAAAACCAGTAGCCCATGTAGATTTTATAAATGACCAGACCCGTTTCGAGGACGATCGTGTAGGGGATCATGGGATTGTGGAGCGGGTCTGTGTATTCGGCAATGTCGAGGTCTTTTTGGATTTTGCGTCCCGCGTCGGAGAGGAAGGGCCAGTGGGCACCGACACCACTGCGATATTCATTCGTCTCGGTGATGTTGTCGGTGCTAATTGTGACCAGTCGGCAATATGCAACCTCAAGCTCACGATGGAGTTGAACCAGCCCCTCAGCCTGTCGGCGATCCTTGGGGCAGTACCCTCCACGGCTGAGGACGAGAATCATCGGATGTTGACCTTGCAGATCGGAGAGCTTCCGGCGTTTCGCGGTGTGGTCGGGCAGTTCGTAGTCGGGGAAGACCGCCCCTGGAACAATGTCAGATCGCATTTGAAAACTCCTTTCTTGTTGAAATTGACAACCCCAGCATGAGGAACCGACAAAGCCTCAAAGCGTGGCTTTACTGCGTGTGAATTCATCAGCGTGCAATTTTACAAAGTCGTACAAGCTCATTGGTGTCTTGCCGGTGAGCTTGTACAGGTCATCCGTCATGCGGTCATACCGCCCCTGCGCGTGAAGTTCAGCCATCACCGCGACGTGGTTGACGAGGTGCGTCGGCACCCCAAACTTACGAAGCGTATCAACCCACTCGGAGAGCGGCACATTACGATAGCGGATCTTTCGACCGAGTGCCTCGGAAAAGACGCGGGCGTAGTGTTCCAAATCGGCTGACTCAAATCCGGTGAGATTGTAAACATGACCAATGTGCGAGGTAGGGTCGTCGAGGAGCGCGGAAACAGCGTGCGCCACATCCACAGCCGAAATAGGCGAGGTCTTGCCGTTACCTAGCGGCAGTGCCAGTTCATCGCTGTCCCGGATGCCAGCAGCAGCCAGACGCAGGAAGAAGCCCTCAAGGAAGACTGTTGGCCGCACTGTGACGACAGGCAGACCCGACCACGCTAATGCCTGTTCTGCAAGCCAGTGCAGCTTGTGCTGTGGACTCGGGGTAGTTTCGGTGATGCTCATCTGCGTCACTGTCATCTGCGACATATTCACGAAGGCTTCAACCCCGTGGTGGCGCGCCACCGCAGCAGTGTTAACTGTGGCTTCGAGATAAGCCGCCGAGACCGACATTCCAAAATAGATGCGCGCAACCCCTGCGATCGCGCGGTGCATTGAGGCAAGGTCGGTCAGATCGCCCTGCACAACCTCGGCTCCAAGCTGGCGTAGGCTCTCAGCGCGTTCATCCTCTCGCCTAACTAAGGCGCGCACCTTATGCCCCTTGGTGAGCAGCATTGCGGTGAGGTTGCGGCCGATCGCACCGAGATCACCTGCCGCTCCGGTCACGAGAATTGGGCTGTCATGTGAAGATTTTATCGTCATATCATTTACCTTCTTGTCGCTCGTTGCGAAGACGTATCTGTTTGCGTTATCAACCGAACGTGAACGCGAAAGCTTCCACCCCGGAATCTAGAAACTCGATCTCGAACTGTCGATCGCTGATGGGCTTCGGCTGTCGGATCAGTTGGTATAACCGCTGTTCGGTAGCTGTGCCTTCGCCTTGCCCATCAACGTCAAGCCCACGAACCGCAACTGCTGGCTGCCCGTCTACAAGTACGCGAAACCGCACGGACGTTCCTGGCTCGACCGGCCCCATGACGAGATGAAGGTCGCGGGCGTGGAAGCGGTACGCGATCCGCCCGCCGGACTTGTTCAGTACAATGGCTTGTCTTCCGATTGTCCAATCGCCCGAAAGCACCCATTGATTAAGTTTCAATTGCGTGGGGGTGGTATATAAATGAGGCTTGTTTAACACCGCGCCCCCAGGAGACGCAAAATTCTCCGTTCTTTCGTAGCCAAGGTAGTTTTCAGGCGATCTCAGGCTGTTCCAATCGGCAGCAGCCTCAAAACCGCGAGCATCGACTTCGACTATTTCCTGACCGACACGGCCAGTTCCAGACTCAGACAGTAGTTGTTGAATTACCTTTTCCGATTGCTCATACTCGCCCTCGCCGAATTGGTGATGACGAATGCGTCCTTGCGTGTCTACAAAATAAAGGGCCGGCCAATAACGGTTTCCGAAAGCACGCCACACCGCATAATCGTTATCTACGGCGATCGGATAGTCAATTTTCATTTCTGTTGAGGCTCGGCGGACATTATCGATATTCTTCTCGAATTCAAACTCCGGCGTATGTATACCAATTACTACTAGGCCCTGATCCTTATACTTCTCGGCCCACGCGCGAACATAAGGAAGTTGGCGCAGCCAATTGATGCAGGTATAAGTCCAGAAGTTGATCAGCACGACTTTTCCACGCAGTCCGTCAACCGTTAATGGCTTTGAATTAAGCCACGCGATCGCGCCGACAAGAGAAGGCAGTTCGCCTTCAATCGGTAACTTAGTCATTGCTGATGTAGCATGTTGTGTAGTGCAGCCGATTATGCCAAGCTGAGTGGCAGCAATAGTTGTAAGCATGGTTGTTAGGAAGTAGCGGCGATTATGATTGATTTTTTTGGACATATGCTGACCTTCCTGTAGTTGCGTTCCGATAGGTACGGTGGCATTAGAGAACTTCGACGGTTCTCTCCTCATCAACGACCGCGCGCGAGACATCAGACTTGGGGTGTGCGATGCGCTCATGGGCAGGCGATGTGGGCGTCCGATCGATCAGCAAACTGAGCAGTTCAGGGCGGCTGTAATGACCCCGTGCGTCCATGAGCCGCTTGCGGGCATCGATCTGGGCAAAGTCAAGCTCGGCAATCACTTCGCCTTCGCCCGCTTTGAGCGGCTCACCGATGATCCGGCCGTCGGGACTCACGATGGCCGTGAAGCAGCCACCCGAAATCGGCTCGATCGCACAACCCGTATCCTGCATAATCTGAGCTTGCTGATCGGCATCCAGCCACGCGGTCGCACAGACGACAAAGCAAGCGGATTCAAGGGCGTGCTGGCGGACGTTAATTTCCGCTTGCTCTGCGAACATCTGGCCGGCGAATGATCCCGGATACATCGCCGAGTGGATTTGCTCACCATCGGCGATCAGGGCGTAACGCGCCAAAGGATTGTTATGCTCCCAGCAGGCAAGTTGTCCGATGCGCCCAACGGCACTATTGATGGCACGCAGACCCGACCCGTCACCCTGGCCCCAGAGTATCCGCTCGTTATAAGTCGGCGTAAGCTTGCGGCGGCGCTGGATCAGCGTACCGTCTGCGTCGAAGAGAAGTTGCGTATTGTAGATCGAGCCGCCGTCGCGCTCATTAACGCCGAGCGAAACGACCATGTTTGCTTTCTTCGCGGCTTCAGCGATCGCCTGGGTTTCAGCAGACGGCACCGTAACCGACTCTTCAAGCAACCGCAGATGTTCCTTTGCCAACGCGAACGGGGCTAGCACATAGGAGAAGTAGGGGTAATAGGGAATGATGGTTTCGGGGAAAGTGGCGAACTGGACGCTTTGTTGACCCAGCTCACGAATCTTCTTCACGACCTTTTCCACGGTACCTTGCCGACTGTACAGCACGGGGCTGATCTGCACGGCAGCAGCTTTAACGATCGTACTCACGGTGTCTTCCTCTCTCATGCTGAGACTAGTTTCATCGGTACCAATACCTCTGGCGGGCGACTCGATCTACGCTGGCAGCAACGGTCTCTCCCACCAGTGCTTGGGGTTCAATTGCCTGTTGCGCCGAAGCTCGAAGCAGTCTTGGATGCTCTTCTGCTCCGTCGGGCCATAGAAGCTCCATTAGTGCGCGTGCGCGCGCTTGTAGTTAGGTACAGTGAACGTCAGCGTCACCACCTGTCCGGGGAAGACTTTGTGATTAGGGTCAACCAACTCGATCTTCACCTTGTGTTGACCGGGCGGCAGTCCGGCTATGTCGATTGTGTTGGTGTCACTCGCATCCGCCCACCACCAGGGCAGGTCATCGACGGTTATGTGCAGATGCCCGACCCGTGGAGATATCTGGATGGCACCGGCCCCAAACACGGGTACGATGCGCAAGTTCTCTACTCGGTACTGGGCCCAGAAGATCCCCTGGGCCAACCCCTCAGGGATCGGGGGATCTACGATCAGCTTAGGTGCGGGTTCGTTCTTGATCGGGAGATACGGTGAAGCACCGCGAATGTCCCTCGCACTCCGGGTAAAGGGGCGGGTTGCGTTTGGGTCAGTGGACTGTACGGTTCCGGGTTGAGTTGTGGCAGTTTCCTTTGGTTGTGTTTGGCTCGATTGGGCGATCGCAGAACCGAATCGACCTAGCTGTGTAGCAGCAATGCTCATGGCTGCAATGCCCAAAAAACGGCGGCGTAGTGGATTGATTTTTTCAGACATTGATCTTGCTCCAATTGGGTTTAACTGAGGTTACGGATTGTCTGTCCACATGACTCAGTTGTAATGGTGGGGCGAGTTGTGGGTTTGAGTTCCGTCGCTCGCCCCATCGCTCAATGCAGCGAGGAAAAGGCGATCAATTATTTGGAAAGAACTTGCAAGACCTCATCCATGTAACGGTCAGCAGCGGCGGCGGCCTCTTCTGGGCTACTGCCATTTTGACGCGCACTCAGGTAGGGCGCGTACCAGTCCCACCAGTTATGCTCGCCGTGAGTCTTCTCGTAATGGTCGTGGCGCTCTGCCGTCTCGTGGAGAAGGGTTGCAACCTTTGCAATGTCTGCTTGTGGAGAATCCCACAGGCGACCAGGAAACCGCGTTGTGATTTCCTGGAGCAGCCAAATGTTTCCGTCCGGATCCTCAAACGAGGCAAATGAGAAGTAGGAACGACCTTCCGGGTCGCGTCCGCTGACGCGCGGGTTCTCCACGGCGTTGTTGAAGGGCCCACCAGCGTAGTGGAATATCTCGCTGACGTTGACACCACGAGCGAGCAAGTCTTCGCGGGCAGCGTCGAGGTCGTCAACGGCAAGGACTAGGTTTTGCACCGAGCCAGAATTGGCTGGAGTGACTCCCTTGCCGAAGATGATCGAGGCATCCGAGTTGGGTGGTGTCACATGCACGTTGCGGTAGCCGCCCTCCGCGATGTCAATATCGAGTCGCCAGCCGAGATTCTGGTAGAATGCTTTCGTGCGCTCAACGTCGGAAACGGTGAACACCACAACTTCGAGCTTCATGTTTGGACGGTTTACGTGATTGCTACTCATATTTTTTCTCCTTTGAATTGTGAGCTTGCTGCTCACCTCGATTAATTTCATTCTTCTGCAATTGCCCCATTCACACCACTCAAGTTCTCCCAGTTAACACGCGACTTAGATGTGTCTGCCAATCAAAAGAGCAGTGATTTTATAGCGCGCCTGAGACTGTTTTTACACTGGTTTGCAGTTGGTGTTCGAGATGTAAAATTTCTGCTGCCCGCTCCCCGATGATCACGCAGGGAGCCATCGTGTTAGCGGTCGTTATTCGCGGCATAATCGAGCCATCAGCAATCCGGAGATTGTCGATACCATACACTCTCAGGTTGCTATCCACCACCGACATAGAATCTCGGCCCATCTTCGCGGTGCAGGTTTCGTGCCAGAAACTTGTCGCCGCATCTCGAATAAAGCGTTCGAGTTCGGCCCCTTTCAAATTACCTGGCATCACTTCGCGCTTGGCGAACGGACGAAGTGGAGCGGAGTTACCTATTTCGCGGCAGAGTTCTACGCAGGCGATCGCGGTTTTGAGATCGTCCGGATCAGACAGCGTGTTTGCATCAATCAGAATTGGGTCGGATGGATCGGCTCCCGTCAGGCGCAGACGGCCTCGGCTTTTGGGGTGCGAGAGTGCCCCAAATAACGTCCAGCCTGCACCAGGCAGCCCAAACCGGATGGCATTCTCAGCAGTGGTTTTTGGCACCTCGGCCTGACAGATAAATAAATCTGGACTGTTCAACCCAGACTGGCTGGTGGCGAAAAAGATGGCCTCGGAGAAGTTGTTTCTGGGTTCGAGAGCGGTTTCATATTCCCAGACACAATCAAAGGCAACGTGGTCTTGAAAATTTTGCCCCACACCAGGAAGGTGCTGCACGACCGGAATTCCCAAGCGCTGCAACTCAGCCTCATCACCGATACCGGACTGCATCAGCACTTTCGGCGTATGGATTGCACCAAGCGACAGCACGACTTCGACTGCCGCACCGATGCGGTAGATCGCGTCACGATAAGCAATCTCCACGCCAGTGACTCGCTTGCCCTGGAACGTTAGCCGTGTAACCAGTGCCTGACTGAGAACCGTCAGGTTTGGCCGATCCATATAAGGGTAGACGTAGGAGCGGAATATCGATTGGCGCTTGCCATTGCGGACTCGCACATCGCTGATAGCAGCACCCTTTGCCGCTTCCATCATGCGTCCATTCGGATTTTCAAAAGTAGGAATACCCACCACCCGCGCTGCTTCGACCGTTGCAGGTGCGATCGGGTTTGGATTTGGCGCGGGTTGGACAAATACAGGCCCTCCCGTTCCGCGATACATTGGGTCTGGCACACCATGCCAATCTTCCAGGCGGCGATAAATCTGCAAGATGGATTCATAACTCCAGGCAGGATCGTTGGCAACGGATGCGAAAAAATCCCAATCCTGCTGGTGTCCACGGGCCCAAACCATGATGTTGATGCTCGATCCGCCGCCCAGTACCTTGCCCATAGAGAACGGAATCGAACGACCGTTCACATGTGGATTCGGCTGACCCTGGAAGCTCCAGTCCCGCTCGCTTCCCAGGTTCATCGGCCATTGATTCGCTTCTATGACACTTGGCACATCATCACTGCCTCCAGCTTCAATCAGCAGAACGCTGACATCCGGATTTTCTGCCAGTCTGCGAGCAACCACCGAGCCAGAAGATCCAGATCCGCAAACAATAAAATCGTACTGGTGCCTTAGCTGGGAGGTGAGCTGGCTCTGGTTACTGCGGACACGCTCGACGAAAATGTCGTGGCTATCATTGCCACGTTGATAGTTGTCATGTTCATCCTCAAAGGACTCGTTCTCAAAATTGGTCTTCATTGTGTCTACCTCGCTTTCAAAATTGAATTAACTCAGGTTGCTTCTTGTCCGTTTCCCCCGCTTTAGGGGAACTTGAAGTTATACCTGCACCGTAGAATCATGTGGAGGGTAATCTTCTTTTGGTTGATGGGTTTGCTGTTCAGATTGGTTACTTTTCTTCTGCGATCGCCCCATCCACACCACTCAAGTTCGTTGAGTTAAACCGCAACTTAGATGTCTGTCTTTCTGGACTTTCAGCATTCAAGTGAATTTAACTTCCGTGTACCAAGAGGTAGGATGAATTGAACTGTTACCTCTCATCCATCTAATTCCAATTCCTTCCTGGAATTAGTTAGCTAGCCGCTAGTAATTCCTAGTAATTCACTGATGCCTCTTAAAGTTACTGAATTAAGCGAAGATTAATCGCTTGTAAGAAAAACTCCGATTGGGAAGAGCTCGTTTGCTGCCTATAAGAAGCTGAATCACCTTCTACAAACGTCGCGTGAAGCCAATCAAAAAAAAAGGAAAAGTTGACTTAACCCTAACGTAGAAGAATTTGTTTATGATCGTGCTTGAGCCAAGATAGGCTTCCCTATGGATACAGCCTGTTCGATAATATCAGCGGCTCGATTAACCCCACCAGCTTGGCGAATGGCTTTTTGTAGCCTAATTGCATTCTGTTTGTAAGACTCTTGGGTCAGCACCCGTTGTATGGCACTTCGCAGACTAGGAACACTCAAACGCGATAGGGGAACGAATTCTCCTGCTCCTGTCCAAGAGATACGTGCTGCAATTCCAAGTTGGTCATTGGCAATGGGAATCGCTACCATCGGCACCCCATTAGTTAGGCATTCTAGAGCGGTATTCATGCCTGCATGAGTGATGGTAAGCGTTGCTTTTTCGAGCAGATCTAGTTGAGGTGCATAGCCGACAACCAAGGGATTTCCCGGCAGCCCTTGCAAGGATTCTGGGCTACTGGAACCTCCCAGAGAAATCACCAACTGAGCATCTAACCCAACACATGCCTCTGCGATAGACTGGAAAACTTTTTGCTGACGATTTTGCAGGGTTCCCATAGAAGCGTAAATTAGCGGTTGCCCAGTCAACTTTTCATAGGGAAATTCGACAGGTCCCCGCCCGCTTGAGTCATGGTACGGCCCTGTGAAATGGAAGTAATCGGGCAAGGTTTGGCGCGGGAATTCAAACTCAGCAGGCTGTTGACTGATAGTCGCCAGTGGGGAAAATCGCTCGTTACTGCTAGAGTGCAGAGGTAACTTCCACTGTCGGCGATACTGTTCATTCACTTCCTCGATCGGTTCTACGATGCGACTAAATACAAGGTTAGTCGCTCGATTGCGTAAACGCGCCCACCAGGCTGGGTTATAGCTCCAGGTTGTAAAAAAAGGTGGGATGGTGTCGTCTGGATTATCGATCAAAGCATTGCATACCTCAATCCACGGTATGTTCAGAAATTCTGCAAGAGTCCCTCTCACTGGTATGACTTGATCTACCAGTATTGCTTCTACACCAGCCTCCTTAATCACTGATGGGGCATCCCGAAGTAATGCAGCATTCAACTGTTGCTGAAAATGACGAAAGGCGTAACGTAATGCGGCAAGTCCGCTCAGTTCCCCCAGTTGTGCAATCAATCTTGGTATTGCCCCCAAAGGATACTCAGATTCGGCGATTGCCCGAAATTCCAATCCTGCTGCTAGTGTCATAGCTTGGGCATCGAGAACTCCGATAAAGGTGATGCGATGACCACGCCGTTGCAGTTCACGGCCTAATGCAAACATTGGGTTGAGGTGACCCGTTACCGCCGGACAGATAATAGCAAAATGAGTCATATAGCTTTAAACCAGTTGTCTTCATTTGCAAGCGGTTATTCAGAGATAGAGTTTGGTTTGAACTCTTAACTTTTTACTTGAGTTGTAAAGAAGCAGTTACGGCAATAAATTCTTTTATCATCTTTTCGATCAGCTCACCTGCCGGGAGAGCTTCGGTTAATGCTGCTCCCTGCCCTGCCCACATACTGACAAAATCTGGATTTGATTGTTGAGCAGAAGTCTGATACAAAACCCGTCCTATAGATATCTGAGCCGGGAAGGGTAGCACCTTATCCCTGTTATTTTCCATTTCACGGATAAATCTATTTCGGATTGCTCTTGCGGGTTTGCCGGAAAATACTTCAGTAATCGCCGTGTCTTCGTCCTTAGACTTGAGTACCGCCTGCCGATAAACTTCTGGGATATTGTTCTCAGGGCAAGCGAGAAAGGCGGTTCCCATCTGTACCCCGCTTGCCCCAAGTGCAAATGCAGCAACAATTCCACGAGCGTCCATGATTCCGCCCGCCGCAACGACCGGAACCGATACCGCATCAGCTATTTGCGGCACTAACGCTGCTGTTCCAATCAATCCGTGTTCATAAGGCACAGCAAAAGTACCACGATGACCTCCGGCTTCAAAGCCCTGGGCGATGATGACATCCACTCCTGCTTCGACGAGAGCTTTTGCTTCACCGACGGTCGTCGCGGTTGCTAATACAACTGAGCCTATAGCGTGTATCTCCCGAATTGCCTCAATTGGCGCAGGCCCAAAGTGGAAACTAAAAACAGGTACTTTCTCCTCAAGCAGGACAGTAAATTGCTCCTGGAATGGCCCTAGTATTGATATTGGTTCGGGAACAGGCCCTGCATCAAGTTCGTTATGCCATATTGTTAATAACTCGGACATTGCTGCTTGCTGCTCAGGCGTAAGTTGATACGCTTCAACTGCTGGTGCAAACAAATTAACTCCAAAGGGTTGGTCTGTCAGCTCTCGAATTTGCCTGATAACGGAGCGAAGTTTGGCTGGTGGGGTGGCCGCACCACCATACGAGCCAAGGCCTCCTGCATTAGAAACAGCCGCAACTAACTCAGGTGTGGAAGCACCAACCATCGGAGCCTGAATTATCGGATGCATGATCTTGAGCAAATCTATCAGTTCTGTTTTAGGCCACATAAATATCTCCCACGCTTGCTAATAGAAGCAAGATAGGCTATTACGCCTACAAATTGCACTATTGAAATTGTGAATAAAAGACTCAAACCTTCCCCTCTGCTCCCTGGTTGGTGAATCTCGACTTCGCTCGATTACCGCAACTTGTACTGAGGTCGTCGAAGTAGTCAATCAAGTTCCGTAACTCACCCCACCGCTCATTTCACCGAGGAAAAGGCGGTCGGTGCCAGCAACTCGTTGCGGATGTTCTGCACAAGTGGGCCGTCCTTCTCAGTTTCGGCCTTAGTCGCGATCCATTCAGGATCGGCGAGGAATGCACTCCAGTACTCCTCACGTTCAGCTAGGCTGTCCCAGGCCAGCAGGTAGGTGAGCTGGTTACTCTCGCTCTCGCCAATTAGCGTTGTCCAGAATCCAGCCTGGCGGATGCCATGCTTCTCCCAAATCCGCAGCGTGTGGTTCTCGAAACGCGCGAGCAGCGCGGGTAGTCGTCCGGGCATGGCGTGATAAATGCGTAATTCGTAAATCATGCCTGTGTTCCTTTGTCAGAAGGGTGTGCGATCACGCAATCTTGTGTGGGAGGGTCAGAGTCATTTCCTGGGCGCAAGGCGGGATCAATGCCCCGCACTCTGACCACCATCGACGTGAAGGATTTCGCCCGTCACAAAGTTGGCTGATTCGAGGTAAAGAACCGCATCGACGACATCGGATATCTCGCCCATATGGCCGATCGGGTGCAGGGCATCGAGTTGTGCATGGGTCTCAGGGGGATGCATTGGTGTCTTGATGGTACCCAGCGCAACGGCATTCACCCGGATACCGCGCTTGGCATACTCGATCGCCAGCGATTTAGTTGCAGCATTTAGTCCGCCCTTTGTCAGCGACGCGAGTACAGAGGGTACGCCAGCGATCGGGTTGTCAACCAGGCTCGTCGAAATCTGCACAACATGACCACTGCCCTGCTTCTCCATCTGGGCGATCGCGAGTTGCGTCATGTGAAAGAAGCCAGTCACGTTAGTACCCAAATATACCTCGTAGTCAGCCTCGGTGTACTCGGTGAACGGCTTGGCGATGAAGATACCAGCGTTGTTGATGAGGGTGTCGATGCGATCGAAGTGGGACATACCTTTGGAGACTACAAACTCAGCAGTTTTTCGATCCGCGATGTCACCTGGCACTGTGAGAATTGCATCATCATTCGATGGCTCAATTGAGCGCGAGGTTGCAATGACCCGGTAGTTGCGATCGCGGTACGCCTTAACAAGAGCTGCGCCGATGCCCTGCGATGCACCGGTAATAATAGCGACTTTCTGTTCAGTAGCCATGATAAAACTCCTTTGGAAATACTGTATGAATGTATGAATTTTACAAGTCAGGCAATGGTCTAAGCTGCGATGCGTTGGTCATGGTCGGTACTGGTAGCGACTGGCAACCATGCTTCGATTTCCTGTGCCATTTTCGCGGTGTTGTTCTGGTACATTGCGATTGTGTCCTTGCCAACAGGCAAATGCACTGGCGGATGTTCTGTATTGGCTAATTGAAGAATCACCTGGGCAAATTTTTTCGGATCGCCGGGCTGGTTCCCGTGTAGCGCATCGGCTCCACTCCGCATCGGCCCTACTGTTGCCTGGTAATCGGCGATGATGGTTTTAGCGGCGGTATATGATTCAGTGCTTAGAAAGTCGGTACTAAAAAGACCGGGAGCCACTACTGTGACGTGGATGCCGAGCGGTGCCAGTTCGACCGCTAACCCTTTCGACAGACCTTCGACTGCAAACTTAGTAGATCCATATAATCCCCAGCCTGGAATTGCATCGTAGCCAAACAAAGACGAGATATTGATCACCCGCCCGGACTTTTGCTGGCGCAGGTAGGGCAACACGGCACGAGTGACGTTGAGTAAACCAAATACGTTGGTGTCATACTGTTTGCGAACTTCGGCATCCGTGATTTCTTCGATCGCACCGACCATGCCAAACCCGGCATTATTGACTAAGACATCGAGCCGACCGAAACGGGCAATGCCTTGCGTGACAGCCGCTTGTACCTGATTTTCCTGGGTGACATCCATCTGCACAACGTACAGATCTGGGTGGTTGTCCAGGGTAGCGGTGAGTTGTGCAGGCTCTTGGCGAACCGTTGCTACTACTTGGTCGCCTGCTGCTAGGGCTGCTCTGGCAATTTCTAACCCAAAGCCTCTGGAGGCTCCGGTAATAAACCATACTTTCTGCGTTTTCATCTTGTTCTCCTTTAGATTGGTGAAGCTTGCTGCCCACCTCGATTAACTTCATTGTTCTGCGATCGCTTAATTTAGACCACTCAAGTTAGTTGAGTTAAAACGCGACTTAATTATTCGGGTTGGCGGAAATTACCAGGAACTGAGCCAGTCCTTGAAACGGGTCGAACCAATGCGCGAGTTGCCCTGATAATTTAAAGAACAGGGTTGTTGAGTTTTGAGCCATCCGCAGTGAGTTGTGAAAACACGAGAACTTACCCTCGATTGAATGCGTAGGTCTTTGCGAATATTTTGCTCCTAGCTCAATTTCCTGCCAGTTTGGTGTGTTGGTGGCGGCACAGGCGACAAGTACGATGCACCTCTAATTGAATAGAATAGTGAGATGTGCGAAGCTCGTAGGCAATCAAAACCATTCCCCCAAATAAAACGGCAACTCCACCAAGAAAGACTATCAGTGCCATTTGTGATAGCCAACTGATATTAGTGGCGACTGCTATGGCAATGACCAGCATATCTAGCATAAAGACTAGGATGGAAGTATAAGTAAGAACTAGGGCATCATGCACGAAATGATGGCGCCTCAAAAGATCCCTTAGCAGGGATTCAAGTTCTTGTACCCTCTGAGCTTTGTCCCGATTGTGAGCCAGATCGGACTCCTGCAAGTCGCTCAGTTCTTGGTTGACGGTACGTAGGCGATCGCCGAGGGAACCGTACCGGATAATCAAGCCATTTACCACGATGGCACAAGTCGTAATCGTGACGACAGGCGCAATGATCAGGTCAATTGTCTTTGTCACTTCCTCAATTGACGACATAATGCCACGCTCCCTTAGATAAGGCGTTAACCATATCTCTATTTGATTTCGGCGGGGTCAAATTCGGTGACTCTTCCCGGACGGGCAGCCAGAAAGACATCGTAGGAAGTACAATAGGCGATCGTGACATCATTGGCTTTGTTGTAAAGATGAACCACGGTATTCGCTCCTCCGGGTTGAAGACCAATTGGTTCCAGGTCGCCAAAAAAGAGACGACGAATGGTATCACCACTGCCCAATTCATCTCTTAATTTCCGTAATAGAGCTAGTTTTCCTTCCAGGGTTGGAGGAGTTGGATCGGCTGGATTCGCTACTTGAGTCATAATGTTTGTTCTCCAATATTGTTGAAATTACTGGTGAAACTTTTTCATACCCAGAGGCAGACAATTTGCGATGAAACCTTGCTGCTCAGGCAGGTGGCAGTTTGACTTTTAACTAAGAGCCACGGTGGTGTCAACCACCCATTCCAAAGGTCGGGGCTGAAAATTCAGTTCGCGTTTGGCTTTGGCATTCGATGCACCTCGCATCTGAATTTGGTAGTAAACAATGTCTGCACCACCCTCCATTTTCAAAGCATCCTCAACCGATACTCGTGGCGGTGGGGGAGCATTCAGCGAGCGCGCAAACGCAGGGAGCCAGTCGCGCACTGCTAAAGGCTGATCATCAACAATCAGATAAACCCCTGGATTACCCTGCTCTACTGCTGCAACGGTGGCGATCGCTGCGTCCTCAATATGTATCCACGACCAGATACCATCACCATTGCCCACAATGGGAAATTGTTGCTGCCGCACCTGTTGCGCTACATCACCATCCGGGTTGAACCAAGTGCCGGGGCCGTAGAAGAAACCATAGCGTAAAGCGATTCCTTCCAGATCAGGCGTTTGGAGTAACCGACGTTCAGTCTCAATGACGAGGCGAGCATCTGTGGCAACGGCGGGAGAAGCATCAACTGATAACGGTGTTTCCTCATCTGCCAATCCAGCACCAGGGATTCCCCAGAAAGCCATCGACTGTTTCAGGAAACGGCGCACCCCTGCTGCCTTTGCTGCCGCCAGCACATTGCCACCGCCTTCCGACCGAATCTGCATATTTAGAGCCTCTGTCGCATTCATGGATTCGCGAGTGTAAGTTTTGGGTAGAGCGGTGAGTTGTTCAATCACGACTTCCGGTTGAGCGTGGGCGATCGCTGCTTTAACTGCATCTGCGTCGAATACATCTGCGATCGCAGGTTCGATTCCCTGTGCCGCTAATGACTGTGCTCTTTCTGGAGAGCGGGTCATCGCTACTACGTTGTGTCCTCTAGCAAGTAATTGGTCGAGTAGCGGGCGACCGATCGCTCCTGTTGCTCCGGCAACAAAAATCTTCATTTGTGACTCCTCCAAAACTTGTTGGCTAGTACGGCACTACATTGCGTTGATAGAGGAGGAGGGGATAATACTAGCTCCTCTACTTCTCCACCCATTTCCCTGTCATAATCTCTGTCGTGAACTTCGTTTCTGTCCTTAAGCAATCGATGTCCTGTTACCGTCCGGGCTTCCGCACCCTGATCTCTTGAAGCACCCAACCGTTGCCGTCTGGATCGCTGAACGAGGCATAGGAGGCATAGTCGCGACGTTCCGGATCGGGGCCTGGTAGCCGTCCCTCGGTTCCGGCATGGGGGAAGATCCCGCCGATGTCGTGGAATATCTCACTCACCTCGACCCCCCGATCAACCAGTTCGGCGCGGGCTGCTTCAATGTCGTAAACGATGAGGTACAGACCTTGAACTGAACCCGGTGCGGCTGACGAAATTCCTTTACCGAAAATGATCGAGGCTTCCGATCCAGGAGGAGTCAATTGCACCACCCGGAAGTTTTCATCGGTGACAAAGTCGGCATCCAGCCGCCATCCCAACGTTTTATAGAAGTCCTTGGATCGATCGACATCGGCAACGGGTAATACCACAAGTTCGAGTTTCATGGTTTGACTGGTTACTTGATTGCTGGTCATTTTGTTCTCCTTTAGGTTGGTGGGTTTGATATTCAGATTGGTTACTTTTTATTCTTGGGCGATCGCCTTTGGCGGGTCGGGCGCTCCAGCCCAAACTTCGTTTGGGCTACCTCCAATCTTCGATTGGAGGGACTCACGAAGTGAGTCGAGCGCAATCCGACCATCGCTCAATTTAGACTACTCAAGTTCTCCCAGTTAAAACGTGATTTAATCGTTCGGCATTGGAAGAAAGCAGTAGGAAAACCTTTGTTGGGATAAACATCAAGAACGTTAGTTAATTGCCGCCACAATGGTTACTATCAATTGCTCAATAGTCCAACGCTCGCGATAACGAATCTCATTAACAAACAAAGCTGGTGCAGCTTTTACCCCACTTCGATATCCACCTTGAATGTCTGCAATGATGCGATCGACATAAACTCCTTTGGATAAGTCTTGCAAAAATCGAGGAATGTCAAGTCCCAGACGATTCGCATATTCCACAAGGTATCCGTTCTCTAACGCTTGTTGATGGATAAAGAGCATCTCATGCATCTGCCAAAATTGACCTTGCATTGCTGCTGCTTCCGCTGCTTCTGCTGCCCGTTGAGCATGAGGATGAATCTGTTTCTGGGGAAAATGACGAAAGATAAAACATACATCCTTCTTTGCGAAAGAAAGACTTAACTGCTGTTGAGCGGCTTTAATCAACCGATAGGCGTTTGCACTTTGAAAACATTCATAATCTCCATACATGATAAGTACAACATTGGCACTTAGCACACCTTGAATGTGATCTTGAATTAAAGGCGGGACAAACAAGGAATGATGCTCGCGATCGTCAGCCATCTTTCAGACCTGTCAAGCAAACTTAAACCCTGCAACTAAATTGCTGTTAGCGTTTGCATGAACTAAATATAGGTAATTGACTCCTACATGTCATCCCCTGAAAGTCCATAATTTTGCACAACATAAGGATGGACGAAGTAATCCATCAAAAGCAGTAGCTTGACTCCGACTAAAGTCGGAATCCAAGCCTCAACTAACGTGAAGCCTATAAACTAACAAGCCCACGTTTAACAGCAACAATGACGGCTTGGATGCGATCGCTAACTCCCAGCTTGCTTAAAATACGAGTCACGTGCGATTTCACAGTGCTTTCACCAATATTTAGAGCAGTTCCAATGTCTTGGTTACTCAATCCCTGCGCCATTAAACGGAGCACTTCTAACTCTCGTTCACTGAGTACAGGGTTGTTCATCCGTTCTACCAATTTTCTTCCCACGGTCGGAGAAACATACTGCTGACCATTATGAACGATGCGAATCGCATTCAAAAGTTCATTTGGTTTTGCATCTTTAAGCAGATAGCCCTGAGCGCCTGCTCGCAATCCTCGATAAATATCTTCATCGCCATCATAGGTTGTTAGCACAATAATTCGCGCTGACTTAAATTCGGCACAAATCGCAGTAATGGCTTCAACCCCTGCCATTTTCGGCATTCGTAAATCCATGAGAGTGACATCAGGCTGATGTTCACGATAACGGTCGATCGCCTGTTGTCCGTCCTCTGCTTGAGCAACCACTGTCATTTCTGGATCATAGTTAATGATGTTTGCCAATCCTTCTGTAACGAGGGAGTGATCGTCAACAATCAGAACCCGAATTTTAGTGGATTGACTCATGGTGATTCTCGCTCCCGATTGACAGTGACAATAATTTCTGTTCCTTGCCCAGGCTGGCTTTGAATTGTTAGATGTGCGCCAATCCGTTCTGCTCGCTCGCTCATTCCCAACAAACCAAAGCCAACAAGTGATGAAAGGCTCCCAACCCCAAAGCCTTGTCCATCATCTTTAATGCGCAGAAGACATTGAGCATCGTTATACACTAGCTCAACCAGAATTCTACTAGCATTGGCGTACTTGATGGCGTTTGTTAAAGCTTCCTGTCCAATCCGTAGTAAGTGATTTTCTACTTCAGTTGGAAGAGAGTAAATTATACCCTTGCTTTCGTAGATTAAAGTGGTCTTGGTAGTTGACCGCATTTGAGTTACAAGGCGATGTAGAGCATTCTGTAAAGTATTCTCTTCTAACAACTGGGGACGGAGCGCTACCACTGAGCGACGAGCTTCAGCAAGTCCAGTTCGAGCTAATTCATCAATCTTTTCCAGCCTTTCCAGATATATCTGTGCAGATCCCGAATCATCTACCAGCATTTGTGTTACAGAGCCTACATGAAGCAAAACGCCTGTAAAAGCCTGCGCTAACGTATCGTGAATTTCTCGTGCCATACGGTTGCGTTCTTCTAAAATAGAAGCTTCCTCAGCACGTTTGCGGTCACTAATGTCAAGAATTACTCCTAACATTTGCACAGGCTGTCCGGTTGTGTTGTAAATGCCTCGACCTCTGCCAACTAACCAACGAATACTGCCATCTGGATGAATCACTCGATATTCCGCTTCAAAATCGGTATGGGTTTCTAGGGCTGTTTCAACGGCTTGCTCAACCCAATCGATATCTTCTGGATGAACGCGATCTCGCCATGCCTGATAACTGCTCTCAACTTCACTGGGGACTAATCCCAGCAATCGCGCATGATTGTCGTTCCAATCCACTGTGTTCTCAATAATATTCCAGTTCCAACTGCCAATGTGGGTGAAGTCCATTGTCAACCTGCGTTGTTCTTCACTCTGTCGTAGGGCAGTCTCAATTCGCTGGCGCTCTTCAATCTCCTCAGAGAGCAGCACAGTTCGTTCAGCAACCTGTTGCTCTAAGGTGCGATTGTAATCAGCAAGTAGTTGCTCAGCTTTCTTGCGTTCGGTAATATCTTGAAAAGCAACGATTCCATAAACTACATTGCCCTGTTCATCAAAGACAGGAGTGCCCCATACCTCAATTGGAATGGTTGCATTGTTCTGCCGGATATCTATATCATCAATCTTGGTACGTTCGCCGCTTAACGCCCGGATGGCTGGCAGTCTCTCTGTTGGATAGATTTGATTCGTTCCGGTCACATAAAACTGATAAACCTCAGCGATTTGATTAAGTGCTACGGAAGGATCAATCGCTCTACCCATTAACTGAATTCCCCGTTGATTAGCGTAGTAGGGGCGACCAGTCGCATCCACTATTCCAATTCCTACCGGAACCGCTTCTAGAAATTGAGCCATCTGACTTTCGCTAGTGCGTAGCTTTGAATAGAGTTTGGCATTTTCGATCGCAATTGCTGCTTGAGTAGATAGTAGATTTAGAAGTTGGGAGCGCTCTGCTGTGAATGCCCCAGTTACTAATCGATTTTCCAGATACAGCACACCAACAAGTTTACTTTGATTCAACAGAGGCAAACAAAGAAGTGATTTCGTTTGGTTCTGCTGAATATATGGCTCATTGATGAAATTACCTTCACGAGTTGCATCATTTAAGATGATAGATTCATGAGTCCGAATCACATAATGAATGATGGATTCGGGTAAGCGATTTACCACTGTAATCGATTGCAGTACTTGTGTAGTACAAACATTTGCCCCATCAGCCAGTTCACAAGCAGCCTCAATCGCCCATTCTCCTGCGTTTTCCAAAATCAAGCACCCAGTTTGTGCGCCCGCATTTTCAATTAATATCTGCATCAAAGAATTGAGTAACTGATCCAGTTCAATTTCGCGAGAGATGGCTTGGAATGCTCTGATCACTGTTGCTAAGTCGAAAGCAATATGTGAGGTGTTAGAAGTAGTTCCAGCAGTGGTGTGAACTGGTGTGGGAGACACATTTAGTGACTGAGGAAAAAATTGTGGATAGCGAGTCTCTAAATCTTTGGCTTTTGCGGTTGCTCCCCACCGCTCATAGCAGTAATGGGCTTCCTTCATATAAAGTTGAGCAAACCTTTCTCGACCACGAGCCAAGTAATGTTTGGCAGCTAACTCATAGCCTAAGGCTTCTTCTTGAAGGTACTCGTTTTGTTTAGCACCTTGAATTGCTTGTTCGTAAAACTCCTCTGCTTCAAAAAACTGACCCAAAACTCGTGCTTTCTCTGCCTCAACTAACTGAAATTTATGCAAAAAATTCATGGGGGCGTGGTTTGCCCATTTCTGCATCTTCTCTTGGTTGGCGTTAACGCGATTCAACCAAGTTTCTTTTTCAGAGTTTGAAGCATCTGCAAACAAGCTCAAAAATATGAGGGAGTCATAGAAATGAAATGGAGGTACAGAGACTAATGCCGTGGCTGCGCTTAAATATTGTTCTGACAAAGTAGCCGTTTTTGCAGCTTGCTCATAATCCCCGAACAGATAACATAAAATCAGCTTATTTAAGTAAAAGTAGTGAAGGCTAGTTCCATCCTTGACAGCGATCGCCTGTGATAATGCCTGCTCTTCGTCATAGAGACAACCCACTAAGCGACTTGGATTTTCAGATTGACCTCGCAGGTTAAGGATCGTTTGCTGCAACATTGCCAGCCAAGTGGAAACAGTCTCTCGTCTAATTTGACTGGTGGCTTTACGATAAATCGCTGTTTGTTGTTCCAGTTCTGTCAGTTCTTGTCCTGCAAAAAAGGGGCAATAACATAGGCTAAATGCACAATAACCTGCAAATTCAAACTCTCCACTTTCTATTCCGCTTTGATAAGCATCCGCTAAAGCGGGGAACGTCTCTTTCAGGTGGGCTTTCCAGTGAATGATATGGAAATTCACCATCAGCAATGCTTTGCAGTTACCTCTCTTGTTATTTAATCTTTTCGCTAAATTTAAGGATAGTTTGCCAAATTGATAGCCTAGTTCAAGGTCTTGTACAACTCCACATAGCATCATGCCATAGGCAGCATAACCGAGAAGCGACCAGATAGCGTTTCCATGAGCGATCGATAAATTCACCATCTTGCAGACAATCAGCACCATCAGAGGGGGTGACACATTAAAAGCCGCTCCCACTGTGCTGACTAAAATGTAGATTGCTGCCAGTGGCACAGTTTCAGTCATCTCTGGCAGATCAATCAAATTTTCGATTTCTTGCCCAGCCAATCGTGAAGCTGTTTCCGCTAATCCTGCTTGAACGTCTAACTGACTTGGGGCTTCTACTAAACTAATTCCCAAGAGTTGCAGCACTTCCAAACCAGCTTTTAGTGCTTCTTTAGGGTTTCGCGCCAGCCATGCTTGAATTCTGCTATCGTAAGCTTTCACTTTATCAAGCACTGTCTTCGCACGGTTGAGCACTTCTTCTACAAGCCGCTCCATTTCATCAAAGTGACCACTGAGGTATGCTGCCTCTGTTGCCTCTGAATGCAACGCCAAAGTTAGGTCATACTCATGCTGCCAACTTTCCACATCAAGGAGTTTAAGACCTGTATTGAAATACTTGAAAGCTGCTTCATAAGCCGTTGCTGCTACTGCTTTCTGACCTGCTTGCAAATTCAGTTTGGCAATCTCATTCCGTTCAGGTTGCTCAGTGATTAACTCGCTTCCATAATTTAGATGGTCAACGATTTCAAACAACCGCTCTGCTCGCTGCTCTGGCGAAGTCTTTTGGAGTAAATTGCGACCGATTTGCAGATGTACCCCAAGTTTTTGCGATTCATCGATTAGAGCATAAGCAGCTTGCTGTACGCGATCGTGCAAAAACTTATATTCTTGAACTAATAGGTTTTCATCTAATTCAGATATAGGTTGAATTAATCCAGCTTGAATGGCTACTAGTAAATCTAGAGAAATTGCGTTAGGAGATTGTTCGCAAACGATCGCTAATGTATTTAAATTAAATTCAGCACCGATACAAGCTGCTAACTGGAGAATTTGCTGTGTGTTTTCTGGTAATTTATCTAACTGGATAAGTAGCAACTCCACCACATTATTAGTAATTTCCTGGGCTTGAATATCAGCAATGTTCCATTGCCAGCATAAGTGTTCAGTATCAAAGGTCAGCAGATTTTCGCTATGCAGCATTCTCAAAAATTCACCGACAAAGAAAGGATTGCCCGCGGTTTTACGCAGTACTAACCCAGCTAAGGAACGAACGGTGTCTGCATTCTGATGTAGCGTCTCGGCAATTAATTGACTCAGTGGCTCAAGCGTTAATGGTGTTAGGATTATTTCCTGAAGCACTGCCCCTTGTTTTCGCATTCTTTCTAGCGTTAACATCAACGGATGAGTTGGATTTACCTCATTATCTCGATAGGCTCCAATTAAAAATAGGAATTGGGTTTGTTCATCAAGCAACATCAGCTCGATTAACTTCAGCGTTGCTGAGTCTATCCATTGCAAATCATCTAAAAAAATCACAAGCGGGTGTGACTCTGAACAAAACACCCGCACAAACTTCTGAAAAATTAGATTGAAGCGATTTTGAGCTTCAGTTGCTCCAACTTCTGATACAGGCGGCTGCTTGCCGATAATTAATTCAACTTCCGGGATGATATCAATGATAATTTGTCCGTTGGTTCCCAAAGCCGTTAGCAAGCGCGATCGCCATTGTTGCAATTGCTCGGCTGGTTCACCGAGCAATTGTTGTACCAATTTTTGCAGGGCATGAGCGATCGCGCTGTAGGGAATATTGCGCCCAAATTGGTCAAACTTACCTGAGACAAAATAGCCGCGTTTTGCAGTGATGGGCTTGTAGAGTTCTTGTACTAACGCAGATTTGCCAACCCCAGCGTAGCCAGATACCAACATCATCTCGACTTGGAATTGAGAATTTTCTTGATTCTTCACTCTCAATTCTTCATTCCGCGTTTGTGCTACTCTGTCAAACGCCGCCAATAATGCTTCAATCTCTGCTTCGCGTCCATACAATTTTTGAGGAATTTGAAACCGATCCGAAACGTCTTGAATACCCAGTTGAATGCCATCGATTTTATCGGTTTGTACAAACTGGTGTAGACCGATTTCTAAATCTGCTTTGATCCCCCAGGCACTCTGATAACGATCCTCTGCGTTTTTCGCCATCAATTTCAAAACGATATCGGAAACGGCTTTAGGGATCGCTGCATTCAGTTCGTGAGGTGGAAGTGGCTGTTTAGCAATATGACAATGGACTAGCTCAAGGATGTCTGTTGTGGGAAACGGCAACCGTCCAGTGAGCAGTTCGTAGAACGTCACGCCAAGGGAGTATAAATCGGTGCGATAGTCGAGCATCCGGTTCATCCGCCCGGTTTGCTCTGGCGACAAATAGGCAAGCGTGCCTTCTAACACATGGGGACTTTTAAAAGTCGGATTCGTGCGGTTAAATTGGGTGGCAATCCCAAAGTCAATAATTTTGACAACGCCAGTATGCAGATTGAGGACGATGTTTCCAGGGTTGATATCTTTATGAATGACATTGGCTGCATGGATTCTGCCTAGAATGTCGCAAAGGGCGATCGCCAAATCAAGAAAAGTCGATAAAGGCATAGGACAGAAGATATCTGGGCGCTTGTGCATCCATTTTTCTAGGGACTCTCCCCCAAAATCTTCTAAGAGAATCACCAGAGTACGTTGATAATCCTGCTGGCTGTATGCCTTGACAACTCCTTCCAGATTCAGGGAACGGGTAATTTTATATTCCTGTCTGTAGCGGGTTAGTTCTTGAGGTGAGGGATAATCTTGCTTGAGTATTTTTACTACGATCGCTACTCCATCCTCTCTAATGCCCCGATAAACCAGAGAATTAGAACTTTCGTATATTTTGTCTTGGATGGCAATACCAGGTAGAGCAATCATAGAGCAACTCTTGAAAGGATAATCTGGCATAACTCAAACTATACAGCAATCCAGCTATCACATTTTTCATCTTCTGAAATTTTATCAAGATAGGGGAGAAGGGGGGAATTAAACAATTTATTAAGGGTAAAAAAAGTTTTAACAATTCAAAATTCACGCATTCGCTCATTAAAGACATTTTCAGTCGGGGATTTAAACCCCCACTGAAAATCTGCTACGTTTAGACGGAGGGGTCTTAAACCCTTGAATGTACGATAAAGTTCATCGCAACGCAAAAAGCACTCGCTGTGCAGAAAAGCAAAGATCATTTCATCAAGAGTAAGGTGTGATATTTGGCATTGTGCCTGTCAATGCCCAGTTGCCGACTTCCCGAATTTTGTAGTCCACAGGATCGTGAAGCGTTGCTGTACGGAGGTTTCGCCAGTAGCGATCAAAGTCATAACTCCGTGCTGTGGCGCTTGCACCCATCACATCAAACATTTGCGTTGTAATTGCTAAACCAATTTTGGTGACGAATGCTTTTGCTGTGTAAACAGCGATCGCCGTTTCTCCTCTTTGTTGGGCTGTTAAATTAATGCCCTTTTCGATGGCGGCTTGCAGTACTTGGGCTGCTCGATCTGTAAGTAAGGTTGCTGCTTCTAACTCCATCCAAAATTCACCATAGTGATGCAGGATGTAAGGGTCTAGAATCGCCTGTTCTACCCCTGATGTAATCCAAGGGCGAGTTCTAGTTGTAGTGTATTCTCGTGCAGTTGCAAACGCACCTTGAACAATGCCTAGATAAATGTTGACTTGGTTGAGTTGTTTGGAGACATTGAGTAAGGTGGCGATCGGGCTGTCACTTGGATAAATAGAAGTTAGAATTTCATCTGGTGTCACCAAAACTTGCTCAAACGTGACGCTACCTGAGTCAGTTTGGCGTTGTCCCATGTTGTCCCAATCTTCATTAAAGCGAATGCCGGGGCGATCGCTAGGAACAACTGCAATTACTGGCTGTTTAGAATCAGCACTTAAGGCACTGACAATCATCCTGTCTGATAAGCTTGCTCCAGTGGCAAATCGCTTGATGCCATCGAACTGCCAGCCATGCTTAGTCGGAGTTGCCACCAATCTTGGATCAAGCGCATTGGCTGCATTTGCCCAAAACCAGTTGTGCTGCACTGTATCTAAGTAGAGTTGTTCTACTTGTGTTGGATTGCTGGTTGAGAGCGAGCTGACAATCGTGGTGTGATTGCCAAACAGCTGACCGATAGAGCCATCAGCTTTGGCGAACTCGCGGATCAACCCAAAGATGTTGACCCAGGAAGTTTCTCCTAATCCCCCATAAATTGTAGGAATCACCAGATTGAGTAGACCGCTTTGACGTAACTGCTCAATCTCATGAATAGGACGACTGCCACCGGTGCGATCGCGTTCTGCGGCTGTTTTGGCAAGTTCCTGGGCAAGTTGATGACCAATAGCGAGAAAATTAAGCGGTTTTGTTGTTTCTAATAATTGCATCATATTTAGTTCTCCTGGGAAACTTTATTTTTCTCGCTGCCTCATTTGCTTGGTAGATTATCAGGCGATCCCAAAATTTCGTCGCCAATTTCAGCAGAAATACGTTGAGCTAACTCCATATCTGGTATTTCGTTTTCGTTCTGCGTTCCTACCTCTGCAATTAGTCGTGCAAAGGCACTAGGAGAAGCAACCATCAACCCACGAGCAGGTTTGTCGCTCAAAACACCGATCGCATGGGCTGTACCAGGAGGAATCAAGAAGGTTTCGCCAGCTTTCAGCACAGCCTTGTTTTCACCTGCCCAAACTGTGAACTCTCCTTCTAAGACATAGAGTTGTTCAGAATAACGTGTGTGGCGATGGAGAGGAGTTTGTGAGCCAGGTGGAAAATAACCTTCGATCAGATCGTATTTACCTTCGGTTGTAGTGTGGTCTGCAATGATATCCAGGCGAGAGCCAAACAGCCAGAAAGATTGGGTCATGAGATTGCTCCGATTAATGCGTGAGTTATTTTCAGCATTCAACTGAATTTAGCTTTGGTGTACCAAGGGGTGGGATGAATTGAACTGATACCTCTAATCCATTCGATGTCCAATTCATTCATAGAATCAGCACTCATCTTGTTCTTTTTTAGATTGATCAAGCTCAATGTCCGCCCCGATGAACTTCATTATTGAGCGATCGCCCAATACACACCACTCAAGTTCTCCCAGTTAAAACGCGATTTAATTGTTCTGTGATGGAAGAAGACCGCAGAAAATAAGCCAGGAGCAATTAAATCTGGTATACTCTAACCAAAACGGAATCATTTGCCTGCAATCTGTGTTGCTGAAACTTACCGTCAGTCCTTAATTAACAAAACGCCCGATATCTTAAGAAAAGATTCGCTAATTCCTTTGCACCATCGGCTGATCTAATGGATTCCAACTCATCAAAAACTAGACGAGGTCGCTCCACTTCTTCTCGAGTGCGAGGAGCCATCCTATCGCCTCAAGGGTGGCAAAAGTTTCAGACGGCAAAACAGCAGGCGGAATCCGATGAAACCTGGGGTAAGCGCTTCAGCCATGAGGATCTCAGCGATCGCACCGGACTGTCCCTAAATACCCTGGCTCGCATTTTCAAGCGCGAACTGGGGGTTGATCGCCAGTCATTGGAATATCTCTTTCGGGCGTTTGGGCTGGAATTAACGCAGGCAGACTTGACATCCCCCACTTCATCCCAAGAGACAGAGAGCCGATGGACAAATCCCCAACAGGACTGGGATACGGCAGTCGATGCCTCAGTGTTTTATGGGCGTGAGGCAGAACTGACACAACTTTGGCAGTGGATTGTATCTGAGCGCTGCCGCATAGTCGGACTATTGGGCATTGGCGGCATTGGCAAAAGTACAATCGCCGTCAAAGCTGCGCTGCAAATGCAAGCAGAATTTGAGATTGTTGTCTGGCGCTCCCTGGCTAATGCACCACCACTAGATGAACTCCTGTCGAGCCTGCTGAAGTTTCTCATGCCGCTTTTTGGGGAAGATCCTATTCTTCCTACCACGCTAGATCAACAGATATCTAAACTGATGCAATATCTGCGATCGCGTCGGTGTTTACTGCTGCTGGATAATGCTGAGACCATTTTGCAGCGTGAGCCAGTAGGACAATGGCAATCGGGCTACGAAGGTTACGGACAATTGCTCAGAGCCATTGGCGAAGCGTCCCACCAAAGCTGTTTGTTGCTCACTAGTCGAGAAAAGCCACGGGAAATGGTACTAATGGAAGGCGCACAGGCGCAAGTGCGATCGCTAACCTTAAGTGGACTAACCCCTGCTGATGGACGCGCTATCTTTCGGCAAAAAGGAGCGTTTACAGGTTCAGAAGCCGAATGGGAGACTTTAATCCACCACTACGGTGGCAATCCTCTGGCATTGAAACTGTTGGCAGCCGCAATTGGTGATTTATTTAACGGCAGCATTACAGAAGTATTACCGTATCTGAGTCAGGGATTGGCTGTTTTTGAAGACATCCGCGATTTGCTAGAGCGTCAGTTCGCTCGCCTATCCGAAGCAGAACAGAAAACACTGTTCTGGTTTGCAATTCATCGGGAGCCAGTCTCGATTGCAGATATTCGAGAGAACGTGGTTGATCCTGCTGCTCAACAAAGTGTACCTAATTTAATCAACTCACTACTAAGGCGATCTCTAATTGAAAAAAACGATGGGTTATTCTTCTTGCAACCTATGGTAATGGAATATATCACAGAACGATTCGTGCAACAAATTTGCATCGAATTTGAGACGCAGAAGCTTAACGTTTGGCAAACGCATCCCTTAGTGCAAGTACAAGCAAAAGATTACATTCGAGAGATTCAGACGCGCTTAATTGTGCAACCTGTGATAGAACAGTTGCTGTCTCGCTTTGGCAGCGTGGCGGCGATTGAGGCGCAAGCAAGGCACTTATTAACGCAACAGGGGAAGAAAGCAGGATACACCGCAGGCAACTTGATTAACCTGCTGGTGCAGCTTCAAGTGGACTTACGCGGCTGGGATTTTTCTGGTCTTGTGGTGCAGCAAGCCGACTTACGGCAGGTCGATTTAGCCGGAGTCAATTTTCAGAATGCCACTTTCGCCAAGTCCATCTTTTCAGAAACACTCAGTATTGCCATGTCGGTAGACCTGAACCCAGATAGACAGACCATTGCTGTGGGTGATTCCATTGGCAACATCTATCTGTGGAACATTAGCACAACCCAACTCCTAGCCACCTTTTCAGGACACAAAGGTTGGGTTTGGTCGGTTGCCTTTAGTCCCGATGGCAAAACGTTAGCCAGCAGCAGTAGTGATAGTTCGGTGCGCTTGTGGGATGTCCAGAGTGGAAGCTGCTTGCAGGTGCTGACAGAACATAAAGGTGGCGTTCGCTCAGTGAGTTTTAGTGCCGATGGTCAGCAGTTAGCAAGCGGCAGTGAAGATAAAACGGTGCGCCTATGGAATTTGCAAGGGCAGTGTCTCCATATTTTGAAAGGACACACCCAGAGTGTTTATTCTGTCCATTTCGCGCCGGATGGGCAAACCTTAGCCAGTAGCAGTAATGATACAACCGTTCGCATTTGGGATGTGAGCAATGGTCACTGTTTGAGTGTCTTACAAGAGCATACCAGTGGGGTTCAGTGTGTGCGCTACAGCCCGGATGGTCAACTGCTTGCTAGCGGCTGTCGGAATGGATCTATTCGACTGTGGAGCACTCATCTGTCACACGATCAACATCGAAAACCCCATGTCATAAATTCCAGTGTCAAGGTACTACAAGGACACACTGATTGGGTTTGGAACATTGCCTTTAGCCCAGATGGTCATTGGTTAGCCAGTGCCAGTCTTGACGGTACGCTACGCCTTTGGGATATTCAAGACGGGCAACCCATTCATGTCCTTGAGGGCCATACCCACGATGTTTTTGGCCTTGCCATTAGTGCTGATAGCCAATTGTTGGTCAGTACAGGAGAAGACCAAACGGTGCGGCTGTGGCATTTATATAGCGGACGAAACCTAAAAACGTTACGTGGATATACGGGTGGGATTCATTCCCTGAGCCTCAGTTCGGATGACCAGATACTCGCCAGTAGTGGTCAGAATGAAATGATTTACGTGTGGCATTTGCAACCACATGGCAATCCGTCATCGTATCACCCTTACAAAACGTTTCTCAGCCCGACCCGTCAAACGTCCTCATTCAGCAACGTCAGCTTTAGTCCCGACAATCAAACGCTCGCAATTAATCGACACGATGAGTTGATCGCTTTATGGAATATTCAAACTGGACACCTTGAACGATGGTCAGCGCACAATGCGGCCCTGTGGACAGTGTTGTTCAGCCCAACAAGACAAATTCTGGCAAGCAGTAGTTATGATTGCACCGTGCGACTTTGGGATATGCAAACACATCACTGTTTGCATGTGTTACGCGGACACCAGAACGGGATTCCCGCGATCGCGTTCGACAAGAGCGGTCAAATATTGGCGAGTGGTAGTTTTGATCGCACCATTCGCTTGTGGGATGTGCAAACTGGAGCATGTCTGAAGGTTTTGCAGGGACATATAGGTACAATTTTCGCACTAGGGTTTGATTCGGGTGGTCACAGGCTGGCAAGCGGCAGTCAGGATCACACGGTTCGATTGTGGGATGTGCAAACTGGAGCAGGACTGAAGGTTTTAGAGGGGCATACAGGAGCCGTCTGGACGGTTGCCATCAGTCCCAACGGTCGATTTTTAGCAAGTGGCGGTGACGATCAAACGATTCGACTGTGGGATCTGCAAACGGGGCATTGTCTCCATATCCTGGATGACCATAGCGGTTGGGTTCGGTCAGTTGTCTTTAGCTCTAACGGTCAAATCCTATTCAGTGGAAGCGATGATCGCACAATCAAGCTTTGGGACGTGCAAACAGGATGCTGTATCGAAACGTTAATGGTCAATCGCCTGTATGAAGGTATGAACATTCAAGGCGCAACTGGGTTGACAGTGGCTCAAAGAACGACTCTTAAAGCGTTAGGGGCAATTGAACATTGAAGCGACATACATCCAAATTCAGTGCCTTCGCTTGTGTTCAATGGTGTCTAGCAACTGTTGAAAGGCGTTGAGCGATCGCGCCATTTCCTTGTCCACGAGTTGGTCAATCTGTTCATCCGAAAGTGTTTCCGTTTCGCTTGTTATAATTTGTTCATCGCTTTCACCGTCAATCAGCCTTGTAGGCAGCAGAGAAACCTTACGATACCTTAAGAGCGTTGACGGTTCCAGCATCATCACGGTTTCAGGAGTTGCTATCTGAAAATATTGCCATGCAGATTCAAGCGGAATATCTGTGCAATCCCAAACCAACCGCAGTGGTTTTGCCCCTTGAGGGAGCGATCGCTGGCGTTGACTTTGATAGTGTTCATAGAGCAGCCTGGATTGCATCATACCAAAAGATGTTTCTGAGTGAGCAATTAGTGGATTAATCGCCGCATCCAACCGATAAATGGCAAAACTGGCAAAGCAAACGCCCTTACTTACGGACTTTTTTAGTTGAATCTGCTTCTCTAATCCTCTGAGATAATGGTCAAAAACTTGGTTGTATACGTTTAGAGAAAACACTAACGTAGCATTCACGTTCATGCCTTCCTTCAGTAGTTGTTCAATCACTGGCATCATTAATCGAGTCGCGGGGATTCTGAGTAACAAATTACTCCACCCCACAGTTCGCCAGATTCTTTGAGCGGCAGCGATCGCAGTTTCAGCTTCAAATAACGTGTCAGGTGGCAGATCGACTTGAACATAGCCATCTTGTCCTTGTGTATGAGCATGAACTGGTTTCAACCGATCAGCCGCTAATTGCAGGTCTCGCACAAGCAAATATTCATAATCTGATCGAGCGCTCCGGCTCATCCCTTGTTGTACCAGCGTGTTGAAGTCGCGATCGTAAGCATGTCCCTGGATGGCAAGGTTCAACGCTTCAAAGTTTGATCGTATACCCCTTAACCCATCATCTTCAATGGATTGTTGCAGCTGACCACTGCTCACCCAACTTCGCTCAAACCCATCAAGCCAAATGGATTGTCCAGAGTGACGGAGTGACTGCAACAGGTTCATAGCTGACAAATCTTATGCTCAAAGATTCAAACTTCAATAAACCAGTTTGGCAACTTTCTTCAAATGACACCACGCAAGATCCATGAGTTAAGCACCAACTTAAGTGCGATCGCCAAAATTCTAGGCAAACATCAAGGTACAGTACAAAGATGGTTAGCACACGAAGATGATTGTTCTGTGATGTCGTTATACATAGGTTAAACGACATCGGGGTAAAAACGCTTAGTATTGCACGTTATGTTACACCCACTGTTTTTATCAAGCCTTAGAGCGCTTGCTTATTGGTTTTTTATTCTTTCCTCCTGCCAAGTCCTATTTCTGTATCAAACTTAAAGTTAATCGGTATAATCAGTAGATTCAGCCAGAGTGCGCCATTGTGCCGTTTCTTGCTCGACGTAAGCGTTTTTCTCAGCAATGGCTCGCAGGGTATCTGTACCGAGAGGCAACCGTAGCGGTGGAGTATCAGCATTCGCAAGTTGAAGCAGGGTGAACGAAAAAAGGTGTGGGAGAGTAGTTAGCGAGCATCTTACGCTAACATAGCTGAGATGCGATTAGGATTAGACCAAACTTATGATGAACAACCTCAAATCAATACTGTCTCACATCAGTG
>JAHHHN010000041.1 GCA_019359325.1 Mojavia pulchra JT2-VF2 | reverse complement strand
ATGGAGGAACTTCTTACCGATGCTTGAACCTTGAAGTCGGTTAACAAGTGACATTTTGTAGACGACCACTGCAAAATGTCACTCAAGAAATAACAGTTTGCTGCTGGTAAGAGGTCATCCTAATAGAAGAATAAT
Source organism: Mojavia pulchra JT2-VF2 (assembly GCA_019359325.1). Taxonomy (GTDB): domain Bacteria; phylum Cyanobacteriota; class Cyanobacteriia; order Cyanobacteriales; family Nostocaceae; genus Mojavia; species Mojavia pulchra. Next base: position 40,401 of record JAHHHN010000041.1, on the reverse strand, counting down.
TGATTACCTTTTTGAAATATCATTCTTATTGATAAATCTCGGCAGCTTAGACTTATAGAGGTCAGTAATAGCCGCTAAACTCCCTAATAATTAATACCAAATATCAGGAAATTTTCTGGAGATATCAGGTAAAATTTATCAATAAATAAAAATTGAGAATTCTGAAGAAATTCGTCAGCCTTGCTGGATAACTTACCTACTGAATCCTGACACATAATTCTTAATTTTATTGATCAGTTTTTCAAATCACTAGAAATATGCGTGTCCTTATCATTGAAGATTTACCTATTGTTAGGTTAGGCATAAAAACGGCTATTTCTCAAGCGAATCTGGAAGCATCTGAGGCGGATTCAGGGGTAAAAGGATTAGAATCAATTCGCCACTCTCAGCCGGATGTTGTGATTTTTAAGATAAATTTACCAGATGTTTCGGGTATTGATTTAATAACTGCTATTCATACTGAATTCCCCAATCTAAAAATAATTGTTCTTTCTGCTCACTCAGATGAAGGGCTTTTGAAATCGGCTTTTAATTCTGGGGCAACTTCTTATTTACTAGAAGATACTGACCCAGAAATTCTGCTGTACGCTATCAAAATGTCTTACGAGGGCCAGTCTTGGATTGACCCTAGAGTGTCTCGCGCCATCTTGGATATGGAGTCAGAAAATTCCTCAAAAGGAAAAAGAAAGTTGCGTGAATCTTTGACTCCAATGGAGATGAAAGTTCTCAAACTTATGGCGTTTGGGTTCTCTAACGAAAAAATTGCCTCTAAACTGCACGTTTCCGCAGGCTCAATCAGGGGATATACAAATTCATTGAATCTCAAGTTGGGTTCCCAAAATCGCCCCCATGCAGTGTTTCGTGCCATCTCTTTAGGCTATATTAATTGCAAATTACTTTTAGAAGAAATTGCCGGCAGCGAAAATCTGCCCAGCTTCGACAGTTAAAGGTTAAGCTTCGTCGCCAGAATTGGGCGCGATTTTTGGAGTAGATTAGACAATGTAGAAGAATTAACTCAAAACTCGTCAAGTAAAGCTACTGATTTAGCACAACCAGAACTAGAAAATAAACAACTGCAACAAAGCCGAAACGAATACCACCATATAAAAATTAGAGACAGTAACTAACTGTGAAGGCCAGACCTTTGCTCTTGGGGATGAGGTACAAGTGAGTACCTGTAACTTTGGCTCTCAATCGGCTGTAATTACATTTTTTTATTCAGCACCAGATGGAAGTATTTGGTCTAGTTATTATCCTTTGACTAAAGACCAATGGCGGCGCAGTTGCTGCCGGATTGAATATTTGAAAAAGAAGAAGGAAAATTTTTGCAATGGTTAACGGTATAAAAGCACAGTTATTGAAAAGTTGTTGTGAAGCGATTTTGAAGAAAAGGTGATCACGGAAGACATTCACCGACAGTTCATTCTAAGATGGGCATATATACAGAAATCCTTATAGCGAACTCTCATTATTCAATTGTGTCTTTTTAGGCACATTAACCACATCAATCGCCCCCATATTCTGGGGGTATTTTTATGGCGGTAGTGGCTCAAGCAGTGCCATTGGACTTTGCAGCATTGGCTAGTATTCTAGTTAGACACTCATGGTAGTAATAGGGGATGAAGTATGGGAGAAGCTAAACGCAGAAAACAGCTTTTGGGTGATGTCTACGGTTCGCGGGTTAATTTAGAAAAATGCCCCATACCTTCAGAAATTAGCCTTGGATATGTCAGTGATGAAGCATTGGCAACCACAAAAGCCCAACTGCATAGGATGCCTGATGATTTTAAATCCACCTTTTTCATCGCCTTAACAAAAGCTAAAACTATAGTTGAGCCAGGAATTGTTTTCTCTGAAGCTCTAAAGTTTTCCGGTGGGGTTGGTGTCGAAGTTACATTCCGCTCCGACATTGAAACTTTTATCAAATCCCGGTGTAATACTCCAGTTCTGGGCTTACGCCTGATACAAAAGCTCAAAAATATAGACTACAATACTCATCGAGTAATAGCGATGCTTGCTGGCTCTGATACTCCCATGCTCCCGATTAATGTCTATTCTGTTCACCAAATCGAAACTCTGCTTAAGTACCTCAATGAAGACAGATAAACACAACTTTAGTGGCAAGAAATAGAAAAACTGCCTTCTTCAGATGAAAAATCGTTTACAGATGCTCAAACACACAGGGGCGGCGCGAACAATATAATTTCTACCTCTGCCATGAGGTATTGGCTCTTGTAAAGCCAGTTTCAATTGCTAATTACACGTTTGACTAACTACGTGGAATGCCCCAGATTCTGAGTCTGTGACTTAAGAGAAAGATAATTTGAACAGCGAGCGCCATCATCAATCAAAAATTAAGAAACGCTTGTGATCTTAAAACCATAGATGGCTGACTACAAGCGTTTGGGATGGGTAATGCTGTTTAACACTTTTGCGAAGCTGTGGCTAGCCATCTGGATTTTATGTTGATAACATAAACAGCAGTCTATGAAGAGGCGATTGCTGGAGGCACTGGGCTTCGCTCAATCGCACCTTGGGCAATGTTGCCCCCAGTTGTGGATAATGGTGACAAAATTGATTTCACAGATAGCTTTTCTTAGAGCATTTGCCTTAGAGGCAGATAAATTAAGTATTGTTTTCCTTTGTAAATACCAAACGTAGCCCTAGGGCAATCAGCGTCACCCCTGTCGCCCGTTCAATCCAATGTGAAAATGACAGAAAGAAGTTCTTGAGCGTGTGTTGTGAAATCAATATGGCAACCAAAGCAAACCATGCAAATTCTATACTAACTATCGTCAGACCGTAGACAGCTTGAATAAGCAGAGGTGTTGCTGGTCGAATAATCTGCGTAAATAGAGCAAGGAAAAACAAGGTTACTTTCGGATTCAACAGATTTGTGAACAAGCCTGTACGAAACGCTGTCCAATTGCTTATGGTCTGCCGATACTGTAAGTTAGTAACATTGCCTATAGCTTTTTTCACTTGCAGGGATTTGATGCCGATGTAGAGCAAGTATGCAGCACCAAGCCACTTCAGTATGTTAAACAAAAAAATTGACTTAGAAATAATTACTCCAATGCCCAACAAACAGTATGTGGCATGAACAAGATTACCAGTGGCAAGACCAACAGCAGTGTACACTCCAGCTTTTCGCGAGTACACCAGGCCATTACGGAGGGTAATGGCAAGATTTGGTCCGGGGCTTATGACTGCTAGACACCCGATTATAAATACGGTTAACCAATTAGCTAAAAATGTCACCAATAGCCTCCTTGATTTTCGTTGAGCTAATAATCTGCTCAGCTGCTCCATATTGAATTTGCACTTTTTATGGGCTAAAAGCTTAACAGTTAAAGCATATCGAGTAGAAAATTAGATGAATCAAAGTTTACTACAGTTATACTTGAAATATTGCATTTTCTAACTCAAGCTTTAAGTCAGACAATAGATATTACTTTAGCTTTTGACAATTGTAAAAGCTCCTCTACTCCGATTTCTAGAGTTCGGTCGTTTCTACCACTTCCGCAGTATACAAAATTCATGCTAAGCAATGCACTATCAAAGACAGCTTTTGTATCATCACTTGTTGGAATTGGAGATACACCACCTATCTCAAAATCTAATATTGACTTAATTTCTTCTGGTGATGGACATATTAAATCGCTACGATGCACTTCCAAACTAGATGCCAGTTTTCGATAATCTACTCTATCCTCTCCTTTAACGGCAGCCAAAATCCAGGATGAGTTTCTAATCTTAAAGACAACAGTTTTCAGTAAGCGGTTCTTAGGAAATGGTAATTTTTCTTCCACATCTGTGATTGTTTTAATTACCTCATGCGTGTGAATTTTGAAATCAATTCCGTTTTCAGTAAGTAACTTGATAATTTTGTCGTATACCATATTATCTATAATTTAAAAGCTGAGGTTGACTGGTATCAAGGCAGCAGCATCAGATTATTCGGCGTGAAATACGGAGTTACCATACTCAATTTCTACACTGCTAACTTAAGTTGATGATACCTTCCAGAGTGCTTCTAGTCGCTCGTTGAATGGCCTGCCGAGTTCCTGAACCTCATGACCAGCACCCTGAATCACTGCCCGCTCCATACCCACACGTCGTGCTAACAAGTCAGCGATAGTCTCGAACACGGGGTGCCAGCCACCGGAGACAACGAGTTTGGGAAACCGAGTCGCTGCCAGCGTACCCACAGGGATTTCAGCCTCCCAAGGCGGAGGTTCAGTCATGGTAGCAATAATGGACTGACGGCGCTCCGGCGAAAGCTGAATTGGTTTGCGAAGCTGCCCACCAAGTGCTTGAACGAAACCGAAGATAAAATCTTCTGGAGTTATCTGAGGTACAGCCGCATACAATGGACAAATACGTTCAATAAATTCCTCAACTACCAAATGTCCACGTGCAATTTCAAAGGCAGGAGGTTCAATTATAGTTAATGATCGCACTACCTCTGGTCGGCGTGCAGCTACTAGTAAGGCAATTACGCCACCATACGAACTGCCAACCAAATGAGCACCAGTTCCAAGCACAGTAAGTATATCCTGAATATTATCTTCAAAACCTTTCTGCTCAATTGGTGCGCTGGCACCATAACCACGGCGATCTGGTATGACTAACTTGTATCTTTCAGCTAAATCACGTTGCTGCAACCATGTAGACTCTGGATTGGCTGTATTGCTGCCATGTACCAACACGGCTGCCTCACCTTTACCCCAAACTCTAACATAAAGATTTCTAGGTTTAGTTGACATCTTTACATAATTGTTTGACTACAACATAGTTTCAAAAATTTTGTTGTCCTTGACAGGATGAAAAGATGAAAAAGTTGTGGAGATGATACCTTTATAGACCGTTGCGAACAGTGCAATAGTAAAAAAAACGGGCGTTGCTAATTTACGGGATGAATTTTGTTTCGCGCAAAGGTGGGAAGAATATACTTTCAGCTTTGGTCAAAAATCTCAATTCATACTCATATTCAGCAACGCCAAAAAACGAAACATATTCTTATTTGCTAAAGAATCCCATTTTCTTCATTCCAAGAGCTAGATTGTTAAATTTTGTCAAACTTGGTTTAAATTTACATTATCCTCTAACGATGGTTTGAGTAAATAGCGGTAAAACAAACCAAAATTATCAGTACATTTCCATTCGATTACAGTTAGCCCTGCACGTCTTAGTACTTCTAACCATCGAGAAAGATTTAGCTCATAAACATCTCTTTCAGCTATAGGAACATGAGCCTTAAAAACCTGTCCTACACACCATTGATGAATTATGGCATACCAGCGTGGAATTAAATTTTTGGGATCGTTAACTAGTGCTTCAGCATCTAAAAATAGGGAAAGCCCTACACGCCGCACGTAAGCTTCTAACAAATGGTCTACCAGTACTGGATCATTTGGAGGTAAGTCAAGATCTGAATACATATCAGACTCATTGAGAATTGCTAATCCCATACGAGGCTTAAGTGCTTGAGCTATTTGACTAAGCACTTCTAGTTTTCCAGAACCTGTAAGTCCGTGTTTAGATCGTTCACAGGTATCTATTCCTGCTAAATGATGTAGAGTTAAACTACAAACTACGGCATCTGCCTCACTTAAAGTTACAGTTTCAACTGGGGCTTGAATGGGAATGAATTTAACTCCCGCAGGAAGCCTCTGACTTACCTGCTTGTGTACTTCGGGTACAGGGTCTATAACAATCAACTCTCCTTCATCTTGTGGACTCAAAACGTGTGACCAAAGTGCTCCGTTTCCACCACCAATTTCTATAACTCGCCATCCACGGCGTTTGCTGAGCCAAGATTTCAGAATCAGAGCATTGGAAGTATAAATGTTTTGCATTAATGAGCAACAAGTCCAAGCATCAAATAAAGAATTGGGTCCAAAGCGTGAGTTCCATTCTTCTGTAAATGAAAAATCAGTATTAGACCAAAAAGCAGCAGCAGCAGCCTGCTGCTCATTTTGGGGTAAAGACAGTAAGTTACGAAACTTATTGGCAAAATCAGTAGGAATATAGAGTGTTTGGGACATACAAAGGTAGATTTCAGTTTTCGATAATTGACTTTGCTTCTGTGGAGTTAATAAATATAGAACGTTGAAACCTGCTTTTTAAACGAAAAGGAACGGTACAGTCAAATATTGCCTTAGTAGTAAAACCTGGGCTAGTAATGCTAGGAGCATATGCTGGATTCTGGCTAGGATCTAATGGAAATCCTTGAGTATTGCGTGCCATTATTAAATCTTGGTCAGCCTGAAACCGAGTTGTCATTGCCCACCAGACGTCTTCTTCGTTAAATAAATTAACATCCTCATCTACTAGAACTATATGTTTAATCATTCGGAAAGCACCTAGTACGGCCAGCCCAGCTTGCCGAACAACGCCGTCATCTTGTTCCTGCTCTTTTCGGAATTGGAGAAATATTAAAAGTAGCCCTCCACCTGCCGAGCTGCAATAAGCATTAATGACTCGATCAGTGACGTGTTGACGAATGAATAAAAGAGTAGCGGCTTCCATTCCAAAGGCCAACAGGTTGGACTGCTCATATCCTGGACCAATTACTGTTTGAAATAGTGCATTAGAGCGATGGGTAATCGCCGTAATCTTCACAATTGGCAAACTCGGTTGGGCTTTGCCATCATAGCCGAGGAATTCAGGCAAAGAATTATCGGCAACCTGATTTTCCGGCACAAGTTCTGGAAGAATCTCTCCTTCTAGTACATACTCAGCATGACTGATGCAGTCTGTATTTACCGTTAAACATGAGGAAATCTCAATAGGACGCCCCCGTAAACCACCAGCAATATCCAGTTCATTGAAACCAAGTGGAGCCAGCGGGCTAGGACAGCAAGAGGCTATATAGACTGCTGGGTCAAGACCAATTTGGATCGAGATAGGAAGAGATTGACCCATTGCCTTTGCTTTTAAATAAAAAGACTCGAGATGGCGTCCGGGTACCATCCATATGGTAAGCGTATCAGGCCCTTGCACACATAGACGATGAATAGAAATATTCTGAACACCCGTTTCAGGATCTTTCGCCATAGACAGACCAAGAGTTATGTATGGTCCAGCATCTTTAGGAGTCAGAATAGGAATTGGTAAAGATGCAAGATTAACATTCTTGCGATAAACAACCTCTTGGCAAGGTGGAGCTTCTTTTCGTATCTGAGCTAAAGGATTTCGAGCAGCCTCCAGCAATTTCTCGGTTATCTGTTCCTCTGTACTACCTATTAACAGAGCACAACGCCGACGGGAGCCGAATAACCCCACTAGCACAGGCTGGTCTTGAGGCATGACTCGCTTAAAAAGCATTGGTGGACCAGAGCGAGTTGGAGGTCTAACTGGAACGCCACCTCCTTTTTTTGCATATATTTCTGCTAGTTCACACCATGCCTTCACGGGTGTAGAAATGTGTTCTGAACCTTCATCATATTGTTGAAGAAAGTGAAGTGCTGTCCGTAAATCCTGAATGTCGGTATCTTTCATGTTCTCTGTTCCTCTAAGAGGATAACCCCGAAAATGACCAATATTTTTTATACATATTAGGAATTCAGGAAGCTGCAATGTCATATTCTGCTAAACAAGCACGGTAAAGCATAGCGCAAGAATAAAGTTCCTATGATTTTCCAATGTCAGCTATGAATTTCAAAATATTTTCTGTTCAAAAGCAGGTAATGTATGTTTATGCTGACTTTTCTTGTTAAGTTGTGAAACAACGAATTAGTAAGGGTTTCATGCTCTATTTTAACTCTCAATAAATTAAGATAATGACAATGAATTACGAGAGAATAGAGCTTTTGGCTAGGGGCATGGTAAGCGATCGCTCAATCAAGGAGATAACGGGAAAAGTCAGATGTTTATGTGGTTCATAAACTGAACTAAGTTCAATAAGCGCTTAATTAAAAAAATATGAAAGGCGATAACGAAGGTTATGATTTTATTCAGGTGCATTTGAGAACGGCTGAATTTCTCTCCTGCAATCACCATTAACCCTGTTTTGTCACTTTCGGAAAACAATAATCGAAGCCAAATTTCAGACATTGACTTAATCAACATTTGAGGCTTTATTTTCTAACAGTAACTAGAATTTTCAGCCCTTAAATGGAAACTAAAGCTCCGAAAGGCTTTCAGCGATTGGGGTTCCCCAGATTGATAAAAGAGGATTAATTAGGCTTTGTGCTAAAGACATTTCAATATTGACAGAAGTCATATAAGTCACAAAAACCTACAGTGATATCCACATAAATTTCTACTGTCGCGATCGCCTAATCCTTAAATTTAAGCCTCAAGCCCTCACCGCTGTAAATTCACGCTGTCGCATCCATGTCAAATTGGAAATGTCAGCGAGCCACAGCAAAGCTGAGAGACTTCTGACTTCTGTACTACTCCATGCTCGGTAGTCCGGCTAGCGCCATCGCCACCTCTTCTTGTGAATACTCGTGGTCACGCAGTTTGCCAGCCATATAGTCTATATAGGCTTGCATATCAAAGTGTCCGTGACCGCACAAATTGAACAAAATTACTTTAGACTGATTGGACTCTTTGCAACGTAGCGCTTCGTCGATTGTCGCCCGAACTGCATGAGTTGCTTCAGGTGCTGGAACAATGCCCTCAGCGCGAGCGAACTGGATACCAGCTTCAAAGCAGCGGATCTGCGTCTCAGCACGCGCCTCAATCTGCCCAAGTTTCATAAGATGGCTGACGAGTGGGGCCATGCCATGATAGCGTAATCCTCCAGCATGAATACCCGCAGGTATGAAGCTATGTCCGAGGGTGTGCATCTTGACCATTGGTGTTAACTTAGATGTGTCGCCAAAGTCGTAAGCATATGTACCACGGGTCAGGCTAGGGCAGGATGCTGGCTCAACTGCAATCACACGTATATCACGTTCACCACGTAGTTTAGCACCGATAAATGGAAAAGCAATGCCACTGAAGTTTGAGCCACCTCCGGTACAACCAATGATGATATCGGGATAGTCGCCTGCTAGTTCCAGTTGTTTCATCGCCTCTTGACCAATTACCGTTTGGTGCATAAGTACGTGGTTATAAACGCTACCAAGGGCTAACTTAGTGTCCACATCTTGTAGAGCTACTTCGACCGCTTCACTAATTGCAATTCCTAAACTGCCAGTTGAATCAGGGTGTTCGGACAAGATTGCGCGCCCAGCGTCAGTCTCATTGCTCGGGCTAGCAACGACGCGTGCACCGTAGGCTTCCATTAGTGCGCGTCGATATGGCTTTTGATGATAGCTCACTTTGACCATATAGACGCCGCAATCTAGCCCAAAAAAAGCGCAAGCCATTGCTAGGGAAGAACCCCACTGACCAGCACCGGTCTCAGTCACTAAACGTTTTACACCTTCTAGCTTGTTATAATAAACCTGCGGTACGGCAGTATTAGGCTTGTGAGACCCTGATGGGCTGACGCCTTCGTACTTGTAGTAGATTTTAGCTGGGGTATCAAGCGCCTGTTCTAAGCGACGTGCCCGGATTAGTGGCGAGGGCCGCCATTGCCTATAGATTCTTTGTACTTCTTCAGGAATTTCGATCATGCGTTCTTGACTGAATTCCTGTTTGATCAACGCCATCGGTAACAAACTTTTTATCTCTTCTGGAGATATTACCTCGCCAGTCTTGGGATGACGCAATGACGGTACTTGTATAGGCAGATCTGCTTGTATATTATACCATGATGTCGGCATTTGATCCTGTGTCAGGACATAATTTACTTTTTCGATTAAAAGTGATTGCATGTCTTTACCAACCTCTTTGATTATTCAAAAGCCGTATTACGTATTACTTATTAAACAATTGCTGTTTTAGCTGTGTGGTCTGAGTGTTCGTTTGCCAGATTCAACATTAAATCTGTAATAGAGCTAATGTCTTTGAAGTGTTCAGCAACAACTTTATCAATTGGCACTTCAATATCAAATTGGTTTTGAATAAACGTGAGAATCCTTGCCAGCTCGAATGAGTTGAGAATTCCCCATTCAAGTAAGGGAGTTGAATCATCTAAATCATCATGATTGCCGTTAAGAACTTCTAGGGAAATGTAATCTCTCAACTGCTGCAAAACTTCAGAGCGCTGCATTTAAATTCCTCCTTTTGATAAAATCAACTTGATTATTAGACAGATGAAGGCGATCAACCTTGCCGTTCCTTGTACGCGGCAAATCAGTTAGATAGCATATGTCATCGACAATCATGTAGCGGGGAAGACGCTCGGCACAATGCCGCTTGATGTCTAAAAGCGAAGGAGCTACAGCATCTTTCTTAAGTGCAATAAAAGCTATGAGACGCGTTTCGATCTCCGCTCCAGATATGATGACAGCTGCTTCGTGGATCGAAAGGTGCTCCTCTAGTGCTGACTCTATCTCGCCGAGTTCTACCCGATGGCCTCTTACTTTTGCCATGTAATCACGGCGACCAATGTACATGTAATTACCATCTTCTAGTAAGCGCACAATATCGCCCGTTTTATAAGGTTTGTCACCATATGGTAAGTGCCCCCAATAACCGCGCATGACGCTAGCACCAGACACCATGAGTTCTCCTTCTTCTCCTGGTTTCGCCTCTGTGCCATCTTCTTTCACTGCCCATACTTGGTTACCAGAGCACGCACAACCAATGGGAACAGGCTTAGTAAGCTTTTGGTCTATTTCTTGTAACTCATAGAATGTGCAAACGTTGGTTTCAGTCGGCCCATAAAGGTTTAAGAATCGTGCAGATCGCCAACGCTCATACAACCGCCGTAGATGCTTGATAGGAAAAGGTTCTCCAGCAAAGAGGATAGCACGTAAAGGAATAGATGGTACATCCAGTAATCCACCCTGCTCCATCATAAGAATCAACGCTGACGGTACTGAGTACCAGATAGTGATTTCTTGTTGAATGATAAAGTTGACTAATCTTTTACCACTGTAAGACATTTCATCAGGAATCAGATGAACAGATGCACCTGCGTGAAATGCTACATAAATATCTAATACCGAAATGTCGAAATTGAATGAAGCATGATTGGAAAAACGATCAGCCGATGTTGCTTGAAGTTCTGTGCTAGCCCAATGAATAAAGGCAAGTGCGTTACGATGGCTAATGCACACACCCTTTGGTTTGCCTGTTGAGCCAGATGTATACAAGATATATGCAATATCGTCTTCGACAGATTTAGAGGCTTCTATAGGTTGATCTGAAAGTGACAACACATTATGCCAACTTAGTCCCTGCCAATTACCTTGCACGCATAGACATGCTATGTGTGCTAGCCCATCAGTCAAAACCGCTTCAGCACGCTTTTCTGTAGTTACTAGCGCTTGCACTGAGCAATCAGTTAGGATAGTGTGTGCGCGAGACGTAGGGCTGAGGGGGTCGAGCGGTACATATGCTGCGCCCAGACGGAGGACTCCTTGCATAGCCGCCACAGCATACGTTGATTTGTCGAGCCAGATGCCAACACGATCTCCCTTACGGACACCAAGCTTGATGAGTGCACGAGCAATACGGTTAGCCAAGCTATCCAGCTCGCTATATGTCATGCTATTAATGGGATCTTTGATTGCCAAAGCATTTGGCACACGCTCTGCACTTCGTATTACAAGGTTTTGTAAGCTCATAAGCCCAATTCTCTTGCGATGATATCGCGGTGAATTTCCGATGTTCCTGAAAAAATAGTGCTAGGAATGGCATCGCGTAACATCCGCTCAATGCCAGCCTCAGATGTAAAGCCAACTGCACCATGAATCTGGATGGCATCCAGACTTGACTGAATTGCGGCTTCACTTACAGCCAACTTCGACATCGATACGTCAAGCACCGATTCTTTGCCTTGGTCAAAGAGCCAACAAGCATGATAAAGGAGTAAACGAGCCGCTTCCAAACGTAACTTCATATCGGCTATTTGATGAGAAATTGCCTGATTCTTACCGATCGCCTTACCAAATTGACGGCGCTTTTGGGCATAGGTAATTGTTTGCTCCAGTTGCCGCTCCATCATTCCTAAATAAGCAGCAAATAGACAAGCCCGCTCCCATTGCATCGAGCGTTTGAAAATTTGGGCACCTTGCCCTTCATTGCCAAGTTTGTTATTTACTGACACATAACATTCTTCTAGGTGCATTAAGCCTGCCGGGGTGCTGCTTAAACCCATTTTGCTAAAAGGCTCACTGGCAATCAAATTTATTGTATTTTTAGTTACAGCAAAAGCTGTAATACCTAGATAGCCATGTTTGGGATTTGTCAAGGCGTATATCACTGTGACATCAGCAATGGGGCCGTTGGTAACGTAGCTCTTAATACCTGTCAAAACATAGGATTCACCGTTGCGGATTGCCTGAGTTTTGAGAGCAAAGATATCAGAGCCAGCTTCTTTTTCAGTAATGGCATTAGCACCAACCCACTCACCAGAACATAAGCGTGGCAGAATAGTTTCTTTGAGTTCCTCACTCCCATATTCAACAATCGGCATTGCACAAGCAAAAAGATGTGCTGATACCGAAAATACCAAGCCCATATCCTCGCATCCGCGCCCAAAAGCTTCAATTACACGCGCCGTGGTTAAAGCATTAAGCCCACCACCACCATAGCGCGTTGGAACACATAAACCCAACAGACCAAGCTCACCGCACAAAGACCATTCTTCTCTTTCAAATTGATGAGGATGCTTTCGGTTCTTAGCCGCACTGTTAAGTTTTTCTTGTGCTAACCTCAAAACTCTACTGTAATGTTCGTTTTGAGCTTGCGTCCAACAAAAATCCATAGTCTGTACTCCAGAACGCAGACTGTGCATATTTACTTGACAACGCATATCTACTAGAACAGCGATTCAGTATTCAAAGTTGTGGCGAAAAACCCTAGTTTCTTTGATATACTCCAACGAAAATCTGGGCTTTTTTAGAACAAAAACCTAGTTTTGGGGATTAGTGAATCGGTGTTCTAGACAAGCAGAATTCCACCTTGCTGAACGGATGAATTCTTGCTAAGAAATCCGTTATTCGTTTTTAGTCATTTGGCTTACTCAAAAAGCTGGTTGAAACGCAGAAGCCGTCAAGTCGCCAAGATATCGATGCCACAAATGATTTTCGTTTTGCTCAACTTCTGTAACAATTTTTTTCATGACGTTAAGAACTTCTGGTTGCTCTTCGTCATACACATCGCCTTGAAGCAACTTCAACACATCTAATCGATATTTGGGGTTTTGCACAAAAGCAGTAAATAGAACGTTTAATCGGTAGTACACAGAGATAAAGTCGTACCAATTTTTGATACCACGCTGCATTGTTGTCTCAAATGTCGCAAAGCTACTTCGGTTAAACACACCTTTTTCGGCAGCTTGGATGATATTTGTACTAGCAAATCGGGCACTATTGAGTGCAATGCTCACACCAGTAGAAAATATAGGGTCAACAAAGCGGGCAGCATCACCCACTAAAACAAAGTTGTCTCCACAGATCTGCTTCATTGCATAGCTGTAATCGCTTTCCTCCTTCAATGGTCGGATCTGTTCTGCTGATTTGAGACCCGCCAAAAGCTCTGGACGACTACTTATACAGTTCCAAAAGAACTGCTCGCGATCTTCTTTCGATTTAGCAAAATATTTTTTCTGAGTGACAACACCTATGCTAGTGATGGTTTCAGTAATTGGTATTTGCCATACCCAGGTATTAGTGACTGGTAGAAAGTGGATGAAAATAAACTCTTTCTGTGAACCATTGCGGGCTAATGCAGTGCGGTCATAACCTTCAAACCAAGTATGAAGAGCACATTGATTGAATATGGGATCTTTAATTTTCAAACCAAGTTGGTTTCCCAGCACTGTACGACGACCACTTGCATCTACGACCATCCGCACACTTGTACCAACTTCTTGATGTCCTATAGAAAAGTTGATTCGAGGTTTGGATGGTTCCGAGAAGTCTACACCTTTCACCCTGACCCCTTCATAAACTTTCGCTCCTAATTGATGTGCATGTTGCAGCAAGAGTAGATCAAATTTCCCTCGATCTACGTGATAAGTATAGTTGCGGTCAACTCCAGCCTGCTCCCGCTCTTCAAAGCGTACATCCGCATGGCAGTCTGCTTCTAGACCCTCCCAACCCATATCGTAGATAGGAGCTTTTTCAGATGATGTCCAACCAGCACCATATTTTCTTGGAAAACCAGCTTGATCCATTTGGTCAAGCAATCCTAACTCTTTAAATACCCTTGTCGATGATGGAACTAGAGATTCTCCAACATGAGGGCGAGGAAAGAGTTCACTTTCAAACACAACACATTTTAGACCTGCTTTGGCCAGGTAAGCTGCGGTTGCTGAACCAGCAGGTCCACCGCCGATAATCCCAACATCAAATTCTATTGCTGACATATGCTTCTCCTTTGTAGGTATAGCTCAAAAAGCTGGTTGAAACGCAGAAGTTGTCAAGTCGCCAAGATATCGATGCCACAGATGATTTTCGTTCTGCTCAACTTCTGTAACAATTTTTTTCATGACGTTAAGAACTTCTGGTTGCTCTTCGCCATACACATCGCCTTGAAGCAACTTCAACACATCTAATCGATATTTGGGGTTTTGCACAAAAGCAGTAAATAGAACGTTTAATCGGTAGTACACAGAGATAAAGTCGTACCAATTTTTGATACCACGCTGCATTGTTGTCTCAAATGTCGCAAAGCTACTTCGGTTAAACACACCTTTTTCGGCAGCTTGGATGATATTTGTACTAGCAAATCGGGCACTATTGAGTGCAATGCTCACACCAGTAGAAAATATAGGGTCAACAAAGCGGGCAGCATCACCCACTAAAACAAAGTTGTCTCCACAGATCTGCTTCATTGCATAGCTGTAATCGCTTTCCTCCTTCAATGGTCGGATCTGTTCTGCTGATTTGAGACCCGCCAAAAGCTCTGGACGACTACTTATACAGTTCCAAAAGAACTGCTCGCGATCTTCTTTCGATTTAGCAAAATATTTTTTCTGAGTGACAACACCTATGCTAGTGATGGTTTCAGTAATTGGTATTTGCCATACCCAGGTATTAGTGACTGGTAGAAAGTGGATGAAAATAAACTCTTTCTGTGAACCATTGCGGGCTAATGCAGTGCGGTCATAACCTTCAAACCAAGTATGAAGAGCACATTGATTGAATATGGGATCTTTAATTTTCAAACCAAGTTGGTTTCCCAGCACTGTACGACGACCACTTGCATCTACGACCATCCGCACACTTGTACCAACTTCTTGATGTCCTATAGAAAAGTTGATTCGAGGTTTGGATGGTTCCGAGAAGTCTACACCTTTCACCCTGACCCCTTCATAAACTTTCGCTCCTAATTGATGTGCATGTTGCAGCAAGAGTAGATCAAATTTCCCTCGATCTACGTGATAAGTATAGTTGCGGTCAACTCCAGCCTGCTCCCGCTCTTCAAAGCGTACATCCGCATGGCAGTCTGCTTCTAGACCCTCCCAACCCATATCGTAGATAGGAGCTTTTTCAGATGATGTCCAACCAGCACCATATTTTCTTGGAAAACCAGCTTGATCCATTTGGTCAAGCAATCCTAACTCTTTAAATACCCTTGTCGATGATGGAACTAGAGATTCTCCAACATGAGGGCGAGGAAAGAGTTCACTTTCAAACACAACACATTTTAGACCTGCTTTGGCCAGGTAAGCTGCGGTTGCTGAACCAGCAGGTCCACCGCCGATAATCCCAACATCAAATTCTATTGCTGACATATGCTTCTCCTTTATGCTATTGGGGACAAACTTCAGCATCATCTATGCTGATTCATTAACTTCCTAATTTCGGCTGAAATTGATAGGAACCTGAAGGGTGTCCTTCTCAAAACGTAGATGTTTACTAAACTTACACCTTTTCCTTATCTGCGTTTCATCACTGAACTTTTACTAGAAAAGCGATAACACAACTTTAATTTCGTGTGAGTTATACCAGATTGTCTTTGGTTGTCATTCTGAGCTTCGCTCAGAATCTCAGCAAACCCTTGAATCAGTTAAGTTTAGCTTGAAATGAAACAATACTAACTATGCCAATTTGATGTTACATACTTGCAATGACAAAAAATTGTCATTGCAGAGATTTGAAACTATGGATGAGGTTCCAAAACTTGCAATAAAAATTTTTAACTTACAAAATTGGCAAAATGTTATGTTGACCCCTTGATCATGGATAGTAGGGGGAAAATATATATAGTATATAGTTGTTTCGGTTTTATTTGTTCTTTACCTACTCGTCTCTTTTCCTGAAAAGATTTTAGAGAACAAAACATCTGTAGGGTTATTGGTTTTTGTGTCATAATAGATCCACCTCTAGTTAAATCAGTAATAACGGGGGGAGTGCTGCTGTTAGCTCTTGGTCGGGTTAAACAGCAGCTACAATAATCTAAAGTTCAACCAATTCAATCTTTAAAAACATAAGCAAACAAGAAAAAGGCTACAACGCTACATTTAGAAACTTTGCTGTGCTTTTCCATACTTTACTCATTAATTCACCTCTTAGTGTGAGTAAGCTATTCGTTTAAGGCTAGTAGGCATACTAATAGTCTTTTGATGAAACTTTCTTACTCGGATTACCTCTTTAATGCATATAGATCTCCTAATAAATTAGGGAGAAGGGATAAAGGTAGGGGAGGTTTTCAGCCGTAATGGCAGCACTGGTCTGGATATGAAATCTTGTATGGGCTTCAATCAATAAAGCGCTTTTCAAGATAGTAGCATAAAACACTGTTATTCACAGCACGGGATTATTTATTATTTTTTAATAAAGCACCGTATTATTTCAGCTAAAAATTAAACAACGTATTATTTGACGTTTAGGCTCTTATTTATCTAAAAAATAGCTTTTTAATCTGAATCACTACTCATTTCAGCCCTAATGACAAGAGAATCTTCGTATAAATGTTTATTTAATAGCCGGGTGTAAAGATAAAAAAAATAAAATCTCCCTTGAGATAGATAATTCCAGGTATCAGTTTTGATCATTCATACTTAATTTCTATCTTATACTTGAGAATTATTTATAAAAAAAATTATAAATAATTTGATATTTTACTGATTGCATAATCATTAATTAAACTTGCATAAATAGCTACTAAGTAAGAGGTCGGTTACTACTAGAGCTATACTCTGCTTAATTTTTGCTTACTGCTGCTAAATTCCATAAAGAAAACCCTCATAAACACTATGAGGGCATTCATTTATATCTATGTCAGTTCTCAAGTGCGGAAACGTCTTTTACCCTGCTTTTGTAAAGCAAGTTTTTTGCGCTTGGATTTTTCAATAGGCGTTTCAAAGTGACGGTGCTTTCTCATGTCTTGAAAAATCCCCGATGAGCGAAACTTCTCGCTTAAATCGGCGTAAGGCTGACTCAAGGTGTTCATTTTCACCCACTATTATTTGGGTCATTATCTCTCCTACTAAATTGACTATTGACTTCATCAATTGCTCTTTCGGGGTAACAGTCCAAAAAAAAGACAGACTCCTTATCTGACCTAAAGACTGGCTTGTAAAATTTTAGGTTTCAAAACTTAGTAGCGTCCGCGTCCACCGCCACCACCATATCCGCCCCGTCCACCACCAGAAGAACTTCTGTCTTCTTTAGGTTTGGCTTTGTTAACTTTGAGGTTACGACCCATCCATTCAGCACCATCAAGAGCTTCAATGGCAGCAGTTTCTTCAGCATCTGCTCCCATTTCCACGAAAGCGAAACCTCTCGGACGGCCTGTTTCGCGGTCAGTAGGTACTTGAACCCGATTTACAGTACCGTATTCAGCAAAAACACCCTTAAGATCGTTTTCTGTAACTTCATAAGAGAGGTTGCCTACATAAATTGACATCGATTTTCTCCAAAATTCTAAATGTGCGGAGATTTAAATTTCGGAGAAAAGCCTGTGATACTCAAAACAAACACTGTCACCGAATTAACTCTCGTTTTCTAGAATGACATAGAAGGTAAACCTACGCATCCAGTAAATGGTTAATAGATGGTTAACCAGTCATGTGATGAGGTGGCGATCGCCTATGCAGTCGTGGAATGATGATGTTATGGTATGCTGATTTAATTTTGAATTGGCGAAAATATAGATTATCAGAAATACGTATTGTTGTATTACTAGCAATTTGTATTATTGCCAATTTAAGCGACTCATCCAAAATGTACTAACCAGTAAACCAAAGAGAGCTAACCAATCTAATAATTAGGGATACAGTCAAACTGTCTTTTGTTCAGGTGTAGCTTGGAGAAGCTAGTGATTACTACTTTTAAGTTTTTATATTTTTGAATTGGCGAAATTCTGTATTGCTGCCCAGGTAACATTTTATAAATTAAAAAATACAAATTTTCGCCATTTTAAGAGTAAACTAGCAGCATTTATTGGAGTACATCTCGTGATTATCACCCTTGCCAGTTTCAAGGGAGGTGTCGCTAAAACGACAAGCGCCATCCATATTGCTTGCTTTCTATCTCAGAAGGGCAGCACTTTGCTGGTCGATGGCGACCCAAACCACAGTGCTACAGGATGGGCAAAGCGAGGGGCATTACCTTTTAAAGTTGTGGATTTATTGCAGGCCCCTATGCACAGCCGTAATTATGATCATGTGGTCATTGACACAGCAGCCCGACCAAGCTTTGAAGATTTAGAAGCACTTGCTGACGGGTGCAATCTATTAATCCTGCCTACTACTCCTGATGCTTTAGCGATGGATGCACTGTTGCAGACTGTAGGTACTCTCAAATCATTAGGCAGCGATCGCTATCGTGTGTTGCTCACAATTATTCCCCCAGCTCCTCGTTTAACAGGACAGCAAGCACGGGAAGCATTAGAGGCAGAGGGAATACCACTATTTCAACATGGGATTAAACGATTTGCTGTTTATGAAAAAGCGGCACTGGAGGGGCTGCCAGTTTATCAAGTCAAAGACCGCAGCAGCAAAATAGCATGGCGTGAGTATCAAGAGGTGGGTAAGGAGATACTGTCATGAGCAAGCCTAGCCCCTTTAAAAAGTTATTTGAAACCAAAGAAGAATCACAACAAGAGCCAGAACAACCAACAGAAGCAATCACAGAGAGTAACGTGACAAAGACACCACCTCCACCAGCACCAACTCAAAATGAACCACGCAAACGTGGCAGACCCGCAACTGGAAAGCGGTCTGATAATGCTTGGATTGGGCGCACCTACTATGTGAAACGCTCAACAGATTTAGATGTAGAAGAAGAATTACTCAAACTCAAAAGACGTGGCGTAGAGATTGATAAAAGCGAATTGGTAGATTTTCTCATGGCTGTCTGGGTGAAATGGCAACAAGGTGAAAATATAGATTTACTAATTGGTGAATTTACGCCAAGGCGAAATTCTAAATTAGACTGACCCTGGCTGAATACTTGAAACGTAGTGTAGCTGCAAGGTGAAAATATAGATTTACTAATTGGTGAATTTACGCCAAGACGAAATTTCAAATTAGACTGACCTCTAGCTGAATGCTTGGAACGTAGTATGGCAGCAAGGCGAAAATCTAAATTTACTAATTGGTGAATTTACGCCAAGGCGAAACTTCAAATTAGACTGACTCCTGACTGAAAACCTGGAACTTAGTGTAGTAACACTAAAAGAAACTATTGCGATAATGAAAAAGACTGATGCAGCTATGCCTGGATCTTCGCTCCAGCAGAGGACATACCCAATATGACTATCAAAGAACTGCTTCTTTTAGAAATCGAATCGACACCAGATACCATTCTGGCTGAAACGCTAGACTTTATACGCTTTTTGAAAACGAAGTCAACCCAAACACAGCCTGTTTCTGAAGTGGCTCCTTCCGCCGCTCACACTACAGTAAATTCCACAGGTCGCTCACTGCTCGAACACTTAAAAACAATTGGTAAATGGGAGGGTGATGATTTAAAAGAATGTCTTGAATTAGTTTATGCCACTCGCGGCAAAGCCAAATTTGATTACGAAAACCCCTTTGAATAATGTACCTGTTAGATACAAATCACTGTAGCCAAGCAATACTTGGTAATGCCAATGTGCTTAATCGCCTTGCGGAAGTGGAAAATTCTGTGATTGCAACCTGCGCCATCGTTCAAGGGGAACTGGTAGACATGGCAGAACGTTCTCAACGCAAGGAAAGTAACTTAGCACTAATTCACCGTTTTCTAACGGGTATATACAGCCATAATATTGATGGATCTACTGCTACTATCTACGGCCAACTGAAAGCCGCTTTATTCAATCAGTTTGCACCGAAGGAGAAAAGTAAGCGGAGAAAAACGAAAATAACTGATCTAGGCTTTGATGAAAATGACCTTTGGATTGCGGCTGTAGCCTTACAACATGGTCTGATCATTGTGTCAGCCGACAGCGACTTTCAGAGGATTCAACAAGTGAGAACATTGTCTGTTGAATCTTGGCTATAAATTTTATGTGCAGAGAGAGATTAAGGTCATTAGCAAGATTCAAGCTAGATACAAATTCAAAATTTTGTGTGGCCCTTTGTTAGAAATATTAGGCGAACGCCTAATATACCCGATCATCTTCGCTCTCGTCCGGGAACATAATAGTCCCTACTATTTTTAATCTAATGGTGATAAATATCCGCGTGTTTTGTTCAGATAGTAGTCACGTAATATATTTTCTATATGACGAATTAAATCTTCTTTTAAATTTTTAGATTGTTCTGAATCTAAAGTCTTATCTGTAAATAAAACACCAAAACCATTATATGAAGAATCTTTTTGGGCAATTTCTTGAGAATTTAATACCATTTCAGCTAGGTATTCAGCTATTTCGTAATCAAAGTTTTCAGGTAAGGGAATACAGTTTTCAGGGATATATAATACATTCTCAAGTTCTTTACTAAATTCCATATATTCCTCTTGATAACAGTAGATTTTGTGTTATCTGACTGAAATAGTTTTTTAGTTGCTTGTTTACTTTTGTACAGGTTGCTCATTTTTTATATTATTTGAATTAGGTTCAAAAGCAGCATAGATTTTGTAGAAAGGTACTTGCATCTTGTACGCCACCCTGGTACTGTGCGTTCGCGCTTAGTCTCTTGGGGTTGCTGCTTCACTAACTCTGATGTCGCTTTACTTCCATTAACCGACACCACACCGGAGATCGCCCGCGACAAGCATGCAAACTATCCGCAGCAACGTTACGATTGACTGGACTGTGAAAGAGAGCTTTCTTGTAGGAAATAGTTAGTTTAATTTTTGACGCACAATAGCCCCGTGAGGGTCACTCAAGTTTTTCGTGCTATCTCCACTAATAATCATCGTGGGCAAAACATTTGTTAATTCACCGCTTTTGTTATTAGGAGATAGCTTAATAATTCCCAATCCAGGACAACTCCCTGCTGCTGCATGTGCTATGGTCAGAGGATTTGGCCCCCGTAAGGCAACATAAATCTTGTCACCATTATTACCTAAAGATAGATCAGCTAAATCCGGAGTTGGGTCATTACTTTGCTCTGCTCCCAGAGTTGTCCCACAAGATCCAGTCGTTGTCAGACTGTACGTACCTTCGTGACGCAAGTGAAGATTTTCCCACGGGGGATTCATCTGAAATACTTCTGCATTATTTCGTACCCGATCAAACTGGTGCAGGTATTTGTCCTCTCCAGAACTTAAATTTTTGACGATGACCATCCCATGTGCATCTCGATTGTTCCCTAGTATGATTTTTCCATTATCTGGGTCTGCCCAGACAGCAACTGGTAATGGTTGATTGGGTTGATTATAGTTCGGTGCTAGAGGATAGTCTTGTGTAAACCGATAGAGTGTAAATTCAGAAACATTGGGGGCAGAGGTTCCAGTGTTGAGGATCATAAATCCATCAGCCGACTGTCCTCCACAACCCGCAGCATGAACTACGTTTAGATCGTATTCAGCTACTATCTTCATGGGTGCGGTAGTGATGTCAACCACGAACATACCACCGCCGCCTAAAGTTACGTAAGCGTGCTGACTGTTGTCGGAAATAATCGGGCAAATTACTGTATTAGTCGGGCGAACTCCTGCGGCTTGTTTAGGATTGCCGTTGGGGGTAGAAGAGGATTGTCCGTCTGCGACCTGTCCGGTTACGGTACAACTAATGTTATCCCCAAGATTAACATCTACCGCAATAGGTTGATTTAATACTCGTCCCGTCCCACCAACCATGTCAATACTGCCATCCGCGTTATAGTTAAATCCTGTTACTTGTCCTGCGGTATTTTTTTGAATATCCACTCGCTCAAGCATTCGCCCACTTTGGTTAGCGATGAGGATTTTTGTGCCGTCTTTCGATATCGTAGACATATGATTTTGTCTACCTGTACTAGTTGCAGTAGAGCGGAATAAGCACACAGGCTGTTTTGTCTCACCGTCTACTATCCCTAAATGCCCTGAAGCAACAAAGTTTAATGTCATGTATTTATAATCTGAGGTGGGAATAATTCCATGAATTCTGTTGACATCAGATCCTGTTGTTAAGAGTGCATTTGGAAATAAGTCAGTTACTACATCTAATACCAATGGATTGTTTATGGGTGGGTTCTGTTCCAAGTCTGCACTATCATAAATCCTGACTTTGCCGCCATACAGTCCATTCGGCGAACTGGCCGTAATTCCTTGAGTATTTCCTTGATCTGAAAGCCACACTTCATACCCCGAATTGCGTGCATAAGTCTGTTCCGAAAACAGTATTAGACATAGTGCTACGCTCAAACTCATTAGGCATAAAATAATTTTTTTCATATTGATTTTTGGATTCACGTTTTTATTTCTAAATAACTTCACTGTTTCAGTTTCAGTATTGTTTGTAAAGTAATACCAGTCAAATTTAATAGTTTTCACGGTAAAAGCTGTGAAAGGACAGCGAGCGCCAAGGGCGCTGCGCGGGAGCGCAATCGCACCAAGGGCAAAAAACCCAGTCACAACGACTGGGCTTTTGTGGGGCTATATTCCCCTGGTTATTTATAGAAGTTATTTATAATTCAGCACTCTGATAGTTACTACCACCTGAACGCAGTCCATTTCTGAAAAGCTATCAAGGAGATATCAATAAGGAAATTACAGACCTAGCATTACTAATTGACACCCTATCACTTCCGCAAAACGGATTTAGGTGTTCACGGATTGTAAATATTAATGCACGCTGTAAGTGACATACAATAGACGTTATTGGAAACGAGCATTATCAATAACGAACCAGTGAGCAATTATGCCTAACGAGGCGGGGAGAGGGGAAGCAGGGGAGCAGGGGGGCAGGGGGGAAAGAGTGAAGAAGGTAAGAGATAGGAAATGGAAAAAAATGCAATTACTTTTCATCGAGACTTGAAAGTCTATCAAATGGCTTTTGATGCAGCTATGAAGATATTTGAGGTGTCTAAAAAGTTTCCAGTAGAGGAACGTTATTCGCTCACAGACCAAATTCGTCGTTGCTCTCGTTCTGTATGTGCGAATCTGGCAGAAGCATGGAGGAAACGGCGATACGTAGCAGCATTTGTAGCTAAGTTGAACGACTGTGAAGCGGAAGCTGCTGAAACCCAGACGTGGATTGAATTTGCTGTCAAGTGTAACTACTTGGATATTGATACAGGTCGAGAAATTTACAGTACTTATAATAAGATTCTAGGTAGTTTAGTAAACATGATTAACAATCCTAACCCTTGGCTGATAAAGAAAACAGTCGGACATGCGGGCAGAAAAACAGACTCTTAGTGTCTTTCATCTCCCCTGCCCCCCTGCTCCCCTGCCCCCCTGCTTATTCTTATTGAACGCGAGTCAGCACTTATGTCCAATCCACATTCGGGAGAAATTGTAAAGTCTGCGTTGGAGGCGTGTTTAGATGCACCGATCGCTCGATATTTTGACGCACAGCTAGACACTGATCCAGATGTGTTGGCCCAACTGCTGGCAGACAAGCGCAACCCCAATACTCGACGGGCTTATGAAAAGGATTTGAGGGATTTCTTTCTGAAGATGACAGGCTTACCGCCAACTGGTGATAGCGTGCTGGAGTTTTTGCACTTGCAGCGAGAGCAGGCAGTGATGGTGGTGTTGAAATACAAGGCGATGTTGATTAAATCTGGGTTGCGGGAGGCAACAATCAATCGGCGGTTGGCAGCGATTAAGTCGTTGGCGAAAATGGGGCGGAAGTTGGGGGTATGCAACTATTCTCTGGAAGATGTCGAGGGCGAGAAGGTTAAGGCATATCGGGATACGCGGGGTGTTGATAGTAAAGCGATAGCACTTGTACTTGGCCAGTTTGACCGGGAAACTTTAATTGGTAAACGCAACTATGCGATTTTTCTGGTGCTGTGGGGTTTAGCGTTGCGTCGCCAAGAGATATGTCATCTTAATGTGGGTGACTTTGATTTTTATGGGCGCAAGTTGAGAGTTTTGGGGAAGGGTAAGGGAACGAATGAAGAATATTTGGATATGTCTAAGGATGTGGCGGCTGCTCTTGCTGATTGGTTAATTGCTAGGGGGGATTTGAATGGCAATTTACCGATATTTACAGCGTTAGATTTTCATAATGAAGGGCATAGATTGACTACGGATGCCATTTATAAAATAGTGGCTACTGCTTTTAAGAAGGCGGGGGTGAAGAAACCGATGTCACCGCATAGGGTCAGGCATTCAGCGATTACGGCGGCACTTGATGCGACGGATGGGAATATCAGAAAGGTGCAGAAATTGAGCCGTCATGCTGACCCGCGAACGCTGATGATTTATGATGATAATCGGAATAAAGACCTGTGGGAGATGTCGGAATTGTTGACGGGAATGTTGAAGGATTCCGAGTGAGAGAAATTAATAAATTTAACAGACACACCACAGCAAAGTTATTGCGAATAGCGATCAATTGATAAATACGTCTGCTTTTTTTAAGTCGAATCCCTATCGAAATCCAGTGCGTTGCATCCACTTTTAGAGTTCAAATACCTTCTGAGGCTGTATTCTCGTAGAATCATCACCTTTTAGAGTACTTTTAATCTGTAAACAGTAGTTTGATGTTGCCACTAAGTAAAAAACAATTTGTATGAACACTAAAAAAGAGTGCAATTTACTATCCCAAGCTTTGGGTAAATTTTTATTTTTCATCATAATTCTTGATAAGATTCGCTTTTTTAATTCTAGAAAGCAATAGTCCAAAAGCAATTAGATGAGAAGAGAATCTGCACAAACATGATAGTTCTAGTGGTGGCTCAGTTCAAAACTTATTAATCAGTTTCTAACGCATTGATAATTCGTTCAACATCATTGAGGGAATTAATTAAGTGCCAGTGAATAGCTTGAGTTAGCTTTGATTGGTTTTGCTCAAGGATAGCTTGAAACATATTCAAGTGGATTGGGTGTTGTCCTAGTGATATATTGAAATTTAGTTGGGGAATCCAAATTTTGAAGAATTCTATATAATTTTGTCTATATCGTTCGACTAAAATTCTTGTAGGTTCGTCAGGATGGGCATTCATGATCCGCGTGTGAAGATACTCATCCAAAAGGAGCATTAATACACCATCCTTTTGATGCGATGCCATTTTATAAAGATAAAAGACCTCTTGAAAACTATCTAAATCTTTCTGGTTAACAACATCCAAAAAATATTTACCTGCTTCTTTTTCATGCTGAAATCTAATTTGCAATCGATGCGAAAATTGTCCAATAGAATACTGTGGAAAATATTCAAGTATAGGGTTAGATAAAGCTCTGGCAAACTCGACTCGAAGAGAGGGATTAGGGGCGATTTTTCCGGTTTCAATGTCTACTATTGTTCTCCGACACGAAAAACACACTTGAGCTAATTTCTCTTGTGAGCAGTTTTTAAGGTTTCGCACATTTTTTAATATGCGTCCATAGGCTTTCTTTGTTAACCTATCATTTGGCAAGCCATCCATAGCTATTTTCGCTCGTATATAAGCCAGATTGTTCTTTAATTTATCAAATGCGAAAAGGCAGATTTACTAAATGAGCAGTTTTTCTGCACAATCAAGATGCCTGCCGAGATATCGGCAGGCATCTTGATTCTGGTTCAGTGGGTCAAAAGGGTTGAACACCACATAAAAATCGCTCTTTAGTTCCGACTCCAATTAAAATCGGAACTTTTTAGCAATGATGAGCGATCGCCTTATTTTCTCAATTTCTTTATTCTCCCTTCACCCCAGCCTCAATTGCTTTCACAAATGGAGCGACCCACCACTGATCTGAAGCTTTCTGAAGTGCTTCAAATATAAATGCTTTTCCTCCCAATTCCAAGCGCTTCCTCAAAGTTGGATTCTGCTTCACTTGCTCTACTGCTTCTGCCACAATAATTTGTTTCTCTACTTCAGTTGGAGCGGGATAATTTTGAGTTATCCGATTTACGATTTGCTGAATCTCGTCAAAAGCCTCTATAAGATTTTGTTCTGGAGCATAATTGTGTTGAATCTGATCTCCATTGATAGTGCTGTTGATATTGGCAGCGTTTACAGCGTTGTTAAAGTTAATGATTGGGTTGTTTGAATCTGGCATAGTAATAAAAATTCCTGTCTGATTTATATATGTACTTTGATTTTTGGGCTTATGACTCACAATCTGGAGAATTTGCTCTGGTTGGAGTGGTTGCCAAGTTTTACGCCGCATAACGTTCTGGGCGTTCAGCAACGTTCTTTTAAGCCACGTTAGTTTAGGGAACTGGTCAGCAATGCGCTCAATCTCAATACACGCCTGAAATGTCCCAGTTTCCCTAAGTTGTGTCAAAACATTGTCCCTCAGACCAGCAAGGCTTTCTCTATTGTCCATATTGTGAGCAATAACCTCATTGCTGTGATCAGGATCTTCAGCATGAGGATATTGACAAACTAGCCAGATGTATAAATCCGCTAGCTGTTTTTCAGTCAGCTTCAAATGAAGACCATGCACGTAGCGGTTAGCGACTGTTTCAAATACTTTCCTTCCAAAGTCTGTATCTTGCTGAATAGCTGACCAAACAATCACCCAGCTATTAGGTTCTGCACATTCGATTAATACCCTACCTACAACTACAGCTTTCTGGTGTGCTTCTTCTTCTGAAGGTAGGGGAATAGAGACAAGGGATTGAGCAAAGTCTCTAGCTCCAATCGATTCATGCTTTAAAAGTTCTTCAAGTAACTGTTCCAGACATTTATATTTAATTGCAGAATCCTTAGCCTTTTCCAGAAGAACCGCTTGGAAACGATTATCCCAGCATTTTTCAAATTTATTAAGAATAAAAATATAGCTATGTTCCTCATTTTCCTTATTAATAATAGACAGCAGCGTATTCAGGGTTTCAGAGGGAGCATTTATGTATGCCCGCTTGACTAATTCCGTATAGTAATGTTCTCGTTGGGTGGTGCTGCTATGAGGAAAGGCGACAATAACAGATGCCCATCTTTGCCATACCTCAGATGATAGAGTATCTATAAATTCTGGAGTTTCTTGTAAAAGCAACTGTAAAGCTTTACAACCAGATAATGCTAGGCGATCATACGTATTTGTCCCTATCCAGTCATAAGCTACTTGGTTATATTCTTGAATGTACTTTTTAGCGCCTTTAATAATTCTTTCACGAGTTTTTATATTAGCTTCTTGCCATCCGGGAAGTTTTGTTAAATCTGATTCAAGCTCTTTTTCATAATGTTGACTATCTGGCTTAAGCATCATCTCCATATTTAGTTGCCACCAAGCTGATAGATTTCCTGACTCTAGCTGCTCTAAAAATAAAAGGACTCGTTCTTTAGGTGGTGGATCTAGAATAGGTTTTTGTCTACGAGCTTGGTTTTCTTGCTTCATTTGATATTCAGCCTTCATCATTTCAGCCTGCGTTGAGGTCAAATCAATTATTGAAACATAATATGCAAATTCTTCACGCAAGATATTATTAGTCTGAATAGCTGTAAGGATAGCATCTATAAGAGGGAACGCATCTTGACGGTTAAATTTCCAGTGAATTAGTGCTGCCCAAATTCGCTCTTCTTGAGAATCAATATTTTGAAGCTTACCTAACATCCAAAAAATATCTTCTTTTATAAGAATATTTTCTGTCAAAGAATCCAATAAAAAATATATATCTTCCCCTGATTGTGAAACTATTCCAACTGCCTGTTCAATCAGTTTATGCCGCTTATTAAGCTCATTAATAAGTGAGAATTCAAATTGTGCTTGAAGTTCATTATCAGAAGTGATAACTTTCTGATGTTCTTTCCACTGTATTAGAGCGACTTTAGTGAAACTTTCTGCTACATCAGGCAAGTCAAAATGTTCCCAAGCTTTTAGGAGTATGGCATCACCAAGTCTTTCAAATGGATGTCCAAAGACTCTAAGACCTTGCTTTTCGACCCAATTAAGAGCAAGTAGCAAATCAGATGGCTGTAGTTTGGGTACGAGTTCAAAGTCAAGAAAGACTCGATACGATCCTGTGAAGTTTATCTTTTTACGTGGAGTTAAAACATTAAACAATTCTTCTGCTAGCAGATGATCTGACCAAATTGCTCTCAAAGCATATCCTTTAAGTTGGTCATCCTCATCTTCTGCAAGTTGTCTACAAGCCAGTGATTTTAATTGCAATTTTGCACTTGCATTACCAAGTGTACAGATTGCTTTTACAGCATTAACTCTGAGGTAAATTAATTGGGATGAATCAAGTGCTAAGTTTACTAAATCTTCTTGAAGTTCATCTACTTTACAAGCCTCAGCAATGTCTATCGCTGCACGAGATGCATCAATTTGGTTGCTAGAAACCTGAATATATGGACGTAATTGTTCAGTCAGCCCAGAATGTTTCAGCTTCTCGTATCTTAGGTAATTATCACCGCTTGAATACAATAGTTTTCCCTGCTCGTACTGTTTCAGTAAGTTATCAACGATCACTGCTTGAAGATTTGCATCTGTGGGTATGTCGCTTCGCAACAGCACATCAGGAGCAGTCTTGATAATTTCCTGAAATACATCAGTCCTCATACTAGCTAGCCATGCTACTGTCTCATGAAGCTGTGGAATTAATTTACATTCAGGATCTTCAGATGAAATTATTAGGCTTATTACCCGCTCCAAAGGTGTTTGATGCTGAACCAAGTACCATGCTGCTAGAAATTCAGCATAGGTTTGGTGTGCCCATCCCATACGACTTAATTCACCACGAGATGAGAATAAAGCAGTATCTAAAACTTCCTCAACAGCTTCTACAGTGATTTCAAATTCTCTACCATCAACGCTTTCACTTCCTTGGCATATCTTCTCAATAAATACGTCATCATCTGGAACATCGCTCTGAATACCAGTCCAGATAGCAAATTTATTGCCAAAAATCGCGATCGCTGCAATCCTAGCCGCAACCATTAAACGTTCTTGCCGCTTAAAATTACCTTTTAATTTCGATGAAATCCGGCTCTGATTCCGTTCTTCACAAAGCCAGAGACATCCTTCAAGATAAAGTTCATGCAACCTTTGATTAGGAGGAAATTTACCATTGTAGCTACGATAAGTTTTAATCAGAAATTCTAATGTAATTGGTTTAATAGCCAAAGGTACAACATTTTTACTGTTAATCTCTTCTAGAAATGTTTCAGGATTATCGATGCCTTCAATCTTTGCAGCTTTACTCACATCTATACGGCGAAGTGGAGCTAGTTCATAAATTCCTACATTATCTTTACCCCAAATTTGCTTCAGTCCTTCCTCTAGGACTGGTTGCCAAACAGCGGTTCGGCAGGCAATACGAAGATGTAAACGCTGGATATGATTCTGATAACGTTTGAACTCGTCAACTAGGAGCGTTGCTAATGTATCTATTCGTAGCAAGCATTCATCAAGACTATCTAAAAAAATATGTAACTGATGAGTGCCTTCTATCCATTGAGTAAATTCTGGGCTGTCAAATAATCTGCGAACTAATCTGTCTTCACTTCCATAGGAACGGATATCATCTAACGAATGTACCTGACCACCTTGCTGTTGAATTTTACTGATAATTTGTTTTTTCTCTGCTTCTAAAGCACAGCTTTTACCAATTCCTGGCTCACCCAAGAGTGCTAAACATGAGAAGTGGGAGATAGCATCAAAGGTTACTAAATCTGGATTGTATATTTTGCCCCACTTTTCTTCTGGGTTGCAAAGATAACCACCATCAGCTAGATTAATGCGACCTGACCGAGGACACCAGAACCGCTTCCATTCATAATCCTGATTTAGCATTTTCACCGACAAGAGGCTGAAAACATTTTTACTATGTTAACCTCACGAACCCTTAATAATGCCACTTCAAAGACAAGAGACAAGTTTTTGAGATAAATGCTTTTGTGATCGCTCTCAAAATTCCAATTTCTGACCTTTAAACTCGAAACTTCGACCTTTTTACTCCAAGATTGCTGTTGAGAACTCGGAACGTCGAGCTTTTAACTCCAACATCCAAGTTCTGAGCTTCAATGTTGCACCTCAGAAGTGCAACTACCAAGTTTTTTCTACAACGCGCACAGACAGATTTGTTTACAGTGTCTACAGATGTAAACATCAGGGAATTGTCCTTGGGTGAGCGCTAATAATAAAACCCCCGCTACAATCCGAGGGCTAATGTCTCCTGTCCGGCTTCTGTCCCGGCTCTGTCTTGTCTGTCCCTTGTTGTACAAGGATTCTGTCTAATTCTGTCCGTCCTGTCCGTCTGGATGATTTGGACTGATTTTGATGGTATTGGCATCAAGCCAGACGGACAGACTCGCCTCTACCAACTCATTAAACAGTCGCTTTAATTCCTCGGAACTGAACCGTTGACCCTTTACCTTAAAGTTGGGCTGTATCTCCTGTATGACTGCCGATGTTCTCCCGGTGCGCTGGAGGTATTGCAGCAGTGATTGGGCTAGTGGTGTTAGGGATTGGGTAGGGCTAGATTCTGATGAAGGCTTATCTAAATTAAATTCCAGTTGCCAGATGCGCTCTGCTGTTTCGTGATCTGTTGAAAGTTTGGGGTCTACCTTTTTGGTGTTGCTTTGAGCATCAGCTTTCACAGATTCATCAAACCGAAAATCAATTCGTTTGTGGTCAAGTTTAGGCAGTTCAATTGGCAACCATTCACCATGTCCTGGTAACTTAATTGCACCTTTACCGCTTGCTGTTGCTTCTTTAGTTACGCTGTCTATATCTGCAAACAGTTCCACCTCTAACAGTGCCGCATCCCTGAGCTTTGATAATCCTTTGGCTTTGGCTAAGATTTCCATTGTGCGATCATGGGCGACAAACAAAGGAATCATCAACTGTTTACGGGATTCGGTCATAGCACAGCGAAACCATTTACCGACAAAATCAGGGTCGGGCTTCCATTTTTCATCCTCACAATCATCTGGCATTGGCTCAACAATGTTGTCTGTCCAAGTTGTAAACTCCTCAGCGACTACACAGAAATGTTGGTTTGTGTCTCTTAAGTGTTGCGTCCATTGCTCCTCAACCATTCCGCTTTCACGATAGGCTCTGTAACGGCGGCGCATTTCCCCCATGTACCATTGCATGAAGTCGGCTATTTCCCTGTAACCAGTAATCAGCCTCACCCCTCGCCATTCAACCTCAGTCCCGTGCGGGTCTAGAGCTATAACATCCCATCCCGCTTGTACCTTCTGCCAGACAATCTCTCTAGTTGTCCACGACTTACCCGACCCCATACCGCCAAACAGTAAAGCAGGGTAGCCAATCGCGTTTTTCATCCATTGGTATTTGTCACCGTTGGCAATGACTGGCTGCTGCACTTGTTCGGTTACTGTCCCCGGTGTGCCGTGTGGTAATTGCGGTTGCTCAAACTTCTCAAAACTTGCACCACCATCTAGCAAGTACCCAAACTCGTAGTAATCATCCGCATTCATCGCCATGAGCAGGGCTGTTACTTGCTGTGGGGTAATGCTGGCGATAAACTGCTGTCTGGCCTCAGCGATTTTGATACCACGCAGGTATTTAATCAACTCATTTCCAGATAGTTCAAGCAACTGCTCACCCAGCTTGAGAGAGTAATTAGCTTTCACACCTTCAAATTGCTTGGTAGCTCGGTAGTGGGGTCTGATATCGCTTAGATAATCCCTTGCCCTGGTGGTGGCCCACAACCCTATTGCCCCTAACACCATTGCACCAATGCCCAGATGAATTTTAAAGGGGTTGTCGGCACTTAGTTCTCGAAAAGTGTACAGGCTATCGTGCTGGAGAAATGCCCAAGGGTTATAGTTCGGGTTGCTTGTGCGGTACTGGTTAGCCTTAAGATAAGGCTCTGGGATTTGCGATCGCTGCTCATATCGGCAATACTTGTTACCCAAAAGCAATTTATCAGGGTTGCCAACACCTGCTTCTATTGGTGCATCATGGATTCTGGCTGAGAGTGGGTAAAAGCACAATTCTTTCTTTGAGATGCCGTCGCCAACATGGGCAGCAATGCCACAAATCACCGCGCCTGTTATGGATGCCATGATTGCCAGATTTAGACGCGGTGGTAAGCTGTATGAGCGTTGATTGAGATCAGATGGTAAGGTGTCCATAGTCATCTCTTACGGCAATAGAAAGCTAGAATCACTGCCACGACTGCGGCCAAGCTGAGAATTATGGGGAAATTAGTTTGTTTTGGTGACTCAATCCCCTCATACTGCTTTACCTGTTGGGTGACTCCCAAAAAACTGCTACGAGCTACAAAGTCCATCTGTTGGGCATCTGTGGTTAACTTCCACGAACTAGCAGCCAGCATGAGGGTACGAGTTACCCCAAGCCCAAACTTTTGACGGTCGCAAATTAGGGGAATCACACTATTGTCAAAGCGTAAATAGCAGAGTGTAGCAGCAACAGAAAGCCCAACGGGTAAACCTGCCACGACTGCGGGAAACAGCCCAACACTACCTGCTAGATACAGCGATTGGGTTGACGCAACTTGAAACCCAACCAGGAAAGAACCCTGAGCAATGCCACGAAGTACAGTTACGCCGCCATCGGTTTGGGCGATTGCCTGCTGTACCTTTTCGCTGTCGTATTGTTCGCCCTGAATATGCTGTGTACGCTCGTCTACAATCTCTGCATCGAAATAGATGGGTGTTTGATTTTGATTCTTGGTTAACATGATGAACATCTCATGAAAATCATTATCCCCAGGCAAAGCTGGGGATTTAGGAGCTAGTCAATCAACCGTCTGAAGAACCCTTTCACCCCTCGCATTGCATTAGAGCCGTGCCTGTGGATGTCCCGCAGTGTTTCCCGTGCTTTATCACCAGGGGTCAAATCTGATTTTTTAGCGTTAACCTTCTGCCACAGTTGAGTTCTGGCACTAGTCGCGTCAATCTCAATCCCTCGCAGTTCGGTGCGGTGCGATTCCCCCAATAAGTTGAGTGTCCTAGAGTGCCGAAATTGTTCTTGGGCTATTTGGTTGTTAGAGGCGATAACCTTCTGTTCTAAGCCGTACCCCAAACGCGCATCACTAACCCGAACCTTTGACCAACCATCAGCCATTTTGTTGATACTTGCACCTGCATCAGTCAGAAACTTGCTTTCTTCTGTCATCACCGCTTCAGTTGCCTGTAAGCCTTGTGATAGGTTGCCGAATACCGCCTTGGCATTTTGGGCGCGTTGCGTTTGCTTGATTCTAAAATCTGCCACTTGTGCTGCTGCGGTTTTGTTACCGTCGAGGGCTTGGAATACTGTTTCTTGGCTGATTCCCGAAAGGGAATGCAAGGCAGCATAGGTTATGGGTGCATCCAGTTTTAGTTTTACTGTCCGGTTCATTACTCCCACGCTCCCAAATCATTCAGTCTGGTGAAGATGCTGCTGGCTCTGTCTTTAGTTGCATCATCAGTAATATCGTTTAGTGCTGTCATGTCGCCCTCTGCAAGCCTCCAAATGGTTTCGTCTGGCAGTTCTCCCCCAAAATTCCCTAAGAATTGCCCATGTGTGAGAGGGTTTGGCGTTTCATCAATGGTTTGAAATTGGTCATAAATTCCGGTAGGCAAGTATGGCAGTGCTTCTTGAATGATTTGCTGTTGCTGTGGTGTTCTGCCTAAATCGGGTTGGAATGGGTCATCGTTGGCCACAATAAAAGCTGCTGATTGCGCCAATTCTGATGGGCATCCATTGTTAGTTAATGCGTTTAATGCCTCGTAGAATAGATTGGAGTTATTCATCTTGCTACAATCCTTATGTCGTTTATCGTTATGCGGCGGTAGACACGAAAGTAGGGCGATTGCACCGACGGTCAATCATTGCAATCGCTCTCCCATCACTGAAAAAAGCCTTCTTGAGAAACATCCACAGTTGAATCTGCGGCCGACCATTGCAGAGTATTGAAAAATTGGCTGACATCCCCAAGCGTTACATCGCAATCAAAACGTAAGCCTTGATATTGTGGATGCTGCCGAATTTGCGTTACTAATTGTTGGGCTTGTGCAATCAATTCGGGTAGTGGTTGAGTGTTCATAATTCACCTCAAAAAATCGATAATTGCAGTGATTATTGGCTGATAACAGAGGCTTTGGTACTCATGTTTGACACTTGATAACAGCGAGTAGTTAATGCCTTGTGATTCAGCTTCAAATCAGCCTTCTTCCTTTGTCCAGCAAGAGGGCGGAAGATGTACTGGGGCGCTCTAATTGTGCCTGTTTGGTAGAGGTATTGATATAGCGTTCGCTCGATTTGGTAAACCTTCGACTTGCTTAGTAAGGTTGAGTCATAAACCCTATTTAAGTTGTTCATGAAGCTACCCCTTTAAACTGACTGGCCATATTCGCTAGTCCTGCCTTGTTGGGTTGAATTGCTGTTGGTGTTGATGAGGAATTTTGAGTTTTTGGAGATGTCTGCACATTTCCACCTTGAAAAATTAGCTTTTCTACTGCTGCACTAAGGGCTTGCGTTGGCGCATCACTGGGAATATTGAACATCTGACACAATTCATAAACCGCTAAGTAAGAGATGGTTATACGCCGAGATTCGTAGGATGTTTTATCAGACACTTGTTTACACTCCTGTGGAGATTTCTGTTAATAACTTAAGTCCGAAAGCATTGATGAATTGGGGATTTTCTAAAACCACAAATCCTAAGGAGGCAAGATTTTGATCCACTACTGGCAAGGAAACACCACCACCCCAGGCGACAAGGTATTTAGCGCGGTCTAGATAATTACCAGCAGTCACAAAGTTGGCGAATTTCTCAATCCTGTTTGACCACCATTCATCTAGACATTGGCTGTACTCTGCCTCAAACTTCTTGCCTGTGAGGTGATTGCCTCCATAAGTGAAAGTGCCTTCGATAATTCCCTGATTCACGAGACTGGGCGAGTGCTTCACATCCTTAGACAGCAGACTTACTCGGTCGTTTCGCTTATCGAGAGCTTCTGCAATCATGCTGTGTAGTTCACCGCAACCACCCTCTATCAGGTGACGGTCAATCACTGCACCGCTACCGTTGAACACGGTAATCAACCAAGTTGATGAACCGATATCGAGTGCGATCGCTAATTCTGAGGGGTCAAGTACCAGGGATGCTTCACCGAATAAGCAGTGGGCAATGCTTCCAAACCCTTCGGGATAAATGCCAGTAACAACGATTTCAACTGTCTTGGTAACAATGGAACGAGTGACAGGGTGCAGATGCTCAAAGGTGTGAGTCCCTTCTACTCTGCGTTTAATCTCTTGGCCCCAGCGTTCTGGGTTGTGATTGCTCAAACTAATTTCTAGCTTGACACCATCGGGAATATTCAGAACTGCCAAATCTGCAAGGATGCTTTCTAGTGCCAGTTCTGCCTTTTTCGCTTTATCTTCGTGTAACAGGGTGTGGTCAGTCTGTGCGATCGCTGCACTACCCCAAAAGAATTGAACATCTTTTAAATCAAGACGTGTTCCTTCTACATATCGAACCCAGCAGCCATCTTTAGAAATGGTTTCGTGATGCATGACGTTGCGGTTGCGAACAAGTGAGTATGCAGCAGGCATCATGATAGAAAAATCACCGATGATTGCCTTGCCATATCCTGCTCCTGAGTCTTTTCCGGCGATAAGGTCAGTTAGCCCAGAATTGGCTAACAAGTCTGCTTTAACTAGCCAATTTTTGGCATTGGTGTATACGGTTGTCATGGTTCAAATTATTGGTAAAGTCTTGATTTTTCTGGCAAGGCGTTGATTTTTAAGCAAATCACGATAAATCCAGATATTCAATTAGAGGCTTGCCGTAACATCACTTTCTGGCTTCTATTGCCTTTGTTGAGTGACTGTTTTTGGTTTGCTACTGTCATGCTAACGCAATAACTTGCTGTTGCAATAACAAGTTTAATGATGATTTGTTATTGCAACAGTAAAATAAAGCAATAAATCTTATGAGTAATGGCATGGGGAGACGTAACAATCCAGAGTATTCACAGATAACTGCTTTAATATCAAAAGATATAGCTAAAAAGTTTCGCCTCTACTGCACAGATCAGGAAATTCAGATTACAGACGCAGTTGAAGAAGCAATTAAAGAGTATCTCAGTAAAAGAGGTGTTTCACTAACTTGATGTTGCAACATTGCGCTAAAATCGCTGTGAAGCTAAAAAGCGATCGCCAAAAGTAAGGAAGAATCAAATAAGTCTGAGTAATTTCTATGACCAAAATATTTAGTAACTACAGCTGTAACGGACAACTACCCAGATGGCTTAACCAAATAGAAACAATCCTACTGCAAGTTGTCCAACAAGAGGAAACAAATACACAAGCGATTTTATTAGAAAAAATATTTTTACTGCACTTTGTCTATTTTTTACCTGACTTTTTGCAGATAAAGAATAGCAGAAAGTCAGTTTCTTTTTATTAAAGCTCGAAATATGATGCTTAAGTGATACGTCCAGTGGAAGAAACATGAATACAACCACCAAGATTCCCGCAACTACTACAACCAGCGTGCGCCTACCAGAAAAAGAATTAGAAAAGTGGACTAGGGCAGCTAATGCATTAAATATGAGTCGAAATCGATTAATTCTGGATGCAGTATCCGCATACCTAGAGCAGACTTACCATGCTTTATAAGCAAAAAAAAGGGTAGTTCCCACCTGCTTTCGGGTGCGCCACAAAGAACCTACTTACTAGGCTAGAACACACCAAGACGATTGTCAGTCGTCACCCAGCGGTTAGTCCTACCGCTACAAAACAAAAAATATTTTCTAGTTCTAGCGTAACAGTGGCGTGCCTGAAAGGGGAAGGGATTACTCAATCTTTATCAAAGTAATCACCAAATTAAGGAGCCACAAATGAATAAGCTAGAAACGCCAAATGCGCCCGGACTGTCACATCATGGCGCACAGCGAGAAGATTTGATTTCTGCGTCAATTTTAGCGCAGTACACCTCATCAAATCAAGAGTTAGTACCACACCATACCACCTTCAACAGCAGCCCACTTGAGGGACGGCGGAACAAGTTTGAGAGTTTTGAAGAATTCCAAGCCTTTATTCGTCAGTCATTTATTGAAGGTTCAGGGATTACGCCATCCATCTTTGATGCCTGCGTCGAATTTCACCAAGATATTGAATGTGTTCTTGGTGGCGATGTAGAAACACCAATCCATGACGCTTTAGGCTGGGATTACAAGCGATTTGGTCATCAGGCCAACGAGCCGTTGTATGCCGCATTTTTGATGAATGAAGATGGTTCAGTATGGCAGGTAATAGTCAGCAATTGGGACGAAGACAAGGAACGCCCATACAGGTATCTTGCACCCAAAGGAGGCGGCAATCGAGCATTTTTGCCCCCAGTACCGCCCGAAGCACGGCAGAAAGTAGCCGAGCGGTATGCGGTAAAAGTGCCGACAGTTGGTAGTTTCTGGCAATGGCTCAAAGAATCGTCCATAGAAAGAGGTGTGACCGAGGGCGCAAAGAAAGCACTGTGTGCCATTTCCAATGGATATGTGATGATTGGCCTTTACGGCTGCGAATGCGGAGCAACTGGGATTAATGCCAGCTTGATGGAAGATTTAGTCCCCTTCGCCAGCCTGGAAAGTGCCTGGGTCATCGCTTTTGACCAGGACACAAAGCGCAGCGCTCAAAAAGCCGTCGCCAGAGGGACAAGGAAGCTGCACAAAGCATTAGAAAAACGAGATTGCTACGCGGCTAATGTAAACTGGGATGCAAAAGACGGTAAGGGGCTGGATGATTTGATTGTCAATCAAGGGTCAGGCGCTTTTGATGATGCCTACGAAACGGCGATCTCTAAGTTAGAAAAACAATTTTCAAAGCGTAGAAATTTTCGAGTGCCGCCTGCGGATAAGATAGGGCGCGAGATCGTCCAAGAGTACCGTGACCGACTGGCTTTTAACAATGAGATTGCCCTGTGGATGCGCTATGAGGCTGATTTTGCTGGGGTTTGGTCGCCGGAAACTAACGAATTTATCGAAGCGATCGTCTCACAGATACTTACTAGCAAGGGAATTGAAGGCTACAACTCCCACACCTACATTACCAACATCGTCAAAGCCATGCGAAATCAACTGATAGTTCGCAAATGGCTTGAGGCTTCCCCTAGAGAACTGTTGCCCTTTATGAATGGTGTGGTGGAGTTGTCCACAGGCAAGCTTTTACCCCATTCCCCCAGTTATCGCCTGACTTGGCAACTGCCACGCTCTTACGATCCCAATGCTAAAAACTGGTCAGAAATTGACGCGTTCCTCAATCACCTGTCTAACGGTAACGATGCCATCAAAGACCTGTTGCTGTGCTACTGTAACGCCGTTATCAAGGGCAGACATGACCTGCAAAAATTTGTTCACCTCATTGGCCCTGGTGGTACGGGCAAAGGCAGTTTTAGTCGGCTGGTGGTGAATTTAATTGGTGAACAGAATGTCCACACCACCACTCTTGAAGAATGGTGCGGCAACAGATTTGAGGGAGCTAACGCTTACCGCAAGCGCTTGGTACTGTTCCCAGACGAAGACAAGCAAACTGGTAAGCTGGGGAAATTCCTGTCGTTAACTGGGGAAGACTTTATCAGGGCAGAGGAGAAAGGGAAAAAGGCGTTTCCATATCGCTATGACGGCATGGTATTAGTGCTGTCCAACCTGCCGATTTTCATGGGCGAATCAGCCAGCCGCGTCAAACGCCGAGTGATTACTGTCCCTTGTCAGAAAGAAGTGCCACCCTCAAAACGCCGCAACTTAGAAGTGGTATTTGCACCGGAACTATCCGCGTTTACCAACTATGTTTTGAGCATCCCCGATGAACACGTTACAAACGTGCTACTGGGATTACAAGAGATTCCCGAATGTGCCTTGGAATTTTGGGAAAACCGCACCCGCGTAGATTCCATCGCTGCTTGGATTAACCAGCACGTCATTTATGACCCAATGGCGAAAACCCCAGTCGGCAGCGATCGCCATGAAGGAGAAGACGGGACTACTCCGGTGACATTATTCGGCTCGTATAACAGCTATTGCCGTAAATCGGGGAATCATGCCAAACATCACAATAACTTCTCCCCTGATTTATTAGAGTTGTGCCGCAGTGTCCTGGGCTGGGAGGTAGAAAAAGAAGCGACCAAGACCGGGAAATTCATTCGCGGATTGCGTCTAAGAATTGTGGGCATGGATGACCATATCCCAACTCATGACTATACCCTGGCTCAAAGAATTAATGCAGGTGACGGCAGTAGTGATGGCACAGGTGATGGCACAGGTGACGGCTCACAATCCCTGATAAATAAGGACTTTGATGCAGGTGACAGCACAATCCCTGATTTGATTGAAGAAAAAATCGAAAATCAAAAATTGGATCTACTCGTTGGAGAAAATTTACCCTCACTGCCAAACACTCAATCAATTTTGCTAGAAAATCAGCCCCAAGAGTCGCCCAAAATCTCAACGCCATCACAAAGCAATCAGAGTAAGGGTTTCGCGCCGTCATCAGTACCGTCACAGTTGCCATCACAGTCGCCGTCACCAGTAGAGATGCCTTCGACAACAACAGATGAATCTTTGTCAGATGGGGAATTAGGCAACACTCAAGGTAATGCTGATTCTAATGAAGCGGGTTGTGATAGTGATGGTGATCATGCGAACACCGACGTTATTACTAATGCGGAACGGATTAGCGATTGTATTGCTTTGCAGTCCTGGGAGATGATTGAGGAGCTAGTAAAAGATTGGACTCCTGAGTTTAAATCTGCTGTGTGGAATCTGTTGACCCTATCTGAGCGTAAGCTGATTCAGCAACTCAAGGCCAAACAATGAATTTGATACTGAGCCGGAGAAAATATGTGGCAGTGCCATCAGCTTGCCTTGCCTGCTGTCTTGGTAACAGCAGTATAGATAGTTATTGGCTTTTTAGCACAGGCAAGAGCATTTAAACCCGATGTGGTTCGCTCAGATGGGATGAATTGCTATTTTCATCACTGGCTTTTGGCGGGAGCCGCTAGGCAGGT
>JAHHHN010000040.1 GCA_019359325.1 Mojavia pulchra JT2-VF2 | reverse complement strand
CTTCTTTCAACAACAGCCGTTCTCTGCACTTCTTCCTCGCTGCTTGGCCAGTTGTCGGTATCTGGTTTACCGCTTTGGGTGTCAGCACAATGGCGTTCAACTTGAACGGTTTCAACTTCAACCAATCTGTGATTGACTCACAAGGTCGCGTCATCGGTACTTGGGCTGATGTGATCAACCGCGCTAACTTGGGTATGGAAGTTATGCACGAGCGTAATGCTCACAACTTCCCTCTAGATTTGGCTTCTGGTGAAGTTACCCCCGTTGCTCTGACCGCTCCTGCTATCAACGGTTAATACTGAGTTTTAGTTTGCATCCTAAGCGTTCTTCCAATCGGGAGAGCGCTTTTTATTTGAACT
Source organism: Mojavia pulchra JT2-VF2 (assembly GCA_019359325.1). Taxonomy (GTDB): domain Bacteria; phylum Cyanobacteriota; class Cyanobacteriia; order Cyanobacteriales; family Nostocaceae; genus Mojavia; species Mojavia pulchra. The sequence continues at coordinate 40,840 of JAHHHN010000040.1, read as the reverse complement.
ATTACTATCACCAGAACAAAAATTAACTTTTGTCAGAACATAGGTAGAATACATAAGCCTGGTCTTTTTTCTTAACATCATGGGTAACACTTTTGGGCATCTATTTCGCGTTACTACTTTTGGTGAATCCCACGGCGGTGGTGTGGGAGTTGTGATTGATGGTTGTCCTCCGCGACTAGAAATTTCAGCAGAAGAAATTCAAGTAGAACTAGATAGAAGGCGTCCAGGACAAAGTAAGATTACAACGCCTCGTAAAGAAGCTGACACTTGCGAGATATTATCTGGGGTGTTTGAAGGTAAAACTTTAGGGACACCGATAGCTATTGTGGTGCGGAACAAAGATACTCGTCCTCAAGATTATGACGAGATGGCGCAGAAGTATCGCCCTTCTCACGCCGACGCAACTTATGATGCCAAATATGGTATTCGCAATTGGCAAGGTGGGGGTAGATCATCAGCCCGTGAGACAATTGGACGAGTAGCAGCAGGTGCGATCGCCAAAAAAATTCTTCATCAATTTGCCAATGTTAAAATTATTGGCTACGTCAAGCGCATCAAAGAATTAGAAGGCGTAGTTGATCCTAATACTGTCACTTTAGAACAAGTTGAAAGCAACATCGTGCGCTGTCCCGATGCCGAGGCTGCCAATCGCATGATTGAATTAATTGAGCAAATCGGTAGACAAGGCGATTCTATCGGCGGTGTGGTAGAATGTGTAGCCCGGAATGTGCCGAAAGGTTTGGGCGAACCAGTATTTGATAAATTAGAAGCAGATATTGCTAAAGGTGTGATGTCTCTCCCTGCAAGCAAAGGTTTTGAAATTGGTTCGGGTTTTGCGGGGACGCTGTTAACAGGAATTGAGCATAACGACGAATTTTATATCGATGATCAAGGTGAAATTCGCACCGTCACCAACCGTTCTGGTGGAATTCAAGGAGGAATTTCTAACGGGGAAAATATTATTTTGCGAGTCGCGTTCAAGCCAACAGCAACAATTAGAAAAGAACAAAAGACTGTTACCAATGAGGGTGAAGAAACTGTATTAGCAGCGAAAGGACGACATGATCCTTGTGTATTACCGCGTGCAGTCCCAATGGTTGAAGCGATGGTGGCTTTAGTATTGTGTGACCATGTGTTACGGCATCATGGGCAATGTCAGGTGTTGTAGATAATACGCAATTTTTGAAAGTAATTTTACTAATGGGGTTGGTGTTTGTGCCATCCCTATTTTTAGTAATTGCCTCTATAGTATCAGATGGCACAATCTAAGTGGTGTTATTGCGGTATCTACTAACATGGACAAAGAGTTTCAAAATCGTTTAAAACACTTTACTGCTTTAAAATCCAAGTACCAAGCCATTAAAAATAACGATTCATCACCCTCTAGTCCACTATATTTAATTTTGCGAAAAGCTGATTTAAACATTGAGCTTAATGAATTAGAGTCAGAATTTTTGCTTGAATCTGGACTTGTTGCAACCTTGGAAATTATTGGCAAAGAAAAAAACAATAGAACACAAGAATTGTTGAATCTAGAAATTGAATTTTCTCAATTAAAGTCTAAATATAAAGCTAAAAAACATAATATTTCCTGGGTAGATAGTAAGTTATATTACATTATTTTAAAACTTGAATGAGGAATTAAAATCACTGATTCAGAAGTTCAATGGCTGAGAGCAAATGGCTTATATGAAACAAATACAATTATTCAAGAAGTAAAAATATTTACTCAACTAAAATGTAAGAAGCAGATAAACCAAAACAAGCATTACAACTAACGAATAATCTAGAACTAGAAACAATTAAAGAAAATAAACTAAAGTCAGCGTTGCTAACCACCAGAGGTGGAGCCTTTAGAGATATAGAAGAATTAGATAAGGCAGAAAATTGCGCTCGCCAAGCTATTGAGTATCAGCCAAAAAGCCATCATCCATACACTTTAATGGGAGCTATTTGTTTTGAACGGCATCAATACTTAGATGGTGAATATTGGTTTCAAGAAGCAATTAAACGTGGAGCTAATCCTAGAGATATGGATTACGAAATCATGCGAGTAGTAAAAAATACTAAGGATGAAAACAAGCGTCGAGAAGTTATAGAGTATCTACTAAAAAAAGATTCACAGCGCTATTCTTGGGCTAGGAATTATCTCAAAAAGAATAAAAGATAAGGGCAGGCTAAAAATTTAGCATATTTATGAATTTTTTAATAAATATGCTAATACTGAGTATATGTAATTTAAGCTTAACTCTGACTTTATATTAAAAGTTACCGTAAAAATTTACGTACAATGGATTTTATTACAATTCTAGGATTAGCTGCTGCCACACTAACCACGATCGCCTTCTTACCACAAATGTTTCAAACCTGGCGAACAAAGTCAGCAAAAGATGTTTCTTACGTCATGCTGATTACATTCATGAGCGGGTTGTTTTTATGGTTAATCTATGGCATTTATCTCAAAGCTTTGCCGATTATTCTTGCTAATGGTGTGACATTGTTTTTTAACCTGATAATTCTATCGCTTAAAATTAAATATAGATAACCCTGTTGCGTGCCCTTCAGACTAGCAGTCTGAAGCTACACAAATTAAACCTGCCTTCACAGCTTTCAATTCCCGCGCAGGCGACTTTGCTTGTGTAGAGTTTTATTCGCCAGCTTTTTGACAAACATCCCCAAAAAAACTGTGACATCTTCTGTATTTGCCGCTGAACGTCTTTTATTCACCCCCAACACCCCCAACACCGACGCTATCCCAGTAATTTTTGCCTTTCCCAATGAATACAGCGTCGGTATTACTAGCCTTGGCTATCAGGTAGTTTGGGCAAGTTTGGCAATGCGTGATGATGTGCAGGTGAGTCGTCTATTTACCGATACTCACGAACAACTCCCAAGAAAGCCGGAAATTGTGGGATTTTCTATTTCGTGGGAACTAGATTACGTAAATATCTTAAATTTGCTGGAATCTTTGGAAATTCCGATTCGGGCAACTTCCCGTAATGATAATCATCCGTTAATTTTTGGTGGTGGGCCTGTTCTTACGGCTAACCCTGAACCTTTTGCAGATTTTTTTGATGTAATTTTACTAGGAGATGGAGAAAATCTGCTAGGACATTTTATTGAGGCATATAAAGAAGTTAGGAATGCTTCTAGAAAAACTCAACTTGAATTCCTTGCACAAGTACCGGGGGTGTATGTTCCCAGTTTGTATGAAGTGGAATATCACACAATAGATGGTGCTGTAAAATCGATTAAACCAATCTCCGCAGCAATTCCGCCAATAGTGCAAAAGCAGACTTACCGGGGAAATATTTTATCAACCTCAACTGTCGTTACAGAAAAGGCAGCATGGGAAAATATTTACATGGTGGAAGTGGTAAGAAGTTGTCCAGAAATGTGCCGCTTCTGTCTGGCGAGTTATCTCACATTACCATTTAGAACAGCGAGTCTTGAAGGTTCATTAATTCCAGCCATTGAAAGAGGTTTGCAAGTTACAAAGCGGCTGGGATTATTGGGTGCTTCGGTAACTCAACATCCAGAATTTGAGACGCTGCTAGATTATATCAGTCAGCCTAAGTATGATGATGTTCGTTTAAGCATTGCCTCAGTACGAACTAATACAGTAACAGTGCAGCTTGCAGAAACTTTGGCGAAACGAGACACGCGATCGCTTACCATTGCTGTAGAAAGTGGTTCGGAAAAAGTACGCCAAATCATCAATAAAAAACTCAAGAATGATGAAATTATTCAAGCTGCTGTAAATGCTAAAGCTGGTGGCTTGTCAAGTTTGAAACTCTACGGAATGGTAGGAATTCCTGGTGAGGAACCAGAGGATTTAGAGCAAACTGTGGCGATGATGCGTAGTGTTAAAAAAGCTGCTCCCGGATTGCGGCTAACGCTAGGATGCAGCACCTTTGTACCCAAATCACATACACCTTTTCAGTGGTTGGGTGTGAATCACCAAGCCGAAAAGCGGTTGCAGATGTTACAAAAACAGCTAAAACCTCAAGGGATAGAATTTCGCCCAGAAAGCTATAATTGGTCAATAATACAAGCTTTGTTATCAAGAGGCGATCGCCGACTCTCCCAACTGCTCGAACTTACTCGTAACTTTGGCGATTCCTTAGGCAGCTACAAACGTGCTTTTAAACAACTCAAAGGTAAAATTCCTGACTTAGATTTCTACGTTCATGCTGACTGGTCAACAGAGCAAATATTACCCTGGAATCACTTGCAAGGTCCTCTACCACAGTCTACACTACTGAAACACTTGGCTGAAGCCAGAAGTTATTTTGACTCATCCCCAAAAGAACTTCAGCCATTAAATTCATAGCTGACAAATTAATGCAAACAACATCAGAGTATTACTGCGCTTATTGCGGTGAACCAAATTTAACCTTTATTGATTTGAGTGCTGGGGGACAGCAATCTTATGTAGAAGATTGTCAAGTTTGCTGTAACCCAAATATCTTATATGTGCGGGTTGATGAAGACACCCTAGATGTCGAAATTGATAGCGAGTACGAAGAATGATTTAGGTTTTTCTTTCCATGCTGCACTTTAAACATTCATCTGTAATTAATGCACCACCAGAAGTAGTTTGGAAATTCCACGAAAGACCAGATATATTGCAAATGCTGACTCCACCTTGGCAACCTGTTAAAGTGATGCGTCGAGAGGGAGGCTTAGAGGTGGGTGCTATCACAGAATTTCGCCTGTCTCTTGGGCCATTACCCTTAACTTGGTTAGCGCGGCACACTCAGTGTGAAAAATATCGCCTATTTACTGATGAACAAATATCCGGGCCTTTTGAGACTTGGATACATAGGCATGAATTAGAACCAGAAAATGGCAACACCAGATTGACTGATGCTATTTCCTTTGCCATGCCTGGTGGAAACGCATTTGAATTTATTAGTGGTTGGTTAGTACAAGCACAACTAGAAGCTACGTTTCGCTACCGTCATTATGTAACGAAGCGCGAGTGCGAATCACAATAGCAAAGTGCTAATTAATTCACTTATCTTGATTCTTCAACGTTTGCCGCGAAACCCACTTAATTAAACCGGGAAACAGTCGATAAAACGCCTGTGAAATATTTGCAGAACCAACCATTACCTCCAACTTTTGATTCTTGACTGCATCCCATATAGCATTTGCTACATCTTCAGGCTTTTCTACTACAGGAGCTTTTAAAACATTGTCGAGTTGTTCACGACGATTTTTTAAGTCTTCCTCATCTTTACCCCGAAAAACTGCCTTATCCATAAAACTACTTCTGATCAAATTCGGGTAAATTCCACACACATGAATATTTTTTGGTTTTAATTCTGCTTGTAGTGATTCCGTCAATCCGGTTACACCAAATTTACTCGTACAGTAGGGAACTAAATAAGCAGTAGGCACTTTGCCACCGATAGAACTTACGTTAACGATAGTTCCGCTTCTCCGTTGCAAGAAATGAGGCAGAAGGGCATCAATTGTATGAATATATCCCCATAAATTCGTGTCTATTACTTGATGCCAATCGCTGAGAGAAAACTGCTCGATTGGCCCAGATGCATAAATACCTGCATTATTTACCAGCACGTCAATATAGCCATAATACTCTAAAGCTTTTTCTACGAGTGTCTTTACCTGAGATGGGTCTTTGACATCGCAAGTAACAATCAATGGCGCTGAATGACCTAAATTTTGTAACTCTTGTGCTACGGTTTGCAATTGGTCAGCCTGACGTGCTGTTAGTATTAGGTCATATCCTTTTTGGGCAAACAAAAGAGCTGTTGCTTTACCAATACCTTGCGAAGAACCTGTAATCAGAACTGTAGGAGCCATACTCTAAATTTGAAAAGCGTTATTTACTATCTATTAGTCTGGTTAATAACAGATAAGAAACCTTCTCACTTTTGTTAGATTTTTTATTGTATTTAGAATATTAATTTGCTGATATGTTTGCCAGTATTAATTATCCAAAAAAACCTCTACTCAATAGGCTAATTTTTGGTATAAAACTGGTTATTGAAAATTCTTATAATCTCATCCTTTAGACTTGCTTGCACTTTAGAACTACAGACAGATAGCACTAAATGAGTGGGCAAGTACCATGAAATATGTAATTAAATACTTTAGGAAAATTAACAATGGAACGTTATCCTAGTGATGCAACTGAAACCGCATACAATGGCAAAGATCGTAATGCCGCTGAACCAGGGATTACTCCTCAGACGGAACTTTGGAACGGGCGCTTGGCAATGATCGGTTTTCTAGCTTATCTACTTTGGGATCTCAACGGCTACAGCGTAGTGCGGGACGTACTTCACCTCGTTTCCAATACCCCCCGTTAGCAATTGACCATCTTTATAGCAGTTAGGACTGTTGGTAAAACCTTAAGTCGAGGACATTGGTTGTTGCAAAGACCAGACTCAGCCGTGTCCTCACTGCTATTACCCAACCTTTGAAGCGAAAACAGTTTTGTATATGGTTGGATGTGTAATAATAGTTAAAGTATCTTAACATTTATACACATTTTTAGTCTTTGGCACTGTTTAGTGCAAAACGCTAATCACTAAAGATTTTTTGATGGTTGGTGCTCTTTGCCATGACTATATATGGGAAATTTTCAATTGAATACTACACGGAGTAAAAGTGTGATCCAGTTAGAACAAACAGCTAACTATCCGATACAACTGACCCAAATTTCAAAAAGTAAACCTTTATACAAGGGACTTTTTATTTCTATCGCCATTATCAGTGTATGGACGATTAGCATGGGTTTATTATTTTCCCTTGATATCTCCCAATTCAATTTTTTAATATTATTGCTAATCGTACTTTGGCAAACGTTCCTATACACAGGATTGTTTATTACGTCTCATGATGCCATGCACGGTGTAGTGTTTCCCAAAAATCTTAAAATCAATCATTTTATTGGGTCTTTTTGCTTAAGTCTTTATGGTCTTTTACCTTATCAAAAACTATTGAAAAAACATTGGTTACACCACCATAAGCCAGCAACTCAAATAGACCCAGATTTTCATAATGGAGAACACAAAAATTTCTTTGCTTGGTATTTTCATTTTATGAAAAGTTACTGGAGTTGGGGTCAAGTTATTGCTTTAACAATTATCTATAACGTAGCGGAGCATATATTCCATATATCTACAGATAAACTAAATTATTTTTGGGCAATACCCTCGCTTTTAAGTTCCTTACAATTATTTTATTTTGGAACTTTTCTACCCCATAGCGAGCCAGTAGGGGGTTATATTCAACCTCATAATGCCCAAACTATTAAACGTCCAATTTGGTGGTCATTTATTACTTGCTATCATTTTGGCTATCATGAAGAACATCATGAATATCCTCATGTTCCTTGGTGGCAGCTACCAAAAATTTACAAAATGCTTCAATCCTAAATTATTTTTTGTTTAAGTTATTTAGGTAATTAGTGATAGTGATTGGACATTTCTTCTCATTACCTATTTTTCTTAGTTGTTTGACTGTAATGAGGGACGTAAGCAAAGATAAGCAAGTGGGCCAATTAGCGGGACAAAAGCTACTGCCCAAAACACTTGGGAATTATTCCAGCGCCGACGGGCCATATCATCACCAAGAACTGTGGGAAATAAAAGACAGAAAAGGCAAAATGCCAAACTCATGCCATTAATAAAGCGATCGCTTAGAAATTGCTGCACAAAATCTCCCCAATCACCTAAGGTAAAACCATAGACAAGCAAGACAAGCGTGCTAAAACTCAGCACAATGCCAAAAAAGCGAGAATCTAGCAGATTCAAAAACGCATCCTTCTGTCCAGAAAACTCTTGATTCGGTTCTCGAAAAGCCAAATATGGCAAGAGTCCTAACACCCCTGAACCCACAGATGCTAAGGCAAAAGGCCAAAAGGGAATCGATTGCATTCTGCCATCAATAAATAAAACACCGCTGTAAATCAGTAGCCAGATGCCAACCAGGGAGAATAAAGACAGGATAATAGGATTAATAGCAGTCCATTGCAGAGTCAGTATATTTTTTAGTAAAGTTAACGTTTCCTCTAGGTGTAGCGGTGGAGCAAGCAGCAAAATATAGGCTATAAATCCACCCCATAATAACCACAAAGCAAGTTTTCTATTCATTGTTGAAGCTTAATATTACTTAGTTTGGTGCTGGTTGTTGCTTACCAGGTATTGTCTCTACACTTACTTCTGGTAAAGGTGGACGTATCGACAAATAGATTAATGGGCCGAATAGCGGTATCAAAGCTATTAACCAGAACAACTGAGGATTATTCCAACCACGCCGCGCCATATCATCTCCTAGCAATGCTGGAAATAATAAGCAAAGTAAGCAAAAATCCAAACTCATTACATGAATGAAGCGGCTAGTTTGCCATTGATGAAAGAAATCTCCCCCATCTCCTTGTAAGCCGTAGACAACTAAAATAGCTGTGGCTATGCTCAACAGTACTCCAGTCACGCGGGAATCGAACAACTTAAGTAAGATATTCTTTTTGCCGCTAAACCCTGGATTTGGCTTCCTTAAAGCTAAGTAAGGCAAAAGAGCAAACGCCCCCACTGCAAACGAGGCGGTCGCAAATAGCCAAGCGGGTATTTTTTGCCCTCTGCCATCAATTAATACCACTGCACTATAAATTACGGGCCAAATACCCATGATGTTGAATAGTGCGATGACTAATGGGTTAATGCCTTGCCACTCACCAGTAGAAAGGTTTTTAATTAACTCAAATGTATCAGGGCGATTGGGAGGAGCCAGAACAAAAGCATAAGCAATTACTCCCAGCCACAGCAACCCAAAGCCAATTTTTCTCACCATCTTTTCAACTGATTAACTGAAGGCTTCCGAGAGGTATTCAGCAGCCGCAGCCACAACAGCGATCGCATTTTCATAATCTAGGCGTGTTGGCCCTAAAACTCCCACACTCCCCACAGGTATTGCACCTCGGCGATAAGTAGAAGTAATTAAGGTGCAGGTACGTATTGGTTCTAAGGGGTTTTCTGCTCCAATGCGAACCGTTACCCGTGGCTTGCCCAAATCTTCAACCTCCGGCTCTTCAAAGATTAATCGCCATAGTTGGTCTTGTTCTTCTTCCAACAGATGGATAATCGTTTGTACTTGCTGTAATTGAGAAAATTCTGGCTGACGCAAAACTTCTGCAACTCCCCGAACCATAATTTGTGTTGCAGTTGGGGCTAAAGTCCGACGAGTTAATTCTGCAACCGAATTTTTCAAGAATTCGCCATAACGTTGAAACTCTTGATCTAATTCACTCCAGTCAAGGGTGGCTAATTCTAACAGACTTTTTCCCCGCAAGTGGGTATTTAAAAAGTTAGAAACAATCTGCAACTCGCGATCGATGACTTCTGGATCAAGTTGTGTTTGTTCTCGCGCAGGCGATAAATCCATCAATCTAGAATGAGTTTCGTAACCATCCGTGACTACAATCAGCATGATCCGTCCTGCTTCAATCTGCACTAATTGCAAATGTCGCAACGTTGCTGTATTGGTTTGCGGCATGGTAATCAAGCTGATACACCCACTCAAGGTTGCTAAAATTTGCGCTGCTCCTTGTAGTAAAGCTTCCAAACTCCAATCTTCCCAGTGGAGGCGCTTTTGCAACGCTAACTCTACCTGTTTTGCTAAAGCTTCAGAAGGTGTAATTAACTGGTCAACATAAATACGATAACCAGAATCGGAAGGTACTCGTCCAGCAGATGTGTGTGGTTGGTAAAGTAACCCAGATTTTTCTAAAACACCCATTACATTGCGAATTGTGGCTGAACTAACACCCAGGTCGTACTCTTCAATCAAAGCTTTTGAACCGACAGGCTCTGCTGTAGCAATATAGTGGCGTACCGTTGCCCAAAGTATATGCTGTTGTCGATTTGTCAACTGGACTTGCATAGGATATTTTCTACTGAAGGCAAATTTTAATTAAAGTTTGAAAAAATTCAGGGTTTTTAGGGAATTTTAAAAAAATATTAATGGTAAATTAATATAGCCATTTGTAAATTAAAATGGCTAATTATTTAATTCTATAATAATGAGTCGTAGTAAAGTTTCATAGCGGCAGCTTGTGAAGCTGTGGTCTCTTACAGCTTGACTGCTACTAGAAAATCTACTGGGATAAAATCCGAAATTCTAGCTTTTTATAGGTATTTTTACACAATTTATAGTGTAAAACTGTATTTTCAGCTACTAGTTATCGCTATATTTAAATACATTAGTACTGAGAAAGCATCTGAAAATTTACTGTGATTTTGAAAATTTCCTAGTCTTGAATCTAGTCTTGAATACTGATGTATGGCTTGTAATTACGAGGCAGAAAACCTAGCTGGCAGGAAAAGTACCAGCTAATTAGTGTCTAGTTCAAAACGATGAAAGGCTAGCTAATACTGGGGAATCGAAGAGTCAACTAACATGGAGTAGGCATCAATACCGCCGACAATGTTCTTAACATTTGTAAATCCTTGAGCAAGTAACCACTGACACATCTGGGCAGAGCGAATGCCATGATGACATAGCACCAGGGTTTCGGCATGGGGATTTAAGAGAGTGGGCACTTGATCGCCCCATTCGGCAAATTCGCTCAAAGGGAAGTTGACAAAGCCATCAATGCTAGCGATCGCTAGTTCTTGTGGTTCGCGTACATCTACTAACTGAATACTGGAATCTTCGGCAGATAGACGTTGTGCCAATTCCTCCACACTAATTTGAGCAATGGGTTGACTAAAAGATTTCCCTGTCATGAGGTTTTTGTTAACAATCCTATATTATTTATGTTGACAGAATATTCTGACCCTAGCATGAGCATCCATTCCTAATTACTCAGCTTTAATCAAGGTAAGGTATCAAAACGAAATGCCACTTGATCAAAGGGTCTCTAGCTGCCCTAAGTATTTTATCTTCAGCCTCTAGAGGGATCGTTTTTATGCTCCCGTGGCAACAAAAAAGTAGCATGAACCATCGTGTTTAGTAGGTCTAATGTGAACAGGCAAAGCTCATTTTTTGGTTTTCTAGTAGCTGGTATCATTGCAGTTCTAGTGGTTGTTACTGCTGGCTTTTATTGGTTTTTTGCTAAAAGTCCAGTTAACCTCACAACTTCTACCTCTGGGCCTAGTGCGGCGATATTCGTTTCCAAACAAGCTCCTATTACATTATCTTTGCTGGTGAATCCAGACCAATTGCAGGCATTAGACAAGGAAGGAGAATTGTCTAAGCTCAAAGCCAGTGTATTGGCTAAGAGTAACATCGATTATCAACAAGATATTCAACCTTGGCTAGGGAACGAAATTACACTAGCTGTTACGACCTTCGATATTGATCGCGATCCAGAAAACGGACAGCAACCAGGGTATCTGATGGCGCTAGCAACTACAAAACCGGAGAAAAGCCGCGAGTTTTTAGAGTTGTTATTTTCTAAGCGGGTGTTAGCTGGAGCAAACTTAGCCACTGAAGAATACAAAGGTGTCAAGCTGCTTTATGACAATCCTCCACCAAAGCAGGATTTGCTTGCCGGTGCATCTGTTGGGGAACGCTTTGTATTGTTTGCTAACGATCCCAAAGTTCTGCGAGAAGGTATTAATAATGTCCAGGCTCCCGATCTAAATTTAAGCAGTTCTCTCCAATATCAGAAAGCTACCCAACAATTACCCAAAGGTGGTTTAGCTGTAGCTTTTTTGAATCTTCCCACCGTAGCAAAATGGCAAGGTTTAGAACTGCAAGAACCAACCTATGACAGCGAAATTATTTCTCTATTGTTGAACCCCAAAGGCTTAGCGGCAGAAACTAGCTTTTTGAGTTCTTCGGCAACTGTTGCCTCATCCTCATCTCCATTACTATCTAAACCTGTAGGAGCATTGCAATATGTTCCAGCGTCAGCAGGTTTGGCAATTTCTGGTGCTAATTTGAGCAATTTGGGTGACACTGATTTAGCCAAACTGTGGAAACAAGCAACAGCAACTATATATAGTTCTGGAGAAGATGCGATTTCTCGATTTGGGAAACCATTGACGGAGATTCAAAAACGCTGGGGTATAAACTTGCCAGAAGATGTTTTTAGCTGGGTACAAGGAGAATATGCCATAGCATTATTGCCCCATCAGCAAACAACTGGTAATTGGGTGTTTGTAGTCGAAAAAACTCAGAGTGTATCAGAAGGTATTTCTCATTTAGATGCGATCGCCTCTGCCAAAGGGCTTAATATTAGCTCCTTCAACTTAGATCAACAAAAAATCTCTGCTTGGACAGAGTTAATTGCTGCTAGCAAACAAATTGATACCAAACGGCCAGCATACACAGTAGAGACGAAAATTCAAGGAGTACATACAACTCTAGGAAATTACGAAATTTTCACTTCAGATTTAGAGACAATGGCTGAAGTTCTGGCAGTTAAAGATAATTCTTTAATTAACAATCGTAATTTTCAAGATAGTATCGCTGTTATCCCCCGACCCAACCAAGGCTATATATATCTCGATTGGACAAAGAGCCAGAAGCTTTTAGAACGTCAGCTACCAATTCTCAAATTAGCGGAAGTAGTGGGTAAGCCTTTTTTCAACAATCTGCGATCGCTCACAGTTAGCAGTTACAGCAGCGATGCGGAATTGCTCAAGGGAGGTATTTTCTTAAAACTCCGTTAATAGTGCAATCTCAGCAGAGGGGACAAAGGAGAAAAAGCAGGGAGCAGGAGAGACAAGGGGACAAGGGGAAAGAACCATGATTAACTCTTGCTTCTTGTCCCCCCATCCCCCATGCTCCTTGTCTTCTTTATCCAATGCCCAATCCCCAATGCTGCTGTGCAAATGCTTGATTGTGGCGCATTTCAATGTGTCACACATTCGGAAAATTCACGGTTATTTTACTACAATATGTATATATAGTTACTAATAAAATTGCTTGTTAGAGGCTGCTATGAAGTGTTGTCGCCCCTGGTTTAAGTCTCAAAGTGGCTGGCTTTTAGCTATAGTTACTACCATTATGGCTCAACCTGTGATAGCACAGACAGCAAACTTTGGCACACTCAATCTTTCAGCAGGTTTTGATTCAGCAAAAGCAATAGTTGAAGGTTACACAGGCGGTTCTTATTCCTTATCTGCGATTAGCAACCGCGATCACAATAAAAAAGCCTGTATTGGCTTTGCTGATCCCAAACCAGATCACATCCTGACTTTGGAAAAAGACTTTACTCGTCTGAAACTACTCGTTAACAGTGGCGGGATCGATACCACTTTACTAATTCAAGGGCCAGACGAAACGACAATTCGCTGTGGTGATGATACTGGTAAGAGTAAAGACGCAAGCATTGACGACTCCAACTTTAAAAGGGGAACCTATCGAATTTGGGTAGGTACATTTCAGCCTGGGGTCAAGCAAAATTACACTCTGAAAGTGCAGCAGCCATAAAAGAGGCTGCGGACTGGAGACAATTTTTGCTATTACTCAATCTCTATTTGTTAGGGATAACACTCAGAAGGATAATATGGGAGAGTAGCTCGTTTTGCTTTCCGAGGGTACTATCTCGTGCTATCTACACTGCGTACCGACTTTCATATCATTTTTGAACGTGATCCAGCTGCCCGTAACTGGCTGGAAGTGTTGTTTTGTTACCCCGGTTTGCAAGCCTTGCTATTCCATCGGCTGGCTCACTGGTTACATATTATTGGTATTCCTTTTATCCCTCGCTTGATGTCTCATATAGCTCGGTTTTTGACGGGAATTGAAATCCATCCAGGCGCAGCTATTGGACAAGGCGTATTTATTGACCACGGTATGGGCGTAGTCATTGGGGAAACAGCGATCGTGGGAGACTATGCCTTAATTTATCAAGGTGTCACCCTTGGGGGTACAGGTAAAGAAATTGGTAAGCGCCATCCGACGGTGGGCGAAAATGTCGTAGTCGGTGCTGGTGCAAAGGTACTAGGCAATATCCAAATAGGTAATAATGTCCGTATTGGTGCTGGGTCGGTTGTTCTGAGGGATGTTCCTTCTAATTGCACAGTTGTAGGCGTACCTGGCCGCATCATCTATCGTTCTGGTGTCCGGGTTGCTCCCCTAGAACACAATAACTTACCAGATTCAGAAGCCGAAGTGATTCGTGCTTTAGTAGACCGGATTGAATCGCTAGAAGAACAAATACAAACTCTTCAGCGCAATCTTTCTGCGGACAAAACTCCTGTTTTCGCAGGTAATCTAAATGCCCAAGAAGATGAACCAGCACATGACGCTTCCTGGTGTAACCTCAGAGATAAAGCCATTCAGCAGTTTCTAGATGGTGCTGGCATTTAATAAGTAATTGGACAAAAATAAATTCATTCGTGGAGACAGGGAACAGGGAACAGGGAATAGGCTTGAAAGCCTCTTGATGTCCCTAAGCTAAATAGCAACTGCTATAAAAGTTAAAAGTCGAGAATCATTAGTTATTTCTTCTGTTTCCCCAATCCCCATTACCCCTTATCCCCAGTCCCCTCAAGGATTGATTTCTTGACTAGACCACCCTTGCTGGTCGTCGCGGCTGTACAACCAGCGATTTTGTGGTTGACCGCGTAATTCTAAATGATCTACCTGTACAGGGTCGAGGAGTAGTAAGCAAAAATTTGGCAGTGGCTGAGATGGATTTGGTGGTGGTGGCTCAAAGGCTGCTTGTTCCTGTTCGGTTCTAGGTTTACCAGGGTGCGGCCAAGCAAATTGTAATCGCGCTGCATCACTCAAATCTTGCCAAGTAGTGATGCGTACTTGCTCTAACTCTATTTGAGAATCATCCTCACTTAGCAAGCTCAAGCAGCCATTAATTCTGAACTGCTCTCGTGTATTGGGAAAATACCAGCAAACTTCTGCCCAAGGATGCTGTTTGATCTGGTGGGCTTTTTCACTACGAATATCAGTAATAAACTTTAGCTGGTTGGTATCTTCCAAAAAGCCACGAAAGACCACAGTACGATTAGCAGGGCGACCATTTGCCTGTACCGTTGCCAGTTGTAGATAACGAGCATAAACAAGACTGCGATTTTGATGCAAGGCACGGGCGATCGCACTTCGCCAAGGAGCAAGAGACATGATGCAACAAAAAGCAAACAATATTATACATTATGGATTGAAGTTACACTTTGTACTGTTGTAAAGCAAGCGCAAGTTGTGTCATTTGACAATCTTTCATCCTAAATCTACTTGGTCTATAGTCGTAATCTGTCAGCAAGCAACAAGACTAGATTTATGGTTCGAGAGCTTGAAAGAAAACGTCAGAGTGCAAAGTTTCCAGACACTGCCCCCGCAGCTAATCCTGTATTTTTTAGAACTTACAGCCGCCGCAGTCCGGCAGGTTTGAGGGAAACATGGGATGAGGTATGCGATCGCACCCTCCAAGGCTTAATTGAACTGGGGAAACTCACCCGTGAAGAAGCCGCAATTCTAGACAAGATGCAACGCAACATGAAATCGTTGCCCAGTGGACGTTGGTTATGGGTTGGTGGTACAGATTGGATAGCCAAGCCCAAAAACTACTCTGGGGCTTACAATTGCACTTCTACCAACCTACAAGACTGGAAAGCCTTTGGGTTGATGATGGATTTGGCAATGATGGGCTGTGGTACTGGAGCCATCATAGAACCAAGATATATTAACCAGCTGCCCCCGATCCGTAATCGCTTAAATGTAACAGTGCAGGGCGAAATTGGTAATACTCCTAAAGAACAGCGTTGTGAGTATACGGAAACCTCTATACAGGGTAATCAAGTCAATATTCACGTTGGAGATAGCCGCGAAGGTTGGGTGAAATCTTATCAAACCCTGTTAGAACTCTCTACAGACGAGCAGTTTTCTGGAGAAGTTCAAGTATTTGTTGATATTAGTGATGTCCGCCAAGCCGGAGAAACTCTTAACGGTTTTGGAGGAGTTGCTAATCCGGTTAAATTGCCTGGATTGTACGAGCGTTGTGCATCTATCCTCAATAAAGCTTTAGGACGGCAATTAAATTCCGTTGAATGCTGCCTATTAATCGATCAAGCTGCTGTAACAATTGTTGCAGGTAATATCAGAAGAAGCGCGGGGATGCGTCAATTTAGATCTGACGATCAACTAGGCGCTACTGCCAAAGACAATTTATGGCAACAAGATGCAGAAGGTAACTGGCGAATTGATCCAGAACGTGATGCTTTACGGATGGCAAACCATACGAGAGTTTTTCATCGCAAGCCGACATTAGAAGAATCTATTGATGCTGTTCGCAAACAATATTACAGCGGTGAAGGCGCAATTCAATGGGCTGGTGAAGCAGTAGCTAGAGCTAACATTGATTTGCTACCAACACCGGCATTGAAAGTTGATTTTCTAAAGGCTTACGAACAAGGAACAGCAAAAGATTGGTTGCAAGAACGCTATCCTAATTTAAAAGCTGATGAGCTAGAACATCGTTTAGCTAGGTTTGGCCTCAACCCGTGTGGTAAGTAATTTTGCCTCACGTTAAACACCGGGGAAATTCGGTGAACCCTGCGATTGGGAATACCGAGGTAATCAAAGGAATTAAATTACCTTTGACACTGTACAGACTAGAGAGTGAAACTTTTTACAATTCCAATTAAATTAATTTAGAAGTGTAAGAAGAATATAATCTGGGTTTTACCCCCGTTCTTGAGAACGGCTCCACGAGTCTCCGGCTACTAATATTAGTTTGAAACTTTAGTAGAAAATATAGTCGGATCTACGAGGAATTAGGAACTCGTAGAACTAGAGGATAAAAAGCCTCTAGGGTAACAAAAATGGAAATTATTGGTAGCAACTTCCACTGTAATTTGTCAGAAGTTCACCTCAATCAACTTGACCCACATAACTATAAAGAACAAGAAGAAGCTTTCACGGCTGGGGCGCTTTCTGTAGCAGCACTTTTAAATCATAAATTTTTAGAACCTCGCTACCAATACAGCCGAGAATTAGATCCAATTGTTGGCGTTTCTTTCACAGGCTTATTTGATTTCTTTGTTCACGCTTTTGGCGTTGATTGGTTGCGCTGGTGGGAAGCAGGAAGACCCGCTACCGAACAAGGATTGGCATTTAAGCGCCAAGAAGAGAAATACCTGAGTTTCTGGAAGGATATTGTACATCGGGTTGTTTGGGATTACTGCGATCGCCATAATCTTAAACGTCCTAACCGCTGTACTACAGTTCAACCTAGTGGTACTAAGGCATTATTAACTGGTGCGAGTTCTGGATGGCATCCTCCCAAATCCCAAAGATTTATTCGTCGAATTACCTTCCGCAAAAATGACCCAGTAGCCTTAGCTTGTATTGATTATGGCTACAATGTCATTCCTTCTCAATCTGATAAAGATGAACACGGTAATTTGTTAAATGATCCCTTCGATCCACGAGTTAACGAATGGCTAGTTGAAATCCCTGTTGCCGTACCTTGGGCTGATTTGCCAGGGGCTGATCAAATTGATGTTTCTAAGTTTTCTGTATTAGCTCAATTCGATTTTGTCCTCCAAGTTCAGCGCCATTACGTAACCCATAACACCTCAGCTACTTTAGAGCTACGTTCTGATGAAGTTGAGCCTTTAGGCCACCAAATTTACGAAGCCATCCAAAATGATGATGGATATATTTCAGCGGCTCTTTTAGCTCGTTTTGACGATTTGCAATCATTCCCACGTTTGCCCTTTGAACCTATCGACAAACTCACCTATGAGCGTTTGACTAAAGAGGTGATAGCACGTCGTAAAACAGATGATTTTTGTGCAGTCCTCAGTCGCTACGATTTAGGTGAACTATCAGAGGCTGGCCCATCTGGGTGCGATTCTGATAAATGTATGTTTCCTGAACAACAACCAACCTCATAAGGCAAAATGGCTATCTACTTGAGATAGGCACAATTTATCTATTTATTACAATAAAAAGCAGTGGTTTGACGTGTAATTTAACCACTGCTTTTTATATTAATTAAAAGTTAGAAGAAGCAGGAGCCAATACTTAGATTACTAACGAATTTTATATGATAAAAATTCTCTATATCACAATATTGTATAGGCAATTTTAGCTTAATAACGCCTATAGTGTGACTATAAAATTTAATTATTGGCAACGTTTTTTGTTATGAATATATTAGCGGTGATTAGCCTTGATGATACAGCATTCTTGAAGAGGTCGCTTCTGCAAAATCATAACCTCAAAAATTTATTTGTATTTTTTGTTACTATCAACCCGATCTGACTTTCCACGTTACGATTAATTAATAAGTAATAATTTGCTATGGCAGTGCCAGGAGAATCTTAATGTTCATTGATGAATTGTCCCCAATATTCAAAGAATTAACTCAACACCCAGTTTCATTTCTTGGTGGGTTCTTCTCCGGTGTGTTTCGACTCAACCTTGCGGACGATCCCGTTAGAAGCTGGCTGGATCAGCAGACCAGATCGACCAGTTACACCACCATTACAACTGAGGTAAATAATGGTAAATCTACTGGCCCCCAGTCGATCACAATTGAATAATTGTCAGCCAATTTAGATTTTTAGTAAATTAAAGGTCTGCTAATTATCGGCAGGCCTTTAACTGCTTTTGTCAACAATACCAGACAATCATCCGCAGTCTAATGGTGTGAGCATACCGCGATCGCAGATATTAAAGCGCTTGCATGAACTAATATAAGTAGAAATCCCTGCTCTATTTTTATAACTTAAACAAAAAGAATATCAAGAATTTATACTTAAACAAAAATGTAAACTATAAAACAAAAAACTTATAAATATCTAATCTATAAGAGTTACTAATTTTATGATATGGGAGTTTGTCAAATATCATACTTTGAAAAAGATCACGATCAGTTATCATATGAGCGTATGAGTAAGTTCGGCCACATGGCATATTTAGTTGTGGGCAATAGCAAAATTATCTTTGTTGAGCTACAACATTCGCCATCTATGAATCAGAGAAAACTATGCTTTTGTGCAATTTGTTTAAATCTGTGACATAGCTGAACTAATCGCTGTTTGTTGCAACTTACGTAATCCCCATGACTATTTACGTTGGAAATCTCTCCTACCGCGCTACCGAAGCGGATCTAAGAGCAGTATTTACAGATTATGGCGAAGTCAAAAGAGTAGTCTTGCCTACTGATCGCGAAACAGGTAGGCTACGGGGCTTTGCATTTGTTGATATGACTGAAGATGCCCAAGAAGACGCCGCGATCGCAGAATTAGATGGTGCAGAGTGGATGGGACGTCAACTCAGAGTTAATAAAGCCAAACCGCGGGAGGATAACACACGACCAGGTAGCTGGGGTAGAAAACAAGAAATTTAATAACTCAGAGAATCAAGTATAACAAATTGTTTTCTAGTTACGCAAGATATATAAGTACGTCAAATTTACTAGAAACAATTCACAATCAAATAAATTAACAGCATTATATCCGACCAGTTGTGAACAGCAGATAAAATTCACAACTAGTCGGTTTTTCCCGCTGCTAATGCTCTATAGCACTAATGTGCTTAACTAATTTTGGGGTTTGTGGTAATAACCAATCTAGTTAGAGAAAGTTGGAATAGTGCGTAACAACTAGATTTAGTTTGCTAGAAAGGTTTGATAGTTTGTTCTACTATAGCTTTCCACTTTAGTAATTCCCCTAAGTATGAAAGCCACAAGATATTCATTTCTTTAGTTTATCTAAAATCACATCTAACTTATCAAATTACCTTTCTAAGATAGAGGCAGCGCCAATAAATTGACATAATCGACGTCAACCGAACTAACAAACAGTCCCTAGGGAGAACAAAACCATGGCTCAAGCGCCAGAATCTTTAGATTTGTCTCTTGACTACGCTACAGATAAAGCTTTAGATCGTGATTGTACAACCTTATCGCGCCATGTTTTACAGCAACTTCAGAGTTTTTCACCAGATGCTCAGGATTTGAGCGCGCTGATGAATCGGATCGGTCTGGCCGGCAAATTAATTGCTCGTCGCCTCAGTCGTGCTGGCTTAATGGAAGGTGTGCTGGGATTTACTGGCGAAGTCAATGTGCAGGGAGAATCCGTCAAAAAGATGGATGTTTATGCCAATGATGTCTTTATCTCGGTTTTTAAGCAAAGCGGCTTAGTTTGTCGCCTCGCTTCCGAGGAAATGGACGACCCTTATTACATACCTGAAAACTGCCCTATTGGTCGCTATACCTTGCTTTATGATCCCATTGATGGCTCATCTAATACCGATACCAATCTCAGTTTAGGTTCGATTTTTGCTATTCGACAGCAGGAAGGAGATGATAGCGATGGTAAAGCAGTTGACCTGCTCACCAATGGACGTAAACAACTTGCCACTGGATACATACTTTATGGCCCCAGCACGATGCTGGTCTATACTATAGGTAAGGGCGTTCACTCATTTACCCTTGATCCCAGCTTAGGTGAGTTTATTCTCACAGAAGAAAACATCCAAATTCCTAACCACGGTTCCGTTTATAGCGTTAACGAGGGGAATTTTTGGCAGTGGGAAGAATCAATTCGGGAATATATCCGCTACGTCCATCGCACAGAAGGGTATACCGCTCGTTACAGTGGGGCAATGGTTAGCGACATCCATAGAATTTTAGTTCAAGGCGGTGTGTTTCTCTACCCAGGTACAGTTCAAAAACCAGAAGGGAAATTGCGGCTGCTTTATGAATCTGCTCCTCTAGCCTTTTTGATTGAGCAAGCAGGGGGTCGCGCCACCACAGGGCTTGTAAATATCTTGGATGTAGTGCCAAAAAAACTGCATCAACGCACGCCTCTAATTATTGGTAGCAAAGAGGATGTAGCAAAGGTGGAGTCTTTTATTCAAAACGGTCACTAGCTGAAGTAACAAAAGTAACAAAGATAGTGCTAGGATAAGCCACTAATTAAAAGATAATTATGGCAATTGGCGATTGGGGATGCAGAATAGCGCTTTTGGAATGTGATGTAAAGATTACCTCAGCTGACCGATGCGATAAGTGATTGGCAACGCCACAATTCAAAAGTCACCATCAACATTTGATGGGTTTTGCCAACTTCACTTAAAAACATCCTGAACAGGAGTGAAACAAACTAAAGCTATGGCTACCAATCATTTATTAGAAATAAAACAATACGGTCAAAGTATCTGGATGGATAATTTGACCCGTGACATTATCCAATCAGGCGAACTCAAAAATTTGGTTGAAAATCAAGGGATTTGTGGGATTACCTCCAACCCAGCCATTTTTGAAAAAGCGATCGCTAACAATGCGATCTATGATGCCGATATAGAAGCCGGAGTTCGTGCTGGCTTACCAACATCCAAAATTTACGAATCGCTAGTTTTTGCAGATATCCGCAATGCTTGTGATATTTTGCGCCCTGTATATGAAGCCTCGAATAGGCTAGATGGTTATGTGAGTATCGAAGTACCACCAACCATTGCCCATGATACTCAAGCAACAATCAACGAAGCCCACCGCTATTTCCAAGAAATTGGGCGGGAAAACTTGATGATTAAAATTCCTGGTACAGAGGCTGGTTTACCAGCAGTTGAACAGGTAATAGCTGAAGGCATGAATGTCAACATCACCCTGTTGTTTTCTGTAAACAGCTACATCAACACAGCTTGGGCTTATATTCGGGGCTTAGAAAAACGGTCGGCAGAAGGTAAAGACATCAGCACAATTGCTTCAGTAGCTAGCTTCTTCCTCAGCCGGATTGATAGCAACATTGATGCCAAAATCGATGCTAAGTTGAAGAAAGGCGTTGATGATATTACCCAAGAAGCAAAATTGAAAGCTATCAAAGGTAAAATTGCGATCGCCAATGCCAAGATTGCTTACCAAGAATATAAAAACATTATTCAAAGCGATCGCTGGCAAGCCTTAGCCGCAAAAGGAGCTAAAGTACAGCGCTTACTTTGGGCAAGTACCAGCACCAAAGACCCCAGCTACAGCGACGTGATGTATGTCGATGAGTTGGTTGGCCCAGACACTGTAAACACCCTACCTCCTGCCACAATCACCGCTTGCGCTGATCATTGTGATGTAGCCAATCGTGTGGAAACAAACGTACAAGAAGCTTACAACCTGATAGAAAGCCTGAAAGATCCTGACATCAACATCAATATCGATACCGTGATGGACGAACTACTAGTTGAAGGTATTGACAAGTTTGTCCAGCCCTTCCAGTCCTTAATGAACTCTTTAGAAGACAAAGTAAAGCTATTGTCACCTGTATAGGGGCTGGGAACTGGGGTCTGGGGATTAGGGGCTGGGAAAAGCAGGGGGAGCAGGGAGCAGGGAGCAGGGGAGAAAAACTTCCTTAATACCCAATCCCCAATCTCCAATCCCCAATCTCTAATCCCCAATACCCAATCCCCAACCCCTCATCTTCAATCCAAATTCCCAAATCTAAGATCCCAAATTGTTATGGTCAGTCTGCTAGAAAATCCTCTGCGCGTTGGTCTGCAACAGCAAGGGATGCCCGAACCCCAGATTATAGTCATCTTTGGTGCCTCTGGTGACCTTACCTGGCGCAAACTAGTGCCAGCACTTTATAAATTGCGGCGGGAACGGCGTATTCCACCAGAAACCACCATTGTCGGCGTGGCACGTCGAGAGTGGAGCCACGACTACTTCCGTGAACAGATGCAGAAGGGCATGGAAGAGGCTCATGCCAATGTCGATTTGGGGGAACTCTGGCAAGACTTCTCTCAAGGTCTGTTCTACTGCCCTGGAGACATAGACAACCCCGATAGCTACCAAAAACTGAAAAGCTTATTGACTGAATTAGACGAAAAACGGGGTACGCGGGGGAACCGAATGTTCTACCTCTCCGTTGCCCCAACATTCTTTCCTGAAGCAATCAGGCAGCTAGGAAGCGCGGGGATGCTAGAAGATCCCTACAAACATCGTTTGGTCATTGAGAAACCCTTTGGTCGGGACTTGGCTTCTGCCCAAAGTCTTAACCAAGTTGTGCAGAGATATTGTAAAGAAAACCAAGTATATCGCATTGACCATTACTTGGGTAAAGAAACAGTTCAAAATTTGCTCGTGTTTCGCTTTGCCAATGCAATTTTTGAACCGTTGTGGAATCGTCAGTTTGTTGACCACGTGCAAATTACCGTGGCAGAAACTGTGGGAGTAGAAGACCGGGCAGGTTACTATGAAAGCGCCGGCGCACTGCGGGATATGTTGCAAAATCACTTGATGCAACTTTACTGCTTGACGGCAATGGAAGCTCCCAACTCAATGGACGCCGACAGCATTCGCACAGAAAAAGTGAAGGCACTCCAAGCAACCCGTTTAGCTGATGTGCATAATCTGTCACGTTCAGCAGTGCGAGGTCAGTATACTGCTGGCTGGATGAAGGGTCAACCAGTGCCAGGGTATCGGGAAGAACCTGGCGTTAAGCCTAACTCCTCAACACCCACCTATGTAGCGATGAAGTTTTTGGTGGACAACTGGCGCTGGAAAGGTGTTCCCTTCTACTTGCGTACTGGCAAACGGATGCCGAAAAAAGTGAGCGAAATTTCTATACACTTCCGTGAAGTGCCTTCTCGGATGTTTCAATCCGCCGCGCAACAAACAAACGCCAATATTTTGGCAATGCGGATTCAGCCGAATGAAGGAATTTCCTTGCGTTTTGATGTCAAAATGCCTGGGGCAGAATTCCGCACCCGTTCCGTTGATATGGACTTTAGTTATGGTTCTTTTGGGATCGAAGCAACCTCCGATGCCTATGACCGCCTGTTTCTCGACTGTATGATGGGCGATCAGACATTGTTCACACGGGCGGACGAAGTGGAAGCAGCTTGGCAGGTAGTAACGCCAGCCCTTTCTGTTTGGGATGCACCTACAGACCCAAATACCATTCCCCAGTACGAAGCAGGTACTTGGGAACCAGCAGAAGCAGAATTCTTGATTAATCAAGATGGCCGTCGCTGGCGCAGACTGTAAGAAGGTTGAAGGATAAAGGATGAAGGATAAAATTTTTCAGCTTTTATCCTTTCATAAATTTAGATTTCATACTTCATACTTCACACTTCATACTTCAATGACTATGACTTCCCAAGCTCCTACGATTTTTTCGCTTCAAGCACCAAAGGATATTTCGCTTACAGAAATAGAAGCGGAACTTAATCAAATTTGGCAAAGCTACGGCATAACCGGCGAAGATGGTGCGCTTCCCGCTGCTACTAGGGCTACAACATTTACTTTAGTGGTTTACGAACCCGAAGAAACCCAGTATTTGTTAGCCGCTTTGGGATTTTACAATGGCCCGATTGATGGAATTTTAGGGCCACAAATGGCAACAGCACTGCGGGAAGCGCAAAAAAAATATGGTCTGGCAGAGACTGGAACCCCAACATCAGAAACCCTAGCCAGATTGCGGGAAGAATTTGCCAAAGGTCAGGGGAATGGATCTGTAAAGGAAAATGCTGCTAGTGGTGTTTCTCATAGCTTAAATGCTACCAGCCCCACGATCGCTGATGAAATCGCCCTCCGCAACCCCTGTCGCATCATTGCCCTGTTGCCAATTGCCGGGGAAGACGAAGGAGTCAAGGCTCAAGTTTCTGCTTATTGCCCCATCCAAAAGCAATCTTCTAGTACACTTATTTGCTGCGAATACATAACTCTTACTGGAACTGCTGCTGCCTTGGAACGTGTAGGCGGCATGATTCCAGCATTGTTAATTGGCGGCTTGCCGAAGTTTCTTTGGTGGAAGGCAACACCAGATCCCCAAAATCCTTTATTCAAACGACTGGCAGCAGTCTGCAATAACGTAATTGTAGATTCTTGCAACTTTAACGAGCCAGAAAGTGATCTACTTAGTCTGCAAGAGTTGGTAGAAAGTAGTATACCCCTAGCTGACTTGAACTGGCGTCGCCTGTCAGCATGGCAAGAATTGACAGCTGAAGCCTACGACCCACCCCTGCGTCGTGCGGCCCTAAAAGAAATTGACCGTGTGACGATTGATTACGAAAAAGGCAACCCTACCCAAGCGTTGTTGTTTCTAGGTTGGTTAGCAAGTCGGTTGGAATGGCTGCCGGTTTCCTATCAAAAAGAAAGCGGTGATTATGAGATCACTCGAATTCATTTCCTAGCCCAAGACCAACGGCAAGTGGAAGCTGAGTTAGCAGGAATCCCGGTTGCAGATGTGGGTGAGATTGATGGTGACTTGATTGCGCTGCGTCTGAGTTCGACTAATCCCAAGGCAGATTGTGGTACAGTCATCTGCTCGGAAACTGGCGGTTGTATGCGAATGGAAACACACGGTGGTGCCCAAGCCGCAGGTTTGTTTCAACAGGTAAGTTCACTTTCAGAACAAAAGGCAGAAGCGTTGCTGAGTCAGCAGGTACAACGCTGGGGCCGCGAGTCGCTTTTTGAAGAAAGTCTCAGCGTTATAGCAAAGGTTCTCAAATTGAATAATAACTAATGGGTTATGGCGTATCGGGCATGGGATAATTACCATGCTCAATACCTAATTACCAATTATCAACAGGCTATGGCCTTAGTGATTGCAGGAGAACGTAGTGGGGTGGGCAAGACAACAGTTACGCTCACCCTTTTAGCATCGTTATGCCGTCGTGGTATGGCGGTGCAATCTTTTAAAGTTGGCCCGGACTATATTGATCCGATGTTTCATCAGCACGTTACTGGTCGTGCTTGTCGGAATTTAGATCCAGTACTGACTTCTGAAGTTTATATTCAGCAATGTTTTGCTCGTCATACCCAAGAGAGTGAATATGCTCTAGTGGAAGGGGTGATGGGGTTGTTTGATGGGGTGAAGGGGATTGGGGACTGGGGATTGGGGACTGGGAAAGAATATTCTCAATGCTCAACGGACTTTGCTAGTACGGCGCATATTTCACGGCTGTTAGATTTGCCTGTGGTGTTGGTGATTGATTGCAGTCGTTTGTCTGGCTCTGTGGCAGCGATCGCTCATGGTTATTGCTCTTTTGATCCTAGAATTAAAATCGCTGGGGTGGTACTTAACCGCGTCGGCAGCGATCGCCATCTCTCTTTACTTAAAGATTCTCTAGAACCACTAAATTTACCTGTTCTCGGCGTGCTGCGACGACAGGATAATATTACAATTCCCGATCGCCATCTTGGTTTAGTCCCAACAGCCGAACTTCCCCAACTAAATGCTGTGATTGATCGCCTCGCTGATTTAGGTGATGCTTGCTTCAATTGGGAACAACTACTACCACTATTAAAATCAGCACCTCACCCCTTCCTTCCTCCTCCCCCTCAACCCGCCTCCTCGATTAAAATTGCAGTCGCCCGCGATCGCGCTTTTAATTTCTACTACCAAGATAATCTTGACTTGCTGCAACAGTTGGGTGCAGAACTCGTTTTCTGGAGTCCATTAGAAGATGCTGTACCTTATGGTGTGCAGGGAATGTATTTTGGCGGTGGTTTTCCTGAAGTTTTTGCCCAGCAACTTGCAGACAATATCAGCATCCGTCATGCAGTCAAGACGGCAATTATGGCAGGAATGCCTACAATTGCCGAATGTGGGGGATTGATGTATTTGTGTGAGCAAATTGTCGATTTTGAAGGTAAATCTTGGCCGATGGTGGGAGTATTACCCACATCTGCCCAGATGGGAGGACGCTTAACTTTAGGGTATCGTCGGGCAGTAGCTTTGCAAAATAGTTTGTTAGTAGATACAGGTAAAAACGTTTACGGGCATGAGTTTCATCGTTCCCATTTAGCAGCAAGTCCTAATCAGCCCTTGTTTGAAACTTATCGTTACGATTGTGAGGAAAACATGGGATATGAGGGATGGGCTATACCTGGAAATATTCACGCCTCTTATATTCATTTGCATTGGGGAGCAAGTATAGAGATTCCGCAACGATTTGTTAAGGAATGTTTTGAGTTTAAATTACATTCATAATTATTCGTTAATTCTATTTAAGTAAAAATTTTTACTAGTTATTTTATTGTTTTAACTATTTATACTGCTATTTCAATAAAGAAAAACTCAAATATTGATTATTGACGATTAGATGTAGTTGCATTCATATTGTCATTCAATCTGCGGATCAGACGAGATAGCTCACGAATTATGTTTACTGCAATTTCGGGAGTTTCTTCAATGGCATCATAAAGTTGTTCTTGTGTCAGTTCCAAACAATCGCAAGGTTCCAAAGTCGTTGCGGAGGCAGAACGGGGTTGTGTATCAAAAACTGCCATTTCACCAAAGTATTTTCCTTTGTCTACCTCTGCTAGTTGTTTATCTCCAATGTGAACTTTAACTCGACCTGATACAACAATATAAAGCGATCGCCCCTCTTCTCCTTGTCTAAAGATGGTGTAATTTGATGGAAATGTCAGCTCGCTCATCACTGAAGCCAGCCTCACGATAAAATCATCCCGTAATTCTTTAAAAATGGGGACTCGCCGGACAAATAATAAACGGTCAACGCTGGTTAGCATGATTGCGAGTTAAAATTTACACGATAAATCACGATAAATATATAGTTGAGTAAGTGTGGGGAAGTCAACACTAACATTAGTAATAGATGGATCAGCAGGATTAAACAATGTTTAATCCTAGTCGCTAACAATATCCTAGATTCAAAGAATTAGGTAGTGTTAATTCGCCCATGAAAGCGATTCCTGTTCTTCATCCTGCTTTTGTATCAAAATATTACAACACTAAAATTTTGTATTTTAACGTTGATTCTGCATATAAGTTGGCTGCCAAGCAATGTTCTGGAAATGGTGCTTTAGATTTATATTATTCCTTGGGCTGTGGCTCCTATTTTATTTAGGTTGCCGCCTAATAGCAGAAATTTTCTGGTTTCAGGAAGTTAGCTATCTCCGAGCATTTTTACTTAGGTTGATTGCTAAAGGTGGTTTATGCGTAGTTGTGGCTGGTATAACTGCCGTCTATTTATTAAGTAACCTCGCTCTGGCTCAACGGCTCAAGCATCGTCAGCCTTTAATAAGTGAGCAAGTTAGAGATGAGCAAACCAACTTTCTCAGCTATCAATCTTTCAACCGCGATGAAACTCGAAGTTTTCATACCCGAAGCAAGCAAAGATTAAAATTTCGCTGGCTGCTACCTCTAGCTTTGGGATTGAGTTTGTTAGTCGGGTTTATGCTGACTTACTACGGTGAGCTTACCTTGTCGTACTGGTTTCCGGCATTGAACAAAGTTAGTCTACCCTTTACTGCTTTATTCCAACCAGAGACAATTTGGCAGCTTGGAAAACAATTAACTTCCCAAGTCTGGTATCTCGGCTTAGTTTTGGGAATAGCGATCGCTGTGTTAATTTATCCACAATTTTTGCTAGCGGCGATCGCAGTTGTATTCAGTGTCCTATTCGGGTTGGTAGCGTCTCAACATTGGACAAAGGTACTGCAATATTTTCGTCCCACCTTCTTCAACTCCACCGATCCCTTATTTGGTCAAGATATCAGCTTTTATATATTTTTTTTACCAGTTTGGGAATTGCTGAACCTCTGGCTGATGGGATTATTTTTGTACGGCTTCATTGCTGTTATTCTCACCTATCTTTTATCGGCAGACAGTCTCAGTCAAGGAAATTTTCCTGGGTTTTCGCCACTACAGCAGCGTCACTTATATGGCTTGGGTGGCGCATTAATGTTGGTAGTTGGTGTGACTTACTGGCTGAGTCGCTATGAACTCGTGTATTCTAACCGTGGGGTAAGTTATGGTGCTAGTTATACCGATGTGATGGCGCAGTTGCCAGCTTACAACGTTTTGTGCGCCTTGGCAGTGGCGATCGCATTCTACTTATTTTGGCAAACGATTTTTTGGAAACCTAAATCTCAGTATCACCGATTGATATTTTATGGATTAGGGATTTATCTAGTGCTGACGGTAGTAGGTGGTTTTGTTCTGCCGACTGCTGTGCAATATTTAATTGTTCAGCCTAATGAATTGCAGCGAGAGCAACCTTACATTCAGCGTACTATTGCTTTGACTCGGCAAGCATTTGATTTAGAAGCAATTGACGTGCAAACTTTTAACCCACAGGGACAATTAACAGAAGCTGATCTTAAAGCTAATGATCTAACAATTCGCAATATTCGCCTTTGGGATCAGCGACCTCTATTAGAAACTAATCGTCAATTGCAGCAAATTCGACCCTACTATAAATTTCCTGATGCTGACATTGATCGCTACACCTTACAAACAGATATAACCACTCGCAGACCTACTGCACCTGAACAGCCACCAGCGTCAGGGCAGGAATCAGCTAATACAGAACGACGGCAAGTACTGATTGCTGCCCGCGAATTAGATTACAGTGCCGTACCCCAACAAGCTCAAACCTGGGTTAACCGCCATTTAATTTATACCCACGGTTATGGTTTTACTGTTAGTCCCGTGAATACAGTTGGGCCAGGTGGGCTACCAGAGTATTTTGTCAAAGATATCAGCGGTGACAGCAGCGCTCTCAGCGTTGCCAATGAAGCCATTCGCGCCAGCATACCTATTGGACAACCACGGATTTATTACGGTGAGATTGCGAATACGTATGTAATGACCGACACGAGAGTCAGAGAACTAGACTATCCCAGTGGTAGTGACAATGTTTACAATAGCTACGATGGGCGAGGTGGGATTAGCATCGGTACAACCTGGCGGAGATGGCTATTTTCGCTGTATTTGAGAGACTGGCAAATGGCACTGACGCGGGACTTTTTACCTGAGACAAAAGTTTTGTTGCGGCGTAATGTTAAGCAAAGAATTCAGGCGATCGCACCATTTTTACGATATGACAGCGATCCCTATTTAGTTGTCGCTGATGCCAATCTTGACAATCCCAATCAAGGCTTATCGCCGAATCAAAATTACCTTTACTGGATAGTTGATGCTTACACAACAAGCGACCATTATCCCTACTCAGACACAGGTAGCGACGGCATCAACTATATCCGTAACTCCGTCAAAGTTGTAGTTGATGCCTACAACGGTACTGTTAACTTTTACATTGCCGATCCCAACGACCCGATCATTGCCACTTGGCAGCGCATCTTCCCCAAAGTTTTTAAACCCCTTAGCGCCATGCCTGTGACCCTCAGCAGTCATCTGCGCTATCCAGTTGATTTTTTCAAAATTCAATCTCAGCGGTTGATGATTTATCACATGACCGATACTCAGGTGTTTTACAACCGGGAAGACCAGTGGCAGATCCCCAACGAAATCTATGGCAGTGAAGCCCGTCCGGTAGAGCCGTACTATTTGATTACTAGCTTACCCATCGTACCTTTTGAAGAATTTATTCTGTTTCTACCTTATACTCCCAGACAACGGACTAATTTAATTGCTTGGCTAGCAGCGCGCTCAGATGGTAAGAACTACGGCAGGTTACTACTATATGTCTTTCCTAAAGAACGCTTAGTTTACGGCCCAGAGCAAATTGAAGCGCGAATTAACCAAGACCCTGTAATTTCTCAGCAAATTTCTCTGTGGAACCGCCAAGGCTCAAAAGCCGTTCAAGGTAATCTTTTAGTAGTACCCATCGAACAATCCTTGCTGTACGTCGAGCCAATCTATCTAGAAGCTACGCAAAATAGTTTACCAACTCTAGTTCGGGTAGTTGTAGCTTATGAAAACCGAATTGTAATGGCACAAACCTTAGAACAAGCACTACAAGCAATCTTTCAACCACAAGTCACACCAGCCCCTGCTATTATCCGTCCTGTTGAAGAAGCAAGTCCGCCTAGTTAATAATCGATATCTTTTGCAAGCCGATGCAATCGCATTGTTTCCCGATGCAATTGAATTGTTTCCCGATACAATCGCATTGTTTTCCGATGCAATTGAATTGTTTCCCGATGCAATTGAATTGTTTCCCGATACAATCGCATTGTTTCCCGATGCAATTGAATTGTTTCTCGATACAATCGCATTGTTTCCCGATGCAATTGAATTGCAGACCGATACAATAATAAAAGCTTCCGTAATATTACTTATGCATAATGTGGCATATATGCTAACATAGTGGCCCTTTATACCAAGTAGCCAATTATGCCGAAATTAGGAAAAATACCCTCAGCGCAGTTCAATATCAAAATATATGGCGAAGAAAAAATTAAAATTATTGCGGAAGTGAAGCAATATTGCATTCAAAATCAGATAAGTGTAGGCGATTTTGTATATGATGCTCTCCAAAAAGCTTTGGAAGCAGACGTTTTACCCCCTTAATAACAAACGCAAACAAGCGCCAAAACGAATGCGGACTGAGTGAATGATTTTAGTCCACTTGAGTAGACTGGCGCTATTAGCTTTACACTGAAGTACACAGTAAGATATTTAATAATTATTAATTTGTAATTCGTAATTAAAAGTGGGTTAGAGAAAGCGATCGCTACAGGTCGCTCAATTTCTCTTGCAGTAATATGCCAAGTTCTATAATGACTAAATTTGCAAAACCATAAACAATGAAAAACTTCATGCCATTACTGCTGAGTGTTGCTTTGCTCAGTAACACTGTTGCTTGTAGTAAGCCTAACGAGCAAACAAACAACATTAATATTCCAACTCAATCCAGCAATACTCAAAATTTCCAATTTGCTATACCAGCAGGAACGAGCTTTGACACTATTCTCCAGCAAGAAATATCTACTGGTAAAAATCGGAATAACGAGGCTTTTACTTTACGGATTAAAACCTCCTTTTTTAAAGAGAAAAATCCTGAACTAAGAAATGCTGAGATTCAAGGACATCTGGAAAATGTAGTTAAAGCAGCTAAAGGAAAAAAAGCTAGTATGCATCTCGTTTTTGATGAAATTGTATTTAAAAATGGTGCAACTTATCCTATTGATGCTGCTTTAGTAAACACTCAGCTAGAAACAAAAACTAAAGGAAAGTTTATTAAAAATGCTGGCATTATTTTAGGTGGAGCAGTTGCCGGTCATTTTATCGGCAAGAAAACTAATACCAAGCATGGTGCTTTAGCTGGTGCAGCAGCTGCGACTGCTTATGTTTTGTCTAGCCCTGGTGGTGAAGTAGTTCTTAAAAAAGGAACAAATATTAAGCTGCAACTCAAAACGGCTCTTGATACAAGTTTATAGACACTGCCCACAACATAAATCAATACAGTTCAGTTAAGACTATAACTGTTTGTTGAACTCAATTTTTTTATCGAACCGCAAAGGGCGCAAAGAGCACAAAGAGAAAAAAATGCTTAACTGAACCGTATTGCAACATAAATAGGGTTTAAGCACAAAGGTTGTCTGTTGAGACTGGCATTGTCATTTTCTTGTAAGATTTATTGTTCATAATGGGGATCAAGCAGCAAAAAGTATTGATTTGAGCAATTCTACTGAGGTGAGATGATGAAATGGCAAGGGCTGTTTCACTGGATGAATCGGAAGCATAAGCACCAACAGCAACCCCAATTACGCCAAATAATTTGGCGTAATTGGGCAGCCATCGCGCGGAGCGCTGCGCTAGGGGCGATCGCAGTGTGCTTAACTGGATGTGAGCAAGTGATAGAGTATTTGCCGCCTTTACCTGATATTGAAATACTATTAAACCAGCCGCCACAACCACCATTTCCTACCCAAACTGCCCAAACCGCCCAAATTGAGGTAGCAATTCGGCAACAAATAAACCAAGTGCGCCAAAAAAACGGACTTCAACCGTTACAAAACAATGAAAAACTAGCTCAGGTTGCCCGAAAATATAGTCAGCAAATGGCTGAAAAAAACTTTTTTAGCCACACCGGAATTGATGGTAGTACCCTACAAGACAGGGTTAATGCAGGTAACATTCCCTATTGGATGGTGGGAGAGAATTTGTTTAGAAGTAAAAATATTCCTCAGCCTGTGTCTGCGGCGGTTGAAGGTTGGTTAAAAAGCCCCGGACATCGAGCAAATATTCTCCGTTCAGTTTTTACAGAAACGGGTGTCGGAGTTTGGCGACAGGGAAATTCCTATTATATTACGCAGTTGTTTTTGCGTGGTTAAAAGATAAGTGACAGGTTATAGCAGGTTGCAAACGAGTAATACCGTTTCACTTTAAGGTTAATACAAATAGTAATTGTAGGGTGGGTATTGCCCACCATATCCAGATTTTGGTGGGCAATGCTAGCCCTACTTACTTAATTCACAATAAACGTAAATTTAGTTAGAATTTTAACTTTGTTAGAACCTGCTACTGGGTAAAAGCAAAATATCTATCATTTCGCCTACTACCAAGCCGAATATCGCTAATATTGTTAAAATCAAAAACGAATCTAATTTCCTAAAGCCTGCAAAACGCATTTCTAAATCAGCTAAGATTGTAGTTGCTATTGGTATAAGGAATAGACTGAATATTAGTGACCACGTTGCTATTACAGCAATTGATATACTTAAAGATAAAATAACGACTAAAGTTTGAGAACCTACATTAAGCAATCGCTCTAACCAAGTGATACTCTTTCTGGCTACAGCTATAGCTACAACAGTTATAAAAGCTCCCGCTAACCAAATGATGTGATGAGCAGCAAGATACCATCCTAGAAGAGCATAAGCTAGCCAGAGTAATGCTAAAGGTATCAAAGGTATTTTACTAAAAAATTCTATATTATTCATATTTATAATAGTGCTGATGATTTATATTTTAGTGTTTAAATTTTTTAATAGCTGATACTATAAAATTATTTAACATATTCAATTTAGCTTAAATATTTCTTTATCTTTAGATTGATTTCCATTAATTTCTTTTGACAACCGATATACTTATCTGTCATCACTCTAGGGAAATAAAAATCTTAGTCAATTTTTAAACTTCAGATTTAGAGGTAATTTAAGCCTTTATTTATAGTTTTACAAATAAAGATAAAGTCGAGCTAAATAGAAACGCATAAATAAACAACAAAAATTAGGTTGAAACAACTATTTCACTGTTCCTACGTGTGATGATACTATAGTGCGTTGAAAATGTGTGTGAAAGTTGGGTGACATTTAAAATATTAACAAAATGAGTTAGTTTGATCGTGACAATGCGATGTTGCTTAACCCAACTCAGTGCTATTTTGAGTTTAGTCATCTCACCCACCACTGGGCGCTACCATCTGGGCTTTACCAATGAGTATTGGCTTTATAGGAGAATTACTAGATAGACGCTACAAGATATTCAAAAAGCTAGGTGAAGGCAACTTTGGTGAAACCTATTTGGCTAGGGATCAGAAACGTCCCAGCAAGCCTTTATGTGTAGTCAAGCGGTTGAAGCCAAAGCATACTCATCCAAGAGTACTGGAACTTTTTGAGCAGGAAGCAGTGATATTGGAGAAGTTGGGGGAACATCCCCAAATTCCTCGATTACT
This sequence comes from Mojavia pulchra JT2-VF2, assembly GCA_019359325.1. Lineage (GTDB taxonomy): Bacteria > Cyanobacteriota > Cyanobacteriia > Cyanobacteriales > Nostocaceae > Mojavia > Mojavia pulchra. Next base: position 6,556 of record JAHHHN010000040.1, on the reverse strand, counting down.
TGCTCACTTTGCTGTCGGCAATGAACTGTACATTATTCAAGACTATGTAGAAGGGCACACCCTGAGAACAGAAATTGTGCCAGGAAAGCAACTGAACGAAGGTGATGTCATAAAGCTATTACATGAGATTTTGGAGGTGCTAGTTTTTGTCCATCAAAATAATGTTATTCACAGAGATATCAAGCCGGAAAATGTGATGCGGCGCAAACAAGATGGAAAACTCGTCCTAATTGATTTTGGCTCTGTTAAAGAAATTGGCAGCTTGTCAATTGATTTGTATAAGATGATTCGTACCAGTGTAGTGATTGGTACTCCGGGCTACATACCAATGGAACAAGCTAAAGGCAAGTCTCGCTTGTGCAGTGATGTCTACGCTGTAGGAATGATGGGTATTGAAGCCTTGACAGGAATTCCGCCTCATCTTCTGCAAGAAGATCCGCGCACTGGACAACAGCGATGGCGAGATTGCGTACAGGTGAGTGATAAACTGGCTGATGTTCTAGACAAAATGGTACGCGATCGCCACACTTTGCGGTATCCATCAGCAGTTGAAGCATTGCAAGCACTCACTGCAACTACAGTATTGCCGCTGTTACCCTCGCCACCGCCTAACCTTAACTCGACAGAAGAATCACAATTGGATGTTGAGCAGTTCGAGTTGGAAACAATAATCTTACCCGTAGAACAATTTGAGTTTGAGATAGCTACTGTTTCTGAGAAAAGATGGCATAGTTCCACACCTAGTTATGACATCAACCGTAGTCGTGGTTCGGCTAAATGCTTTATTGAAGATTTAGGCAATGACATTAATTTGACGATGGTATCTATTCCTGGGGGACAATTTTTGATGGGTTCTCCAGACAATGAACTAGAACGATTTGATTCTGAGAGTCCACAGCATTCTGTAACAATTAAGCCCTTTTTTATAGGTAAGTTCCCCGTCACGCAGGCACAATGGCGCTCAGTTGCCATACTTTCTCCAATTAATCGGGATCTCGATCCAGAGCCAGCTAATTTCAAAGGCACAAATCGTCCAGTAGAGCAAGTTTCTTGGGAAGATGCAGAAGAGTTTTGTGCCAGGCTTTGTCAGAAAACAGGGCGAAAATATCGTTTGCCTAGCGAAGCCGAATGGGAATATGCTTGTCGCGCTAGAACGACTACCCCCTTTCACTTCGGTGAAACTCTCATCCCTAGTTTGGCAAGCTACAACAATACCTACAGCCCTGAAGCTCAAGGAATGAATCAATGGCAAACAAGCTTAGTAGGTAGTTTTCCCGCAAATGCTTTTGGCTTATACGATATGCACGGCAATGTGTGGGAATGGTGCGCGGATCATTGGCACGACAATTATGAAGGCGCACCTGTTGATGGTAGTGCTTGGTTGTCTAATGAAGATGCTAAGTCGCGTGTAATTCGAGGCGGTTCCTGGAAAAACTCTCTCAGTTTATGTCGGTCTGCGTACCGTAGTTGGAATCCTCAAGCTGGCCGGGGTAACGTCCTCGGTTTCCGGGTAGCAGTTTCTGTATAAAAAACTCTATCCCCTTGTGGGTGGAGTTTTGAGGCATGGGGAATGGGGACTGGGGACAAGGGGACTGGGGACAAGGGGACAAGGGGAAAGAACTATGAATAACTCTTGCTCCTTGTCCTCTTCACCCAATGCCCAATGCCCCAAGCGACGGGGAGAGCAACCTCGTCCACTCACAAGAGAATGGAGTTTCCCGTCGCTTTCTATAAAGCTTTTAAGCGAATTATAACGAGTAAAAATAAATTTAGTTTGTGGTAAAAAAATTATTACTAAAGATTATTTGTAATGTAATATTAAGCAGATTCACTTTATTACCTGAAACAATTTATATCAACGTTCTTTTAATACCTAAATTTTGAAATATTTTTCCGCATAATTTTACATTGACAAAAATCAGGTTATGTGAGTTTTTCCACAATAATCGATTTCCAACTCAAGATGAGCATTTTGCTTCTCTACAGCCGAAACTTCATAACCGATTTGCAAAGCAGATCCAATCAACTTAGTTGTGCTAATTCCATCTAGGCGAAGTAGGTATTATCTATGACTCTGCGTTCCTCTAATAAGCTCAATAGTAATAGCGCCACCACTGAAGCTGAAACCCGCCTAGACAAAGCCAGTAATTCTCCGAGTAATGTCGATAAGGGTACGGCAAAGCGTAGCAGATTTTTAAGTAGTTACCAGTCTCTTACACCAGAACAGCAAGAATGGAGCTTGAAATCTAAAGCAACTTTTTGGGCGATCGCTCTGACTGTGCTGCCAGTGTTAGGTGTGGGAATAACCAGCTACTTTGGTAGTGAGTCCATTACTCAGAAAATTACCCAAGTCAAGCAAGAAAGTGCTAAAGAGCGCACAGAAGCTGAAGTTGCACTTAAGGAATACCGCTCATCTGTGTTGCTGGGAACTGGAATGATGGCTTTGGTAGCAGGAGCGATCGCTGCTTTTTTGACAAATCGTGCCACTGTTTCAGTGCTGTCTGCTGCTGAGATTTCTACCGTTTTAGTCAATAAACTATATCGTCGAGAAGAAACAGAGGCTCAAGCTGGTGTTACTGGCAAAGATGAATTGGCAGCTTTAGAGGCAAACATCAACCTGCTACAAGATCAGTTGCCAGAGTTACTCTCAAAACAAGAAGCTGAAGCCGAACGCTCCCAGTTATTAATTAACATTACTCGCCGCATTCAGGAAGCACTTTCCGAAGAAGATGTTCTCAGAACAACCGTTGAAGAAGTTCGCAAAGCTTTCAGAATAGACCGTGTAGTTATCTTTCGCTTTGACTCCAACTGGAGTGGAACTTTTGTAGAAGAATCCGCCGCACCTGGTTTGCCTAAGACATTGTGGGCGACCGTCTCAGATCCCTGTTTTGAGGAGAAATATGTTGAGCAATATCGGCAGGGGCGCATTCGAGCAATTAATGACATTTATCAAGCCAACCTCACAGATTGTCATATTGGTTTATTAGAGAGATTTGGAGTCAAAGCAAATTTAATTGCACCCATACTCAAAAACAATCAGCTATTTGGCTTGCTGATCGGGCATCAATGTTCCGCCCCTCGCTATTGGCAACAGTTTGAGATTGATTTGTTTGCTCAAATCGGCACGCAAGTAGGGTTTGCCCTCGATCATGTAAAACTTGTAGAAAAAATAGATATCAGAGCCGACCAAGCCCATTTAGTTATTAACATTACCCGGCGAATTCGGGAATCACTCAACGAAGAAGATGTACTCAAAACCACAGTTGACGAAATTCGTAAAGCTCTCAGTACAGACCGAGTGCTAGTTTATGGCTTTGATGCCAACTGGTATGGCACAGTCATTGCCGAAGCTGTACTACCCGGCTTTCCTAAAGCATTGCGAGCTAAAATTAAAGACCCTTGCTTTGTCGAAGGCTATGTTGAGCAATACAAAGCAGGTCGAGTCCAAGCCACTAACAACATTTACAAAGCTGGTCTGAGTGCTTGCCATCTCAGCCAACTCGAACCTTTTGCCGTCAAAGCCAATTTGGTTGCACCCATCCTTAAAGACGATCAGTTATTTGGTTTATTGATTGCCCATCAATGTTCTGCACCGCGGGAGTGGCAGCAGTCTGAGATTGATTTGATGACTCAGTTAGCCATGCAGGTGGGATTTGCTCTCGATCATGCCAGGCTGCTTCAGCGTATAGATGCTGAAGGGATAAAAACCCAGTTACTTGTAGACATTACCCGGCGAATTCGGGAATCACTCAACGAAGAAGATGTACTCAAAACCACAGTTGATGAAATTCGTAAAGCTCTCAGTACAGACCGAGTGCTAGTTTATGGCTTTGATGCCGACTGGTATGGCACAGTCATTGCCGAAGCTGTACTACCCGGCTTTCCCAAAGCATTGCGAGCTAAAATCAAAGACCCTTGCTTTGTCGAAGGCTATGTTGAGCAATACAAGGCAGGTCGAGTCCAAGCCACTAACAACATTTACAAAGCTGGTTTGAGCGCTTGCCATCTCAGCCAACTCGAACCTTTTGCCGTCAAAGCCAATTTGGTTGCACCCATCCTCAAAGACGATCAGTTATTTGGTTTATTGATTGCCCATCAATGTTCTGCACCGCGAGAGTGGCAGCAGTCTGAGATTGATTTGATGACTCAGTTAGCCATGCAGGTGGGATTTGCTCTCGATCATGCCAGACTCCTAGATCATGTAGAGCAAGCCTATATATCTGTAGAATCAGCCTTTCACGAGCAGTATCAGCGAAAAGTAATGCTTCAATCTCAAGTATCAGAACTGCTCAGAGATAGCGAAATTGTTGTTGAAACTCTCTCTCGAAAGGCAACTAGACAAATGGATGCAGTAACAAATGCTTATAATCAAATTCAAGCATTAGCTAATTCTGCTCAAGAAATGCTTTTCGATGTCCAACAAGCGCAAGGCCAAAAGCAGCAGATATTTCAAAGAATCCAAGCCGGACAGGAGGGTATGAATCGCATTATAGAAAGCATTTGTACTGTCCAAGACTCATTTATAGAAGCTGCCGCTAAGGTGAAGCATTTAGACGAGCCTTCTCAACAGCTTTTGCAAAGAGGTGTCCCGATCAGTCAGGTTGCATCAAAGATGAAGCTCCATGCCATGAAAGTCGCCTTTGAAGCAGCACGTACTGGCGAAGCAGGCCAAGAGCTGGCTGCGATCGCAGAAGAAATCCTTTCCTTGGCAAAACAGTTGGATGGCGAAATTGTAGAAATCAAATCTTTGGTTGCAGAAATTCAAGAAACAAATAACGAAGTTGCAGTGTTAATAGAGGATGGCAAGGAACAGGCGATCGCTGGCACTCAAGAAGTAGAAGAAACTCAACAAAAACTCTATCAAATTACTGCTATCAGTACCCAAGTAAACGCTCTTATTGGGGAACTGATGCAAGCGGCTGCAAACCAAGTAGAAATTTCAACCGCTGCCAGTCAATCTATTCTAGAAGTTGTCAGTAGCTCTCAGCAGACATCAGAACAAACTGTGGCAGTAGCTAAATCTTTAACTAAGTTAACAGCGATCGCACAAGATAGACAGGAGAGTAAATATTAGTACTACAAACGATCAGTCTTTAACCGGACACGACATAATTTAAATTTGTCCTTGGTAAAAATCTCGAATTTTGAGCTATGATCTGACGCACAATAATTAATTAGATTACTGAACTATTTCTTTTTAAACGCAAGCTTATTTGTTTCTTTTAACAGGTAAATTTTAAGCTTTGTCTTAAAAAGTTGTAATTTGTAATGAAGTTTATCTTGATATTTTAAACTCCTAGAGAAACTTAGCTATTTGTAGCGATCGCTTTCTCTAATTGGTTTTTAATTATGAATAAATAATTACTGATTATGATGATGATTGTATTAGTCATATTGTATTCTTCATGACGAACAATTATATCATAAAATTATTATTTTTTAGCTTTACATTTTAATTTACTACTTTAGATATATAACTCTATTTAACAAGCAAAACTCTCGGCAGATATACCATGACTCCTCTTTTGCTAAACCTATAATTAGAGCCTTATTAATGTAAATTCCATACAATCTAGTAAAAGTTTATGACAATTAGATTCTTTTACTAGAGTAATTTGAATAATTTGCTAGTAATATGCTAGGCAAAATACGCTGGTTATTCTTATGCTAGTTATGAGCATATGTAATGCTAATTACTAAGCGTCAAAACTCAAGGCTTAAAAATATAATAATCAAAGGTAAATAATTATGTCTGATAACTCAATACTGCTAAATGATTTAGTAATGGAGACTGTTCCTCATCAGGATCTCCGAAACGAAGTCCAACAAGAGCAAGCAGAAACGAACGCATTAACTATACCTGATGTTGTCATATCTTTAACTCCGATTACTTTAATTTTCAGTTGGATAGCTTTCTTTATAATTTTGCGAAAGAGCCGAACTTCTGTAAATAATAAAATGTCTTTTTCAGTCAAAAGTTTACATAAAGTTCCTTGTAAAAATTGTCAGTATTATACAAATAACAATTATATTAAGTGTGCAGTACAGCCATCTATTGTACTGACAGAAGAAGCAAAAAATTGCTCTGACTACTCCCCTCATCAAGGCAAACTTTCCCCTAAAAATATTTTTGGAAAAGATAATAATTCTGATTAATCCGCTACTTTGATTGCAAAAACTAAAATGCTATCATCCCATTTGTTTGGCAAAGTTTCGTTGCCGCTGCCAACCACCTTGCTATAGGACTCATATTTGATTTTTGAACAAAATTCAGTACACCTTTATTCCTTCTTCCCAGTCCCCAGTCCCCAACCCCCAGTCCCTTACCTCTACGAGTGATTCAGAAATCAAATCGGATTGCTATATATTGATAGCAGTGTAGAGGATGCTTGTGACTTCTAACGTCGATTCCACCCATAGCTGCTGGCTTGGTATCAACGATAAGGGTTATCGGGACTTAAACAAAACAAAAAAGTAAAAAAGGCTATAATGCTTAAATAGCAAAGCTTTCACATTGAAAGAAGCTCATGAGAGAAACCACTCCCGCAGCCATGCC
>JAHHHN010000039.1 GCA_019359325.1 Mojavia pulchra JT2-VF2 | reverse complement strand
AAGAAAGCAGGGAGCACAAAGAAAAGGAGAAACCTTACAAAATTCTCTCCCTTACTCCCTGCCCCCCGCCCCCCTGCCTAATTCCGCTCCGTCCAACCCCCCCATTAATGAAGATGGAAGTAATAATCGGGGGGGTATGGACGGACAAGATAGCCTAAGTGATTCTTGGTGGAAGCGTGTTAAGTATTATGCTCAGTTAGTGATTCAAAGGGTAGATTATGGAGTTGAATCGGTCAAAGAATTCCTCAGTACGCTGACGAGTGACGAAAGATGGGGCGTGATGGTGGAGTTTGATGAGGTTGAGCCTCTTAAATTTGGCCAGTTGGTTGCAGCTGCTCCCGATTGGGTGGAGTGGATGGGGTGACTCACAAAGATGGAGAGGCGAGCAATTTCCTTCAATTTGCCATCCTAAATTATTCCTTATCAATACTCTTGAGTCAGGTAAAGATTGTTTCCAAGCGTGCCTGATATAGTAAGTATGATGTTCAAAGCAGCTGCTCAAACTATGAAAATTGGGATTATCGGCAGTGTAAACAGGAACTAGGTTGGAAAATTTGCGTCGGATACATCAAATTGATCCCCAGCTTTTGGTCGCAAGAAAGCAGATATCATCGACGTTGTTTGTCCCAAACAGCTATGTTTCGGCTCAAAATTATTTTTGGGGGTAAGCTAAGACGACGCTTTGGGTGATAATCAAGCTGTTGAGTTATTTCTGCAATGTGCTGCGCTTAATCCTATGATCCAGTTGGGCAAACCAGACAGTTATAAAGTGGAAGATTAATTACCAATTCCTGGCAGAGTTGGTGTGTGTTTTTTTGTTTCATGCAACAAAGCCTATCCCGTCTGAACTCCTTAATCGCGCCAGTGATAATCCATAGGTATCCAGGTATAACCCTTATTCTCTGCACGGATGTGTCCCACTCCTGGAAAAGACAAATGTGCAGCTGCGACTAGGCGGCGTGATTTTTCTGCACGGGTAAACTGTTTCGCTCGTTGCTTTGCTGCGGCATTTGAATTGACATCATAGGCAACTGTGATTTTAGGATTTGGAAATTGAATCGAGCCGAAGTGAAGAATATCACCCCAAAACTCAATGCTCTCGCCCCCGCTTTCAACTACATAAAAGCTGTGTCCCGGCGTGTGTCCAGGCGTGGGACGCGCAGTGATTCCTGGTAAGATAGCTATCTCGCCAGAAAACGATTTCAGCTTGCCTGCATCGAGGTAGGGTTTGACTGTTTTGGTTGCTTCATCGAAATATCTGCGGTCGAGATGCAATCGCTCGGCATTCGCGGGTTCGAGCCATAAATCGACATCAGGCTTGCCAGCGTAAACTGTGGCAGTAGGAAACATCAGTCGCTCATTTTCGACCAGACCGCCGCTATGATCGCTATGGATATGGGTAAGGAGAATTATGTCGATCTCTTCTGGTGCATAGCCCGCTGCTGTCAAGGACACTTGTAACTTGCCACCGAGCTTTGGGCCGAACAATTGTCCTGCTCCAGTATCTACCAATACCTGTTTATCTCCGGTATCGATAAGAAACGCATTGATTGAGGTTTCAACAGGGTTCGTGCGGAAGTCTCTATGGAGGAGACGCTCGATCTCTGCTGAGTTCGTATTAGTTAAAACCTGATTAAGATCTTGCGGTACTGTACCATCACTAAGTGCCGTAATCGTGAATTCGCCTAACCGAAAAGAGTAAACACCAGGTACTTGAGCTTTTAGAGTTTGACCTGTAGCCATCCCCGAAGAAATATACGAGATTATAATAATCAGTACTGTGGTTATAACAGCTAAAATTGCTCTAAAAAACATGGTGTATCCTCTAAATCTTCATTTCTCTAAGTATGATTTTCAAAGTGCTGATTTTTAGTCTAAACTCCAGTGAACGATCATGGCTGAAATTTCTTCTAAGCAGTGGTTTCGACATGGATTCAGTTTGCAAAATAGCCCCACATTTCACGACTCAAGATCCGCAATTTAATCTTTGAGTTAAGGCGATCAGCTTTGCTGTGCCGTAGGCAATCGCTTTTTACAAAATGCTGTGAGAACAGTAGTGCCGTAAACAATCGCTTCACCGTGAAATTGCTCCTAATGCTCTCAATGTTGCTTTTTGAGCATTGGTCAATCCTGTGGCACCTTGAATATTCATACCTTCATACAGCCGATCGCCTTTCACCGTTTTGATACAGCGTCCCGTTGCGACATCCCACAGTTTTATGGTGCGATCGTCACTGCCACTGAATACAATTTGACCGTCAGAGCTAAAGATGACTGACCTGATCCAGCTGACATGTCCGGACATGACATGAAGGCATTCTCCCGTTTGCAGATTCCATAAGCGCACGGTTTGATCGTCACTGCCACTTGCCAATAGTTGACCATCAGGGCTAATGGCGAGAGTATACGCGGCACTGGTATGCCCTCGTAATATTCGCAGACACGCTCCGGTTTGCACATTCCACAACCGGATGGTTTGGTCAAAGCTGCCGCTCGCCAGAATCGGCTCGGTTGGATGAAATGCTAGCGTGTAAAGCCCACCCCCGTTCCCTTCTATCATCCGCAGGCAATCTCCTGTCTGCACATCCCAAAGGCGAATGGTTTGGTCAGAACTGCCACTTGCCAGCGTTTGCCCTTTGGGATCAAAAGCGATCGCCTGAATGCTACCCCGATGACCCCGTAGCACTTGCAAGCATTGACGAGTTTGCACATTCCACAGGCGTACTGTCTGGTCATAACTACTACTTCCCAGGGTTTGCCCTTTAGGGTTAAAAAGCACCGCTATTACGGGGGCATCATGAGCGATCCAGCGATCGCCCTGTCCTGTTTGCACATCCAATAGAAAAATTGAGCCATCTTGCCCATTGGTGGCGATCAATTGACCATCTGGGCTAAAGCTTAAATTTGAAACTCGGCTGGTTTCTCTATAGAGGGTTTTCCAGGGAAGCAAGCTGAGTGGATTGCCATCAACCTGCCACTGCCATAAGTGAATCGTTCCCGCTTGGCTACTACTACTGGCAAGCAGGTGGCTCATAGTGGCTGGCTCGGTTCCCGCAGGGGTAGAGTCATTCTGCTTTTGAGATGCTGCCAATGGGATGGGACTAAAACTCAAGGAGTGTTTTCCATCGGTCGTATAGCCGCTCAACGTTTTGATGCTTTGTCCGCTTGGCATCTGCCACAAGCGTACCGTTCGGTCTTGGCTAGCACTGATCAATAGCTTACCGTCTGCACTCATGGCGATGGCCAGAGTAGCGCCAGTATGCTCGGCCAGAATATTCATACAGTGTCTGTCTTGCACATTCCAAATCCGAAGGGTTTCATCATCACTGCTACTCACTAAAGTGCTACCCTCTGGACTAAATACAATGCCTCGAACCCAGTTGATATGCCCTCGAAGCGGTTTGAATTCAGGATTGGGGGAATGCGTTTTTGAATTAGATGGATGACTCCATAGTTGGATACAGCCATCAAGATCGCCACTTGCCAACCATTGACCATCTGGACTGTAACGCACACAGCGAACGCCAGAAGAATGCCCTTGCAACACATTTAAGCATTTTCCACTCTCAACATCCCAAATCCGAATCGAGGTATCGTTACTGCCGCTGGCTAAAGTTGGATAGTTGGGCGAGAAGTGAACGGAATAAACATTTTTGGTGTGTCCTTTTAAAACGTGCAAGCAGTCACCTTGTAAACTCCACACTCTCACGGTTTGATCATCACTAGCACTGGCTAACCATTGACGATTAGCGCTAAAGCTTAAAGACCAAATTCGCCCCGTGTGCCCGGCCAAAACCTGCAAGCACTCACCACTTTGCACATTCCATAACCGCACCACAGCATCATTACCGCCACTCGCCAACGTCGTGCCATCGGGACTAAATGCAACAGCCCAAACCCCACCGCTATGTCCCTCAAAAGTAGCGAGGAGTTCATGGGATGTGACATTCCACAGATACACCATCCCGCTTATATCAGCCACGGCAAAACATTGACCATCGGGGCTAATATCGACTGATGTTGCAATCCCCAAGGTTTCAGAAAAAAGGGATGTTGCTAAATTCGCATTTTGAAAATTGACTCCCGCCAAATTAATCTGTCTTAGGTCGGCTTGCCGCACCACGAGGAAAGAAAAATCGGAACCCTGCAAATCTACTTTGAGCTGCACCAGCAGATTGATCAAATTCCCTGCTGCATATCCTGCTCCATATTCTGGCTGTTGTCGCTGTTGTGCCAGGAGCAGCCTTGCTCTATCTTCAACTTCTGACACATTTCGATAAGACGATAAAAGCCATTCCATTACAGGCTGTACGATGAATCGTAATTGCATCTCTCGGATATAGTCTTTTGCCTGCACCCGAATCAATGAATGACTTTGCCATACATCAAGCTGTCGAGTTGTAAATTCTGTACAGACCTGTTGTATCAACCGTTCTGTGACATACTCCATTACAACGGGCTGCAAGAAAAATAATCCATCTGTTTTTTCGAGTAGCGATCGCCGAAGCAGCGAATTTACTTGTTGGGGAACAGTTTGTTGCGAGGCTGCACCGATAACGTTTTGACGAATCTCTGCAATCGCCATCGGCTCTCGGTGAATAGCAAACCAGTAGAGAATTTTCTGTTCCTCTACCGATAGGCGATTGAATTGGCGAGCGAGCAGATCGCGGATGTCTTCAAAGACAAAAATGCCCTGCTCAAGATAGGTTAGAACCTCTGCAACGCTGCCGTTGAACAAATCTTGCGTTGCGGCTGCCACTAACTTCAGCGCCAGAGGATTGCCGCCATAGTGATTGATCAGGATTTGCCACTGGGCAAGTGAACCTGTAAACGCTCCTTTTTGCCGAAAAATGGCGCGTCCATCATCGGGCGTGAGTCCACCCAGAACCAGCGATCGCACTACGCTCTGCTCGCCTTCCATCAACGCGATTTCCCGTGGCTTTTCGCGACTGGTCAGCAAGCAACAGCTTTGATGGGGCGTTTCGCCCAGCGTTCTTAAAAATTGCCCGTAAGCTTCATACCCAGATTGCCACAGACCAACTTGTTCACTATGCAAAATGGTTTCAGCGTTATCTAAAATCAACAGACACCGCTGCGATCGCAAATACTGCATCAATAAGACAAGCTTTTCATCCAGTGTTGCCGGGATGATCGGATCATCTCCCTGAAGTGGCATCAAAAATTTCAGCAGGCTGGTCAGGAGTTTGTCGAACGAGGGAGCATTCGCCAGCGATCGCCATACCACAACCTCAAACTCAAACTGCATCTGTAGCGCTGCTTTAACGGCGATCGTACTTTTGCCAATCCCGCCAATCCCCAGCAACCCAACCACGCGACAACGTTGGGTCACTATCCACTGCCAAAGTTGCGCCAATTCGGTTTCACGACCATAAAACACCCTAGCATCAACCGCGTTATCCCAGTCTTGTTGCGGATCTTCTCGCTGCGACTCTAACGTTTTAGAGGCTGCGACAGGGGGTGCATAATCATCCTTTGTGAGTTCCAGCCCAAATGCTTGAAAAAGGATCTCTAGCGACTGCCGATCGACACCAAGTTCGCGATTAAGGATTCGGGCGAGGGTATTGAGTGATAGTCCTGTGCGTTCGTTGAGATCCTCCTGCGTGAACCGCTTACCCCAGGTTTCCTCCGATTCTGCCTGCTGTTTTGCCGCTTGAAATCGCTGCCATCCATGAGGCGACACAATGACTCCTCGGACTCGTGCCGAGGCAACTCTACTGCGCTTGGATTTTTTGGCATTGGCATCCATAAGCAAATTGCCGATTTTAGGGCAAAGCGAGTCTTTTTTATAACGAGCTGCATCCTTTTGTGCGAATTGCAAACCACTGAATCAGGGTCTTTTTCCTGAAGAATACCACGCTTGACGATAAGTTGCGGCTTTAACTCAAGGAACTTGCGTGGGCTAAATGGAAACGGCACCAGCGTAAAGCCTTCTCTATGAGAGGCTGCGCCAACGGCATAGCTTCGCCGATACCGACGTTAGGAGCGTTGGCACTAGCCTAACTGATCGCCTTAACTAGGCGCTTAACTGGCGGATATTGAGTGGTGCAATTTGGAGAAGTTTTGCAAACTGAGTTCATGTCGCAACAGTTTACGCCATAAGCTATTTAGGAGAAAAGCCATGAACGAAACAATCTCTGTCAATGCCAAAGCTACATTAGTTCAGCCTGGTAAGGGTTCCACATATTTAGTGCTGGGTGACTTATACACCTTTCTCGCTGTGGGAGAAGATACGGGCGGAACCTATTCGTTATACGAGATAGTGATGCAACCGCAAAGCACTACACCACCCCACAGTCACGACCAAGCGGCTGAATCGCACTATATTCTTGAGGGTGAGGTTGAGTACCAGTTTGACGAACAAACTACTGTCGCAACTCAAGGAACCTACCTCTCCTTTCCTAAAGGTTTGCGCCACGGTTTCAAGAACGTCGGGTCAAAGCCTGCAAAAGTGTTGGTGATAGCTACACCTTCTGGGCCTGAGCAGTTTTTTGCAGAAGTAGGTCAGCTAGTGAACCTGCCAATGAACCCTGAACAAGAGCGCAATCAAAACCGCCCCCCTAGTCCCGCCGACATCGAAAAAGCCGTTGAAATCGCTTCGACGAACTATGGGATAAAATTTTCCTGTGAATAAAACTGCACAGGGAGAAGTTAGCGTAGTTACTCAACCTGCAAGCACTTCAAAACTTATCAGGTCAGAAGATATAAGAAAGCAGTACGTTTAATTTGTACAACTCAATGCTTTCTGATTCTTGAGTTTATTCTGCAATTCCTCATTACTAGTTACAGTTGCTGGCGGCTTTGCGATCGCACTGGCTGGCTTTTAGAGAATGACCTAGTTTTGCGATATATCCCAAAGAGGTACCACGATGAATGTCTTAGTGATCGGAGCAGCGGGCAAGACAGGAAGACAGGTGGTGAAGCAGGCCGTTGCTGCTGGCCACAGTGTGACGGTCTTCATGCGCGATAGTGCTCAATACAACGCCCCGCCTAACGTTCGCGTTCTCACTGGGGATGCAAGCGACCAAGTGACGATGTTCCACGCGACAGCCGGCCAGGACGCTGTGATCGATACAGTCGGCGGCAAGACGCCGTGGCGGAAGACGGAGATCGAACAACGGGTTGCCCGCGCCGTCGTCGCAGCCGCAAAGAAGCACGGCACACGCCGGATTATCGCGATCTCGACTCTGGGTGTGGGGGACAGCACGGCGCACGCAACACTACCGTTCCGGCTGCTGCTGCTGCCCACATTCCTGCGTGGATCTACGGCGGATAAGGCCGCCATGGAACGGGAGATCGCACAGGCAGGAGTCCCATATGTGCTAGTTCGCCCCACCGTGTTAAACGACCAGCCAGCTGTCGGCTCCGTGCGTGTGCTCGTAGGCGTAGAGAAGGGCCGACAGATAACCCGCGCCGATCTGGCCGCGTTCGTCATAGAGCAGTTGACCACGGACACGCATGTGAATCGAGCCGTTACGATTGCCAACAGCTAACATGACGTGCTCATTGACATGTTCCCTCTTACCCGACTAGCGATAAGGAGCTATAAGTCATGTCAAAATTTGAGACTTTTGCATCAAATCAACAATTTATTAATGCTTGGAGTTACTTTGCCAGCGTATGTCCTAAAGGAGAAGTTTTAGAAGCGAATGAATTAGTCATCACCTGGAGCGGTACAGACAATTTCTTTATCTAATACTGTTTTTCTTACTAAACCTGTCCGTGACAAGGCTGAGCTAGAAGCAAAAATAAAAGTGGCTTGTGATTATGCTAAAAGTTCATTTATTTTATACCTTTTGAAGTGAAAGGTTGATAATTGCCTTGATTTCACCCCAATTACGACAATACTGCGCTTGGATTTCTTGGCATTGGCATCCATAAGTAAATAGCCGATTTTAGGGCAAAGCGAATCTTTTTTATAACGGGCTGCATCGAATGGCACTAAGTTTAGTTATTTGTTGAGGCAAGCTGTTCTTGAGCGCTCTTGTGCTGGGGGAGACAAAGAAATAAGTGAATTCAACGCTATTTCAGTATTGATCAATACAAGTTTTCCTCTTTACTCCCCCAGCCTCCCCAGCTTTTCTTAGTGCCATTCCGGGCTGCATCCTTTTGTACGAATTGCAAACTACTGAATCAGTGCCTTTTTTCCTGAAGAATACGACGCTTGACGATAAGTTGCAGCTTTAACTCAAGGAACTTGCGTGGACTAAATCGAATGTCTGTTGAAGAATGAGAACAACAAGGTAAATGTCGAGTCAGCGCAATCGTTGCCTTGAACCCAACCCATACCGATTCAGGAGGAATCCCATGCCACAGTCAATCAACGCAGAACGACTTATCTTAGTCACAGGAGCTACAGGCAATCAGGGAAGCGCGATCGCCCGTCATCTTTTGCAACGCGGCAATTTCAAGGTTCGCGCCTTGGTGCGTGACCCAAACAAGCCTGCATCTGTTGCCCTTGAGCAAGCAGGCGCAGAACTCGTAGTCGGGGATCTCAACGATCGCGCTTCCCTTGATCGCGCTTTGCAAGGTGCCTACGGCGTTTTTTCGCTACAGATATTTCAAGATGGATTAGACACCGAAATCCGTCAGGGCAAAGCGGTTGCAGACGCGGCTTCATCGGCGGGCATCCAGCACTTCGTCTACAGTTCGGTGGGTAGCGCCGAACGCAACACGGGCATTCCGCATTTCGACAGCAAGTTTCAAGTTGAAGAATACATCCGAGCGAGCAAGTTGCCCTACACAATCCTGCGACCCGTTTTCTTCTTCTACAATTACAACATGATGCGCCCGATGGTTGAAACTGGAACGCTCTTTCAGCCATTGAGTCCTGAGACGAAGTTGCAGCAGCTTTCTGAAGAAGATTACGGGGAGATGGTCGCTGATGTATTTGATCGCCCCGCAGACTTCATGAAGGGCGAAATTGAACTTGCCAGTGTGGACATGACCATGCCGGAAATCGCTGCTGCGTTCAGCCGTGTTTTAGGAAAAACCGTCAAATACCAACAAATTCCGTTTGAAGCGTTTGAGCAGCAAATTGGAGAGGAATTGACTATCATGTATCGCTGGTTTGAGAACGTCGGCTACGCAGCGGATTTAGCACAGTTGAAACGTGATTTTCCTGCTCCAACCGACTTTGAATCTTATTTACGCGACCACGACTGGCAAAACCAACCGTGATCGCGTCCGATGTCGGGTCGATGATTCTTTGAATACCACTAAATATAAGAGACGATTTCTTGGCATTGGCATCCACAAGTAAATTGCCGATTTTAGGGCAAAGCGAATCTTTTTTATAACGGGCTGCATCCTTTTGTACGAATTGCAAACCACTGGATCAGGGTATTTTTTCCTGAAGAATACCACGCTTGACGATAAGTTGCAGCTTTAACTCAAGGAACTTGCGTGGGCTAAATCGAATGTCTGTTGAAGAATGAGAACAACGAGGTAAATGTCGAGTCAGCAACTTCGCTCACCTTGAATCTAACCCATACCGATTTAGGAGAAATCTCATGAGCACAATCACAACGCAAGATGGCACACAGATTTACTACAAAGATTGGGGTACAGGACAACCCGTTGTCTTCAGCCACGGTTGGCCTCTGAATTCTGATAGTTGGGAAGCTCAAATGCTGTTTTTAGCAAACCACGGGTTTCGGGCGGTCGCTCATGATCGCCGAGGACATGGGCGATCAAGCCAACCCTGGAACGGCAACGAGATGAATACCTATGCCGACGATCTCGCAGAGCTAATCGAAAGCCTGGATCTCAAAGAGGCGGCGTTATTTGGATTCTCGACGGGTGGCGGTGAAGTTGCTCGCTATATCGGTCGCCACGGCACAGCAAGAGTTGCCAAAGCCGCGCTAATCTCTGCCGTTCCGCCGCTGATGCTGAAGACAGAGAATAATCCTGACGGACTGCCGATCGACGTGTTTGACGGGCTTCGCACTGGTTCTCTTGCTGACCGATCGCAACTCTACAAGGATCTTGCTAGCGGCCCATTCTTCGGCTTCAACCGTCCGGGTGCTAAAGTCTCCCAAGGTATGATCGACTGCTTCTGGCTTCAGGGAATGCAGGCGGGTCACAAAAACGCCTTCGACTGCATCAAGGCATTCTCTGAAACGGACTTTACCCAGGATCTCAAAAAGTTCGACGTGCCGACGCTGATCATCCACGGCGATGATGATCAGATCGTGCCAATCGGTGCTGCCGCGATCACCGCCGCCAAACTGGTGAAGAATGTCACTCTGAAAATCTATCCAGGCGCACCCCACGGTTTAACCGATACGCACAAGGAACAACTCAACAACGACCTTTTATCGTTCCTCAAAGACTGATACCAGACGTTGATGTGAGACATCTTTCTCAGAGGGATGAACCCCGGTGTAAGCATTGGCAATCATTCGTCGCCAGCATTGGGGACTGTATTCAACAAAGAGATTCAGCGATCGCCACGAGAAACTGGAACGTTTAATCCTTCACTCGTATCAACTTTAAAGCAGAGGTAAGAATGATCACACTTGAGAACAAAGTCGCTTTAGTCACTGGAGGCACGTCAGGAATCGGTAAAGCGACCGCTTTGGCACTGGGAACCGCAGGTGCAAAGGTTGTTTTTTCAGGCAGACGCGACCTAGAAGGAGAGGCAACCGCTGCAATGATTCGTCATGCTGGCGCTGAATGTTTATTTGTACGTTCAGATGTATCGAGTGAGGAAGATATCAAAGCGTTAGTGCAGAAGACAATTGAGACTTACGGACGCCTCGATTGTGCCTTCAATAATGCAGGGATTGATCTACCTCCAAAACCCCTGCATGAACAATTGATCGAAGACTTTGACAAACTCATGGCAATTAACGTGCGGGGACTCTTTTTGTGTATGAAACATGAGATTGGGCAAATGCTGTCTCAAGGATCTGGAGTGATTGTCAATAACTCTTCAGTCGGAGGTTTAGTTTCGTTTCCAGGGGTATCTATTTACAGCGCGAGTAAACATACGGTAATGGGGCTGACACGAGGGGCAGCGCTCGACTATGCCAAACAGGGTATTCGGATCAATGCGATTAATCCTGGCTTGATTGCGACTGAGATGACGGATGACAGGTTGGGCAGCACGGCAAATGCTTTAGCGTCTATGGTGCCAATGGGACGCATGGGTCAGGCAGAAGAAATCGCTCAAGCCGTGGTTTTTCTCTGCTCTGATGCTGCCAGCTACATTACTGGCCAACCTCTGGTCGTAGATGGCGGATTCACAGCGAGCTGATCAAGATAATCAAAATCAGGGCTACTATCTCGTCGAGGAGGCGTGGAGCAGTTTCCGCCAAATCTGTTGACCCAAACCCTGAAACCGCCAACATCTGATCCTCTCGCTGCGGCCAAACTTGTGAAGAATGCCACTTTAAAAATCTATCCAGGCGCACCCCACGGTTTAACCGACACGCACAAGTAACAACTCAACAACGACCTTCTATCGTTCCTCAAGGACTGACACTAGACGCTGCTGTGAGACATCTTTCTCAGAGGGATGAACCCCGGTGTAAGCATTGGCAATTATTCGCCGCAAGCATTGGGGACTGTATTCAAAGAGATTCAAGTTTAGGAGTAGAACCCATGAAATTAAAGCCGATCAGTCAGCAAGTAGTCGCCATCGTTGGCGCTTCTAGTGGAATTGGCAGAGAAACAGCCCTGCGGTTTGCCAAAAAAGGCGCAAAGGTTGTTGTTGCTGCTCGTAGCGAGTCGGGGTTGGCAACGTTGGTGGAGGAGATTAAGCAGTTGGGTGGAGAAGCGATCGCCGTCATTGCCGATGTCAGCGAATTTGAACAGGTGAAAGCGATCGCCGATCAGACCATTGCCACTTACGGACGACTCGATACCTGGGTACATCTGTCTGGAACCAGCATCGTTGCACCGTTTGACCAAATAACACCGGAAGAATTTAGAAGAGTCATTGATGTCAACCTGAATGGACAGGCCTATGGCGCAATGGTGGCTCTACCGCACCTCAAACAAGGCGGCGGCGCACTCATTCATGTTTCCTCGTTAGCGGCGAGAGTTCCGTTTCCCTTGCAAAGTGCGTATGCAGCTTCCAAGCATGGTATGTCAGGCTTTTTAGACTCCCTGCGAATTGAATTGCAGCACCAAAAACAGCCAATCAGCGTTACGAATGTGATGCCCGCCATCACGAATACCCCCATTTTCAACAAAATTCGGACAAAGCTGGGAGTAGCGCCTGCTGGGTTACCACCTTACAACAAACCCAGCACCGTTGCCGATGCCATTTTATATGTGGCCCAACATCCTACTCGTGACTTTGTTGTGGGTGATATGGGGCGAATATTAGAGATGCTGCAACGCATTGCCCCGTCGATTGTTGATCGCTTATTTCTTCGGGTTGGCTTTACCGCTCAACTGACTGGTGAGCCAAAATTGGCAGATGCACCCGACAACCTATATGCCCCAATCTCTGGTTACGACACCGTAGAGGGTGACTTTGGCAATTTGAGTGTACCCAGCTTCACGGATTGGCTAGATAGAAACCCGCCGTTTAAGTGGGGCGCGATCACAATAGTTGCTGCCTGCGGATTGATTGCCATGCTGGGGGGCATTTCAGGCTAAAAACCGTGTTGTCATGGTGTCCGAACATGGCATGACGATTGGTTCCAGGCTAATTAACCTCTGTAGCGTTGGCTCCATGCGGTTGCGATCGCCTAACCCACTCGATGGTAGGTTTCAATTTTTTCTTACTGCCAACTCAAATTCATGCTGACCGGCTGGAGCCGCGATTTAGTGTTGTGTTCAGATGGTTCTGCCGAATTAGCTCATGAGCAACGACAGCAGTTATCAAATTGGGGGGTTCAGCTACGTAAAGAAAAAATTGCTCGACTCGAACATCAAGACGACAAACTAACAGGGATCGTCTTTACGAACAATAAAGTGCTGCCCCGTCGCGGTATATTGCTGCGCCCTCGATCGCATCAGCACAGCCATCTAGCCACAAAGTTAGGTTGTAAACTTGGCAGCGATGACATTGTACAAGTGGATGAAACTAAGCAAACCTTGATTCCTGGACTCTATGCGGTGGGCGATGTGTCTAGCCCTTATTCACAGATCGCCGTAGCAGTCGCGAGTGGGACGATCGCTGCTGTTTCCATCAATCACACTTTGACTGAAGAAAATCTGGTTCATCGCCTGCCCATTTGTACAGACTGGGGTAATTATTCTACATCCTGGCTTATGCGTCATCGGTTGGGGTTGAGGGCGGTGTTGACGGATTTAATCGATGGCGTTGAGATTAAGGGAGATGAACCAATGATTGAAGCATTGGCAGATTTCTCCAAGCGGAATGTCCCGCATATCAAGGGTATTCTCAACTTGACTATCCCACTTGATGAAACCCCAGTATGGATTTTAAGCCAGTATCTTTTACAACTTGGGTTGTCTGCTGAGTCGAGGCGGCCTGTTGAGAATGGACAACGGGTTCGGTATTATCGACTGAATACTGATGATGTGGTGTTTGCTCAGAAGGTTTTGGAGTACCGTCAAAGGCAGCGTGAGTCAAAGGAGCGAAGACGGCAGGAGGAACGGGAACATCAGGCAGCTCATGCGGCTAGGATGCAGGCTATGTATAGCATCAACCCTCCGTCCACCCCCCCCATTAATGAAGATGGAAGTAATAATCGGGGGGGTCTGGACGGACACGAAAACCCCTGTGATTCTTGGTGGCAGCAGGTTAAATATTATGCCCAATTAGTGATTCAGAGGGTGGAGTATGGGGTGGAATCGGTTAAAGAATTCCTCAGTACGCTAACGAGCGACGAGCGTTGGGGCGTGATGTTGGAGTTTGATGAGGTTGAGCCTCTTAAATTTGGCCAGTTGGTGGCAGATGCTCCCGATTGGGTGGAGTGGATGGGGTAATTTGTTGGGTTTTGGCAGTGTTCGTCTAGCTGTTTCCACAGTCAGTAAAAGCACCCAAGTTTCTCTGAGGAAAAATGAGTGCTAATAAATAACAACATTACAAAAATTATCTATCTGCCCTGATAGACCGAAGTAGCTATAACAGTAATAGTCATTGCGTAAATAAACTGCAAGCAAAGTGACAAATGTTTTGTTAATAATGCTACTTACAGCAGTTGAAGATGCTAACTGTGCAGCATCGACGGGGGCAAGAAGTTAGGGGGACGACTTGGAAAGCAATCACAACTCCATTGCGTGCCCACATGATTACAAGCCACTAAATCTCCCGATTCAGTGCGGGCTTTGAACCCTTGGGCGTTACCGCACATGACTTGCCACAGGAGTAATAGGACAAAGGGAAAAGTTTAAATAGCATTGTCTGCTTGCCTCCCCTTACCCTGATCTCTCCCTCCCTTTGTCCTCTTCTGGTCAGTTCTGAATCAATTCAATTATCCTCAATATTGCTTATATAAATGAAATGTTTTTTTTCAGTTGTCAGAAATAGAGGAGCACTGTATACTAGGTTTTAAAACTCAAATACAGCAGAAATACATTTAATAACCTGATACATTTGGAAAAGCCTCCTTCTGCTATGTCTAAGCTGTCCTTAGTTGAATGGCACTAAGTTAAGCTGAAGGGTATGCAGCGTAAAGATTACAGAGGAGTAGGAAGAGAAGTTGCCAGGAGGAGCCACTGACGGGTACGTAGGGGTTTCACGCCACTCCCCTCAAGTCAAGCAGCCGCTTGCGGGGGTGGCTCCCCAAGTGGAGCAAGTGGCGTTGGTTTCCCTCCAAGCAAACTTCGGGGGGCAGGGCGCAGAGGGGAATTTCTAAATATCCATTCGTATGCTTAAAACTTCTTCTTTCCCCCCTGCACAAGCGCACAAGCGCACCCCTGCTGTCGAGGGCGATTTTCCCTTTTCAAGCGTGCCATTCGTCCTTAGTTATAGAGATTATTGGGAGTTACCTAACCAAAATAGCCACATATATAGCTGCCAATTAAGCGTTTTAACTTCCAATAGAAGTTAAAAATTACCGAAACCTATGTCGTTCCAAGGTTTAATACAACTTAAATTCTGATTAAGTTGTTGCTCCCTCCAAATGTGCCCCTATGCGAAAACCTGCCAAAAAAAATAGAATCTAAGGGGCTTCCAAGTAAAAAAATATCCCATCGCTCTTATGCCAGGGAGCAATTGAGACCAGCCCCTGTCTTGGTGAGTCCACTTGCCGTCTTGGTGGTTCCCGTCACGATGGCAAAGTAGCGAACCTGAAGGGCGGTCTCCGTCACGTACGCGGAGCGGCTTCCCGTCAGGGTAGGGGGATTGGCACTCACGCAGCGTATGATTCGCCCGAAGGGGAGCAGGGCAAGGGAAAGCCGCTTTGAAAGAGTGAAATTGGATAATTTATTTTTTGGAGTTCCCTAACCTCAATTTATGTAATATTCAATAACCACTTCAGAGCGTTATCGATTAGTACACAGATTTTTTCTCATACTGCTTGGACTGTTTACAGATCAACATTTAAAGGTGTATTTTATGCAAGTCAATAATTTGTTGTTTCCTCTTGCTGGGGCAGCAGTAACCACTTTACTCACTGTTGGAATGCCTTCGGTTCATGCTGAACCAATTGCGATCAGCAATCCTAGTTTTGAGTCTCCTTCTGTTTTTAATGGGTCTTTTAATATTGCAAACATAACTGGTTGGTCAGTAATTAATACTGGCAATCCGGGAGTATTTAACCCTTCTTCTAACTCATTTAATTCTGTACTTGATGGAATCCAAACGCTCTACAGCAATGGTGCGACTGTATATCAAACACTTCCAACTACCTTAGCTCCGAACACGATATACACCTTGGGCATATCCGTAGGACGAAGATTGGATTTTACAACCTTTCCCGGCTTTACTATTGAGTTGCGTGCTGGCAACACTGTACTCGCCTCTGCCAATCAGACTAATATCCCAGTTCCAAGCCCAGGTAAATTCGAGAGGTTAACTCTTACATACATCAGCCCTAGTAGCGTTCCTGTAGGGCAACCTCTAGAGATACGTTTGAAATCAGCTGGTGCCCAGACCAACTTTGACTTCGTGACGTTAGATGCCCGTCGTTATTCACCCAGAACTATTTCAGAATAGAGAACAAATTCCGTTATCTTCAAAATGTTGCTCAGGGTTAGAATAGCTCACGGATTCGTACTGACCCTTCTCCTCAATTTTTTCCTATCCAGAAACTACTCGACAAGATTGATTTGAAGTTGTCTGACATCGGTCGGTTGGGGCCCTTGGGGAAAGTGGGAGTGCGTTTATCGGTTTGTTCCAGCCGATGAGGAGTGTGATGTGATTTTCGGACATTGGTTCAGTCGGGATGAAGCATCAAACCAATTCGCAATTAATAAGGAAGCAAATCGCAGTTATCTATAATTGCGTTAGCAAAACCTTAACGACGAAGGAGCGTCACTGCGAATTGTTTGGTGTCAGGCACTAATAATATAGATATAAATACACCAGCCCTTAACACATCCGACACTCCCCAAACACTAAATGAGGCTGTGGGGGCTGCTAAGGGGTGTTACTGCGATGCAACAGGGTTTTAGACGAATGGCACTAATATAACGCTAAATCCTTTATTTATAAGGCTTTTGGGTGTAGGGTGTGGGGTGTAGTGACGTTCGCGCCAGCGTTGCGTAGCAAAGAAGTTTATTAATGTTCGCACTTTGACAAAAGAGGGATAAGTCTAAGGGGACAGGCAGGCATGGGAGGAGAACGCCAAGAAACTCAACTTCTCCATCATTACATTTTGAGTACTACTAAGATTTTAAAAGGTCTATCCCATGAGATAGTGTTAATCAATTTTTGCTACAACTAGAATTAAGGGAAGCGGAAGAGTTAATTGAAAACTGGTATGAAGTTGAACTAAATTTGTTTCTTCAAGTGCTCGCAACTTCATTCTATAACACCTAAAATAGAAAGTGGACTTGAATTTAGATTCTCATTTTTCTGTCAATGCGTAAGTTTTTTATTTAATAGAAATTTAGCAAATGTCTAGTCGAAGCATTAAGCAGATATTTTTCCCAACACCATCTCTTAATAATGTGAAATCTACTGATAAATTAATATAAATCCTAAATTTACCTGAGTTCGACGAAACTAAAAAACAGCAGCCAGGAAAATAGGTAAACCTTTAAAATAATATTTAAAGTAGGTTTTTCTCTTGGTAGGTGTAAGCAACTAGTCCAGCGAAAAGATTAACCATAAAGTTAAGTACACTCCCATGCCTTGAGTGCTCAAAGCAGCAAATGTTCTTAAGTTGGTCATTGACCGACTCAATTACAACTCGCTTACGGAGCAAGATTTTATCCATCAAGGGAACCAACTCACTTTTTCATCTTCTTTTTGAATTTTATGATTAGCTGCAAGCTTCGCTCGTAAGGCTCCCCAAAAAGTTTGTGTGAAATCTAACCTCTATCACCAAAGAGGTTACCCACAATATCTTGTGTCATCTCTGGTACCGGAGTACGGTCATCAACATTAGCTGCTTACCGCCTTGGTACCGCTCGACCCCCAATCTAAAAAATATGCAGCTTATAAGAAAAATGATGTAAAAAAATTCCCATTAATTTTTAAATATTATGGCTCAAAATTCAATTTTTTCAGGGACTCCTCCACAGAATTTAGCTAATCACCAATCTGACAACTATCCATTAGAAGTAAATTATAAAGATTGGGAATTAAGAATGGCAAAATTAGTTGGTTTGGAAGAAGAATCTTTATCTGCTGATGCTGAAGTATTAGAAGAATCAGCTAATTTGCAGCCATTATCATCTCAACCAATAGAAGAGAAGACTAAACAATCATTCTCATCTAATGCCTTTGGTAAGTTAGGCTTGGTAGGTACTGCTACTTTAGTTATAGTTTTATTTACTGGCGGGTTCTTATCACAGTTGATGAGTAGTAATGATCAAAAACCAAAAAACAATAATGTTGTTTCTCTAGAAATACAATCGCCAACAAAACAGCAATCCAGAGAATCAGATTTAGAGGAAAAAGTAGAGACTTTAAAAACAAAATTAGCCCTGAGTGAACAAGCAGTGGCTGTGAAATTAGCACAACAACAAATTAGAAGCGGGAAACTGATGTCGCCTTCTGAGTTAGCAGCTCAACAAAACTCACAGCTTGATGCTTCTCGATCTAAAAGAACAGTGGTACAAAAAACACCAACACCGATGTCAACAGTTTACGTACCTCGAACAGTCACAGTTGAGCGCATTGTTAGATATCCCTATCCTCAACAATCTTTTGCTCAATCTTCACCACCACCCCAACCAATAATTGTTCAACTACAAACTCAACCATTAGTTGATGTAACTCCACGACCTACATCAAACCCACTCCAAGATTTGGCAAGGTTAGCAAAGTTAGGTAGCTATGGACAGGTGAGTGTTACTGAGCAACCTAATATAAATGTAACTTCTCAGCAAGAGACAAACAATGGACAGGGGGAACAACAGATAACAAATCCCAACCCAGAACAACTACCAAAGCAGCAAACTTCTAGAGCGAACCAAGTAGCACAGCAGAGTCCAAAATCTCTAGCTGTCGGCAGCCATGCTAAAGCTGTGTTGGCGACAGCTGTATTTGGAGAAACGTCTAAATCCGCAAATGGCAATAACACAAATGTATTTGTAGTGCGTTTGCAAGAACCATTAAAATCTGTAGATGGTGCGATCGCTGTCCCTGCCAATACTGAATTATTAACTCAAATGAGTTCTGTTTCGGATCAAGGCTTGGTACAGCTAGACGTAATCAAAGTTATTTTGCAAGCTCAAGGCAAACTCACACAAAGGGACATACCACGAAATACGCTGATGATTCGTGCTCCCCAAGGTAAACCTCTAACCGCAAACCAATTTCCTGATCGGGGGTCATCTATTGCCAGTATGGATCTAGGACTATTTGTTTTAGGTGGTCTTGGCAAAGCAGCAGAGTTAATTAACCGTACTGAGTCCCAAGTTGTTACTACAAGTGGTTCTAGTACTATCGTTAGCAATACCAACCCTCAACGCAATATCTTGGCTGGAGTTTTTGAAGGTGGTATGAACACTGTAGTTCCTCAAATTGCCCAACGTAATCAACAAGCAATCTCTCAGATAACTCAACGAACTAACGTTTGGTTTTTACCAGCCGGCACAGCAGTTGACATCTATGTCAATCAATCCATGCAATTTTAGTAGACCGAAAAGTTCTGCGATCACCCATTCGCTTTTGCAGTTGAGTTTTAATTTCTTTCTCCCTTCAAAAATCAGCGAACGTACAGTAAATATTATGCCCAGTTAGCGATTCAGAGGCTGGAGTATGGAGTGGAATCGGTCAAAGAGTTCCTTAGTACCCTAACGAGTGATGAACGTTGGGGCGTGATGCTGGAGTTTGAGGAGATGGAAGGAGAGAAATATGGGCAAATGATAGCCATTGCCCCGAATGTCACGAAGATAAGCTGGGGGAGCTGGGGAGGCTGGGGAAGTAAAGAGTAATTTTTAGTAACTCTTAATACTATAAAACCCAAGAATACACTTATTTTTTTGTCTCCCCCAGCACCCCCTGCTCCCCCCGCTCCCCCAACTTGCCTCAACAAGTAACTAAACTTAGTGCCATTCGATTTGTACTCGTCGTGTCACAGTAGTATTTATGATGTTTGCTTGCTCGTCTTTTTGAAAGTATTTCATGAACGAGTAAACTTTTCCTACCTAAAAATTTTTTGGACAACCCGTACATCTTTGCACTGTCTAGAGTTAGGCATAGCATACTTTACTGCCACAGGCATCCCAACAACCCTCCTGGCGTAACCAGGAACAAACTTCATTAGTGATCGCAACACTTCATCAAGAACAATCGCCTGCCCCGTCCCGACAATGTTTAATGGCTTTAGAATCTGTAGCGCTTATCCTGTATGGCTTTGAGCTTTTCTTAGTGCCATTCGATATCAAACCAAGTAACATTTTACTGACCAATCGTTCTGTCCAAAGTCCAATACAAATGGTATTACTCTAAGAAATTTGGCTGGGGAGTAGTAACGCCATTACGACCAACTGCGGGTATTTCCACTAGCTGATCTGTAGCTGTAGCAGTTCCATTAGTATTGCCACTGGCAGTCACTGAACTTTGATTGCCCGGATGTCCATTAGGGATGAACAATTGCGGATGATCAAAAGGTTCTTGTTCAAGGAGAACTCGCCGATCCGTAAGTCCGTTTCTTAAGAAAGCGACCAAATCAGCTTTTTGAGCATCGGTTAAGTTCAACGGTGTTACACCACCACCGTCATCACCTCGACCACGATTGTAAAAGTCTACTACTTGCTCTAGAGTTGCCATCCCACCGTTATGCATATACGGTGCTGTCAAGCCAATGTTACGCAGGGCAGGTGTTTTGAACAGTGATGTGGTAGTGTTTCCGGCTCCTGGGTCATCTAAGGCAGGTCTGACACCGTAGTTAGGAATGAAGCCGTTAGTAAAATTATTAATCAGCGGGTCACTTGAATCAGTTGAAGCTACTCCTGCGGTTCTTCTCAGCGAAGCGCTGGTGAATTCTGGAATCGTATGGCAGAAGTTACAATTACCGCCGCCATTAGCTGGATTATTGACAAATACAGCCAGACCGCTTTTTTCCTGAGCGGTGAGAGCATTGGTATTTCCCGCTTGGAATTGATCAAAAGGTGTCTTGTCAGACACAAGAGTAGACATATACTTTTGCATTGCTAACCCAGAGAATAAAGAGAAGTTCCAATCCCTGAGCGAAAACTGATTTGCAGGTAAAGTTTGTCCTTCCTCACTCTCATTAACATCATCATTTTTAGCGAGGATTGTTGGTGTTCCATTAGTCTCAACTTGAATGATTGACTTTGACTTCCACCATTCCTTCTTAAAGGCTTTCCGAATCAGCTGATCATAGGATGCGGTTTTCAGACCGGGCTGAGGGAATCGACTCTCAGCTCCTAAAACACTGTCTTGCTGATGTACAAGTTGTTTACCCAAAGGTCTGAGGCTTTTGATCTTCTGACCTTTTTTTCGCAGAAACTTAGCACCGACTTCAGGTAAGGTACGACCATTAGCAGATGTCTCAAATGGACTCAATAGTGGCCCAGTTACTAGGGAAGCTAAAGAGGAATTGTTGAGCGAAACGGAAACAGCAGTTAGTTGGTTTTGTTTGATAGCTTTGTAAACTTTAGCACTAGGGTCTGCTGCTCCATTTATATTCACCCCATTGAAGGTTTCTTTGGCGCGACCATCCCAAAACTGGAGTTTGTTGAAGATTGCATTAATTACCGTTGGGGTATTACGCGGCTCAACTCGGCGCACATTAATTCCATTGACTTGAAAGCCATCTGGATCTGGCTCAGATGTAGTCGAATCCACTGCTTGACCTGGAACAGTGTTCTTAATAACACTGTAAAACACACCTTGGGATGAGGCGACATCGTTAGTGTCAGAAATAACTGTACTCTTTCGAGAGTTAGGATCTGCCAGTTTGTGAAATGGAAAATCTGCTGGTGTGAGTTGATAGTTTGCACCACCACCTACCTGAAAAGTTATATCTTTGAGTGATGCCAAAACACCAGGACTGATTTGATTCTTTGATCTGTTATCAACTCCCGCATGAAAGTGACAACTAGCACAGGACTGAATGCCATCACTACCAAGTTGCATATCCCAGAATAGGGCTTTTCCTAGTTTGAGTAGGGCTGTCTGGTCGTCAACAAAGTCTGTGAGATTGCTTGGTTGAGCCACTGCTGTCAAGAGTGGTGGGTTTGCCGGGGTTGCGTCTGCTGGTGTAACCGGTGGTAAACTGGTTATGTTATTTAGGGGAGCCGGGTTGGGTGTTACTTGCGCGGATACGATACCTCCACCAGCGATCGCCAGAGAAACCATGACCAAAATTGCCAGAGGGCGTGAATATCTTGATATTCTTCTGGTTTTATACTTTAAATAAATCCAAAAGAGCATTGAAATCAGCAAGATTAATATTACTAATGCGCTATTTGAGTGAATCATAATACCTCGCTATACTTATGGAAACTATGAGTTTGAGGCTGACTTAGAAAGACTCAGTAGTCCTTTAGATAGCAATAAAAGTACTGCCAAATGAACCAATAGTAATGGTTTGGGATTGTTTCGCCTCCTTTGATTGCGCTCGCACTGATTTGTACCAATAATATTGGGAGGAACTATCAGTTTACTCATACGAATTCATCCTTATATTTAATGTTGTGTAAAGCTTGAGCAAAATTTTCAAAACATCAGCTACACTTATTCCACTTTGATGAAATACAGGTTTACCAAATGAAGAAATTTGGCTCAGAGACTTTTTTACTTCATTCAAAATTTTGTTATCTGCTAGTGTCAAAACAATTTGCCGTTACAATTTTAGGGAGCTTGAACTCACCACCGATTGAAGACCACTGAATCAAAGATTAGTGGCGGCTTGAAATCCACAAATTATCCAAATATTCAAGTGGATGGAAGTGTATTTAATTGCAAATTGCGAGCGGGAGCAGCCTTAGCGATGTACTTTAATGTCTAAGCAAGCTACGCGTAGACCTACGTTGACAGGAAAAGTATCACTGCGCTCTTGAAATTGTTTTGCTCAACTTCAACAGTTATTTTTATGCTTGATGGGAATAAAGATATAAAAGTAAATAACTTTACTTTAAACTGATATTAGCTGTATGCATTAGATTTATTCTACTTAGTGAACTTGAGCAATTCTCAGCTTTCCATGAAAATATTTGTTGTACCCTGACGAAGCTTTGACTTCAGCATTTATTAATATTTATTAGTTAAAGAATAGATATAGCTTACCCGGGAAAGCTATCACCTCGGAGCATGGATGAGAATTTGTTACGCCGCCGGATGTGGTGACCGAACGAGATAAGTCGGAACGCGTTAGCGAAGCTGGGCGGTACGCACCTCGCCTACCTATATGTACTGACTGGGGCAATCATTCTACGTCTTGGTTAATGCGTCATCGGCTGGGATTGAGGGCGGTCTTGACAAACTTGATGGATGGGGTTGAGATTAAAGGGGATGAGGCGATGATTGAAGCATTGGCAGATTTCTCTAAACGGAATGTAGCGCATATCAAAGGTATTCTCAATTTGACCATTCCACCTGATGAATCTCCCGCATGGATTTTGAGCCAGTATCTTTTACAACTTGGATTATCAACTGAGTTCCGTCGTCCCGTTGAGGATGGCAAACGGGTTCGGTACTATCGACTGAATACTGATGATGTTGCTTTTGCAAAGCGGGTTTTGGAGTATCGCCAACGACAGCGAGAGGAGAAACAAAGGAGGCGGCAGACAGAACAGGAGAAACACGCGGCTTATACGGCTATAATGCAGACTATTTATGGCATCAACGCTCCGTCCACACCCCCCATTAATGAAGATGGAAGTAATAATCAGGGGGGTATGGACGCGGCACTTGAAGCTGGGGAAGCTGGGGAGGCTGGGGAAGAAAGAGAGTTGTTAAACGACTTTTCTCTCCCCCCGCTGCACCTCTCCCCCTGCTCCCCCTGCTCTTTCTTATTGGGGGGTATGGACGGCGATGAGAGCGGAAGTGATTCTTGGTGGCAGCAGGTTAAATCCTATACTGCAATGTTCATGGAACAGGTAAAAATTGGGGTTGATGCAGTCAAAGAGTTTTTGAGTTCCCTGACAAGTGACGAGCGATGGGGGGTGATGGTAGAGATGGAAGAGCAAGAGCCTGTGATGTTTGGTCAATTGGTGGCTGTGGCTCCCGATTGGGTGCAATGGATGGGGTAAAAAGTTAAAAAATTGCTTTACTTTTGCTTTGTAGCAGTTCTCTTGCGCCCCTTGAGCAGACGAACACTAAAGCAGACTTAACTATTAACTATCCAACATCGGCTCGTAGAGTACGGCTTCCTCCTGTTCGTTTGGATCGTTGCGAGCAGCTAGTACATAAACGGGTTCTATTGCACTCAGATTCCGAGGTTGATGCGGAACACCTGGGGGAGTAAAAACGAAATCCCCTGTTTCACACACTTGGCATTGCTTTAGTCCTTGCCCATAAAAGACTTCAACCCGACCCTTGAGAATATAAATTGCCGTTTCATGATCTGGGTGAAAGTGTGGCTCGGCAATTCCTCCAGGAGGAATAATCACGAGATTCATGGAAATTCCCTTCGCACCCGTTGTATTTCCACTGATCCCAACAAAATGCGATAACCGTTCGCCAGCCAGTGTTGCGGCATCTGGGCGCACAATAACTACCTCGTCGGTTGGCTTTTGCTTGAAAGATTCATGGGGAGCAGGAGAATTGATAGATATATTTTTAATCATAAAGTCCTTTGTGAGATGATTTGGTACAACTGGGCTTCTCAATTGCATGAAAATCAGTTGAATCAACAGCGATACAACATACTACCCATTCAAATAAGACTATTTCCGAATGTCCAGTAGATATGTTTTTAATTTCGCATTAGTGAGATGACTATTTCACAGACCCAGCCGCAGATATTTCGTCAATTGGTGGCGATGGCTCTCGATTGGGGGAAGTGATTGGGGTGAGTTGCACCCGTTGAGGAGCGATCGCACGAGAGTCAGGAACTTTAGACTCATTTCCTTGACTGTCAGCCGTTTTTGTCAACAAGTTTTAAGAACTTTATCAATTTCAGAAATACAAAAGAATCAGCCTGAAGTAATTTTCCAAATTTCTCAATCAATAAATTTTGTATTTAGCTCTTTTGTAGGGCTAGGAAGGAATTATGCCATCAGGAATGATGATCCAAGGGCAATGGACAACTGATCACACTGATAACACTGAATTAGATTTTAATGGTAAACCGAGACCAACAACATTTCACAAACGCGTAAGTGCCGATGGAAACAGTGGGTTTAAGGCGGAAGCAGGACGCTATCACCTCTACGTTTCCTTGGCTTGTCCGTGGGCACATCGCACCTTAATCATGCGAGAACTTAAAGGCTTGAATGATGCGATCTCGATCTCTATTGTCGATCCAATTATGAGTGACAAGGGATGGATGTTTACTCAAGCGCCTGGAGCCATCCCTGACTGGGTAAATCACGCTCAATATTTGCAAGAAATTTATCTCAAAGCCGAACCGCTATATACGGGACGAGTTACGGTTCCGGTGTTGTGGGATAAGCAAACTCAAACAATTGTCAACAATGAATCTCTTGAAATCATTCGGATGTTTGACGTGGAGTTTGCTTCTATAGCAACACAGAAATTAGACTTATACCCACGCAACTTACAACGTCAGATTGATGAAACGATCAATGCGATTTATCTGCCAATTAATGCTGGTGTCTATCGCTGTGGTTTTGCAACTAAGCAAGCAGCTTATGAGGATGCAGTCACTGAACTATTCGAGAATTTAGATTATTGGGAAACTGTTTTGAGCAAACAGCGATATCTATGTGGTCATCAACTGACGGAAGCCGATATTTGTATGTTTACTACCCTGTATCGCTTTGATTCGGTATACTATGGTCACTTTAAGTGTAATTTGCGGCGCATTCTCGACTATCCCAACCTCTGGAATTATCTCAAGGATTTATATCAGCATCCTGGGTTTAAAGTAACATGCAATCTAGACTATACAAAGCGTGCTTATTACATGAGTATGACTGAGATCAATCCAAATCAAATTGTACCGAAGGGGCCAATCATTGACTTTGATGAAATACACGATCGCGCTCGCTTCAAAAACGCTTAGTCACGCTTTTATACTCATCTTTAACACTTGTAGTTACCGTCAAATACACAGTGAAAATTTGTTTGCAAGCGCAAAGTAATTTCTTTTTAGATGAGCCTAAATAATTCATCTGTCAAAGAGTTTCTCTCCCGCCTCACGAGTGATGAATTCCCCGGAGTGATGGTGGAGATAGAAGAAAACCAACCACAGATGTTTGGTCAATTGGTGGCTGTAGCTCCCGATTGGGTGGAGTGGGTAGGGTAATTTTCGATCTGAAAACGGCATTCGTACCCCCATTGTGCAGTTTGAAAATTTGATAAAATGATGTATGGTCAAGCGTTTTGGAATTGATATTCGGAGACTGGATAGTTGGTGTTACCTTTGCTACCCAGGTGTAGGTTTTTTGTATACGTGAGAAAAACGCTCGTTTCAGTTCTGCGTTTACAAGGCTGACTCGGTGAAATGCTTCTAGTCGAATAACACTCCAGTAGATAGAAGAGACAGTTAACCTAGTATGCGATTATGGGCAGGAATTAAGCCACCAAGACAAAATTTTAGGCTAATGCTTAAAACTTGAAAACAATTGGCTTATTTTAGCTGATGGTATGCAGTAGTTGAACGAGTGCTAATGAGCGAACGTGTAATTATAGTTGGGGCTGGTTTGGCAGGGCTAACAGCTGCTTATGAACTGACTCGTGCTGGGTTTGATGTGCAAGTATTTGAAGCCCGCAATCGAGTAGGCGGGCGAGTAAAAACTGTATTCTTGGAAGCCGAGCAACATGGTGAATTGGGCGCAGAGTTTGTCGATGAAGATCACACAGCACTAATGTCTTATGCCGCTCAATTCAACCTCACACTTGAGCCTGCCTTGAAATTTCCAGATGACCTTGGCTATTACATAGATGGAATTTTCTCGACTCAAAAAACGCTTTCTTCTCAACAGCAAGTTTCTTTAAATGATGCGTATGAGCAGTTAGACCAATTATTAGAACAGCGTGCCGACCCTGAGCAAACATTAGCCCAGTGGTTGGCAGCAAATTCGATTACTCCATTTGCCCACAAAGTGATTAGTCAGCAATCCTATGGGCTGTATACAGCAGATCCAGATGCAATAGGAGCTGGCTTTTTTGCTTACAGTGGTACTTCTGGCGATCGGACTCTTCGGATTCGCGGTGGCAATACTCAACTAACTAGCGCATTTGCTCGTTTTTTAGGTGAGCGCATTCATCTAAACACACCAATAGTGCGGATTGGGCAGAAACAACAAGCCTTGAGCGTAAGTCTTAAAACTCTCCAAGGACAACAAGTTGAAGTATTGAGTGACTCGATTGTGGTCACAGTTCCCTGGAGTGTATTGCGGCATTTATCTATTGAAGTTGGGCTAACACAGGCACAACGAGAAGCGATCTCCTACTTACCTTATGGGGTCTCAGTTAAAACCTTACTTCAGTACCCCAAGCGTTTTTGGCAACCATCCAGTTTTGGCATACTAGTGACAGACACACCTTATCAAACTATCTGGGAATCTACTTTAACCCAGCCAGGTGAAGCGGGAATTCTTGCTTATACAAGTAGTGGTAAACCAAGCCGAAATGTAACTGAATTTGACGTTGAGTTAGCACAAAAAACAATATCCACACTTTATCCAAATGCCCCTAGTGCGAGTGCTAGCGCAACCCATGACTGGGGTGCAGATCCTTGGTCACGGGGATCTTACTGCTACTTTGCCCCTGGTGACTTGAAAAACTGGCGTTCTAAGTTACCGTACTTTGCTGGACGAGTCATTTTTGCAGGAGAACATACGGCTGAGGTTGAATATTGTGGATATATGGAAGGAGCTATTCGTAGTGGACAGCGAGCCGCAGACCAAATTTTAGCTTTCCGGGAGTAATTGATTTATATGATCCCTCAACTCGACAATTACTCATTCGATATCCAATTACAAATCTTCTCTTCAAGTTGTTTCTGGACAGGCTATCCCTGAGCCAAACTTTAGCATAGTTATGTTGATAATTAGTTTTGACGGAGTAGGGAGCCTTCTCAAGCGGAAATTAAATGTAAACAAAATATAATCATAAATATTTGAATGCGGAATCTTTAGCTGCTCAAACTATTTTGACCGGAAAAGCAAATAAATTGATTCTGACCTGAGCTTCGGAAATTCCGGCTCTGCTCCAGAATTGGTAAATAGCTGAATTCTTCTTTAAGCTTCTCCATTCAGGAGCTTTGTCATTAGAAAACGCTCATGTTTTTGATAGCCAATTCGATGATAAAGGCGTTGGGCTTTTGGATTTTCAAAATCAACCTCTAGATGAAGGGCTTGAACTCCTAGACTATAGCAAATCTCCTCTGCAAACATCAAAGTCTGCGTACCAATCCCTTGTCCTCGATGCTTTGGACGAAGATAAAATTCATCTATAAAAGCATCTCTACCTCTGTATTCTAGGCTGTACCCTAGCGTCAAAACAATATAACCAATGACCTCATTCTCTTGCCTAATCAGCCATGTTTGTCCAAAAAAGTCATTACTCAAAAATTGTATGAGTACATGGCGATCGCTATTTTTATCAAATGGTAAGTTTTCGGTTTCATGAAACTCCTCAACCAGTTCCAAAACAAGATTTAGATCGCAAAGTGCGGCTTTGTGATAATTAATGTTCATCATCTACCTCTAGATTATTAAAATCAAAATAGCAGGCTACACCATTCACTCTGGAGATTGCTTGGCTAATCCACCAGTAGGCGTAAGTTGACAATTTGTAGCCTCGATTGGGGTCAAACTTCTCTATCCCTCTTTGTAAACCAATTGCTCCTTCTTGAACCAAATCCAAAAATTCCAGATTGCGACGCTGGTATTTTTTAGCGATGGACACCACCAACCGCAGGTTAGCGGTAATCATCTTTTGCTTGGCTCGCTGACCTTGCTGGAAGATTTGATTTACTTCAATTTCGCTTTTATTGACAAAATTGGCTAGTTCAAAGGGTGTGGGTTGGCGATTCAATTGTTGACTTAACTGCTGCTGTTGCTGCTCGACGGCAATCAATTGTTGTACCTGTCTGCCATAATTTATTTCTTGGTCAGAGGTTAATAACGGAAACTGACCAATTTCTTGCAGATAGACGCGCACCAGATCGGAACTTAGGCTGAACATACAACTTTTGAGCTTCTCCCAAATTAGACGAATTCAAAATTATAAATCAAATACGCTGATAAAAATCTCATCTCAGGACTAGATTTTTATGTAGCGAGCGCTCTTGTTCTAAGAGTGAAACTTTTACCCAATAACCCGCCCTAGTTCCAAGATTTATCTATTCGTGTATTATCAATGAGATGCTTGTATCTTTATCATTCTTTTCACCTTGGAAACAGCATAAATTTTCTATGCCTCGAACCACCACATCTTCATCCCCTTCTACGGTTGCAACCGGACTGGCTCTTTCCGAATTACATCTGCGTTTAGAATTTTTAGAAAAACAACACCAATCCATCCTCAAGCAGATTAAGAAAAAGCGGACTGAACTAAATAACTTTGTCGAAAGGACGCGTTCTTTAGCCACAGATGTAGTACATCAAACTACTAAGAGCTTCCAAAAAATCGCCCAACTCGACCAAGAAATTCACGCTTTGTTTGAAACTATCTTTACTACTAGAAAATTTGGTAAACAAACTCTCAAAAAGATACAAGCAGTTTATCGTCAACTACAGTTTGCCGGAATTATCAGCATCAAACCCGACGCAAGCCAATTTCACGCAGAGCCAAACGAAGAGTTTGACCCTACAGAATAAGATTTCTCCGCTCAAGCTCCCGAAAATCCTCATCAAAATCAACAGTGGCAAGCACCTGATACTACCTCACTTGGGGCTGGGGCTAGAACCGAGACACAACAAAAAATTCGCTCCACATTTTTGCGGTTAGCTGAAATCTTTCACCCCGATAAGGCACCTGATAGCGAAACACAAAAATATCATACCCAAATTATGCAGGAGATAAATATTGCCTACCAAGAAGGAGATTTGGCAAGGTTGCTAGAAATTGAATCTCGTCAACAAGTTGGGGAAGCTGTCGATCTCAATAATGAAGATGATTTAACTCGCAAATGTCGCCATATAGAACAGCAAAATCAAATCCTTTTGGCTCAATATGAAAATTTAAAACAGGAACTCCGTAAAGCAAAAAATACTCCAGAAGGAGCAATGGTTGCTAGTTCCCGCAAAGCAGCAAAACAAGGTATTGATGCTGTAGCCGGAATGGTTGAAGCAATCGAATCTCAAATTCAAGCTGTTTCTCAAATTCGGGATTTTGTCAAAGATTTTCAACAGCAGAAACTGACTATTCAAGAATTTCTTGCTGGGCCAGTTTCTCTGCATCCCTCTGAGGAAGAACTACTGCAAGATATTTTAGAACAGATGTTATTAGAATTAATCTAAACAGAACTTGTTGATTAACAAACCCTTGTACAAATTGCCTTTATTAATTGCGAATGGCTTTGTTGCATGAAAGGAAAAAAGGACACTCCAATCCGAAGTCAGGATAGGAATTAGCCTTCGACTTTATAAGAGTCAGGCTTACCTAACTGGATCATGCGATTCAGGGCAGCACATTGTAAAAATAACTCGACAGCTTGATTGTCAAAAAAGCGTCGTCTTAACTTGCCACCAAAAATGATCTTGAGCCGAAATATAGCAGTCTCAGACAAAGAACGGCGATGATACCCGCTCTCAAGTTTCCATTGCTTGCGTCCAACTTGATGTATTCGACGCAGATTCTCATCCCTGGGATACGGCAGTGCTTGAGTGTTTGAGGGAAGTTGAATTTTGGCGTTGCTGCGTGGTGGAATTATCGCTCTCGCCCCGTGTTGTGAAATGGTGTCATAACAACCTTTTGTGTCATAGCCACCATCCCCGGACACTTGCTCTATCGG
Source organism: Mojavia pulchra JT2-VF2 (assembly GCA_019359325.1). GTDB lineage: Bacteria > Cyanobacteriota > Cyanobacteriia > Cyanobacteriales > Nostocaceae > Mojavia > Mojavia pulchra. The sequence continues at coordinate 11,803 of JAHHHN010000039.1, read as the reverse complement.
TTGATCAATCTGCTCCAATATGTCAGGCAGTACCTCGCAATCAGCCATATCATTAGTAGTCACCACTGCACCCAGGATTTCGCCACTCCCCTCATCAACTCCTAAATGCAACTTGCGCCATGTGCGTCTTTTACCTACTCCATGTGTGCGGACTTTCCATTCACCTTCACCATACACTTTCACAAAGCGTTGAATCCACTACTACATGGACAGCCTCATCTTTTGGCACTACAGGTAGTTTCACCGACAACTTGCTTAAATGACGAGATAGCGTTGAATGGTCTGGGACTTCTAGCTCAATTCCCATGAGCGTGAACAGCGATTCTAAAAACCCCTCTGCTTGTCGCCCTGGTAAATGAAACACCGATTGAACTGTTCCCATAGTGGCGATCGCCACGTCACTATAATAATTCGATGCTCCTTTTTTCCCAGTTTTCTGCTGGTTGCGCCACTGCTCTATTATCTCTTCGTTTACCCAGAAGGTTATACTGCCTCGAAGCTTTAATGCTGCATCGTAAGCGTTCCAATTTTTAACTTTATACTGGGCTTTCGTCTTCATCGTTGGGCTAGGCGGCTAGAAAACATTGGTGATAGGTAAAATTTACCATTTTGCCTATTCACGCAACAACGCCTCTTGGCTGTTGACTACCTAAAAAGGGTTATATCATCGTTGTTATGGACATTGACGACCTCATCCATGATTGGGTCTTTCAAGTGTGTGACCACTAAAACTGATTCGTCCTTGATGCTAGTTAAGCGAAGGTATGCGATAGATTCTTCTGGGTTAAGTGCTGCCACAACAACTTTATTCTTTTCTCCAAAATACTCGCAGTATTCTGATAAAGTTGCGTCTGGATGGCTTTTAACCATTTCGGCTAATTCACTACCGTACTCATCCAATTTACCTTTCATTGTCCCACCTTGCTTCTTGGGTTCTAGATGACCGAGTGTTCTCTTTAGTTGGAAGAGCTTAGTGTTAAAGACATAACATAAGATTTTATAGAATCATATTTAATTTTTGAAAAAGCCTAAGAGATAATACGGAGGTAAAATCTGTCTAAGAGCTAACAATGATAAACCAGCATTTACAAGGGCAATCGCAGAACTACAGAACTACAAAAATTTATAGATAATCGCCCAGATCCCCGTGAGGGGCGGAAAGCGCTATTCTGCGAAACTGGTTTATCAAAGCTACAAGTATGAGGAAACTACAAGTATGAGGAAATTCAAACGATTTTAATTGTAGGATTTTGACTACGTAATACTTGAAGTTACAGTCATATACTACATTCGCCAACAGTAACCGTAACTTGGTAACCACCCTTTTAAGGTTTAGGCAAAGTTTAGCTTTCTTGGTGATTAGCTAGAACTACTCTGCTTTGTAAACCAAAACTAACTAAAAATGAAACGAAAGCAGCGCTCGCTACTAATAAAAATACCGCCCCAAATCTACTATCTTCACCTGAGGCTGACTTAAGTAAACTAGCAAGTAAACTCGATCCCACAATACTACCCAAGTAACGACTTGTTGAGAATACTCCAGCCGCAACCCCAGCTTCTTGTGGTGGTAATGCTTCAATAGCCGATGTTTGCAACCCAGTCATAGAAACACCTAGCCCCGTCCCAGCTATTGCCAAGCAAACAATTAAAGGTAAAAGGCTGATTTTTCCGGCAGTAATAGCTAATGGTACAAAACCAATAGTTAATAAAGCTAAACCGGCAACTGTCGGCCAACGACGACCAAATTGATCTGCCAAGCGGCCACCAAAAGGTGAACTGATGATTAAGGTTCCAGAGAGCGCAGACAGCACCAATCCCACTTGAAAGTCATTCCAACTGCCCTGTTGAGTTAATAGCTGAGGTAAGGCAAGAATAGTGACATACATTGCTAAGTTACTTAAACCAACTGCCCCATTCGCCGCAGCAAAGACTCGATGCCGGAAGAAACGAATTTGAATCACCGGATCGCGATGGCGTAATTCATGCCACAAGAATACAATAATCAATCCTACTACTAAAATTAAGTTAATCGAGTTTGGCACTAAGGTAGAGCTATGGCGACTTTGGGTAAAAATGGCAGCAATTCCCGATAATGCCATTGCTAGTAATAGCGCACCGATGAAGTCAAATGATTGCCTGCTACTTTCTACCCCATGTGCCGGAATTGTCCACCAACCTAAGCTAACTGCGGCTACAACTAGGGGAATGTTGATATAGAAAATCGCTTGCCAGCCAGCTAATTGCACTAATAAACCACCCAAGGGAGGGCCAATTGCAGCAGCTAAAGATATCAACGCACTGATTAACCCAAAACTCGTAGCCCGACGATGGGCGGGAACAACTTCCCGCACTAAAGCAGTACCATTAGGAATAGCGATCGCTCCAGAAATTGCTTGCAACAACCGAAAGAAAATTAATGTCGGTAAATTTGGTGCTACCGCCGCGCCGATTGATACCACCCCAAAGCAAATAAAACCACCTAAAATTAAGCCGCGCCTACCGATGCGATCGCCTAATTTACCTGCTACTGGTTGTAGCGCAGCCATCGCAATTAAATAAGTAGTTACCAGCCAACTAGCCGCCGTCACAGTAGTATCAAAGGTGGCAATTAAACGAGGTAAAGCTACCGCAATCATGGTCGAGTTTAAGGGTGCTAGCATCGCCCCTAGACCGATTGTTAGTAGTAATGCCCGTTCAGCCCATGATTGTTTTTGGTTTAATTCTTCCACAGTGTTATTACAATTCAAAATTCAAAATTAAGGAAGCCAGATATAACAAGGATTGGCAGTGCGTATCTGTCGCATTCTTTTTTTAAATTGGTGTTAGGAGCAAAATGAATATAAATTTCAGTAAAAAGACAGGTATTTCCGGTCTCTCCCAAAATTAGGAATTTAAGCAAAACTTCGAGTAATCGGACGACATTGTAATAAATACAAAGTTTCGTCCTTAAAAGCCCACTCAATATCCCAAGATTTCTGAAAATACTGTTCGCATTGAGTAGCTAAAGTTACTAATTTTTGCAAATTAACTTGATCCAAACACAACTGCTCAATTTGGGCAGGATCTACCTCAACTTCGATAGTTCCTCCTTCCGCAGATGGTTGGATAGCTAAATCTTTAAACCCAGGCGTTTGTTCTAACACTTGGCCATTACGATTTAAGCGGTAGCGATCGGGTGTAATTAATCCTGCGACAATCGCTTCCCCTAATCCCCACGCAGCCTCGATGACTATTTCATCAGCATTGGTCACAGGATTGCGAGTGAACATCACCCCTGCACAATCAGGGTGAACTAATTGCTGAACAACAACCGCGACTTGGGGCGGTTCGGAAATACCTAAATGTTGACGGTAAGCCAAAGCTGATTCACTGCGTCCAGATGCCCAAACTTTCCTAATAGCTATGAGTAATTGGCTGTCAGATCGCACATTTAAACAAGTTAAATGCTGGCCTGCAAAACTGGCACTAGCAGAATCTTCTCCTACTGCCGAAGAACGAACAGCCACCACCCCGCCAAGTTCCGGTAATAAAGGTAGCACCAATTGATAAGTTGACTCGTCGCCAGAAGCGATTGCATCTACTAAATCCACCGATAAAGCAAAACCAGGGGGAACAGGCAAACCGCCACGGAGTGCCGCCCCTAGTTGTACCGCTTTACCACCTAACCAAGCTTGCTCAAAGGCTTCAACTAAGGGAACAGGTATCATCAAAGAATTTTCACCTCACCTTTTGCCCCATCAATTTGGATGCGTGCACCATTCGGAATCATTTTCGTCGCATCCATGCAGCCTACTACCGCCGGCAGTCCATACTCTCGCGCCACGATTGCCGCATGGGAAAGTAAACCACCCCGATCCGTGATAATTCCTTTAATAATCGGCAACAGTACATTATAAGCAGGGGCAGTCATCCGCGCGACTACCACCTCGCCAGGTTGTACCTTTGCCATATCATCTGGATTTAGCACCAACCTAGCAATGCCCTCATATTGACCAGGACTAGCTGGTAATCCTTTAAGAGTTCGCACTTGTGTTTGTTGGGCGGGAGGAGCAAATATATTCGATAAAACTGCATTGGCAGCCCGCGTCATCCTCGCACCATCCGGTGGTAGCCATTCCGGTGGTGGTGGTGGGGAGGGAGGATGACCAAGGTGAGTGGGGACATCGGCGACGGTTTTGGTCGTGCGGTATTCGACATATTGAGCAATTTGTTCGGCAGAGGGGGCATCTTTACCCAATAATGCGGCAGTTAATTCTTCATTAGTGAAATCTACTGCATGATCAAGAGCAAAAATTTTTCCTGCTTCAGCTAAACGTTTCCCAGCAGCGAGAATTGCTTGACGAGCAATCCCAGTTGTCCAAGCATCGTTAAAATAAACACGTTCATCCCGAATGCGGTAGGTATATCGAGCTTCTGCTAAAAGATCATCAAAGCCTTGACGATGTTGTTCTGGAACAGCCGTGCGGACTTGATTGGTTTTTTCAGCAATCATTTGAGCAACTTGTTGATGATGATCCACGCTGGCTACCGCTTCTTGAATTGCTCTCACCAGCACTTCGGGCACTTCGATTGCTCGCAAATCAGCTACGTCATAACCTGTAATCACCCGCATTCCTGCTAAGTCCAGATAATCATTAGTAGCAGAGGCGATTTCTGATGATGATTGTTGTAGCGTTCGCAAAATTTCCCCAGGTTGCAGATCAGACTTTAGTTGAGCGAGTGCTTCAGGGTGCTGGCAAACAACTTGGGCTAATCGCTCTAATTCTGCCATCGCTCCAGCTGAGACAGGACTATAGCCTTGCATTAACTCTAACAACTTGTGAGTGGGCAATCCTGTCCACTCTTGAGCATGAACTAGAAAATCTCCTAGCGGTGTCAGAGCGCAGTTATTAAAGCGATGGTGGTAATAAATCGCCTCACTCATCGCCTGTTTACAAGCATTGAGATGGCTAATCAAGTCTTCAGTTGACAGTTTTTCAGGATCTACTGCTTGCAGAGCTAAATTTTTCTTCGCCAAAGCAGGCTTACATTCTTGATCCCAGAGTTTGACATCTTCCCGCCACAGCTTTTTCTCAAACACTTCACCAGCTCTTTTGATCCGCTTGCGAACTTCTGGATTGAGCCAATTACTCAGCTTATAAATCAAGTAGGGTGGCGTTCCTTTGGCTCCTTTGGGTACTCCCACAATCCGGGGACAAATGTACATAAAGCCATTAATCGTGACTACCTCTATATAGTCCACCAATGACCCATATTCAGCGCCAGTGGCCTTAAAACCACGCATATAAGCAGGTACAAAAATTGGTGCTAACCAACGACTGATCGGACGAGGGACATGAGTACTTTCCAATTCCCACGCCCCAGGACTCGGAGGTACAAATTTTTCTAATTCAACTGTTATCTGCTGGTTCATTTCTTTGAGTGAATAAAATTGGCAAAATTAGTGAAATTGATTTGATTTCTATTTCACTTAGTTAATTGCTTTGCTATAGACGAATGTTAAGTACCTTATCTTTTAGCGCTTTAACTAATCTTAGTTAAAGGTTAATCTTATTTTAACCAATATCCTCTCAATAACTTCGGATAAACTCTTGAAGCTGGGGAATGGTTCAACTTCTATTGGTGGATTATTGCGGAGTCAGCACGTTGCGACACAGGCTAACATTGCTCTTTTGTCTGCGGCTGATAATCAGGATTACAGCTACATTGATCAGGATTTCCAACCCGAATCTTTACAAGCTTGGGGTAAACGCGCTTGTGTGATTAACGTCGAAATGAAGCGCTATCAGGAGTTTGTGCTGAAAGGATTGGTGGCTGATGGGTATACCATTATCGATGCGGATGATGCAGATTCTGATGAGGGTGGGGAAATTGTCAAAGAAGTAAAAGCTGCATCAAAGGAGTTGTATGCACAAGAACTTCAAGCGATTGCGCGGAGCGCACTGCCGGAGGCAATCGCCAATTCTGAAGATATATCTGATGCCCAGCTGAAGAAACTGCAAAACCAACGCTCGAAAACCCCAGCCGAACGACATCAGCAGCGTAAAGCTGAATTATCTCGACGCTATGAAGTTGAAGTGACACCTGATTTGGTCGAGAAAGATGACGACTCTTGGTATCCCCAACTGCGGCTGCACTACTATCTGACGCTGGGGCGGGAATTCTTGACTAAGCGTGATGGCAAACGGGCGAAGGCGCAGGCTGAAGCTGGGGAGAATGCCATTTGGAAACCCGACTTCAACAAAGGGCAGATGATGTCTTCTGTGTTGTTGTTAGAAGAACTGAATCTGTTGCAGTTGCTCACATCTGGCGAGAAGTTGCGTTCTTCGGATGAACGGATGCAGGAGTTTAAGGCGATTGCACTACAGCATCGGTTTCTGATCAAGAATTATCTTCATGTGACTATTTCGGAGAAACTGACCCCTGTGGCGATTGCGCTTGAGCGCACTGCCGAAGGCAATCGCACAGAAATTGTTGGACAAGATTGATTTGCGCTTGTCGTATGTTGGTCGGTTGGGGCCGAGAGGTAAGCGGGAGTGCGTTTATAAGTTTGTTGGGACTGATGATGGGCGGGATACGATTTTCTCTAGGTGGTTAAATCGGGAATTGGTGTCAGTCAATAATAATATAGGATTACAAAAACAAGTAAGTGACACAACATTACTGTCCACATTCCCCACAGATGATAATTGCAGGGGTCTGGACGGACAAGAAAACTCCACCCATTCATGGTGGCAGCAGGTTAAATCTTACGCGGTGTTGGCTTTGGAACGAGTGAAAGATGGTGTGGAATCAGTCAAAGAGTTGCTCTCCACCCTCACAAGTGATGAGCGTTGGGGGGTGATGGTGGCTTTTGAGGAGATGGAGCCTATGATGTTTGGGCAGTTGGTGGCCGAAGCTCCCGATTGGGTGGAATGGATGACTTAGTTTTGGGTTTGGGGCGATCGCACCGGATTGATGCAATAACTTGTGCGTTTATTGGCGCAAGAGCAACAACACCGTGACAACCAATGTCAGTGCGTGATTTGAATGGGCGCGGCGACAGCGAGTTCCACAATGGATACATTCAGTAAGCTCACATTCCACAATTATACGTTGAGCGTTAGGAAAACTCCTTTGTGGACGATGACGTGGCTTCTTTACTATCACGCTTGTTTTTGCTGCTCGTAGATTCCTTTTTTAGTTTATCTGCTTTGCATACTAATTAGACAATTAGGGGGTTAGGGGCGAGAGGGAAGCAGGAAAGTTTCCATGGATATATAGGTCAATGGCTCTTAGCTGTTCACTTTGCGGACGGGTGTAAGTCAGTAGTTTAGCTCAATGGCATTGCTTGAGATGGGCAGAATTCACCAAGCCAAAGCCAAACCATCAGCACGAGACTCAGAACCAGCAATTAAGACTTGATTTTGCTTGTAAATAATTTGACCGCGACCAAAGAAATCATCAGGATTTTGTAGTACATGATGACCGCGTTGAGCTAGTCCTTGAGCTATATTTTGGGATATAGTTTGCTCTAATAACACTGTAGAATCAGAAACAAATTGCCATCGGGGAGCATCCAAAGCGGCTTGGGGATTTAAACCATAATCAGCCAAATTCACCACTATTTGCAGATGTCCTTGTGGTTGCATCGCTCCTCCCATCACGCCAAATGCCCCAATTGGTTGATGAGCTTGAGTCAAGAAGCCAGGAATAATCGTATGAAAAGGGCGCTTATTTGGGGCGTAATGGTTCGGATGCTGTAAATCAAGGGTAAATCCGTAGCCTCTATTTTGTAAAGCTATGCCAGTACCTGCGGGAAGAATGCCACTACCAAAGCCTGTAAAATTAGACTGAATCAAAGATACTATTAATTCGCCATCGGCGGCGGCGAGATACACTGTTCCACCTTTTGGTAATCCAGGCAGAGCTACAGCTAGTGCTTGTTCTGTAATCAAAGCACGGCGCATGTCCGCATAATCTAAGGACAGAAGATCCTTTGTCGGTACTTGTAAAAAAGGCTCGTCGGCGATGTACCTATGCACGTCAGCAAAAGCTAGTTTCATCGCCTCGATTTGTAAATGGTAACTTTGTGCGGATTCTCGCTGATAACGGGACAATTCAAAGCCGGATAGGATATTTAAGCCGATTAAAGTTGCAATCCCTTGGGTGTTAGGTGGAATTTCCCACACTGTCAAATCCCGATAGTTCGTGGATATTGGTTGTACCCATTGGGCTTGATGAGCTGCCAAGTCATCTAGAGTTAGGTATCCACCAGTATCTGCGGCAAAGTCGGCGATACGTTGAGCGATGTTCCCACGATAAAAGCTTTCACCACCAGTTGCTGCAATTTCTCGCAGGGTTTGGGCGTGTGCAGGAGAATGCCAAATTTCTCCTGCATTCGGCGCTCTGTGATTTGGGAAAAATACCTCTTTAAAAAAGTCAAATTCTTTACCTACAAGCGAAAGATAATTTTGTTCCAGCCGTTTCCAAGCTAGTGAAACCATCGGTGATACAGGGAACCCTGACTCGGCATAGCGAATTGCCGGGGCAAACAACTGCTCAAAAGGTAAACGTCCCCAACGTTCCCACAAACTTCGCCATCCACAAACTGCACCTGGTACAGTTACAGCACGCCAATCGTATTTTGGTACAGCATTTAATCCGGCAAACTTTTCTACACTCAGTTTTTGTGGACTTTTACCAGAGCCATTTAAACCATGCAATTTCCCATCCCAAACTAAAGCAAAAGCATCAGCACCAATGCCATTAGCCGTAGGTTCGACTACAGTTAGTGCGATCGCCGTCGCTATAGCAGCATCAACCGCACTACCTCCTGCCCATAACATTTCCATACCAGCTATAGTTGCCAACGGTTGACTAGCTGCGACGGCTCCGCGACTACCCATAATCACTCGTCTGCTACTAGGGTAAGGATAGTTGGTAAGATTTCCAAAACTCATTTTCGTGGATAATACTTGACAAAATTTTGGCTGTCTATGTAAGAAAATACAGCATTTTCCCAAATCCTGTTGTGTTAACGAACAAATATACATAGGCCCAATGCCGAATTATTTAAGGATCTCATCGGCCCTTTGAGATTGGCATACGGATTCGGCACTATCGACTCAAAGAAAAGGATGTAGCCTTTGCCTCGTCCAACCTCCATTAATAAGGAGGGAAGTAATAATTGGGGGGGGTATGGACGGATAAGAAAACCCCATTCATGGTGGAAGCAGTTTCAATCCTATACTGTGAGGTTAATGGAACAGGTAGAAATTGGAGTTGATGCGGTCAAGGAGTTTTTGAGTACCCTAACGGGTGGTGAGCGATAGGGTGTGATGGTGCAGGTGGAAGAACAAGAGCCGCAGATGTTCGGTCAATTGGTGGCACAGGCTCCCGATTAGGTGGAATGGATGGAGTGAAGGGTTGGGTTTTGTTTAAGTTTTGCTGGTTTGGTCTAAATGTTCAGGATTTTCTACACTGATTAACCGATTCCAAAGCGAATGGCACTTTAAGCCAAAATTTATGACCACATTCATCTTTTTTCTGGATTAGTTAAGATAGTTTTTGGCTGATTAGCATCAAATAAAGAAGCCGACAAGAGAATAACTGGTTTGTGAGTCTGGTTTTCTCCATAGTGAACCATTCCACCCGGTTCAACTAGAGAATCTCCCACTGTCAGATGTATAGTTTTTCCTGTCTTCAGAATTAATTGACTGCCATTAGCTTTAGTTACTTTAGCTTCTCCCTGAACAACAGTATAAGTTAGAGTTCCCGCTTCTACTCGTTCAATCTGCATTCCTGGATGAGTATGAGTAGGTAGTTTTGTTCTTGGTGCGATGGTATAGCGCACAAGCTCAAGAATCTGCTTTTGATTTCCTGTTGGATAACCGCTAGCCAAAACTTCACGCTTCACCGATTGAGTGTAAGTATTGGGTGAGGGAGGAGTTATCTGGCTGTTAGCAACTACACTGCCAAAAGATAGCGCAGCTAATGGAAGAATGATTGTCAGTTTTTTCATCAAAAAATCGGATTGATTTAACAAGTTTGTTAGATAAATTCTGGGTTGTTAAAGCTCCAGAATATTTTTCTTGGTAATTGAGTAGTAAATAGCTCAAAATGTTCATTGTTCTGAACAGCAGTCACAAAAAATAGATGTGGTGCATTAAGAACACTACGGTCGGAAATAGTTAATTTTTAGGAATTTTACTGGATTTTTGTTTAACTAGCATGGTTTTGTTAACTTATGAAATATTATCTGTCTACAAAACTTGTTCTATGTCAGTTATCACCAATTAATGAGTATGGCTAAAACGAAAAAATCAGAAAGTATTTCCCAAAAAGCAGTTAGCTCCTCTCCAGATGCGCTATACGTGCTAGAGGTGTTTTTAGTTGAAGGGCCAATTACAGAAGAATTTGCCGCAGACAATCCTGTGGTGTCTCGCACAATTGAGATTAAGGGCAGCAATACTTTAGCCCAACTGCATAAAATCATCTTCAAAGCATTTGACCGACAAGATGAACATATGTACGAATTTCAAGTTGGGGGCAGGGGGCCACAAGATCCAAATGCCAGACGTTACTGCTTAAAAGCAGCATTTTCCAGTTCCGACTTGTCACCAGCACCTACAGGAGATGTTGCCAGTACTACAATTGCGTCGTTGGGTTTATCGATTGATGATGCTTTTGGTTACTGGTTTGATTTTGGTGATGATTGGTGGCATCAAATTGATGTCCAAAGCATTTCAGACACAGTTCCTTCAGGTAAATATCCCAGAATCCGAGAACGAGTTGGGGCTAGTCCACCTCAGTATGCAGATTTTGAATAATAGAAAAAGCTGCACTATTTGAAAAATAAAATTGTGAATTAATGTCAGGCACTAATTATATAAATATAATGACAGCAATCACTGACGCTACATCATAATCAATCGCTAAAATACCCAAATATTGGTTAAGAAACTTTTCGCCATTACATAGCTAACTCTGGGTTGTTTAATTAGTCAGTATGCCATTTGAAATCAAAGAATTATAAATAGTTATGACAACTAGCAAGCAGATTAATTTGAATCACGGATGTGTGCTGAATTCCCAAAATCAGAAGATAGCTGTTAATGTAAAAACGGGTGATATATTAAATTTAATAACTCAAGAGTTTAAAAGTCGTTACTCTCCTGAAACTCAAAAGCTTGCACTGGAAGAGAGTTCCAAATTACTACCTAATTATGTATTTCAAGAAATATTACAGCGACAGCAGCAGATGGTGAATGTTAACCCTGATAGCTTAATTGTGGTTAACTGTGAGATTAAAAAAGCAGAGGTTGATGAGTTTGGTTTTGATTTAAATGTTGAAGTATATTTTGTAGTTGGAGATGAAAAAGGTCAAAATGATTTCCGTGCTAATCGCCTAGTTCTGTGGTCAGATATCTGGGGTGATGAGGAACAGCTTTTCGATTTAGAAGATGAGCTAGGCGAGCAATTCTGGACAAATTATCAAATCGAGTTGCTCTTTGATAATGAAGACCAACAAACAATTGAATTGGAGGTCTCTCAAACAGATGATTGTCCTGTTAAGTTACAATTTTACCCTTCACTGAAAAGGTTTTTGCCATCTCTAGATACCTTTGCAGATAATAGTTTTCAAGATTATTGACTTTTCAGCTAATTGAACGGGTGAGTATGGGGCGGAATCGCTCAAAAAGTTAACATCCTCTAATGCTTTTTGTCCTCAATTAAGTCAATCATAAGGGGAGTTTTGAAATAGTTAACTCTAAGAGTTGCATTTGAGGGAAATCGCGCTGAATAATTTTGATAGCGTTTG
>JAHHHN010000038.1 GCA_019359325.1 Mojavia pulchra JT2-VF2 | reverse complement strand
AGGATTAAAATTTCTGGTGCACAGTGGAATGTTGAGAGTGTCAACCAAATTCTCTCTGTTCGTTGTGCTTATCTTAACGGTTTACTTGCTATTTGAGTGTTTCTGCCAAAAGTGGATGCTCCCAAAGTGGGGCTAGTGGTCACCTTACAAAACTGCGGGTTTCCCGGCTCCCTCAGTGGCATTTTCCCTCCGCAGGTGAGTCAGCGTGGTCTTGGGGGTTTCCCCGTGGGCGACTGCATTAGCGTCAGCCTAAAGCCTCCGGCATAGCGTCTCCGTCAGGAGAAGGAGCGTCACCCAAAGGGCTTAAGGCAGGGTAGGAAGTGGCGTTGCACAACGTTCGTTGTGCCTTTACGATATCTGTACCTCGCTCCTCTGCAATCTGCTGTATATTGTGTTGCCTATTAAAATTTTGATAGTTAACCTAATAAATAAAATACAAACAATAAAATAAATATATAAGTTGTAAATTAATAAATATTTATAAATATTTCTCCTCCTTAAGAAATAAAGTTTAATTATTCCATTAGAAAGAAGAAGTAAATTTAACAAATATTTAAACTCTAGCTAAGGCAAGGGTAAAATTACTCCGCTCATACTTAAATGTATATCTAGTTTCATAAAGCAAAGCACAATCTAATTAATGATTGTGAGCGATCGCTTGTACAGCTTGTACAATCATTGACTAATTTCTAATTTAAATGGCTGTTGAATTCGTGATGCTGATTGGAAACTAAAATGTAATTATATCGAGTTAATTAGTAACATTAATTTATTTATAAAAAATAATTCAGAATATTAAAAATTAAACAAGACATATTTAATTAAGAGCATAAAAAGCAAAAAATAATTTTAATATTTAATTTTTATAAAATTCGTAGGTTTTAATTGAGGAAAAACATTATGAATACACAGGAGCAACTACAGCAATGGAATGAGTTAGCACAACAATTCCGCGTCGATAGTATTCGCGCCACAACTGCCGCCGGATCGGGTCATCCCACCTCGTCGATGTCCCCTGCCGATTTGATGGCGGTTTTACTATCTAAATATCTTCAATACGACTTTGAAAATCCAGATAACCCAAATAACGATCGCTTTATCCTTTCAAAAGGACACGCTGCACCACTTCTCTACGCCATGTATAAAGTTGCGGGGGTAATAACTGATGAAGAGTTACTATCACTGCGAAAGTTTGGCAGCCGTTTAGAAGGACATCCTACACCAATTTTACCTTGGGTCGATGTAGCAACAGGTTCTTTAGGCCAAGGTTTACCTATTGGTGTAGGGGTGGCTTTGGCAGGCAAGTATTTGGATCAACTACCCTATAACGTTTGGGTGCTACTAGGTGATAGTGAAATCGCCGAAGGATCGGTTTGGGAGGCCTTTGATCATGCTTCACACTACAGTCTAGATAATTTAATCGCCATTATCGATGTCAATCGGCTAGGTCAACGAGGTCAAACGGAATTAGGCTGGAATACAAAAGCTTATGCTAACCGTGCCAGAGCCTTTGGCTGGCAAGCGATTGAGATTGATGGTCACAACTTGATAGAGATTGATCAAGCTTATAGCGCAGCTTTGAGCATCAACGATCGCCCTACAGTAATTATCGCCCGAACTAAGAAAGGCAAAGGTGTGGCAGCTTTAGAAGATTTAGGTGGTTGGCATGGTAAAGCACTCAAACCTGAGCAGGAAAAACAAGCGATCGCCGAGCTAGGTGGTGAGCGTCATATTACCATTCAAGTAGATAAACCTGAATACCAAGGTCAACCTGCCTTCACAGGTGAAGCTCAACCACTACAACTTCCCACCTATGAAAAAGGCACAAATGTAGCAACACGTCGAGCCTATGGTGATGCCTTAAAAGCTTTGGGAGCAGCTCGACTTGATGTTATTGCCCTTGATGCTGAAGTAAGCAATTCTACTTACGCTGAAGATTTTGCGGAAGCTTATCCTGAGCGCTACTTTGAGATGTACATTGCGGAGCAGCAAATGGTAGCAGCGGCAGTGGGTTTACAGGTGCGGCAATACAAACCTTTTGCTTCTAGCTTTGCTGCTTTCTTAACTCGTGCCTACGACTTTGTAAGGATGGCTGCGATTTCTCGCGCCAATATTAAACTAGTGGGTTCCCATGCCGGTGTATCTATTGGTCAAGATGGTGCTTCGCAGATGGCGTTAGAAGACTTAGCCATCTTTCGAGCAGTGTGGAGTAGTACCGTACTATATCCCAGCGATGCTAACCAGACTGCTAAACTAGTAGCTCAGATGAGCGATCGTAATGGAATTATCTACCTTCGCACCACCAGGGAAAGCACACCCGTACTCTATGAATCTGATGAAGAGTTTCCTATTGGTAGTAGCAAAGTAATTCGTAGTTCTGACGGAGATCAAGCTACTGTCATTGGTGCGGGTATAACTCTACATGAGGCACTCAAGGCTTACAAGCGCCTGAAAAATGAAGGCATTACAGTGCGCGTCATTGACGCCTATTCTGTTAAACCCATTGATGTGCAGACGCTGCATCAAGCCGCCTGCGATACCAACGGTAATTTAGTAGTCGTTGAAGACCACTGGATTGAAGGCGGGTTAGGTGCTGCTGTACTTGATGCCTTTACAGGTTATAGCAGCGCTCAAACCTATAATGGCCCTCAACTACGGTTAATTAAGCTCGCAGTGCGTAATATGCCAAGTTCGGGTACACCAGAAGAACTTCTCCATGCTGCCAAAATTGATGCCGATGCCATTGTTGAGGCGGTGAAATTGCAAATCAGGCAGCCAGTTAGGGGATCAGTGTAATCCCCAGATAATAAAAATATCTCGTAGTAAGCACTTTAGTACTTCTTAATACAACAAAATTGCTAAGTGGTGAAGTGTCTACTGCGAGCAACTTGAGATGATTGGCTATATTTTGCAATTAACCAATTTTAAATTTAGATGATAGCTTAAAAATCCATCAGGCGAATAGCCACAAGATAGCAAAATTCATACTTAAGTAATAATTTTATTAAATTAAATATCGTGATATATAGCTTAAGTTATATACAAATTGGTAGGCTCATAGCTCATAGCTATTCAAGCTTCAATGCTTAAGTATGATTGCTCACGCAACAATTATATTAAGTGAATTCAGTCGCCAGCAGGATGAAAATAAATTAAAAATTTTTTAAGCTGGATAGATATTTTAAAGAACTTTGGAATAGCTTATGCCTCTCTACAAACTCGAAGATTTTGAACCCAACTACCGCGAAGTGTTTGGTGGTGATGACGTTAAATCCTTGGATCTATATACCCAAGGAGGAGTGAGAGTTGGCTCAGTTGCTGATGCTTTAGTTGACCAAGAAGGCCGTTTTCGGTATTTAGTTATTGACTCAAGCTTAGATTCTAGTAGTAAAAAAATATTACTACCAATCGGTCTAGCTCATATTAATTACCAAGAAAAACGAGTTTACGTTGATGGATTGAGTAAACAGCAAGTAGAAAGTTTACCCGAATATCAAGAAAGTAGAATCGTTGATGAGGATTATGAAGAGAATGTGCGTAATATCTATCGTTCGCCAAATAGTAATGTAACTTACGATAGGGAGACATATAATTACCAACAAGAACCTAATTTATACCAATTGAATGAGCAAAACAATCAAACTTTCAAACTGTATGAAGAACGATTGATTGCTGGTAAGAGCCGTGTGAAAGCGGGAGAAGTAACAGTTGGTAAGCACATCGAAACTGAAACTGCACAAATTGCAGTACCTATTCAAAAAGAGCGTGTTGTGATTGAGCGAGTGACTCCCACTACAACAGAAACTGTAGTAGGTTCCCAAGATTTACAGTTCCAAGAAGGGGAAGTAGCACGCATAGAAGTGTATGAAGAAACTCCTGAAATTCGGAAGGAAACTTTTGTACGTGAAGAAGTGCGAGTCACAAAAGTAGTTGATCAAAGTACTGTTGAAGCACAAGAAACAATTCGTCGTGAAGAGTTAGATATTGATACTTCAGGTAACTTAGATGTGAATGAAACTAATGCAAATAGACAAGAAGGCATTTAATTTAACTAAATTGCCAATAAATAAATCTGCCTAGAGCATTGTCTTCAAAGAATCTAGCAATTTGTCCTTTTCCAGGTTAGGAAGAAAGTTCAAAGTTAGGTTAATGCACTGTATATCAGTTTAAATACAACCACAGATATTGCAGACAGATAATTTATGTTTCTGCCTGCAATATAGACAATTTAAAAAAAAACTACAATAGTTAAGTGAAACTATGATTAATTAAATAATCAACTTTTAATTTTGCAAAAACTAAGATTTATTAAAATTTACATTTACTATGATAAAAATTTCATTAGCTAATTCAGCCATTAGAAAGATGAAAAATAATCATTATATCTTCTAGGTTAGTTATTAGCAAATAGAAAGAAAAAATTGAGGTAAACACATAATGGCTCTTTACAAATTAGAAGATTTTGATCCTAACTATCGGGATAGTTTTCAAGGTAATGACCTGAAGGGGCTTGGTGTCTACGCAGAAGGAAGTGATGACAAGATTGGCAATGTCAGCGATGTTCTAGTAGATGATGAAGGACGTTTCCGTTATCTAATCGTTGACTTAGGCTTCTGGATTTTTGGTAAAAAAGTATTATTACCCGTTGGGCGTTCTCGTGTTGATTATAATGTTGATCGTGTCTATGCCATTGGCATGACTAGGGAGCAAGCAGAACAATTACCTGAATTTGATGAAGGGTTAGCGCTTGATTACGACTATGAAGAGCGGGTGCGTGGAGTTTATCGCCGTCCTGGGGAGTACACCCGACCTGTAGAAACATCAACAGCGCTAGAAACACCAACACCTCTAGAAGCTTCAGCACCAATTGATACAGGCTACCAGCCAGCAACTACGCCAAGTTACCCCACTTACGAGCGTGATACCTATAATTACGAGCGCGAACCTGATTTGTTTGGGACAAATGAGCAAGATCATCAAACCCTGAGATTGTATGAAGAAAGGCTAATTGCAAATAAAAAGCGCCAAAAAACTGGCGAAGTAGCAATTGGTAAGCACGTAGAAACTGACACCGCAAGAGTAGCAGTACCAGTAGAAAGAGAACGAGTCGTTATTGAACGTGTAACGCCAACCGATGCTGGTCAAGCTGTTTCTAGTGGCGAAGCTAATTTCCGTGAAGGCGAAGTTGCGCGTGTGGAAATTTATGAAGAAACTCCTGACATCCGCAAAGAAGCAGTGTTGCGCGAAGAAGTCAGAGTCACAAAAGTTGTGGAACAAGAAACAGCTGAAGCTCAAGCTACTGTGCGTCGTGAAGAGTTAGATATAGATGCTTCAGGTCTTCCAATTGAGGAACGTTAATCAACATGGCTATTAGTTATTAGTTCATAACTAATAGCTAATTAAATATATCACAGGTAGAGCTATTTTCTAGCTTTGCCTGTATTGCGAATCACTAAAAATCATCAATACAGCAGTCTCATTAAACTAGTGAACAAGCTTTTCAATCTAAAACTTGTTCCTATCTTAAATTAGAAATGCTGTAGAATAGTTGACTTGTCAAAAAGCAGTTAAGAAATTTGCGTTATGAATGGACACGTTGCACTAAACTGTGAACAAGCAACCAAAGTAAACATTAATAAACGCATTAGTACTTTGCTGGATAATTTAGGCAGCAAAGTGAGAAAGTTTTCTGTGATAGATAGGCAAGGTCAACTGTTAGGCGAAGTCCAAGATTTAGTTTTGGATGCTAACCATCGGTTAAACTTAGTTATATCTAAACAAAAAAATCAAAAAAATAGAAAGCTTGAAGATAGGTATGGCTCATTTCTCTTGCGGAGCCAAAGAATACAAAAAATTGACAACCCTACTAAATCTATTTTCATAGATATAGAAAAATCAGAAATAGAGAATATGCATGAAAATTTAGAAGCAAATAGACCAGACGGACAAATCGCTAATGGTCAAAATATAAATGGCGACCTAGCAACTGCAAATTTGCCAGAGGTTGAAGAAGAAAGTATTGTTAGGTTACTGGAAGAAAGATTAATCATTAATAGTAGCCAACGTAAAGTTGGTGATGTGATTGTTCGCAAAGAAATCGAAACCCGGATGGTACAAGTTCCCGTCCGACGTGAGAAACTGATTGTGGAGCAAGTTAGTCCAGAACACAAGCAACTAGCAGAAATTGATTTAGGACAAGGGGAAATTTCTGGTATTGTGTTAAGTGAAGGAGAGATACCTGAAGTTACAACTTTTGACAACGGTTCAACTGTCAGTGGATCTTTTAGCTCTCCTAAAATTGCTAGTCTAGTTTTGAATGCGATCGCCCTAGAGCGAAATCATGGATGTAAGCAGGTACGAGTGTCAATTGTTGTGGAAAATGAAGAACAACAACAAAAATACCAAGAATGGTTTGACCGTTGTTCTCTAGACAAAAGACCAAATTCAGAAAAATGAAATTTTATCAAATTAATTAGTAGTAGGGTAGGCATTGCTTACCCTACTTTTATAGTAATTTTTAAAATAAAATTAGGTTATAAATATAAACTTTTTCTAAAGTCTATTATAAAATTTGACTTTTTAAATTACGAATTAGTAATTTGTATAACTGTTGGCGTATATCTCGTTCGAGTAATTATTGCCAAAAATAAAACTAAAAACGTCAGCGCTCCAGCTAAATATAAAGGATAGCCATAAGTTATAGGATGCGATTGATTAATTAGCATTGCTGCAATTATAGGGCCAATACCATTGGCAATGCTTAAATAAGATGCATTAAGCCCCATTGCAGTCCCTTGGTCTTGAACTTCAGCATTAAGAGAAATTAGCGCATTGATCATCGGCTGAACTAGAGAGTTAAACAGTGAAAAAAGAATGCTGACTACCACAAAATAAACAATACTTGGCCAAATGGGCATTAATACGAATGATAAACTGCGGATAAATAATGCTAAAAATAGTATTTTAACTAAATTAAATTTTCGGCTGAGAATTGAGACTCCCCAAGTCTGCATAATGACGCCTAGTACCCCAAATAATAGAAACATCAGTGTCAAAGTTTGGCTATTTTGCCCCAACACATTCAGAAAGTATGGTTGAAAGGCATAGGTAAATATAGTAAAAGTCGTTCCAATAAAAAAATTGATAATTAGAAGAATTCCTATTTTAGGAATAGCCAGACCTTTAATTAAATTCCCTAAACCTATATCAAAAATGTTATGTGCTTTATTAGCCCGATTTTTGATAGTTTCTGGTAATAAAAAAATTGTAATTAAGAGGGCGAAGAAGGCTACCGCACCCGAAACTAAAAAAGCAGCACCCAAGGAAATCTGCTGTGCGAATAAACTTATGGCTGGCCCTAATACAAAACCTAACCCTAATGCTGCACCATAAAAGCCAAAACCCTTAGCACGATTTTCTGGAGTCGTGATATCTGAAATAATCGCCTGAGCAACAGAAGCATTGCCTCCAGTAATGCCATCCAGAAGCCGCGCGAAAAAGAGAACAATTGCTGTTGTTGCTGTTCCAGCAATTAAGTTAGCGGTGACAGTCCCAGCTAAACTTATAATCAGTAAAGGCTTTCTACCGAAGCGATCGGAGAGTTTACCGATGACTGGAGTTGCGAAAAACTGAGATATAGAGTAAATCGAAAATAATAAACTCGTCTGGAAATCATTCAGTCCAAATTGTTTGCCATAAAGATAGATAATAGGAATTAAAATCGTAAAACTAAGGGAATTAATAAAAGCAATTAAAGCAGTAATCCAGAAATGTCGATTCATAAGAGACTCGGTTGTTACTTGTCGCTACCTTTGCAGTTCCGGCAGCAACCTTCAAACCTAGTCATATTATCGAACAGCAGTTCTTTTGGCTACTCCCAATGAAATTTCGACTCAAGGAACTATCTAAAAAGAAACAGCAGCATTGGCTTGCGCGGATTCATATCAAAATCCAGGATGGACAGTTCCATATTGAAGGTTTGGGTGCTTGGCATTCCTACTGGCGTGATCCTTACCATCTTCTGTTAACAATTCCCTGGCATGGCTTTTTACTGCTAATTGCTGTCTTTTATCTGGCTATTAACGCCTTGTTTGCCTTCGCTTATTTGGCAGGAGGAGACTGCGTTGCAAATGCCCGACCTGGCTCTTTTTCAGACGTCTTCTTTTTTAGTGTGCAAACGCTGGCATCCATCGGCTACGGTGCGATGTATCCTAAAACAACTTACGCTAATATCATTGTCACTATTGAAGCGATGGCAGGTCTGATGGGAATTGCTGTGATGACAGGGTTAGCGTTTGCCCGGTTCTCTCGTCCGACTGCGCGTGTAATTTTTAGTCGTGTTGCTGTGATTACACCGTATGAGGGAATGCCAACTCTCATGTTTCGTACTGCTAACCAGCGCCGCAACCTGATTCTGGAAGCGCAGATGCGGGTGTACTTAATGCGGGATGAAGTAACCTTAGAGGGGCAGCACATACGTCGGATATACGATCTCAAGTTGATGCGAAATCAGTCGCCCAGTTTCACTTTAACTTGGGTAGCCTTGCATACCATTGATGAGTTTAGTCCTCTCTATGGAATGACAGCGGAATCACTGATGCAGACAAATACTACGCTTGTGATTTCCTTGAGCGGGATTGATGAAACAGTTGCACAGGTTGTCCATGCACGTCATACTTACAGTGCTGCTAATATTCTATGGAACTATCGATTTGTTGACATCATACACCGTACTGCGGATGGACATCGCTACATTGATTACCAGCATTTTCACGATGTCTTATCTTTAGATGAAATAAGTTAATTGCCTACAACTTAATCAACAGCTTCACTAGGCAATGGTTGTAATGGTTTAACCACAACTCGACCATTTTCAACCACAGTACATTTTACTACACTTTTTTTATTTGGCTCTGGGGCATCTTGGCAGTGCTTTTGGTGGTTAATGTTTTGTTCCTGTTGACGATTGAAGACAACGACACAACAGGGACAGGAAATTGAAGACATAAGAAAGAATTTGATATCTATATTAATTATGACGCTACTGAGAGCTTTCGGCTAAAAGTTTGCTATTGTTACACATTCTTTGGCTACAGGATTGCGTAAATAGAAGAATACAAATTATGAGTTGATAGTTTTAACGTAATACAGTTCAGTTAGTAATGTTAATAAACCTTAGGGGGATCAAGCCTTAACTAAATTGTATTGGGCGTTAAGGTATTTATTTTTTCTATACCTTATAGGCACAATACTTGCTGCGATCGCCTTTGCACTGCCCCTGGTGCGATCGCACCACTTTATTTTAAATTTCGCGCAGGGTTACTAACCTATTTGATATATGTAAAGTAAGTAAACAGGAAAGCGGCATAGATCCCGCCCCGCTTTTCTCACCGGCCAAACTTGTGTGGACGGGTTAGACAGCGGGTTTTTCTGATGAAAAAGTTTCTGAAATACCTAAGTTTAGGGCTGCTATCTACAATTGTGACTGCAACGCCTGGACTAGGGGCTGAGCGCATCAGTTTTTTTTACCCTCCCTTTGGAGAATTTTCTTTATCCGCTGATTCCCTAGAAATTTTTGCCAAAGAAGGCAAAATTAACAGTGAGTTGGCATTTTATGCCAGACGTGTTACTCCCGAACAACTCGCTCAATTGCGGGAACTGTTGCAGCAGCGTTTTAATTTGACTCCTACTTTGGTTTCTCAGTTTACCTACTCACCTATAGGCGAAGCGGTGGTGCAACGTCTAGGAGAATTGGTGCTCACCGACTCTCGACAGAACGGCTTCTATGCCATACGTGCTGCTTTGATTTTATCTGCTGCTGATCCGGAAGGCTTAACAGTTGTGAACGTGTTGCGTAGGTTCCCCAGCACAAGTTTAAGATTGAATTTTTCCGAGGGACTACAGATAGTTAATAGCTTGTCAGAGTTACTCGCAGCCAGGGATCAAATAGTAGCTTTCATCCAACAACAGACACTCGCCCAAACTGCCAATGCAACCGTTAACTTTTCCCAACAGCCAGATTTGCGATCGCCTGGAAAATTTCGTTGGCAAATAACCAGCCTAAAACTCAACGACGATTCTCGTAATCGCAGTTTACCAGTGGATGTTTATGTACCTGAAGCATCACCTCAAACCACAGCAAATGCCCCCACTCCTCCCTTTCCTCTAGTTGTGATTTCTCATGGACTCGCTTCAGACCGCTATGCCTTTGTCTATCTAGCTCAACATTTAGCATCCCACGGTTTCGCAGTTGCTGTGCTAGAACACCCTGGTAGTAATGCCGAACGCTTTCAGCTATACTTTTCGGGCTTGGCTGGGCCGCCAGAAGCACAAGAATTTATTAACCGACCATTGGATGTCAAATATGTACTTGATGCACTCCAGCGGTTGGAAAAGTCCGATCCCAGCCTCCAAGGTAAACTAAATTTCCAGCAAGTCGGAGCGATCGGTCATTCATTCGGAGGCTATACAGCCTTGGCTTTGGCTGGAGGTAAAATTAACTTTGAACAACTCCGTGAAGATTGTTTTCCCAATAGATCCTTGAATGTGTCGACCCTTTTGCAGTGTCGTGCAGCTGAGTTACCGCCAACAAATTATTCGCTCCAAGACGATCGCATTAAGGCTGTGATTGCGATTAATCCTATTGATAGTTCCGTATTTGGTCAAGCTGGGGTGAGCCAAATTCAAATTCCGGCAATGCTAATGGCAGGTAGTCAAGATATTTTTGCTCCACCAGTCCCTGAGCAGATCTACCCCTTCACTTGGCTTACCAACCCCAATAAATACTTAGCCTTAATCGAAAATGCTACTCACTTCAGTGCGATCGCTGAACCCACTGCTGAGAATAATGTCTTACCTGTGCCAGAAGCTTTACTAGGGCCGAACCGTGCGCCTGCTTATTCTTACATCAAAGCCTTGAGTCTGGCTTTCTTGCAAACCCATCTTTTAAACCGTCCTGAATACCGCTCTTATTTGCAGCCATCCTATGCCCAATACATCAGTCAAGCTCCCCTCAATCTCAGTTTCTTACAGTCGTTGACAACAGAGCAATTAAATCAAGCTTTGGATGGTTTAAATCCCCAGCCAACTGTACCCCAGCCAACCGTACCACCACCATCACCACAACCAACCCCTGCTTCACCATGAAAAAAGAGTAGGGACTGGGGACTGGGAAGCAGAGGGACAGGGAGCAGGGCAGGGGAGGTAGCAACTCAGCACTCACGACTCAGTACTCATCACTCACGACTCAGCACTCAAACTAGTGAAAATGCTGACGACAAACCCTGCTGCAATGTTTCCAAAAATATATGTTGTCCTGCTATCTCAGTGATAACCAAAGTTGTCACAATTTAACCAGAGTACTGTTTTTGTTGAATTAATACTAGCAACTTGGCTTGATTGTCAGAAGATTTTCATATTTGTCCGCTAGTATTCATAAAAACTTATTCCCAAAATTATTTCCTATATATATACTGCTTGTAAACAAGTATTAAGAAATACTTATTAAAAATTGTTGCCACAACTTGATTTAATTGTTAACGTGTGTATGACAACGTTCTGGTGAAGGCTTGGATTGAGGAAATATCAAAATCTATGAGCTATATCCATGCAACCAATTGTGCAAAGTGATGATTTTTAGATAGAAAGCGAGAAATTTCTGCTGTGTAGAGGCTAAAGATGAGCAATTGCAGATTAACCCAGAAATATCTCCTTCTTAAAGGCTTACTTCAATTTTGATTTCTTACAATTGCAGATTTGTCTTACCTGCGGATGCGATTAAGAACGCAGTAAGACCGAGATTTTGGAGATAAAAACTCATGAAGATTCAAGGTAAGGTAGCCCTAATTACTGGGGCTTCTCGTGGTATTGGACGTGCGATCGCCCTAGAATTGGCGCAACAAGGTATTAAGCGGATAATTTTGATGGCGCGCGATCGCCAAAAGTTAGCCGAGGTAGCCACAGAAATCGAGGCGATGGGAACAGAAGTCTCGATTTTGGCAGTAGATTTGACTCAGACAATTGAGGTGAATATTGCCGTAGCCCAACTTTGGCGTAATTATGGCCCGATTCATCTACTGGTTAATTGTGCTGGCGTGGCATACCAAAATTCGTTTTTGGAATCTAAACTTCCCCAGGTTCAAGAGGAAATCTCCGTGAATTTATTGGGAATGTACAACCTAACTAGCCTAATAGCTCGACGTATGGCTAGCCAAAGGCAAGGCACAATTGTCAATGTGTCTAGCTTGATGGGGAAAGTAGCAGCACCGACGATGGCGACTTATTCAGCTACCAAGTTTGCAATCTTAGGGTTTACCCAAGCCTTGCGCCGTGAACTAGCCGAATACAATATTCAGGTGAAAGCATTACTGCCTTCCCTCACAGATACGGACATGGTGCGGGACTTCAAATTATTTCGCTGGGTAATACCTACGACTCCTGAAAAAGTAGCTCAAACTTTCGTCGCTGGGCTGCAAAGAGATTCACCAGAAATTTTAGTTGGATGGCAAAGTCATCTAGCTGTTTGGTGTCAACGCTTTGCTCCTTGGTTGCTAGAGCAGGTTTTAAACATTGCAACTCCATCAGCACCAACAAAACAACAGCCTCACGAACTACTCAGAGAACTTACTCAAAAACTGAGTTGGTTAACAAAATTTCATCGTGTCAGTGATTTGTTTTTATCCAGAAACACCGTTTCTTTGGTATCTGCGCGCAAGACTTGATCGCTAGCCTTTGATATCAAGTCTGTCTCGTTGCTCATAGCATGAAGAGTGCTGAGTTAAAAGACCACCCACAATTTGCATTGCTTTTACCAAGTACATAAGTACTCAGCACTCAGAACTCAGCACTTAGTTCTCAGTACAAAGTTTTGTAAACACCCCACCGTGTTCTTGCCTAATTTCAAAAGCATGGTGGGATTGTGAGTTTCCCAAAGATCTCAACTAAATAGGTACTGCGGCTAGATAATAAGATATACCTTGTTTCGGAGCAACCAGAAATGCTGACATTGCCTCATACTCTCCCCACCTTGCCCGAAATCATTGATGGCTTACCGAATATTTCTGGTTGGGAAACAGAGGTTCTCTCGGTAGTAAACCATGATGCGCCAGTATTCTTGCCGAAAACGAATCTCCGTTTAGAAGATATTAATGCTGGGTTTGCGATCGCCTTACATATGCACCAGCCTACTATTCCAGCTGGACATAACGGTTCGCTGATCAGCAATCTGCAATATATGTTTGAACATCCCAATGAAGGGGATAACCACAACGCCGGGCCTTTTGCATATTGTTACAGCCGCATGGGAGACTTTATCCCCGAACTCGTCAATCAAGGCTGTAATCCCCGTGTAATGTTGGATTATTCTGGAAATCTTTTATGGGGACTCAGGCAAATGGGACGCAACGATATCCTAGACAACCTCAAGCGCATCACTTGCGTTAGCGAAGCTGCTCCCACCTATCAACCCTATGTAGAGTGGTTGGGTACGATGTGGAGCCATGCTGTCATTCCTTCCACACCAATTGCAGATATTAAGCTGCACATCTTAGCGTGGCAACATTATTTTGCGGCAATTTTTGGCTGGGAAGCACTAGCGCGAGTCAAAGGTTTTTCACCTCCAGAAATGCACCTGCCAAATCATCCTGATACTTTATTTGAATTTGTCAAAGCACTCAAAGAATGTGGATATCGTTGGTTACTTGTCCAAGAAGATTCTGTAGAAACAATTAGTGGTCATTCGATTATCCACAAACATCTACCACACAATTTGATTGCCCGCAATTCTCAAGGCGAAACAATTAGTATTACAGCCTTAATTAAAACCCAAGGTTCAGATACTAAATTGGTTGGTCAAATGCAGCCATACTATGAAGCTAAAACTTTATCTAAACAACAATTGGGGAGTGTGCTTGTACCACCAATTGTCACACAAATAGGAGATGGCGAAAATGGCGGCGTCATGATGAATGAATTTCCCAGTGCTTTTAAACAAGCGTGGTGGGATATGGTGAATCATGGTGGAGGAAAATCAGGCGTTGTCGGGATGTGTGGTACAGAATACTTAGAATTACTCGCAGATGCTGGTTGTAAATCTGAGGATTTTCCCAATTGTCAGCCAGTGGGACAACATCATATTTGGCAACGAGTTTCACCTGATAATTGTCAACCTGAGGCTGTAGAAAATGCTATTCAAGAATTAAAGCAAACTAACTCTAATTTCCATATGGATGGAGCCTCATGGACTAATCATATTAGTTGGGTAAAGGGATATGAAAATGTTATATCTCCCATGTACCAATTAAGCAGTTCATTTCATCAAAAAGTGGATGGATTATTAGCAGATCAATCAGCAGAACCTATTACTAAACAATCTAGTTATCGAAATATTCTTTTATATAACTTATTGTTACAAACTAGCTGTTTTCGTTATTGGGGGCAAGGAAATTGGACTGACTATGCACGCGAAATTTACCAGCGAGGTGAACATTTGCTGCTAACGACACTATAAGCAGTCAGATTCTACTGATTTGCAATTTGGGCACAACTGAAGATTATGCTCTACAATTAAGGTGGAGAAAAAGCGATAACGCTACACTTGCGAGGCAGCCAATATCGATGGCAATAAATTTTTGAACCTATATGCGATCGCAAAAAGAAATTTTAGGCGGGCAGATTTGAGAGTAATCAACTCAATTGAGCCAAATTTAAACAACTCAGAACCAAAAAGTGCCAATCTAAATTGGATCAACCTGAGAGGAATAAATATAACCAGAGCGAATTTAAAAGTGGCAAAAATGCCTGGCAGTAATATGCAAAATGATAATTTAAATTCTGCAAGTTACTTTCGGAAATTCTGTTAATTACTTTAGTTAAAAAATGCGCTTGTCGGTTGAGATGCGGATCATTTTCTTGACGACCACAAGCGCTATTTTATAGTGCCAACATAATTTGATTTTTTGAAGGAGTCTGTTGATGAGTCTGATCATGAAGTCGATTTTAAACGCAGATGCTGAAGCTCGCTATCTTAGCCCTGGGGAGATAGACCAGATTAAAAGTTTTAGTATGAATGGTGCGCGTCGCCTGCGCCTGGTTCAGCTTTTAACAGAGAACCGGGAGCGCATTATTAAGCAATCTGGAAACCAGTTATTTCAAAAGCGCCCAGATATTGTCTCGCCTGGTGGTAACGCCTACGGTCAGGAGATGACTGCAACTTGTCTGCGAGACATGGATTACTACCTACGCTTGATCACTTACAGTATCGTAGCTGGTGATTCCACACCGATTCAAGAAATTGGAGTTGTTGGTGTCCGCGAAATGTACAGATCCCTTGGTACTCCGATTGAAGCCGTTGCTGAAAGTATCCGTGCGATGAAGAATGTTGTTACCTCAATGCTGTCTAGTGAAGATGCTAGTGAAGTTAATTCTTACTTCAACTTTGTAATCACTGCTATGCAGTAGGGTAATAGGCTATAGCTTTGTGTTGCCAATCTTCGATAAATCAACGATTTTGCAAGCTATAGCCTACAAAAAATTGAAAGAAAAATTTGGAGTACTATTTATGTCAGACGCTACAAAAGTTAAACAGTCGATTTCAAATAAACGCAATGCTTGGTTTTGGGGCTTTACTCCTCAGTCTGAAAATTGGAATGGTCGCCTAGCAATGATAGGCTTTGTAACCGTAATTTTGATTGAAGTGTTTTCCGGTAATGGCTTTCTTCACTTTTGGGAGATTTTATAGGTTGAAGACGAGTTTTTTACCAACGAAACATTACCTTGGTAAAATTTGATGGGCGTTGTCGCCACTTTAATGGTCACTATATCGGAAAGAAATAATGTCTAAGGAAAAGAAGGGTAACAGAGAAACCAAAAAGCCCAAAAAAGATCCCCAGAAAAAAAAGGAGAAAAAAGACCCAAATAGATATGATGGTTTAAGCCGTTAACTATAGCGACTTTTAGCATCTTGCATCAACGGTTGGAAAAAAGGTGAGTAGATTAGACTCAAGCGATCGCAGATAGTGTATAACCAAGTGTGAGATGATTAATTCATAGCAATTCTAGGAAGCGATCGCTAAATCCTACCTTGATTCACGAGTATTTTATATCAATTGTATTAAAGCAAAGGTAATAATATTTCGTATTCAGTACCTGTACCAAGTTGTGAACGCAAATTTAATTTGCCTCCATGCCTTGCCGTGATAATTCGATAGCTGACAGATAAACTAGTTGTTTTATCAGATCGTTTTTCCACAGACAAGGACTCAATAATTTGCTGTTTTAATTCCTCAGACATGCCAGGGCCGTTGTCAGCTATACAAATTGAAACCCAACGTGAATCTGGTGCATCTTGTTTAGTTGCTGGCTTAGAAATAATTTTTGTAGTAATTTCAATTTGTGGTTTGTCACTATTATTAGTAGTCTCTGGATGAAATTGCTGCCGCACTGTTTCATTAAGCAATGTATCTATAGCCTCGCTTAAAATATTCATAAATACTTGGCTCAGTTGCCCCATAAAGCAATACACTGGTGGCAAGTGACCATAATGTTTGACTATTTCAATTTCTCCTTTAATACGACTATTAATTAACAATACAATACTATCGATACAAGCGTGCAAATCAGTAGGTCTTGGATATACTTCGTCGATATGACAGAAATTTTGCAAGCTAGTGACAAGTTTTTTTAGCCTTTCCGCCCCGGTACGGATACTAGACATTGCCTTTGATAAATCTTGTTCTAAAAAATCAAATTCGATTTCATCTTTAAGATAGGTAATGTTCTCAGAAGCAGGAGATAATTCTTGTTCGTAAGCTCCTATAAGCTTGAGTAAATCCTGACTATAGTTAGAGACATAAGTTAAGTTACCCCAGATAAAACCTACGGGGTCTAAAATTTCGTGTGCTACCCCGTCCACCAAACGTCCCAAACTCGCCATTTTATCATTTTGAATCATTTGGGCTTGGCTACGTTCATAGCGCACCTGAGTTTCTATGCCTCGAATTTGCCAAGAAGCAAGATTTAATTCATGCATATCTAATAAACTGTAACTATCAGATGCCGTTTGCACCACCAGAGGTTCTGACGAAAGTTCAGGCGATCGCCTCAAACTCAGTTGCATCGCTGTCAAAACTGGTGTTGTATCGGCAAGCTGCAAAATCTCTGTACGCGCATAGCTGTAGAGAATAGTCAACGGTTGATGTAAAAACAACTCTTGTCCGTAGGGACGAATCCAAAATTCTAGGAGTCGCCGCCGGGAAATCATACCGATGAACTTTCCCTGTTCTAGTAAGATTGCTCCTGGTAGCAAAGGATATCGTTCAAAAAATCGCGCAACTTCTATTGCACTACAGCTAACTTCCACTTGGAAGTTGTACATTGAGAGTTCCTGGAGTGTTGAGTCTAAACCGAGATCGCGATCGCTACCTTGCGATAAAAATGGTGGTGATATTAGGGAACTGAATTCTTGTGACACTGTAAACTCTAATTTGTATAAAGACAAACATACAATAAGCTAACATTCTAGCCTCTGCCAGCCTCTACCACATTAGCGGAAGAATTAAGCGATAGAAGCGACAAAGAGAACACAGGGAGAAGGGGGCACGGGGGCACGGGAAGAAATTATTACTTAAAACTCAAAACTCAGAACTCAGCACTTTCAACACAAAGTTGCACGATACCATGTCAGTATTTACCGCAAATCTTCAACCTTAGTCTTGCAGTTTGAGAGTTTTTATAGTAAAAATTCAACCAAAGCTAGGATAAAGGTTTACCAGCAATAACCAAAATCGAGGATGGTTAACTACCAACAGCAAAGCTCAAATGTTTAAAAACTGTGAACTCTTGATGAAAATGCGCGGAAGAGCAGACATTTCCCAACCAAATTAGAGTAAGTATAAACATAGGTATTAAACATAGTGCAGCTAAGTGTTTACCCCAGATAATTGGAACCATTTCTAGAGTCAGATATTCTTAAGAATAGTCATCCTTAGTAAATACACTCAGATATATGTAAACATCTACAAGTAGCAATCGCTGAATAACGCTGAAGAAGTAGTATAAATCGCATACCAATTTTTTGGCTCAAATGATCTATTATTGTCCCGTCCTGCATTTGATCCCCATTTCGATAGAATGACTAGGCATACTCTAAAAACTCCAAACCGCTTTTGACTGCGACGCCCATGAATCAACTGAACAATGGTTTCACCCTATTTTTAAGTTTGCTAGTCGAGGCGATACCCTTTTTGCTACTGGGAGTTGTATTCTCCAGCTTGCTGCTGTTTTTTGTAGATGAGCGCAAATTGGTAGAAAAAATGCCTCGAAATCCAGTGTTGGGTGCTTTATTCGGCAGCACGATAGGCTTTTTGTTCCCGGTATGTGAGTGCGGTAATGTGCCAGTGGCGCGGCGGTTGCTGATGCAGGGAGTACCCACACCAGTAGCAATTGGTTTTTTACTAGCAGCACCGACTATTAATCCCATAGTAATTTGGGCAACTTGGACAGCGTTTCGAGATCAGCCAGAAATAGTAGTTTTACGCGTCGTGTTTTCCTTAGCGATCGCTACAACTATCGCTGTTGTTTTCAGCTTTCAAAAAGACTTGAGTCCTGTTGTTCAACCAGAACTCGCTCGTTATCTCAAGTTTAATCCCTCCACGCAGCCAGAACTGAAACGTCGGGGGAGACGTTACCAAACACAACAGGAAACAACAGGTTCTAGCTTGTTGAAGTCTGGAAGTTATTTGCTAGGAGGAAAAGCAGGCTTAACTACGCGAATAGATAATAGTTTAATAGAGGGAAATACATCATCACCTAGCCTCAGTAAACCCCTGCCAGATAAACTGCGTTTATTAGTAGATAATATCGTTCAAGAATTGCGAGAATTAGGGGGAGTGATGGTTTTAGGCAGTGCGATCGCCGCTGCTATTCAAGTGCTAGCACCGCGTGAACTGATACTCGGACTCGGTGCTGGCCCTATTAGCTCAATTGTGGCGATGCTAATATTAGCAGCAGCAGTGTCAATTTGTTCAACTGTCGATTCATTCTTTGCCCTCTCTTTTGCCTCAACCTTTACCAGCGGTTCTTTGTTAGCTTTTCTGGTATTTGGCCCGATGGTTGACATCAAAGGCATAGGTTTGATGTTATCCATTTTTAAAGCTAAGGCGTTATTTTATCTATTTGCTTTAGCAGGATTATTGACATTTCTGTTCACTGTAACTTTAAATTTGCACGTCATGTAATTTTTGTCAGATGTAAGATTTCAGTTGTTTTTTGATTGCTACTGATTACTGACTAATGACTTTTTAACTTATGGCTTCAATTCCAAGTCCCAAATCTAAAATCCGTAATCTGTTAATGCCTTGGCTGGATGTGCTGGCAATTACAGCTTGGGGAATTTTAATCTTGAAATACTGGTTCACTGGCAAACTGAATTTGTTGATTCACCCCGATTACTTTTGGTTAGCAATTGCGGGTGCTATTGGTTTGCTAATTATCGGTTTTTTCAAAGCAGGGCAACTTTGGCGGTGGCGGCGTCGAGAGAATGTACCGAACGCCCAGCATTTAACGTTATTTCCCCCTGGTTGGGGTAGCGGTTTGCTGTTAACAGCAGCGATTTTAGGTTTAATGATTACACCCCGCGTCTTTGCTAGCCAAACCGCGTTGGATCGCGGTGTAACCGATTCAGTGGCAGCAACACGTGCTCAACCGCAAGCATTTCGCGCTACCATTCGCCCAGAAGAGCGATCGCTCATAGACTGGGTACGCACCCTCAACGTTTATCCAGAACCAGATGCCTATACAGGGCAAAAAGTTAAGGTACAGGGATTTGCCATTCACCCGCCAGAATTTAGTAAAGAATATTTGTTCTTGGCAAGATTTGTGATCACCTGCTGTGCCGCAGATGCCTATCCAGCAGGATTACCCGTAAAATTGACAGATACTCGCGATCAGTATCCACCTGATACCTGGTTAGAAATCGAAGGGCAAATGGTGACAGAAACTATCTCAGACAAACGCCAACTCACCATCGCTGCTACTTCCTTGAAAAAGATTCCCCAACCTAAGAATCCTTACATTTATTAATCAGTAGTTAATCGTCATTGGCTGAAAACAACTGACAACTGAACTAATGACTAAATCTAAAGCATTTATCCAACCACTGGATCGCGTGGCGATCGCATTGATGCTCCTGTTAAGTCTGCTGATTGGGTTGGTAATCTGGCAAGGTGATGCAGTAAAGCCCAGCGTGCGGAATTTCACTTGGCAGAACCAACAAATAGGGGCAGACGACATCTCCTTTAGCCTTACCTTTAGCCGCCCCATGGACACGAAAAGCGTAGAAGAGAACTTGAAAATAGATCCGCCGCTAGCAGGTAAGATCAGTTGGGCTGGACGGCGAATGGTTTATACGCTTTTGACACCAGCACCCTATGGCACAAATTATCAAGTGCAGTTGCAGCAAGCTAAAGATAAGTTTTCTCAAAAACAAGGTCAAAATAGAGTGCTTCAGCCCTTTACAGGTAGCTTTCGCACACGTGATCGCGCCATTCTTTATATAGGAGTTAATCCAGAAGAACAAGGGCAATTAATTTTCTATAACTTGACTCAAGAGCAAAAAAAGGTACTTACCCCCAAAGACTTAGTGGTAATGGACTTCGAGCCATTTCCAGACGGAGGAAAAGTTTTATTTTCTGCTCACACCGCAAACAACCCAGACTTACTTTCGGCTCAGTTGTATACAGTAACAACAGGTATTTTTAGCAAGACTGGCAACCGAACCGAAGCATCAGGTAAAGTTGACCTCATTTTAGATAATAAAGATTATCAAAACCTCAAATTTGACTTATCGCCAGATGGACAAACAATTGTTATCCAGCGAGGAAACAAATCTAATCCCGGAGACTTTGGCTTGTGGTTTCTGCCTACAACCAGCGATAAATCTGGAGAAAAACCCACTGCTAAACGCCTGCAAAGCCAACCAGGGGGTGACTTTATGATTACACCAGATAGTAAAGCCGTGGCAGTTGCTCAAGGACAGGGAGCAGCGATTATATCCCTACAAGGCGATGCCAGCAAACCTCTAGATTTTCTACCGCAATTTGGGTTAGTCCAGGCTTTTTCTAAAGACGGGTCGCAAGCAGCGATGGTCAAGTTTAATACAGATTACACACGAGATTTATTTTTAGTCACCAACCAAGGTACACAGAAACCTTTGTTAAAAACAACAGGCTCAATTCTTAATTGCCAATTTGATCCTGCTTCGCCCACCCTCTATTGCTTACTGACTCAGTTAGTATCGAAAGAAGAATACATAGAACAGCCTTATTTAGTAGCAATTGATATCAAAACAGGAGAACAGAAACCACTGCTGGTGCTACCCATCGAGCAACGAAATGTCCGTATGAGCCTATCACCTGATGGTTTAGGCTTATTATTTGACCAAGTAGTATCACAGACAAATTCTCAAGCTCCATTATCGACAAACACTTTAAAAACCGATGATGGAGAGGCGATCGCTACCAGTAGTCTGTGGTTAATGCCCTTATTACCTATTGCCGACACTACTACTGCTGAAATCAAACCAGAGAAGCTTCCTCTAGCCGGATTTGACCCTTATTGGCTACCATAACAACTCAAAATTACACAAAGTCGGCGCAAGAAAAGCCCACTCCTTCTGGGGATGGGATGAACCGCGCCGACTTTGGGCATTGGGCATTGGGCATTGGATAAAGAAGACAAGGAGCATGGGGGATGGGGGACAAGGAGCAAGAGTTAATCATGGTTCTTTCTCTTTGTCCCCCTTCGGGTTCGCAGTCGCCTGCGGAGGGAAACCCTCCCGCAGCGCTGTCTCACCTTGTCCCCTTGTCCCCTTGCCCTCTTGCCCCCAGCCCCTAGTCTCTATTCCCCATTCCCCATTCCCCATGCCCCATTCCCCAGAATCTCAGATTAGTTGCTATTAAGGCAAAGCTGTTTGGTAAATTAGATCCAGTGCTACGACTTTTCTAAGTGCATAAATTCTTGCCGACAATTTATTCCCAAATAACTGTTGATTCCAATCAAGCGCAAGCAAACCTGTAATCAGCATCTAAACTAGAATCTCCCGTTATTCTCAAGATTGGCGGGGAGGAACTTCGTAATGTTATAACTTCATCAGTTCTAGATGCAAAATGGGGAACACTAAATTTAATGATTAATTACTCATGCTGGAGGAGAGTTACGCTTGGCTTCTAAAGTAAAACTCCCTACAGCTACCGTCAGGGGCTTCTCAGGTTTTCCTGAGCTACTTGCGTCAACCCTGATCGGGCACAATCGATAAGCAATGCTAATGCCAGCACTGCTGAACACTTTTAAGCGGGTGGGTCAAGAGTGATGAATGAAGCTGACACATCAAAGAATGGGGCTTTTATTGAATCCCTAAATTCTGCTAATTTGCCACAACTGGAGCAGGCGAGTTGTCCATTTTACTCAGTTGTGCCTTCTGAAAATATGGCAATTACAAAATTGCCTCTCCTTCAGCCAGCAAAAGACGAACGGCACGAGACGAAAGTTGAAGAGTTATCAACAGATGCAACCAAGCAGGACTGGATTGCCGAACCGGATATTGAAAAACAAGCAAGTATCAATTCTGAATTTCAGAAACTGCTGACATTAAATGAAGAATTGCGTGCTGCTAACAATGATTTATATAAGCAAGTAGAGCAGTATCAAGTTGACTTATCTGAGTCGGAAAAGGCTTTACAGTGGCAGAAAAAACGCTTTAGCGTCACTGAGTCGATGCTCAATCAACAAGCTCAGGAACTTACTGCTGCCCAAGAACAAATAAAATCCTTGTTCCAACAATTAGAAACTGCTGTCCAAACAGTTCAACGCCAAGAAGTTTTCATCGAAACATATAAAGCCCAGTTACAAATTAGCCAACAACGCCTTGCCCAGTTAGAGCGGGAATGCTCGCTGCTGCAAACTAACTATACTGAACAGTCTCAGCAGCTATCGCAATCTGAAACTTCATGTCGAGAGTTACGTACTAGGTTGATGCGGCAACAACGCCAGACCTTACAGTTTAAAGCGGCGTTAGAAAAGTGTTTAGAGACACCAGTTCCAGGTGATGATTCTCAAGACGATACTGTCAATCATTCGCACAACACAGTTACTAGGCAATCAAGATTTGCTAAAAAAGCTCGCTCTTTGTTTCCCAATGCACAGCCAATTAAGCCTTGGTCTGCGGAGCCAGAATCTTTAACTAATAGTTTAGACAATTCCTGGCAGCAATCTGCAACACCACCCTCGTATACATCTGCTAACAGAACTGACCCTATTCCTACTTCATCTTTATCCTCTCCTTGGGACTGGTCAATTAAGCAACAGACACCAGCTCCAGCACAACCAGCTGTCTCATCAGAAATTGATGATCCTGTCACTACGCCCGAAGCAGTTTCACCTATAGAATCATCAAATATTAGTGACGCTTTCTCCACTACATCGGAAGCAGTTTTACCTTCAGGGTCATCCAACATTGATGAGCAAATAGAGAATCTCATTCAGATGTTTTTTGCCTCCCAACCTGCATCTACATCACCAGCACCTAATCTTGAAAAAGATGATGTAGGCATTAATCAAGCTAATGGTCTACCTTTCTGGGAAACTTTGGCAACCACCATCGCTGATGATGAGGAGTCAGACACTCTACCAGAACGGCAGTTGGAAGGAGAAATCAAACCCACCGAGAATACTTCTGTTGAGATTGTAGAAGACTATACATTTTCTTTAACTAGCAACTTGCCAGTGCCCTCAACTTCACCTATGAATGAAACTACTGCGACAGCAGAAAATGAGGACTATTGGTTAGAAATCTCACAATTAACTCCATCAGAATTGCCTTTAAAGAATATAACCAAAGAATCCTCCGAGGACGGCACTATCGATACTAAATCACCCTCACCCGTAGTTTATCCCCAGCGTCCACCTAAGGGGCGCAAATCATTAGCATCTGTGGAATTACCTAATTTCCGCCCGAATAGTCAATAGTCAAGTGTTCAGTTGACCCAACTTAATGCTGAGTGCTGAGTTGTGAGTAATGAAGTGAATAGAGTGATGAATCTTTCACTTCATTACTCGTTACTGGGAACTCAGCACTCTTAATTACTGAACTAATTCAGAATCCTCGCTTTTGACTTCTGAATGATTGCTTCTGGATTAACATTTGCTACCTGATTAGGCGATCGCGGTTTGCCGATGGTGATAGCGTAACTAATCGTCAGCAAACGCAACCACAATGCCGGATACCGGGTTTCCAACCAAGGAGCTGTTTTTCTGAGAAAGTGGGGAAACCATCCACTCAGCACAGCACTGACTAGGGCATGACGGCCAAAGTTCACATAATTACCCAGCCAACGCCCCAAATCTCTTGGCCCGGCAAGTTCCCAAATCCACAATAGCAAGGCAGGGTTTTTGCGTGCTGCCTTAATTGCTAACCGATTAAAGGTTAACCAATCGCACCTATCTTTGATGAAATTATCTGCCACCTCTGGCGGTTCGTCTGCCAACAAACCAAAGAAGGTATTCAGCATGGCGTTAATTCGTTGGGGTGGTAAGAATTTACCCGTTGGAACCATCATGCCTTTGGAAAATAGCCAAGTCACAGAAACATTACTTTGGTAAGCACGAATTTTGTTCAGGTGACGGAAACTTAG
This sequence comes from Mojavia pulchra JT2-VF2, assembly GCA_019359325.1. Classification (GTDB taxonomy): domain Bacteria; phylum Cyanobacteriota; class Cyanobacteriia; order Cyanobacteriales; family Nostocaceae; genus Mojavia; species Mojavia pulchra. Next base: position 17,951 of record JAHHHN010000038.1, on the reverse strand, counting down.
TAAGTCATGTTTGAGAGCAGTATCCAACAGCTTTGTTAAGCGTTCTAGGTTGCGAACTAAAGAACCAAAGCCAGTAAACACCAAAGGAGATTGGAGTGATGCAGCGTCACCGATCGCAATCAAGCGGTCAAAAGCAACTTTGCGATCGCTACTCCCAACACTAAAATGCCCTGGTATATAACCAAAAGTCGGTTTTTTCCATACCAGCTTGTCCACGTCGCACCGCCGATACTCTGGCAAAATCGTGAAAAAGTCCTCGTACATCTCCAATAAAGAACCAGGATTTTCGGGGTTGACTTCGTGGTAATGAAATAAATAAATTGTCAGTTCTTCTCCGGCTCCGGGAAATAATTCCCAAATCAATTGTCTGCCGCGGGAAATATCCCCGTGGCTATAAAGAACGTCTCCATACTGGGAATCCCAAACTTCTGGCTCAAATCCCCGATCAATAACTGCTCCTACCGTTGGGCAAACACTATCAAAAGCCCGACCACCATTTAATTGCCAAGCAATTGGCGACGCAGTTCCCATCGCATCCACCAGCAATCTTCCGGTTACTTGCTTTTCATTTTGACTGGGTAAATGCTTGACTGTAATTACAACTTGTGATTCGTCAATATCTGCACGCAGAAACTCTGTTTCATCCCAAATTTCGCCACCTGCGGCGCGCACTTTTTGCCCACACATCTTTAGCCATTTATCGGAGTCAAGGGCTAAATTCAGCACTGTGGGTGTGTGCAAGACAGGCGATCGCAATTTTGGTGGATTATTCGCATCAAAAAATTTATTAAACCCGTCTTTATACTCCCGCGCAATGACAGTTTCCAACTCAGAAGTAGTCACCAAACCCAAATTGACTAAGCTTTGAAGCTCATCACGAGAAATATTCCATTCCCGATTCATCCGTCCAAAGGGCATTCGTTCTACTAGCAGCACTTTATATCCCAATTTCGCCATTACTGCCGCATGGATCGCACCTAAAGCGCCGCCAAGATAAATGATGTCGTAGGTGGGAGAAGAGGGCGCTAAGGCTTTCTCTTCGTTTATGTCTTTCCCAAAAACGACCTGTCTGGGCTGCTGCGGATTACGTACTCCTTCACGCCATCGCTGTTCCCACCAGTAGGCACGTTTCAAGTCGTATTCCCCATTGGGCATTTTCTGAAAATACTTGACAGTGAGAGGGTAATAAGGCTCTAGAGCTTCAAATATCGTTTGTTGAGTTAAATCAATCGCTGGTGGTTCTGGATAGTGATGGGGAAAGCGGCTTTTAATTCCAATAGTCAGGCGGTGTAGGATTTGCCCTTCTTGCGGAAAAGGCCGATCTGCCCATCGGAACGCTTTCAAATAGGTAGTTCGCTGTACTGACCAGACAAATACAGAAAGTTCCGTAGGTAAATTTTCGGAAATCGCCGCCCCAGCAGTTGTAGTCTCAGCAGAAACTCTGAGGCGAAAGCCTTCAGGAGTCAGCCGTTTTTCTCCATATCCTGGATCAAAATCTACTTGCAACCAACTGCGTACAGTTGCCGTATCTGGAGTTGGAACTTCTAAATAAAGTATTTCTTTCATCTTTTCCTGACATCTCCGATAAATCTACTCACTTAGACAGATTTGAAGAACGCATAAAGTACGCTAAACTCCGCCTCATCACTCCGATAAAGATTTGGTGAAGAAATTTTAATAATTTGTCTAATATATTTTTCATTCTAAATTTCTGTAAACCCACGCCATGAATTATCCCATCCCTGACAGCCCCCAAGACATTGTTGCCCTGCAACAAAGGCCTGTTGATGAAGAATTAGTTGCATCTGCGATCGCCGGCGTTGTTAAAATCGTGCGCGCTCAGGGTCAATCTTTAGAAGAGTTGACTGCCCAGGTGCTAGCTGATGATCCGATGCTAGATAAGCAGCAGCGACGCTGGCTCAGTAAATTGGTTGCTCAAGCTTGGGAAAGTTTTTCATAGAGAAGTGCCAGCAGTGATTTTTACCTTATATTTCAGAAGGTAAATGTCTAACTACTGCTAGCGGATAGTTCTCTAAGTCTTTGCCCAATTTACTAATTGTTGTTGCTAGTGAGCAAGTAAAAATTATTATCTGTCTGAGATTCGTAATCAGGCTATTGTTTTGAGAGTTATACCAATTCACTCATTCAGAAAGCCTGATTTAATCTGGGTTTTTAGGTTTGTATCTGTCACATTCTTTTTTCAAATTGGTATTTAAGTCTGAGCAACCACCACTTTTAAAAGATTAAGGCTTGGGGTTATTGACGCTCCCACTCCCTAAAAAGAGTGGGATTCTTGTTTGACTGTGTCAATCCTGAATATGTTGGTAGTTGGTGTCAACGTGACACTCTCAAGGATGCTTCCGCTTGCGAGTGCAATAACAAACCATATTCCAACCCCTCAACCACTGCTTGATAGGAAGCCTCCAAAATATTAGGTGAAACCCCAACAGTCGTCCAACGTTCAGAACCGTTGCCCGATTCTACCAACACACGAGTTTTCGCTGCTGTACCCGTATGTCCGTTGAGAATACGTACTTTGTAATCTGTCAGCTCAAAAGTCGCAATTTGGGGGTAAAAGTTTACCAAAGCTTTACGTAAAGCAGCATCTAAAGCCGCTACAGGGCCATTACCTTCCGCTGCTTCCAAAATATTTTTACCATTGACAGCTACTTTAATTGTCGCTAGGGCGTTGCTTGTTTCTTTCCCCTCAATCAAGTCACAGTGGACTTGAAACCCTTTAACTTCAAAAAACTGCTGGCGATCGCCCAAAGCTTCGTGCATCAACAGTGCAAAACTCGCCTCTGCTGCCTCAAATTGATAGCCCTCACTCTCCAAGTCTTTCATCCGCTGGAGAATTTGTCGTGCTTCTGGTTGATGCTGATCTAATTCAATACCAAAAGTGCGCGCTTTGGCTAACACATTGCTGAGTCCAGACTGTTCAGAAATCACAATGCGACGACGGTTTCCTACTTGTTCCGGCTGAATGTGTTCATAAGTTAAAGGATTGCGTTCTACTGCTGAGACATGAATACCACCTTTGTGAGCAAAAGCAGACCGTCCCACAAAAGGAGCGTGTTCATCAGGAGCGAGATTCACGACCTCGCTGACAAAGCGGCTAGCTTCTGTAAGTTGCGTGAGCTCGTCTTCACCGATACAGCTATAACCCAACTTCAGTTGTAAATTAGGAATTAACGAACAGAGGTTGGCATTACCACAGCGTTCACCGTAACCGTTGATTGTGCCTTGTACCATCCTAGCCCCTGCCATAACAGCGGCTAAGGCATTGGCAACCGCCATATCCGAGTCATTATGAGTATGGATTCCAATTTGGGGGATTAGGGAAGGTGGGACACCCTCTGGGGATAAGGGGTAAGAGGGATTGGTGATTGGTGATTGGGTAGATTCTTCTTCAGCACCCGATTTCCCAGCCCCCAGCCCCCAGTCCCCGGCCACCTTTACCACATCTTGAACAATTTGGCTAACTTCATGGGGTAAAGTGCCGCCATTGGTGTCACATAAAACAAGCCATTCTGCACCAGCTGCGATCGCAACCTCTAATGTTTGTAAAGCATAAACTGAATTTTGCTTATAGCCATCAAACCAATGTTCTGCATCGTAGATAACGCGACGTCCTTGAGAACAAAGATACTCAATCGTATCGCGGATCATCGCCAAATTTTCTTCTAAAGTTGTCTTCAGACTTGCTGTGACGTGTAAATCCCAAGATTTACCAAAAATTGTCACCCAACGAGTGCCCGCAGCCAGAATCGCCTGTAGCATCGGTTCAGTGGCAGCATTGGTGTTGGGGCGTCGTGTCGAGCAAAAAGCAACAATTTCTGCTTGTTTGAGCGGATTTTCTTGTAGTTGCCAGAAAAATTGTACATCCTTAGGATTGGCCCCAGGCCAACCACCTTCAATGAAAGGAACCCCTAGTTGATCGAGCCTGTGAGCAATCCGTAACTTATCTTCTATAGATACTGATAGCCCTTCACGCTGAGTGCCATCCCGTAGCGTAGTGTCATAAAGCCAAAGTTGGGGTGAGGGATTTGTGGTCATAAGACTGAGACCTTCGAGACAACTTTTAAGGCAATGTGCCAATATACAACATAAAGCCAGCTTGGTAATTTAAAAATGACCAAACTACTAGCTCAAGATAAAACAATTGAGTGTGATTACAAGAGTGGTTCCTGTTGCCCAAAGGCACAGAGTGCAGTGAGATCGTCTTTGTGGAACAAGACAAGCATGTGTTTGAGAAATGCTCTGGCAAAATCCGAAACATGGCAAAGCCAACTTCCGAAAAACTTTGCTGCAAAATGGTATTGACCTCTACAATGGCGGTGTTAAGGTAATAAACTATCCATTACTTGGCAGATATGGTAGCTGTACAGTTAAGGTAGAAGGCGAAGTATCAACAGCGAATCGGCGGGACAAAACGCAGTATTCGCTTCCTCCCCATTCTCCTACAACAAACATGCATTTAGCCGTAAGCGTTCAGAGGTTTTAAGGAATTAATGTAAGATTGACAAAATTTGACTGATTTTTAAACGTTCTCAAATAGAGTAGACACCTAAAGGTTAACTAAGGAGCAAAACAATATGGGTAGATGGACACCGCTAATTCTGATGGCTGGAGGCTTGGCGATTTTGCTAGGTACATTACTTGGCATTAACTTTCCTATGGGTGGGCAAAACGCCAGTGTTCCCGTCGGCAGTAGAACGTCAAAAGTTCTTCCGGCTAATATTAATGTTAATAGCACAGCTGCTAGCAGAAATAATGCTTCTACAACCGAAAGCAGGAGCAACGTTGCTCAGAATAACACCCCGATTGATGACTCAACATCAGATACAGAAAATATTCCAGATTCAACTACTACAGAAGCTCAATCCACAGATACTCAATCCACGGACACGCCATCAAGCGATGTAAATCAAAATAATCAACCTATCCGAGCATTGTGGTAATGAAGGCAGAAGGCAGAAGGCAGAAGGCAGTCCCAATGAAAAAGGGACTGGGGACTGGGAAGCAGAGGAGGTAGCAACTGGCGTTGCCCAGTTGCAACAAGAGCGGTTCGCCGCGCAACGCACTGGCTCCTCAGCACTCAGCACTTCATTACTCTCAAGTCAGAAGGAGTATTGCTGGTACAGTTTTTTAAGCTTTTGCAATTGAATAGTACTTCCGCCAGGCTCTGCTAATCGTAGGTTACAAGTTATAAGTTAAAAGTGATGAGTTATTAGTTATGCGTTATTAGTTATGTACTAATGATAAATGGCTAATGATTAATGACTAATAACTAATGACTAGTGACATTTTAATTATTGGCGGCGGCGTTATTGGCTTGGCGATCGCCGTTGAACTCAAACTGCGCGGGGCAAATGTCACCGTGCTTTGCCGTGATTTCCAGTCTGCTGCTAGCCACGCTGCTGCTGGGATGTTAGCACCAGATGCGGAAAACATCCCAAATGAAGCAATGCTTTCTTTATGCAGGCGATCGCATTCTTTATATCCAGACTGGACGCACAAACTCGAAGATTTGACTGGATTAAACACTGGTTACTGGCCCTGTGGTATCTTAGCACCCGTTTATGAAGATAGCAGGGGAAAAGCTAAATCTAATCTCGCCGCTGCGTCTGTGCCCCCTTGCCCCTCTGCCCGTGAATCACCTGCTTATTGGTTAGATCAAGCAGCCATTCATCAATATCAGCCCGGATTAGGAGCAGAAGTCGCTGGTGGCTGGTGGTATCCAGAAGATGCACAAGTTGACAATCGCGCCTTAGTACGTGTACTTTGGACAGCCGCTGAGTCTGTTGGTGTTGAACTCAAAGACGGCATCACAGTAGAAGCATTTTTACAGCAGCAGGGAAAAGTAGTGGGTGTGCATACCAGCGCTGGAGTAATTAGCGCTGCCCATTATGTTTTAGCCACAGGTGCTTGGTCAAATGAATTATTACCGCTACCCGTGCGTCCTCGCAAAGGACAAATGCTAAGTGTGCGGATGCCGGAATTAACGCCAGAATTACCTTTGACGCGGGTTTTGTATGGGCAGGATATTTATATCGTCCCCAGGCGGAATCGTTCTATCATTATTGGGGCAACTAGCGAAGATGTCGGTTTTACACCCCATAACACCCCCACAGGCATTCAAACTCTACTTCAACAAGCAATCCGCCTGTATCCGCAATTACAGCATTATCCGATCCAAGAATTTTGGTGGGGTTTTCGTCCAGCTACCCCCGATGAATTACCGATTTTAGGTAGTAGTCATTGTCAAAATTTAACTTTTGCTATTGGTCATTACCGTAATGGCATTCTGTTAGCCCCTGTAACCGCAGCATTAATTGCCGATTTGATCTGGGCACAAAAGTCAGATCCCTTGCTATCTCATTTTCACTATTCGCGCTTCCTCGCCAATTCATCTATCTCCACACCCATGCTCACTCACTCTGCCAATTTCTCTAACGGGCATCGTCCTGTTGTATCCTTAGAGAACTCAGCACTCACAATTCAGGACTCAGGACTGACAATTGCTGGCAAAACCTTTCAATCTCGCTTAATGACAGGCACTGGTAAGTACCGCAGCATCGAAGAAATGCAGCACAGTATTGCCGCGAGTGAGTGTCAAATTGTGACTGTGGCAGTCCGACGGGTACAAACCAAAGCACCAGGACACGAAGGTTTAGCTGAAGCCTTGGATTGGCAAAAAATTTGGATGTTACCCAATACGGCAGGTTGTCAAACCGCAGAAGAAGCAATTCGGGTAGCTCGTTTGGGGCGAGAAATGGCGAAACTGTTGGGTCAGGAAGATAATAATTTCGTTAAGTTAGAAGTAATACCCGATTCTAAATATTTGCTTCCCGATCCAATTGGGACACTACAAGCAGCAGAGCAATTGGTGAAAGAAGGTTTTGCTGTATTACCCTACATCAATGCTGACCCTATATTAGCCAAACGCTTAGAAGAAGCCGGTTGTGCCACAGTCATGCCTTTGGCATCGCCTATTGGTTCCGGGCAGGGGCTGAAAACAACTGCCAATATTCAGATCATCATCGAAAATGCTAGTGTACCCGTGGTAGTGGATGCCGGCATTGGATCGCCATCAGAAGCAGCGCAAGCGATGGAATTGGGTGCAGATGCTTTATTAATTAATAGTGCGATCGCCCTGGCTCAAAACCCAGCAGCAATGGCTCGTGCAATGAATTTAGCAACAGTCGCCGGCCGTCTAGCGTACGTTGCTGGCAGGATGCCTATCAAAGATTACGCCAGCGCTAGTTCACCAGTCACTGGCACGATTACTAGTTAAAGGTTTACGGTAATTGGGAACTCCGAGGATTCAGGCACTGGTTCTTGCTCATCCCCAGTTCCCCTAAATTAATGTAACGATTTTTATCTTATCAGGAAAGCAGAATATAACGTTTATGTAACATTAAACAAACGATTAGAAGGAATTCATTCATGCCCTATACAACTGAAGAAGGCGGCCGTCTGAATAATTTTGCCCGTGAACCAAAGATTTACGCAGCAGAACCCCCAAGTGCAGGGCAAAAGCGAAACTATATTTTCTTGGGGATAGCCGCTACAGTTTTGGTTGGTGGCTTAATAGTAGTTGCCTTCTCTGTTTCTTAAATCGGCTGTTCAGAAATTATTTTAATAAAATTTAATTTTTATCGTCTTTCAGGTTCCTGATCGAGTAGGAACCTGATTTTTTATTTTTTGTTACAATTAAAATAGTGATAAAGTATAATAATATACTTTATTATTCCAGTCGTTAAAGCCTGGATTTATCCTGAGCAGCAAAACATCTACTAGAAAACCATAATCAAGGTTCGATTTTTGACTGTTTAGATAGCCTCTTAAGGCAATGTAAACTGTGTTTTGGCTCTGTAGCCACCATGAGCGTGAATGATACTGCACATACAGATAATTTTGCTTGGAATCGGCAAGTGTATCAACGCCTGAAACTTGCTCTTAGTCTAGGCTTACGCAGACAAATATTTTTAGCAGTATGTGACGATTTAAACTTAAGAAATCAAGTAGCAGCCCGTTTGCACTCTACCTTGGCTTATCCAGTTGGGCAAGTGCTATATCAGCAAGAAGATAGTCAAGAAAGCAGCACACCAGCCTACCCGCGTTTAGCCACCTTAAGGTTAAATTTAAGTGATCCTAATCCTATAGCGCAGATCAAACAATGGCTGAAGAATTATCCACCGCCAATTGTTGAGGTATCAAAAGATGCTCCTGGGCGACCTTTACCGATACCTGCATTTCAGATTGTGGGTGTTGAACTGCTAACTAAACAACCAGTAGCAATACAGCGATTATTTTTACATTATCTTCGTTTAAGCGAGCATTATTTATCTATTGAAGAATCTAGCCTGCTGTTATGGTTATCGCGTCCTTGGTTATCTGCAATTCAGCAGTCAGCACCACAGTTTTGGCGTTGCCGTACTGGTGTGTTTGTATTTGCAGGAGAACCTACACCAACAACCCAGAATTCAGGCTCTTCAGAACGTTTTTCCAATTCTAGAAATTTGGATATAGGTAATCTTGAGCCATCTATTTTAGAAGAATCAGTTACCCAAGTAGAACTCGAAGCCGCAACCGCAGATGAATTGAAGTTTGGAGAAGATTTCGATTTCCAGATAGATGCACCAGTACATCATGAACAGAAACCCCAAGAAACTTCTGCTCCAATATCGAATTTAATCAAAATTGAGCCACCGCAACAGCAATCCCCGACTCGATCTAGTGGAAATAATACTCCATCACTGTCATCTCTGGCTCATATCAGTCAAGAGTTAACCGAGTTAGTACTAGCAACAATAAACACCAAAATTACTCAAGATGGAGAGGATGGTTGGCAACCACAGCAAATTCTGTTTGAAATTGAGCAATTGCATACACAGCAAGCTTCCGGGGAGGCAATAGCAGCTGCTTATCATCACTTAGGAAACTTATATCGCCTTCGTATTGAACAAGGACAGTCAACTTTAGAAAACTTGATGGTGGCAATTATTGCCTACCAGGAATCGATTTCTTACGATGAAACTTCACCGCAAATGCCAGACATCTTGAATGACTTGGGCACACTCTACTGGATGCTACATCGCATTCCATCTAATTCTCAAGATGGGCAAACTTATATAGAACAAGGTATTGAATTTTATCAGTTGGCTTTAAAGCTGATTTCACCACAAACGCACCCAGAAACTTACGCTCGCGTGCAAAATAATTTAGGGACAGCTTATGGTGATTTAGCTCGTTTTTCTAATCCAGCTGATAGCTGGCAGCAAGCAGTTTTAGCTTATAACGAAGCACTCCGCTATCGTACAGCTGAAATGGATTCATTAAGATATGCCGCTTGTCAAAATAATTTAGGTACTGCTTACTGGCATTTGGGGCAATACAATCAACCTGTTGTGCATTTGAAGAAAGCGATCGCAGCTTATAATCTAGCACTTGCTTACTACAGTCCTGAACAGGAACCGCTGAAATATGGCATGATTCAAAACAACATTGGCACTGCTTACTGGAATCTTGCTCAATACGAACAGCCAGCACAACATCTCCAATTAGCAATTGAAGTTTACCGTGAAGCTCTCCAATATCGTACTCCTGCTCTTGTTCCCAGTGGCTGTGCTGCTACACAAAATAACCTTGGTACTGCCTATTGGCATTTAGCAAATCTATCTCAGACAAGTAAGGAAGCAAGGTACAAGTATTTGCAACTGTGTATTACTGCTTATGAAGAAGCTCTTGGCCTTGCTCATTCACTTAATAGTAATTCTTTAAGTTTTGATTTACTTGCTACTCATAATAATTTAGCACTAGCTCATTATCAGTTGGCGACAGAAAACTATTCAAATAATGACAAAAAAACTCGTTCTCATCACTTAGAAGCAGCATTAAATAATCATTTACAAGCCTTACATGGATTAAGCAAACAACCAGAGGCTTATCAAACAACCTTTACTTATGTAGTCAAAACAATTCGCGCTTTCCACAATGAATTAGGCATACAAGGACAAAATCTGGCTTTATCGAAGGTTCCTGCTCAATTGCTACCGGAAATTTTGCCCAAATTATAGTTTAGTTCATATCAAACAAAACTAATATGTAAGAATAGCGATCGCTATCCCTCTAAGGCTGTTAATAAGCGATCGCTAAGTGCCCAACGATTAGAATTAGGTCTAATCCAACACTTTTCTGATTCATTAAAATTACGTTGATGTATCAGCACAGAAAGCAAATCTTGCTTTTGTTGAGTATTAAGATGAGTTACCATTTTTTCCATAGCTCGTAATGCACAAGTCTGCTCAAATGCCGTTTCAGAATCACTAATAATATATAAAATTGCATAAAAATAATTGGGATTGCCAGACCATTCTGCTACAGAAAGTCCTAGTAATCGCTTACCTTGGTCTTTGGATTTGAGAAGGTGATTAACTTCTTCTTCAGAAAAATTGACTTCTGGAGCCAGCGCCCGCATCCGTCCAGCAATAGACTCCATCTCAAATGTGCGTTTTGCTCCTGACGGCATAGAACTTCTCAGTTCTTTGTAGCGTTGACTTAAACTTTCAATTTGTTGCCTAGCTTCCGACAAAGGAATTCTTGAAGCGTAGACTTTTTGCCATTCCTGACGAATTTGCCGCATTTCCATCTGCTGTTGTGGTGCTGCAACATCTTCTGCTAACTTAGTCTGCTCAATCAAAAATCCTAGCGTATCGCCAGTTAATGACTGTAGCATAGGCATCATATTAGAGCTACTAATTTCCCCTACTGGTGTTTTTAATGCTCCCCCAGTCAAAACAAAAATTTTCAGCACTGATGGTAACCAGAGCAAGGCTAAAAAAATTGCTGTTGTGTTGGTAACTTCAAATTTAAAAGTTAATTTTTCACCACCGTTAATTTGAAAGGTGCTGAGAAGGATAAAAATACTACTAATAATTAACCAATTTTTTGGGATGTGGATAATTCGTCTGAGCAACCAATCTACTGTTTCCCTAGAAATCTGGTTTTTACCTGCCTCTTTATCTAATTTACTAACCATACTTTCACTAAATTTAGTACTGAATTATTAGCCCTGAATCCTGAACAAAGAAGTAAATAACTTACTCAGCATTCAGCGTTTTTAACTCAGAATTACCAATAGGGAATTACTCCTAAATTATTCTCACCAGCTGCTTTTAAAATTGATCCGCGTAACAATTCATGTTTCAGAGGCAAAACATTTTCTTTTTGACAGACGAGAAGATATTCAGCACGTTCATAAATGGCGATCGCTTCTTCATTATTATGAGCATTGCAATAAATCAAACCGTGAATTTCCGAGTAGATTACTTGCTGCTCATAAAAGTAGCGCGACCAAGCTTGACTAAGACCACGCTTTTCTGTTTTTGCTAGGGTAGCCTCATTAGCACCAGCCCGCATCGCACCAGAACCGCGTACATCCAGTAACTTTAAATTCCTAATAGGAGTGACGATCGCAATCTGATGGTCAGTAATTTCTATACAACCTACATCTCCAAAAATTTCTACTAGACAACTAGAAAGCTTTGGCGCAACGTAATATATACCACGTTCTTGATCAATGCATTGTTGATAATCTCCTGGCTCATAGTAAAAACTGGGACAGTCTCCCCGATGATGATCAAAGCGATAAAGTGGGCCCCAAAAACGAAAAGTTAGGGCAGTAGGACTAAATTCTGGACGAAAAATTCTCAGAAGTTCCGTACCCTTCTTTAAGTTATAGAATTTCGGTTTCGGCTTGCCGAAGCAAGGTGGTGGAGCAATTAGTTTTACCACCTTTATCACTCCTCATCTGGTTGACTGACAAAATGGGAATACTTAACCTTTCAGGCTCTTGCAATGTCTCTATTAAATTAGGAATTTAAAGCCCTAACTACATGCACACTTCAAAAGTCAACTAGGTATTTCCGGAAATTTTTACTTCCTAAGAGTAATTCCCAATACAATCGTCAGTCAATCAGTTGATCGTTTAACACAATTTGTGACTAGAAAACTCCCAAAGTCCTGGCTTCAGCAATCACGTCATCTATCTGACCAAACTTCAAGGCTTCTACAGGAGTTAGACCATTCAAAGCTTTATTTGGTCGAGTCAGCCAACTAATTTTAGATAAAGAAGGAACATTGAGAGCTTTTAAAACATCTGGTAACCCAGCAATCACGCCATCTGGCCCCTCAGGATCGAATTGCCACGTGGGAAACTTCCAGACTCCGTTATCTTGAACAGCAATTAAGCTATTCTTTTTTAAGCGATCATGTGGCGTTTGACGAGTTGTATTCAACAGTTCAGCCACTTGTGGTGCAGTTAATGAAGATTTAAGTAAATCTTGTCTCCACTTAAAATGTTTCGTCAGAGCAGACAATTCTAACCTACATCGCTCTTCATCACTGATTTTATTAGCACCAAGCTTGGCAGCAAAGTTGATTTCAGCCTTGGAATATTTTGGCTTACTATCAGTCGTTTCCAATTGGTCGGCTAAATCTTTAATTTCATCAGGCTGAAGCGAAGTTAGAACTACCTGCATTGCCTCTGCTATTCTTTCGAGCGCTTGTTGGGTTCCTGCCTGTGCAGAAGGGGCATTTATATTGACATTAATCATAATCATGACCCCACCTTGGGCGACAACGTAACATAAATATTAACTCAACTATTGTAAGAGATGTCAAATGAGCTAGATCTATAGATTCGCACTTTTCTGTGTGATTTACAGTCAACTGTGTGATTGACTTATGTATGACTTTTGAATGACTTTTGTATAGATTATGTTTAAAGTAGCTAAATATAATCAACACAATAATTTTTGATGGAGTGGAATGACTAGGCGATCGCTCCAAGCATCGGCAGAGGGAGTTAGTAAAGCAGAAGCTGCACTGATTCGGAATTCCTTAACGCAGCAGGGTTTAGCAGGAGAACTAGGCATTAGCCGTCAGCCAGTTACCAAGTTTTTTCAAGGTAAACCCGTTGATCGTTATATCTTTGTCACAATTTGCGAAAAGCTTAACCTCAACTGGGAAGAAATTATCACTGCGTCATCCTTTCCTCATGTAGAAGAGGCAGCAAAAGTTTGCGAAATTAAGAGTCTGGTGCAAATTGCCCGCGAAAAAATCCACGAAAGCATTCAAAGACGTTGTGGTGTAATGCGAGTGCTAGATATGGAACAACCGATGAGACTGGATGCTATTTACACCGATGTCAACTTCCTAGAGCGAGTGGCTAGAAACAGGCGGTTAGATATTGAGGAGATGTCACGTAATTTTGACGCAGAACACTCCAACCCTTTTGACTTGGGTATTCTCCAACAAAAGCGCTTACCAGCATTAGAAATTGTAGAACGCTACGACAAACTGATAATTTTAGGCAAGCCAGGAACAGGCAAGACTACATTTTTAAAATGGCTAGCAATTGAGTGTAACTTAAGCGAGTTTCAAGGCGATCGCCTTTGGCGCTGCGCTCCGCGCAATCGCGTTCCAATTTTTATTAGTCTCAAGGATTTTGCAGAGACTAGAGGACAACCAAGTTTATTAGAGTACATCACACAGCAATTTGAAGATTGTGGGTTTGATGTACCCAATGCCGCAGAAACTATTTTAATGCGGGGGCAAGCAATAATTTTATTAGATGGGTTAGATGAAGTTCAAGAAGCTGAATTTGATAGAGTTTTGCAAGATATTCGCAAGGTTGCAACGCGATTTTACTCTTGTTTCATTGTCATCACCTGCCGAGTTGCAGCAATCAATTATATTTTTGAGCAGTTTACCGAAGTAGAAATTGCTGATTTTGCTTACCAACAGATTGCTGACTTTGCAACCAAGTGGTTTCAGGTGAATGAACTGATGACGGCAGAACGCTTTCTGCACAAACTGCAAGAAAATCAGCCACTCCAAGAACTTGCAAATAATCCTTTACTACTCACCCTTCTTTGCTTAATTTTTGAGCAAAGAGGCGATTTTCCAGCGCAGCAATCAGAAATTTATCAAGAAGCACTACATATATTTCTTAAGAAATGGGACGCCCAGCGCCATATTGAACGATTTCAGATTTACAAACAAATTTCCCCAAAACAAGAAGAATTACTCAGCCAAATTGCTTATACTACCAAAGAGCAAAACAAGTACTTCTTCAAGCAGGAAGTTATTGAGCAGGAGATTAGCGGCTATATCTGCGACTTGGCTCATGCCAACACCGCCTTAGAATTATTGCAATTAGATAGCAAAGCTATTCTAAAATCTATTGAAGCTCAATATGGTTTGCTAGTGGAGCGGGCACGGGGTATTTATTCTTTTTCTCATATTACTTTTCAAGAATACTTGGCTGGCAAACACACAAAACAATCTATGCATTGAGCTTTTAGACAGCACCGTTCTTTCTATTCCCATCTGCCCTCTTCCCACGCTTTAATTGCATAAAATACTGATGAGTAATCATCATTAGCAAACGACATTTTCATTGCTGTTTGCAGAATTTGCTTAACACCTTTAATACTGCTGATATCTAAATCAACGGATTTAGCTTCATTGATAAATAAGTCAGTATCTTTCAACAAATGTTTAGTTGGAAAATTAGGATTAGCATAATTACCTTCCAACATCCTTTGGAGTTTTTTATCAAAGGTAGGGGCGTAAAGCGAACTTTCTCTAAGAATTTGCATAAATGTTTCCACATCAATTCCCTGATGTTGGACAAATGCTAGACTCAAAGCAAAGCTAGTTGTTAGAGAAGCAATTAATTGATTTAGTGCTAACTTGATGGATGCCGCAGCTCCTACAGACCCTACCAATTTAGGTTCTGGGCCAAAATGTTTTAATAATTCTAGGTAGCGCTGAAATTGTTCTTCCTGTGCGCCCACCATGACAATCAGTTTGCCAGCTTTGGCTTCTGGGATACTACCTAATACTGGCGCTTCTATATACTCACCACCAGCTGCGACTACTGCATCTCTAATTTCTTGGCTTTCTGTAGGAGTAATAGTCCCCATTTGGATGACGGTGCGCCCGGAGAGAGTGCGCCACGAAGTATCAGAAAGCAACACACTATATATGGCAGCAGCATTCGTGAGCATGAGAATTATGCAATCAGCAGCGTGAATTGCATGGCGGGGATGTGTCGCAATTTCTGCACCAGCAGCTTGTAATGGTGCTAATTTTTCTGGGGTGCGGTTGTAAGCAACTAACTGTATATTGGCTGCTAATAACCTTTGAGCCATCGGTAGACCCATCAGTCCAGTTCCCAGAAATGCCACCTTCATTGTTTATGTTCCTTTGGTACAGCGTAGGCGAAGCCCGTCATAGACATCGCGTTTCTATCGTTTGATTGTCAGCCTCTAGGAAGTAGTGAGTAAGGACTAGTGAATATTGAGCCTTTCACCCATTACTTCCATATTTTGTAGTTAGCCACCTGCAGCAAAACTTGCCATAATCACAATTGACAGTAACAGGCCTGGAGCCAGTAGCGTTACTAGCATTAACAAGTCATGGGTACTCATAATTATTAGTTTCCTAATGTATTTGTTGTCATTGTCATCAGTGTTATCCTAGTCCATTTAGACTAATGCCGTATTAATAGAGTTTTAACTTTTCACTTTTATCTTTACTCTGGTATAGTTAATCCCTTGAGCGGTTGAGAGATTTCTGTTTGCTTTAATCCCTTGCTTTGAACTAGGACACCAAAACCGCCCAGTCCCAAAGGGTTCATCAGTTCGTGTAGTGACTCTCGCCGCTGTAATAACTGAGAAAGAGGTTGTTCTTGATGAGAAAGAGCAGCAATGCGATCGCCTAATCCCAATGCCATCAAAAATAATCCCTGCTGCGTAAAGCCAACTTTATCTAAACCGCAGCGATCGCCCCATCTTTCTAAAGCAGTAAAGTCAACATGGGCTGTAATATCCTGCTGCCCGATGTTGATATAGGGATTATCATGGTAGCGATGGTGAGAGTAGCACTGTAGAGTTCCTTGCGATCGCCTGGGGTTGTAGTAACGACTTGCAGGATAGCCATAATCAATAGTTAACACATAGCCACACCGCAAGCGGTTCGCTACTATACTCAACCAGTCTAGAGCTGCTAAATTAATTTCACTGCGGTAACCATCCCCATAAACACTTTTACTAATTTCAATTTCTACTAAATCGAAATATTCAGCCAGATGATCGGTAGAAAGTTCGCCGATTACTTCTACAAATGATGGCACAGAACCAGAGGGTAAGGGAACAGCAGTACAAGCTTCCCGTGTTGTCACATAAATTTCTCGCAGTTGCCCTGCCTCTAGGATCAACTGATGCACTGGTAAGGCATCTACTAATTCATTAGAAAAAAAGCAACCAGTAATTGAGTTGGGTGGTATCTCCTCTAGATTGCACCAATTCACTGAGAACTCTTGCAAACGTTGCTGTTGTTCTTGCCTAAAGACTGGGGACTTCTCAACAATGAGATATTCCAAAACGGCAAAAAACCCAGGGTACTGCTGCTGACAGTACTTAAGAATATGCGAGGCTAGTAGTCCTTGACCTGCTCCCATTTCTACTAGAGAAAAGCTTACAGGTCGCCCTAAAATATTCCACATCTGGACAAATTGTTCTGCCAGTAACTCGCCAAAGTCTGCACCGAGGTGAACAGAGGTAAAAAAATCACCACCTTGAAACCCAAGTTTGACTGCATTGCTGGAATAGTAACCATGTTCAGGATGATATAACACCATGTCCATGTATTCAGCAAAAGTAATTCGCCGTCGAGGGCTGGTGTTAATACGACGGGCTATGGCTGTACACAGCGCTGGATTAGAATCCATAAAATTTCAGACTTAAATTTTTATATTTGGCATGGAAAATGTAATTAACATTCTCAAGCCAACCCTAATTTTTTTGATTTAGCCTACCCACTTACCAACGACACCAGCACGCCATTTAGATCGCGGACGCGAGCAATTATCTGTCCCCAGGGCTGGCGCTTTGGGGCTTCTAATGATTTTGCTCCCGCTCCTAATGCTCTCATATAAGCGGTAGCAACATCAGCAGCGATAAACGATATCTGAATTAATGACGGTGGCTGTATAGGATCGTTAGGATGGAAGCCTCCAGAAAACAACATCTGAGCTTCGTTGATCGAGGAGAAAGCAAGGGTGGTGTTTCCGGTTTCCATTTCTGCCCAAACAAATTTGTCCGTTTCTCGGAGATTCCGACGAACAAGCCCAAACGCTTTTTCGTAAAACTCAACAGTTTTAATCACATCATCCACCCAGATGATCGTGTAACCGAATTTCATAGCTGTTGCTCCTTGTCACCCATAACAGATATCCGTTTGCCAGTGCTAGTGCTTGAATACCTACGGGGCTGCTACACTGCACTTACTTCCAGACTATCTCAATACCGTTCAGTGAATAGTTCACAACAAAAAGCAGCTTAAGTTTAATTTTGCGATCGCCCGTATGTTACCAAGCCTGTTCTTCCTGAACAGGCTCCCTCAAAGCGGAGATTTGAGGGAACTGCACGGAGTGCGGTTGGGCAACAGGGCGCGCGGAAGCGCGCCGCGCCCATAAACTCTCCAAACAGCTACAGCACTGTTGATTGGCGCAAAAATTGGTATGCACTACTACGAGCATTAACACTATGAAGCATTGTAAACCAGTAGCTCATAATCTCCATAAACGCTTCTAGCGTTTGGTTTGAAGCTTTTAAACATCCTCTATTAAAACTAGTGTTTCTCAGGATTATCAAAATTTTTGATGAAATACTTTACAAAATGCAACAAACTGTTTACTATCTTAATTAACAGGTAAATCAACTTACCTGGAACATCATAAAAAATACCCAGCAATCATAAAACAATGACAGCAACCTTACAGCAGCGCGCTAGCGCCAACGTATGGGAGCGGTTCTGCAACTGGATCACCAGCACCCAAAACCGCCTCTACATCGGCTGGTTCGGCGTCCTAATGA
>JAHHHN010000037.1 GCA_019359325.1 Mojavia pulchra JT2-VF2 | reverse complement strand
ACTTTGAGATATACCCAAGCGGGCACAGATGCTTTTAAACTCTAGGGCTAACTCTAGTGGAATGTAGCCGCTTATTTGCTTGTAATCATCAGAACGCCTTCTGTCGGTCATATAATTTTGAACTGCTGAATTTACACCTATCTTTATTTTCTTTCATGAAATCTCAAAATCAAGACATTTTTATCATTTTTACATGACAGCATGACAAAAAAATTGTTCCACTCCGATTTTGAAGGCTTATAGTCAAGGTTTCAACCCTTTCCTAAGCACTAAACTGCTTACCACGAACTTTTTATAGTTTCTGTGATCCAATAAACTTCAATTAACGGTAGTAAGTAGCTCGACCTCAATATTTATCGTTGAGACAAGGCAGAACGAAAGAGGCTTTGAGATAACTTTATTTTTTGTTACATACCTCTGTTTATTTGCACCTTTCTACTTACCTTTAGGATGCGACTAAATAAAATAAGCCTGCAATGGCAGGCTTTGTTACGGTAGCCGTAGGCTAAAGCTTGTAGGCTTATCTAAATCATTGTTAAAGGGGGTTTTCGATTTGTTAACTTGCTGCTGAAACAATACACTTTTTGCCAATTTGGTATAAGAGGATATTTTAAATATGTAAAGCTGGTGAGAGAGCCGCGATTTTACAAAAATTTTTTTTGATGTTTATACGCTGAAAACTCTTACACCAGCTTAAATTTATTTAAATTCCTAAAGATTTCTTCCTATGTTCTGTTACTTCAAATTTGCTGGAGGATTTTCAGGGACAACCCATAAGTAAATCGTTTTGCCATCTACATTTTGCACTTGTTGTGGTTTCCAATCGCCCATATCAAAGGCATGAGACACAATTCGAGTACCCGGTTTTAAGTCTCGCAAAAGCGTGGGACGAAGCCTCATGTTAACTTCGGGTAGCAGGTAAAGTGTTACCACTGTTGCCTCTTTAAAATCTGTTTTGAATAAATCTTGTTGGCGAAATTGTACTAAGTTTGTTACTCCTGCTTTTTGAGCATTGGCATTAGCCTCTTGGATACGTTCTGGATTAATATCTATACCAATTCCCCGTGTACCAAATTTCTGCGCTGCGGTAATTGGAATCCGCCCATCACCACTGCCAAGGTCATAAAGCACATCTTCTTTACGCACCTTTGCCAAATTCAACATTGCATCCACTACTGGTTGGGGCGTTGGCACATAAGGTACATCACCTGGACGTTCTTGGGCTTGAGTTGCCGGTGTCGCTGTCGGTGTTTGCGCTGTGGCTTCAAAATCGCGCTCTTGTGTGGCGCAACCAGCAAGTCCCAAGCTTGCTACACTCAACCCTGTAACTAGTAAAAGCAGTGTTTTTTGTAGTTTCATAATTTTGCTTCCTTATCAATGACCTAAAGTTAATCTTTGGACTTGAAACTTTATGTTCTGCGAGGATGATGGCGGTTCCATAACAACAAGGGGATACCTGCTGCCACTACCAAAACGCCAACAATTGCACCTATATTCGTGTATGCCAAGCTGGAGTAGAGCAAGTAGCCACAAACTGCACAAAACAGCAGTGGTGTCAAAGGATACAATGGCACTCGGAATGGGCGTAAGATGTAGGGTTCTCGGCTTCGTAGTACGAACAAAGAGATGCCAGAAAGTAGGAAAAAGAACCAAAACACGGGGGCGGTGTAATCCACCATTGTTTCAAACCCATTACGGGTGATGCTACCCAACAAAATTAAAGCAAAAGCGATCGCTCCTTGTAAGAGCAAGGCACGGATAGGAGTACTGGGGCGTTGCTGCCAGCTTCCCATAAAACTAAACACAGAAAAGTCTTGACCTAGAGCATAATTAGTACGTGCCCCTGTAAAAATCGTGGCGTTGATTGCTCCCAAGCAAGAAACTGCCACCAGCAAGCTCAGAAGCAAGGCTCCTTGTGTCCCTAAAGTCCGGTTAATTAAAGCTGCTGCCACGGCTTCTGAATTAGCCATGTCTGCTAATCCTAGCCCCCGCAAGTAAGCTAAATTAATCAGCAGGTAAATGACCGTGATGATGCCAATACTCACTATGAGCGATCGCACCATATTGCGCCCTCTATCTTTAATTTCTGCTGAGATGTAAGCGGCTTCGTTCCATCCACCATAGGACAGCAGCACAAACACCATTGCCAACCCCCAAGATCCTCCAGAGGAGGCGGGAGCAGCAGGAGCAACAGAGACAGTAGGAGAGGCGATTCCCACGACCACAACCAGTAGCAAGCCAATTACTTTCGCAGCCGTGAGCAGGTTTTGCGTCCACTTACCTTGTTGCAAACCGATAATATTTAATGCTGTTAAAAGCGCGATCGCTATCAAAGCATAGATAGACGATGAAAAATCGCCTAAGCGCCATATCTTACTGGCATAATCACCAAATATAAATGCCAATAGCGCAATAGAACCTGTTTGAATCACCGTCATCCGCGCCCAGGCAAATAGAAAGGCAACTGGACGCCCAAAGGCACGCTTCAGGTAATGGTAAACACCGCCAACATGGGGATAAGTCGTTGCCAACTCTGCATAACATAGGGCCCCAATCAAAGAAACTGCACCACCAGCTAACCATAACAGTAGTACAGCAACTTCGCTGCCTGCTTGAGCTGCAACCAAAGCAGGAGTTTCAAAAATACCTGCACCAATGACGATACCGACAATTAGAGCGACTGCATCACCAAAAGCCAGCGATGCCTTGGGAGCAGCACCTGTGGTTGCTGTTGATTCCTCAACTAAACTGTAGTTTTCAGGTCTACTCACAGAACGCACCTTCTTGTCAAACTCTTAGAAGTTGTAACCGACACTCAGCAGTACTCCAATATTTGTGTCATCCAGACAAATAATGTTTAATCCCAAATTAAATTGGGATAGATAGTATTGTTTGAGATTCCTATTTTTAGAATTAAAAGTAAATGTGACTTAAAAATGACAAGATATTAATTTTTCAATATTTGAGTAGAAAAATTTCAAATGCTGATGGCAAAGTATTTGGCATTTCTGCCCTGAGAGGGCCTGTTAGCCCATCATTCAGAGCTTTAGGCCTAGTCACTAGGGTAAGAGGTAAATCTGGCAATAAGTTTAGTTGCTAAAGGTTTACTGTTCCAATACATATCGATTGAATGATGACAAATCTCTTAAGAGTGAAAAATATAGTTATAGGCTCAAAACTAAGACTTTCGGGAGAGATGAGTTCAGATGACCTTACCTATCAAAGAAATTATATTAGCGCCGGGAGAGGGTAATCGCCTCACTATCGGCAATAGCGAAGTGACATTCAAGGTGGTTGGCGCTGACACCCACGGTCACTTGGGTTTGTTTGAAAACCTCATACAACCAGGGGGAACTGCGCCAATATTACACATTCACCGCCAGATGGAAGAAATGTTTTATGTTTTAGAGGGAGAAGTAGAAATCCAAGTTGGCGATCGCACCATAGTCGGTCATCCTGGTGCATTTGTGCTTGTTCCTCGCAGTACACCCCACACCTTTGCCAATCGCTCTACAAAACCTGCAAAGTTACTAATCATGTTTACTCCTGGTGGAGAGCGAGAAAAGTATTTTGAGGGTTTGGCTGCACTCCTTAAGGATGGACAAAAACCAAACCGGGAAGCCTTCATAGAGCTAATGCGGCAATTTGACCAAGAACCAGTAGAGATGGAGTAATATCAATTCTCCACAATAGAGCTAGGACTATAAGTAGGTCGACGTAAATAATTATCGTTGGGATAAAGCAGGGGGGAGGGAGAAAAAGGGTTTGAGCCTTGTTTACTTGTTTCACACAGTTTGGTTCTATTGTGCCGATTTACTTAGATAGAAAGAAAGGAAACACAGATTAAATCTGATGCCTCCTAATTACGAATTGCTATAAATCTTTTGGCTTGACGATACCACTATAAAATTAAGTTGTTGTGCAGCGCGAATTACTTTTAATAAGTGACAAAATGATTAAACTCGACCAGTTTTTAAAGTTGGTGGGTATAGCCTCAACTGGAGGACAAGCGAAACTAATGATTATTGATGGTGATGTCAAAGTCAATGGTACAGTTGAAACCCGACGAGGACGGAAATTAGTATCAAGTGACCAAGTAACAGTAGAAGGGCAAACTTTCAAAGTTGGCGACGTCATTCAATCGTAACCCTATATTTCAGTTCTTGTTACTAATGCAAACTTTGCTGGAATTCATCAAAAGCCAACTACCCCTGCGCTTGCGTTCCTTTTCGTTATTCTCTTTTGTGGGTTTTTTCCTCATTGCGTGCTTTGTATTCTTTATCTTGGCGATGATTTTGTTCCTGCCAGCAATACGCAATATCTACTTATTTTATAAAAGTGCTACTTGGCTAAATGTTGAAGCTACTATTCATAGTGCCAGTATAACTCCTGGTTCACCCTACAAAGCGTTAATTATTTATACTTACGAAGTTAACGGTAGGCAATATCGTGGAAAGCGACTCTGGTTTGCGTATAGTGGCTCTTATGACCGTAGCAGTGCTAATGATCTCATTGCTACCTACCCTGTTGGTAGCCGCACTTTAGTATACTACTGTCCACGTCACCCTCAACGCGCTGTATTACTTCGGAAAAGCAGTTGGATAAACATTTTTGGTAATACCATTTTTGGACTGTTTTTCATGCAATTTAGCTTCATACTCTTCGAGCAGGTAAGGAGGTTTATACTTGTCAAGCCATAGCTAAATACTTGAGTAAAGGTTTACATATTTTTATAATATTCAACTTAAATTTAAAACATTTAGGTTTAGTTAATAAGATTAAAAAACTGCAATTCATAATTGATAATTTGTAATTAAGCTTCAGACCTTTAAACTCCACCTAAAAATGAGCAACTTTTAAGATTAAGGCCTCTACTAAGTCTTGAATTACTAATTACAATCATAAACCCTGACTTTTTCGTATTAAATTTGCTTATTCCCTGTTACTTTTTTGACGTAACAGGGAATTCTTTATATTGGAACTATAAACATTGATGCTTTCCTAAGTAAAAGCCCTGAATTCAAGCAAGATAAGAAATTGAATATGAGTGAGATATTCCCATCTGAAAATTTCCAGGCGAATGAGCGACCCGATAGCATGAGCCAAATGCCACAAGCAAATCCCCAGGACGCTCTTAAGCCAAAAGAAGCACAATTCAACGGTGCCATTGGCGAGCCGATGAGAGCAAACACTCATATAAATTCAGAAATAAACCAGCATCAGAGCGAAGTACACTTGCGGCAATCAATTGAATATGCTCCTGTTGCGATCGCCATATTTGATCAACAAATGCGCTATCTTGCTGTCAGTCGCAAATGGCTGGAAGAATATAGCTTGACCAATGACATTATCGGGCGCTCTCACTATGAGATTTTTCCTGATATCCCAAAAGAGTGGAAGCAAATTCACCAACAGTGTTTAGCAGGGGCAATTGAACAACGTCACGAAGATTCTTACCTACGCGCCGATGGTTCGGTAGAGTGGGTGCGCTGGTCACTTCGCCCTTGGTATATGGCAAGCGGTGAAATTGGCGGCATTATGATGTTTAGCGAAAACATCACCCAGCGTAAACAATCAGAAATCGCACTTCGGCACAATGAAGAGCGCTATCGGTTTCTTGTTATCGCAACTTCTCAAATAGTTTGGACGGTTCCACCCGATGGTATTGTCGCCTGTGATCTTCCTGCTTGGAGGAAATTTACTGGGCAAACATTAAACGAGCTTTGGGGCTGGGGATGGCTAGAGGCGATTCATCCAGATGATCGCTCATTAACTGCCGAGGCATGGGAAATGGCGGTTAAAAATGGTAGTCGATATGAAGTAGAACACCGCCTTCGACGACATGATGGTGAATATCGTTATATGGTGGCGCGGGGTGTTCCGGTTTTGGAAGCAGATGGTAGCATTCGAGAGTGGGTTGGAACCCATACCGACATCCACGATCGCAAACAAGCTGAAGTTGCCCTACGGGAAAACAACGCACTTTTACGCTCGATTTTGGAAAGTACACCAGATTTTATTGTCGTCAAAGACTGTCAAGGACGCCATGTCGCCCTGAACTCGAATTTAGCCAACTTCATGGGTAAATCAAATGAAGAGATTATTGGCAAAGACGATACTGAAGTGCTGCCACTGGAAGTTGCCCGTGAAATCATGGCAAAAGACCAGCAAGTGATCGCCACAGGCATGACCCTAACTTATGAGGAAAATGTTTATCATGGTGAAATCAGCAGCACCTTTCTCACGACTAAGGCTCCTTGGCAGGATGCTCATGGTAACATCTTGGGCGTCATCGCCACCACACGCAATATTAGCGATCGCAAAGAAGTAGAACTAGCGCTCCAGCAGAGTGAAGAACGATTTCGTTCCCTAATTGAAGCGACATCACAAATTGTCTGGAGTACTGACGCTGAGGGTGGATTTGTCACAGACCAACCGCAGTGGCGTGCCTTCACAGGACAAACGGTTGAAGAAATTCAGGGTTGGGGATGGCTAAATACGATCCATCCTGAAGATCAGAAGTATGCTGCCGAGACATGGTTAGCAGCCCTCGCTAAACGCACCGTTTACGAAATTGAGGTTCGGCTTCGGCGTTATGACGGTGAGTATCGCTACTTGAATGTGCGTGGTGTACCGATTTTGAATGCAGATAATAGTGTTCGAGAGTGGGTAGGTGCTAACATAGATATTACTGAACGCAAGCAAGCTGAACTTGTCCTTGCCCAAGCCAAAGAAGCAGCGGAAGCCGCCAGTCACGCCAAAAGCGAATTCCTCGCCAACATGAGTCACGAGTTACGCACTCCCCTCAATGGCATCCTTGGCTATGCTCAAATTCTCCAGCGTTCTAAACATCTCAACGAAGACGAGCGATCGCGCATTGATGTAATTTATCAGTGCGGTTCTCATTTGCTCACCTTAATTAACGACATCCTAGATTTGTCGAAAATCGAAGCCCAGAAAGTGGAACTCATGAACAGCGATTTCCACTTTCCGGCATTCCTCCAAGGTGTAGCTGAGATGTGTCGCATTCGTGCAGAACTTAAAGGCATTCAATTCCGCCATCAATTGGCTTTAGAATTACCCGTTGCGATCCATGCTGATGAAAAACGACTCCGCCAAGTATTAATCAACTTACTCAGCAACGCCATCAAATTTACTGATGCTGGCAGTGTCACTTTTACAATCAGCTATGCGTCTGAAGGCAAAATTCGCTTTGAAGTCCGTGATTCGGGCGTTGGCATTCCTCAAGAAAAACTCCAAGCTATTTTTCAACCATTTGAGCAAGCAGGCGATCGGCGGCGACAGACCGAGGGCACAGGATTGGGATTGGCAATCAGCCAAAGAATTGTCCAATTGATGGGCAGCACGATTCAAGTTCAAAGTGAAATTGGTGTTGGTAGTATTTTCTGGTTTGAGGTCAACTTGCCAGAGGCCCAAGAGTGGGTGAGAACATCTCAAGCTGATGATTATGGTCAAATTATTGGTATTAAAGACCGTAAACCGAAGATTTTAGTTGTTGATGATAAATGGGAAAATCGCTCAGTCATTAACAATTTGCTCAGTCCCATCGGTTTTGATGTCACTGAAGCTAATGATGGCGAACAGGGTTGGCAGAAAATCTTAGAAATTCAACCGGATTTGGTAATTACTGACTTGCTGATGCCAAAACTTGATGGCTTTGAGTTAATCGCGCGCATTCGCCAATCGCAAACACATAAACACATAATTATTATTGTTTCTTCAGCGAGTGTGTTTGAAAGCGATCAACATCGCAGCATCGAAGCTGGTGGCGATGATTTTATGCCTAAACCAGTACAGGCGATCGCACTCTTTCAAAAATTGCGGCACTATCTCAAATTAGAATGGATTTATGAAGAGAAAAAGCCTGATAACGAGAGTCAAAAAGACAATTTTGAGCTAGTTTTTCCACCAGTAGCAGAAATCGAAATTCTGCATGAGTTGGTAATGAAAGGCAATTTTAAGGGAATTATAAAACAGGCAGCTTTAATTACACAAATGGATAATAAATACATTCCATTTGCCAAACAACTGCATCAACTGGCAAAAGGATTTCAAGACCAAGAAATTTTGGCACTCCTCAAATTTCATAACTAAGCACTATGAATCTGGCAACTGAAAAAACTACAACAGTTCTAATTGTTGATGATAATCCTGCTAATTTAGGTGTCTTATCTGATGCCTTAGATCAGGCTGGTCTGGAAGTATGGGTAGCTAAATCTGGGAAGGTGGCTCTAGAGCGAGTTAAATATGCCCTACCCAATTTAATATTGCTGGATGTGATGATGCCAGAGATTGATGGATTTGAAACCTGTCGTCAATTAAAAGCAGATCTACAAACTAAAGATATTCCCGTCATCTTTATGACAGCGCTCTCTGATACCAGCAACAAGGTTGAAGGTTTTCAAGTTGGTGCTGTGGACTATATTACCAAACCTTTCCAGCAATCAGAAGTGCTATCACGAGTAAAATTGCATTTAAAAATGCATAATTTGTCTGAAGAACTGGAGCATAAAAATGCTGTGTTAGAGCAAAAAGTTGCAGAAGTAAGTCAAGCCTATGATGACCTAAAACAGCTACAAGTTAAACTAATTCAAAATGAGAAACTTTCGAGTTTAGGGCAAATGCTTGCTGGAATTGCTTATGAAATTAATAATCCTGTGGATTTCATTTATGGGAATATCATTCATGCAAATGAATACACTCAAGAAATACTGAATCTTCTGCATTTGTATCAAGAGGAATATCCGAATCCAACCCCTAGTATTCAAGAAGAATTTGAATCGACAGATTTAGAATTTCTGGAAAATGATTTACTAAATTTACTTAAATCGATGAATTTC
This sequence comes from Mojavia pulchra JT2-VF2, assembly GCA_019359325.1. GTDB lineage: Bacteria > Cyanobacteriota > Cyanobacteriia > Cyanobacteriales > Nostocaceae > Mojavia > Mojavia pulchra. The sequence goes on along the minus strand of JAHHHN010000037.1, from coordinate 38,512 downwards.
GGCGCACGGCGAATTCGTGAAATCGTCAAATCTATGCAAATTTTTTCTCGTGTAGACGAAGTTGGTATGGCAGAGGTTGATATTCATGAATGTATTGATGGCACGCTGGCAATTTTGAATTATCGCCTCAAAGCACAACCCGAACATCCTGGAATTGAAGTGGTTAAAGAATACAGTTTGTTGCCGCCAGTTGAATGCTGCGCCGGACAAATTAATCAAGTATTTATGAATATTATTGTTAATGGTATTGATGCTTTGGATGAATACAATCAACAACGCTCAAGTGAAGAAATTAAGCAAAATCCCAGTTTGATTAAAATTCGCACGACGATGATTGAAAATAATTGGGTTGCCATTCACATCGTTGATAACGGCCCAGGAATCCCTGAAGAAGTCAAAGCAAAACTATTTAATCCTTTCTTTACGACTAAACCTGTGGGTAAAGGAACCGGATTGGGTTTATCTATCAGCCACCAAATTGTAGTAGAAAAGCATCACGGCAGTATCTATTGCCAATCTACACCAGGAAAGGAGACGGAATTCGTGATTAAAATTCCAGTTCAACAGCAATTTGCCCAGGTTGCTTAATCGTACCCTACTGGTGATATACATTATGTAGCTTCAATCGTAGCAAAGATGCGGGGTTTAAGCTGATGCAAGAGCTAGATCCTTGGCTAGCTTGCCATCTTCCATGTGAACAATGCGATCGGCAATATCTAAGATGCGGTTGTCATGAGTCACCATGAGAATTGTACAGCCTTGTTCTTTGGCTAATTTCTGCATCATGTTAACTACATCTCGACCAGATTTACTGTCAAGCGCAGCTGTTGGTTCATCTGCTAGGACAATTTTAGGATGGCTGACTAGCGCACGAGCGATCGCTACTCTTTGTTTTTGTCCTCCTGATAAATCATCAGGATAGTAATTGAGGCGATGTCCTAATCCTACTTGCTCTAACATCTCGGCTGCGCGAGTTTTCATTTCTTGTAGTGAAATATGCTTGTGCAATTCCAAGCCCATTTTGACGTTTTGCAGTGCTGTTAAACTACCGTGTAGGTTGTGTGCTTGGAAAATATAACCGTTACTGCGTCGCGCTTCGGTGAGTTGGGCTGCATTCGCACCGCAGAGTTCTCTTCCTAATACTTGCAAACTACCAGACTGAGCAGAACGTAACCCGCCTACCAAGGTGAGAAGTGTAGTTTTACCAGAACCAGATGGCCCTGTCATGATGATAATTTCGCCAGCATTAATTTCTAAGTTGATATCAAAGAGAACTTGCTTTTTAAGTTGACCTTGACCAAAATAATGGTCGAGATTTTGGATAGAAATAACTGCTTTGTTATTCATACTTTAAATAAAGGTTAGATTTTAAACGCAGAGGAACGCAAAGGTAAACGCAGAGACGCGCAGAGTTTGGTTATAGAATTATGCAAAGTAGTATTTAGTCGGCAAGTTTTAAAACATATCCGCAGGGTCGGCAGATTGAACTTTGCGTGTTGCGATCGCCCCGGAAATCATACACATTACGAAGGTCAGGATCAGCACTTGGATTGCTCTTGCCAAGGTCATATACAATGGTAAATTTGTAGCGCCACGGGTCAAGGTATACAGCCCCAAAGATACTGTCATTCCAGGGATAAACCCTAGTATTGCCAGGATTACAGCTTCTTCAAACACTATTCCTAATAAGTAGAGATTGTTATACCCCATCGCTTTGAATGTGGCGTATTCTTTCATGTGGGCATTAACATCGGTGGAAAGAACTTGATAGACAATAATCACCCCGACCACAAACCCCATTGATACACCCAAGGTGAAGATAAAGCCAATCGCAGTGTTTGTCTGCCAGTAGTTCTTCTCAAACGCAATAAATTCTTTGTGGGTAAGAACTTTAATATCATCTTTAGGTAAGTAAGACTTTAAAGCACTCGCTACTTGCTGTGGGTCGTAACCTGGTTGTAATTGAATCAAACCAATACTGACACTACCTGCTTGTCGTTTGGGAAATAGCCGCAAAAAGTTCTGGTCACTGGTAATTAAACTACCATCAGCACCAAAGGAAGCTCCGACTGTGAATAAGCCATTAATGGTAATCGTCCGCCGATCTATTTCTGTGGTAACAGGTTTACCTTGAGCAACTGAAGCGATCGCTTCTTTATAATCTCCTCTGGAAGCGGCATCAAATAAGACGGTATCCGGGAGCGTAATTGTCGGCAATTGGCGATTAACTTCCGGTAAGTTAAAGGCTGGCTGGTCAGGATTAAACCCGATAATTAGCATCCCTGTCTCACGGTGAGTTTGGGGATTTTTCCACGTCACGTTGTTGGTATACAAAGCTTCTGCGGATTTTACCCCTGGTACATCGGCAGCCTGATACAGTCGTCTTCTAGGAAAGGAAGACATAAAGGAAAGGTTACGGGCTTGGTTACCAATAATTACTACATCTGCACGTAATACTTGATGCAGTCTGGTGGCACTGTCATATAAGGCTGACTGAAAGCCCAGCTGCATGAACATCAGTAAATCTGCAAAGGCTACACCTGATAGTGCTACGAGAAAGCGACTCCTCTGCTTACTCAATTGCAACCATCCTAGAGGCGTCCGGCGCTGTAGTTGAGGGATAAATCCAATCATCGTTCAATCACCGCCTTGACTTGCAAATTTGTAAACTGAGCAGCTTTGGCACTTGATGCTTGATCTAGTCGTACATGAACTTCTACAACTCTGGCGTCAATATTACTAGAGGGGTCGGCGTTAATCACATTCTGCCGTTGCACCTGCATTCCAATCCAATCGACGGTTCCCTGCAATTCACTAGGGAGGGAATCGCTGATTACTTTTACTCGTTGCCCCGGTCGCACTTTGTTAATATCACTTTGGTAAACTTCTGCGACTGCATACATTTGCTCGGTTTGACCTAGCTCTACAATCCCATCAGTACCAACGGTTTCTCCGGCTCGTGTATGAATCTTCAAAATTTGCCCTGCCTTGGGAGCGCGAATATATGCTTGATTCAGTTGTGCTTTAATTTTCTCAACGGTGGCTTGAGCGCTGTCTACTTCTGCTTGTGCGGTGGCTATATCTGTTGGCCGCACTTCCGCAGTTTGGTTTAGGGTGGCTTTGGCTTCGTTAATTTGCTGTTGCAGGGTGGCAATAGTTTTGTCGCGGTTGGCTTTGGCTTCGTTAATTTGCTGTTGTAGGGTGGTGACAGTTCTTGTTTGGGTAGCTTGACTCTCAATTAACTGCTGAGTAGAAGTTTCGGCACTGAGGCGTCTCTTGTCAACTTCTTGGCTAGAAATCGCGCCTTCTTTGTATAAAGTCTCGTAGCGTTGCACATCAGCTTGGGCGTTACGCTTCTCGGCTGCTACACGCGCTACTGTTGCTTGTAAGGTTTGTTGTTGCCCTTGTAGTTCTGCTTCTAGGCGATTAATTGCCGCTTGTTGGGTTCTAATGCTTCCCTCTAGTTCGACTTGCAGACGGTTGACGGTAGCCTGACGCGCCCCGATTTCTCCTTGTTTTGCTCCTGCTTTTACCTGCTCAAGGCGGGATTTAGCTACTTGCACTTGTCTTTGGGCTTCACCCATACTCGCTTGCAGGCGATCGCGACTATCCATAATCGCAATTACTTGCCCACCTTTGACGCGATCGCCTTCTTTTACCAGCAGTTGCTCAACTCGATTTCCTTCATTAGAAGTGGGTGCAGATAGTTTTATCACCTCGCCGTTCGGTTCCAATCGTCCCAAGGCTGTTACTGTTTTTATCTCTGGTTGAATCGGCGCTGCTACTTCTGGCTTTTGCTGTGAAGCATCCTGAAACTTAGTCACCGTATAAACACTGGCTCCAGCCGTCAATATAGCTGTAATTATTGCCAAGGTTGCGGGTGATTTTAAAAGATTCTGGGAATTTCGGAAACCTGCTAAATTCCAGTTTTGCGCCATATTATTCCCCTTTGATGACAGTACATTAAACTAAACTGTCTAGTTTAATTCATGCTAAACTAAACTGATTAGTTTAGTCAAGCGAACGCATCTAAAATTATTTCCTATGCAATCCCAATGCCCGTGAACAAAGCGATCTGCCAAAATCCTTGCCTCTGTTGGCATGAATTATATAGGGTATGCGGAATTATCTATAAGATGGTTTATAAGAAAGGTTGATGAATAAATGGCACACATCAAAGTTGACGCAGTAGATCGGGACAGTTCCGTTGATAAAGTGGAACAAATTCTCTCTGGGGCGATGCAGGAGTTCCTTAAACATGGCTTTGCTGGTACAAGCATGGATAAGGTAGCGGTAGCTGCGGGTGTTTCCAAAGCGACAGTTTACAGCCACTTTCAAGATAAAGAAGGACTTTTTAAAGTGCTGATCGAACGACTGGCGCGCAAAAAGTTTAACTCTATATTCGGCACAGAACCTCCTGAGGGGGAACCAGCAATTGTACTGCGTCAGTTAGGAACCAAAGCATTACAGCAAATGGTTTCAGATGAAGAACATCGTGCCTTTATGCGGGTGTTAATCGGGGAATCTGGCCGTTTTCCAGAGTTAGCCCAGGTTTGTGTGCGCGCTATGATTAAACCAGTTGTAGAAACTCTGACTCATTACTTAGCAAGTCATCCTGAACTGAAGATAACTGACCCGGAGGCAGTCGCCAGGATTCTTTTAGGAACATTAGTGCATTTTCATATTGTTCAGGATGTTATGCACGGTAAAGATATTTTACCAATGGCAAGCGATCACCTGATTGATACTATGACTAACCTAATTGTTAGTAATGCAAATTAAATCGACTTTATCCATTTTCACAAAACGCGATCGCATACACCAAAATCCTTATAAATAGAAGTTTTGCTAGCTAACAAGGTTTGCGTTCTGTGGTATGGATAAAGTCGAACTAAGGTTACCAGAGTTTTTTTACTTCTCAGACATCCTCAAAAATATAAATATCCGCTTAAGGATTTTCTGTTCATTTAAGTTTAATTACTCAATTGCCAATTACTTTTCATGCTCTTGAGGATGATTACTTGTGCCTGCATCAGTTTCTAATAGTCGTGCAATAAACACGTCTGGTTTTCTACTCATAACAGACTTAACTTTATCAATAGCAATTACTTCACTGATTTTTACAACCATTTCCCACAGAGTATCTTCCTCTGTATCTTTGTTGTAAGTTCTGTGTTTAAACCATAACAAATCATCCCAAACGCCGATAACTGTGGCGAAGTACCACTTATCTCGTATTAATACCCAGATTTCCTGCTCTAAATAAGTTTGGAGAATATGTTTCACAATGGCTGAGATTACGAAAAGACATTGCGCTACATACTAGGCGGCTATTGAAGGCTAATGCAACAGTTAAAATACGTAATTGATTGGCATAGGATTAGCGCTTCTCTAGCTTTAAGTATCGTTGCCAGAACAGTGTTATAGGCAGTATGATGCACGCGCTTTTTATAAACACATTGATAAGCACAGCATAGATGCACACTTCACCGAAACAGCGCCTCCTCAAAATGCTGAGTTAAAAGAGTAAATAAAATTCTTGTTGCTGTTGCTCAGGACTGATGAATCGTTACTCAGCACGACACTATTGGAGTACCTGTTTGTTTCTTAATGACAATTGATGGGGCGTCGCTACAGGCTTTACAACTAAATAGTGTCTATGTTATTTCTCATTCGTTTGTAGTTAAAAAATTAACCAAGGTTTATTATGCCCACTATTGCGATCATCTACTTTTCGGGTGCGGGTCATACTCATCTAATGGCGCAAGCAATTGCCGAAGGCGCAAAACAAGCTGAAGGCACAAATGTTGAAGTGCTGCGGATCACTGGCGAGCAGATTGTAAATGGCCGCTGGAAAGATGATGCATTTATCGAAAAGCTCAACCAAGCAGATGCAATTGTGTTTGGTTCACCCACATATATGGGTGGTGTAGCGGCTCAGTTCAAAGCATTTGCCGATGCAGCCAGTGCAGTTTGGTTTCAACATGGATGGAAAGATAAGATTGCTGCCGGCTTTACGCACTCTAGCTCGCCTAGTGGCGATAAGCAAGGGACGCTTCTATACTTAGCGACAAATGCAGCTCAGCACGGCATGATTTGGGTGAATGTGGGAGACTTGCAAAGCTTTTTATTTGGTAAGGATGATGGAGTGAATCGACTAGGGGGATTTTTAGGTGCAATGGGTCAAAGCCAACTTGATATGAGTGGCAAAGAAGCAATGCTGGACGAAGGCGATCGCCTCACCTCAGAACGCTTTGGACAACGTATTGCCGAAGCAACAAAACGTTGGGTTCAGTAGATTTTAAATCTCGCCTAGCTCTTTAGCGAATTTTAGATTTTAAATTTTAATTTTGGATTAGAGAATTTCTCAATCTAAAATCTGTCTTGAAAAGTTTGCTCAAGTCGGAAACCCACCCACGCAACTTTTCGCAAAATCTAAAATCCAAAATTGTATGACAATTCCCCTCGCCACTAAGTTTTGCTGGGGTGGAAACAGAATTACCAGATAATTGAGGAAGTTTTAGCTCCCTCAATTATCAGGATTATTTTGCTTCTCAACGTAAGATTTAAGTTGTTCAAGAGCGACACTTGTAGAGGATGCGGCAAGATTTGCTTTGGTAGGATAATTGCTTGTCTGCTCAATGACATCAATAGTTGACTTTAGCCAATCAATGTAAGTTTGTTCTCTTTTTATCACCAACTCTAGTACCAGTTTTTGCATCATCTGCTCACGATTTGCATACTCATCCCCCTGTGTCGGTAGCTGAATATTGCCACACTCTGTCATTTTTTTGTTGTGTGCAGCTAGTTGTTGTTTTAGCAAATGAATGATAACTTCATTCGGTAACTGTGCTGCGAAAAATAACTGCACGAGCAACGGCTCTCGTACTGTTGGCAAAGGCTGAGGACATTGAAGCCATCGGATTAATTCGGCTTTTCCTGTTTCTGTCAGACTATAGACTTTGCGGTTAGGGCGATCGCGTTGAATCTTAATGCTACAAGTAATAAAACCTTGCTCAACTAATTTATCAAGGGTTCTGTAAATCTGTGCCTGATCTGCGGGCCACAAATGAGCAATGCATTGATCAAAGCAGCTTATTTTCAGGTCGTAACCTGTCATTTCTTCTTGTTGAAGGAAACCTAAAATTGTGTGTGCTAGTGACATGGGCAGTTGTCCGTAACTAAGGTAGGGGAAACTCTATCTGTTAGTTTTTAGATGCTTTCATGTTATTATAAGACTAATCTTATATAAGAATAATCTAAAAAATAACTTTTGCTTTGGCAAAGAACGTAAATACTTAGTGTTAGGTTGAACAGTCCACCAGCTTCTTGTCATGTAAATTTTATGACCTGACTTAGACTTTTATGCTTACAAATACAGATTCAGGTTATATACATATTCTTCAATTTACCTGCGATCAAGTTAGAAAATAGGATATTAAGGAGGAGATCAATGACAACTCAAACACGGACAATGCGAACAGTTGCAGGAATCATCAACAGTGTCCAAACGCTAGAGGGTGAAGGTATGCTTGTTCGTCGCCCATTTCCCAAAAGCACCTTTTCAGACTTTGATCCGTTCCTTCTCCTTGATGAATTTGGCCCTGTTGATGTCGAACCAGGTCAGGCAAAGGGAGCACCAGATCATCCTCACAGGGGTTTTGAAACAGTCTCTTACATCCTTGAGGGACGCGTTGAACACAAAGATTCTCAAGGACATAAAGGAGAACTTGGTGCTGGTGATGTTCAATGGATGACAGCAGGAGCGGGTGTTGTCCATTCGGAAATGCCAGAGCGAGAATTTGCTCGTACTGGCGGACGGATTCATGGGCTGCAACTTTGGGTAAACCTACCTCGTCGTGACAAGATGATGAAGCCTCGTTATCAAGAAATCCCATCTGAAAAAATTCCAACTGCTCAAACAGAGGATGGTTCAGTAACTGTAAAAGTTATTGCAGGAGAAGCGCTGGGAGCAAAAGCTGTGATTCAAACGCAAACTCCAATTATTTACTTGCATTTTAGGCTTCAACCAGGTGCGATTGCAGTTCAGCCTGTGCCAAAAGAATACAATGCTTTTATATATGTGCTTGATGGGGAAGGCTTGTTTGGTGAAGACTCACAGCGTGCAGGAAACGGGCAAATGGTATTATTTGCACAAGACGGAGAGGAAGTGAAGTTTGCAACTCCAACAGACGCCAAATCACAATTAGATGTGTTGCTCATCGCTGGTGTACCACTTAACGAGCCAGTTGTTCGGTATGGCCCATTTGTGATGAATACTCAAACAGAAATTACTCAAGCAATCGAAGACTATCGTAATGGGAGGTTGGGTTCCATTGACTTCTAATACACTTCTACAACGGATACATCAACAGCAATATCTACGTAATTTACGAAACAAATTTCTCAGCCTTCATAGCTGTTTGCTGGAGACAGAACGCATTGCCTACGAACAGGTTAGCGGACGAGTATCGAGTGCAGAACTCCTTCGCCTCGTCATCGATCATGAACAATTTGCTTGGTTACATCGCATTTCTGAGCTTGTTGTGCAAATTGATGAAATGCTCGCAGCAGATGAACCTATATCGCTGGACGATATCCAAAATTTGATAGCCGAAGCCCGTCGGCTCATCGTGCCTTCAGAAGTAGGCAATACATTTGCCAGAAAGTACTACGCTGCTCTCCAGCGTGAACCTAGCGTTGTATTGGCACATGCAGATGTATCTCAGCTTCTTGCATCTAAGTAAATCTCGCTAGATATTCAGTACATCATCTTGCCAACTAGTTTTGATTTCAACACAAAACTTTGTTGGTTCCTTCGCTAGAGGCAGCTTCACGCCAATTCCGGCAGGTATTGATTTTCTACAATTAACCCTGCTTCAGTGGGGATTAATCTGGAATTCGATCCCTGCTGGAAGGAGACTGAAGATTGCCAAGTTATACCAATTATCCAAAATTCATTACTCAGATCAAAACTCAGAAACCCTTTTGGTATCTGGCTTTCCTAATGAGCGGATTTTGAATTGGTATAATACTGGATTGCGCTTTCATTGATTTTAAGAACTCTAGCACTTGGCTAGATGCTGTATCATGAAAGCGCCTTGCGAGGTGCAATTACCCAAACAGTAAATAATCAATCGAAATACTGCCAGGGCCGACAAACAGGAACATAATTGCGATTCCTAAAAAAATGAGAACTTCATCGTAAGCTGGCCCTGGCTTAGATGGGTCTGGCTTAATAAACGGACTGTGCCATACAGTTAAGTGAAGAATCAACGCAACTCCCAAAAATACGGCTAGACCGAGTTCTGCGATAGGTGTCAGAAATCCCACAATTGTAGCGATACCACCAAAGAAGTTGACTACGGCTCCAATCGCTTGCAAGAAGCCGGGAATCTTCGGGGTATTGGGCATTAAATCTAGCCAGTGAAATGGGTCTTTGAGTTTCTGTAATCCATAAAACATCATGGCAGTTCCCCAGATTAGCCGGAGTGCTAACAGCGCATACGCTTCAGTACCATCAAGGTATGGGGGTAAAAATTGAGTTAAAAAATCGAGTTGCATAGTAAATCTCTAAAATTTTAATTGAGATTGAAACAATGATACTCAAGATGTACTGATATTTAGTTAAGGATCAGTAATCTTAATACCTGAATTTGCGAGCAATAATGCGATCGCACTTCTCTAAATGTTGGATTATGTCAACCAGTTGAGTACCAACGATTGCAACTCGATATTGTTTAAGAGACAAAAATATTTTCCGAGCAACAGTAAAGCAATATAGAGCGCAATTAGAGTCTATTGTTGTTGCACAATGCTTGCTATTTTGCTGTTGCTAAGTCAGTATTTCAATGTTTAACTAGATACTGCGACGCTATCTCCTGACTTCGACGGCCATCTAACGGTAAGAATAGTACAATCAGACTCAGCAATCCAATAGTGAGGTACGCCAGCACTCCAGAGAACGTAATCACCCTCACGAGCTAATACAATTTCTTGCTCTTCAAATTGCAGGCGGAATTGTCCGTTAATTAGGATGGAAAGGGTGGCAGCTTGATCATTTACTGCCCACTGGGTTCTACTGTCACCTGCTTTGTGGACGCCCCATTTCACTTCTAGCACTTCCGTTGATCGCAGATCGTCAACGGGGGTGATAAAGTGACCCAGGAACCATCCCCAGCGATTCGCACCTTCAACAGCGGCGTTACCAAAAACAACTTTGTTATTCGTCATTTATTCGTCCCGTTTGTCCCAACTAAAATTCAACATTGCTAGCGGGAACCAAAATTTGCCCGGTGTAACCTGCATGATTGTATTGTTCTAAGACTTGATTTGCGATCGCTTTTGCCTCACCTTCTGCAACTAAAGCAACGCTAGCACCGCCAAAACCTGCACCTGTCAACCTAGCACCAAACACTCCTGCTGTTTTTTGTAAAATATCTACCAAGGTATCTAAGGCTGGTACGGAAACTTCGTAATCATCACGCAAACTAGCGTGGGATGCGTTCATCAATTCGCCAAAGCGCTCAGGCGTGACTCCCTGCAAAACTTCCAAGACGCGGTTATCTTCTGTAACCACATGACGAGCGCGACGTCGCAAGGGTTCGGGTAACTCTTCCACAGCGCTAGCATCAGTAATATCTCGCAGTGCCTTTACTCCTAAAAGATGTGCTGCTTCCTCACATTCTGCACGACGCTGGTTATAGCCGCTACTTGCTAGAGTACGAGGCACACCGCTATCTATGACTAAAACCTCTGTTCCTGTGGGCAAAGGTAATACCCGCCGTTCCATAGTACGGGTATCTAAAAATAAGATATGCTCTGTGTCAGCGAGGCTAGAAGCCATTTGATCCATGATGCCGCATTGTACCCCAGCATAGTGAATCTCAGCTTGCTGGGCAAGTTGGGCAATTTCGACATCATCAAGAGGGAGGTTAAGGAGTTGACGAATTGCCCGTAGTGTAGCAACTTCTAAAGCCGCACTGCTAGACAAACCCGAACCCATCGGAACAGACGATTGGACGTACACAGCAAGCGGTTGGATGGTGTAGCCTGCTTGTTCCAAAACTTGAATACAGCCAAAAATGTAACTTGAGAATCCAGACGGTGTATGGTTGCCATCTAAAATGCTCACTCGCTCGTCTAAGTTTTGCGAGTAAAATTGATGCTGGCGATCGCTACTTAAACCTAGCTGTACTGTCGTGTGTTGGGGAATCGCCGTTGGGAGAACGAAACCATCGTTATAGTCAGTATGTTCGCCAAGAAGATTGACTCTTCCCGGAGCGCTGGCTTGAGTTTCCGGTGGTTTACCAAATACTTGTTGGAAATCCATAATTTTTAATTTTTAATTGCACAAAGGTACAAGGCGTAGCCTTCCTCTACGTCAATGTTGGGATACTGTATTTGAACCGCCAGCAGTTGCCCACGCAAACCAATCTGTACGGTGTAGACGCATAGCCTGCGCCTCGGTTTGAAGTAGGGTTTGCCTGATTAGCTCCAGTTTGGTGGATTCTGCTTTGTTCATATAAAATTAGAACAGATGGACACAGATAATAGATAATTATGAGATTTATCCGTGTTTATCTGTGTCTGTCTGTGGTTTTAAAACCAGGAATACATTTTTTTGTACCCAAATTTATATTTTGGACAGTCTGATGCAAGCGAAGCGATTGGACAATGCACGCAGTTGCGGCTTTCAGTGTTGTCAACGGCTGGCATTTCCATGTATAAAAACAATTAATTGTCCGCTTCTGGCATCGTACACGCTTAGATGTGCACCAACGATGTCAAAAATTCTGGCTTCCACCTGATTGCTCCTTTCTCAAACCGATTTTGTCTGCTTTAAGAGTACATACAGACGCTATTGTTTTGCTAATTAGCTCAGTCTAATATACCCACCAAACAAACAGGCTTTAGCCCTTATCAATAGTGGAATGGTATTACATCTTACCTATAAAACTAGTCTCACTTGTAATACCGCAATCTTCAATAATATATGTTTAAACCAGAGATATTGATCCCTTAATGTCGCTGTAATAATTGTGGAGGTAGGATCTGTAAGCCACACCTTCCTTAGAGTTTTTAGATTAATGAACATTCATCTGCTAGCCCAGCGATCGCCTAAAATCAGCAGAGTTTTTAGCACAAGAACTCTATTCTACGTATTGCCCAATTTAGTTACTCTGGTTGCCTTGCTGGGTGGAGCCAGACTACTCATCATCTCCAGGCTCGTTCAACACAAACTCAAACCTCAAGTGTGTTAGACGATGCAGCTCTGATTGCTTAAAACAAATTTGATCGTGGAACAAACACAGATAAGGAACGCTTTTGTGTGTGAGTTCGTGAATGTGTGATGCCCACCTTAAAGGGCGATCGCTTCAGTCCAGCCGATCATTTGACCTGAAATTTGTAGCTTTTACGGAGATTTCAATGGCATTATTTTTTTCGGAATATATTGAGGGCAGCAGCAACAATAAAGCCCTGGAGATCTACAACGGCACAGGTGCAGCGCTCGATTTAACTGCTGGAAATTATGTGGTTCAGTTCTACTTTAATGGCAGTACTACGGCAGGATTAACCATTCCTTTAACAGGCACAGTAGCCGCTGGTGATGTGTTCGTGCTAGCTCAAAGCAGCGCCAACGCAACGATTTTGGCACAGGCAGACCAGACCAACGGTGCGGGCTGGTTTAACGGAGATGATGCGATCGTGCTGCGACAGGGCGGCGCAAGCGGGACGATCCTTGATTCGATTGGTCAGATTGGCGTTGACCCAGGTACTGAGTGGGGAACTGGTCTAACCAGCACAGCAGACAACACTTTGCGCCGCAAAAGTAATATCACTAGTGGCGATACCAATCCCAACAATGCCTTTGATCCAAGTGTGGAGTGGGACGGCTTTGCTATTGACACCTTTGACGGATTAGGAAGCTACACTGCTAATCCCGGAACTGGCGCGGGAGTAATTATCACCCAATCTGGCAACAGTACCGATGTAAATGAGCAGGGTGAGACAACTGATACCTACACGATCGCCCTCAACACCACACCGACGGGTGCAGTAAATTTAGCAATCGCCGCAGATAACGAAACTCAAATAAGTACAGATGGAACAAACTTCTTTAACTCTGTCACACTCAGCTTGACGGATGCTAATCCCAAGACGATTACCGTTAGAGCAGTCAATGACCAGGATGTAGAAGGATCTCCTCACACGGGAGTGATTACACATACGATCGCTAGCAGCGCTGATCCGGCGTACTCCAACACACTCACACCAATTCCCAACCTTAACGTCAATGTAATTGACAATGATGTTGCTGTACGAAAGGTTTATGAAATTCAGGGGAGTGGTGCAGTTAGTCCTATTGTTGGGCAGACAGTGGCAATCGAGGCAGTTGTCGTTGGTGACTTTCAAAGTAGCAGTGGGCTGAATGGCTTTTATGTGCAGGAGGCAGTTGGTGATGGCAATGCTGCAACCTCAGACGGTATTTTTATCTTTGCGCCTAACAGCATAGATGTAAGTGTAGGTCAGACAGTGCGGCTGACTGGAACGGTTGAAGAAAACTTTAATCAAACTCAGCTCAACAATATTAGCGGACTGAGCGTAGTAGGTTCAGGGTCAATTACCCCCATCGCAGTTGATTTGCCCGTAACTGCAACAACCGACCTGGAACGCTACGAGGGAATGTTAGTCACGTTCCCCGAAACCTTGACAGTTACTGAAAACTTTAACCTTGGTCGGTTTGGTGAAGTCTTGCTGTCTTCAGAAGGACGGTTGTTTAACCCCACAAACTTCATTGATCCTACCGATATTCCGAGTACTGAAACCGAAAACGACGAAAACAACGTTGCAGCGGTAACAGCGCAACAGAACGCCAACAACCTGCGCGAAATTCTGCTCGACGATGGCAGCAACACCCAAAATCCTGCAACGGTTCCCTTTTTGAATGAGGACGGTACGCTACGCGTAGGTAGCACGGTTACATCGCTTACAGGTGTCCTGGGTTTTGGGTTTGGGAGCTATCGACTGCAACCCACCACAGCACCAAATTTTGTTGATTCTAATCCTCGGACGGTTGCACCTGAAGAGGTGGGCGGCAATGTCAAGGTTGCTAGCTTTAACGTGCTGAACTACTTCAACGGCAACGGTATGGGCGGTGGCTTCCCAACCTCCCGTGGAGCCACGACTTTTGCAGAGTTTGAGCGGCAAAGTGCCAAAATTGTCAGTGCGATCGCCGCCCTCGATGCTGATGTGGTGGGTCTGATTGAAGTTGAAAATGATGGTGATGGTTCTGAATCTGCGATCGCGGAACTAGTTGAGCGACTGAATACATATTTGGGTGCAAAAGTCTATGACTACATTCGTGATCCTGCCACGGGCGTAGGATCTGACGAAATTAAAGTCGCCTTCATCTACAAGCCAGGAACGGTGACTCCAGTTGGTGCTTCCTTAAGCGATCCTGACGCTATTTACAATCGCCAACCCGTCGCTCAAACTTTTGAACTGAACTCAAACGGCGAAACCTTTACCCCGGTAATTAACCATTTTAAATCAAAGAGTGGTACGGGCACAGGAGCAGATGCAGACCAAGGCGATGGACAAGGTGCTTTTAACTTCACGCGGGTTCAGCAAGCACAAGCCTTGCTTGGCTTTGTCAATGAGCTGAAGACTACCACCGGCGACAGCGATATATTAGTCCTTGGAGACCTCAATGCTTATGGTGAAGAAGATCCAATTGATGTACTGCGAAATGGCGGGCTGGTAGATGAACTTGGCAGATATATCCAAAACCCCTACTCTTTTGTGTTTGATGGGCAATCAGGACGACTCGATCATGCCCTTAGTACTTCCAGCCTCAGTGCCCAAATAACCGGAGCAACGGAGTGGCATATCAACGCCGATGAACCCAGAATCTTGGATTACAACCAGGAATTTAATCCTCCTGGACTCTATGAGCCAACCCCTTATCGCTCCTCAGATCACGACCCTGTGCTCATCGGCGCAGACTTGGCAAGTATCCTGAGCGTGTTTAACGGCGGTAACGGTGAAGATTTGCTCAGTGGTACTTCTGGCCGAGACGAACTCAATGGCAATAATGGCCGAGATACGCTGCTTGGCGGTAATGGTAGAGATATTCTCAACGGTGGTAATGGCGATGACCTACTCAATGGCGGTCAAGGTCAGGATACGCTGCTTGGCGGTAATGGCAGCGATCGCTTTGTGTTGGCAATAGGCACAGGCTCAGATAATATTCAGGACTTCAAAGACGGTACAGATTTGATTGCTCTGTCAAATAGCCTAACTTTTGGTCAACTGACGATCCAAGGCAATGCCAACAACACCTTGATCCGCTTAACACAAACAAATGAGCTACTGGCGACCTTAAATGGTGTCCAAGCAAACGCAATTACAGCAATCGATTTCGTGAGTGCTTAATTCGACAAGGCAGATAAGGGCCGGTAACATCGGCCCTTTTCTTAGAACCACAAAGCTTTTCAAGAGGCTCAGAAGATAGCGATCGCTATCTTCTGGGGATGGAGTTTCCCGTCGCTTTCAATGAATCTAAGTGTCTATAGGTTTAGCCGATTTCATTCGTTCTTCACCAACTTCAGCCTTTGCCTCTGCAATGATATCGTCCCAGGTTTCGCTCAATTGTGCTAAAGATGTTTTATTTTTTTCATAAAAAGCGATTCCACTTTTTACAACAGCTTTAGCTATTGGCCTACCAACACCACCTATAACTGGCAAGAATACTGGTAAAAGAATTATCCCTACAATACCTGTGACTCCTAATCCTTCCACTAAATCTCCAAGGTCGGGTAAAAGTTTAACTGACATAGTATTTTTTCCTTCCTTGCTTACTTAATCTGATTTTAAAGTAACGGTATTATTCAAGCTTGATATTGAAGCAGCAATGTAATGTAACTTCTTTGGCCATCACTAAACGCGTTTTAGCCTTGCATAGCAGATGCCAATACTGTCAACGCGCACCCCACAAATTTACCTTCGGCAGTGCTGGATAGGTTTATTGGTAAGCTGAGATTGTAGTGATCTCCAACAACGCCAAATCAATTGCGATCGCTACCCGCACAGATTAACAGGCAAAATATAGCATCGGGCGACAATGCAAAAACTTCTTTTTAATGACAGAGATAGCTTTAGAGCGCAGGCCCTATTCCTTGGTAAGAAGATTAACCTACAAACATTGGAGAATTACGTTTGCTTGGCGAGTATGCCATTAATGGTTACAGTAGGTGAACACGGTTGTGCGGTACTGCTAGGCTATGGTGCAGTTGTCCTGTTTAACCTTGAGCCTGTGGAAAAGGTAGCGTTCTTGAGCAAACTATCCTCTCAAGTTAGCGAATCTTTTGCCAACCCGGAGACGGAAGAAGTCGAAGTTCAGCTCAACATGGCAGAGAGTGAGCGAGTCAAAGAAGGAAAAATTTTCCTACATGAATTTAGTATTGAACGCTTGCAGATAGTGGCTGATATTCTGGCTAAGAGTGTTGTGCTGTCTCATTATGAAACTAGCCTAGCCACTGTATTTGATCAAATTGAACCGTTTGCAGCTAGCCTCCAGCGCGAAAACAGGAGTAGACGCCAGAGCCGGGAATTACTGCGTCAACTTGGGACTACCCTATTAGTTCAACACAAGATTGTAGGCCGAGTAGAGATCATCGATAAGCCGGAGCTGCTGTGGGAATCCCCACAGCTAGAAAACTTATATCTGCGCTTGGAGGATGAATACGAAATCCGCGAGCGTCACAATGCCCTGGAACGCAAACTAGAGCTAATTTTCCGAACCGCACAAACGGTGCTAGAGTTTATGCAGCATAGTAGTAGCCAGCGAGTAGAGTGGTATGTGGTGATTTTAATTGTGGTGGAGATTCTGCTGTCACTGTACGACATCATTTTCAAAGGCTAACGCTGCCAAATGAACTCAACACAAAGGATCACTTTGATGAAAGTTTTTTTGTTGACTTACCAACAGAACCTAACGAGTTCAGATCCGAATGTTATTGGGTTAGTAAACAAGCATCCCCTCACCAAAAGTCATGTCTTCTACTGCTGACAGTTACAATCAGAATTTTTGCTCCCACACACTAAAAATGGCTATTAAAAGCCTGATACATTGATTCAGCACTATCTTAGTTCAACATCTTGCTCAAAAACCAAGATAGAATCATCTACAGTTTTCTTGTATTGAAAACCATAATCTAACAAGGCTTGCTTTAAAATTTGCAAATCAGATTCTTTGAGGTGATTTTTCTGAGGTACTATCTCAATAGCTTCTTTATTGACTATAAAAGTGAAACAGTCTTTGAATTGGTTATAATCCCAATTTAGTTTTCTAGCTGCGTTTAACTCAATAGCAGCTAATGTTTTATCAAAATCACTTGTCAGCATAACTTGAATCCTTGCATAAGCTGATCCATATTCTAACAATCACAATTTTGAAAATCACAACAGATAAAAAACTCAAGGTAAATATTAATGAAGGGCTAAAAAGGAAGACAATTCATTAATTCATTTTAAAAAGAGCTAAAACTTAACGTTTTAGCTCTTTCAGTTTCTAAAGCAATCGTAGCGGTTCAGACTCATCTGAGCAATCACCAAGCTGCAATCTGCTCTATCAATTCTGCTTTATGCCATACCTGTTTCAAGATTTTTCGTTTTTTAACCGATGCTGTATCCCATTACATAAACATTCATGCGATCGCTGTATAAAGTATTGAGGCTTTGGAGGAACTACTACCGATAATCCTGTCGCTGAATATCTCGTAGACGAGCCGCATCACGCATACCATATTCAGGACGACAAAAACGATTTAATTGTGCTTCAAAAAATTCCCGATTCGCTTGTAGATGCTTGGGATTTTGATCATCTAAAGGATATAAAAGTGCTGTTCGTAAAGCTTGAATTACCGCAGATGTGACATTGTACATTGACCGTTGGAAACTAATTCCCAACTGAATCAACATATCATCTTCACCCCGGCAATGTTTTTTGTAATACTCAACAAGATATGGTGGCAAGAAATGCAACATATCTTGCATTAATAGTGTTGGTGGAATGCCTGCTGTACCAACAGGAAACACATCGGCATAGAGAATACCATAGTGGAAATCTTCTTGCTTATCAGGTACTTGACCCGCCTGAGCATTGTAAGATTTTGTACCACGGAAAGGAGCAGTACGATAAAACACAGCTTCAACGTAGGGTAATGCTGCTTCGTAAAGCCAGGTGAAACCTTTAGATTTGGGGATTATTTCGTAGCATTCGCCCCGAATATAAACATGGTGGTAAATGGGACGACCTGCGATCGCAAAAATTCCATTCACCAAGAAATTCATTGCATCGGGGACGCCTTTAAACCCACCTTCGTCATAGATGTCAGACATCTCAAAGAAAACTGGAGCCATAACTTCCCAAAACAAGCCCAGATTGGCGTAGTAAGACATCTGGCGGCATTGTTCCAAAAACATATCTGGAAACAGCTTGTAGAGTCCCAACATGACGGGATTGCCTTGAAAGTATGCCTTAATTGCCCTGTCTGCATTGGCTTTGTACTCTTCGCTATCCAGATAAGCATCAAATTGATTCACTGGCGCGTACATCTGGCGATGCCAAAGCATAGCCCGCATACAAGCTTCGGCAAATTCCATATTGATGCGATCGTGAAACAAGTGATGGAATAACTTTGGCATTTTGAAAGTTTCACCCTTTTCCATAAATGCCAAAAGTTCGGGGTGGGCAGTTGCTTCACCACGCCAAATTCGCAAATCGGCATCATCACCTGCATAGTGATTGTGGAGTTCTAAATACTCTTTAGGCAAGAAGTATTTAAAGAAAGGTAATGGTTGTAAAAATACCCGTTCGGCAATATAAAGCAAGTCACGCCAATAAAAATCCATCGGCACTGCGTAAGCTTTATAAATGCCGATAATTTGCATGAGGTTTTCTGGCGTATCCGGTAACATAGAACCGCCAGCTTCCAAGCGATGAATTATTTCTGCAAATTCATGTGTAGAAGGAGGTAATTTAGTTACAGGTCTATCTGGAGTTTGTACCATTTCAATTTCCTCTGTTTCTGGGGACTAGGGACTGGGGGCTGGGGATTGGGGAATAGGCATTATTGCTAAATCTACTACTCAAATCTCGGCGTTGCTAAATCAGAATATGAAATGCCAAAATTAGCTTTCTTTTTCTTTGTACCTTTGCGTCTTTGCGACGCCAGTGAGGGAGCCGGGGAACCCTTTCGGCAGTCGCTCATGGGGAGCCACTGCGTTGCGCGGGTTTCCCGCGTTGTAGCAAGTGGCGTGGAAACCCCCTGCGTACCCGTCGCTGCCTCACCAACGCACTGGCTCGCCTTTGCGTGAGAAAAATTCATATTTTCAATTAGCAACGCCCAAATCTCTTACTCTGTGCGTGAGGCAAATTCATATTTATAAAAATGAACCGCAAAGTACGCAAAGTACACAAAGAAATAAGAGTTTGAGAGGGTTTTGGCGTAAGTCCTAACTCATTCTTTAAGGGCTATCTGGGGAGTGACAGTTTTTTCCAACGCAGGTATTGTTGCAACGATTGCTGTTGTTGTCGGTTCTGTCCAACGCACTAACCAGGTAGGTTGTACACCCAAGAATATGATTAAGACCGCCAAGATGAGGGCTGGCATTTTCTCATGCCATTCAACTTGAGGATAATAAGCAAGGTTGCTGTCGAGTCTGCCGAAACAGGTGCGGTTGAGAAGGATGACAAAGTAGACCGCAGTTAAACCTGTTGCTACCACACACAATAATGTAGGGATAGGAAAAACAGAGAAGCTGCCTTGGAAGACAATAAATTCAGAAATAAATCCTGTCATACCTGGAATGCCTGCGCTAGCCATTGCGCCTAAAACAAGTAGGGCGCTGATGAGGGGTAAACCACGTATAGGACTCATCAAGCCATTGAGCTTATCTAATTCGCGGCTTCCTACCTTGGCTTCTACGACTCCCACTAAATGGAAGAGGATGGCGAGGATAATACCGTGACTAACCATTTGTGCAACTGCACCGACGAGTGCTAAGGGGGTGCTGGCGGCAGCAGCAAGTAGAATGTAACCCATGTGCCCAATAGAACTGTATGCCACCATGCGCTTGATGTCTTTTTGAGCGATCGCTACTACAGCTCCATAAATAGCACTTACTGCTCCCCAAATTGCCAAAGATGGGGCGATAATACTCCAAGCTTGGGGAAACAGTGCCATCCCAAACCGCAAAATGCCGTAGGTTCCTAGCTTTGCTAATACGCCACCGAGAAGAATAGCGATCGGGGCGGAAGCTTCAACGTAAGCATCTGGCAACCAAGTGTGCAAGGGAACCAAAGGAATTTTAATCCCAAAACCTAGTATTATTCCCAGTAACAAAGTAATTTGCAGTGCCGTTGATAGGGCTTGGGTGGAAACTGCATCATAATTAAAGCTGGAGGAGCCAGTTAGCCAGACTACACCTAAGAAACTTGCCAGAATCAATGCCCCAGAAACAGCAGTATATATGAGAAATTTGATCCCAGCGTAGCCTCGTTTTTGACCGCCCCAAATAGAAATCAGCAGATAAAAGGGTATTAATTCTAGTTCATAAAACAGGAAAAATAGTAGTAAATTCTCTGCCAAAAATGCACCTGCAACTCCACCGCTCACGAATAGAATTAGAGAATAGAAAAGCCGGGGACGTTCAGTTTGCTGGCTGCTACTGTAAATAGCAATCCAGGTGAGCAAACTATTTAAAATCAGCATCAAGATGGAAATTCCATCAACTCCAAGTTTATAACTCAAACCAAGAGTTTCGTTCCAAGGTAGATATTCTTGTAATTGCATCCCTGGATTGTTGATGTCAAATTTTAGGAGGATAAACAGATTCCAGAAAAGAATTATTCCAGAAAGAGTTAATGCTCCTAAACGAATCCGATTGGCAGGGATATTTAGGGGCAAGACTGCTATAAAAGCCGCAGTAATAATTGGGAGCCAAATCAAAACACTGAGCATGGTGAATTTAAGTTTGATTTGATTAATCGAGAATTTTTACGTCTGTAGCACTCTATTTTGAATTCATCAAATGTTAACTAACCATAGTCACACGACCAGTATCTAAATCATAATAACCACCAACAAGGATTAGTTTTTTATCAGCAATCAATTGTGAGAGAAGTGGAGATGTTTTCAACTTTTCTATTTGTGATAAAATATTTGCTTTACAAGCATTTTCTAACTTGTCTCCAGGCTGATTTTTGACTGATTCTATGCCAGGTTTAATAGCAGCTAGTAAAGTAGCAATTTGACCTGGAACTTGAGCGCCTTTGACTGTGGCTTCTACCGCGCCACATCTTTTATGCCCCAGCACCATAATTACTTTTGAACCTAATACTAAACTGCCAAATTCTAAACTGCCGGTTTCTTCTGGCGTGGCGATATTACCAGCCACACGGCATACAAATAAATCCCCAAAACCTTGATCAAAGATAATCTCTGAAGGAACCCGTGAATCTGCACAACCGAGAATAGAAGCAAATGGTTTTTGACCTTTAGCAATTTCTACTAAACGTGTAAAAGTTTGATTAGGGCTTTTCCGTCTCCTTTTGACAAATCGATTATTACCCTCCATTAGTTCTTGCAGTGCTTGCTCAGGAGAAATATCATCTTTGGCAACTGCTTTTCGCGGAAAAGCTAACTCAGAGCCTACTCCTGCTGTTACTATGCCCGTACCTACTGCTCCTGCACCTAATTTCAGTAAGTTTCTTCTTGAAAAAATTCTTTTCATTTTATTTTCCTCAGACTCTAAAGTTGGCAAACAAATTACTAAATTTCTAATTGCACTCTGACTAAAACAAACTTTGCGCTTCTTTGCGTTTCAACTTCAAAACTCAATTTACCACGATGCCTTTTACTTAAAACATCATGTCTAATAACTGACTTCCCCAATGTGGCCAAGTAACGAACATTCCCAAAACACCGACTCCTAGTAGGACTGTGAAAGCATAAAACTGAGTTTGTCCAGAGGTGCTGTACTTAAGACTTTGACCACTACCAATCGAAGCCAAACCAACGAAGTTAACAATGCCATCGACTACAAAACGGTCAACAATATCGGCGAATTTAGAAATCAGGTCAACACCCAAAACTATGCTTATCCGATAAAGTTTTGGTGTGTAAAAATCGTAGGCAATCAAATCTTGCAAAGGTTGCCAAGGGAGGCGAATAGGTTTGGGAACGATATTGCTCAGATAAATGACGCTGCTAATGCTACAACCAAAAACAGTTGACCAAATTAGTAGTAAGGCGACATCTTTATTGAGACTTGCCCAACTCGGCAGAAGTGATAAGCTTTGCAACACCAAAGGCATATGTAGAACAAAACCCAGCAAAATAATCATGGGTAGAGCCATAGGCCAATGAACTTCTGGCGATCGCTCACTCATTTGCTTAGGTTTACCACCAAAAATTAGACAGAATTCCCTTGTTAAACTGAAAGCTGTTAAAGTATTGACCGCTATTACCACTCCTACCAGCCAAGGTTTAATTTCCCAGAGCCCCGAAGCTAATCTCAACAATGCCCAAAAGCTTCCCAAGGGAGGAAAACCAATTAATCCCAAAGTCCCGACAATATAAGCTAACCCCGACATTGGACGGCGCGACCACAATCCGCCTAACTGACTGACGTTTTGGGTGATGCTGTTCCAAATAATTCCACCAGTACTCATTGCCAACAATGCTGCGGCGAGGGCGTGGGTAAGTACTAACATCAGTGCGGCTTCGTCTTGTTGCGTGCCTACTGCAATGAACACCAAACCCATATAGGCACTGACTGAATAGGATAAGCAGCGTTTGATATCAATTTGGGCGATCGCAATTATGGAAGCGCCAAGCGCCGTTACCGCACCAATAGCTACCATTGCTGAAGAAACTATAGGCGATAAACTGAAAACAGGCTGCAATTTAATTAGTACCCAAGCACCGGTGGCAACTACTACTGAGTTCCGTAAAATTGTACTGGGAACAGGCCCTTCCATCGCCTCATCCAACCACAGATGCAAAGGAAATTGAGCGCACTTACCCATCGGCCCGGCAACAAGTGCCAAACCAACCAGTGCCAAAAGCGTTGGGTTCACATTGGCAGTAGCCGCCCAATTAGCTAATTCAGTATAATTCCAAGTTCCAGCTAGGGGCCAAATTGCTAGCACTCCCATCAGCAGGAATAAATCTCCCACCCGCTTAGTTAAAAAAGCATCTCTAGCACCCGTGACAACCATTGGCTGACTAAACCACAACCCAACTAATAGGTAGGTTCCCAAAGTCAGAATTTCCAGAATTACATAGCTGAAGAATAAGTTGTTGCAAAGGGCCAGGGCGCAAAGTCCCGCTTCAAATAAGCCTAATAAAGAATAAAAGCGTCCCCAACCCCAATCCATTTCCATGTAGCCAATGGCGAAAATCTGTGCCAGCAAATTCAAGCCAGCAATAACTACCATTGCACCTACACTCACCGAGGAAATTTCTAAATCAATAGAGAGGTTTAAACCAGCAGTACTCAACCAAGGTATAGATACTTCATAGGGCAGTTGATTCCAGGCGGCTGGAAATGCCAAAGCAGCATGGACAAACGCCAAAAATGTCATGATTAAATTGACATAGCCCGCAGGTCTTGGCCCGGTGCGTCGAATAATTCCCGGCGACCAAGGTACGGCTAAAAGCCCACCAATCAAAGCGTAGCAAGGTACTAGCCAAACGGTTTCCAGCAGAAATTGAGCCATTAACTAACTCACCTCAAAAAATTTGCAGCAACACAAAGCACAGTTGTAAAAATACAACCGTACCTCTTAGGTAATGCAAGTATAGAAACTAAGACAAATTAATGTTTGCTTAATCTTGTTAAAATCTAGATTAGCTTTATATGCATCAAAAGGAAATAAGTTTAATTAGATAATTAAACGATATCTACTCTAATAAATTCTTATATATGATTTTTAAATGGCAAGCATAACTTTAAGTCTATGATGATTTGAGATAACTAATAGTGTTCAAATGGTATCCAACGGATAGAAACGTGATTAATTAGTGGAACTAGACAACTTCGGTCAAGCCCAGGCGCAAGTTGTAGCTTCAATGCTAAACTGAATTGCCTCAAGCAAAAAGAGCTAATTCTTATTTAGAGCGGCTTTCAAGGTTTTTTTAATCGCTCTGACTCGGTACAATGCAAATATGAGGGGTTGACCCCCAGTTTTTTAATTTACCATAGATGTGCCTGTGAATGCAGACTATACATGGGTAAGGAATTTTGAGTTATTCATCCATAACGGCAATCACTCTTTATATTAAGTATTGTAGCGAATTGAATGCTAAAAAATAGGAGTGAGCTTTGGATTATAAGCCGCTCCCAGAGAATGGAAAAATGTCACTGTATTCATTGACACTCTCACTCCTTGCATTTTTAAGTATAGCAGCGGAAGCTGTATAAATACTCAAAAACTGGGAGCGACGTTTGGAATAAAGCCGCTCTCGAAAAGTATGACGTGAGCCGTAGTCAAAGAAGAAATAAGCTAGACACCACCTGTTGCCTACCTTGGCTAGATTTGGAAAATTTGTGAAATCTAAGAATATTATTATTTAATTGCTTCGATGCTGTACAGGAGATTTTATCCTGCTTACCTACCCTGAACAGTTACTACAAGTCTTGAAATAAAAATTCATATAATTTGAACTTATTTTATAAATTATTGCAATGAAAGTTACTCAACAGCTATAACCTTTTATCTATGAAACCAATTTAATATTTATTTAATATTAAGGCTTGTAAACGCACAATATTGACGTATAACGCTGTAAGCTATTGTTAACCGTATTCTAGTTAGCGTTTAAGAAAAACTTGCAATTTGTGTAAGTTTTTCTAATCAAATTTTTGAACTGTCTTTAGCCTAAGCCTTCTCTATTGGAGATTCGTATTCAGGGACTCGCCATGTAGAAAGGTACTATATTCTGCTGCTGTGCAAAGTATTAAAGTTTTCTTTGCCTAATTTTTCATGTGCATAAAACATAAAACTTACTTAAAGTAGTTGGCAATTTTTACAAACCAAAATTTTGCTGTTTTTGTAACCACACTCCCAGTATGTCATTGACTAATACTATCCATTTTAGAAACTTACGAGGCGATTTATTCGGTGGTTTAACTGCTGCGATCGTTTCGTTACCTCTAGCGCTGGCATTCGGTGTCGCCTCCGGTGCTGGGCCTGTAGCTGGCCTTTATGGTGCAGTTTGCGTCGGCTTTTTTGCAGCCTTATTTGGTGGTACACCAACTCTAATTTCTGAGCCAACCGGGCCAATGACCGTAGTCATGACTGCAATTGTCAGTTCCATGACCGCAGCTAACCCCGAAAATGGCTTGGCAATGGCATTTACCGTAGTCATGCTAGCGGGAGTATTCCAAATTTTCTTTGGGATATTTAAGTTGGGTAAATATATTACCCTCATGCCCTACAGTGTGATTTCTGGCTTTATGTCTGGGATTGGGGTAATTCTGATTATTTTGCAGATTGCGCCTTTTGTCGGGCAGCCTAATCCCAAAGGTGGCGTACTGGGGATGGTGCAAAACCTGCCTCAGTTATTAACTAAGGTTAACCCTGCTGAAACAGCTTTGGGTGTGCTGACGCTGGCAATTATTTTCTTGATGCCATCCAAGCTTAAGCGTTTTGCGCCTCCTCAATTAGTTGCCTTGATTATCGGAACTATAGTTTCGTTGACTATCTTTGGTGGTGCAGATATCAGACGCATTGGCGAAATTCCCGTCGGGTTGCCAACATTGCAATTTCCTACATTTACTCCTGCCCAAATTACAGTCATGATTGTGGATGGTGCAATGTTAGGGATGTTGGGTTGTATTGATACTCTACTCACAGCAGTAATTGCAGACAGCTTGACTCGTACCGAACACAAATCTAACAAAGAATTGATTGGTCAAGGTATTGGTAACTTAGTTTCTGGTTTGTGTGGTGGGCTACCTGGTGCGGGTGCGACGATGGGAACTGTAGTTAACATCCAAACAGGTGCTAGTACAGCTTTATCTGGTTTAACTCGTGCGCTAATTTTATTAGTTGTAGTTTTGTGGGCGGCTGGTTTAACTCAACCTATCCCGATGGCAGTATTGGCTGGTATTGCCTTAAAGGTGGGGATCGACATCCTTGACTGGAGCTTCTTGAAACGCGCTCATAAGGTGTCCCTGAAAGGCACAATCATCATGTACGGTGTGTTGTTCTTGACCGTATTTGTTGACTTGATTGTCGCTGTCGGCGTGGGAGTTTTCATTGCCAATATCTTAACTATCGATCGCTTGTCTGAATTACAAGCTCAGGAAGTGAAGACAATTACCGATGCTGATGATGCAATTGTCTTGAACGACGAAGAGAAAAGATTGATAGACCAAGCTAATGGACGTGTCTTGTTATTCTACCTGAGCGGGCCGATGATTTTTGGAGTATCAAAGGCGATCGCTCGTGAACATTCAGCAATGGCTGACTCTGATGTGTTGATTATGGATTTGAGTGATGTCCCAATGTTGGGTGTCACTGCTTCTTTAGCAATTGAAAACGCCATCAAAGATGCTAGTGAACAAGGTCGTCATGTGTTGATTGTTGGTGCAACTGGCAAAGTCAAACGGCGCTTAGAAAAGTTTGGCATTTTGAGGTTTGTACCACAGCATCAGATGTTTGTAGATCGTGTAGAGGCACTTAAACAAGCTGTTGCTTTAGTTAATCCTCATGCAAGTTCTGCTAATACTCCTGGAATTAATACCTATTAGTAATTCGTAATTGAATTATTAATTACGAATTACGAATTATAAGTTACGAATTATTTTGGAATGAATCAGCAACACAAACAAACACATGATTTTTTCAGAACCAATAGTTAATTCATTTACCTGGTTAAATTTTCTCGCTGTAGGTTTACAGCCTTCTTTATTAGCAACAACCAACGAGGCGGAATATGCTCCTATTGTTCTGACTGGCGTACTACTAAGTTTAGTAGTCATTTATCTAGCTAGTAAAATTGGTGGTGAATTATCTAGAATAATCGACTTACCTCCCGTCTTAGGAGAATTAGTTGGTGGCGTGGTTGTGGGTGCTTCTGCTCTCCATTTAGTAGTATTTCCCGACAGCGGGGCAGCTGCTACCGACTCCATCATCATGACTATTCTGCAATTTATTAACAACCTCACTCCTGATGCAGTCACATCAATCTTCCAAACTCAGAGCGAAGTTGTTTCTGTGCTTGCCGAACTAGGTGTAATCATTCTGTTATTTGAAATTGGCCTAGAATCAGACTTAAAAGAATTACAGAAAGTCGGTTATCAAGCGACAATTGTTGCTTGTGTTGGTGTAGCTGTTCCTTTTGCGGCTGGCACAGCGGGGCTAATTTTGTTATTTCATGCACCAGTAATTCCGGCAATTTTTGCAGGTGCAGCGCTGACAGCTACTAGTATTGGTATTACCTCGAAAGTTTTGTCAGAAATTGGGCAGTTAAAATCACGTGAAGGCCAAATTATTGTAGGTGCAGCTGTCATTGATGACATTTTAGGTATCATCGTGTTGGCAGTAGTTGCGAGTCTTGCAAAAACTGGTGAAGTTGATATTTTCAACGTGATTTATCTAATTGTCAGCGCTACTGTATTTCTTATTGGTTCAATTCTGCTGGGTAAGTATTTCAATCAGAGTTTTGTCGCCATTGCTAATATATTGCAAACACGAGGAAACTTAATTATCCCAGCATTTATTTTTGCCTTTTTCATGGCTTTTTTGGGTAATGCCATTCATTTAGAAGCGATATTAGGCGCATTTGCAGCTGGCTTAGTTTTAGATGAAACGGATAAACGCAAAGAGCTAGATGAGCAGGTTAAACCCATTGCTGATATCTTAGTACCAGTTTTCTTTGTGACAGTTGGTGCGAAAGTTGATTTAGGTGTTCTTAATCCTTTAGTTCCCGGAAATCGAGAAGGATTAATTATTTCTACCTTCTTAATTGTGGTAGCAATTATCGGTAAAATTGTGACAGGTTGGTCTATTTTTGGTCAAGCTGGAATTAACCGATTAGCGGTTGGTGTGGGGATGATTCCCCGTGGCGAAGTTGGGTTAGTCTTTGCAGGAATTGGTGCAGCTAGTGGTACCCTTGATAAACCATTGCAAGCTGCGATCGTTATTATGGTGATTTTGACAACTTTCTTAGCACCGCCTTTATTGCGGTTTGCATTTAAACAATCCCCAGAAGAAAAAGAATCTTTAAAGGAAGCCAATTTAATAGGCTAGCTACTTTTATACCACTACCCAACAGACAATTCCCGTGTTAGAAGCGTGCATATTCGCAACAATATTGTGTGGATTCTTCGGCATCATCCTTAAAAAGAACCTTGTTATGAAAATCATCTCTATGGATGTCATGAGTACGGGGGTTATCGCCTATTACGTGCTGATTGCATCACGAGATGGCTTGTTCACACCAATTGTTTCTAACGTCGAAAATCGCGCTTACTCCGATCCCGTCCCCCAGGCGGTCATATTGACGGCGATTGTGATCGGATTTTCGATTCAGGCCTTAATGCTGGTCGGTGTCATGAAGCTGGCACGGGATAATCCGACCTTGGAAAGCGACGAAATCGAGAAGAACAACACACCATGAGTACCATTACGATCGCCTGGATAGCACTACCGTTTTTTTTAGGGTTCGTCATTTATCTCATTCCGAAACTTGACCGCTACCTCGCACTGGGGGTGGCTTTTACTTCAGTAGTATATGCGTTACAGGTATTTGCTGAACCATCACTGACACTACAATTACTGGATAATTTCGGCGTTATCTTAACAGTTGATCGATTAAGCGGCTACTTTATCTTAACCAACGCGCTGGTCACAGCCGCAGTCATACTCTATTGTTGGCAAAGCGATAAGACAGCTTTTTTTTACGCACAGCTGATCATTTTGCATGGTAGCGTAAATGCTGCGTTTGCCTGTGCAGACTTGATCAGTTTATACGTCGCATTGGAGGTGATCAGTATTGCCGCGTTTCTTTTGATTGCCTATCCCCGGACTGACAGATCAATTTGGGTAGCTTTGCGCTATCTGTTTGTCAGCAACGTGGCGATGCTGTTTTATCTGGTGGGTGCGGTGTTGGTCTATCAGGCGCATCATTCCTTCAGCTTTGCCGGGTTGCGCGTAGCACCACCGGAGGCACTTGCCCTCATCTTTCTGGGACTCTTGACAAAAGGAGGAATTTTTGTATCGGGATTATGGTTGCCATTGACCCACTCCGAATCGGAAACGCCAGTGTCGGCCATGCTGTCGGGAGTTGTAGTCAAAGCTGGTGTCTATCCATTAGTGCGGTGTGCGCTAATGGTGGCAGAGGTTGACCCGATAGTAAGAACCTTCGGAGTTGGCACTGCGCTTCTGGGCGTGTTCTATGCAGTCTTTGAAAAAGATACCAAGCGGATGCTGGCGTTTCACACGGTTTCGCAGTTAGGCTTTATCCTCGCCGCCCCGGTCGTGGGTGGCTTTTATGCGCTGACGCACGGTCTGGTTAAATCGGCGCTCTTTTTAATAGCAGGTGTCTTACCGAGTCGAAACCTTAAGGAACTGCAACATCAACCGATCGCTACCCCAATCTGGATTGCCCTGGTCATGGCCAGCTTCTCGATTTCGGGCTTTCCCTTGTTGTCCGGTTTTGGGGCGAAGGTGTTGACGACAAAGAATTTGCTGCCTTGGCAAGCGATCGCTATGAATATTGCAGCCCTTGGTACAGCAATATCGTTTGCCAAATTCATATTTCTGCCGCGTGGGGGAAAAGCGGATGTAAAACCTGGTTTCTGGGCAGCCGTCATCTTGTTGATCGGTGGGCTGATTCTAGCTAATGTTGTGTATTACGAGGCTTATACCGTCGATAATATCATCAAACCTCTGGCAACCATCGCCATTGGTTGGCTGGCTTACTTTCTGATTTTTAAACACTTAGTAGTCAGGCTACCGCGTGTCTTTGAGCAATTTGAGCATCTAATCGGTGTGATGAGTCTGATTTTAATCCTGCTGTTCTGGAAGGGATTTGCATGGTTGGGCATCTGAATCTGATATTGCGACTAGCCATCTGGTTTCTGCTCACCGCCGATGTCAGTTTGGCAAATATCATCATCGGCGTCAGCATCGCACTTTTATTGCCGGGCCGTCAGAAAGTCCCGGAAGCATTAAAAGATTGGCTGCGTGTGTTGGGTGAGGTCATCGTGGCGATTCCCCAGGCGTATATGGAGGCATTTGAAATCATCTTCCGTCCGCATAATCACGAAGATGTAATCATGGAACGAGTCAAACCCCAACGGACGCCTGGGCTGATATTCCTAGATATATTTCTGATCACCTTTACGCCAAAAACTATTGTCTTGAAATACCACAAACATGGCTGGTACGAAGTACACCGCATTAGACGGAGGAAAAAGGTATGAACGTGGTACTGATTGCAATGATTTTGGCCTTGCTTATACCTATCTACGAGGCTTGGCAGGATGATGATATTTGGCAAAAAATGTTGGCGTTTGCCAGTATCGCAACCAAGACATCAATTATGATCCTGATCGTATCCGTCTTGCGCGATGATTGGATGATCGGTGTTGTCGGGGTGATCATCCTGAGTGTGGGTAATGCCGGATTAATGTTGTTGGCACATCTACTGAAACGTATGAATGATATAAATGCCTAAACAAAATTAATTACACATACACATATTGTTTTCCTGTTCCCTGTCTTTACGAATGAATTTAATTTTGCCCAACTACTTATGATAGACCTGTTTAGTTATATCTGCATAAGCGTAGGAATCGGCTTCTGGTTTTGGGGAACATTGCCCCTGGTCGGCGATCGCTCAGTATTATTCAAGCTGCATAGTCTTTCGGTTGCAGATACGCTTGGCTCGATGAGTATCATTGTCGGGCTGCTCCTGAAGATACCTAGTGAATGGCCACTGCTCATCCTTGGCATTATCTCCTTGGCAATCTGGAATACAGTGCTGGGGTATGTGTTGGCATACTGTTCTAGCAGCGAGGGTGACCATGAATGATAGCTATGTTTATATCATCACTGCCCTGTTGCCGTTATCCGCGTTCATGCTGGTACTTCAGTCCAATCCATACCATGCCCTAGTCATCCAAGGAATACTGGGAGCGGTGGCGGCATTGGTATTTGCAGTTTTGGGGGCGGCGGATGTCGCTTTGACCCAAGCATTGATGGGTACCCTGCTGGCGATTACACTTTATGCGATCGCGGTGCGTTCATCGCTGGTCATGCGTCTTGGCGTGATCGAAGAGAGTGCGATCGAGCCAGATGAAGATTCTCTGCAAGACGGCAAAGCAGAACGCCATTTTGGACAATTGATCGATGAATTACGCACAATTTTTGACAAACACTATATGCGTCTTGAGCTAGTCCCGTACACGAATAGGCAGGCCTTGTACCGAGCGTTGATGGACAAAGAAATCCATGCGACCTGTAAGAAGCGATCGCGATCGGAACACGATGACCAAGACCATGCGCCACTCTATCACACCACGACCAGAGTTCGACGCCTCTATGACATCATGAAAGCCGAACTTTCGTCACCAGCGACAATCTTGACCTATGAAAATGCACCAAACTCAGGGGAAAACATCTATAGCAGTCCTAAGTAGGTCGGCGTAAATAATTATCGTTGGGATAAGGCAGGGGGCAGGGGGAAAAAGGATTTGATCCTTGTTTACTTTACTTCACACAGTTTGGTTTTATTGTGCCGACTTACTTAAATCATTCATGAAATTTTTTCTCCTCTCCTTCTTCGCCTCCTTTGCGGTTCGTTAAACAAAATATTTTTCACAACTCAGATAGGATTGCTATATGAAATGGGTCTATATTGCAGCGGGGATAGCACTGTACGTCAAATTCCTGATCATGCCCAATCCGGCACCGGACTTATCGTTCTCGATCGTCGAATCGGTTGTACAAGATAGTGGGGTACCTAATGCAGTTACAGGTATCATTCTCAGGAATCGCCTGTATGACACTATCTTTGAAGTGGTGGTATTTACGATCGCGGTAATGGGTGCCCATTTTCTGCTGGCGAATGAAGGGCCGTTCTGCGCGATCTATCAGTTCACCGATCAACCATCAATTGTTCTGGCACGTCTGGGAGCCACCATTACTTCTTTGGTAGGTATCGAACTAGCGATTCGGGGGCATCTCAGTCCCGGCGGTGGTTTTGCGGCTGGGGTGGCGGGCGGAACAGCGATCGGCCTGGTTGCAATTACCTCATCATCGCAGTGGATGCAAGGAATCTACCAGCGTTGGCACGCCGCTACATGGGAGAAAGTTTCGGTTCTAGTTTTCATTGTACTGGCGGTTATAACTTTGGTTGGAGTAGAGTTACCGCACGGAGAGTTGGGCGCACTTGTCAGTGGAGGGGTTATCCCCTTGCTCAATATCCTAGTCGCGGTCAAAGTCGCGTTGGGGTCGTGGGCGGTGATTTTGGTTTTTATTCGTTATCGGGGATTGTTGTGATCAGTGAGGTTTAAAGCTTTCAGTTTAGGTAATCTTTTAATCCTTGTTGATCAGCTTCTAAGTTTTGGCGGACAATTAATTGATTGAATTGGGGTGTGAGGCGATCGCGTCCAAAATTTGAAGTTTTGTGCCCAAGAAGAAGCCTTCTGGAGTATTGATGTAAGAGTTACAGATGAATAAACTAATGTGCGATCGCCAAATTCAAACGTAATATCCCATTGACTGAAGATGATTGCAACCAGAACCAGAGCTAAAATCAATGCCACATTCGCAAGCCTTGGGTTGCTCTTAACTTCTGGGTACTTTTACTTTTTAGGTGGTTCGTTCTTAGCCAGCAAATCTGCCAAATCATAAATTGTTATTTTTGGTGGTGGTTCGGGTTTTGGCTCTGGTTCTGGCACAATTTGAGGATTAGCCAGATCTATAGCTTGTTTAATTTCTTGTTCCATTTCAAACCTCAGTAGCTTGTTGGGTCAAAAGTTCATACTGATCAATCGCATCGTCAATCTCACACAGAGTACCGATAGCATCACCCCTCTAAAACATCATTCGTAGTCGATAAATACTCATAAGATTGAATCTTACGGTACTCTAGTGTGCTTTGTACGAGTTTCAACATCTAAAAAATTAAACTACAAAAAATGTTAAGTAAGGTGAATTAATAAAATTTAAGGAGAGTAATCCTCCCTTAAGGGAAATCCAAAAAATAAATTATTCCAATTTCTGGTTCAACACGACTGTTCCTTCCCCCTGCTCCCCCGCCCTCAATGCGATGGGATATTTTTTTAGTTGGAAGTTCCTAAGCAGGTGCAGTCTGGATTTCAGCTATTTAAATTTTGTTAGGGAAAAATCTGGAAAGTTAAAAACTCTGGTTGTAGCTAAATTTATAAACAGTTGTAATTCAATCCTGAGCAATGGACTTTGAAACAGCATTCAAGATATTAGATGCAGTAGTTGTTGCCCAGACAAAAAGACATCTCAAAGATGATGAGGAAACATTACTAGTCGAGAAATAAGAATACCCTAAATTGCTGTCCTTCCCCAATCAATAATTCCGCCTCTATGTTCAACCTGAATCGTCGTCAGTTTTTATTGCGGAGTACTCTCGCCATTGCCGCAACTGTCACCTACGATCAAGTACAAGCCCAAAAACCAGCTTCCCCCGGCGCTTTGCCCAAAGGATTGCCGCGTCGAAAAGTACTTATTATTGGTGCAGGTATTTCCGGTTTAGTGGCAGCGTATGAATTAACAGCAGTTGGTCATGATGTCACCATTTTAGAAGCAAGGAAACGTGTCGGTGGTAGAGTGTTAACCCTGCGAGGAGCCTTTCAAGGAGGGGATTTAGTAGAACTTGGAGCGGCTAGAATCCCACCAAATCATCATTTAACCCTTAGTTACATTAAACATTTTGGTTTAAGACTTTCACAATTTGCGCCGACATCTGGGAAATATCTCACGATGAAGGACGGAAAACGTATATTAGTCACAGCGAAAGAACTATTTCAAAATCAACCACAAATCCGTCCACAAGAGATTCAAAAACTGACGGATGGATTTGATTTACTTCCCCAAGCATTCGCCCAAGCATTGACAGACAAAATTAAACTTGATGATCCTGTTGCTCGGATTGTACAAACATCTAATGGTGTTGAAGTGTCGTGCTTGTCAGGGCAACAATATCTTGGTGATTTTGTGTTGTGTACTGTCCCATTAACCGTCTTAAATCAGATTACTTTTTCACCTGACCTATCTCCAGCAAAAAAACAGGCGGCCGCAGGAGGATATAACTATCGAGCAGCAACCCGTTGCTTTGTTAAATTTCCTAATCGGTTCTGGGAAAAAGATAACTTAAATGGGTGGGGATTTTTCGAGGATGAAGAACTGTGGCATACTACTTGGGATAAACCTGAAAAGACAGGTATTCTTCATGCCTATCTCAAAGGAAAAAAAGCTCTTGATATCGATGCTTTTGAGGGCAAAGCTCAACAGACAAAATTACTCCAGCATTGGGAGAAGATTCTGCCTGGGGTAACTAATTATTCTGTGCGATCGCACTTTTATTCATGGACAAAAGATATCTGGTCAAAAGGAGGCTGGGCCTATCCAACAGAGGAACAGGAGAAGAAACTATTTTCAGAATTAGGGAAATCAGAAGGAAAGATTTATTTTGCTGGAGACCATACTTCCAAAACGAGAGGCTGGGTTCAAGGAGCATTAGAATCTGGACTTAATGCTGCTAAAGAAATTCATTTTGCTGGCTCTACTGTTCCTTTGATGAAGTGATACCTTTGATTAATTTGTAGCAAATTATTTGCGTATCTTTGCGCTTCTTTGTGTTAAAATTCCAATTTTCAATTCGCCACGATTTTACGCAAAAGTTAAGATACTCCTCTTTAATACCAAGTTGCCAAAGTTAGTCTTGTTTTAAAATATTAATTTGTTGCATTCCTCTGGGCGGAATTAAATGCGATCGCACTGTTAATACTGGGCGATCGCTCTGTTGTCTTCTCTTTATTTTAAAGGCTTACTCAATGCATCAACAAGATCGTCTTTTTTCATCTTATTGATGCCAGTAATGCCTCGTTTCTTCGCCATTACTTTTAGATCAGCCGTTGACATTGTTTTGAGAATCTTAGTATCGGTAATCGTAGGCGGCATTGGTTGAGGAGTCAGATAAAAAACTTGATTTAAAGCATCAAGTTTTTTACCTTTGGTAATTCCACATTTCAGATTAATGATTGGCTCTAATGTCTTCCAATATTGACGAGGAGCTTCATCAATCCGGTTTGTAGCTATAGCAGGTTTAACTGCTTTGAGAGCGCTGTCTGGTTGTTTGACTAAATACTCTAATGCTGCTTTAATTTCATCCCTAGATGCTTTAGAAAGATTGATTTTTGGAATTTCTTCCCCTGCAAGTATTTTTGTTACTTCAACTGTCTCATCACTACCATCAGTAATAATGCACCAAACGCGATCTAAGCCAGCCTCTTCTGCAATCGCATAAATGAAAGAGTTAGCAATTACTTGATACTTATCTTCGCCAGTTTCTTTTACAATAACTGGAATCCAATTGCGGCCTCCTTTTTGGTTAAGTAAATGGGCTGATGCTTTGATTAAAAATTCAGGCGCATCAGTTCCTTCACCAGGGTCAATTTCATCCAAATATAAATGCATTAAATTTCCAATATCGCTGAGACTATTCATTGTAAAAAATACTCCTTAGCTAGATTTTTGTAATATTCATGAGCAGATCGATCTCTATAAACCGCAGGAATACGCAAAAAAGCTGAATCAGCTATATTAGCGTAGCTTGGAACCTCATGAATACGAAGATCTCTGCTGGCATTGGTATACTTGGGATAGAAGTAAGGAAGTAAATTAAATCCCTCTTTTTTAGCAGTTTTAAGAATGTTATTAATTTCTTGTTGAGCAACTGCCAGTTTAGGTGGCGTAATCTTTTCGCCATTGAAGAATATTGGCAAGGGAATAGGGCTACCATCAACTTTTTTAGATTGTACTTCAGGAATGAATTTCTTCATCGCCATTGCAGCATTTTCTAAAGAAAAAAGATTGTTATGCTTTGTGGGAATAAGAACAACATCAGCTGCATAAACAGCCAGTTGACTAAATACTCGCCAGTTAGGTGGCGAATCTATCAGTATATAATCATATTCTTGTCTTGAAAATTCTAGCTTGCGATGAAGAGTGTTACTTCTCAGATGATTAAGTAAGATATGTTCAGGCACAGATGTCAGTTCTTGATCGGCGGGAATAACATCAAATCTCAGTTCGGCACTAAGCTTTTTTAGAGGAAATTTATAAGGGTGTAGAGTAGTTTGAAGTTCTACATTTCTTTCTGTTAGAGCCTCAAACACACTGCCTTTACTTAATGGAAGGCCTAAAGAACTGGTTAAATCTTGTTGGTTAGGATCAAAATCAATTGCTAAAACTTTTTTACCTAAAAAAGTTAAGATAGCTGCTAAATTGACAGTAGTTGTCGTTTTTCCAACTCCACCCTTGTTGTTATAAACCGCAATGGTTAGAGCTTTAACAGGATTTTCAATTTTTTGCCTAATGGAAGCAACTACATTATCAATATTATCTGCATCAATTGCAAGACATTGTGTTGCCGGATGAATTACTTTCCCATGCTTACGAAACAGTTGGATATGGCAGGAGTTAGTAATTATTCCCCACTGCACTGTTTTGCAATTAGGCGCGAGTAGATAACGCTTCAGTTGGTTAACTGTTGTTTGATACTGTGCGGTATCTTCAGATAGGTTAACATCCCTTCCTTTTAACTCCAATAGAAGGTATGGATTAGATTTGGTGTATAGAAAAACATCATCTTCGGTAGTTTTTCTGGCTGCTTTATCAACAGCACCGTCACCAGTGTTATATTGTGGATAAATTTCTTCAGATTGAAACCCTAACGCCCTCAACAAGTGAGGAGCAAAATTGCCGCTTATAATAGCTTCTGGTGCGTTTTCGGGAAGGCTTTGCAGGGCCGCTCGAAGACTGAGAATTGTCATGCTCATAGTATGGGTTGACTTCCAGCAATGTCTTAGCCTATTGTTCCCATCTGAGGACAATTATTTATTCAATAAACTGATTATAAAAAACAATTGCTAAACTACTTCGGGTTCATCATTCTCAAAAGGATTTAGCAACTCAAGTTGAGCAATCCAACGAAAATCATCTATATTTCTCGTTATCAAGATTAATCCGTGAACCAACGCAGTCCCGGCAATAATCGCATCTCCTAAAGTCATTCGCCTTTGTTGTCGCAGGATTACCGCTTGGTTTAACACATCTTGAGATATCGGTAAAACCTGAGCAACTTGAAAAAATTCCTCGAAATACTGGCGTTGTTGTTCTGTAAGCAGATGATAGCCTAACACCTCAAGGTAGCTGAGTGCTGATACCGCAGGTGTATACTCAGCAATTAAATCTCTCAGTTGGGGGTACTCTGGTTGAGCAGAGTAGATGATGATATTGCTATCGAGAAGCATTTATCGCCCTGGAAGTGAACGGTCTTGACGGGTTTCCCTTTGCCACACAACTGGATCAATATTGGGAGCTTCACTTGTAGCGAGGTTGTTCAATATCTCAGCCATTCTCCGCCCTCGTGACTTTGTTTCT
Source organism: Mojavia pulchra JT2-VF2 (assembly GCA_019359325.1). Taxonomy (GTDB): domain Bacteria; phylum Cyanobacteriota; class Cyanobacteriia; order Cyanobacteriales; family Nostocaceae; genus Mojavia; species Mojavia pulchra. The sequence goes on along the minus strand of JAHHHN010000037.1, from coordinate 783 downwards.
AGGGCTGTTTCGTTATCAGGAAATGTCACGTGGACTTGAATTTGCTGCTCTCCAAATTTAGGTACTTCATCAATCCACTCTAAACGGCTTCCTTTCAACCAAGCCTTATATGTTTTTGGCATTGTTGAATTAAATTTGATAATTGCTCTAAACTGACCTCATGATAACTTGAAAGCTAAACTACTTGATGTCTATTTGCTCAAACTCTAACGCGATCGCTACAATTTTGCCTTGATACACTCAAGTTAAGCCACTGCAAAACCTGTATGTTGCCGTACTTGAGAGGATGTTTTAAAAGTCCTTGGTGATGTATAAATCCTTTGAGATCCCCCTAAATCCCCCTTTCCAAGGGGGACTTGAAGAAGGTTCCCCCCTTTTTAAGGGGGGTTAGGGGGGATCGATAAGTGCCTAAAATCACAGCAAACCACTTTTAAAACAACCTCTGAGGATGACGAAAACCAAGAACTATATCTTCTTAGTTAAGTATTTAATAAATTAACCATGACTTATGAATTCTCTGCAACAATAATTGCAGAGAATTCATAGTTAAGACTGGTCTGCAAGGTAAAAATTTTCAAAACTTACACGCGGGTTACGGAAAATCGAACCACAGAGGCGCAGAGCAATGAGAGTTTGAGAGGTTTTTTGCGTAAGTCCTAACGGGACTTAAACAAAACAAAAAAGTAAAAAAGGCTATAATGCTTAAATAGCAAAGCTTTCACATTGAAAGAAGCTCATGAGAGAAACCACTCCCGCAGCCATGCCCCCGTGCTTTGAAAGATG
>JAHHHN010000036.1 GCA_019359325.1 Mojavia pulchra JT2-VF2 | reverse complement strand
TCGAAAAACTTTATGCTATTCCAAATCAGAACAAATGCTGAGATACTCAATCAAATTATTACTTTATTACTTAAAGTATCAAATTGTACCTATATAAATCAATTCATCCTTTCATTCAGCAATGCCGCATTTTTTAACTAGCAACTTGGGTTAACATAACAAGCCAATGCATTAATATATACGTTGGCTACTTGTATCCTATGACTAAATACATTTTGGCATTCGACCAAGGCACTACTAGCTCCCGCGCCATTGTATTTAACCGTAATGGCGAGCTGCTGAGTGTTGCTCAAAAAGAATTTCAACAAATCTTTCCGCAGCTCGGTTGGGTTGAGCATGATGCTGACGAAATTTGGTCTTCGCAAGTTGGTGTTGCTAACGAAGCCCTAGCTCGTATTGGTATCCGTGCTAGTGATATTGCTGCCATTGGTATTACCAATCAACGAGAAACCACGATCGCCTGGGATCGAAAAACGGGCAAGCCGGTTTACAATGCGATCGTCTGGCAAGACCGTCGCACTGCTGCTTACTGCGATGAACTCAAAGCAGCTGAATATGAGGCAACATTCCAAAAGAAAACGGGATTGGTAATTGATGCCTACTTTAGCGGCACAAAACTTAAGTGGTTGCTCGATCATGTGCCCAGCGCTCGTGAAAAAGCCGAGCGTGGAGAACTGGCTTTTGGAACCGTCGATAGCTGGTTAATCTGGAAGTTGACTCAGGGCGAACTCCACATCACGGATGTGACCAATGCCTGCCGAACTCTACTGTTCAATATTCATACTCAAGATTGGGATGATGAATTGCTGTCAATTCTCGATATTCCCCGTTCGCTTCTCCCCGAAGTACGGAGTTCATCAGAAGTTTATGGATACACCTCCGAAGGCCTTTTTGGTAGCCGTCTTCCTATTGCTGGAATTGCTGGAGACCAGCAGGCTGCAACCTTTGGGCAAGCATCTCTGCAAAGTGGCATGGCGAAAAACACTTACGGCACAGGGTGTTTTTTGCTGCTAAATACAGGTGATCAGCCCATGCCATCCTACCATAAGCTACTGACCACGATCGCCTGGCGTATTAATGGACGCACTAATTATGCTTTGGAAGGTAGCGTATTTGTAGCCGGGGCAGTTGTGCAATGGCTACGCGACGGACTCGGCATTATTAAGCATAGTGCAGATGTTGAACAGCTTGCTTGCAGTGTTACTGATAACGGCGGTGTGTATTTTGTACCTGCCTTCGTTGGCTTGGGCGCACCGTATTGGGATAGCTATGCTCGCGGCACGATCGCTGGCTTAACTCGTGGTTCAACTAGCGCCCATATCGCCCGTGCAGCACTAGAAAGCATTGCCTATCAAACGGCTGACGTGATTGATGCCATGCATCAAGATTCTCAGCTTAACCTCAGTGAACTGCGAGTAGATGGCGGTGCATCTCGCAACGATTTACTTATGCAATTCCAGGCAGATATTCTAGGTGTACCCGTTGTCCGTCCAAAAATCACCGAAACCACTGCTTTAGGCGCTGCTTATTTGGCAGGTTTAGCCGTTGGCTACTGGGAAAGCGAAGAGGAAATTGTGCAGCAGTGGCAACTTGACAAGCGATTTGAGCCGTCGATGAGCGTTGATCATCGGGAGACATTGCGCTCGTCATGGCGGCGGGCGATCGCTCAGACTCGACACTGACGAAGCTGGGGAAACAGTCAGTAACATAGAAGAATGATTGTGAACGCACCGATAACTCGTCAAGACCTCATTGCCAAGCTTCGCCAGTCTGATGAGTGGGATTTTATTGTGATTGGCGGTGGCGCAACGGGTTTGGGATGTGCTGTTGAAGCAGCCACGCGGGGCTACCGAACACTGTTGTTAGAAAAATATGACTTTGCCAAAGGAACCTCCAGCCGCTCAACTAAGCTGGTGCATGGAGGAGTGCGGTATTTGGCACAAGGAAACATCGCTTTGGTAAGAGAAGCACTGCACGAAAGGGGACTGTTGCGCCGGAATGCGCCTCATCTTGTGAACGATTTGACGTTTGTAGTGCCGGGATATACGTGGTGGTCGCAGCTTTTTTACGGCGCGGGTTTAAAGCTTTACGATTTGCTGTCAGGTAGTTTGAGCTTAGGTCATAGCGGGTTTTTGAGTGAACAAGATACACTCTTACGCTTACCAACTTTAAAAACTGACGGACTCAGGGGAGGAGTTGTTTACCATGATGGACAGTTTGATGATGCTCGCCTTGCCATTACCCTGCTGCAAACATTACTAGATTACAACGGCGTTGCTTTAAATTATCTGCCAGTAGTTGGTTTACTCAAGCAAGGAGAGCGGGTAAGAGGTGTTTGTGCCCGTGATGCTGAAACAAGGGAAGCTTTTGAACTTAAGGGAAAAGTCGTGGTGAATGCCACAGGCGTATTCGTGGATGACGTGCGGCGCATGGATGATCCCACAGCATCGGCAATGCTATCTCCTAGCCAAGGGGTGCATATCGTCGTAGACAAGCGATTTTTACCTAACGACAGTGCGATGATGATTCCCAAAACTGAGGATGGACGGGTGTTGTTTGCAGTCCCCTGGCATGGCAAAGTAGTAATTGGTACAACTGACACCCCTGTTGAGCATACATCCTACGAACCTCGTCCCCTTGAGGAAGAAATTGACTTTATTCTGCGTACAGCTGCTCAATATCTCACACCTGCACCCAGCCGTCAGGATGCGTTGAGCGTTTTCGTAGGACAGCGCCCGTTAGTGAAGGTAGGGGGAAAGGGGACACGGGGACAAGGGGACAAGGGGACAAGGGGACACGGGGACAAGGGGACACGGGGAGAAATTTTTACTCAGAACTCAGAACTCAGCGAGAAGTTGCAAGGAGGGTTTCCCTCCGGGCAAACTTCGGTGACTCAGCACTCTGAGTCAACTGCGGCCCTGTCCCGCGAACACGTGATTTGCATTTCTGCTTCAGGATTACTGACGATTACTGGTGGCAAATGGACAACTTACCGCAAGATGGGCGAGGACGTGGTAAATCAAGCAATGCAACTTGTAAATCTCTCCCCCCGTCCTTCAATCACCTCTAGCTTACATTTACACGGCTGGACTCAAACCCCAGCAGCAGAACCCTTAAATGTTTATGGCGCTGATGCAGCTAGCATCCGAGATTTGCCTGGTGCAAACACACTGCTGCATCCCCGGTTACCCTACTTAGAGGCAGAGGTGCGATGGGCTGCGCGTTACGAACTGGCGCGCACGGTGGAGGATATACTAGCACGACGAACGCGATCGCTGTTGTTGGATGCGATCGCCAGCATAGAAGCATCTGGTCGTGTTGCAGCAATTTTGGCTGATGAACTAGGGTTAGACACAACTTGGGAGCAACAGCAAATTGCAGACTATCAGTCCCTCGCCGCAGGATATTTGCTCAACTATCAGGGAGAATAGTTTTAAAGTTCGATTGGTTTGCAGATGAATCTAGGAATAATCGAGCCTTACAGTAGTGGATTTTTAGAAGTTGTACCGGAGGGTGAAGGAAGCGACTATTGGCAGATTGCAGCCATACACATCAATGGTGAAGCCTTCTGTCCTAGTCCTCGGCTTTATCGTTCACAACAGGCAGCATTAGCACTAGCTGCACAAATTTATGACTGGATAGCTGATCGCGAGCAAGAAATTAGCGATGGGGATTGCTACTGCTCTAAGTTGAAGCTGAGTGTGTGGCATCAACCGAAAGTATCTTAGTTTCTCTTGGCCAAGAGTGCGATCGCTTTCCCGCAAAGTGCCACAGGCGATCGCATTTTGGAAATTGCCCAACAATTTACAGATTTTGAACGCTTGCAACGTTTAGACCAACAGTTGGAATCAATTTTAGGGACTTTTAAAGCAAAACATTATCAGTATGGCCAGATGACATCTCTGAATATATATAGTATAAATGTACTATCAGATCGCCTTTGGTTCATCTTCCCCACTTCCGAAGTGGGGATTTTATTTTGCTTCATTGAAAAATGGATGCCTGCATTGCATTAAATCACACTTTTAACCATGTGATAACTGGCAGGCACGACAAGGGGAAATTTTATTCTGAGGATGGGCTTTGAATTTATGGAGTAATGAAGGTACAATCTAAGAATGAACAAAATCTAAAGAAATTATTAAATTTTTAGATTTAGTAGAGTATGAGGCTGCGATATGGGATCTACAACATTACGGTTGCTTTGGTCAGTCATTGAGGAAACCCAAACCAGTATTTTGTTGGGTTTAAATGATACAGAGCTAATTAAGCAAATACTGGCGCAGATCAATAATAAACAACTGCTCAGTGGCGAAGAAATCGATAGTGTCAGAGCTTATATTTACGCTAGAACTCCGCTAATTCGGGACTTAGCTCAGGCGCGTATAGCCTAGTAACGCTATACGAAGCCACCCTTTTGGTGTCTACAAAATTCAAAGAGCTTGTTTTCTAAGCTGTTTTTTGTCTAGTAAGTTTGTTTCTGCCACATTGAACTAATAATACCCTTATCCCTGGTAAGTTAGCTCTAAAAAGGTATTGAGCGATCGCCTGCTTTACTCTTAAGTATCTGTACACCATACAGTTAAACTCAGTAGTAGGTGCGATCCAAACGTTTTTACGCTGATAACCTCTTAATTCTGTATACAGTTTAGTTAGCAATATTTATCTTTCCAATATTCCCCGATTGCCCGTTTTCAAGGTTATTGGGGGAATTAAGTTTGATATGAGCAGTAAGCTAAACCACATCTAGTTTGCATCCCAGAAATTTCAATAAATCTTATAAGGTGGGCATCTTGCCCGCCTTGATTATGCAATTTAAATGTGTAACAGCTTATTAACTCAGACTTTTCTTTGTATCCTTGGCGTTATACGCTGCAAGAACCCGTTTTCTACCAATGAATAGCACTATACGCCTGATGTGAATTAGAGCCTCTTATTTCATCAGGCTTTCTAGATTCGTTCAAAATCATTGTTTTGGAAACCTACGAAATTACAAGGGTTTTAGGACTTAATCCACATTAAACGTACTATCTAAATGAGTACTCTATAATAACCGCTACGAATAAAGAAGTTGTTTAGTCCGGGATTTTTGCTGTTTCATCAGTGAAATAAAATTCAACTATTCTTCGAGTGGGAAAGATGTAAATAACCGCAACAGGCAATTATACTTGGTCTAATATTGTCTATGGTGCTTAAGTCTACTACTTGTGACTGATAAAATATTCAAAATCTACTACCTTTAGACAGATAGACTAGTATTAATAATGACTGCATAATTTCTGTGTTATTTATCTTGTTAGGCGTGACCACTCCAATAATTTTTGGAGTGGTATTTTATACCAAATAAGGATAAAAAATATTTGTTTGACATTGAATAAAACCTAATATATGTAAACTATTTAACGAAATTATAGCCTACGGGAAAGTCTAATAGCGATCGCTTCGTTCACAGGAAAAAATCAAACCAACTTTGTATTAATCGTAACAAAGATTTTATTTTATCAATTAACAAGTTTTACTTATTACTTTTGATAGAGGTTATTATTATAACTTACCACCTTACGGTAGATAAAATAATACTCGTGTTTCCCACATAATAATTTATGTGTAATACATCATCTTAGGGCTTTAAACCACTCCAAACACTCCTTGGAGTGGCATTTTTATGAGAAATAATGTTTTGTAAAACCTAGCACAGTATTAAACTTGCAAGTAAGTTTATTTTGCTCTCTTATATTTAGTCATAAAATTTTGTACTATACTAAACATCATCAAAATATAACTACTAAAAATAGCCGTACTTAAAGTTGTAAATGTAGGTATATTAAATTTTTTGACTAAAGCTTTTAACATAATTACTGCTCCAATGCTAAAGATTAAACTAGCTGCAAAAGCTATTAAATTCTTGTTCAAAGCATTTTCCTAATTGCTTTATATTGCATTTAATTTATTAATAAATGATTCATTTATTTAAGTGCTGTAAAAGCCGTTACCTATTAAATTGGTAATAAGTTTATTTAGATTTGTTTAAGAATTTGATATAAATTTATTAACGTGTTTAACTATACCTGAGATTAAAGATAGACGCGGCAAATTTACATCTGATACTCCCTTAGAACTGGATTCACCTGAGAAGATTATTGCGTGGACTTATGAGATAAAAATTTTAAAGGTTTTATTTTATCCCTCAAGGATTTTAAGGGATTGGGTATTAGTGATTGGTCAGACAGCGCTGCTGCGGGAGGGTTTCCAACGGACAGTTCCTACCCTGCCTTAAGCCACCCTGCGGGTGTCTACTAGCAGATACCTGAAGGGCGACGCGGAAGGGGAGAAATTATTCTTAGCACTCACCACTCAATTAGCCTAATTCGTTCCTCGATAAATTCGCTCTATCTGTTCTGGAGAAAGGCGTGTCATGGGAAACCGCTCATGTCCATAAGTTGTGAGTTTTTGAGGAGGTTTAATTTCGCCTTGCTGGGTTTGAGCAGAACGGATTGCTACGTCGCCAGATGGAAACTGGTCTAGACGCTTCTCATCCATCTCTAATTCTAGAAGCTGGCTTTGGGGCAAAACATAAGCGTGCTTATGGTGATCGTATGCTAAAACTTCTCCTGTCTCAATGTGATAAATCCAAGCATATATGCTTAGTTGCCCTTGGTAGAGCTTAGAGTGAATTACTGGATACGTCCGCAAATTCTCTATTTGGGTAAGGACATTTTCGGCAATCATGATTTCAAGGAGTTCCTCCTCCTGGTACTGACTGTAGTGGTCTAAAACCAGCCTTCGGGTTGCCTGTGCATATTTGAGCCAATCAAACACAAGCGGCATTTTCTCTTGCAGACTGTTTAACTTGATTAGTCCTTTCATTGCGCCACAATGAGAGTGGCCGCAGACAATAATTTGCCGGATATCTAAGGCTTCGACAGCATATTCAATTGTGGCACCTTCACCGCCATTAGTTGCCCCAAATGGTGGAATGATATTGCCGGCATTGCGGATGACAAACAATTCACCCAGCTGGGCTTGTGTAATTAGATTTGGATCTACACGCGAATCCGAACAGGTAATAAACAATACTCTAGGCTTTTGATGATGAGAAAGTTGCTCAAGCAGTTCTTGATGCTTTGAAACATAGCTAGCTTTAAATTCACGTAGACCTTTAATTAATTTCTTCATTACCAACTTCCAGAGATACTTGTGCGTTTAAAGTACCGAATCAGAGTAAGCAGATTGAGACAGTACAGAGCGCTTTTCTTCTATCTTTTTAATAGTAGATTAATAGTAAATGCCTGCGGATGATTTTAATCTACAAAATCTGTTGTAATTTCAGGCTTTTGAGTATTATTTGAAGTGATTGGACGGTGACCATCAATGTCAAGGGTATCCTTAACGACATAATTACTTTTAGCAATCGGACGTTGACCGTCGATGTCGAAAGTATCTTTAACTTCTAAATCACTTGGGTCAACCGGACGCAAGCCATCTATAGCGAGCATCTCACAACCCTCAAAATCGCTTTTAGCGATCGGACGCTGACCATCTACATCTATTGTTTGGCTTGATTGAATATCGCTCTTAGCGATTGGACGTTGACCATCGATGTCGAGAGTATCCTTAATTTCTAAATCACTTGGCTCAACCGGACGGTGACCATCTATGTCTATTGTTTTAGAAATTTGCTTCGGTTCGTTAGATAATGTCAGTGAACCGATGTTTGCTTCGGTAGTTGTTGTATTCTGATTTGAATTATTTGCAGAGGAATCAACTTTATCTGTGTTATCCATGAGCGTTGCTTTTTCTTCCTACTTTTGGCTAGTGGCTCGCTAACTGACTAAGATACTTGGGTGCAACCAGAGAATCTTCTGCCACAGCACAGAAGTGACGTATAACTTGAGAGCGATTTGTCAGGACACTATAGCTTTCACAATACTCTCTTATGGCGCAGTTCTGTTTCGCTTTCGCTTGTAAAGTACCGACTGGGATGGAATTTCCACCAATTTGTTGAAATAGCGATCGTCTACAGTGGGCGCTTGCACCATCGCCACTGATTGGCTAAAAGTCTAATTTTTACCAACTTTTAGAATGCGGTTGTAAGTCATAAACAAGAACCCCGACTTTTTTAAAAAGTTGGGGTTCTTGTTATTCACGAATGATTAAGGACTGCTATATATTGAATGGAATAGCAAAAAATAGAAGAAAAACTGAGAGTAGAATCTAACTACTTCAAAACTTCATTTACTCTAGATTTACTTTGCAGCTTGCGCCACTGCCAATACACTCCATTTAAACCAAAAATCATCACTAACCCCAAAGTTGGCGAGAACTCATAAGGTACTGGTTGCGCCTGGAAGTTGTTAACGTTAAATACTCCTGCTCCACCGTTATTTTGTAGCGTTTGCACTCGAAAGCCGAAGATGTCACCGGAGTTTACCGCAACTGTAACGGGTGAGGTACTGGCTTCCCCTTCTGATGCGGCTAATTGATAAAAAATATTATTGAGCAGATAACCTGCTGTATCGTCGCCCTCAGTGTCTAAGGTGGAATAAATCCAATCAAAGGCCAACATACCTGCCCTGGTTGAATCAATAGATATAGTCCAATCTGTAGTGCCGTTAGAACCGCTTCCATTGTTACCGCCGCTTAGGTATACGGTGGTTGCATTGCTATCATCAATAGTGCCGTCAGCATTACTGTTAGTTAATGTCCAGTTGCTAGTGCTATAAACATCTGTAAAGCCGGTGATTAAAGCCATCACCTTGGAAGGGAGGCAGGCAGTGATGCCAAGAGTGACACAGGTTGCTAAGCTTAGGTTAAGGATGCGGCGATCGCTAATTAAACGAATCATAGTTAGTTTTGTATTGTAGAAGTTGGGAAGTTAAATCAAAGTATCTGCATTGCGAAGCTAGTCTAGTAAGTCGAGACGGAGACAGCCTCAGTAAGAAACAGGCTGTCTCAATAGGACTGACTTAAACAGTAAAGTAGTTACTCGATGTCAATGCCCCAGCGGGTAGGGTACCCACCATCCCTGTGACCTCAATGAAGAGGTCGCTGCTGGCATTAAAGGCAGCATTGCTGTCGTTAACCGACACATAGGTGCGTCGTGTCGCGGCAGTAGCACCATAGCTAAAGAACACCGCCTGATTTGCTGCTAATGGTTGCGACCCAGCAACAGTGGTGTCAGCATCGTTGTAGGCAGCGGTTACAGCAGCATTTAAATCGGCTGCGGTGACGATACTTGCATTGAAAGTATTAGTGGGGACACTACCAAGGACAATGCGATCGCCTTGATTCGGGTTAAAATCACGAATGCGATCGCGCACAGCGAAAAGCGATTCGCTGAAGGTGGGATAAATGAAACGGTCTGCACCTAACCCACCGGTGAGTACATCCGCTCCGGCTCCACCCGTAAGGCTGTCGTTACCACTACTGCCATTGAGGGTGTCGTTACCTTCTAACCCCAAGAGGGTGTCGTCACCGCTCCCGTCTGCAAGGGTGTCGTTACCACTAGTGCCGATTATAGTTAGGCCTACAGGGCCGCTCACGGTATCATCATTGAGAATAGTGGCCGTACCTTGACTAGTAGCAAGGGTTGCCCCACTGGGATTACTCAGATTTAGATAGAAGGTTTCATCTGGTTCTATAGTTGTATCGCCAGTGATAGCAACATTAACGCTGAGTAAAGTGTTACCAGGAGCAAAGGTGAGAGTGCCACTGGTGGGGGTGTAATCAGCATTAGCGACGGTGGCTGTGTTATCTGCTGTGGCATAGTTCACTGTTACAGGTTGACCACTAGCAGAGGATAATTTGACGCTAAAGGTAGCATTGCGAGTGCCACTGTCTCCTTCTGCCAAGCTAATGCTATAAACGCTGATGGTTGGCAGCAAGTCATCATCCTGGATGGTTGCAGTTACCTCAGAAGTAGCGATCGCCGCATTCGTGGCATTGGTCAGTAGTAATTTGAAAGTTTCATTCGCTTCATTATAAGTATCATTAATCACTGGAACAGAAATTGTTTTCTGGGTTTCTCCAGCCGCAAAGGTGAGTATTCCAGCAGTTGCAGTGTAGTCATAGTTTTTGTAGGCAGTGTCATCTGCGGTAGCATAGTTTAGGGTAACAGTTTGAGTTACAGGTGCGGATAAGGTAACAGTCAATACAGCATTAGGTGTACTGCTATCGCCCTCAGTGATTGTAATATTGCTGGCACTTAATGTTGGTAAAACAGTTAAGTCAAAGACATCTGCCGCCGAAGCGCCAGATGGATCAGCCCCAATTACCCGGATACTGAGCGTTCCAACGTTGGCATTGGTGGGTGTGGCGTTAAATGTAAGGGTAGCTGCATCGAACGTTAACCAACCAGGTAAGGAATCACCAGTGGCGAGTTGAGCGCTGTAGGTGATTGGGTCATTATCTGGATCGCCAATTGTGTTAGCCGGAACAGTGAACGAGAAAGCATTGCCTTGGATAGCTGATTGATCGGCGATCGCAGTTACCAACACTGGTGCATGATTGACTGGTGTAATTGTAATAGAACTGCTGCCTGAAATGGTTGTACCAATCCGGCCCAAGTCACGTACAAACACATCCCTTGTACTATTGGTATCGTCACTAACTAGGTTATTAGCATTGGAGTGGAATACTACATAACGCCCATCCGCTGAAATGCTGGAAACCTGTGAGAAATCATTGCCCTGGATACCACTATCATTGGTGGTAATGCGGGTGATGCTGCCACTCACCAAGTCTTTAACAAACACATCTGCTGTGCCGTTGGTATCGCCGCTAACTAGGTTACTAGCATCGGAATAGAACGACACATAGCGCCCATCCGCTGAAATGCTGGAACTGTAGGAGCTACCATTGCTCTGGGTGCCACTAGCATCGGTGGAAATTCGGGTAATGCTGCCATTCACTAAGTCTTTGACAAACACATCCCTTGTGCCATTGGTATCGCCACTAACTAGGTTGCTAGCATCGGAAGAGAACGCTACATAGCGTCCATCTGCTGAAATTTTGGGGGCACCAGATAAGTTGTTGCCTTGGGTGCCATTGACATCAGTGGAGATGCGGATGATGCTGCCACTCACTAAGTCTTTAACAAATACATCTCCTGTGTTATTAGTATCGTTGCTGACTAGGTTGCTGGCCTCGGAATAAAACGCTACATAGCGCCCATCTGCTGAAATGCTGGGATCGGCAGAAAAATTGTTGCCTTGGGTGCCATTGACATCAGTGGAGATGCGGGTGATGCTGCCACTCATCAAGTCTTTGACAAATACATCTACTGTGTTATTGGTATCTCCACTCACTAAGTTGCTGGCCTCGGAATAGAACGCTACATAGCGCCCATCTGCTGAAATACTGGGATAGTAGGAGAAAGTATTGCCTTGAGTGCCGTTGACATCAGTGGAGATGCGTGTAATGTTGTTACTCACTAGGTCTTTGACAAACACATCGGTGGTGCTATTGGTATCTCCACTCACTAAGTTGCTGGCACCGGAGTAGAACGCCACATAGCGTCCATCCGCAGAAATGCTTGCAAAGGAGGAGCCACTATTGCCCTGAGTGCCAATGGCACTGGTCGAAATCCGGGTAATGCTGCCACTCACCAGGTCTTTAACAAACACATCCTCTTTACCATTGGTATCGCCATCCACCAAGTTGCTGGCATAGGAAGAGAACGCCACATAACGACCATTCGCTGAAATTCTTGGAAAGGAGGAGTCACTATTGCCCTGAGTACCACTGGCACTGGTGGAGATGCGGGTAATGGTTGAGGGTATAGCATCGAATACAGTGAAGCCAAAGCTATCACTGGTAGTTTTGCTGCCGTTTTGTAAGTAGGTGACGTGACCGTTGTTAATGTCATCTTGGGTAAACTTGCCTCCAACTGCTAAAGTGTTGCCATTGAGTTGCAAGGTGCCGGCAGTAGGTAAGTTTGTCAGAGTATAAGTTAATTGGGTTGGGGTATTGTCCTGATCTGTGGTTTGCAGTAATGCTGAGGTAATTGTGACTATGCTGCCCTGATTCACCGGAATCGTCGCATTATTCACCAGCACTGGAGCATCGTTGAGGTTATTGACACTGATGGTCAAGGCTTCCTCATAGCTTAATCCATCCTGATCTGTAGTGCGTACCCGAATGCTGTAGCTGTTCTTAGTTTCGTAGTCGGGGGAGAGGTTGATACTTAACTGGTTACCCTGAACAATGCTGAAACTGGCATTATCCGTACTGCCTGTACCAGAAACCAGGGTGTAGGTATGGGTGTTACCTGCATCAGGGTCAGTGGTATTAAACGTGCCGACGATCGTGTTAGCAGGAATGTTTTCGTTAACGCTGGTGGCACTTAAGCTTAGGTCTATAGGTGCGTTATAAGGCTTTGTAACTGTCACTCCCTGCGAAAATTCTGAAGTGTTGTTATTCGCATCCGTTGCTGTAGCTGTGATGAAGTGTCCCAACGGTACAGATGTCGTTAGATTTGCTGTAAAGCTGGCATTGCCAAGATCGTTAGTGGTAACATCCACAGAACCCAGATAAGTCTGCCCTTCGCCATAGCCTGTAGGATGTAGACTGCTGTTAGCAAAGAACTCAATTCTAAAGATGCTGTTGGGTTTGCTGTTAAGGATACCTGCGATCGCAGTTGTACTGCTTTTAGTAGTTGTGCCGCTACTAGAAGTTGCAGAAGTCAGAATAGGAAAGTTTTGCCGATTGTTAGCGCCTGTATCCCCATCGCCAACGTCATTAAGGGTAACACCATCATAGTTAAGGTCAATACCTAAAGCTGTGTTGGCGAAAATCGAATTACCTGTAATGTTATTTCCTGTTGCAGTCCCACTAAAGGCGGCAACTACAACCCCGCGTGTATTATAAGCAATGGTGTTATTGCTAATAATGTTGTTGGTAGCATCATTGATAAAGATGCCATCAGAGCTATTGCCTAAAGGATCGTTATTGTAATTCGTTCCAATTTGGTTGTTACCAATGTAATTTCCCGTTGCTGTGCTGCCATAAATGCTGATGCCACCACCATCATTGCCAGCGATTACATTCATGGAAGCGTAAGTATTTGATGCAGCAGAAATGTTAATGCCTGGGCTAAAGTTACCTAAATCAGAGGTTCCAAAAGCATTTGTACCAATGAAGTTACTGATAACTTGGTTGTTTGTAGTATTTTCGCCATGAATGAAAATAGCTCCATTAGCGCCTGTCAGTCCGTTACCAGAAATGACATTGTTAGCGATCGCGTTAGAGCTTGCGCCATAACCAATGGTGACACCACCGACCCAACCAGAGTTACCAATGGTGCTATATCCATCAGATCTCAATCCAATGTAGTTACCAATGACCTGGTTATAAGAAGCACCGGTAAAGGAGATATTGATACCACCATTGTTATTCCCAGAGATAACGTTACGTGATCCTAAAGAACTGCCACCAATGCGATTGTTTGCAGACTCAATGTAAATTCCAGAATTGCCATTTCCTTCCTCATAAAAGCCGCTGATATCAGTGCCGATGTAGTTGCCTTCAATGACGTTATTACCACCGCCCCATATATATATGCCAAAGTCACTAAAGCGGTTAATGACTAATCCTCTAATTGTGCTGTTACCGGCAGCTAACACCAAACCACTAACACCACTACCAGCATTGGCTCCATGGAGTTCGATAGGTGGGCCACCAAAATAACCAGTATAAGGATTAGCTTGGGTAGTGCCATCAATAATTATGGAGTCTGTAATTGTAGGTAAGGCAGAGAAGAGCTTAATCGTTTGTGCTCCAGACCCTGCAATATTAAAGGTAATTGTGTCCGTACCAGGATTGCTATTAGCCCACTCAATCGCAGCCCGTAAGCTACCTGCACCACTATCATTGGTATTGGTGACGATATTAGGTGGAGTTGCAGAAGCGATCGCAATCTCAAAGACATCATTAGTAGATAATCCACTCGGATCAAAAGCTGTTACCCGGACGTTGAGCGTTCCGACATCTGCATTAGTAGGTGTACCGCTGAAAGTACGAGTAGAGGGGTTAAAGCTCAACCAACCAGGCAGAGGTGAACCATCACTGCGTGTAACCATGTAAGCCAGTGGATCGCCATCTGGATCGGTAAAGACATTAGATGCAAATGAGAAGTTGAATAAACTATTAGCAGTTGCCGTCTGATCGGCTAGTCCAGAACCTCCTCCAGCGCCTCCTCCAGTAATAGAGATGTTATCAATTGCCCAGTTATCGAATGAATCACCACTGTGAGAAATTTGCCGCCAGCGAAACTGAGTTGCATTGCTTTGGGCTGCAACTGGGATAGTTAAGGTTTGGGTTGACCAACTAGTATAAAGGTCTTGATCGTAGGTTGCTAGTATACTCCAGCTTGCTCCGGCATTAGTTGAGTATTCCAGAACAACATCTTCTCCAAAATCTGCATTTTCTCGAGGAAAACTGTCAGAACCAATAATCAAATCAAAGGAAATTGTGCCACCGTTCGAGATATTTAGTGATTGGGTAGTTGCCGAGCGATCGCCATTACCATTGAACCAAAGGGAGTTACCGTTACCAGGGAAGTTAGTGTTTGCAGCGCCACTGCTGATCGATAGCCATTTCGTGTTATCTACACCCGGATCAAAATCATCACTTAGAACAACACCACTACCACCTCCGACTAAGAAAGAAGCATCAGCATACCCAATAGTTTCATCTCCCGATCGGAACTGAGATGTTCCTTCATGATGGAAATACCAGCGATTATTAGAGGGCGAAACCGTAAAGGCAGCCATATCAGCCAAACTGTTGAATGTCGCTACTGTTTCGGTGACGCCATCAGGAACCCGTATCCGTTTAATTGTATTGGTAGGAGATTCATCTACATAAACTAGATGGACAGTATTATCAAAATACTCAGCGACACCCCAAATTGCCCAATTTTCGCTACCTCTCCAAAGAGGCTGATTCATTACTCCCAAATCAGTTACTGTTCCAAAAGGCAAGTCAATATTATAGACCCGTGAATTTGTATAAATGACGGCACGGTTGTAGCCGGAAAAGATTCCTGTTGGGCCTGATGTATTAATTGGGGTTGATAAGGAGATATTCGTTCCTGAAAGTGTACCAGTGCTGCCATCGATTCCTCGTAAGCTGGTGATGGTACCGCCGTTGGGGCCTAAGGGTATTAAATTATTGGCAAAGGTGTATACATCGCCCGTTGCGAGATTGCTGAAAATGGCATCATACTGTTGTCCAATACTAGTGCCTCCAGAAAGGTCAGTCAGCGCAAACCTACCTGTTTGGTAGTCTCCTGTATAAAAGACTTGAGAATTGGAAATCGCAATACCACCCCGGTCGTCGCCTGTAACGGTATTGTGTTCGATCGCATTGACTCCAGTTGCCAACAAACTTGTAATTTTGAAGGTATTTCCACTACTTGCTGAAACAACAGGTGCTTCATTGAGGTTATTGACGTTGATGGTCAATACTTCCTCGTAGCTCAGTCCCCCTTGATCGGTCGTGCGTACCCGAATGCTGTAGCTTTTCTTAGTTTCGTAGTCGGGGGAGAGGTTGATACTTAACTGGTTGCCATTGACGATACTGAAGTTGGCATTATCTGTACTGCCTGTACCGGAGACTAGGGTGTAGGTGTGGGTGTTACCTGCATCTGGATCAACTGTGTTGAATATGCCGATGACCGTGTTAGCAGGAATATTTTCGTTAACGCTGGTGGCACTTAAGCTCAGGTCTGTAGGTGCGTTATTAACTGGAATAACCGAATCAGTGTAGATCCTGACATCATCAATATTCCAAGAGCTAACTGAATAAACACCCGTACTCCCAACATTGAAACCAAAGCGAATTTGTGTGGCTGCGCTCTTGTAAGCAGTAATGTCAAAGTTTTGCAGCGTCCAGGAATTATCTTGAATACCAGGGCTTCCTCCTGAACTCCAGAGTGTTACCCAACTGCTACCATTGTAAATTTCAACGGTATTCTGCATGTAGGGGGTGTAGTCGCTGTTCAGCCAACGGTAGTAGTCAAAGAAGACACTGCCAGAAATGTTGGTATTGATAACAGGGCTAAGGATGTACTGATAGCCATGCAATGAGGTAGAAGCATTACCTCCAATGACAACTCCTGCTACGCCGTTATCAGAGGTGGGTGTATTGTCAAATGTAGGGTCTGGATTACCGTAGTTCTGCCCACTAGAAGCTGTTGCAGAGCCAATCTGCCATTCTGGGCCCAGTGTCCATCCAGTATTATTAGCGAAGGAATCGTAGAACAGGTCTGGTAACACATGGGCATAAACTGCCATCGCTTCCGGCTTAAAAGCTAGGGGAGAGACTACTTTTCCTGTGGTCACATCTAGTTCCCAATTGCCACCCAAGGCAAGATTACCGACTTTGGTGGAAGATGCCGCGATGGCAGTATCCAGCAATAACCCCAACCTGTAGACAAATGTAGCTCCTGCATTTCCAGCACCGACTTCACAACCATAAAGCAAAATTTCAGCGCCCCATGCCAAGGATTTTGTCCATTCCTGCAAAGCACTGCTGTAGAAGTCTAGAGTAGACAGACTTAAAGTTGAGCGACCCAGTTGGATTTGGCCTGGTTGTCCGTGCGCCACCAGATGTACACTCGTTACACCTTGCCGTTGTGACAGTTCCCAGCTAATTTGAGCAATGCCATCGTCGAGGGAGTCTAGTACAACTACCTCCACCCCAGCGATTACACCTGCGGCTAATTGCTCAAAGTCTGGAACTTTAGTATCAATAAAAACAATGCTATTGGCTATGTTTGTCCAAGAACTGACAGGTGATATAGAAGATTCAGTTACATAATTAACTTTCATTAGAAGCGTGTTTCCTTAAACTTGCTAAATATGAATCACAGCACTAATCATGTATTTCTCTCAAAAACTAGTGCAATCGCCATTTTTTGTCTCAGATAGGCGATCGCTTAATTCTATATCTGACAGTGCTATGGGTAACATAGCAATTACCAGGATTTACTAGATGAAGTTTCTAAGCTAATCGATTTTAGTAGTATAAATATGTAGACGTAAAGGTAAAATTACTGATTTAAAAAAACTTAAAGATTGTTTGGTCATTGTCAACCTCCTGCTTTTAGCTTTTAACTTCCAGCTAAAGCAGATATCAAAGTAACCTATTGCCAGAAACAGCAGTTTATAGTTAGGTCGATAGCGATCGCATCTCAACAAGGGAGATGATGCGTCTTAACAGTATGTTGTGACTGGGCTGGGGAGATGATTTGTAGAATATGGTTGCAATATTTGTTCTTGAACCACTGATTGAACTACGGATTACGTAGTCGCGTAGCGGCTTGCCGTAGGCTAGCGCAGCTTCCCGCAGGGTATTATCAATTACTAATTACTTTGACTTTTTCTATCTTCATAAATACCCCTCGGCTTCTGCAAATTTACGCAAGCGTGGTAAACACTGGCGCTGATAAAAGCTGCTTAATGTAGGAATTGCCAAACCGAATTCCTTAGACAATTCTTTCCAACTAGCTTCTGGGGGTAAACGTTTTAAAATTAATACCTGACAATTTACGTCTGGACGCCCTTTAATAAAAGTGTTGCGTAGTTCTCCTTGAGAATCTGTTTCAGCCCATACCCGGACGTTCTCTAAAATAGGAGGTGCTTCAGGAGTAGCAGCCAGATTATCTACAGGATCAATAGTATTACTATTATTGCCAGAACCAGACTGGTATAACTTTAGAGGCACTTTGATAACTTGTTCCCGTTGCTGGTTGAGGTAAAAATCTTGTAGTCTGCGTTTCAAGTAGGCATTTAGCCAGGTTACGACAGTACCATAAGTCGGGTCATAAGCTTGGCCTGTTGTAGCTTTGCAAATGTTGCGACAGAAATACAACCAAGTTTGTTGTAGTGCGTCTTGATAGTAGGGAGTACTTTCCCTCCAGAGTCTACTTGCAGTCAAGCGAATGATTTGCGTGAGCAGCTTCTGACGCTGAGGACTTCCAGGTGGGTTTTCACAGGCTTGGGCAACTAAGGAGCGTAGCTGTTCATCCAATTCAACCATGACAATCTGGGCGAAAAAAGCAAGAATATCTTAGTATTGCGTATAAAAATGTTCTAGAGTATTACCCTTTGTCGTGATTAAGTCTCTTGCCTATGTTTTTTTGTCAATCTTGGCGGGGCTTCCAAATAAAAAAATATCCCATCGCGTTTAGGGCAGGGGAACAGGGGGAGGAACAGTCGTGTTGAGTCCAAAAATTTGGATAATTTATTTTTTGGAGTTCCTTATACAAATCTCTCCCCTGCTTCCTATCTATCTATAACCCCAGCCAGGAAAAGAAGTTTTCCCACCAAGAACTTGTAAGATGTCCTACAGTCAACTTCATCTTTTGGCGGATTTCTTGAATATTCCAGTTGGTTAGCTTGGCTAGAGTTTGCGCTTCTTGTTCAAAACGCTTAGGCAATGACCGCTTATATTCTCGACCAGCTTGGCACTTAGCTTCGCCCGTGAACGGATGTTGTAAGATGTAACGCCCTTGGAAAGATTCCCGGTTGGAAGTTTCGTGAAACATCAAATCTTCAGGAAATTTGTTGCGCGTGTAGCGAATATGCAGACGACTGATGTAGACGTTACTGCTAGGAAGGGGACGACGAAAGCCTGCTGGTGTAGGCATATTACTAGAAGAATTATTATCCAGCCAAAATACACCTGCTTGTTTGAGTTCCTCTAAAGATAAAGGTTCGGCAGAACAAGGATCGCAACTGCCCATATCCCATGCATATTCCAAAAAGGCAACTTTCCGGTCTTCTTTAGTGTAGGCAGTTTGGAACATGGACTTATAGAATTCGCCAAATTCATCTTTAACAAATAAAGGAATGTTAGTGTCAGAGGGGATTTTTACCGTCCGGTAGTTGGTGGTTTCTGCTTGTCCTTTAGGCGATAGAATGTAGACAATTACATCCTGCTCAGTGGTGGCGTTGATCATGCCTAAACGAATTGGCAGCATGAACTTGGGTGACTTGTAGGAAATTTGTAGGGGACGGAGTAACTGGTAACCAGATTCCTCAAATTTATCTAGGTTGACTTTGGCAACAAAGAATTTCATGGAGGAGCGAATGTAGGGCTTAAGCAAATCTTTCGCTCCTTTGGGAATTTTGTAACCATTGCGATTTAGCCAGGTTTCCAATCCGCCAGATTCTTTAGCACTCAAGATTACAATGTCGTATTCGCCAACGTTGAAACGCGCCTCGACAGTTACACCTAAACTATCAGCACCCCTCCTCCTACCCCCTGCTTCATTTCTGGCTGATGGTGCTGCTGCTGCTTGCGGTTTGTCATATTCATAAAGTTGGGCACAGGGATCTGAGTCGAAATATTCTACTAATCGCGGCGCACTAAAAGCGTCTAGACGCTCGATAATCTTGGGTTCGGCAACGCGAACTTGCTCTTTTTGCAGCACGGTTGGTACAGGGACAACGATCGCAAAATCTTTAACTTCTCCTTGAAAATCGTTTGCCATTGTGAGGACGGTGCGATCGCCATCCCGTGCAATGATTACTTGAGAAGCTTTGTTATAAAGCTTTGTATCAGCTTTGGAAACATAAAATCCGCAGAATGCCCAAGCTGTGGGCACAAAGCAGAAGACAGCTATCAATATCACCAGTATTGGGATAAAAAATTTTAAAGGTTTCATTTTATTCCTCAAGGATTTTAAAAATTTGGGTATTGGGTATTGGGTATTGGGTATTAGGCATGGGGCATTGGGGATTAGGTAAATTGCCCAGTCCCTAATCCCTAGTCCCCAGTCTCTAGTCCCCAGTCCCCAGCCCCCACTTCCTCGTCTTCCTGTGACCAGGAATATTCGGGAGCTAACCAAAGGGCATCTAGCAGTATGGTCAATGGAGCCAAAATAAATAATGCCCAAAAAACTGCTGTGGAGATAAAGAAATAATTCCGCAGGATAAAAGTAACTATGGCTATGCACAACGCCCAAACTATACGCCCAATTCGGGCATTGGGAATTGAGCGAGGATCTGTGACCATAAACAGAGCAAATAAGAGCAAAGATCCGCTCATCAAACGATGGCAGTAAACATCCCAAGTCCAGCCCAACCAGAGATTACGTATTGCTTCTAGCAGTGAATAAGCACCCAAAAAGGTGGCTGTAGTGTCCCAGCGACCAACGCGCTGTAAAATCATGCCGCCAGTCCCAACAAATAACAGCCCATACCACCAATCCTCACCCCACTGTCCTGGTGAAACCCAGGCATCTGATGTGAGTAGCAAGGCGGTAATGATGCCAAAATTAGCAGGATTGAAGAAATGTTTATCACCGAATCGGAAGATAAATTTGCTGGTGATCGCACTTGCTGCTGCCAAGGCCATCGTTGTCCAGTTATCAGCCCGCAATAATAAGCTGAGTCCCAATGAGGTAATTAAGGCACTACGAACATTAATCATTTGTTCTTTGCCAATGATTAATGAAAAAATCCATTGAGTTGATAGACAAGTAGCGATCGCCACCCCAATCAACTCCGGTCGCAGTGTCCAGTCCCTTGTACCAATTCCCAAAACTAGGAACAAGGAGAGAAATAGAATTTGATAATCTCGAATATCCTTAAGCACATTACCCGTCTATTCAGGGATTACCCTGAGATTTTTCACCAATCTAGACGCGTACAGGCTGAAATATTATTGTTGTTACAGATTTTGTTACAAATTGCATTTTGCGTCAGATATTAATTTCGGCAAAAAAAATAGGTAAGGCATATGCCCTACCTAGTAGTCTGCTAAATCAAAATTAATGAGTGTAGACCGACACAAAGCCGTAGAAACTAATAGACACGGAGAACCAGAAAATTAAATTTCCTCCCGTCCTCTTCAAGCTGTGGTTTTTTTGCTGTTATTTTCTTTGCCCTTAATACCGTTGAGGAACATTGGCACAAACTTCTCCATAAATGCTTGAGGATCGCGCTGCCAAGCTTTTTGTGCTACCTGAATCCTAGTAAACTGCAACTCTGGCGCTAATAAGGTTTGTGGTAAGCGCTCCATTAGATACTGGGGACGTTGCCAAACGGGCATGGTATTTGCCACTTCTACCAGTTTGGCAACCCGCCGCAGTTCTGCACCTAGAGTGATATCCATTCCCGATTCAAATGCCGCTTGTTCAATTGCCGCATACTTTTGCTTGGCTTGCTCAACTTTTTGCCGATGTTCTGGACTTTTATCTGCTATTTGTGCTAACCAACGGTTACCCCAGCGGACGTGTCCTGCTTCCTCTGGCAGAATTTTTTCAATGGTTTCGCGGATTTTAATATTTTCTTCTGTTTGCGGTGCTTGCTTGAGGGCGTAAATGTGGGCTGAGAAATACTCACAGCCTCTTTTTTCGGTAATGTTAATCGCTGCCAACGCTGCAATAATACCGTCCTCTAGGTTATTTTTTGCATCCAAATATTCTTTATCTAAAAGACGATCAAATTCATCGATATAGGAAGACCCAGGGGGAGTTCCGACATCAGCTCCCAAATCTACCAGCAAATCAGTTAGCCACATGGCATGACGAGCTTCATCCGAGACATGGTGAGACAAATCCCGCACTAGTTCCCGTGGCTGTCCATTGAGTTTTTCAATTACCTCAGTCAGGTCTTTGCAACTGCGTTGCTCGCTGTAGCGGTAACGGTTGAGGGTAATCAGATGAAGTTCGCGATCGCGTACTACCTGTTTGAGGATATCCCTCGCACTCATCGCATTCTGAAATTTCCGTGGGTAAGTAACTGTCATAGTTTTATGAAGTTTTATAAAGTTTGTTTTCGCTATTTTTGATGGTAACTTAATTTCTCTCTACTACAGCGCTAGCGCTGGCTCACCCAAAAAGTCATTTTTAGAATTTAGGTAAATCGCTCAAATCACCTGAATGTAAGCATTTTGCATAAGTATGAGGGAGGTTTATGGTCTCTGATTCCTCAAATCTAAATAAGCGTAACTAATAAATAATCAATCTAGTGGTAGGTGTATCTCTCCAACTGATACCAACCTGAAGAAAGATGTCTAATTCAATTGCTAGGTGAGCTAAGTCAAAGGAGTTCTTCGTCGCTTTGTGTTGAAGGAAAATATCAAAATTAGAAAAGATTAAGTTTTGTTACTAAAAAGCATTTTGTAACTTTAGCTACAGAATTTCATGCTATATTAATTATCGAAAGAGTAAATCAATCATCTATAACTAAAAGCTTAGGGAGAACCATAGTATGTCTATTCAAGAGAAATCTCGTGCAATCATGGCGCGTCAATATCAAGAAGTCAAGAATCGTCAACAATCGATGCTGATGCGTAGCGCACAGGAGCTAGGTCTTCCTGAAGAAGTATCCCATTACTGGAACCCCATTCAAGGTAAGATTGACCCTACCACACGGGTAATTTATGGCAGCAGCCACGCTGCTATGAGTTAGGCTGTAAGAAATCTTAACTGAATTTTTTTAAGTTAGAACTTATACACCATGAATGAGAAATCAGGTGTTTCAGCCTTAATACATGGATAAACTCCCCCTTCCACAAAGGGGGTTTTGCATCAGTCCAGTAATGAACTCTAAAAAAAAGCCACCCTATAGGGTGGCAAAAAAAATTACAAGTAAAGCGTGACAGCAAGAATTATCAAGTTGCAACAATAGGTGGAAAACTTAACTTATAAGCTTTCTTTCCTTCTGCCCTCTGAATTGAAAGAGTGCTGAGTTGAGAGTTCTGAGTTGAGAGTAAAAATATTAGTTCCCAGTTCCCAGTCCCCTGTACCCAATCCCCAGTCCCTTCTGGCACTAGTTATGGCAATTAGCAATCGTAATAAAGGTAAAACTCATAGGGATGAGGACGCAGTTGTAATTGCTCAACTTCGTTAGCCAACTTGTAGTCAATCCAGTTTTCGATGAAGTCTTCCGTGAACACGCCTGTTTCTGTCAAGAAAGCGTGGTCATTTTCTAATGCTCCCAATGCTTTATCTAGAGAGCCTGGAGTGGAAGGAACTTTTGCCAGTTCTTCCGGAGAGAGTTCATAGATATTTCTATCTAAGGGTTCACCGGGATGGATTTTGTTCTTGATGCCATCGAGACCAGCACAAAGCATGGCAGCAAATGCCAAGTAGGGGTTAGATGTAGCGTCTGGACAACGGAACTCTAACCGTTTAGCTTTGGGGTTTGTGCCAGAAAGAGGAATCCGAACAGAAGCAGAACGGTTACCTTGGGAGTAAGCCAAGTTAACAGGTGCTTCATAACCAGGCACTAGGCGCTTGTAAGAGTTGGTAGTGGGGTTGGTGATTGCTAACAGTGCTGGCGCGTGTTTGAGGATACCGCCAATGTAGTACAGCGCCATTTCGCTCAAACCAGCATACTTATCGCCTGCAAATAGAGGTTTGCCATCCTTCCAGATAGACTGGTGAGTGTGCATCCCAGAACCGTTATCGCCAAACAGTGGTTTGGGCATGAAGGTAACGGTTTTGCTGTATTTCTTGGCAACGTTCTTGATGACATATTTGTAAGTCATCAACCAGTCAGCAGCTTCGATTAGCTTACCAAAGCGGAAACCTAGTTCACACTGACCACCAGTGGCAACTTCGTGGTGTTGTTTTTCAATGGGTACGCCGCAAGCCGCCATTGTCAGCAGCATTTCTGTACGCATATCTTGGAAGGTATCCGTTGGTGCAACTGGGAAGTAACCTTCTTTAAAGCGTGGCTTGTAAGCTAGGTTGGGGCCTTCATCTTTACCAGAATTCCAACGACCTTCTACAGAGTCTACGTAGTAGTAGCCTGCGTTGGCGGTTTGGTCAAAGCGCGCATCATCGAAGATGAAAAACTCGGCTTCTGGGCCAAAAAATGCTGTGTCACCAAGACCAGTAGAAACTAAGTAATCTACGGCTTTTTGGGCAATCACGCGAGGACAACGGCTATACCACTCGCCTGTGCGGGGTTCTTTAATGCTACAAATTATACTTAGCGTTGGCTCTTTCATGAACGGGTCGATCCAGGCAGTGTTTGGATCAAGCACCATTGTCATGTCTGATTCTTCGATGCCTTTCCAACCCCGAATACTGGAACCGTCGAAAGGTACGCCCTCAGTGAATGAACTTTCATCGATTTGGTTGTAGTACATGGTGAGATGTTGCCATGTCCCTGGTGTATCGATGAATTTCAGATCAATCATCTGAATTTTTTGGTCTTGAATCAGTTTCAAGACTTCTTGTGGGGTTGTCATTGTTACTCCTTCTCTGCCAATTAAATAAACTCAAACTAGAATCTTCAACGCCTGCTGACCCTGCTGAGCTGAACCCAATTGTGACACACCTGGAATATCCTAAGGATAGGAGATTAGAGAAATTTGTAGTTTTTGTTACAGATCGTCTGGTTTACAGCTTATATTAACCTTTCCCTAACATCTGTACAAAACTCGAACATATCATCTCAGAGGGGGCAACTTTGGCATAGAATCCTTAAGTAGCGGATAGATTGTTTTGTGCCGAATCTATATTGTAATTGGCACAAAAAATTACTGGTGCATGAAAGCAGCCAAATTAATATCAAACCATAGATAGTAATGATTGGGAGAAAAAGGAATGCGCGATGCAGTAACAAGCTTAATTAAGAATTATGACGTAGCTGGACGGTATTTTGATCGCAATGCGATCGATAGCCTTAAATCATACTTTGAAAGTGGTACATCACGAGTACAAGCAGCAGGAGCAATCAATTCTAATGCAGCTGCAATTGTCAAGCAGGCTGGTTCCAAATTATTTGAAGAACAGCCAGAGTTGATTCGCCCAGGCGGAAATGCTTACACGACTCGTCGTTATGCAGCTTGTCTGCGGGATATGGATTACTACTTGCGCTATGCTACCTATGCGCTGGTTGCTGGCAACACCAATGTGTTAGATGAGCGGGTACTACAAGGGCTGCGGGAAACTTACAATTCTTTAGGCGTGCCTATTGGCCCCACGGTTCGCGGAGTTCAAATTATGAAGGATATTGTCAAAGAACAAGTTGCAGCCGCAGGTGTGGCTAATGCTGCCTTTGTGGATGAACCGTTTGACCATATCACTCGTGAGTTAAGTGAAACCGATATTTAGACATTAGGGGCAGGCAAGATTTCTACCCCTATAAAAATATCAAAAGCGCGCCCTCCTTTGGGCACGCTTCGCTAATGCACTTGAAATGTTTTGCCAAGAATTATTGTCTAACGACAAGTCTTTTTTCTACAAAGACGCGATCGCCTACAGCACTGGTGTTTGCGTTGCGTCTCCGACAGTAGAAGCCAATCGTAAATAGGTACTTTAGTAGAGCTTCTAATTTTGCCGAATTATACCGCTTCTCGATTATATGTAATACACTTTGAAGAAAAAATTTAAATATTTATAGTATTCTAAAATAAGTCTGCATTTGTCAAGAAGTAATTATGCTTAAAAACTTTGCAGAAAGTAAAATAATCTGATATATCACTTTTTTGTGTAAGGGTCAATAAGTGTTAGATTATGTTACAAAAATCTGCCAAAATTGTTACTGTCATAACAAATTTATGGTAGTTTTAAGCAAGATTACTTATTTATAAATTAGTGATATTCGATTATTGATGGCTCTTCAGGAATGAATCTGGAAGTATAATTCGACTTTTTACCTAAAGCTTTCAAAGAGGCGATCGCAATAGGAGTTTTTAGCTGTTTCAACTCTTGTAATTCCCAAAAAATTGCCCAAGTAGGTTTGTCAGTTGCAGTAGCTGGCGGACGAAACTTAGCTTTACCTGGATATCTGCCATTACGAGAATTTACATGACCAATGTATAAACCCTGCCAAGATACTTCTGAGTGTAGAGGTTGGTCGCCATCTGAGTGCGAAGCATAAATTAATACTTCTACAGCTTTACCTCCTCGTAATTCATCTGCTTTGCGAAATACCTCAAAAGCCATGCTACCGAAAGCGACTTTTATTATTTCTTCATCGCTTGATTCATCTTCTAGCTTGGCTATTGTCTCGACTGCCGAAATTAAGTGCATTTCCGGAACAGCTGCGAGAATCGCAAAAGATTGTGTTTTAGCCATGTTCTGTTCCCATATATTAACTTTGCAATTATATTTACATTTATGGTCGCAGTACTAAATTTTGGCAGAATTGGATAAGATGAAACCAACTGCGATCGCCTCAAATCCGGCACAATAGAAGTTGCTCACGATCATTTGGCTGTAACGCCACTGCAAAAGCAAGTTAATTGGCTAAACAACGACTCGACACACTTTTAGTAGAAAGAAATTTGTGTTCTTCTCGCGCCTTAGCGCAAAGGCTCATCCAGGCGGGAGAAGTGACCGTTAATCAGCAGGTTGTTGATAAGCCTGGTACAGAAGTTGATATTTTATCTCAAATTCAGATTAAGGAGCGATCGCGGTTTGTTTCCAGAGGTGGGGAAAAACTCGCTAAAGCTTTAGAAATTTTTGCAATTCCCGTAACCGAACGTATTTGTTTAGATGGTGGGATTTCTACAGGTGGCTTTACTGATTGTCTGCTACAAGCTGGAGCTAAAAAAGTTTACGGTATTGATGTTGGTTACGGACAAGTTGATTGGCGGTTGCGGAATGATCCGCGGGTAATTTTGCGAGAACGTACTAATTTACGACAACTACAGCCTCAACAGTTGTATGCTGAGGCTGCTCCTATGCCTGATTTGGCAGTGGTGGATGTGTCGTTTATTTCCTTAAGCAAGATTTTGCCAGCTTTGTGGCAGCTAACTCAACCTCCACGAGAAGCAGTATTGCTAGTGAAACCACAGTTTGAAGTTGGCAAATCTCGTGTGGGGAAAAAAGGCGTGGTGCGCGATTCTAACGACCAAGCAGACGCGATTTTCCAGGTGTTACAAGCGGCTCAAGCATTAGGATGGCAATACAAAGGCTTAACTTGGTCGCCAATTACTGGGCCAGCTGGAAATATCGAATATCTTTTATGGTTGAAAATGGAAAGTGAAACACCATCGCCAGATTTGGAACTAATTAAGCAAATCACTAAATCAGCAACAGCCGATTTACGGGAGAGTTAAACGTCGTAGATTAGACACTCAACGGCTTCTGGATTTTGATCGCAGTAAGTTTCCAAAGAGTTTTTTCTTTGTTTAGCCTGCTTTTGATGTGCTTTCTCGGCTTGCAATTCTTCTACAATGTCCCAGGCTACAGCACAGTTAGCAGAATTACTACCGCTTGTGTCACAGGTAGTGCGAGCTTCTGCGATCGCTTCTAAAATAGCTTGCTCAATAGTTTTAGTTCCATTCTGTCCATTAGTAACAGCAGCCTGATGAACTACTTCTAAGCTTGTCTGCATGATAGTTTTACCTTTTTGTACTGATATCGACATTAGACCTAACTCAGTGCTGAGTTGTGAGTGAGTAGAGTAATGAATCTTTTGCTCGATACTCGTTACTCATAACTGTCTTAGCACTCGCTACATAACCCGTTTAACTTAGTACTCAGCGCTCTTCATTACCAGCTTCATCTGAGTCAGGAGCTTATACTTTTAGTGTAGATAAGCTTTCTCAAGAATGCGGTGGTAAAGACCGTCATTTGACTGGCACAATTTGAGCGGGAATCTCCCTCTTGTTATCTTCGATGCAAAAGACTATGAAAGTTTTGCTAGTGGCAATTGCTAGCTAAGACTAATCATGTTTTCAATTTTGCATTTCAGATTGAGAGTGTAGAAAAATTCTCTAGAAGTTGATTATTAGGGTAACAAATGGGAAGTTAGTTTTTAGTTACTCTTGATACTTTTTTTAATTGAGCATGATTTTATGGTGGCAAATATACTAATTCGTAATTCATAATTAGTAATTTAAAAAAGTGAAAGTTACTTCATAAAGTAAATCTCAACTTTTTCAAATATATTAACTCAGTGTTACATAACGTTATTTAATTATTTGCGAGTTGCTCAAAACTCTCCAAAATTTCCGCCTAACTCTTGGCGTAAACGATAAACAATTGTGTTCGGTTCCACTTGAGAGAGGATTTCTTGAATTACAGTGCTAGCGCCTAATTGCCCCCAAGTGCAACCTTTTTCGAGATATACTTGTGCAGCTTTACCTACAGCGTAGGCTCCATAACCAGCAATTCCAGCTTGGGCGATCGCACTACCAGCATAAGCAGTAATATTTGTCGGATTATCACCACTAGTTAAAGCCGCAGTACTTTTGCCTAATCCTAATAGAAAACTACTACCTAATTCACTAAGTAATAAGCCACCAGAACTCAATAAAATGGTTTTTAAAATCTTTCCGGCTTCATAGTTAGTAACAGGCAAACCATACAACCGTGCTAGAGAACGAATTAATACTAAATCAGCAACAGTACCGCCAAGAATATCTAAGAAAGCGATAGGATTTAGTCCTACTGCCAAAGCTTTATATTTTGTAAATTGCCAAATAATTTCTTCAGCTTCTTGTTCGCGGACATCAAGAGTTTTTTGAGCGATCGCCGTTTCTGCTTGTCGTGCTTGGATGAGTGCATTTAAAGCCAGAAGCGATCGCCCTTCACGATTGAGAATATTCAGAATTGTTTGTTTTAGTTCATCGACTTGAGTAGGTGGAGTCTCCCATTCGTAACTAACACGACCATCAGGCCACTCAACCCGCACTTCCATTGGTGCAGGTTCCGCCGCCACCATGACAATTTCATCAGGTAGTAAAGGCTTGGCTTGAGGGTTTCCTGCACCCAATTGTTGCAAATTCTGATAAATTGCTGCTCTATCTGTATCTGGGTAAAGGTCTATCTTGTTAAATACCAAAATCAGCGGTTTTTGTGACTGACGCAATTCTAGTAAAGCTTGATACTCTGTGCGGGTGATATCACCAGATACTACAAATAAAATTAAATCAGCTTGCCGGGCTACTTCTCGCGCCATTTGTGCCCGTGAATCACCCTCAATTTCATCTAATCCAGGCGTATCAATTAATTCTACCTGTACCTTACCTCCTGGTTGCCACCGCACAGAACGGGGCCATTGAGTTACACCATTTAAGGGGCCAGTTTGGAGAATTTTATCTCCCAGCAAGGCATTCAACACTGCCGACTTTCCACGGCTGACCAAACCAAAAGCCGCAATTCTAATCACATTAGAGTCTAGCTTGTTGAGCATGGAATTCAAAGCTTCCAATTCCGGCTTCACCGAACCTGCCAATTCTGGATTTGATGATAGCTGTCCTGATTTACGAAGATATCCATACCAAGATACAGCTTGTCGGAGACTAGCACGGGCACGGTTTAAATGAGTTTCTTGCAAATTACGCACTGGGTTGGCTTGAGTCAAGGTGAGATAGAAAACACTTACATCTCTATTTTTATCTAAATTTTCATGCCACCTTGTCGTAAAAGTTAACAAAATTGTTCAAAAAATGGCTGAGAGTTTTACCGCCTACCATTAGACAATGTGTACTAGCCATTTTCAAAGGGGAATCAATCATTTGTTTGAGTAGTTCTTGCGGTGTTGCTCAGGATGCCAAAAAGTCTTTAAAGTCATCACCATACCAATGACTGGATTGCGTAAATCGTGAGATACCGCATGGAGAAAACCAGTAATTGTTGACGTAATTCAAATTCACGTTGCAGCGATCGCTCATATAAAAATACGCCAATATCGGCTACTAAGCAAATTAAGAATGTATAAAATCTACCCAAGGCATAAGTAGCAGAGACAATCACATTCGGATCGCGCCAACCGAACAGCAGCGCGATCGCAAAATATCCAATTACAGTCACTTGCGATAGAAGATGCGATCGCCAATGCACAGGAATTAAAATGGCTTGAATCGCATAAAATAAAATCCACATATCTCCATCAAAACTCGCTTTTCCTCGCAAGGTGGCGATGATTTGAGACGGCATCAACACCAACCCACCCAACAGCAGAAACATCCGTTCTGGGTATCAGAAAGCAAGCCACAAAAGTACAACACCCAATGGCTATTATTTCAAAAATCAACCTGCCATACGTTTTGGGCAAAGTTAGTGGGGACTAACATATATTTGTATTCTGTTGTTACTGTTAATCCAAAATTTATGACTCAAATGAAGTGGTACAACCAACCTTCAACTTGGAACGAGCAAGCAGAAGTTATTTACGTTAACGCAGATGCAAAGACCGATTTTTGGCAAAAGACTCACTATAACTTCATGCGCGATAACGGCAACTTTTACTATCAGGAAGTAACGGGTAATTTTACGGTTGAGGTAAAAGTTATAGGACAGTATCAAGCTTTATATGACCAAGCAGGATTGATGATTCGGGAGAATGAAAAAACTTGGCTCAAATGCGGGATTGAGTATGTTGAAGGTGTGCAAAACGTCAGCGCTGTAGTGACGCGAGATTATTCAGATTGGTCAGTAATCCCCCTATCACAACCACCAATTGCACTATGGATGCGGGTACAGCGTCGCTCAGAAACTGTAGAAGTGCAATATTCTCTAGATGGTGAAAATAATCAAATGCTGCGACTCGCATATCTCACCCATACTGAAACTGTACAGGTAGGACTAATGTGTGCTTCACCGCAGGGAGAAGGTTTTTTAGTTGCTTTTGAAGGTTTCAAAATTACTCAACCATAGCAGCATCACTAGATAACTATATCTGTAATCAAAGGTTGGTAAAACTATGATTAGAGCTTATCAAGACACTGATTTGGATGATGTAGTCAACGTTTGGTATGAAGCATCTAAAATTGCCCACAGTTTTATCTCAGAAGCAACTTTAACTTCACAAAAAGAAGTTGTAGTCAATACTTACATACCAATGGCAGAAATGTGGGTTGCTGAGGAAGATGGATGTATCGTCGCTTTTATTGCTTTGTTAGATAACTTGGTTGGTGGTTTGTTTGTGTCGTCAGAAAAGCAAGGCAAAGGGTACGGAACTCAGCTAATTGAATATGCTAAATCAACAATCAAAGGCAGTCTGTTAGTAGAGGTTTATAAAGAAAATTACAAGGCTCAACAATTTTACAAAAAATGTGGATTTATTTTGGCGGGAGAACGTTTAGATGAAAACACTAATTTTATCCTCTTAGCCATGAGTCTAAATATCAACAGTAACCATTGATTGGGAGCAAATCTAGTATGTAACTCAGGTGAATTAACTTCAGCGCAGTGATGTTTGCAATAAGTCCATGCTCATACACATTAATTTATCACCCGATTGGGTGAATCTAATGGAGGAAGCTCTAATCTTTTATTATCTTGTAATTTAAAATTATCCCTAAAAACTTTATTAATGCAATGAAACTCTCTAATATACTTAAACCAAGGCAAAATGTATCATTGCCGATACTTCTCACTCTTAATCAGAACCAATCTCTTCGCATACCACAATTAATAGATGAAGTGCAAGTATTATCAGGTGGTGCTTGGATAACTGTTGCAGGTCAAGATATTATCCTGACAAATCAAGAAATTACATCAATTCCACAGAGTAAAGATGGAGCAATAATTTCCCCTATTAGTCAAGAACCATTAGTATTTGAGTTGCGAACCAAGGAAGCAAGTCTCATTTAGTAATTTCTTGAGAATTTACATTATTCAGTCACAACCATATTAAGGAAGAAAACAAATGAATCTGACTTTCGCTAATGAAAATTTACAAATTGAATGGGAATGGTATGAACAATTATTGGCATTCAATTTTAACGGAGCTTTTGTGATTCCTCTCAATCATATAAAAGCAGTTTCGACTGCTCAACCAGAAAGTAGTTGGTTAGATATTCGTAACCCTGGTAGTTTTATTCCAGGGATAATTAAAGCAGGAAGTTACTACAGTAGCAAAGGTAAAGAATTTTGGTATGTAACGCAAGACCAACATTATTTAACTCTAGAACTCAAAGATGAATCTTTCAAACGAATAATTCTCACAATTGAGGAAAATCAAGTTTGGCTAGAAAGTATTAATCAGTATATATCAAATAAATAAATATTAGTGCAGGAGAAAAATAGAGGAGTTATGAACTCTATCAATTACAACACTAACCTTTGGAATAAAGTTCAAGATTTTGTCAATCAAAAAATGTAACTGAACAATCATCTATGGTATCGAAATATGACACAGAATAACAAGTCTAAACAATTGCGGCTATTAAATATTTTCGGATTAATGTCTGCTACTATCATCATGACATCGACATCAGTAGTAGCTCAAGGTTTAGAAAAACCAAATGTGCGGCTGAATGTTGAGCGTAAATCTGGAAGTTGCCCTACTAATGTAGGTTTATGGTGGTCGCTGCTTCCCTTAGAAGGAGGAGCAGATCATATTGTTGTAGCTGATACTAGACCTATTGCTAACTATGCCAAAGTTAGTCAATCTACTAAAAGATTAGTGGAATACGAAGCACCATTATTATCTAAATATGCTTCTTGTGTGGGAACAGCAAGCATGAATATGTATAGTTTCCAGTTCCGCGATGGTAAGGTTTATTTTCGCGTTAATTTAGTTTCTGGAGATGGCTACAGAGAAATTATTCATAAACAACTAGCTACCGGAAGGCCTTATGTGTTTTGGAAAGCAGCAGAGTAAAAATCTGCATTTAATCTATATGCCATCGCAAAAAAATAATTGTTTCATATTTTAACTGTACAATCGATGAAAATATTTTGGACTCCATTAGCTGCGTTAACAATACTCCTTTCTTCTCCAATAGCTTTGATGGTCAATAAGTACCAACACAAGAATTAACTTAGGTATCTCCCCATCGCCAAAATTTTAAATTTTAGTCAAATGCTAAACTGATTCATACATTAGATTTAAAACAGGTTTACCCTGATACTTCTTGCCCAATTATTTATAGAACCCATTTGGGATCTATACAACAGGTACTTGAAGCTTCTATAAGAAAGGCTAAGATGCAATTGGGTTAATCAATAAATGCAATCTCGATTAGAGAATTAAAACAGCTCATTTGCTAATTAGGTGAAAGGCATTTTTAACTAACTGGTTTTTCTCAAGTCAGTCAAAAACGCCATTAACTGCATATTGAAGCACCCGCAACATAGAGGTAACAACGGTATCAGTTGTTGGCAGTATCGTTTTTACAGATACATTGTCAGGCTGATATGAATGTCACGAGGATAAGCAGCGGGCTGGAGGCTGGGGGAGTAAAGAGTAATTACTAGTAACTCTTACTACTGCAATAACCTTGAATACACTTATTTATTTGCCTGCCTCTGCTCCCGCTGCCTGCTTCCGAGCGTGCCATTGCAGCCTGAGCTTACCATTCAACCGACGAATGGCATTTTTACTAGATAGTTGTAGAGAAAGCTTTTTAATGCGTGTGTATGTTTTCCCTAATCCTAGTAAAAACTAAGTGCCAAGTTAGGTAATAACTTGATTTTGAGGTACTTGAACGAAATCAAAGCCACTACTAAAATCTGAAATCGAAACCCCTTGAACAACCGCAATGATGTCGTTTTGAAAAGATATTGCCGTTCCTGATCCTAGATTAGTAGGCGAAGCACCTAAACTAAAGGGAGAAGTCGCCACACCATTTAGGTTAATCGTATAGCCTCCACTTGAAGAGCCACTACCTGTGAAACCGCCTTGTAACGAGCCAACTGAATCGTTATTAAAGCTAGAGATGGCTAAAAAGTAGTTACCTGTAAGTAATGATGCCTCAAGCGTGGATTGAAGAGTGCCGTTAGAGTCGTCGTTTTGTCCCACTAACAAGCCATTGGAGTCGAACAGGAACAACTGCGTGTCAAAGTTAGCTCCGCCGACTGTTGTAGCAGAAAAAGTTTCATTACCATTCAGCGTGATTTGAAACAAGTCAACATCATTAACATCAGAGATTGTACCAGTAATAGAGCCAAGCTTCCCCGCTCCTGCTGGAATTACTTGATTATCAAAAACAGACTGCCCTGCTTCCCCGCTCTCTGCCACATTAACAGTGACTGATGGTAATTCGATAATATCTTCGTTGATATTGAAATCTGTTATCAAGGCAAAGTCGCTTTGACCATTACCATCATAAAAAACTTCACTACCTGCTCCCAGAACAAAGGTATCACTTCCTACCCCGCCAGCTAAAGTATCAAGTTCGCCATTACCAAATCCAAATCCTGGGGCAAAAGGTTCAACACCAATCAAGCGATCATTGCCATTCCCACCTAATAGGGAATCGTTGCCAACTCCACCAATCAGTAAATCTCTACCATCTCCACCACTAAGGGTGTCATTTCCAATCCCGGTTCCACCAAAAAGTGTATCGTTGCCAATCCCGCCTTCGACAACATCATTTCCAGCATCACCGTTGAGTGCGTCGTTACCGCTGCCACCATAGATGTCGTCATTTCCAGTGCCCCCAAAAACTCGATCATTCCCCGCATCACCATAAATTATGTCTGCGCCATCCCCGCCATTAATATTGTCAGCTCCTGCATTACCATTGATCCAATCATTTCCCGCATCACCGAAAATTCGGTCTCCTCCATTGCCACCGATAATACGGTCATTGCCATCACCTCCATTGATTACATCAACACCATCGCCGCCATTAATAACGTCATTCCCGGCATCACCAAAGATTTGGTCATCACCACTCCCGCCTTCAATGTTGTCAATTCCGGCTCCAGCAACTATTAAGTCAGCCCCATTGCCACCAAAGATTTGGTCATCACCGGACAAAGCTATGATAATATCGTTGCCAGCTTGCCCAAAAATTTGGTCGCTCTCAGGCGTACCTGCGAGGAAATCGTCCTCAGGTTTACCAACAATTCGACCAGCCCCAGAACGAGGATCTGACTCTAGAATAGCTGTTTCCAATTGCCGAACTATAGTAGTTGAAATAGTGCCAGACCTGAGAAGATTATCTTGCACATTTCTAACTACCCTAACAGGGATGTCATTTGCCAGGACATTAGCATTTAGACCTGGAAGTACGTCTTCCTGAATTGATATTGGATTTACAGCCATATATTTTTCCTTTTAACTCAAAGTAATGATGTGATAGACCGATAGCAGATAAGTACATGGACATTAAAAGCAGCCAACCTTGGCAAAGCTGTTTTAGGACTATGCCACCCACACTGAAAGTCTTTGAGGCAAACAGATAACTTCCGGTTGGCTGTTTTTTCAGGTGGAGCTATTTAGAGACAATCTAATAAGTCCTAAAATCAACTTTTGGAACTTAAAGATTGAACATTAGATTGCCTAGAGTGATGAGAATATGGCCAATAAAAGTAAGCTATGAGCTAACTTTATTAGAGCAAAGGCATATTTTTCAAATTTCTAGGTACAGCATAGTTAGACTAATGCTTTGGCAACTTATTGATGAACTTTTACTGTTTACCTTACTTACTGCTTCTGTTGTGATATCGTTTTAAAAATCAAAGTTTTCGCAGAAATTAAAAGTAATTATAAAACTTTATAATCTTAATAAAAGAGCAAGTTATTTTTGTAAGGAGTGCAGCTGTATATTCGGTAAATATTCTAGTTCCCTAAAGTAACAGTAAGCTTCTTTTGAATACTAATAGCTCAGACCTATTAATTAGACTTTTCTTAGAAATGGCAGTAGAGCGAAGAATCCAGGCATTGTTGAAAGCTCGTGTTTATGAACAGTCTAAAGTTAGTTTGTATTTAGGAACACCCGTAATAAGAGGGGGGTAGCGATCGCAGTAACTTAAAAATATCGGCTCAATATAAAGGTTATGTAAAAATTTTAATTTTTAGCGAAAAAGTTGAGCGTTGGGTTGAAATCATAGTAGCCGCGATCCCAAGTAATAAATCAGCCCACATTTCGCACGTAAGCGAAGAGATTAATCTTATTGTTGGTACTCAACCTAATTTCTTTACTTGAAATTTACTTAATAAATAGTTTACTATCAATCAAATAGCTGTATTATTGAAATAACTTCTTGCAAAACTATTAGCAATATATCTATTAAATCAACAAGGAAGTGTCGCTGTGGCAAATCTTTGAATTTCGTTATTTAACCTTTAGTATTTTTATGATTAAATACCAACTAAATTTCAGTTATAAATAGCATTATTAAGTAACAAACAAGATACTAATTAAATTACGAAGATTTTTAAAATCCTCTTTTCAAAAATATTTATTATTAAGGTAGAGGTATAGTTTTGATTAAATTGAGATTGACTTATTGGGTTGCTTTGTTGAGTATTGCCGTAAGCGGAGCTAGTATTTTATCTGGCAAATGTGCAATTGCCCAAATTAGCTCAGATGAGAATTTACCTAATAACTCAAAGGTTATACAAGAGAATAATACCTTTAATATTCTGGAAGGAACACAGCGTGGTGGTAACTTGTTTCACAGTTTTAAAGAGTTCTCTGTTCCGATTGGACATACTGCTTTATTTAACAATAGTACAGATATTCAAAACATTATTAGTAGAGTTACGGGTGGCTCAGTTTCTAACATCAATGGTTTAATCAAAGCTAATGGTACTGCTAACCTGTTTTTGATTAATCCAAATGGTATTATCTTTGGTCAAAATGCTCGTTTAGAAATTGGCGGTTCATTTTTAGCAAGTACTGCTAGTAGCTTAAAGTTTCCAGATAACTTGGAGTTTAGTGCTACTAATCCTCAGTCTGCACCCTTGCTGAGTGTCAATCTACCAATAGGTTTACAGTATGGGGCAAATCCAGGAAGTATTGTCCATCAATCCCAAGCTACTAGTAATAATAAAATTGGTTTGCAGGTAAAGCCCGGTAACACTCTGGCACTTATAGGCGGAGATGTAACGCTCTTAGGAAGCATTCTAACAGCCGGAGATACTCCAACGGCAACAGCGGGACGAATTGAACTAGGCAGTGTGGCTGGCGATAGTCTGGTCAAGCTTGACTCAACAGACAAAGGCTGGATTTTAAATTATCAAGGTGTACACAACTTCAAAGATATTCAAATCTCTCAAGAAAGTATAGTCAATGCAAGTGGGGCAGGAGGTGGTGCTATTCAAGTCCAAGGCAAAAAGGTGAGCCTTACTGATAGGTCACGCATTGTGTCTTTTACTTTCGGCTCACAGCCAGGAGGGACAGTAACG
This sequence comes from Mojavia pulchra JT2-VF2, assembly GCA_019359325.1. Classification (GTDB taxonomy): domain Bacteria; phylum Cyanobacteriota; class Cyanobacteriia; order Cyanobacteriales; family Nostocaceae; genus Mojavia; species Mojavia pulchra. The sequence continues at coordinate 11,337 of JAHHHN010000036.1, read as the reverse complement.
CTGAAAGCCTCCGAGTCTTTAAACTTAAGTGGAAGTCAGAATCAAAGTCTAAAAGAGTATATTTTGGACATAACAAGATTTGCCGGCATAAAAGCCAAGGACGATAAGGGCAATCCGGTCGCTAATATAACAAATCCCTCTCTACTTCCCTACGGTATCTTTACTGCAAGTTTTGATTCTGGTGGTGCGGGGGACATAATAATTAAAACTCCAAAATTTAGCGCCAATAATGGCATATTCGTTCTTTCTCCTACATTTGATCGAGGTCAAGGAGGGACTATTACGCTCAATTCTGGCATTGTGGAACTGAGTACATCCGTTTTAGGAACGCTAAGTGGGGCTGGTGCAACTGGAAAAGCAGGAAATGTAATACTCAAAAGTAAGCGTTTAACTTTGAGTGATTATGCGGTAGTAACAGCATTAAGCCTTGGAGCAGGCCAGACGGGTAATCTGAATATAGATGCCTCACAATCTGTGCAATTAAATGGCAGCGAAGGATTAAAGTCTGGAACCTTGCCATTTCAAACACCAGACGTATTATTTAATACTGGATTATTTAGCATTTCCTCCAATGCGGATGCTTCTGGAAACTTAGAAGTTACAACTGCGCGATTAACTCTTTATAATGGGGCATCCATATCAGCTGGTACTAGGGGTAAAGCACCGGGTGGAGATGTTAGAGTGACCGCCTTTGAATCATTAGAATTAAGTGGCAGATCGCCTAACAACAGTTACAGCACCTTGAATGCTAACGCTAGTGAGGGGAGCGATGGTCAGGGAGGAACAGTCAAGATTAAAACTGGGAATTTAATTGTTCAAGATGGGGCTAAAATAAGTGTGCTTAGTGCAGGCACAGGGAATGCAGGCAACCTAGAAATTGAAGCCAACTCGATTCGTTTGGACAAGGAAGGATCACTAGAGGCAACAGCCTCATCGGGTGAAGGCGGCAACATTACGCTACAAGTGCAAAATATGTTGATGTTGCGCCGCGGCAGTAAAATATCTACTAACGCAGGTGAGCAAAAAAAAGCCGGTAATGGCGGTAATATCACTATCAAAGCTCCTTTCATCATTGCTATCCCCTCAGAAGACAGTGATATCACCGCTAATGCTTATACAGGCAAAGGTGGGAGAGTCGATATTGAAGCTTTTGGTATCTTTGGTATTCGACCCCGTGACCAAAAAACTCCTTTAAGCGACATTACTGCCAGTTCTGAGCTTGGTGTAGACGGCACAATAGAACTCAACACACTTGATATTGACCCTAATAGTGGTTTAGTAGAGTTACCCACAATAGGCGTAGACACTGAAATAGCCCAAGTCTGCGATACTCCGGATTATGCTCAAAGTAGTTTTATCATCACCGGACGCGGTGGTTTACCTTCCAATCCTACGAAGGATGTAGCTGCTCCTGATGGAGTGGAGGTAAGTTGGGTATCGCTCAAGCCAAAAGGTGATGTCTTCGACGGGCTACGCCTACGTAACAGTTCATCGGTTATTAGTAAGCCAATTAGCAATATGCCAGAACGTATTGTAGAAGCAAGCGGCTGGTCGGTGAATAAAAAGGGAGAAGTGGTACTCACAGCTAATGCATCCACTGCAAAAGCTCGTGGTTCATGGCAAAACGCTATAGCTTGCAATATTCCTCACGCTCACAAGTAAGGGACTTAAAAAAAAATATCCCATTGCTTTGATAGCAAGGGAGCAGTTTTTGACATTTTTAGAGATGCTTTAATGTCACCTTGACAGGGCTAGCCCCCATTCATACCATGCAAGCCTACGATTATCATGCAGTCGCATCGTTATTTGTCTTTCGGGCGGCTGAACAAGGATACTCATGCTATTCATTAGAACTGTTACATAGAAATTTCACTTAATCCCGATCAGGAATTGAAACATAAGTTTGCTGCTGTGAAAAGTCATAACGAGCTTGTGGCAGATGGGATTGTTGGTGCTAAAACGAATGGTAGCTTTGCTCTTGAGTTAATAACCAACCAATTCGTTTAGTAGATGTTTGTTTGAAGATTTAACCTTTAGGTAATAGCGAATGACCCTAAGACAGGTGTAATTTGAAAGGCAAGAAATATCTTCAGATTTTAACTTATGCTGCATCGCTCATCCAAGTATGGACTAATTTGTATTACTCAACCACATCATGCATGGCTTTCAGGTCAATTAGCACGAGCTTGGGGAAACGAACAATTTGGTGAGTTTGTCCCCAAACAAGAAGTTTGTTTTGCCGCAGAACAACACGATATTGGTTGGCTGCAATGGGAACAAAAACCTACACTTAACCCAGAAACTGGCTACCCTTATAAATTCACAGAACTTCCAACCGAAGTACATATAGATATTTGGTCAACTGCGAAACAGCTAGCATTGCCTTTAGGTAGATATGCAACGCTCCTGGTTTCACTTCATGGTACAGGATTGTATGAAAGATTTACAAGCTGGCAAAACTCACCTAAATCTGCTCAAATTGTGCAAGATTTTTTGAACAACGAATACGCTTTTCAAAAACAAATTATTGATACTCTTCAAAAAGATAAATATTACGCACCTTACGCAACGCCAGAGGTGATTGAACGCAATCAAAAGTTGGTGGCAACATGGGATGCGCTTTCGATAATCTTATGTGTAGCGAAAGTAGGGGAACAACATATCACTCAAGTACCAACTAACAATGGCACAACGACGTTAAAGTTAACTTTGGTAGAAAACAAAGATAATCATTTTACACTGATCATGTCTCCTTGGGCATTTCAGCAAAGCGAAATCAAGCTGGTATATGAGGGACGACTTGTGCGGCAGGCTTTTAGTGATGAAACAGCGATGCGGGAGGCTTTGAATAGTGATTGTTGGTTAACCCTAAGCACTACTTTAATCCCAGGCTAACATCAGCTCTATGGGGAATGTCATGAAGACGAAGATAAGCTGGGGGAGCAAAGAGTAATTGTTAGTATCTCTGACTATTTCAGTTTTTTTATACACTTATTTGTTCGTCCCTGCTTAAAGAGCAAGCTTTGCACAAATTACGCGCGCTCTTCGTACCATTCGACTAAAACCCAATTACCGAATCGGCTTTTCGCTTCTGCTCTAGTGTGACCTCCAGATAACGCTGCAATCGCAATTTTAAGTAAACTTATTGACTTTTATATAAATAAACTAGTAAAAAATAAACAGCAAACAGCTAGCAGTTATAATGCCCATAACATATTAATTGTCAATTATAGAAATGGGCAGAAATACAAGGCGCTTTGTGAATCGAATACTCAAGCAAGCAATCGTTTTACTGCTGGCAGTTTCTTTGTTGTTCACTATCTTAGTCACTACTAATAAACCAGCATATGCTTGCCGATGTCTAGAATTCCCGTCACCACAAGTTGCCCTGAATAATGCAACGGCTGTCTTCACTGGCAGAGTAATCAGTGCCGCGGCTGGTAGGGCCACCTTTAGCATTTCCCAAATATGGAAAGGCGAAGTCTTGCAAAAGCATAGAGCGTATTTTAACTTTGGGGATCACCTGATCAGGGAGATCCAAGAAATAAAATGCAATGGCCGTCGATGCGCGACCTTCGGTTGAAAGCACCAAGATATCTCGGCTCTGGCAACAATATTGTTAATACGGACGAGTGCATTTTATTATTGGCAAGTGCCTTACCTGACGCGAGAGAACCCTTGTGATCAAGTTTGTGGCGATCGCAACCTTATTAGTATGGTAACCAAGTTTGAGTTTTATAGTTTTCCTGACGCAAGGCGAAAGTACGTTTTACGCTCAGATGTTATGTACCGTCAACAGTCGAAAGTCTATTGAACGACCTCTGCTGTTCTGCAAACAGAAGCCTTGGGGCATAGTTGCAATTTGTGATTACTCCCCAACTCGTCGTCCCTCTACCTCGTTGTCCCTCCATCCCTTTCTTGACCAGAGCAATCGCTTGCCTTGAGCAACTATGCATAATACATTTGTATTAAAAACTGCTTAGAGTAAGCCATATTTCCCTGCCTTGAGTGCGGGGATTTTTACTATTTTGGTTATGGCGCGATGCGATCGCTTCCCAAAAAAGATAAACAACAGTTTCAACAGCAGCCCTGATGCGGGAGTATTTGCTTTCGACAGCAACAAGGAAATGTTAGGGGTGCAGTGCAGTGTGCGTGTTAGCGTGAAAACCTATAGCTTATCTATCTAATTGGAGCGGCAATTGAAAGGTTAAGTACAGCCGACCAGCTATCTCATTCATTGCCGGAACTAACTAAACAAACGCAAGAGCGGAACTTAATACACTGCTTGATGAGTGCAATCGTTTGAGACGCCAACTGACTAAGTTTGAACCCTGAATTTTAACAAACATAAATTACTGTCTTACCAAGCCACTTCCAAGTCAATTAAACCAGTGTAAACAATTACAGTCGAGTGAAAGCCCTCCACAAAATGTCATACATTACTACTGTGGGGCGCAACTGTAGTTCCGAATGTAGTTACCAAGTTAAATAGTGCTATGGTTTAAGGCAGGTTCAAGCGTTTGCGCGCACTAAATCGAAACAACTTATCAGGTAGTATTGCTCTCAGTCTAGGCAACCATTGTGCCTCATTGCCAACACGGTAGCGTAATCGTGGTGAGGAGCTCGAAGCAATACGAGCAATCGCTTGTGCAACCTTGTCAGGATTGTCACCTTGTGCAATTGCTTGATCGACAGATGAGCGAATTACATCGCGTACAGTGTCATAATCACTATGAATTGCGGTAGGCTGTAACATGGCTTGGTTGAAGTTGGTCTTAAAGTAACCAGGCTCAACTAAAGACACTTTAATATTGAATGGGTCTAGTTCCACGCTTAATGCTTCACTATAACCTTCAAGTGCAAATTTGCTTGCAGAGTAAAAACCTTGGCCAGGCGCGCCGATCAATCCTGCCACTGAACTCATATTGATAATATGCCCACTACGCTGCTGTCTCATGACGGGCAAGACAGCATTAGTAACACGTACAACACCCCAAAAGTTCGTCTCAAAAATCTCCTTGGCTTGTTCTAAAGAAGTTTCCTCAATCATGCTGGCATGAATTTGTCCAGCATTATTCACAAGTAAATCAATGCGGTTAGTCTGTGTAAGCAACTGATTAATACACGATTCTACTGAAGAGTCAGACGTAACATCCAGCGTCAACATTTCCACGCCCTGTGAAGTTGGATGTTCTTTGCGACTAGTACCAAAGACACAGTAACCACAAGCAAGCTTTTGAGCGATTAACTGTCCAAACCCGGATGATGCGCCTGTAACTAGCACGACTTTTTGGTTTGTCATTTGTTGATAAATTTCTGAAGGTATTGATAGAAACAGTAAATTTACGATGTTGGAGGCTGTGTCAAATCATTGGGCAAACTCTTAGCAGTGTCTTTTTGCTTTGCGTTACGTGCCCGATTGAGATCAGCATCAAAATAATCATCTTGCTGCCCCTGTTCACTCAAATCTTGGTACTCAGAACTATTTTTAAATAGTTCGTTGGTAACTTCGACATCCTCAGTCGTTAATTTCTGATTATCTGAGTAGGTCATTTCAGCTTCCTCAAAATTTAGAAATTACTCACAATAAGGTATTTGCAGGCTCTTTAAACCCATCTCAGGTAAGAATTTTTAGGTAATGTTCTAAACCTGTAGATTTAGGATTTTGCGGGGATAAACGCATAACCTTATGCTGGCTGGTGATGCCGGAGGTTATTGTGCGTAGCTCTGCTGTCCAAAGGTTAGGGTAAGGTGAGGTGCTATGGGAGAGCAGCAGGAGGGATTTGTAATTGAGGTAGGAGTACTTGACAGTGCAGCGAACCGAACAAACAAGTTCTAGTTTTAACGACTTGTGAGCAGTGTAAAAGTAGTTCATTATAAATTAAGGTATCAATGTTAATTCTTTTTACAAATTTCTGAACTCTTCAGATTCCCAAAGAAAGCTTATCAAAAATTCAGAAGTCATAATTTAAGTCTGAATAGTGAATGAATCTAATAGCTAAACATTATGTAGCTATCAAAAATTTAGCTGTATTAAATTAGTGGCGGTAATTAAACTCCCCACTATTAAATTTCTGACATTTGACTCCTGGATTTTTATTCATTTGCTTTTTTACAGTCGTAGATTTGTCAATTTTAGAGAAATATGAAAGTCATCAGGAAATTAGAAAAACCCATCCTAAAAAAGACGGTTACAACAGGGTTAACCCAAAAGCTAGAGCCGGAAGCTCAAATTATTGAGGCTCCAAAACCAGTAACAGAGGTTCAGCAAAAACTAGAGAATAATAAAAAGCCTGAGTATACTCCTAACTATCGCTATTCTCCAATGTTTGAGAGGCTGGAAGTTAAATCAATAGAAAACTCCGGGTGGGACGTATCAGATATTTGGCGGGACATTCGAGTAGATAATTACTGTGATGGATGGTAAAAACTTCAAGCTAGTGATGATGTCAACTAGCAACAGAAGCAATACACCTATTTTCATGTAAAACCGCTCTATTGCAGAACTAAAAATGATTCGAGAATAAAAAGTTGAAATAGGGGCTTAATACCTGTGCCCCTATTTCAAGCATAGAGGTCAGGTAAAGGTGCGTTATAATTAAGTTAAACTAAAGAATCTGCAATAAAAGTTGTTGAGATCAAGAAGTTTTTGTAATTGTATTTGTAGTTGTATTAGTAGTTGTATTAGTAAATAATTTGTCTACATAGCCTATATACAAGCAAGCAAACTACTGTCAAAGAAACTATATACAAATGTTAGTAGGCAAGAATTCATTGTTAAATATGAAACTTTACAGGAGTTGAGAGTATGGCTAAGGTGACAATTTCAATCCAGTTAAATGATGCTGAAATCAAAGCACTCTCAGCAATGCAGATTTCCGAAAATGAATCATTAAATCAAACAGCGACAAGGTTGCTCAAGGGAATTCTGGGTCAATCTAAAGCTGGGCTGACATTATCCGGTGGTGATGAGATTCAGGAGATAGTTAGACAACAAGTGATTGCTTTAACTTCATCTACACCAGCTGGTGATGAAGACATAAAACAGATACTAAGACAGGAACTAACAGATGCAATAGCCCAGATCAAGGGTTTAATAGATGAGCGTTTGGGTGGAGTTGCCCTACCTACACAAGAGGCTGTTTCTGTTGAACAGCAAGTCATACCAGACTATGAAGCAATACGTTCAAGCATTCTTTCTAAATTCAAAGTAGGCAAGCAGTCCGCAGCCAAAGCAATTGATGCTTTTATTGAGGAACTGGATGCTGTAGCTGCAAAGCAACAGCTAGAAACTGAGGAATCAGATGTAGCTTCTTAGAATTTTTCTGCTGAAAATCCAAAAAGTATAGCCAGAGTAGCATTCAATGCTGGGTCGTTGTGCAGCTTAATCTGAATGCAGCAGGGCTAGATATGGGGGCACAAGAAATTTACGTGTGCGTTCCTTAAGGAAGAGATGAGTCATCAGTAAGAGTGTTTTCGACATTCACATCTGACCTAAATAGCTTGGCAGATTGGCTCATACAAGTTGCGTTCTGTTGTAGTAATCTTTCGTTAGGGGAGATTGCTTCGCTCCACTTTGTTTCGCTCGCAACTTGGTATCACTAAGTGTGGAGTCACAGCGGTTTATGCGGCTTAATTGGATAAAGCCGAGCTTAGTATTTAAAGTTAAATGGTGTCTTAAGAGACTGCGAGTAAAGTTTTAATATATCGTCGCACAAGATATCGCTGCTGGTCTGGATGAAACTGTTCAGGATTAATGACAAACCCTGTCCCAATACCATCGACGAGTGCTATCAGTGCATTTGCTTCAAGCGTTAAGTCAATATCTTCTCGAATCAGCTTTGTGGTTTGCAAATCAGTAAACTCTTTGCAAATAAACTGATGTAGTAACTCATAGCGTTTTCGATGTTCCTGAATTAGCTTTTCACGCCCAATTGCATACCCTAGAAAGGCAATCCAAATTTGCCAACCTTGGCCACCACTAAGTTCAAAAGGTAGCGCTGCGAAAATCATTTGCTCAAACCGCTCAATTCCGTGTAGTCCTTCTGTACAAGCTTTCATGTCCCTAAATAGGTTTTCAAACACTCGTTCCAGTACAAAAAGCGTCAGTTCGTCTTTATCTCGAAAATAGTGGGTAAGAACACCTGTAGTACAGCCAAGTTCTTGAGCAATCGCACGCATACTGGCGCGATCAAGTCCTTCACGAATAATTACGCGCCATGTTGCTTCAGTCACTTCCAGACGGCGATCGCTATAACTCATTGTTTTGCTCGTGTTCCAAGAGTCAGTAAAAAATAAAATTAAATCTGTTGACATGTTATCACAACAGTTGTTATCTTATCTAACATAACAACTGTTGTCATCTAAACCTGATGTCACGAGCATGAGAGGAGAAGTAAATTAAAATGCTTGAACTCTACTACTTTCCGGGTTCACTCTGCTCTCAAAAGGTGAAGCTAGTTTTGGCGGAGAAAAATCTCAAATGGAGCGATCGCCTGATTAATCTTCTGACCTTTGAAAACTTGAAGCCTAACTACATCCGTCTCAATCCCAAAGGTGTTGTTCCAACTCTAGTCCATGATGGCAAAGTAATTTGTGATTCAGCAATGATTATTCGTTACTTAGATGAACAATTTCCTAATCCGAGTTTGATTCCGAATGAATTAGTTTTGCGAAAAAGAATGGATGCATGGGTTGATCTCCAGAATCGTTTTCCTATGCGAGAAGTGATGTACGGCAACTACAGAGGAATTGATGGCATCGTGTTACGACGCTCAGTTCAAATTAAAGAAAAGCTTATTCCTCAACTCATGCAAGCGAATCCTGAATTGAAAGAAAGATATGCTACTAAGTTGCAGGATGTGAAACAGTGGAACCAAACAATTCAGGATTCCAAGAAAATTGCTGATATCAATGCACAAATTCAGCCTTTGTTGAAGCAACTAGAACACCAATTGAGTGAAACTGAATGGTTGCGCGGTGAAACTTATTCCCTAGCTGATGTTGTATGGACAGCTGTTCTCAATCGCTTAAATGAATTAAATTTTGGCTATCTATGGGAAGACAATTCGCAATCTGAAATTGCAAGATATTTTCAAAATCTTAAAGATCGCCCTAGTTTTAAGGCAGCAATTCAGCAGGACAATATGCCATTGTTTATGATTACAGCTGGTTTAAGACGAATTTTTCTGGGTTTTTGATGTTGTTCACAGCGGTATAACAGCTTGATTTAAATAACGAGATACACTTTCATCAAAACCAATTTTTCAAATTTAGATAAGCTTCATTCGTTTCAGTAAGACATTCATAATCCTTGCTGAGACGACGAGACTAATAGTTTGGCAAAGGACATTGCTAGGTAGTGTGTTACTGATAAGCTACTTAAAAATCAGAAAAGAGTATGGCAAAGAAGTACATTGTTGATTTAACTGAAGATGAAGTTTATCAATTACAAGCGCTAATTAAAAAAGGTAAACATAAAGCACGAACCATGACCCGCGCTTATATTCTTCTGATGGCTTCTGAAGGAAAAACAGATCAACTAATCGCCTCCACTGTTCGAGTTCATATCTCAACAGTGGAGCGGACGCGAGAAAAATTTGTCATAGGTGGGTTAGGCTTTGCACTGAACGAACGCCCTCATCCACCGAAACCTCACAAACTTGAAAACAAACAAGAAGCATTTTTAATTGCCACAGCCTGTTCTGACCCACCCTCTGGGTGTGTGCGTTGGACAATGCAACTGTTGGCAGATCATTTAGTGAATACTGGTGTGGTTGATTCGATTTCTGACGAAACAATTCGTCAGACTCTCAAAAAAACGACCTCAAGCCGTGGCTTAAAGAATAGTGGTGCATTTTCTAGATAAATGCTGAGTAAATTTTGCGGATGGAAGATTTTTAGTTCTTAGACTTAACCGGGAAGTGCTTTTGTTGCTCGGATACTAACCGTGCTAACAACCCTTAAGTATCAGCAACGTAATGTCCTGAAATTTATGAAAACAGCTATTAGTAATGCACCCTCTCGTAAATCTGCTCCTTGTTTAATTCCAAAAGTTGCTGTCTCCTGTGATGATCCTGAGCAATAACTAGTAATTGCTACTTCACTTTTTGCTTCATTATTAGATTGGATGTCTTGCAAAAATCCTAGTTTTTTATTTAGAATCACAAATAAACACCGATAAACACAGATAATTTATTGGTGTTCATTTGCATTTATCTGCGAAAAGTCAGAGTGGAGGCTTCCTCCTTAGAGGTTGTTTGAAAAGTATTTGGCTGTGATTTTAAACACTTGTTGATCCCCCCTAGCCCCCCTTAAAAAGGAGGAAAAATTCTTAAAATACCCCTTTTTAAGGGGTATTTAGGGGGATCTGAAACGTTTTGCTACCAACAAGAGGACTTTTAAAACATCCTCTTAAACGCAAAGCAGCTTTTCGTCAGAAATTTGAACTTTGTAAAAAAGGTTTTCTCCAAACATAACTTTCCAAGACAATGTTTTAATTTTCATTAAATTAACTTTTGCAAGAAGTCTATTGATTGAGCAAAAGTGTTTTCTACTAATTAAACCCGCTTAAACAGTTACCTGTTCGACCCATTGAATAATCTGATGTCCAAGGCGAGTATTATCTAATCGTTCTATTTCACGAACTCCGGTTGGACTAGTGACGTTGACTTCGGTAAGGTAGCCACCAATTACGTCAATACCAACAAAAATTAAACCGTCTTTGCGTAATCTTTCAGCTAATTGAGCGCAAATTTCATGCTCTCTTGGAGTAATTTCAGTTTGAGCGACTGTACCACCTGCTGCCATATTATTGCGAAAATCATTCCCACTAGAAAGACGATTTAAAGCACCAATCGGTTCGCCATTAAGCAGGATAATTCGTTTGTCTCCTTGTTTTGCCTCTAGTAAATAGGTTTGTACCATAACTGGTACTCGACCTTGGAGAGTACTAAGTTCAACTATGGAGTTGAAGTTGCGATCGCCTGATTGTAAAAATAAAATTCCTTCCCCAGCTTTATTACCAAGTGGTTTGATAACTGCTGCCCCTTTTGCTTCGACAAATTGCCGAATAAACTGCTTATCAGCACTGACAATCGTTTCTGGAATTGCTTTGGGAAATTGCAGAGCATACATTTTTTCGTTTGCTCCTCGGATACCACTGGGGCTGTTAATCACCAGAGTTTTGCTTTGATCAATATAATCCAGAATATAGAACCCATTTGGGATCTATAAATGTGCCAGCCGTTTGAGCATCAGCCTGATGAAACAAAGATTGAGTTTGGCAGTGGCATGGTCTAAAGTTCTCTCAAAGTTTTTCACCAAACTCTTACAACG
>JAHHHN010000035.1 GCA_019359325.1 Mojavia pulchra JT2-VF2 | reverse complement strand
AGATTGCTGTCAATAATTATCGGATGGTTGCTAGGGCAGGGCTAAGGGTGTTCATTTGGTCACAGACTGAGTACTCACCACAATCATTTAGCACTCAGCAGTTAGCATTACTTGAGACTATCCCTGCAATGCAACAGGCGATTGCCGAACTCCAAGCCCAAATCCAGAACCTACTGCCCCCATCAGCAGAGTTCATGCCTCCCGGCTGGGATGCCGAAGTTTGGAGATCGCTTCCTTCGCAGGACAAACGCCACTTCCGGTTCTTGTACCGTCGTCGCAACTTCCGACCGTCCCAAGAGAACCAACCATTGGCCCTACCTGCTACCACTGTTGAGCAGATGAAGGAACGGCAACGGGCTGAGGTTGAACAGTTGATTGGTGAAGTGTCGCCAGAAGAGAAACAGCAATTTCAGGCCGCGAAGCTCCAAAAGCTCAGGGAATTTTGGTCGCAAGCTTCCGTTGAAGAACAAAAAGATATGCCGTTTTAGACATTGGGTAAAAGTATGAGCAGTAAACTAATTACTCCAGAATCACCTCTGCTGGTTCCACCATTACTGGCCGCAGAGATTGGTTTAGAAGAAGCGGTAATACTCCAGCAGATTCATTACTATTGTCAAATCTCCAAGCATATTAAAGCTGACGGGCGGCGTTGGTGAGTGGAAGACGCTCCAGGACTGGGGGCAAACACTGCCGTTTCTCAAAATCTCTACAATTAGGCGGGCGATCGCTAACTTGAGGAATTTCGAGCTAATCGATGTCTGCCGTCATAGTCAAAAGACTTGGTATCAGGCGAACTGGTTTACTGTCAACCTGGAGAATGTCGAAGCTTTATGGAATCGCATTTGCCACGCATCAGCAGATCGATGTGAGTCCTCTTAACATATCGAGTTGCTCAGTTCCAGTAGATGATATCAAAGAGTTCACTCCTAAAGAGTTCTCTTCACAACATCATGCTGCTGAGGAAGAAAAAAGTGAAGTGGAAGAAACCGAGATTTCGGACTATGAACGCGAATTGGTTTGTCTAACCCCAGAATCAGAGTTACCCCAGACCCTTCGCTTCGTTGATGAACAAGAACTGAATGACTCAACGGGCGTGGAAGACCATCATGAGGACACTTTTTCCGGGGCGGTTGAAGCTGATTTAAATGTGCCTAAGCAGGAAATTGCGGAGGTTTGTAATGAGTTGAGGCGGTTGCGGATTAATCCTCAGCCTTGTTTGGGCGTGGTCAAGAAGCATTGGGATAATGTAGCACGGGTGAAGGATGCGATCGCCGAAGGCTGGTGTGATAACCCGACTGGACTGTTTATTAATTCCTGCAAGAGTGGGGCTAAGGGCAAGAATACTGTTACCGCAGATGTTAGTGCTTGGTTTGAGTGGGCGCGGCGGCAGCGGATCGTGCTGGCGATGTCGGGTGGGGTTGTGTATACGGTTGATGGTGAGGCGGTTGCGGTTGTGGAGATGATGAGGCGGTTTCCGGTACAGGAGTAAGGTTCTGCATCTCCTCAAAATGCTGAAATCAATCATCGAGTGATTAGATCGCTGCATAGTCTAAGGCGTGACTCTAGCGAATGAAGAAACTCAATATGACAGAAAGATTAAGCAAAAATACTCTTGTAGATTTTCTGCTGGGATACTAAGACAATGACCCAGCTTAAAGGATTGTAATTAAAAAGCTGATAGTGAAGTTTCCGCAGTGGAGAATTGTTGCAGTGAATAGGTTACTGGTGAAGAAGAATGAGTAGCAATAATTACAACTGTATCAAATTTTATAATATATTTTGAAAGTTAAAAAATAATAAATATTTCAGACAATTTTGTAAGTGCTTTTTATCACAATTACTAAAGATACTTTTGGCACGATTAACGGCAATAACTCTGAAGCTCATCTAAAACATAGGTATATGAAAGGTGGAATAGAAGCTGATATCGGCAGATGATGTAAGCCAAGGCAATTTAAGGAACAATAAAATATTTAGAAAACTTTTAATACTCGTGTTTAAAAATCTGCATTGACGAGCGCACTTGCATAATGTGGAATAATTAGGTGATACGGCTGATGATGCTCACGGGAAAAGAGTTATATGATCGCCCTGCCTGGAGTTACGATCCAAAGCAAAATCTATGAGAGTTCAGCCTCTTTGGTGTATCGAGGGATCAGAGCGCAAGATAATTTAGCGGTAGTTGTAAAATTACTTAAGCAAGATTATCCTTCTACCCAAGAACTAATTCGCTACAGACAGGAATATGAAATTACTCGTCTCCTAAATCTAGAAGGAATTGTCAAGGCATATAGCCAGCAGGAGTATCAACGCACTCTTGTCATGCTCTTAGAAGACTTTGGTGGAGAATCTTTAGAGCAATGGATGTATAAGCGATCAAACTTCAGCCCTATACCTTTATCGACTTTTCTACCACTGGCAATCAATATCACAGAGATTCTGAGCAACATCCATACAGCCAATGTTATTCATAAGGACATCAACCCTGGAAATATCGTCCTCAACCTAGATACTGGGGTTGTAAAAATTATTGACTTTGGCATAGCCACCCGATTTAGCCGTACTAATCCAACTTTCAAAAGCCCGCATGGTTTAGAAGGAACACCTGCTTATCTATCTCCAGAGCAAACAGGGCGGATGAACCGCTTAGTTGATTACCGCACCGATTTTTACTCGCTGGGTGTAACATTTTACGAACTGCTGACTGGACAGTTGCCGTTTCCAACAACGGACATACTTGAGCTAGTCCATTGTCATATTGCCAAACAGCCTATACCGCCTCACCAACTGAATGAAACGATTCATAAACCAGTTTCAGAGATCATTATGAAATTGATGGCGAAAAATGCCGAGGATCGTTATCAAAGTGCTAGGGGTATCAAAGCGGATTTAGAAAGCTGTGCTAACCAACTGATAGAAACAGGGCAAATTAATTGCATTCAATTAGGTTTTCAAGACGTTTCGGGTCAGTTTCAAATTCCCGAAAAACTATATGGGCGCGAAGCAGAAATTGAAGCATTATTGGCGGCGTTTGACAGAGTGGCAGGAACAGCAAATGTTGGCAAAGCTTGCCGAGAAGAGGAAAGCATAGGAAATTCTCAATTTAAAGTAGAAATGATGCTAGTGTCGGGCTACGCAGGAATTGGTAAATCAACCTTAGTGCAGGAAATCTATAAACCAATTACCCAAAAGCGCGGCTATTTTATCTCTGGGAAGTTTGACCAGTTGCAGCGCAATATTCCCTACAGCGCGCTCGTCGATGCGTTACGAAAACTGGTGCAGCAACTGCTGAGTGAACCAGATGAGCAGTTGTTGCAATGGCGAGCGTACCTTCTAACAGCTTTGGGAACCAACGGACAAATCATCATTGATGTAATCCCTGAAGTTGAGTTAATTATTGGCAAGCAGCCACCTGTACCGTCCGTTGGAGCAACTGAATCTCAAAATCGCTTTCATCTAATCTTTGGAAAGTTTGTGCGGGTGTTTTGTTCAGAATCACACCCTCTTGTTATCTTTTTAGATGATTTGCAGTGGATGGACTTAGCAACACTTAAATTAATTGAGTTGATGTTGCTTGATGAAGAAACCCAATTCTTATTTTTAATTGGAGCCTATCGAGATAATGAAGTGAACTCGACACATCCACTAGTATTAACATTGGAAAGGCTGCAAAAACAAGGAGCAGTGCTTAGGGAGATTATTCTAGCACCCTTAACCCTTGAGCCATTGAATCAGTTGATTGCCCAGACGCTACATCAGAATGCAGACACCGTTCGTTCCTTAGCTGAGTTAGTGCTGCATAAAACTGGTGGTAATCCTTTCTTTGCTAGTGAATTTTTGAGAATGCTGTATAGCGAAAATTTGTTGACATTTGATTATGAAAACTTAAACTGGCAATGGAACATCGCTCAAATTCAATCCCAAGATATCACCGATAATGTTGTGGAGTTAATGCTTCGTAAGTTAAAGAAACTACCAGAACTTACACAGCAAATTCTTCGTTTAGCCGCTTGTATCGGGGCTGAATTTAACTTAAATACTTTATCAATTATTTGTAATAAAACTCCTAAAACGATTTTCGTAGATTTACTAACGGCCATTCAAGATGGGTTCATTCAACCTATATCTGAATTAGACAAGGATTTGTTAATTCAAAAGTATAGGTTTTTACACGATCGCGTTCAACAAGCCGCCTACGCCTTAATTGATGAGGCGCAAAAACAAAATGTTCATCTGCAAATCGGTCGCAATTTACTAGAAAAAACTTTGGGCGATCGGCTACCAGATCGATTATTTGAAATTGTCGATCATCTCAATCAGGGAATTGAGTTTGTTACAGATCAAGCAGAACGTAATGAAATTGCCAAACTGAATCTATTGGCAGGTCAGAAAGCAAAAGGAGCGATCGCCTATACTGTGGCGAAAAAATATTTAGCTACAAGTAGAAAATGGCTAGCAACTTTAAGCTGGCAAACAAACTATGATCTGACATTAGATTTATATGTAGAAACAACAGAAATCGCGTATTTATGTGGTGAATTTGAAGATGTAGAACAGTGGGCAAGAGTCGTTCTACAAGAAGCCAAAACGGTTCTCGATAGCGTAAAAGTTTACAAAGTCAAAATTCAGGCTAACATGGCGCAAGGTGAGCAGTTGAAAGCAATCAATACTGCGTTGCAAGTTTTACAGCAATTTGGGATTAGTTTTCCCGAAAAACCAACTCAGTCAGATGTTCAACGTGAACTTGACGCAATTAAATCCCGTTTAGATAAAAAACCGATTGAGAACTTAAGCCATTTGCCCCAAATGACTAATCCAGAGAAGTTGGCGGCAATGCAAATTCTGTCTAGCATCACAATTGCTGCTTATAGCACTGCTCCTATTTTGATGCCTCTACTTGTATCTAAACAAGTTAATTTGTCCATCCAATATGGCAATGCGTCTGTATCTCCCTTTGCGTATGCCAGCTTCGGATTAATTCTTTGTGGAATGGTCGGTGACATTGAGTTTGGCTATCAATTTGGGCAGTTGGCTTTAAGCCTGTTGTCAAAGCTGAATACCCATGCACTTAGAGCTAGAACACTGTTGACCGTTTATACCTTCATCATCCACTGGAAAGAACACGCAAGAGTTCTATTGAAACCATTACTAGAAGGCTATCAAAACGGGCTGGAAACTGGAGATTTAGAATTTGCCGCTTATTGTGCTTATAATTACTGCTTCCAATCCTTTCTCCTTGGAAAAGAACTCGTGGAAGCTAAACGTGAGATGGCAAAATACAAAGAAGTAATCTATCAACTCAAACAAGGAGTGGCACTCACTGCAACTCAAGTATTTCGCCAATCTGTCTTAAATTTGATGGGACGTTCGGTCAATCCAACCCGTTTAATTGGCGAAGCATACAATGAGGAAAATGGATTGCCCCAGCATAAAGCCGTAAATGATGGAACTATTATCTTTGTTGTCTATCTAAATAAACTTTTCCTATGTTATCTATTTTACGAATATGCTCAAGCATTTGAAACCTTAGTAATAGCGGAATCTTATGTAGCCTGCGCCACGTCCGCAACGCTAGTTCCTTTGTACTACTTCTATGCTTCTCTGACAAGACTTGCAACCTATCTGGAAAACAACGCTCAGGTACAAGCAGAAAGTTTAGAGAAAATTGTGGAAAGTCTAGAGAAAATGAAGCAATGGGCAGATTACGCGCCCATGAACTATTTGCATAAATATTATTTATTGCAAGCCGAAACAGCAAGAGTTTTGGGTCAGTTATTGGAAGCAGAAGAGTTCTATGAACAAGCAATTCAAAGTGCTACAGACAATGAGTATTTGCAAGAAGAAGCATTAGCCTATGAATTAGCCGCGAACTTTTACCTATCTCGTGGTAGGAAAAAGTTTGCCCAAACCTATATGAAAGAAGCTCACTACTGCTATGAACGCTGGGGAGCCACTGCAAAAGTAAAGGATTTGGAAATTCGCTATCCACAATTTTTTTCTCAATCATCAGGTAGGGCTTCCACGTCACTTCGCACGACTTCTGGAAACACCTCTAATCACTCAGACATTCCTTTCGATTTAGTGACGGTGATGAAAGCATCTCAGGCAATTTCAAGCGAAATTGAACTGGATCATTTGCTCCATTCCTTAATGAAGATCTTAATCGAGAATACTGGCGCACAAACAGGAATTTTAATTTTACAAGAAGCTGGAGAATGGAAAATTGAAGTTACTTGTAAAATGAATTTCGATCTGGGTGAGAACACTTGCACCATCAATATAATGCCGTCGCTTTCAATGGCTAGTTGCCTTCCCACAGCCATTATTAACTATGTTATTCGCACAAGAGAAAGCGTAGTATTGAATGATGCAACCCGTGAGGGCAAATTTATGCTTGATCCTTACATTAAAAAGCATCAACCTCAGTCGATTCTATGTGCGCCGCTCTTTGATCAAGGCAAAATAACTGGCCTTGTGTATTTAGAAAATAATCTATCGACTGGAGCTTTTAGTAGCGATCGCATCAAGATGCTACAGCTTTTATCAGGACAAGCTGCGATCGCCATTACCAATGCCAAACTTTATGCTGAAGTGAAGGAACGGGAAAGCCGTCTTATACAATTTATTGATGCAATGCCGATTGGAGTTACTGTCCATACTTCTACGGGACACATTACTTATGCTAATCGGGCAACCTATCAGTTAACAGATAAAGCTGATCTCCTAACGGAAGCCCCACCTGAGCAAATCTCTGAAATCTATCAAGTTTATAAAGCTGGAACTAATCAATTATATCCTACTGACCAACTGCCCATTTTTCGGTCTCTGGCAGGGGAGACGGTTACTGTAGACGATATAGAAGTTCGTCTATCAGATAAAACCATTCTTGTACAAATTTCCAGTACACCTGTGTTTGATAAAACGGGAAAGATTGCCTACGCTATTACCGCTTGTCAAGATATAACCGAACGCAAGCAAGCGGAAAAACTGTTAGCCGATTACAACCGCACCTTAGAGCAACAGGTTGCAGAACGGACGGTAGCTTTACAGGAAAGCGAAGCCGCACTACGTTATCGAGAACAGGAATTGCGACTAATTACCGACGCTCTTCCAGTTTGCATCAGTTATGTGGATACCAATCAACGCTATCGCTTTGTCAACCGCACCTATGAGATGTGGTTTAACTGTCAGCGAGATGAGATTCTGGGTAAATCTGTCTCTGAACTTTTGGGTGAGCCAGCTTATCACATTGTGGAACCCTACATCAATCGAGCGCTGGGAGGGCAGCTAACAAACTATGAAGCAGAAATTCCCTATCCGCTTGGCAAAAAGCATATTAGTGCTACCTTCATTCCAGATTTTGATTCCAATGCTCAAGTCAGAGGATTCTATGGTCTGATCACAGACATTGGCGAACAGCGAAACGCTGCACTGCGTGAACGCAAACGCGCCGAAGAAGCCTCAATTCTGGAAGAACGCAACCGCATGGCGCGAGAAATTCACGACACTTTAGCACAAGCTTTCACTGGGATTCTACTGAATGTTGGGGCGGCGACACAAGTGCTAACAGATGATTTAGAAGCGACACAGGCACATCTGGAAATGATCGATGAATTGGCACGAGCCGGGCTTGCCGAGGCCCGTCGTTCAGTGGTAGCACTCCGTCCCCAGCTATTAGAAGATGGCAGTTTACATAGCGCCCTTTCTCGCCTAGTAGCTCAGATGAGATCTGCTGCCGATACCGCTATTATCTACAAAATTAAAGGCACAGCCTATCCAATGCTTGCCGAGGTTGAGAATAACTTACTACGGATTGGACAGGAAGCATTAACCAATGCCGTAAAATACGCTGATGCTTGCGAAGTTCGTGTGGAGTTAGTGTATGAAAATACACAATGCATCTTGTGTGTTAAAGACGATGGAAGGGGCTTCGGGGTTGGTAGCATCCCAAGAGTTGGCGGATTTGGATTGCTGGGAATGAGCGAGCGTGCAGAATACATTGGAGGACAGCTGACAATTAAGAGTCAACCTGGGCAAGGAACAGAAATTATTGTCACTGTAACTCGATAGTAACATTTCAATTTTTAAGTTTGTACTTACAATTTCTTAATAATTATGAGCCAATCAATGATTATTCGTGTTCTGATTGTTGACGATCATTCCATTATCAGACAAGGATTGGCAACCATCATTAACCGCGATCCAGAAATGACGGTGATTGCTCAAGCAGAAGATGGGCAAGAAGCGGTAATTCACTTTCGTGACTACAAACCAGATGTAACGCTAATGGATTTACGAATGCCGCAGATGGGAGGAGTTGAAGCCATTACTGCTATTTGTACTGAATTTAAACTTGCCCGAATTGTTGTGTTAACAACCTATGATAGTGATGAAGATATCTATCGCGGATTGCAAGCAGGCGCTAAAGGATATTTACTTAAGGATGCTAAACCCAACGAACTTCTGAGTGCGATTCGCACAATTCATCGCGGTCAGCAGTATATTCCACCAGAAGTAGGGGCAAAACTAGTGCAGAGGATGAGCAATCCAGAACTGAGTGAGCGAGAGCTAGATGTACTCCGTTTAATGGCACAAGGAATGAGTAATTTAGAAATCAGCACTACTTTGAGTATCGGTGAAAGCACCGTCAAATCTCACGTTAATCGAATTTTAAGTAAATTGGGAGTGAATGATCGCACTCAAGCTGTGATTGTTGCAGTTAGACGAGGAATTGTCAGTTTGTAAGCAAGTTGTACTAAAGTTTGAATTTAGATTCCAACTTTAGTTGGAGTTAATCTTCCACTTATGTATGGACAGATTCATCAATCGTTGTATTGTAAAAAAGTTTCAACTCTGAGTGGACGACAAACAAGAGTCAATTGCATATATTGAATTCATGCAAATACAAAGAGCAATTTAGTTACTTTCCTTGAGTTTGCTTTGCACAGATTTCACAAAGAGGGATGTATGATGGTCGCTTGCGATGAGCATACTTGTCCTCGGAGGTATCAGTGAGTTATGACCGTGACGACAGTTCGTTATTCGTTCTACCTTCAACACAGGATCACATACAAGGTGTGCTGGATGCAACTGTGGTGCTAGTAATGTATGGGGATTACCAATGTTCTCAGAGTGCAAACGTTTATAGGCTAATTAAAGTTATTCAGCAACAGCTTAGTGTTTTTTTAGGAGAGGATTATTTGTGCTTTATATTCCGTCATTTTCCACAAACACAGCGCCATTCTCATGCTCAACGTGCGGCTGAAGCAGTCCAAGCGGCTGGCGTGCAAGGCCAGTTTTGGCAGATGCACAACACTTTGTTTGACTATCAACAAGAGTTGGGAAACAGTTATCTTGTGGAGTATGCCAATAATTTAGGACTAAATATTCCCCGATTTCTGCAAGATATCTCCAATCAAGTACATATAGCTCGCATTCATCAAGATATCGAAAGTGGATTACACAGTGGAGTCACTGCCGCCCCAGCACTGTTTATTAATGGAATTAGATATACCAATCGCTGGAACCTTGAACAGTTGATGGCAGCTATTGCCACTGCAAGTAATTAATGAGAAGGTCAGCAATTATGCAAAGAAGAACCAGTTTTGAAAGTAAAGGGCTAAAGTGTTCCGTCACTTTCTACACTCCAGATAAAGCCGCATCTGGCAATCGCTATCCAGCCATTGTCATGGCTCATGGAATTGGCTTGACCAAAGAAATGGGATTGCCGCAGTTTGCTGAGTTCTTCGCTCAAGCCGGGTTTGTCGTTTCGCTGTTCGATTATCGCTACCTTGGTGCTAGTGAGGGAGAGCCTCGTGGACAAATGCTCCCTACCGAGCAGCATGAGGATTTCCGCAATGCTATCACCTGGACTCAATTACAAAGCGAAGTTGACCCTGAGCGCATAGGTCTTTGGGGCTTCTCCTATAGCGGCGGTCATGCGCTGCATCTGGCTGCATTCGATCCGCGCGTGAAAGCGATCGTCGCACAGATGCCTACGGTGAATGCGTTTCTCAACTCCCGTCGCCTGGTCTCCCCACTTGAACTCGATGAACTCACAAAGGTGCTTTCACAAGACCGGATAAAACGGTATCAAACCGGAGAGGTGAGCTACTTCCCTTTAGTAGCCCCGCCAGGTCAACCCAGTTTCCTAGCAACACCCGACGCTTTCAATTGGATTGAATCGGCCAAGAGCGCCAGCGAAGGAAGATGGGAGAATCGCCTCACCTTTGAATCGATTGAACACTGTCTCTATTACGAACCGATTCCTCATCTGGAGGCAATCTTTCCAACGCCAGTATGCCTGATTGTGGGTGAGAAGGACTTTCTTGCATCTCCCGACTTGACCGCCTCTGTCTATGCGCGGGCGATGGAGCCGAAGTCTCTGACAATCTTGAAGGGCGGACACTTTGACGGCTTCCAGGGAGAGGGGTTCGAGATTGCAAGTACAACTGCCTTGGAATGGTTCGAGAAATATTTGCAACAAGCTTAAAAGTCTTTCCAGGCATTCTGAAGCAATCTCACAAGACAGAAACCTTGAGGAAAACAAGGAAATATACAAAAACTTTTAAAAGCTTACTTATGATTAAGAGTGAGTCTGAGACGGTAACAAAAATCCATGACTTTGATGTTGCTGTTGTAGGTGGGGGTGTGTCAGGTGCCTATTGTGCCTGGCGACTCCAGCGAACTCCAACTGAGCAACTTGGATCGGATCTTGCACTTCTTGCCAAGCAGCACCCAGACAAGAAGCTACGCGTGGGTTTGTTTGAATATAGCGATCGCATCGGAGGGCGTTTATTGTCATTACATCTTCCTGGTGTCAATCTGCCAGTAGAGCTTGGTGGTGTGCGTTTTCTCGAAAGCCACAAGCGCGTAGTGAAATTGGTAGAACACTTTGGACTTAGTAAAGAAGAGCTTCCGGTGTCCGATCCCGATGGTAAACACCTTTTCTACCTCCGTGGATACCATTCCACAGCCTCCGACTGGAACCGACCAGGGTTCGATCCGCCCTATCGATTGGAAAGCAGCGAGCGTACGCGATCGCCAGGGCAACTTCTCCATGAGGTTGCGTTTCGCCATCGCCAACGTGTCCAACAGAACCCAGAGTATTACCGTAACATAGGCTTTTGGAACCTGCTGCTGGATGAGTTGAGCGATCAGGCATACCGCCTCATCCGCGATGCAGTTGGGTACGAAAGTATCGTCAGCAACTGGAATGCTGCTGAGGCGATTTTATTTTTACTAGCTGATTTTGCACCAGATGCCAAGTATTATCGCTTGCAAAAAGGGTTTCAACATCTGCCCCATGTTATGAGCGAAGACTTTAAGGCAGCAGGCGGTAAGATTCTGAAATTACACCGTTTACACCGTCTTGATCGCAATCCGTCCAATGGCAATATCCGTCTAACCTTCGATAAAGGACTAAGTTCTTCAAAGCTCTCCGGCCGACGTATTTTGGGTAAGGAAGTCTTGTATGAAGCTCATCATGTGATTCTGGCTTTGCCTCGCAGAGCAATCGAGATGCTTCATCCCGACAGCTTTATCTTTGATTCAAGTACATTTGAGAGCGATATCAAAGCTGTGCTAGCACAGCCTACTTTCAAGATATTCGCAGCCTATCGTCGTCCCTGGTGGCAAACGGCTAGACAAATCTCTGCGGGACGCTCTATCACCGATCTACCTCTGCGGCAATGTTACTACTGGCACACCGCCGATGGAAAAAATGGAAACTGGAACTCTGTGCTAATGTCCAGTTACAGTGATGGAGCGAGTGTCGAGTTTTGGGCTGGTCTTGCGCGTGACCCTAACCGATATCAGCCTCCATTTCACTCTTCCCCACCAGGTATTGGGATTCCTGCTGAGGGCGACTTAAATAATTCACTTGCGCCAAAGGCAATGGTTGAGGAAATGCAACGTCAACTGCGCGAATTGCACGGAGTTGCTGACTTACCTGTACCAGATCCACTAACATCTCCTTTCATTCCGCCTTATATAGCCGTATTTCAAGACTGGACACAAGATCCCTTTGGTGGGGGCTGGCATTTCTGGAAAATTGGAGCTGATTCTAAACAGGTGATGCAAAGAATGCAGCGCCCTCTACCTGAAGAACCCTTGTATATATGCGGTGAAGCTTGGTCTACTCAGCAGGGATGGGTAGAAGGTGCGTTGGAAACGGCTGATATAGTGCTTGAGGAACAATTGCATTTGCAACCCCTGTACTGACAATGCCCATTTCCTAGCTGTTAGTACCGATATGCTGCTTGAAGCACAACTGCATTTACAACCAATTAATGGATAACTAAGGAGGCGGCAAACACAAGCTACATCGGTGCAAAGTAGATTTTGACTGCTTAGTACACACATCATTCATCAATAGGAACAATCTCATGACACAATCTCTCTGGTTTTTTGGCGCTCGCCTCAACATCATTGCCGATCACACCACCACTGGAGGTCAGTACGATCTGATCGAAGGCTACTTCCCCCCTGGCTCACAGACTCCTCCCCATCGCCACACGCGCTATTCTGAACAACTATATGTGCTAGAAGGAGAAATGACGGTCTGGGCAGGTGAGAATAAGGTTGTACTGAATGCTGGTGAAAGCTTTTTGATTCCGGTTGGCACACCTCACGTCGTCGCTGCACTCAGCGATAAGCCAGCTCGCGGCTTGGTCGTTGCTTCTCCCAGTGCCTTTGCCCGGCTGATTGCAGCAGTGGGAACGCTGGATGAGACAGAACCACCGGACATGGAGCTAGCTGAACGCATTACTGCTGAGATTGGTGACGAAATTCTGGGGCCGCCGGGAGCTTTACCCACCGCTTAATTCTATAAGAACATAGTAATACTCTGAGCATTGGTCGATTTCTTAATTTGTAACAGCCGATACTTTGTTCTCCAGCGATCGCTTTAGTTTGCGATCGCGCGTAGACAAGGCAAAGGCTTCTGACAGCATGGATACGGTATGTCGGCTCAGGGACAGCAAGTTGGAAAGCACAAAAGATTGCGAATCCATTTTCCCTATTTGGCAAAGCCAAACTAAAACTACTAAATCATGTTCAAACTATCCGTTAAATTGTCTGTTGCAATAGTCATTCTTACAGCATTAGTCCTGATCGGTTTGCAATCTTTTCAAGCAAAGCCTGTTCTATCTAAAACGCCAGATATACAAGCTCTGAATCAGTCAAGACTTGTTGCAACTGCCCCCACACCCCCCAACCTTGTCCGTGCTGTATTGGGAGGCAGACCTGTTTATGTGCTGTACGTGACCCGAGCCGAAGATACTGTCTTGGTGCGTTGTTACCCTACCTATGAACCCACAATCACGGTTCGACCAATGGGGGGTGATTCCAATGCCAACGCTCAGAGGGAAGGGGTCATGACCTGCCGTCCTTCTGCATAAAAACTATACTGAGCAACCCATTTGAAAAGAAAACATACACCAAGAAATTTTCATATGCACAAGATAATGACAAAATTCTGAGTCCGCCTAGAACTTTACTTTCCGCATAAGACAACAAATCGATTCACAAAAAAGGAGACTCTAATGCCTTACGTTACTGTCGGTAAAGAAAACTCTGGAAACATCGATATTTATTACGAAGATTTCGGAGCAGGTCAGCCGATTGTGCTGATCCACGGGTTTCCTCTAAGCGGTCATTCCTGGGAAAAGCAGGTGGGAGTTTTGCTGGACAAGGCCTATCGGGTCATCACTTACGATCGCAGAGGCTTCGGAAATTCTAGCCAGCCGTCCTTTGGCTATGACTACGACACCTTCGCGGAGGATCTCAACACGCTGATCGCAAAACTTGACCTGCGCGATGTTGTGCTGGTCGGTTTCTCAATGGGGACTGGCGAAGTGACACGCTATTTGGGTAAGTACGGTTCGGAGCGCGTCAGTAAAGCCGTGCTAATGGCTCCGGTGCCACCGTTCCTGCTCAAGACAGACGACAATCCGCAAGGAGTCGATCACAATGTCTTCGATGGGATCATGAAGAATATCGTTGCTGACCGTCCAGCATATCTGTCCGCATTTTTCAAAGACTTTTACAACGTGGATATACTTCTCGGCGATCGCATCAGTAACGATGCCATCCAAGCGAGTTGGAATGTTGCAGCAGGAGCTTCCGCTAAAGGAACTCTAGACTGTGTACCGTCTTGGTTGACCGATTTTCGTGACGATCTACCACGCATCGATGTACCAACTCTGATCATTCATGGAGATAGCGATCGCATCCTTCCATTTGAGTCTACCGCAGCGAGGCTGCCGCAGCTAATTAAAGATAGCCGTCTCGTGGTGATACCTGGCGGCCCGCACGCTATCAATTGGACTCATGCCGAACAAGTGAATCCTTTACTGCTGGACTTTCTTAAAGGAAATTAATCAGAATTCCAAAATCCACCCGAAATCAACAGTATCTGTTGCGATTGTTAAGAATTCTTGCAAAAAAGAAAACATGGATCTTCAACAACTTACGGCGCTGGAAAATATTCGTCAGGCCAAAGCACGCTATTGCCGATTCATCGATTTGAAGCAGTGGGACGATTTCAAAAACTTATTTACGCCGACGGTGCATATTACTTTTCATGGTGTTGAAGGAGAGCTATTATACCAATTTACAGACCTTCAAAGTTTCATCGACCAAACAGCAACCACGTTAAGCGGATCTCAGACCATCCATCAGGTTCATAACTCTGAAATTCAATTGACTTCGGAAACGACAGCGCGGGCGATCTGGTCGATGGAAGACTGGATTATTTATCCCGAAGATGTAAAGGGGCTTTTCAAAATGCTTCATGGCTTCGGACATTATTACGAAACGCTGGAATTGAGAGAGGGCTGCTGGCTCACCACGACACTTAGCTTAAAAAGAACCATTTTGGCTATTACCTGATCGGTGCAAGGAAAAAACATGGTTCAGAAGATGAAAGCGGTCATAATGACCGAACCTGGCGGTTTGGAAGTGTTGACTTACACAGAAGTCGATATGCCGCGTATTGAGCATCCAACCGATGTACTAGTAAAAATCAAAGCGGCAGGTGTTAATCCAGGCGATTGTCAAAATAGAAAATTCGGGTTTCCTTCCTATGCAGCAGGGGCAGGGAAACAGGGCTTTAGTATCCTGGGAATGGACGGAGTTGGCATCGTCGAGGCGATAGGAACGGGCATCACGCACATCAAGCCGGGTGATGAAGTATGGTATTATGACGGCGGCTACGCAGATAAACATGGTAGCTACGCGCAATATAAAGTCGTTAATGGTCATTATTTGTCCCCAAAGCCGAAGTCGCTTGATTGGGTAACAGCCGCAGCGTTGCCCGTCGTCGCTTTGACGGCGTGGGAGGCGGTAATTGATCGGGCGAATGTCCAATTAGGTGACTTTGTATTGGTACACGGCGGCGCTGGTGGGATTGGGCATATCAGCATCCAACTGGTGCTAAATCGCGGTGGACGTGTGGCGACGACAGTTAGTGGCACTGCAAAGGAAAAATTGGTACGTACACTAGGAGGCGAAGTACTCATCGACTATAAAAAAGTGGATGTGAAGCAAGCGCTGATTGACTGGACAGGCAAGGATGGTGCAGATGTTGTGCTTGACTACATTGGTCGTGAAAACTTTGCCAACAGCATCGACCTAGTTGCACCGTATGGAACGCTCGTAAATACAGTCGTCTCTAATTGGCCGAATGGGAATAATCTCGTTGCTGAATATAAAAATTTGAGTATGAAGTTCGTCAATATTGGTTTGCCGCAAGTGACTGGCAACCATGAATTTCGGGTTCGCCAAACGCAGGTTCTCAAAGAAATCTCACGACTCGTCGATGCTGGTGAATTGCAGGTTCACCTCGATCGAGTTTTTCCACTTCAACAAGTAGCCGAAGCGCAGCGATCGCTAGAGGCTGGTGAAATCATCGGGCGCGTTGTCATCGAAGTGTAATCAACGAGTAATTATGATAAAAAACGGAAAAATCGGCGTTGGTATCATTGGTGTTCATCCCTCGCGCGGATGGGCTATGACCGCGCATATACCTGCGTTGCAAGTATCACCTGATTTCAAAATCGTTGCATTGACAAATTCAGATTTAAATGTGGCGCACGAAGCAGCACTTAAGTTTAATGTACCGTATGCCTTCCAACGTCACGAGGATTTGTTGGCGTGTCCAGATGTGGATTTGGTTGTCGTTACCGTCAAAGTACCATATCACTTTGAATTAGTGAGTGCTGCAATCCGGGCTGGAAAATCGGTTTATTGCGAATGGCCTTTGGGTAACGGACTGCAAGAGGCAGTTGAACTGGAACAACTCGCTAAAAAATACAAAGTTCATGCGGTGGTGGGATTGCAGTCTCGCACAACGCCGGAGGTTAATTTTATTCGTGACTTAATTCGTGATGGTTATGTAGGCGAAGTTCTGTCCGTTTCACTTATTGGTTCAGGAATGATCGGCGGAGCAATGATTCCTGAACAATTTGCTTATACTCTAAATCCAAAGAATGGTGCTGGCATGATAAACGTTGCCTTTGCCCATGCGATCGATGCTGTGGGTTATGTGCTGAACTCTGAGTTGAGTGAGGTCATGGCAACGTTAGATAGCAGGAGAAAGACAGCGCAGGTAGTCGAAACAGAGGCGATCGTTGCAATGGAAACACCGGATCAAATTGTCATCAGTGGTAAAATGAATAGCGGTTGTGTGGTCTCTGCCCATTTTCGAGGGGGTTTATCACGAGGCAGCAATTTCAGGTTGGAAATTAATGGGACGCAAGGTGATCTGATTGTCACAAGTTCGCTTGGCTATCCTGGGCTTGGCAAAACTAAAGTCCAAGGTACTCAAAGTGAAAATGCTGCTATGCAAGACCTTGATGTCCCGCAAAAATATATAACGGCAAATGCAGATATAGGGATAATAGCAATGACAGTTTTTAATAATTATGCCCTACTTGCCAACGACCTTAAAAGTGGAACAAAGACGACACCGACATTTGCAGATGCTGTGATTTTACACCGCCTCATAAATGCCGTTGAACAATCGGCTGCAACTGGTAGTAGACAATATACCTAAAATTTCTGCGAAAGATTGCTAAACGTTACTCGGTAATTATAAGCATCATCATAAAAAACTAGACGGAAAAATTGCAGTCGTGATAGAAGCATCTTAAAGAATTGATGCCTCAATCGCCCAATACCTAATAGCCAAAGGTAAGGAGGAAAATTATGAACATTAACAAAAATGACACCGCAATAGTAGTTATTGATCCGCAAAACGATGTCTTGAGCGAAACAGGGGTTTCTTGGGATTTGGTAAGTACCAGCGTTAAAGACAATAACACTATCGAGAACATTGAGCGAATCTTCAAAGCCGCGAAAGAGCATGAATTTGAGGTTTTCATCTCCCCTCACTATTACTACCCCACCGACTACGCCTGGAAATTTGCCGGAACTGTAGAGCAAATGATGCTTAAATCTAAGGAGTTTGATCGTAGGGGTGCGTTGAGCCTCGACGGTTTTTTGGGGTCGGGTGCTGACTGGCTTGATCGCTATAAGCCCTTTATTGAGGATGGCAAGACAATCGTGGTTAGTCCCCACAAAGCCTATGGCCCACAGAGCAATGACCTTGTTTTGCAACTGCGTAAGCGCAATATCAACAAAATTATTCTGCTCGGAATGTTAGCAAATATTTGTGTTGAAGCTCACCTGCGCGATTTAATCGAGCAAGGATTCGAGGTCGCTGTCATCAAAGATGCAACGGCTGCCCCTCAACATCCAGAACTGGGTGATGGCTACAAGGCTGCATTGATCAACTTTGCATATCTTGCCAATACTGTTCTGTCCACAAACGAGCTTATAGAAGCAATGCAATAACGTCAAACTCAAAAGAAGCGGATTCAATTTCCGATTCACATTCTTCATTTTGATGCAAGTTGACGACACAATAATTCATCAATCATTTAGAGTATTATTTCCATGACTGTTCATAGCTTATTGACTCCGGAAAACTCCACTGTCATCTTTATTGATCATCAGCCGCAAATGACCTTTGGCGTGGCGAATATCGATGCTCAGACGTTGATTAATAATACCGTCGGCTTGGCAAAAGCAGCAAAGATTTTCAATGTACCAACTATCCTTACTACTGTTGAGACCAAAGGTTTTAGCGGCTATATGTGGCCCCAACTACTAGAAGTCTTCCCTAACCAAACGCCAATTGAACGCACCAGCATGAACTCCTGGGAAGAGTCCAAATTTGTAGCCCAAGTCGAGCGCATCGGTCGCAAAAAACTGGTAATAGCGGCATTGTGGACAGAAGTATGTTTAGTGTTCCCAGCAATTCAAGCGATAGAAGCGGGTTATGAAGTCTATGCAGTTGTGGATGCGTCCGGTGGTACTAGTCAAGTTGCTCACGATGCTGCCATTCAACGCATTGTCCAAGCTGGATCTGTGCCTGTGACATGGCAGCAAGTGCTGTTGGAATATCAACGCGATTGGGCGCGTAAGGAAACTTACGATGCTGTAATGGGTCTGGTTAAAGAACACTCTGGAACCTATGGAGTGGGCGTTGAGTACGCCTACACAATGATACATGGTGCGCCTCCGAGTAATCAGAAAGTGCCTACCTTGTCTGATGATTAGAGTACAAGTATTGTGAGGAGTTGTAGTGTGAGTATTTGTTTTAGTACGAAGCTTGCACTATACTCAATCGTTCTTTGTACTTACACAGCAGTAACCTTGCACGCACAGTTTATCCCCGGTGGAGAGAGGCATCGAACACAGCCAATTCCCTATTTCTAAGGGTCTGGATTTCGCTAATCATTTCACCTCATGCTCAACCTTCTTAATCCCATTCTTAATTTCCGTTTTATTTCAAAGTGTGCTGCCGAAAATTGCTGAACAATCTGGTGTCTTTAGGGTGGTTGTTCTCAATGAAACTTTTTTTTCAGTTAATTCTCTCGTCATGTCTAATCTTTGAACTATACCTCACTCAAAAAGGTATTTTTGAGTCTGCTGATGCCCAGGATATGTTACACGATCAAGTTACATCTGTTAATCAACTTACTGATGTGCAGCATACAGATTTGGCATTTCAAGCATTTCAAGCATTAGTTAATCGCTACGGCTGCATTGTTGATTATCCTAATCAAACATTTCAGGGCAATCGCTCAATTACTCGCTATGAGTTTGCTGTCGGGTTGAATGCTTGTGTTGCTCGGCTCAATCAGCTACTAGCTAGTGCGACAGCAGATTTGATTAAGAAGCAAGATTTACAAACTTTGCAAAGACTTCAAAAGGAATTTGCAGTAGAACTCTCAATATTGCATGGACAGGCAGATTCCTTAGAAGCGCGCACGGATCAATTCAATTCTCAGCAATTCTCGACGACAACAAAATTTACTGGAGAAGCAGTTTTTGTCGTGAGTGGTGCATTTGGCGATGATAAAGCTGTACCATCAGGAGAAACAACTGGCTTCAGGGGTAAGGTCGGTAACAGTATCATTTTTAGTGATCGCGTGCGGTTAATCTTTAACACCAGTTTTACAGGGCAAGATTTACTGAGAATTCGGTTTCAGGCTGGCAACATTCCTAGCTTTAGGGAAGCCACAGGAACAAATATGGCTCGCCTGAGTTTTGATGGTGATACAGGCAATCGATTAATTTTAAATCAACTCTATTATCAATTTCCCATTGGGCCTGCTGTTAAGGTGACTGCGATCGCCCAAGGTACTTCGTTTGATGTGGTCGATACCATTAATCCTCTATTGGGAAGTGATGGCAAAGGTTCTATCTCCGCATTTGGGATTCGCAGCCCCATCTACCGTGAAGAAACAGGTGGGACAGGTATTGGTATCAGTTATAACTTGAACTCAGCCATTAATTTGGCAATGGTTTATCTTGCTACTGAAGCTGGCAACCCGACTGCGGGATCTGGATTATTTGATGGTTCTTACTCTGCTCTAGCACAACTAACGTTCCAACCCACGAAATCCTTAAGTTTTGGCTTAACCTATGCTCGTTCTTTGAATGCGATCGATATTAGTACAAGTAGTACCATTACCAATGACCCCTTCAATGGAGCCAGTAACAACATTGTTGGGAATAGCTATAGTCTTGCAGCTTCCTGGCTCGTCAACCCTGCTTTCAGATTAGGGGGATGGGTAGGATATCTCCAAGCATCGGCACAACATCTCTCCAATGATCCCACCGCTGAGATTTTTTACTATGCTGTTAATTTTGGATTCCCAGATTTGGGCAAGGAAGGCAACCTATTAGGGTTTGTCTTTGGGCAACCCCCCAAAGTGATCGCTAATGAGTCTGGGGTAGTAGATCGCAACACCTCGTTGCATTTTGAAGCCTTATATCGATTTCAAGTGAATGATAATGTCTCAGTCACACCTGGTGTAATCGCTATTATCAACCCTGATCACAATAGCAATAATGACACGATTTTTGTTAGTACCATTCGGACGACGTTTCAGTTTTAGGCTCTGTACAGGCACGATAAGATCTGTTTTCTTTTTTAACTATTAAATTACCTAGAACGTTAAATTCTATGTTTGATGAACCATTAGCAATCAATATAAGTGAAGAAAACTGTCCAGTCACTGCTGTGATCTCTCATGTAGTGAGACCGAGACGTGAGCAAGGTTACGAAGCATGGTTTCATGGCATTGCCGCAGATGCACGAAAATTCAAGGGACATCTAGGTGTCAGCACTATTCGACCCCAAGATCATCTCCATCCTGAGTACGTAGTCATTCTCAAGTTCGATTGCTATGACAATCTCAAGACCTGGTTAGAATCGGATACTCGGCGGGAATGGATTGAGCGATTGCAACCCTTGATTGAAAAGCCAGAAGATATTCAAACCCTGACCGGATTAGAAACCTGGTTTACCCTCTCAAACAAGCCTATGATGTCTCCACCACCTCGCTACAAAATGGCATTAGTGACTTGGCTAGGAGTATTTTTCACTCTTCCTCAGCTCAATCGTTTGCTAGTACCGTTGCTGTCTGGACTACCTGTATTGCTTAATCAACTGATTAGCACAGGACTCAGTGTCGTTCTGCTGACCTATGTGATTATGCCGCGCCTAACGCAATTATTTCGTAAATGGCTGTATCCCATTTCATACACCTCTTCTGCCACTTTCCGGAATAAACAAGTAGTAAATAAGTCAAATCATCCAGAAGTATAACAGGGGTTAAACTGATTTATGGCAGTAATTAACTGATTGAATTTAGTAATAAGTGTGAATTAAAGAAAATACCTAGCTAAGAACAAATCAACAAAAATAATAAAAGTGGTTGAATAATTAAACACAGATTATTTAAAGTATTCTTCCATTTGTATTCATGATTCCATTGTGAATGATTATAAAAATCAACATCACTATTTTCTCCTTTAGCCTGAATTTAACGAGTCGAAATGCTAGATTGTGATTTCATTCGCCCCCATCTTTGAGGTGGGTGAGGTTTTAGTAAACAACACCTAGATACAAATTTGCTTAGTTGAGTATTTTGTAAACGAGTTTATTATATGCTGAAAAATACTTTTTTGAAAAAGTTTGCTACTGCCGCAGTAGTAAGTGCATTTTTATTGTGTGTAGGTATTAATAATGCCTACGCAGCTTCTTTCAACTCTATTTCTCGTATTTATGCTTTTGGCGATAGCTATTCAGACAATGGTGCAGCACTTAAAATTACAACAGCAGCAGTCAAAGCTAAAGTGCCTGGAGTATTTATCTTCCCTCGATTGGATATGTATGACTCTGATGGTCGGTGGACAAATAATCCCGGATTAACCTCAGTTGAAATACTGGCAAAACAAGAAAATTTACAGTTAACAAATTATGCTGTAGGTGGTGCAAAAAGCAGCAATGGGAATTTATTTAATTGGCTCGATCAATATCAAGATACGGGTTTATTTGGTCAAATCAAACAATATAAAACAGAAGTTAATCATGTGGCAGATTCTCAAGGGTTATACTTCATTTTTATATCTATAAATGACTTGTTAGAAAAATTACTTAATAATCAGACTAGTTCGGTTAATGCACTAGCTGATGCTGCTGTTAATAATATTGCTTCTGGGATATCACAACTTGCAGTGCTAGGTGCAAAACAGTTTTTTGTCGTAAATTCTACAGATCTAGCTGCATTACCGCTTTCTAAGAAATATTCACAAGACGCAGCTAAGTTTAGAGATGTTATCAATGAAAGTCTTCCCCATCAAATCGATACCCTGAATAAACAGTTAGGTGTTGAAATTGCACTATACGATCACGTTGCAATTAGCAACAAAATTCGCTCTAACCCAACAGCATATGATCTTACTAATGTAAATGATGCTTGCGAACTTTTATACACTACTGGTGGGTTAAAATCTAGTTGTTCAACACCTGATAATCATTATTACTTCGACGAGATTCATCCCAGTCGTCGTGTACATCAAATCATTGGTGAAGATATGGCCAATTTCTTAGAGACACGAAAAATAACGACTCTTCCTGAATCATCGACTGTTGTCACTTTAATATCTTGTATGGGTTTGATAAGTCTACTACAGTGTAAAGTTATAGTAGGTAAATAATATTTATCTGTCTTGCGATTATCGTTTCTTATGCTCAACAAAACGTTGTTTTGTGATATCCTCGGCTAAAAAGAAATATTTTTATCCAGCAAAGGGTTCAAGGTTTAAGTGCGTTCGCTCCAAATGCAGGCCATGTTTCACGACAAGCCGAAAGGAAGGCGGCAACAACTTCATGCAAACGCGTCTACGCTTTGTTCTTCTAGAGCCAATTCAGGTACTTCAATAGCAGTAATATTAATTGTAGCTGGATTCTCTTCTTGGGGAAGTTTATTTGAAAGTGCGCTTTCATTGCATGAGGCAAAGATAACGGTGGTACATTTAAGTTACCAACTCATAATCAGCGGCAATTGGGGTCGAAAATCTACCTGTTTCCCCTGTTCCTCTCCATCAAAACCAAGCTCTACACAATAGTCTATTCCTACTCGCAGCTTCATTTGATTTGTATCAATCACTGCTTGAAGTTCCGGTGACAAACCCTTTGCATAAGGGCCAATCAACGCTACACGCGTAATCTCGCGCCAACCAACACTATGCTCTAAAGGTTGTAATTTCTCAGTAGGGTATCGATCTGGACGTTGACCAAATGGAATTTGAAATAGCATTGGCTCGGTTAATACTTCACTATTTGTGCCTACCGCAATACTGGTTGTTTGGGGCAAATAAGGTGGGCGATATGCCCAACTAGAAAATGCTATTGTGTCACCAGAACCTACCGCAGGGCGTAAACATATCCCAAATGGACACGCACCATTTTTTCGATTCGTCCATCGCTCCCATAGACGAGTCAGATGAATTTGCTCAGACTTTGCTTGTTCGGGATTATGTACCCACAAAAATTCCAGCATGGCGTTGTGAAAAAAGAAACGACGATTAGCTGTGCCTTGCCCAGGATGTGGGTTAGATGAACCCTCAACTAGACCAAATGATACTAAAGTTTCAGCTTCCCAAGCATTAATATCAGTACAGATAAACAGATGATCTAATTCAAATGCCATAGTTTCAAAACTAAAAGAGGATAAGCTTACTCGGCTTCTTAAGTCTAATGATTCCAACTGACAAACTTCAAGCACCACTATTACCAATGGTTCAAGCCACTTATTTCATGTCCACATAAAAACTGCATAGCATTAATTTATAATCTCGTATTCTTTCTCTATAACACTCAATAATTTCTCCTCAACCGCCGTAAGATAAGGACGGTTCAACTTCCCCAACGACTGCAACAGATTTTTGACTGTCTCCTCCAGAGAATCCGAATATATTCTGCTGATGCGATTGCAGATTTCTTGCATCTGCTGACATTCATCTGGCAGATACTTAAAAGATTTGAGATGCTGCACCCCAATCGTCAATTCACAATCCCAAGTTTTCACCATACAGCTAAACTCACCAACATAAGTCACGATGCACCAACAGCCACCTTTACCCCTAAGTTCTGGGTTATCCTTGGCTAAGATTTGGCAGACTTCGCCAATCTGATAAGTGTTGGGAACTTGGGTGCGTTCGAGGATGCGTTGCACCACATCTTTAACGATACGTCCTGACGGGACTTTGCCCCCGGCTTCCTCCACTGCACTTTGCCATGCTTCAACCTGCTGTTGGGGTTCTAAAGCTACCAGAGGTCTAACTTGTCTTTCATTTGTTGGAAAAACTTGTCGTTCATCTTGGGATATTTCTGAATTTTG
Organism: Mojavia pulchra JT2-VF2; assembly: GCA_019359325.1. Classification (GTDB taxonomy): domain Bacteria; phylum Cyanobacteriota; class Cyanobacteriia; order Cyanobacteriales; family Nostocaceae; genus Mojavia; species Mojavia pulchra. The sequence continues at coordinate 24,940 of JAHHHN010000035.1, read as the reverse complement.
TAAACCATTGGTTAACAAATTATCCATGACTGTCGCTGCGGCGATTTTATAACTTGCGGCAATTCGCGTGTAACCAAATCTATCGCGGCAATATTCCTCAAAGGTTTTGTGAGTGGATCTGTACAGTCTGCGATCGCGTAACTCCGCCAAAGCCTTACCAGCCTCAAAAAATGCCCGTTCCACCTTACGTTCCAAATGTAGGCGATCACTTTGTTCTTGCTCGGTCAATTCAGGAACTTCAACAGCAGGAACGTCAACGATTGCTGAAGCCGGGTCTTCTGAAGGGGTGATGTCTGAGTTGAGAGATGCTGAATTACTTGATTCGGCAGAGGTAGCTTTTTTGTGCTTACGGGGTGGGGTGTTCATGTGCCTACCTATAATTCGGCCTTGTCTGAACCAGTATTCAAATCTGCCATGATTACTGTTGAATAAAATTTATGGGGTTAGTATCTTTAACCCCATTGAGGATATTAAAGTATTGCAGACATATCAAAAAGTAAATGAAGTCTTAGCAATCGCTCATCTGAGGCGAGCAATTAATTTGCAACTTTAAGCACTTTCGTCAATAAAAAACATTTCACCTAACGAGGCATTAAATAATTTGCAAACCTTAATTACTGTTTGATTATCCAAACGACTAAAGCGATTGTGATACAACCTTCCAATAATTGTCGGACTTAACCCAGTTCGTGCAGCAACCTCTTGCTGGGTTAAGTCTTGTTCCTCCATGTACTCCCGAAGTTTACATTTCACGTCCATTACGTTGAATTCTATCTTACAGAATAATAGTTTAATACTTTCCTGTCAACAGCTATCTAGCATTAAGTTGACAGCTATATATATAGCTGGTAGTATATTGACATAGAGAAAGCGCTCCCGACGGCGAATCTGAAGCGCTCTCTGTCCCGATAGGAACTTATTAATCATGACACACACTATATATAGCCATCAACAGCTGCAACTGAAATCTATTGCTCAACTGAAGCATATCTACACCGAAATTGGCTGCACAGTTGAAATAACAGACAAACGCTGCAAGAATTCTTGGATTAGTGCGATCATTTCCCACCAGTCCGCCCAGCTTCAGAAGATTGACGAACAAGCCCTCGCCCAAGCCGAACTGAACCGCCACATCGCAGACCAAGCCCAAGCGGTAGCTCCCGAAGAACTGCGAGTAGTTGACATATCTTTTTTCGACAAAGAATATTACGCTCTTGACCACTTGATAGCTGCAATCACCCATGATACCGATGACTTTGTAACGCAGCGCTGGGTAGTGATGGTGAACGGTGCGGAAGTCCATCGTGCTACTACCCCAATGCAGTGCCACCGCTACATCTGCACACATTACAAAGATGGTTCATTACCAGTGCAAGAGCAAGAAGCAGGGGGGCAGGGAGCAGGGTGCGGAGGGGAAACTTCTTTGTGCCCCTTGTCCTCTTCTGCTACTGGCAACGAAATCATGGTACAGATTTTCAACGAGTGTGAGCAACATGGTTTGGAATTGCTCGACGATGGGATTTATACCAGTGATGGTGAGAAACTAGGCGAAGTCGGCTGCACAGATGGTCATTGGTGGGCCATACGCGCAACTGAAGGGAATCAGGAGCGATTACCCTGTAGCTCAGTGGAGTCGGCAGCACGATCGCTCTTTGGGGTGAAAGCTGTGTCTTATGAAGAATTGTTAGACCGACCGTTTGAACAGTTGACCCCCCAGGATTGGCAAAGGCTTTTGAACTATGAGGCGCATTCAGAAGCAGTAGCAGCGTAATTTTCACAGGGCGATCGCTTTTGTCAATGTTGAGCGATCGCCTCCAGCACTTGCAAGCCAATCGCCCTAACCCATCCTCACAAATCACCAATTAAATATATGCAACCCACAATCACGATACCCAAAGACTGGGAGTATCCCCGCTTTACTCTGGGTGAGCGCCATTCTAATTCAAAATTGAAGAAGGTAATTTTGCATTTTGAATTTTGCATTTTGAATTGTTTTGGACAAGGCTGGCGCTATACCGTACTGCCAAACAAAAATTCTTCAGAAGTCCGGCATTATTTTGACGACCAAATCTAAACGCTTTCTGTTGCAGAGATACAGGCACAACTCCAGGCTGAAATTGAAGAGCATCAACAGCAAATCAAAACCCTGCAACAGCAATTAGCAACAATTATAGGAGGCAACATAAATGCCTAAGTCACAGAAGAACTTTTCCGAATTGACTGCTGCTAATTTATTGCACTCGCTGCGTTGTCGTGGTGGTTGTGCGCCATTGCATACTATTAAGTTTTCCAATGTGGCTATTCAATCTTTGCTAGATAGAAAACTTGTAAAAGTGCAGAACACTGGCTGTGGTTTTTTGTTGGAAATCGTTGAGGAAATGCAATAAAAAGTCAGGAGTTACGAGTCAGAATTCCAAAGGATAAAAGCTGAGTTGGGCATAGCAGATTCATCAGTTAAATCCTTGATTAGTAATTATTCTGACTCTTGAATTCTAGCTTTGGGATTTTTTAAAAAGGAGCAATTAAAAATGTCTCATCCCAATTTGCATATATTAATTGATGCGGCACAGCTAATCCTTGAAGAGATAGCCAGACACCCAGATTACCAAGCACTTGATTATCAGCCTGATTTAACAATCGTGGATGCCCAAACTGCACTGTCTTACTTAATTCATGCGACAACGCCGTTAGAGAGTTTCAGAGAGGCTACGCCTGCAACTACTGTTTGAGCCTAGAATCACTGGTTAAGGTCGGAGCGTTACCACTTCGACCTTAGCCAGCGAGTATGTCGATGGAATAAATTAATTGAGTAGAAAGAACATTGACAAAGCAAATAATGTAGTAATCAATCCCATCGTTCCAGATGTACTTATGGGTTCAGACGTTTAATGGATGTAGCCTTCGCCAAATAAGTAATATTAAGTTCTCCTTGTGTTACTATTTGATCCCAAAGAGCGCCCCAACCCTTTTCCAATCCAGTCACAACGGGTATTTCTTCTGGATCGAAATTATCTAGCAGAATCGTTTGGATAACGATAGGTGTGATCCAGGTTAAGCCATAATAAGCGGGGATATTTGTCATCACACCATACCCCTGCACAGAATACATATACTGGATCATGCCCACAAGGGAAAGTAGTCCGTTTTCATCCAAGAACTCATAAAACGTTTTATCCCGCAGTTCCTCTGGTGGTTTCAGTGGCATCGGCGTTTGTGAACCCATGATTTTCCAATGAAGGACACTGTACTTGGCGAGTGCTAAAGCAATATAAGACATTACAACGTTTGGCAGTTCATTTGGATCGAGATTTAGTAAGGCTTTAGCCTTCAAAAGGATATAGTCTTGTTGTGGAAGAATCGCCTCATTAGGAACATAAGGCGGTTCAAATTCCCCTTCGATGACAATCCCTCTAAAATTCGGTTCACCTTTAGCGAAATTAATTTGAGCGTTGTCCACAAAAAATTCCTTGAGATCCTCAACCAGGTGATCATAGGCTGGCGATAAATAACATGTGCCTAACTCACAGACCGTATTCTCTGGTGATCCGCCTGGATAAGGTTCGTTTTCAGTAATGGTATAGGTTTTTCCACAGTATCGGTCGGTTGATTCCAGAATTTCTATATCCGTGTATCCCAACCTCTTTAGCCTAGTGGCAAACAAGAGACCGCTAACACCAGCACCCAGGATTACAATAGGCGCGTTTAACTCAGTTGGTAAGGGTTTTTCTGCACTGCCGACAAAATTCAGCACTAATTCGGCGTAATCCCAGCAATGCAAGACCGATTCAAAACAAGTGAATCCATGTACATACAAAGTCTTATTTTTACCTTGCAAATTCAGAATCTTCCAAGGTAACTTTTCCTCGAACAAGCCCTCATTAGAGAAGTGATCAAAGTAAGGCGTAGTAAAGGTTTTCAGTACTTCGTATTCGGTAGAGAATGGCCACCAGTCGCTGTTTGTCAATTGCTGGTTAAGTATTTTTTCAAACTCATTGGAGGACAATGGTGTCTCTGCTTCGCCTTGCAATTGATAGACAGTTACCAAGTTATACGCCATCTCATTCGCAAGGTTAGAGCCAAATTGCTTGACGGACTCATTACGATATGCATAGATACTTCCATCCATTTGCCCCAATACTTTCGGAGCAAAGATGCCAGGATATGTTGCCTGGGTAGATGGATTATTGATTTGGACTTTAAGTAGCGAGGTATGGAATGTAAAATTTTTCAACTTGTCAAATATAGCGAGTTCTTCAGTCGTGTAATCACAAATGTTATACAAATTCCTGGGGTCACAAGCTATGACAAGTAATTCGCACTCTTTTGGGGGTTGAATATTACCGTTGATTGTGTATTCAAGGAGGACTGGGTTAGAACGTGAGGGCGAAGAAGGCGCTACGTCCTTGCTCTTTATTTGCTGTTTCATTGCTTAGTTGTTATTTAAGACAAGGAGGACAAAAGGCTTAACTACACCGCTTCAAATTTCCATTTGAAGTGATCGGCTTGCTGGTTAGCCCATTACAGAACATTGCTTCCATCCAGAGTTTTCTGTGGGGTAATTCATGCAACGTGACAGTTATTTAAGAGTCACTCATCTACATTAGGGTTCGCAGAGTATTCTAATAGTTTACTAACCACGCTCTCGATAGCCTCTTGATCTTCTTCTTGAAGCCTTAAATCCGGCGGGAGTTGTTCAGTATTTATAAGAAACGTTGTTAGTTCTGATGGAAAGTTGAGTAAATCGAAGTACGCGTCTATATGTTGCTGTTTAGCTTGTGCCAAGAATTGCAGGAGTCCGTTGATATCTTGATCTGACACAGACACATTTTCTGTTCCCAGTGCTGATTTTAGAGCCTCTGACAACTGAACATCTAGCTCTACTTGCTTAGAACTTGTTTTTGGAGTTTGTTCTATAGGCCGTAACCTACCTTCTAATGGAGGGGTTAGCCGCTCAAGGTGGGTATAATATCTTCCGGCTGACAACAACTTACCTATGTTCACGAACTTCTCAATAAGAGGGTTAGAGGGGATCTGAGGCTCGTAAAGGCTGGGTATTTGACTCAGCAGTTCTGGTTTCCAGGCATGGGGAACAATATCGAGACTATTCCAAATGCGCGTTGTTGTGTTGCCAAGTTTCAGCCTATAGCGTTCTGCAAAATAATAATTGCCTGGTGTAGGGCCAGCAAATGTAACAACCTTTAATCTAGCTCGATTATTTGCATCCCATGTTGATTTTCTCTCATGCAAAGCAAGTGCTAGGACAGGAGACAATGCACCACCTAGACTAGCACCTGTTAGTAAAATCTCTATGTTTTCGTCCGCTTCTTTTAACAGGTCTGTGAGAAAGTCAATGATTGTTGTAGACGAGCCTGGATGTGGCCTCAAGAGATTGTCCAGACCTATCTTAGTTCCCATAGAAATTTTGGGACGAAACTGCGGCTCGTTCTCAGCATAATCAGCCCAATCCGCTAGTACTGCAACGTACAAATCTTCAATCAACCAGTTCTGAAGAGACTTAGGATTTGTACCAGCAACACCAATAACGTATTTATTGCCTTGCTGTGCCACATAAATTGCATTAGTTGCATATTTATTGAACGGAGGCCGAGCCAGATAAACAAACGGCCCCCATACCCGGTTCCACTTCCCAATAACTTCTGTAAGCTTCGAGCTTTCTTCTAGGTAAAAATCTATGCGGCGAGCAAGCAAGCCTTCCAACTCCTGAGCAGGATTTGGAAATATTCCAGGTTCGTCATCAGACGGTGGTACAAGTTGACCAGCAATGCCATTGATTATCCATCCAAGCGCCCACGCTGTCTGCTTCTCAACAAGAGCAAGATTTGGTGCTGTTGTGGTTACCATAGTTTAACTGTTGAAATTTAGTAGATTTTGAACATGAGTCCAGCTTTTCCACTTTCTGTCAACGCATAGACAACTCAGCACAATATTTCACCACAAGACATAAATCTGGGGCACTATACTATTACAGCAGCTATAAGTAAGTGGCTAGCTTTATGTCAATACTGTTCAGTTACAGCAAAAAACATAAAGCTATGTAGGTTAGGTTTTTTGGGTTGCGCTCCGCTTAACCCAACCTACAATTCTTCTTACTGGACTGTATTAGGCTTGATGTGTCTAGTTTGAAAAATGCTTTTGTGTAACTTGCTAGGCTCATATCAACATCCTCTTACATTGATCATAAAAATGCAAGGACAGATAGACACTTAAACAGAAATCTATCAAAAGAGGCAGGATAAAAAACTGAAACCTCAATTGGTACATTTTTATTCTTAGCTAAAAGAAGATTTCGCTACTAAATACCAACCTTTTCTGGCACGGTGATGCCATTACACCCGATTGATGCGATTGCCTTCGGCACTGCCTCTTGGGCAATCACAGATTTCTTGAACCTGCTCCCATTCCTGGGGCATGTACTCGAACGATTTAAAATGCTTTAGCCCAACCGTCAGTTCTCCATCCCAAACTCTTACGGTGCAGCTAAAGTCGTTCACTTGAGTAACAATCGCCCAGCAGCTCCCTTTACCTCTGAGTTCGGAGTTGTCTTTGGCTAAGATTTGGCATACCTCTCCAATCTGTTAGCTTTTGGGTACTTGGGTGCGTTCCATAATTTGTTGCACCCATCTTTAACAATGCGATGAGTGGTACTTTGCCCCCTGCTTGTTGTACTACTGTCTGCTAAACCTCTTGCTTTCGTTGAGATTACGTTAATTAAAGTTTAGCTTTACATTTACTAATCCTTTAGTAGAAGTATATTCCCAACCAAGACTTTTCTTAAGAAAGAGATATTAATTAGAAACTTTATTAAAAATTGTAAGGATAGTACAAAAAATCAACACAAATTTATGCAATCACCAGAAACTCAAACAACAAACTTTGAGAGTACAGCTCCTTTGTCTAAGGATACTACTTCTGATATTAAGCACGAATCAAAAACTGAGCCAATGACGCAGGTACAAGCAGATAGCGTGCTGACCCGTGAACAACTGCCTAACAAGGGATTTCGTATTGCCCTCACCCTGGTTACTAGCGTGATTCTTCTGAGTGTTGCCGCTATTTACTTCGGCATTATTCATCCTTAGTACATTATTACAAAACCGAATGACACGCCCCTTAAAGCTAAATCGATTATAAGGCCTACGGGTGTGGGGTTTAGTAATAAAGGAATGTCAATATCTCTATTGAAAATTCTATTGCTGTAGTAGATAAAAATGTTGAACAACACGCTACTCGAAAAGTTACAGGAGCATTTGTCCAATATCTCTACGCTCCAGCGCTACAAAGAGAATTTGCCAAAATAGGGTTTCGTCCTGTTGATACTGTGATCGCAAAACAACTCAATAGCGATTTTCCTCAAATTAAAACTTTGTTGAAAGTTGAGGATTTAGGAGACTGGAACAGTATTGGGCAGAAATTTTTTAGTGAAGGTGCTATTTTTGACAAAATTCAAGCTCAGAAAGCTCTAAGCTAAATTGCTGAAATTTTTCCACTCTACATTTGACGATTCTGGACTATGAGTCATACTAAAAAAAGGCTCATATCCCTCTTCTGTCACTTTCCTAAAGGGCGATCGCTAGAAGCCTCATGAGGCAATCAATACAAGCTATACTATTAGGAAAAAATAGGTCTTGTATTTGTTCTTAGAAAATAATCGCGCGATTGCCTACGGCACAGGCGTTGCCAATCACTTGCTATACAAAAGCTCTAGAATTCAGAAATGGCAAATGTTTTCGGAGAGTGACAGAAGAGGGATAATTCCAGCGATCGCTAATTATATTTTCCAACAACCATTTGATTGAGGAGATCGTTTAAACTGGGTTGACATTATTGATGAAAACTTATTAATAGGGAGGTGAAGTAATGAACCAGTCTCAGGAGGAAGACAAAAATAAATTCCTTTACCCTCGTGGTCGCTACTACGGACAAGTTAAACCAGAAAACTTAGTGTTTAATGCTAAGTTGCAAGAATTTGCTCAAAAAGTTGCCATGATCACCAGTTTAGAAAGCAATGGTAAGCTTGACCCCAAAGAGGCTTACCAGCAAATTAAGGAACTTTGGAAACAGTTGAAGCACAGTAAGAAGGAACTGGGGATCGGTAACGAACCACCGACAACAGCCTGAAGTTACTTTAATTCCGGGGTAATCACCTCAAACTCATTCCTCCTGAGTGAAACTATAATGTTTTCCTCATCTGAATCTACTTGAATGAGCCATCGGGTGCTTGATTGACCATCTGAGTGTGACTCTCGACCACAAACTACCCCAACTTTTCCAGTTACATAAAAAGGACGTAGAATCAAAACTTTATCTCCTACTTGAACAGGGTCTGGGGTCTGCAATAACGCTCCTAAAGCTGTTAACTCTGAAAAATGAACTTATACAAGTGAATAGCTCTATTTTATATCCTTATCTTAATGAAAGCTTAGTTACTAGCTAATCTTCCTGTTAATGCTTCTTATGGAATGGTTTGATTTGTATGCAGCAAGTACTTGTAGCTAAGAAACAAAATTGATATAAAACAAATTTATAGGTGTGGGATAAACACAACCCACAGGCATCGGAACAAATGACTAGAAATACATACAAGTTTGCTGCTGCTTGGGAAGATGAACCGATTGTATTTGGTGCTTCTAGACCTGGTTACTCCAATCAACAGGTATCTGATTGGATTGAGTTCATGAAAAAACAAAATATCCAACGAGTCTGCTGTCTTCTCCCCCAAAAGCAACTAACTCTTTACTCAAATCTTTTAGGCATATATCAACAAGAATTTGGTAAGCAGCAAGTTTGTTGGGCACCGATTACAGATTTTCAATTCGCTAATTTAGAAATGCTCACCCAAAGAATAATTCCTTTTTTAGTAGCAGCAGACAAACAAAGTGAAAAAGTAGTTGTACACTGTTCGGGTGGTATTGGCCGCACTGGTCATGTGCTAGCTGCATGGTTGGTTAGTATTCGGGGATTCTCCAATAAAGATGCGTTAGCCGCCGTCAAAAGAACAGGCAGAAATCCTTATGAAGCTGCGATCGCATCTATGTTTACTTTTAAAAATCCCTTGAAAGCTATACAGGAACTTAATGTACTTTTAAATGATTGCCGTCTAGTAGTCTGTTCGACTAATCCTGACGAATTTAGTTGACAAAGCTATCCTCTGTATTTGAATCAATTACCAATGTGTCCTTTGAATCATAATTTGAGAAAAATTTTGAACCATAAATTGGAAAAAAGTTAACGAAAATTCAGGCTTTTGCGCCAATCACAAAATTTAACTTTGCATTCACACATGAGAGAGAGTTGAAATTCTGAAGCATAAATAGAGAATGAGTTGAAAAAACACAATTGGACAAAACTTGCACAAAAAATCTCTAAAAAAATTGCTCTAACTTAAACTTTCAATTCAAAATATGGTTCAAATGCCCATGTTATGGTTCAAAACTGTTGTTTTAGTAGATATCTGGGTAAAAATCAAATATTTCATTGTCCTAGCGATCGCTCTGTTGTTGGGCGATCGCTAACCTCAAATCGTAGCTGAATAATAATGATAATCAAGCAGAAGGATTGATACAAACATTGCTCGTATCAGTCTTTTTATCCCCTACACGATAATCATTATTGGTAAAAAAACTCGAATATTAAAAGTGAACTATAAACTGGATACTCATTTCTGAAGCATATCATGAGTTAAAATTTCATTTTTTAGTTCAAATCACACAATGACGCGTAACGCTTGACTTCCACATCTGCGTTAACAACTACAATGGCATGGTTAGCAATGGGTGAACATTTTGATGTTATTAATTTGACCCCCAAAGACCGCAATCTTACTCAACCCCTAGCACCAGTTACATAAGCAACTGTTAAAGGATGTTGAGGATGATTAAAAACCTGCTCTACAGTACCTGATTCAATTAGTTGTCCAATGCCGTCTTGTACCCAAAATAAAGCGACTCGATCTGCAATTCTCTTGGCTTGAGCCAGATTGTGAGTAACAATTAACACAGTATAGCGCTGGCGCAAACTGATAATTAAATCTTCAACAACGTTGCTGGAAATAGGGTCGAGGGCGCTACAAGGTTCATCCAGTAGTAAGACTTCTGGCTGCAAAGCCAAGGCTCTAGCTATGCACAAACGTTGCTGTTGCCCACCAGAAAGAGCTAAAGCTGAAGATTGCAATCGGTCTTTTACTTCATCCCATAGCCCTACATCTTGGAGGCTGGTTTCGATAATCGTATCAATTTGGTAGCGATCGCGGATGCCATGCTCTCGCAAAGGTAATTCCAGATTCTGCCATATTGAGAAAGGAAAGGGATTGGGTTTTTGAAAAATCATGCCGACTTGACGCCGCAAAGCGATGACATTGATTTTGGAATTTACCACTTCTAGACTACCAATGCGGATTCTTCCCTGAACTCGACACTTGGGAATCATATCGCTGAGGCGGTTGAGACAACCCAGGAAGCTAGTTTTTCCACAACCAGAAGGCCCAACCAAAGCCAAAATTTCTCCGGCATTAACAGCTAAGTTGACATTAGCAAGGGCAGTTTTTTGTGCGTATTGCAGAGTTAAGTTCTCAATTTGAATCAACGGTTCAGTAACTGCCAAGATGTCCTCCTCTATATCCACCAGTCCTCATCCAGAAATAACTCTGCTGTGTAACCAACGTTTTGCAATCCACGCTGCTGTGCCATTAATCAACAGCAGTAGTAATAGCAAAACCGATGCACTAGCATAAGCACTCTTATCTCCTCCTGAAACGTTCATTGAGAGATCAAAAATATGAACCGAAAGAGTACGCCCAGAATCGAGGAGCGATTGTGGCATTCGGTCTACGTAACCGCTAGTGAAAATTAAAGCCGCAGTTTCCGCAATAGCCCGACCAACACCAAGCACAAATCCCACAACTAAACCAGGAACAGCAGCAGGTAATAATATCTGAAATATTGTGGTTGTGCGCGAAAAGCCAAGAGCGGCGGCTCCTAATCTGTACTCATTAGGAACCGCTAAAAATCCTTCCTCTGTAGAGCGAATCAAGATTGGTAGCACCATACACGCCAGTGTGAGTCCGCCTGAAATAATGGAAAACCCCAGCCCTAAAATTTTGCAAAACAAGACGTTACCAAACAACCCGAAGACAATCGAAGGTACACCAGCAAGTACATCTAGACTGCGGCGCACTAATCTAGCGAACCAACTATCACTAAGAGTAAATTCTGCTAATAAAACTGCTGTACCAACACCAACGGGCAGGCAAACTGTCATACATACACCAATAATTAAAACGGTAGAAACGAGAATACTGGCAATTCCACCTTCTCTACCCGCATTTTCTGGTTCACTAATCAGAAATTCCCAAGATAAATATCCCATACCGTGCCAGAGGATATCGCTGACTATCCATAAAAAGATGGCGGTAACGAAGGCGGCTGTCGCCCAAACTAAGCTTGTTGCTAGCCACTCTCTAAGAGTGATACGATTGTCTTTGCTTTGTTTTATCTCTGCCATTTGCCTTGACTGATAACTTCAGCGATCGCCACTAAGACCACAATCATTCCCATCAATATCAAACCACTGACAAAGAGCGCACTACGGTGATCCCCTGTGGCATAGGCCATTTCTAAAGCAATATTGGCTGTGAGTGTGCGGATGGGGTCAAATAAGCTTTTTGGAGTCTGTACCACATTGCCACATACCATCAAAATTGCCATTGTTTCACCAATGGCACGACCTGTCCCTAAAATTAAGCCTGTAAATAACCCTGATTTGGCTGATGCAAAAACTACTGTGCAGATTGTTGTCCAACGTGATAAACCTAGTGCAGCAGCACCTTGAATGTAAGAGGTGGGAACTTTTTCGAGGCTAGCATCGGCTACAAGGGCAACTGTTGGCAGAATCATCACCGCCAAAATTGCTATTCCTGCTAATAGGCTTGGCCCTGGTGGATGAATTTTTCCAATCAAAGGAACCAGCACGACTAATCCCCAAAAGCCATACACCACAGAAGGAATCCCCGCTAATAATTCAATGAGGCGGCGATAGAGTTGAGCTACCATTAGCGGGGCATAGAATTGGCAAAAGACAGCAGATAAAATGCCTATAGGAGTAGCAATTAGCACTGCACCAGCCATTGCCAAAAAAGTACCCAGCAACATGGGTGAGAGATTATATAAACCTGCTGTGGGGTTCCAAGAGGAGTCGGTAAAGAAGCGGGATAGTGATATACGACTGAAGATTGGTAAGGATTCGGAAATTAGAAAAACAACAATTAAAAGTGCGATCGCTCCTGCGGTTGTTGTCAAACCTCGTAGTATCCAAATTAACCAAATATCATTGGGCGATTGAGACAAAGTTTTGCTTTTTAACAATGTCACTTACCTGCTGCGATTGTGCAAAGTCAATAAATTCTTTAGCCAGTCCTTGGGGTTCGGTTTTTGTAACCAAGTTAAGCGGTCGAGAAATAGGAAAGCTGCCGTTTTGTACATTAGCTGTTTTTGCTGCTACACCGTTTACAGCTAGCAATTTGATTGGTACTTTATTGGCGGCGCTATTTTCTGCCGAGCCAATGGAAACATAGCCAATAGCATTCGGGTTTCCGGCTACAGTCTTAATTCCTTGCTCATTATCACCAATCACTACTTGTGCTTTGATGTCAGTATTTTTTAGCTTGAAGTAGTGGGTAAACAATTCCAGGGTAGAACGTCCTTCGGCTTTATTAACAACTGTAATTGCTCCATCCTTACCCCCTAGCTGTTTCCAGTTATTCACCTTGCCTGTGTAAATATCTACAATTTGCTTGTCAGTTAGGGATGGTACGGAATTTTCCTGATGGAGAATCACCGTTACTCCATCACGAGCGATGGAAAAGGCTTTTAAATCTTTTTCGTCGGACTTTAAGGCACGGGAAACCATGCCAACATTGGCTACACCTTGACGAGCATCTGCAATACCGCGAGAAGAACCGCCTGATTGCACATCAACTCGCACACCGGAATGTTGCGATTCAAACTTTTTGCCAATTTCTGCTGCTAATGGTGCAACTGTACTTGAACCAGTAAGTACCAATTTTCCTTGTAGCCTATTTGCATCATTTGTGACTGCTTGCGGAGGTTGAGAACAACCTTGCAACCAAATGCTTGTCACTAATCCTATTGCGATCGCCGAAATTTGTGAATGTTTCATCTTCTACCTTTAGATATTCCAGGTTTTAGTTGAACGAGAGAACACAACAACCAAGGTTTAAAGCCTTACCTGTAGCTACTTCGACTTGAGGGGCAAGACGATAGAGAAATGCTTTGCCATCTCGCTCCCACACAACCAATTTGGCTCGACGCAAAACCTGTAAATGATGAGAGAGGAGACTTTGCTCCAAATGCAAAATTGCATTCATCTCTCCAACTCGCTTCGGACTTTCAATTAAGAGTTGTAAAACTCCTAAACGGGTTTCATCTGCCAGTACCTTAAGCTTGTCTACACAATCGATACTTAAATTTGGGCTATTTTGCATTGCCTTGAAAACGATAAGTTTTCGTTGTTTCAGTATAAATAGCAACAATTACAGAGTTGACAATTAAAATTTATTTGCACTTTTTAATAAACGACTGTTCATATGAAATTGTATTCATGCTTAGTATCTCATATTTGGTAACTCTCCGGTTCAACAGTTCTATGCTTGCTTTTTACTCTTGTTCATGAGACTATAAGCTTCATCAAAAATACGCTATTCTGACGGATTAACAGTATTTTACAAGTAGTCACAGTGACTAAAACAAGCAGTAGAAAGTAGAGGACGTAATATATCAGCTTGAGCTTGAACCTACAAAACCAGAAATATACGGTCTGCTTCAGTAGCAAATACATCAAGAAAGCGATGACTATACGACTTGACGAAAAAACCGCCTTTGCCACAACCAGAAGCAACCTGTGAAGAAGTCCTAACTCACTCGAATACACCCGATTGATGCGATTGCCTTCGGCACTGCCCCTTGGGCAATCGCAGATTTCCTGCATCTGCTGACACTCGGCAGGCAAGTAGTTATAAGATTTGAGATGCTGTACCCCAACCGTCAATTCTCCATCCCAAAGCTTTACACTGCAACTGAAGTCATTAACGGAGGTAACAATCGCCCAGCACCCGCTTTTACCCCTGAGTTCGGGGTTGTCCTTAGCTAAGATTTGGCAGACTTCGCCAACTTGGTAACTGTTGGGTACTTTGGTGCGTTCCATTATCCTTTGCACCGCATCTTTAACGATACGATGAGATGGTACTTTCCCCTTGGCAGATTCTACAGCTTGTTGCCATGCTTCAGGCTGAATATCCGGGTCAAGCTTAGACAGTGGCCTGATTTGCCACTCATTAGTCGGCAAAATGTGATCGTTCCGATCACATTTTTGCTCTAAGTTATCAAATATTACTGCTGCATCCATTAGAAGATAAGACTGGCGACGATTATGGCCAAAGCGATCGCGGCAATACTCTTCAAAGGTTTTGTGAGTGGAGCGATATAACTTGCGATCGCGTAATTCCATTAATGCCTTCCCCGCCTCAAAAAATGCCCTCTCTACTTTCCTTTCCAGGAGTAGGCGATCGCGCTGTTCTTCTTGTGTCAACTCTGGAACTTCAACAGCAGTAACGGTAATCGTTGCTGAAGCTGGATCTTCTTGCTGGGAGATATCCTCGTTTACAGAGTTAGCTGCTGAAGTTGAATCGGTAGATGCGGCAGAGGTGGCTTTGTTGCGCTTACGGGGTGGTTTATTCATGATTCTTCCACCTCTTTTAACTCAGTGGCATTTGCTCAAAATTAATTGCAAACAGGTTCTGGGTGCCATGAATAATTACGTAAGCATATTTGCGGTGTATCTCGTAAAAAAGCTAATTAACACCAGACATAGCTCAGTAAAAGAAATTGAAAGGAGAAGATAAAAAATGTTGGGGAGCAAATTAATCATCAAAGCTCACTCCTAAATCTATACCTAAAACTTCTTCTATTTTTCGTAGAGTTTCTTCAGCGACACCACCTAAAACAGCTTCTGCCTCTAGCTGATACCAATAGTTACGAGATATTCCAACTTCTTTGGCCAACTGTGTTACTGGCCGCCCCCTAGCTTCTCTGGCCTGTTTAATTCGCTCACCCAACCCAGGAACATCAACTTCTAGCTTAATAATCCGTCTTACTTTCACAGTCATAGTCGTAATTCCAATTCTAAAAGTATATGTTAATTGTCAACTAAACAGTTGACAACTTGTTAATTAACAGATTACACTATTAGGTATAAAGAAAGCGCCCCGACTGCGAATCAAAAGCGCTTTCTGTTCCATAACAGAACTTACCAATTATGACTCATACCATTTACAGCCATCAACAGCTGCAACTGAAATCCATTGCCCGACTCAAGCAAATCTACAGCGAAATCGGCTGCACAGTCGAAGTAAGCGACAAACGCTGCAAGGATGCATGGATTACCGCAATCATTTCCCATCAGTCCGCCCAGCTTCAGAAGATTGACGAACAAGCCCTCGCCCAAGCCGAACTGAACCGCCACATCGCAGACCAAGCTAACGTGATCGCACCCGACAAATTAACGATAGTCGAAATATCTTTCTACGATCAGGAATACTACGCAGACAACCAGTTGATAGCTGCAATCACCCATGATGCCGATGACTTTGCGACGCAGCGCTGGGTAGTGATGGTGAACGGTGCGGAAGTCCATCGTGCTACTACCCCAATGCAGTGCCACCGCTACATCTGCACACATTACAAAGATGCTTCATTACCAGTACAAGAAGAAGCAGGGGGGCAGGGCGCAGGGAGCAAGGGAGAACAAGATTACCAGCAATACGCAGCACCAGTACAGGACAAAGAATTAGCTAACACTGGTAACGAAATCATGGCGCAGATTTTCAACGAGTGTGAGCAGCACGGGTTGGAATTGCTCGACGATGGAATTTATACCAGTGATGGTGAGAAATTGGGCGAAGTCGGTTGCACAGAGGGCAAATGGTGGGCCATCCGCGCTTCTTCAGACATTCAGCAGAAGGTAGCGTGTGACTCGGTGGAAGAGGCAGTGCGTAGATGCGAAGCAGCTTGTCGTGAGACATCGCTATTGGTGAATCCTGTGTGTTGCGATGAACTCTTAGACAGAGCTTTTGACGAACTGACGACTGACGAATGGTGGAGGCTGCTGGAGTCTGAGGCAGATAACAGTGAGCTAATAGCGGCATAGGGAAAGAGTGGGCATCACACAATTCGCAATTCGCAATTCGCAATTCGCAATTTAATATAACCACCTGCAATTGGGGCAAGCCTCAGTAATTTTGTCCCAATTGCTCAACCATCCTTTCAACCGTCAGCAGATTTATGCAACCTATAATCACGATACCCAAGAACTGGGACTATCCACGCTTTACGTTGGGTGAACGCACACAGCAAGGAATTATCGTTGGGCTTGAGTACTACGCCCAAGACACTTTTCTGGCAGAAGAATATGGACAAGGCTGGCGTTATTCTTTGATCCCACATAAGAATTCCCAAGACTTGCTGCATTACCAAGAGCATCAGATAAAAACGCTTTCACGACAAGAATTATTCTCGCAAATCACTGCTGAAATTGACGCTCATCAGCAGCAAATAGACGTTCTTAAGCAACAGTTAGCAAATGTAACTGGAGGTAGCACAAATGGCTAAAGCACAGAAAAACTTTTCCGAATTGACTGCTGCTAATTTATTGCGCTCGTTACGTTGCCGTGGAGGTTGTGCGCCTTTGCATACTATCAAGTTTTCCAATGTGTCCATCCAATATTTGCTCGATAGAAACCTTGTGAAAGTACAAAACACTGGCTGCGGTTTTCTGTTGGAAATCATTGAGGAAATGCAATGAAAAGTCAAAAGTTAAGAATCAGAATTCCGAAGGATAAAAGCTGAGTTTGGCATAGCAGATTCATCAGTTAAATCCTTCGTTAATAATTATTCTGACTCTTGAATTCTAGCTTTGGGATTTTTAAAAAGGAGCAATAAAAATGTCCCATCCCAATTTGCACATATTAATTGATGCGGCACAGTTAATCCTTGAAGAGATAGCCAGACACCCAGACTTTGAAGCACTTGATTATCAGCCTGATTTAACTCTTGGGGATGCCCAAACTGCTCTATCTTACTTAAAGTGCGAACTAGAAACTAATCAAAAGCCTTCTGTTAGCTCGAAAAGTTCTCCTTAGAAAAAAGCGACTGCCTGAATGAGTGCTGATATCCAGGTAATCGCTAGCTTTCTACAGTTAAACAGCGCTAGAGAAATATCTCATTATTACACATTTCACATATTGCCGAGGTCAACATGAATACTGAAATCAAACTAGGTCTTTGCAATCCCCCAGAACCAATTTACTTATATATCAAAAACGGTGAAGTTAGCGGCGAATCATTTTTGTGGTACCACTACAACATTGAGCAAGATAGAACCATCCCTGTACAACAACCTGGTTTAACGGGTTATTTATCAGAACTGCGTTTGACAGCGAAAGAATACAAAGGGAAGGACAATATGAAGTTAGATATTGTTGTCGCTGCGGATGAGATTTATATCATCAGAACTGGCATAGAAACCAATTTTGCGAAAACATTTCTTTTGTCTGCATCACTTATACAAGACTTCTCTAAACCCCTGATTCTTGCTGTTACTTCTGGCGAAGAGAATACAGTATTTTGTCGGTTATATGATGCGGCTACTAAAGTAAGAATCAGGGCAGAATGGAACCCGAATGCTGACTGGGGAGCAATCATTCACGGCATTCAAACGTTATTAGGCGGAGCACGAACTCAGCCACCGTCTATTATAGATTCGCAAGATTTACGAGTCAGAAAAATACGCACTCTGCTTGATTATCCGCTTGATTTAGTCAAAGAGTGGTTGCAGTTTCAAGATGCTACTAGCCCCAGTCAATTGCACATTAGTAAAGTTGATGAACTAGTGAAAACAATGTGCTTTGCTTGGGCTGCTAATAAAACTGAACACCCGAATCATGCCGAGTCTTCATATCAAAAGCAAGTTGTTGAAGCAGTTGCACAGGGTGCTGATGAGTTAGCAGCAATCAGCGCATGGATGGAGCAGATACAAGGGGCAAAATCTGAGGCTGCCTGAAGAAAAGAGGACAAGGGCAGGGAGCAGAAAGCAAAGGAGAGAATCTTTCCCCTTGCCCCCTGCACCCATGCTTTTCCCTCTCTACATCAAATATCGGAAAGTTGCAAATGGCTAGACAATTTACTGACTTAGAAAACTACACCTGTCATCAAATCGCTAGTATCCTTTCGCTGAATCTATCAACTATCCGCTTGTGGGTACATCGCGGTTGGCTTAAAGCGAATAAACGCTATCCCAAACATTACGAAATTAGAATCTGGCATCTCAAACAGTTCCTTGAAAATCCACCACAGCAAATCAAAAAACGCATTGCTGCTCTTGACACCGAAGCCATCAATTATCTTTTGAAGGGAAAAGCGTAATGGAAGCAATCACCGAGTTAGAAAAATGCTGGTATTTATCTCCGCCTTGGGGTCAAGAAATTCCACCTGTTGAAATCAATTTGTTGGAGAAAGTCTATCTCAAAACTGATAGAACATTCGGACATTGCTGTGGACTGCAATGGTATCAGCGGCGTTGGGACTACGTTATCGATGTTGAGAACGACATTGTACGCGCAACAAAACATGAAATTCTTGGCACTGGTCGAATAAAACCTACCACTGTGAAAAAACCAGCTTTTGTGTTGGGCGAGCGCGTACTGTTGCAATTTCCCAATCGCGGCACAAACCAAAGGCTGATTCTGGGGATTGAGCTAATCGAGAAGTCCTGGTTTTACAAAGTCGAATTGGCATCACCTACTTTTTCTCCACCATCCAGTATGACCAATCGCTTTTCATTGGTCAGAGAAGAAGACTTAATGCGGGTGAATGTCTAAGTTATTCAACTAAATGTTTGAACAAGAACAGGAGAATCAATCATGTTGACACATTTATGGCGAGACTCTGAAATTAATCAAATGGCTCAAGACGAGGAAGTAGGAAAGTATGCCATCCCTAAGGGTTATGTGAATGCTACTCAAATGGCTAAAGCTAATAAGAAATTATTGGCTGATTACATGAGGCTGAAGTCTACAACCGAGTATTTGCAAGCACTTGTCCACGATATGGGAATCCCCATATCGTCACTTGTCATCGAAATATCAGGGCGTGCTAGCTCTCAAGGGACTTGGGTTCATCCAGAAATCGCCATTGATATAGCTCGCTGGGTGTCTGTCGAGTTCCGCGTCTGGGCCAACAGAACCCTGACAAAAGTGATGATCGCTGAGGCAGAACAACAACCAATTCCTCAACCACCTGCCCCTGCCCTCCCTCCAGTTGAGCAGCGCTTGCAAACTCTGGTGGACGCGATGAAAACTTTAGCTGACCTCACAGGGGGGAGACTCAACCCATACATTGAGCAGCATTTTAAAGACTTTGCCGCAAATCTGTTGGCTGAACACAACAGAAAATTGCTAACCCCTTCAGAAGAAAAGTGGCTGGGCGTGGTCAACTTTGCGGAGAGCGAGCTTGGCAAGAAAGTTCCATTGAATGGTTCCCATTACCGGGGTCATTTGGGTACATGGGTGAGAACATTTTACCCACACTTGGGATCTCGCCAAGAAAACAGATTAGTCAATGGCACTCAGCAATCAGTCTACATCTACGCCTGCCACGATCCTGCCGTTGCTGCCGGACTGACTAAGGCAATTGAGGAGTTTTTCGCACACCCAAACCCAACTGCGGCACTCAAGCAGGCTGGGGCTTTCACTAGCAAAAAGCAAATGACGTTGGTGAAAAAGTAAGAGCGACCGCTAGAGAGAGAATGCGATCGCAACAGACAAATGGGTGTTGTATATGTGTTCGCTACCAAAATAACACACCTGTTTACAAAACTTAAAAGTCAGACGAGATACAGCACTGCTGCGACAGGTTCATACATTAACAGGGGAAAAATTATGGATGCAATCACTTTTGATGAAAATCACGCTAGTCCATTTGAGCAGATTAAACAAGTTGATGCCGATGGTCAGGAATATTGGTTAGCTCGTGAATTAATGCCCATCTTAGGTTATCAACAGTGGCGACGACTTGAAGATGCTATCACTAGAGCAATCGCAGCTTGTCAAAACATAGGGGTTGAGCGCAAAAAACACTTTTTGCCATTGTCGGCAAAAAGTTCAGGAGGTAGACCCAGAGACGATTTCAAGCTTAGTCGTTATGGTTGCTATCTCACAGCAATGAATGGGGACTCACGAAAACCAGAAATAGCTGCCGCACAAAACTATTTCGCACTGAAAACTCGTGAAGCAGAGTTAGCCCCGCAAACCTCAGAATTACTTGCACAACTCTGGGAAAAGCTCCAACAGCAAAGCACGGTAATCGAAGAACAAGGCAAGGCGCTCGCTCAGTTGCAATCCCAAATTCAAAACCTACTGCCACCATCAACCGACTTCATACCCCCTGGTTGGGATGCCGAGGTATGGCGATCGCTCCCCCCACAAGACAAACGCCATTTCCGTTATATCTTCCGCCGTCGTAACTTCCGACCATCAGGGCAAGGAAAAGATAAATCATTGGTTTTACCAGCTGCCACAACCCAACAGCAGAAGCAAAAGCAACAGACGGAAGTACAGCAGTTGATTGGTGAGGTGTCGCCCGAAGAGCAAAAGCGCTTGGAAGGAGCAAAACAAGAAGCATTGAAACAACTCTGGTCACAGGGAGAACAGTAATATGCAACAACTCAATCTGTTTGACGAACCCGCCCCAACCCTACCAGTCACATACTACCCCGACTTTTTGACTATCCAAGAGGCAAACGAACTATACCAGCACTGTAAACAACTGCAATGGCAGCAGAATCATATCAGGATGGTGGGCAAGATTATTCCTGTGCCTCGTCTTGAATGTATCTATAGCGATAAAGGATGTGATTATCTCTACTCCAATAGCGTGTTTCTCAAGCCCCTGCCCTGGACAGAGGCACTAGCTCAGTTGCGAGATAGCATTACTGCCACCACCGGGTACAACTTCCGCATCGTTATTGGGAATCAGTACCGCACAGGCCAAGACTCCATAGGGTGGCACGCAGATAATGAGCCATCAATGGGAATTAACCCAACGATCGCATCAGTGAGTCTTGGTGCAGCACGGAAATTTCAGATTAAGCCCATCGCTGGGAAACCCACAGACTTCTGGCTGGAGCATGGCAGCTTGCTTGTGATGCACCCAGGCTGTCAGTCCACACATCTGCATCAAGTACCGAAAACAAACAAGGTCGTTAGCACAAGGATTAATCTTACTTTCCGACCACACACCGGAGGACGCAGATAAGGGGGGAAAGAAATTTTCTTTACATCTTTGCCTCTAGCATCGCTTCGTTAATTCAATTCATTTTCATTCAATTAAAGGAGCCAAAATCATGGCAGAAACTAAAAGTTGTCTATTAGATGCGAACCCCAGTCTCACGCCTGCTCAAATCGAGATGGAGAAATTGGAAGCCTGGATTAAATATTTTGTCTTCTCCTGGAGTCCAGGCAAGTTACGAAGTGTTTTAGAAGCAGCGAGATTCTTACGACGGGATGCTGGGGCATGGCAAGTTAATCCCTTCAAAGTCATTTCTGGTAAAGCCGTTGTAATTACTTGTGATAGTTGGAAGGATTACAAGCTCCTTGTTGCAAAAACTAAACAACTCGCTTACAAAATCCGAAAACTAGACCCGGAAGTAGACCTGTTAATACTGCTATCGCCTGATCAAACCATAGTTGAGATCACAATTGTAAAAACTCTTGAAACGCTTGCAATCAAAAACTTGATCAGGGGTTTACGCCCTTGCGGAGGCAATGCTTTTCGCTTAGGAGAAAAAGTTATTCGTTGAGGCAAGCTGTTCTTGAGCGGGGGAAGCAGGGGGAGAAGAGCCATTGAACAGTAATTTCTCCCCCCAGCCTAAAGAGCTTTTCAAGCGTGTCATTCGACCCAATAACCAACAGCACATTCTTCTTGGTGCTGAGATTTTAATAAGTAACTTCTAGAAAACTCAACAGCAGTATGCCTTTGATGCTGCTATTTCACCATGCGTAAAAATATTGGAGGGGATATGCCTGCAACCGAAGATAATAACAATAGCGATTTAGCACAAAACCATTACCATGAATGGGTGAAGGGTTCTGCTGTTGACCCTGCCCTGGTTGCACTAAATGTCCGTTCCCTAAGTGGATCGCAAGTATACGAATATCTGTTGTATGCCCTACCCCAAAGCGCCAGACGAAACGATGGACGGTTACGAGAAGGAAACTTAAGACGATACGCTCACATTAATAGTGCATGGTGGGCAAGTGGACTCGACCCTCATAACGATTGGCTGCCAATGGATTGGGGAAGGATGAAGCCCGACAACCCCCGTTTGGAATGGGACAAAGAAACCCAACAGCAGACTCAAAAATCAATCAAATATGAATCTCCGCCTGAAACCCCCAACCGTGTCACTTATCTGCGAGTGCCGCTACACATCTGGAAGCTCGTATCCCTTCGTTATGATGTGCCGATGCCAGAACTAATTACGATCACCGAATCAGGCGAAGCAATAGGCTTTTGGGCTTGGGTGATGGCAAACCCCGAAATCCCTGTATTCCTTACAGAAGGAGAAAAGAAAGCCGCTTGTCTTCTATCGTTGGGCTATGTGGCGATTGCACTTCCTGGGATTTGGAACGGTCGAGTGGGCAAAGAAGACTTCGAGCGACTGCATCCAGATTTAGTCCCGATGGCGCAAGACGGACGAAAATTTATCATCTTGTTTGATTACGAAACTAAACCCAAAACGCAATGGCAAGTTTTCCAAGCCACACGCCGCACTGCCAATGTCATCTTAGAAGTTGGCTGTCAATGTGAAGTTGCAATTTTGCCGGGGCCAGAGAAAGGCATTGACGACTGGGTTGTAGCTCTGGGCAACAAAGCAGAAAAAGCAGTCGCCACAATGATTGCTGATGCTCTTACCCTGCAAGAATATCGGCAGAGATTTTTCATCAATCGGTTAAGAGGACTCAACAAGTATAAGCCGAATGTAACGGTTAATACCCGCTACTTATCCCAAGTCATCCATACATTACCAAAATCTGGGGTGGTGTGTTTGGCTTCGGATATGGGTACGGGGAAAACTGAACTCTTAGCTATTCTCAGAAAAGAAAACCCCGATCTCAGTTTCTTGAACAATGGGCATCGGGTTAATCTGTTGAAGAACCTCAGCGATCGCCTGCAAACTGCGATGTACTCTGCTATATCCTGTGGCGACTGGTCAAAAGCCAAAGCCCTCAGCATCACCGTAGACTCTTTGTATAAGATGGCGAATGATTTACAGGCTTACGACATTCTATTTATAGACGAAGCCTGTCAATATGTGGCTCACTTGCTGAAGTCCAAAACCTGCAAAGAACACCGGGGGGCTATTCTGGAAGTGTTGGAGTATCTCGTCTATAACGCCAAATTAGTAGTTCTGGCAGATGCTCACCTTGATGATTTGACGATTGATTTCTTCATGAAAATGCGACCTGAAGGAGAAAAACCCTACATCATCAAAAATGAGTATCGCTCAGGTGGTCGTCAGGTTCATTGGTATGAGGGGCCTAATAGTAGCGCAATAGTCGCTGTGTTTCACGCTCAACTGATGTTAGGTCAGAAGTTGATGCTGGTCAGTGATAGTAAACGGTTCATCAAAAAGTTGGAACGTGCTTTGAATGGACTTGAGCCATTGCTTGATGATGATACACCAGAGTCAGAATCAGACCTACAAATAAAAGTCTGGGCTATTCATTCAGACAATAGCGGTAGTGAGGAGAATGTTATCTTCATCAGGGAGATTAACGTCGCAATTAAAGATATTGATGCACTGTTGACCACTCCCAGTCTCGGCACAGGTGTTGACATTTCCACGTATCATTTTGATGCCGTGTTTGGTGTGTTTCACGCTGTGTCCCAATCAGCCACAGAATGTGCTCAACAGTTATGGCGTTATCGTCATAATGTAGCACTGCACGTTTGGGTTGCACCTCGCCCACCATTTGGTTATGCCGAAACCAATGCCCGTCATATCAAGGAAAAGATTCTTCAGAAGAATGAAATGACGGCGTTTTTAATCCGCATCGATAAAGAAACGGGTAAGCGTGGCGCAGAGAAGGATTGGGCATTGGACACCAGTTGTCAGATTGAAGCACAAAGGAACTGGTCAATCAATAATCTTCGGGCTGATCTGCGATCGCTATTGGAAGAGATGGGCAATACCATTGTGCCAGCAGGTGATGGCGTTGATGAGGGAACTTCTAGGTGGATGAAAGCAGCGGGGGTTGCCATCGATGAGGAGCATTATCGCAAAGTTGCTAATGCCAAGGATATTGACAGGAGAACATATACCGCGAGGCAGCATCAGGACTACCTCAAGCCAGAAGAAGCATTAGAGTGTGAGAAATTCCGCATTCAGGATACTTACGGCATGAGCGTTACCCCTGAGTTGGTCGAAAAAGACGATGGTGGGCGGTTGATTAAAAAGATTGTTGCACTTGAGGCAATCTTGGCTCAACCAGGAGAAGCCATCAGTGACGAACATGGGCGGGAGTTTGTGACACCGCCTGATGTGGTGACCGAACGAGATAAGTCGGAACGCGATCGCCTTGCCATCTGCACTGACTGGGGCAATCATTCCACATCCTGGCTTATGCGTCATCGGCTGGGACTACGAGCGGTGTTGACGGACTTGATGGATGGCGTTGAGATTAAAGGGGATGAACCAATGATTGAAGCATTGGCAGATTTCTCCAAACGGAATGTACCGCACATTAAAGGTATTCTTAACCTGACTATCCCGCTTGAGGAAACCCCAGTGT
>JAHHHN010000002.1 GCA_019359325.1 Mojavia pulchra JT2-VF2 | reverse complement strand
TTTCTTTTAGAGCTTGTTGTAGCTGTGTGACTTGTTCCGTCGTTAAAAAGTTCTTGGCTGGTGGTGGCATAGCTGCTTTGAAACGGCTTCGTCTTATTATTATGCAACTTAAGTGCCGATTAGCTTACTCAAGCTACAACTGCGGAGTCACCTAACGAAAGTTATTAAATTCGTTAAAAATTCACTGTTAATTTATTCTGATTTCATAGAAGAATCGTTAATCTATTGTCTTAGTTGCTTTAGATACATAAATACCGCTAATGACAACAGATGATTCTCATCAAATAGAAGACGAATTTATAAAAGCTAAAAATAATTGGGAGTTAGAAAAGTTATACGTAGATTTGGCCTCAGCCAAAGGAAAAGCCTTAACACCTATAGAAAAGAAATTCCTCAGAGGTTTACTTTGTGGCTGTAGCCCTGCGGAAATTGCTAAGATAGTTTACCAAAGTGGTAGTAGCAGTACTGTTAGAGTTTACCTATCTAATGGGCTTTATAAATACATAGAAGAAATGCTGAGTAATCAGGTAGGATACTCAGTCAAAGTAAAAAATTGGAGTCGCGTTACTCATTTGCTAGAAAAAGCTGGGTATAAAAAAGGTTGGTTTAAAATCCAACCAGTAGTTAATCCTCTTAAAATAAATACTGAAAGAGAAAATGATTCATTAGAAAATGGAGCGGAAGCAATTAATGTCAGTATTTTCCACGGACGAACACAAGAACTTGCTCAAGTTCGACAATGGATTGTGCAAGAGCGTTGTCGGTTAGTAGTAATTTTGGGTATGGGTGGAATTGGTAAAACTGCTTTTTCAGCCAAGCTAGCAGAAACAATTAAAGATGAGTTTGAATATGTGATCTGGCGATCGCTACGTTTTGCACCGCCTTTAGAGGTACTTTTACACCAGCTAATTCAACTCTTATCCCCAACGCTCAACACAACTAGCCTTCAAACAGTAGAAAGCCGAATTGTACAATTAATTGAGTGTTTGCGTACTCGTCAGTGTCTGATTGTATTGGATCACGTTGACTCGATTTTTGCCAATGGCGATAGATATGAAACACAGGAATATGCGCCAATGCCAAATAATAGCCAAGGTATAAAAAATGGCTATGCTGGCCTTATTTCCCAAATTCGATATCGTCCAGGTTATGAAGGTTATGGAGAGTTGATTCGGCGGTTAGGAGATTGGCAACATCAAAGCTGTGTAGTATTAACCGCTAGGGAAAAACCCCCAGAGATTGCTGCTCTTGAAGGAGAAACATTACCTATTCGCTCTTTAAAATTAACTGGCTTAGATCAGGAAGCAAGCATTGCAATTCTCAGAGCTAAGGGCTTGGATAATCAAACACCACAAAAGGAATGCGAAATATTATTCAAACGATATGCAAGTAACCCACTATTTATCAAATTAGTTGCAACCACTATTCAAGAATTATTTGGTGGTAATATTTCTGAGCTTATCGCCCAAGGAACTTGGGTTTTTGGCGATATTCGAGCAATGTTAGACCAGCACTTTCATCGTTTGTCTGATATAGAAAAATACGTGATGTACTGGCTAGCTCTCAATCCAGATTTAGTTTCGCTAAGAAAGTTGCAAACGGATATCACAATACCAGGTGTATCGCCACAAATGTCGCCAAGATTAATATTGGAGGCTATAGAGTTATTACACAGGCGATCTTTAATCGAGAAGGCTACACCTACGACGAGTATTGAAAAGCAAGCAATCGGTTTTTCCCTAATTCCAGTGTTGAAAGAATATCTAATTGAACAATTAATCGAAAAAAATTTTAAATTAAGTCAACAGACAGATAGTTACTTATTCATCAACCATACTAATTTTGCAGTACAGCTAAAAAATTATATGAGAGAAAATCAACTGAATACACAGATGTAACATTAAAGTGAGAAATTAGGGATTAGGACACTTCATAACTCATAACTGGAGCGTAGCGACTAATGAGTAGCTTATTGCAAGGGGTTAACCTGTACTTAATTGGGATGATGGGTAGCGGTAAGACGACAGTAGGACGTTTACTGGCGAAACATCTGGGTTATGGGTTTGTAGATACCGACAATGTAATTGTCCAAGCAGCAGGAAAATCAATTAATCAGCTATTTGCCGAGTCTGGAGAAGCAGCGTTTCGTCAGTTAGAAAGTGATGTGCTGGCACAAGTTTGTGCTTATACCAAGTTGACTATAGCAACTGGAGGAGGCATTGTACTAAAGCGAGAAAATTGGAGTTATCTGCACCACGGTTTAATTGTTTGGTTAGATGTGCCAGTGGAGTTACTCTACAACCGCTTGGCAGAGGATACCACAAGACCACTCCTGCAAGATGTTGACCCTAAAGGCAAACTGCGATCGCTTCTCGAACAACGCCAACCACTTTACTCCCAAGCCGATTTGCAAATTACTGTTCGTGAAAGTGAAACACCTGAACAAATTGCCACTAGAGTTATGGAGGTAATACCTAGTGTTCTCAAAACCCCAGTTAAACATCACAATTAGTGGTGAGCGCTAAATCTATCGCAAACATTTTTTGAACTGGTATGACAAGCAAAATCTAGCGAGATGTGGCACTCTAAAAGCTTCATGCTGTAGAGAAATATACTAATTGCAAATGTAATACCCAAATTCCGCGTGAGAGATTGTTACCAGTTCCAAAGTCTTCTACACTGACTGGATAGGTTTTAAGTCTCAACAGCTCCTCATAATGGTCAACGATACTGAGTACATCAGGCAAGCTGAAGCCACTCGTGTACAAGTGCTAAGCGAAGCTCTACCTTATATTCAACAATTCACTGGTCGCACTGTTGTTGTTAAATATGGTGGCGCGGCGATGAAAGATAGCACCCTCAAAGATAAAGTCATCCGCGATATTGTATTTTTATCCTGCGTCGGTTTGCGACCAATTTTAGTTCACGGTGGTGGGCCAGAAATTAATAGTTGGTTGGATAAATTGGGAATCGAACCGCAATTTAAAAATGGTCTGCGAGTCACTGATGCCCCCACAATGGATGTGGTGGAAATGGTTTTAGTCGGTCGAGTCAATAAAGAAATTGTCGAGCTAATTAACCAAGCTGGAGGCTTGGCAGTGGGGCTGTGTGGCAAAGATGGTAATCTACTCACAGCTCGTCCCCAAGGTCAAGAAGGTATCGGCTTTGTGGGCGAAGTCAGTAATGTGAATATAAAAATTTTGGATACCCTAGCTAGCAATGGCTATATTCCAGTAGTATCAAGCGTAGCCGCAGACGAGACAGGACAAGCCTATAACATTAACGCGGATACGGTAGCTGGAGAAATCGCCGCCGCACTAGGAGCAGAAAAGTTAATTTTACTGACTGACACCAGGGGTATTTTAAAAGATTACAAAGATCCGTCAACTTTGATTCCTAAAGTAGATATACCCGAAGCCCGCGATTTGATTGCAAGTGGTATTGTCAGCGGGGGGATGATTCCAAAAGTAAATTGTTGTGTGCGATCGCTTGCTCAAGGAGTTAAAGCTGCACATATTATTGATGGTCGCATTCCCCACGCTTTGTTATTAGAAATCTTTACTGACGTTGGTATTGGAACCATGATTCTCGGTTCCCAGTTTATGCAATAAAATCCGACAGGGTGGGCTGTTTGCCCACCTAAAATTACCGTGGATAAATTAAAATTCCCGGCGTTCTCCCTCTGAATTTTCCACCACGCCTTGAATGATCCACGATCGCTGGATTTACTATTATCGTCGAGCCTCGCACGGTGGGGTGAATCTGATTAGGATGGATAAATGTGCGATTTATTACCCGCCTGCCTCTGGGATAGTAGTGATCTGTGTGAACAGGATAGGGGTGAACGGGATAAGGGTGAACGGGATAAGGGTAATTTGTATGAGTCGGATAAGAATGAACCGGATAGGGATAATTTGTGTGAGTCGGTATTTTGTGCCCTGTTACCGGATTTACAGGTATGGGAGCGGGAATCGGACTACCGTAAATAACCGATCCAACGGGAGGCTGTTGGCTCCCGCCATTAATAATTATGAATTGGGCAGAAGCTGGGGCAATTGCAGCACTCATCAGTGCCAGAGTCATACCTGCGCCCAGCCAGTTCAATCGCAAATGCTTGATATTATGCATATTTTGCTTACCCACAAATTTGATAACCTGGAATTGTTAGCGAAAAATACGTAAGAAATAGCACTAGCTACTTGATAAAAATTTTAAAAGTCTATCTAATTTAATTTTGACAGGTTTCAAAAAGATTCCGCAAAGATTGCTGATATTGGCAAAATAAATTAAAGCAGTTCTGATTTGTGTGCAAAACGTGAGTTCAGAAAGTTTAGAAATTGCCAGATCTCGCTACCAAGCTGGGAAAGTTGCCTTTGAAAATGGGCAATATCGAGAAGCTGTGGAAAATTTAGAAAAAGCCAGCGCCCTGTTAGCTCGTAATTCTCGGCTTGGGGGTGAAATAGAACTTTGGCTAGTAACAGCTTATGAAGCGGCTGGGCGGACAGAGGATGCGATCGCTTTGTGTAAACAACTCCAACGCCATCCCGATGTAGAAACCAGCAAACAAGCCCGGCAGTTACTTTACATCCTACAAGCACCAAAGCTCAATAGACCTAGCGAGTGGATGACCGAAATTCCTGATTTGGGCGCAATACCTGATAATGATTCTAAAATTCGTATAACCGCTAATCCTCGCAAATCTTCGCCAAAGCCAGCTGAACCAGAATTTGTTGACCTCAGCCAGGTCAATACCAGAGATAATCGCTTTATCTGGTTAGCGCTAATTGTCGTAGGTTTAACGCTTTCGTACTTGGTTTGGTTGAGTTTTTAAACAAACCTTTTCTGACACCAAACAGTACCAAGAGTTATAAGTCAAGATTGGTTAAAATATTTGACGTTTTTGGAGATTTATAGTAATGAACCTGCAAATTTGGAAAGCAAAAATTCCAAAACCTATTTTGTGCTTGGTACTGTTAGCATCTGTGCTACTGTCTGGTTGTGTAAAGTACGATGTTGGAGTGAATTTTGATAACTCAAATCACGGCGAACTAGTGCAGCATATTAAATTAGGAGAACGGCTAACTAGTTTTAGTGGCGACTATGTGTATGAATGGTTAAACAGCATAGAGCGTCGTGCCCGTAAACTTGAAGGTAAAACGCGGCGGCTTTCTCCAGAAGAAATTATTGTGTCAATTCCTTTCAATAATGGGCAGGAACTACAAAAGAAATTTAACGAGTTTTTTAATTCTCGCACTAATCAAAAAACAGAGTCTGCGCCAAGTGAATCAGACTCAGAATTGCCAAAGATTGAATCCAACTTGCTCATAGAGCAAAATAATTTTTTACTGCTAGTACGTAATCGCTTAATTTATGATTTGGATTTGCGATCGCTTTCTTTGATTTCCAGCAACGGTAATGTCCTAGCAAATGCAGGTTCAATTCTCGATTTAGATTTTAGCTTGAGAGCACCTTGGGGAGCGAAAAACATTCCCATCACCGAAAATGCAATCCAGCCAGAAAAGAACAAAAATCAACTAGTGTGGAAGCTTAGACCTGGTGAACTCAATCATATAGAAGTTGTATTCTGGCTTCCCAGTCCTTTAGGCATTGGTGCGTTACTGATTACTTTGTTTGTCTGGGGAGGGCTGTATCTCAGATACACTTTTATGCCCGATCCCAGGATTCAGTTTGCTCCCAAAGCAGTTGCTACCCAAGAACAGTAGACTATTCAGCTTGCTAGAGTAATTTTGAGGATTGCACTCTGGCGCAATTTATGGCGATAAACGCTCAATCTGCCAACTACCATCGTCCATGCGAGTATAAAGCAAGCGATCGTGTAGGCGGTTAGGGCGTCCCTGCCAAAACTCGATTTCTGTGGGGATAACTCGCAAGCCACCCCAATGAGATGGCCGGGGAATTTCTTGATTTTCAAATTTGCCGTGCAACTCCTGCAAGCGCTGCTCTAGGACTTCTCGGTTGGCTATCACCTCACTTTGATTAGATGCCCATGCACCGAGACGACTGTTCTCAGGACGACTATAAAAATACTTGTCTGACTCTTCATCAGTAACTTTCTCAACTCGCCCAGAAATACGGACTTGGCGTTCTAGTTCTGCCCACCAAAAAACTAAGGACGCCTGGGGATTTTCTGCGAGTTCTTGTCCTTTGCGACTATTGTAGTTAGTGAAGAAGACAAAGCCTCTTTCATCAAAATCTTTTAGTAGCACCATTCTTGCCGAAGGTTTCCCTTCTGGCATAGCAGTAGCTATTGTCATGGCATTGGGTTCAGGAAGTTGGGCTACCAGTGCCTGATCGAACCATTTTTTAAATTGTATAAAAGGATTAGGGTCAGCCTCAGTTTCACTCAAATCTTGTAAAGTATAGTCTTTACGAAGGTCGGCAATGGTTTTATCCATCGTAATTTATTTCCTTGTTATTAGATATGCGTATGTATGTCTTTGTTAAAAATATCTATTATGATGATCAGCGCCAATATCCGTTGAACAAATTCTTTTCAGGAATCTCTAAAACAGATTGCATCAGATGCGCCGTTCAGCCCCCCTACAACGTCTGTTAATTTATGGTCTGAGTGGCCCGATTATCGCTCTCAATGTCTGGCTGCTTTCCGTACTATTTCAGTATTTCCAGCATCCAATCACTATCTTGAGCATCGCCACAATTCTGGCTTTTTTATTAAATTATCCAGTTAAATTATTTGAGCGTGCTCGGATCACTCATGCTCAGGCGGTAATCATTGTTTTGCTTGTAACTTTAACACTGGTGGTAATTCTGGGCGTCACATTAGTACCAATGCTAATTGACCAAACTATTCAACTGTTAAATAAAATTCCAGATTGGTTAACTACCAGTCAAAGAAACTTGGAACAGTTTGAGGCTTTAGCAAAGCAGCGGCGTCTACCCCTAGATTTGCGGGTGGTGAGCAATCAAATCAATGCCAACATCCAAAACTTGGTGCAGCAGCTAGCTTCTGGCGCTGTGGGAGTTGCTGGAACGCTGTTGTCAGGATTACTAAATCTGGTGTTAGTAGTCGTGCTGGCATTTTATATGCTTTTATATGGCGATCGCGTGTGGTTTGGTTTAGTTAGTCTGTTACCCTCTAATATCAGATTCCCCTTAACGGCCTCCTTGCGTCTCAACTTTCAGAACTTTTTTCTCAGCCAGTTATTGTTGGGGCTATTTATGGTAGTAACCCTAACTCCAATTTTCTTACTACTCAAAGTGCCGTTTGCCTTATTGTTTGCGATCGTGATTGGCATAGGTGAACTAATTCCCTTTGTTGGGGCAACTCTAGCCATCGGTCTAGTAACGATATTGGTACTACTGCAAAATTGGTGGTTGGCAATTCAAGTAGCTTTGGCAGCGATTGTTATGCAGCAGATTAAAGATAACCTGCTAGCTCCTAAGTTACTTGGTAACTTTATCGGGCTGAATCCCATCTGGATTTTTGTGGCTATTTTGATGGGATTCGAGATTGCTGGTTTGTTGGGCACACTCGTTGCTGTTCCAATTGCCGGTACTATCAAAGGTACTTTTGATGCGATCAAGAGCGGCCGCTCCGGCGATTTTGTATCACCTTTTACTGTTTCTTATGAATCTGCCTCTGATGAAGAGAATAAACGCTAAAAGGCAGCGCTCTTTTTTGCTTGAGCCAGCCCTAGAGTCAGAGTGCGCGAACAGGACTTGTAATCCCATTCAGCCTACTATATACAGCCTTTGAGATGGCAACCTATTCTAGAAAGCGATCGCCCTTGTTTATCTCAATTTCCGAAAAGTCTGTATTAAGTATTTTAAATTACCGCTTGTTACTGATTTTTAAAGTATAAAAATATCATACTATACATCCCTGTTTAGTACAGTAATCATACAATCCTACTGTGTTAATACAAAACTTGTATTAGTCAAAATACTTAAAAATACAACTTGCAATAACCGAAATCACATTTTCCAATATTACTGAATTTAAATTGCTGGAATTGATTAAGTAAAATTCCTTATGTCAATTGATGAAATTGATGCTAAAAGTAAACCTTGGGTTAATTTTTATATTTTATTACAACCCGCGTTACTGTCAGCAGATGATTTCTTCATAAAACAAGCATAATTTTTGTTGAACGACAAGCAGTTTTGCGTCTATATCCAATAAATTTACTGTTGAATCTACGCACTTTTGATTTAATTAGAACTAATTGATGGATGCTTCCGAGCTATTAGAAACAATTACACTCCTGATTCACCAGGCTGAACGGGGAGAAATTGATCCTTGGGATGTGCAGGTAATTGAGGTGATTGACCGTTACTTAGAACTAATGGCACCAGAGGCAACACAAAGAGGCTATGAAGCCGACTTGTCTCAATCTGGACAGGCTTTCTTATCGGCATCGATGTTGGTGTTATTCAAGGCAAACACCTTAATGCAATTACAATCAGTAGCCGATGAGCAACAAGTTATCCTAGATGACGCATTGCTAGAATCTGAAGATGGCGTATTGTTACATTCAGCTCATCGACTGCCATTAGAGCAACACATACGTCGTCGCCCCGCCGCAATGCCACCACCAAAACGCCGTGTGACTCTGCAAGAGTTAATCGAACAATTGCAGATTATGGCGAACCAACTGAAACTTGTACAAAAAAGCAGCAAACCTATCCGTCCTCGGCGTCAGTCTAGTGTCCAAAGTATGCGGGCAGCGCTAGAACTGGCTCACCAGGAAAATCTGACAGAAGTGGCTGGAGAATTAGAACAAGTCTTGCATCTTTCAGCAACAAAGCTACATTTAGAGCAAAATTGGTTAAATTTGGAACAGCTTGTAGAATTATGGTCGCAGAGCAAGCAACCATACCAAAATGGATCTGCCCATACATCAGAACATAGCCACTTAGTTAGTGTTTTTTGGGCGCTACTACTGTTATCGGCTCAATCCAAGGTAGAGCTATTTCAAGAAGAGTTTTACCAGGAGATTAAAATTCGGTTACCCATAGATTCAGCTAACACATGCAAACCCTTGGAGCAGCCAATGAACTAAGTCACTTTAACCCAGTGGTACAGATAATTTCCAGACTTTTTCTTCAGCAATCCCCAAATTTAAGTAAATTGAAAAGATAACCAATAACTTATTATCATGCTATACCGCTAGTTGTAACAAGCAACAAATTTCCCTAATTTGTGCTATCAGGGATGAATAAAAACAGCAAGAAACCAATGAAGCATAACTCGTTGAAAGTAAACTGGCTTGTGGTTGAGGAATAAATCTATATGAAAGCGATGATTCTTGCGGCGGGTAAGGGTACTCGCGTGCGTCCGATTACCTATACAATTCCCAAACCGATGATTCCAATACTGCAAAAGCCAGTGATGGAATTTTTACTGGAACTTTTACGTCAACATGGTTTTGACCAGATTATGGTCAACGTTAGTCATTTGGCTGCGGAAATCGAAAACTATTTCCGCGACGGTCAGCGGTTTGGTGTACAGATTGGCTATTCTTTTGAAGGGAAAATTGACGACGACGGTAAGCTGGTGGGGGAAGCAGTCGGTTCTGCTGGCGGGATGCGTCGCATCCAAGACTTTTCACCATTTTTTGACGATACGTTTGTAGTGTTGTGCGGTGATGCTTTAATTGATCTGGATTTAACGCAGGCAGTAAAGTGGCATAGAGCTAAGGGGTCGATCGCTACGATCATTACAAAATCGGTTCCGAAGGAAGAGGTTTCTAGCTACGGTGTAGTCGTGACTGATGAAGATGGTCGCGTTAAGGCTTTCCAAGAAAAACCTTCAACAGAAGAAGCTTTAAGCACTAACATCAACACGGGTATTTACATATTTGAGCCAGAGGTATTTAAATATATTCCTTCTGGGATAGAGTACGATATCGGTAGCCAGCTATTCCCAAAACTAGTGGAAATTGGTGCGCCTTTCTACGCCAACCCTATGGATTTTGAATGGGTAGATATTGGTAAGGTTCCAGACTATTGGCGGGCGATTCGCGGTGTGCTGCTAGGTGAAATTAAAAATGTGCAAATTCCTGGTCATGAAGTCGCCCCTGGCATCTACACCGGCTTAAATGTGGCTGTGAATTGGGACAAAGTGGATATTACAGGCCCAGTTTACATCGGTGGTATGACCAGAATTGAAGATGGTGCTAAAATCGTTGGCCCAGCGATGATTGGCCCTAATTGTTGGATATGCAGTGGCGCGACTGTAGAAAACAGTGTAATTTTTGAATGGTCGCGTTTGGGCCCAGGAGCCAGGCTGGTTGATAAGCTGGTGTTTGGGCGTTACTGCGTGGATAAAACCGGGGCAACTATCGACGTCCAAGCTGCGGCTTTAGACTGGTTGATTACTGATGCCCGTCAGTCACCACCATCCCATACTCCTGCTGAACGACAAGCGATCGCAGAATTGTTAGAAACAAATGTAAGTTAGGGATTGGGGATGGGGCATTGGATGAAGAGGACAAGGAGCATGGGGAATGGAGGGACAAGGAGCAAGAGTTAATCATGGTTCTTTCCCCTTGTCCCCTTGTCCCCTTGTCCCCTTGTCCCCTTGTCCCCAGTCCCCAGCCCCCTGTCCCTAGCCCTTAACTATTCAAATATGTATATCTTCTAAGGCTCTGTTCGTAGGTTTGTAGTAATCGCTGAGATTCTGCTAGAGTGATGCGCTTTTCTTCCAAAGCTTTTTCGCAACGCTGGCGGATGTTTTCCACCATATCTTCAGAGTCATATTGCACGTAGCCTACCACTTCGCTCATGGTATCGCCTTTAACGACGTGTTCAATTTGGTAGCCTTTGGGGGTCAATTGGATATGAACTGCGTTAGTGTCGCCAAACAGGTTGTGTAAATTACCCATGATCTCTTGGTAAGCTCCACTGAGAAACATCCCCAAGTAGTAGGGTTCTCCTGGCTTAAAAGTGTGCAGTTCTAAAACAGATTTGACATCACGTAGGTCAATAAAGCGGTCGATTTTGCCATCACTATCGCAGGTGAGGTCTGCCAATATTCCCCGCCGTGTTGGTTCTTCATCTAAGCGGTGTATTGGCATGATTGGAAATAACTGGTCGATCGCCCAACAGTCTGGTGCTGATTGAAACACTGACATATTGACGTAGTAGATAGAAGCCATGATTTGCTCTAGGTCTTCCAACTCATCAGGTACGTATTCCTGCTGCCTAGTCATGTTAAGAATTTTCTGACAGCAAGCCCAGTAAAGTCTTTCGGCTTTGGCGCGTTCTCTTAGACGTAAAATGCCCAAGTTGAAGCGGCTAATGGCTTCTTCTTTAAATTGAGCCGCGTCGTGGTAGAACTCTTGATAATTTTCTTTGTTAATTGATTGGTATGTTTCCCACAAATAATTAATTATTGGAGATTCGCCTTCTTGCGGCGGTTCTGGCGGATCGAGGGGGACATCGCTAGTACTGAGAACATCAAAAATCAGCACCGATTGATGGGATGCGATCGCCCTTCCACTTTCACTAATCAGTGTAGGTACGGGAATTTGCCGCTCTGCACAGGTATCTTTTAACTCTGCCACGATGTCGTTGGCATAGTTTTGCATATTGTAATTTTTCGAGGCGTAGAAATTGGTTTGTGAGCCATCGTAATCTACACCCAAGCCACCGCCGACATCTAGATATTTCATATCGGCCCCCAGCATCGCTAACTCTACGTAGATCCGGCTGGCTTCTTGGATGGCATCTTTAATTACATTGATAGCAGAGATTTGCGAACCGATGTGGAAATGCATTAACTGCAAGGAATCCAGCAAGTCAGCTTCGCGTAATTGGTCAACAGCTTCGATAACTTCTGGCATTGTCAGACCAAATTTAGCGCGATCGCCGCTAGAAGTTCCCCAACGTCCCATACCTTGGGTACTGAGTTTAGCCCGAACACCTAAGATGGGTTTAATACCCAACTGGCGGTTAGCAGCAATTACCAGATCGACCTCTTCGATCTGTTCAATGACAATAATTGGTGTTTGCCCTAGCCTTTGGGCTAACATTGCCGTTTCGATGTATTCTCGGTCTTTATAGCCGTTGCAAATTAATAATGCTCCCGGTGTATCGAGTAAAGCTAAAGCAATCATTAATTCTGGCTTGGAACCAGCTTCTAAACCAAATTGGTGGGGTTTGCCAAACTTGACTAAATCTTCAATCAAGTGTCGCTGCTGATTGCACTTGACAGGAAACACACCGCGATAGACACCAGGGTAGTTGTAGCGGGCGATCGCTTTGGCAAAACAAGCGTTTAACCGCTCAATTCGGTCTTCCAAGATATCGGAAAAGCGAATTAACATGGGTAGCCCCAAATTCCGCTGCTTCAGGGCATTGACTAATTCAAACAAGTCAAGAGAACCGCCGCGATCGCCCTTGGGGGAAACGGTGACGTGACCCGCAGCACTAATGGAAAAATAAGGCTGTCCCCAACCTTCGATGCGATAAAGGGCTTCGCTGTCCTCAATTTTCCAGGAGCGAGGCGAATCTTCTGTGGTAGTACTAGGTGGTAAAAGCTTTTTTTGTTTATAGTTTTTCACTTCTGATTTATGCCCATTGGACGGCAGCTTGACTACCTCTTCAGATGTAGTAGTTGATTCAACACCCATTTCTTCCTGACCTCTGTTTTCACCCACGAATTTTCAATTTAGCGCATTCATCTTTGAACGCATATGCACCCAAAGATAATTTCTGAGATAAACTCTGATTGGTCAAGGGTAATGTGTCATTAATTATGAGTGATTAAGCTTTGGTTAAGTATGCCAAATCTTGCCACTACTGGACAAAGAACAACTAATAACTGACACTAAACACTGGACAATTAATCGTAAAAAATTTATTAAGTTTTGGGAGCATAGCTTTGGAACGCACATTCTTAGCAATTAAGCCTGATGGCGTACAACGCGGACTGGTGAGTGAAATTATCGGTCGCTTTGAAAAAAAAGGTTTTACCCTAGTTGGTTTGAAGCTTTTAAAACCCAGCCGGGAATTAGCTGAACAGCACTATGATGTCCACCGGGAAAGACCATTTTTTGCAGGATTGGTAGAATTTATTACCTCTGGCCCTGTGGTAGCGATGGTATGGGAAGGTGATGGCGTTATTGCCTCTGCAAGAAAGCTAATTGGTGCGACTAACCCCTTAAACGCTGAACCAGGTACAATTAGAGGCGATTTGGGTATTAACATTGGTCGTAACATCATCCACGGTTCTGATGCTCCTGAAACAGCGCAACAAGAAGTAGCTCTGTGGTTTAAGGATGAAGAATTGGTAACTTGGCAACCAGAATTAACTCCTTGGTTGCACGAGTAATGAGTTAGGAACTGGGGATTGGGAAAAAGCAAGGGAGCAGGGAGCAGGGAGCAGGGAGCAGGGAGCAGGGAGCAGGGGAGCAGGAAGCAGGGAGCAGGGGAGAAAACTTCCCCGATGCCCCATGCCCCATGCCCAATGCCCAATGCCCCATTCCCGTTTTCTTATTTCGTTACTTCGCTCTTTTCAGTTATCTCCTGGGGCACTTCAATGAGAGTGCGCTTAGAAAATCCCCAGGCCAGGATCAGAGCGATCGCAGTAATCATTAACCATTCTGGTGGAACAAAACTATCGTTTACAACCCTCAACAACAGACGTAAACCTACCAATGCCACAGTAATATAGCCTGCGTCCTCTAAGTTCTCAAATTCGTCTAACCACCGGATAAACAATCCTGCCATGAATCGTAGAGTGATGATCCCAATTGTTGCACCCGTTAGAACTAACCACTTTTCTTGAGAAACAGCGATCGCAGTTGTCACACTATCCAAAGAAAATGCTAAATCTGTAAATGCAATCACAGGTATCGCTTGCAACAAAGAGCTAAACCTGGGGCCGTGGTGGTGATCATCATCAGCTTCTTGGGAGGTAAAGTGTTGAAATACCAGCCACAGCAAGTAGGCAGCACCCAATAGTTCAAATTGCCAGAAGTTTTGCACCCAAGTGGCAGTGAGAATTAGGGTAATTCGCAGCACATAAGCAACGATTAAACCAAAGTTGAGGGCCCGCCGCTCAAGTTCTTTATCTTCTAATCCTTGGGCGATCGCAGCGAGGGCGATCGCATTGTCAGCAGACAGCACCGCCTCTAAAAACACCAGGATAAGCAGGACTATAGGAGCTTCTACGCTGAAGTGAAAGTTAAGATAATCAAAAATTTTGTCTAGCATTCCAGGTATCTCAAGCAGGGAAACTTAAAAATTAGCAGTAACAGCAAATTTCATCATAAAAAGCGCAACAAATTGCTACTTTTATCCAGCTTAACGTGGCTGTAGTGCATTCTGAAAATGCTTGCATCTAGCTTGCATCTATAGAATTGCAGGGCAAGTAGGGTGTGTAGAGTATAACGCAACCCACCAAAAGTTTGAATATTGTCTCAAAAAGAGAGTTTAGACACTATGTTAGGGGGATTATTGGGTGAAAGTGAGAGAAAAAACTTATTCCGGCTGGCAAAGAATGCTGTAGGGGTAACTTACCACCGATTACACCACTTTTTAACCCAAGCATCTTGCAAGCTGCGATCGCAATTAAACGAGTCTGTTGAAATTTCATTGACTCCCTATAAGAGGATGTCTGAGAAGTATTAAATATTTCGTTTGATCCCCCCTAGCCCCCCTTGGAAAGGGGGGAAATATATCAAAGTCCCCCTTTCCAAGGGGGATTTAGGGGGATCTATAAGTCTCAAATACAACATCAAAAAGTTTTCAAACATCCTATAAGGAACAGATAAGGTCAAACAATTTTGGATGCGTGGATTTTAGATTTATTATCACGTTTAAATTCGCTTTCTACCCTAAAGAGCGGGAACCATTTTCAAGGGAACGGGAACGCTATGGTAACAGACCCGCTCAGATTTGAAATTTTGATCCTTCAATCCAAAATTTCAAATCTAAAATCTAAAATTCGGTGAGAAGATGAACTGATTCGAGTAAGGCGTTTTAAGTCCATACAACTCTTATGAAGATACATCTAAACCATAGTTCTGATAAAGAGTTTTAATTTTATTTTGAATGAGTGCTTGCACATCTTCTGGCGATACAATCACACAATCTGGTGCATATTGCATCACTTCCCGAATAAACCAAAAGGTACTAAAGACACGCCTGACAACTCGCTTCACACGTTGTGTGTCTGGTAGCCATTCATTTATTTGATCTTCCGCTTTGGCTTGATAAGCAAAGCCTAAATTACCCAGTAGATGCATTTCTACATCTATCTGTGCCAAGCCAGTACGCCACTCGCCAGCAACAGGTAAAACAGCAGCCTCTTGAATACGGTCTAAACGCAAACTCCAATTATGACGTAATTCTTCCACATCAGAGTTTCCCTCTGTCTCTTCGCACCAGCAATCAAGATATTGCCGCTTTTCGTGGGGCGTAATTTTGGCATAGCGAACGGTAAAATTAAACACACGCTCTGCTGCATCTTGATAGGAAAGCTGAAAGGGCTGTTCGCGCAAGATATAGCGGTCTATTTCTAAGCGCCAAGGCGGGGGTAAATTCTCTAAGAAACGTTCGATTTCGCCCCGCAACGGTAATGATAGTTCGCTGCGTTCGAGAAGTAAGTTTGCAATAATTTGCGCTTGTTCAATCTGCCCGATATCTGTCAACGCATTGATACATCTATGTAACGCCCTGATGCGGGTTTCTGACCAGTTGTTGTTTTTACCGATGAGTAACTTACGTTGAGCGATCGCTTTAATTAACTTAGAGATGTTAGGCTCCTCTCCCCACATCATACCGAATTCACGAGCGATCGCTTCTAGCTCGGCTTTGTCGCGTTCTGATATCGACAGCGTAATAGATTGACCTTTTCGACTCATATTTTATACGGACACTTTTATACGGATAAATCTTGGCAACTTCTATTTTGCATGGCATTATAGGGAATAACAACGAGTTACGGACAGTTTTTAAGTACAGTGAAAAACTCGCACCATTGGTGCGAGAAATAGGCTGGAGATGTTTTATACCCATCTAAAAAACTGCAACCAATGGTTGCAGAAATTTATAAGTGGTATTTCTTAGCACATATATAAAAACTGCCGCCATTGGTGGCAGAAATTGATTAGATTTACTAAGTCTGTCATTCTTTTTGCATAAAATTTCCGATAAACCAAGCATTCACAAGGAATTATCAAGGATATGTCTGAAAATTACAGCATAAATCTCAAACCTGTTTATTCTCAAACCGTCCCTACACCTGACGGGGTGAAATTACCTAAAGATTGGTCGCTTTCTTGGCATCAAGCAGAAACTTATCAAGCATTACAAGACCCAAATATTGATGTTGTCTTCAATAGAGCGATGACAGGCGATGGTAAAAGCTTGGCAGCTTATTTGTCAGCAATGACAAATCGCACGTACACTTTAGCAATGTATCCGACAAATGAACTCGCACGAGATCAAGAAAAACAGGTTCAAGGATACAAAGATGAATTTAAACCCAAGTACGAACCTCAAATTAATCGCTTAAATGCGGCTATTTTGGAAAAATATATAGCTACTGGTAAGCTGTTTTCCAAACGAGATGGGATAGAAGATTTTTCTACTAACTATGAAATCCTGCTGACGAACCCTGATATTTTCCATTACATCCATAATTTTTACTACTTGAGAGGAAAAATAGATAATCCTGACAGGTTATTCAGACGTATAGATGAAAATTATAAATTATTTATCTATGATGAGTTTCATATTTTTTCATCTCCGCAAGTAGCTAGTGTTATTAATACAATACTTTTAATAAAACACACTGGCGATACTCATAAAAAATTTCTCTTCCTTTCTGCTACACCTAACGAATTGTTAAAGACTTTTCTAGAAAAGGCTCAACTTAGATATAAAGAAATTGCTCCAGATGCTGTTGGAGCTTACAAATTCTCATCAGATGATTCAAGCAATGGGTGGCGGCAGATTAGTCAACCTATTAACTTATGCTTTGCTCAAGGAATAGAGCCTAATCTTAGTTCTAGCTATAAATGGATAGAAGAAAATGCTGAAACGGTGATTTTAAAATTTTTTCAAGACTATCCTAACAGCAAAGGTGCAATTATTTTAAATTCCATCGCAGCAGTTAAAAAGCTAATAGATAAGTTAAAACCTATTTTTGAACCGCGATGGAAGGTTAGAGAAAATACTGGTTTAACAGGAGAAACCGAAAAATCTCAATCAGTTACCGAAGCAGATTTACTTTTGGGTACTTCTACAATTGATGTCGGCGTGGACTTTCGGATTAATTTCTTAGTTTTTGAAGCTGCTGATGCGGGAAACTTTATTCAACGATTTGGTAGGCTTGGTAGACATGAAGGTTTTGAAGCTTATCAAGCTTATGCTTTAATACCTAACTTTCTTGTTGCAAGGCTATTTACAGATAAATCCCATGCTTTAGAAGATGGTGAAACTTCTGACCGCATTAGTTTTAAAAATGCCATTGATAAATTTTGGACATTTAAAAATCAGTTTGAGCGATATCCTCAGCAATGGGGTGGTATACAGTCAGCTTATATCTATTCAAAGCTGCAAGGAAACTATCATATCAAAGAGAAATATCCAGAGGTAGCTAAGAAATTTGGCATTAGTGTTCAAAATGCTTTGGGAATTAGCATTAAACAGATGAATGCACAGTTTTATCGCTGTCAAAGTGAAGGAAAGACAAAAATTATTGATGAGGCTAGGAGTTTTCGGGGAAGTAGCCAGTTAGATTGTGCAATTTATGACTTAACTAATCCAGATGAGCCAGAAGCAGAAAGATTTAAAATGTATAATCTTCCTGGCATTCTCAATAACTTTATTTTCGAGTTATGGGATAAAAATAGCTTTATGGAAAAAGCCGAGAAAGCTGGAGTAATTACTACTCGCTTTGATAAAGCTTTGTGTTATTTAAAGTTTAAAGGCTATCGGGATGTGCGGGAAGATTGGCACTTCTATTATCCAGGGAATTTGAGAGAATTAGCTAAATCTGGTAAGGTGCAAGTTCTACCAGATAAACAACACGAACTACAAGGTTTAGAGATTTCGCAACGACACGGTTACGGTATCAACCAAATTAGTGATGCTGTGAGTAGACGTAAACTAGTGTGCTTCATTTCAGACCGCGATCGCAACTTTTTACGCGCCACTCTCGGATTACCTATGCACTTTCAAGCTTACCCCCTCACGAATGAGCCAGAGGATAGAAGCCCTCAGTACACCATTACTTTTGGACAAGATGCGCTGTTGTTGGAAACCTTAACTTGGCATTGGAAGCCAAAGGATGATGAAGGATGGATATGTTAGAACTAAAGGCTATTAGAGGTGAAGCTACATGACTAACAATGATTTGCTTTCTCGAATTTCCATCGACCCGAATATTTGTTTCGGTAAACCTTGCATTCGCGGACACCGTATTTGGGTTTCTCTAATTCTCGACCTTTTAGCAGCAGAAGAAACAATAGAGACCATTTTAGAAGAATATCCTAGCTTAGAAAAAGAAGACATTCTTGCTTGTATCGCTTATGGTGCTGAGATGACAAGGGATTGTTTTGTTGAAATCCCTTTAGGAACTCACAAGGAAACAAAAAAGTGAATATCAAACTAGATGAAAATCTTGGTAGCCTGCGGGTGGCTACATGGTTGCGTTTAGCAGGGCATGATGTTGCAACAGTTAGAGAACAAGGTCTTACTTCTACTCCAGATGAAGAATTAATTGTTATTTGTCACCAAGAAGGCAGGATATTAGTTACTTCAGATAGAGGATTTGGTAATCGTCTGAAATATAATCCTTCAGA
The DNA here is from genome assembly GCA_019359325.1 of Mojavia pulchra JT2-VF2. Classification (GTDB taxonomy): domain Bacteria; phylum Cyanobacteriota; class Cyanobacteriia; order Cyanobacteriales; family Nostocaceae; genus Mojavia; species Mojavia pulchra. Next base: position 469,960 of record JAHHHN010000002.1, on the reverse strand, counting down.
CTATTCAGGAATAATCATACTACGTTTACCTGGTCGTTCTAAATTTGCTGATTGGCGTGAAGCTATTGAGACATTAATTGCTGGTTTAGAAGCCGCAGATGTGGCGGGAAAGTTGTGGATAATTAGCAACGGTAATATTCAAGAATATCAACCAATTGAGCTAAAGGATAAAAATTAATGGATGAATTTGATGATAATCTTCCCGATGAAGTACCAGATTTTGATTCAGTAAAAGATGAAGATGATGAATCGCCTGTTAAACGCGAACTTCTCACTATTCGGTTATTTAAAGAAGCTGTAAAAAAGGCAAAAGGAAATGAAGGCGAGCGCATCATAGAAAAATTTGCAGATTATGTCTTACCTAATTTAATTCGACAGCTAGCAGGTGCAACTGCTAAGGGTGGTAAATTCTTTGAAGTAACTGTAGAAATTATAAATACAAAACGCGCAGCAGCAGGTAAAAAACCACTTCGTAGAGACAACGCTGGCGACCAATCTATACTTGCTCACTTACTTAATGGTCTATTTCCCAGCTATCGAATTTTGAGGAAGTTACAAGCAGAAGGAATAGGCACAAATCCAGTTAAGCGTAATTGTGAAGATTTGCAATCGTCTGTATTTATTGTTTCCTATTTGTTGCATGACTATGAAAAATTCCCTGACTATCGAGATTGGTTAGAACAGAATTTTATCATTCGCAATTGGGAAGAAGAACCACCAAAAAAAGAAGATGCTCCGAATTTGGGACGTGAATACATTACCAAAAAGATTTTAGATTTTGGCTTATACCACTTACTAGGCGAACAATGGGAAGAACTTATCGATGACATTATTGAAATTAGCAGCAATGCAGGAGTTAAAAATGATTCGGATTTAGGTTTGATTACTCGTGGCTTAAAACCTTTAGATGATGAAAGACTAGATAGCAGAATTAGACAGGTTTTGATTGACTTAGTTTCACTATCTGATTTATTTGCTTCAGTCATTAAACATCCGAGAGATGTAGAAAATAGTCGTTTACCTACATTGCTTGCAAGATTAAGCAATCATCAATTACAACTTACCTATCATTCCCTTGCAGAAAATCGTGGAATTCTCACAAATATTTTCAATAATGCTTTAATTGCAGCACATCCTGAAGAGTTTTATACACCATTACTTTATCTACCTGATGGCGTTGTCTATTTAGCTACTGTTGATGCTCCTCCGATTACAACTGATGGAATTCCTGAACAAGTTATTACCAAAATAAAGTACTTATGTGCCGAGAAACTGAAGGAAAGACAGACAGGTTTTAATCGTGATGGTAAGGGTTTTAAATTTGCAGATTATTACTGGTTATTTTTTGATGTAGTTGAATTAATGGAAGTTAGCATTAATGCTGCTTCTCGGCTACTTCCAGACACAAAACCTGCTTCTGCTGGTAAGCGAGGCGAAAGCTTGCTGAATTATCAAGCACAAGGCGAACTATCAGCACACTTAAATTTACAAATTTCTAATGAAATTCGCATTGATCGATTAGCGGAGTTTGGTGATATCCTATGTCGGGGGATTTGGGGTAGTTGGTGCGAAAAAGTTAATGATTGGCAGAAACAACTGCTAAAAAATCAGAGAAAAAGTATTCCTGATTTAGATTTGACACAAAAGCTAGCTGAATATTTGGAATTATCAGCAGAAATTCCAGCCGTCAGAGAAATTCAATCTTTGAAAAAAACAGGTGGTGTACCTCTTGATTGGTATTACCTAGCAGCGCAATACTTTCGCAATCATTCAGGATTAAGCTTTGCTCAAATTCTGGAAGTTATGAAAGGGATGGTAAATCATGTTGCTGCTTTTATTAGACCAATTTTAGCAGAGTTTCAGGATATACCCGATGGCTGGGATGACTTAAAAACTTATGTCAGCCAAGTTATTTCTTTACCAACAGGCGCAGTTATAGAACCAAAACCGGACTCATTTTTAGTTGAACTTAAACGCTATAATGCTGCCAAAATAACGGGTAGAGGACGAGAAAATGTTTGTGCAATTTCTAGTTCTTCATATACTGTGACTGAACAGATGGAATCAGCAACTTTATTTGCTCCTCAAGTCTACAGTAATCGTCAGATTTTATTTAATGCTCAAGCTGCTAAACGGCAAATTTGCTCAATTTGGTCAATTGAAATTATGTTGAGACAAATTTTGATGAACCAAACAAATGCTGTAGGAGCAGATTTTGAAGGTCGTAAATATCGCTATCTCTACCTTTACCCAACTTACTTTTTTACCCCAGAAACCAATAAATTTTTGCAAAAGGCTTATGAGCAATTTTCCCGAACTCGGTTTGATGCCGAAATGCGTAAGCATTTTATCGCAGAAAATAAAGTTGCAAAGTTTCAAATTGATGATTATCAAAAAATTGATTCTCTCTTGATTAAAGAAAATCTAAAGCCAGAAGATGACCGGACTTTTAAAATTAGCTTTCCAGAACATGAAACTCTGACATTTTTCTTTTTAGGTTTACCGCCTGGAAGAGACGCTACAGATACAGAATCATGGGTAACACCAGCTTGGTTAGCATTAGCGTTACCGCTTGTTCTCGATGTGAAAGTCGTAGCATCAGAATCACCTGTACCACCTTTCATTAGTGGTGCTGACTTTGAACAAACAGTTTTAATTGATGGAGAACATCAAGCGATTCGTTCTTTGATTCAAAAAGATAAATATCGTTTAGATAGCATTCTACCTCGTAGTTCAGAAACGCGTGAATTTTCTCCCCTAAATGCTCTCACTGCTGCTTACTCTATTCACTTGGAAGTTAACCGTAAAAAGGATGGCGATCCAGATTGGGGAAAACTAGCAGATTTAGCACGAGATTTAGAAACCAGTCCTCTCTATGTCTTCCACTACCTTAACAAATGGTTGCGAAAGCAAGACAAAATTGATTATGTACCTATGGCGAAAGTCCGCCTATACTTGGATTTTTATCACTATTTTGAACCAGAAGGAAAAGCTGTGAATCAACTGCGTAAGTTAACAGAACTCTACCGTCGTTTTTATCGTTCTAAAAGTCAATATGCCAAAGCTAATGCAATTCTCAAACCAATTGATGAGGCTGCTGATGTAATTTTGAAAATTGATAAATCTATGGCTAGTGACACTGATTCTTTAATAGATGTGGTAGCGGCTCGTCTAGCCAAGCTGATGAACAATGTGCGGCGGAAAGCTGCTGAAGGAAAACCAACATTAACTCTAGTTGATGGGAAGTGGAAACCTGCCTTAACTTCAGAAGAAGAACGTCAAGCAGTTTATGAGTTTTCTAAGTATTTTGTAAAGGAAATCTTTGAGGGAAGTTTTAAAAGCGATCGCGCACGTTTAGCAGGTACTCAACTCAATTTAATTAGAGATACTTGTGAATACCTTTATCGCCTAGCAGATGATGAAGAACGTAAAGCACGTCCACAAGATGAACCTGATGATATTCCTGAATTAGAACTTGAAGTATCAGTCTAATTTATTCTTTTTTTTCAACTAACTAAATCGGAGCAATCAAATCATGAAATTCTTGAAAACACTCGATTCTAAATTTTTCCACGATGTAATCCCTGCTAAACCAATGGGAAAATATGTTCATTTTATTACTATTCGTGTTACAGAATCTTACCCTTTATTCCAGACGGATGGTGAACTTAATAAAGCCAGAGTGCGTGCTGGAATTGAAAATAAAGAACCTATTAGTCGCTTGGCAATGTTTAAGCGCAAGCAGTCTACACCAGAACGTTTAACGGGTAGAGAATTACTACGTAACTACAAAATTGGTGATGCTGAAAAATGCGACTACAATGTAGATTTCAGCAAAACTACTCCTGATTGTATTCTCTACGGTTTTGCTATTGGTGATTCCGGTTCTGAAAAGTCGAAAGTAGTTGTAGACACAGCGTACTCTATTACACCCTTTGATGATTCTCACCTTAACTTTACCCTCAATGCACCTTTTGAGAATGGGACGATGAGCCGTCAAGGGGAAGTAACCAGCCGTATTAATAGTCAAGACCATATCTTACCTCAAGTCTTTTTCCCCAGTATTGTCACGCTGAAAGATCCCACTGAAGCTGGATTTCTCTACGTTTTCAATAATATTCTCAGAACACGCCATTACGGAGCGCAGACTACCCGCACTGGTAGAGTGCGTAATGAGTTAGTTGGAGTCATTTTTGCTGATGGTGAGATTGTTAGTAATCTTCTCTGGACTCAAAAGATATATGACGTAATGAGCAATGCAACTCCAAAGCAAATTAATCCTCCTGATCCGCTCAATGAAGATGAGGTTTTAGAGGCTGCTACACAAGCAATTACTACTCTAATGTCTCAAGAGTATATTTCTCATACTGATTTCGTTGGTGCATCCTTCACACAACTTTTGAGTGAAGTCAAGTCTATCACCAGTGATGAAACTCGATTGCAAAAAATGTTGACTCAAGCAAATGCTGAATCATCTATTTATGCTCAAACATGGGTTCTTAAATCAGGTAAGAAAGACCCTAAGAAAGATACCAAGAATAATAAGAAAGCTGTTGCTGCAACGGAGTAAGCGATATGGTGTTTATTTACCGTTGTCAATTAGAACTACATGACAGTCTTTATTACGCAACTCGTGAAATCGGGCGATTGTATGAAACAGAAGCCCTAATTCACAATTATGCTCTCTGTTATGCACTTGGTTTAGTTGATAGCCAAATCTACTCTACTACCGTTGCTGAAGAACATTCTTATCGCTATTTTTGCCCCGAACAAGTGCCAAAATATGAGGAGCATCTAACACCACTCAATCAACAGGGAATTTATGTAACTCCGGCGCGATCGCTCAATCATTCTGCCATACTCAACACCTGGAAGTATGCTAATAACAACTACCACGTTGAAATGGAGAAAACGCAAAAGAATATTCCTAGCTTTGGTAGGGCAAAAGAAATTGCACCGGAAAGCCAATTTGAGTTTTTTATAATTTCTCGCAAGCAACTTAAGCCACCAAAATGGATTCGCTTGGGTAAATGGATGAGTAAAGCTGAACTTACTACTCAAGAAGTTAACAACATTGCATTAAAAACAGGTGACTTCTCCTTTTCTTACCCATTGAATCCTTTGGATGTAATGTTTACCCATCAAGTTGTTAGCTACGATGTGGTAAATATGCCCCCGGTGAGTCTGATTCACAATGTCAGTATTCGCCAAGGACAATATTACGAATTTGATAATCCCAACAAAACCGAAAAATTGCGCTTACCTGCAAAAATGCAGTATCAATTTAAAGCTTAATTTCAAGTGGTGGGCAATGCCCACTACATCTAGCATTTTAAATTATTCATGCCTCACAGCCTCGTCCTTAACCTCATTCCCCAATCTCCCATTTACCCGGAATTCCTCACCGGTAGACACTATCACGCACTATTTCTCACTCTCATCAGTTCTGTTGATTCCAGCTTGGCAGACTATCTGCACTCTTCCAACGTAGACAAAGCCTTCACTCTCTCGCCGTTGCAAATACAACGACAACACAAGCAACATCAGCACACGTTGCAATTGACTCATCAAAAATCTATCGCGGCTGGTACTCCCTGTTGGTGGCGTATTTCCTTACTTGATGACACTTTATTTAGTAAATTAACTCCACTGTGGTTGAATCTTAACCCTGAACACCCTTGGCATTTGGGTTCTGCAAATTTACACATTACGAGTATTCAAGGTACACCCCAATCAACGCAACCTTGGGCTGATGCTTGCACCTACGCACAATTGTACGAGCAAGCATCAGATCGCGATCGCACCTTTAACTTCACCTTTGCAACACCTGTATCCTTCCGTCAAGGCGGATATGATACAGTTCTCCCTATCAAAGAATGTGTATTCAAGAGCCTTCTTAGCCGTTGGAACAAATACAGTGGAATCGAAATCTCCAATATTCCCATTGAATCACTTTATCCAAGTGCTTTTAATATCAATACTGAAGTTGTCAGTAACTACGATAGTAAGTTTATAGGCTGTGTTGGTGGAATTAGTTATCGAATGCTAGGGGATGTTGAACCATTAGCAATCAAGCAAATAAACGCATTAGCTGATTTTGCATTATTTGCAGGGTTGGGGCGTAAAACAACAATGGGTATGGGGATGGCACGTAGAGTATAAATTATAGTTTGCATCCATGAAACTCAATTATGAATGAGACTGATTACATTCCGATTGCTGCTTTAAATCAATATGCTTACTGTCAACATCGCTGCTGGCGAATGTTTTGTGCAGGAGAATTTATTGATAACCAATACACAATTGAAGGTACAACTTTACACGATCGCGTTCATACAACTGGAGACGGAAACCGCGATGAGACTTGGCAAATCAGGGCGATTTGGTTGAAATCCGATACATACAAGCTCATAGGTAAATCTGATTTAATTGAATCAGAGAATGGTCAGTGGTATCCAGTAGAGTACAAGCGAGGACGTAAAGCTGAATGGGACAATGATGAACTGCAAGTCTGCGCTCAAGCATTGTGTTTAGAAGAAATGACAGGTCAAGTAATCAATACTGGTTATATCTACTATGCACATTCACACCAACGCCAGCGTGTAGATATTTCTGAGGAATTACGTCAAAGTGCGATCGCTACCATTGAAGCAGTTCAAACACTAATATTTACGGGTGCAATGCCCAAAGCTATCAAAACAAAACGGTGTGACGGGTGCAGTTTATATTCACACTGTTTACCTCAAGCTACAGAAAAAGTAGAACGCTATCAAGAAGCCAAATAGTTTTTAAGCACATTAAATAGTTGTGGATGTAACTATGGGAACAGTATATGTTACTCAAGAAGATGCTTTTGTTGGCAAAGTTGATGAGCGTCTTCATGTCAAATTTGATAAAAAGACAATTTTAGATGTTCCACTAATTAAAGTAGATGGTGTTGTAATATTAGGACGTGCAACTATTTCACCTGCTGCTATTTCTGAATTGCTAGAGCGGCACATACCTTTAAGCTTTCTGACAGAGAACGGTCGTTACTTAGGGACTTTACAACCAGAAGTAACTAAAAATATTTTCGTGCGTAAAGCTCAATGGCAAGCAGTAGGTGAGTCAGCCCAAGCAATTCATGTGGTGCAAGGTTTTATTCGGGGAAAGTTAAAAAACTATCGTAATTTCTTGCTCCGTCGTCAACGTGAATGTTCAGATTTAGACTTATCTGCAAACATAACTTGCTTAGAACAAGCACTTGCACCAATAGATACTACTCAAAATATTAGTTCACTTCGCGGCTTAGAAGGTGCTGGTAGCGCTGCTTACTTTGGCTGCTTTAATCAACTTATTCTAGCTAAAGAATTTACTTTTAGTAAGCGTGTTCGTCGTCCACCAACTGATAGAGTTAATTCTTTACTCAGCTTTGGCTATTCATTATTGCGACATGACATTCAAGGCGCAGTTAACATTGCTGGTTTTGATCCATATTTAGGATATTTACACTGCGAGCGATATGGTAGACCTTCTTTAGCATTGGATTTAATGGAAGAATTTCGCCCTTTAATAGTAGATGCAGTAGTATTGTCGGCAATCAATAAACAATCATTAACAACAGCAGACTTTCTTACCGAACCCCTCAGTGGAGCCGTTTCACTTACCTCAGAAGGGCGAAAAACATTTTTAAAAATATATGCACAAAAAAAACAATCTGAATTTAAGCATCCAGTACTAGGACGCAAATGCACTTACCAAGAAGCGTTTGAGTTACAAGCTCGGTTACTAGGTAAATATTTAATGGCTGAGATAGACAAATATCCCCCGCTGATTTTGAAATAAAATGTTGGAGGTCAAAAGTAGTAATGAATTTAGTTATATCCTACGACATCAGCGAAGATAAACGCCGTACCAAAATCCACAATATTCTCAAATCTTATGGTCAGTGGATGCAATATAGCGTGTTTGAGTGTCAGCTTACGGATACTCAATATGCTAAATTGCGCTCTCGCTTAAACAAGTTGATTAAATCTGACGCTGATACTATCCACTTTTATCCTATGTGTGCTTGTTGTTTTGGTAAAGTTGAACGTATCGGTGGTGAACCACTACGCGATGATACTATTTTCTTTGCTGAATACGCGGATGGGTAGGTGTTAGTCAAACAGGTTAGAAAAAAATGGCTCAATCCTTTTCAGCATAAGGTTTATAGTAAATTTTCTTCAATCTATTACCCGCGCTCCTTATCTGGAAAGGGTTTCAGCTATTTTCATCTGTTTCAACTCATACCACTTGTGCTATTATTACCCCATCTGCGCTTTAGAACCTTGAAAACCAAATACAGGTTAACTTTCAACCTACTGCCGTTGAAATTTCACTTACTCCCTATTAGGGATTGAAACACTAGCGCTATTTTCAAATTCGCTCATCTTGAAGTTGAAATTTCACTTACTCCCTATTAGGGATTGAAACTTTAATCGCATTGGCAAGCCCGTTAATAGTTTTTATTGTTGAAATTTCACTTACTCCCTATTAGGGATTGAAACAGAGTAAAAATATATCTTATATAAGATATAGCTGTTGAAATTTCACTTACTCCCTATTAGGGATTGAAACGGGAACAGTGGCGTTAAACTCTTCCATATCACGTTGAAATTTCACTTACTCCCTATTAGGGATTGAAACCTTAGCTGGGAGTTACAACCTCCTACAGATAAAGGGTTGAAATTTCACTTACTCCCTATTAGGGATTGAAACACTTGTAGCTGTTCCAGGGAATAAGCAATCACGGTTGAAATTTCACTTACTCCCTATTAGGGATTGAAACAACTCTGTGCGATCGCAGTTGGCACTAGTCAGAGGTTGAAATTTCACTTACTCCCTATTAGGGATTGAAACACACCGCAGACATTGGCAGAATTTGACCGTATGATACTCAACGTTGAAATTTCACTTACTCCCTATTAGGGATTGAAACTTGTGGCAATTCTCCTAAATGGCAAAAGCTACCTGTTGAAATTTCACTTACTCCCTATTAGGGATTGAAACTAGAGGAAGATATGGTCGCAAATCTTGCTGGGGTTGAAATTTCACTTACTCCCTATTAGGGATTGAAACACAATAGTGTTGTGACTTGGGAGAACCGTGCGAGGAGCCGTGTTGAAATTTCACTTACTCCCTATTAGGGATTGAAACTGCCTAACGCAATCCATCTACAATGGTGTTTTAGGTTGAAATTTCACTTACTCCCTATTAGGGATTGAAACGAATTTTGAAAAAACCTGAAAACAGCCGTAAGAAGTGGTTGAAATTTCACTTACTCCCTATTAGGGATTGAAACTAGTAACCATTGTAAGGAAACAAACGTATATAAGGAGTTGAAATTTCACTTACTCCCTATTAGGGATTGAAACGTTTCAATCCCTTTTAGAACATCTGATTATGAACCAAGTTGAAATTTCACTTACTCCCTATTAGGGATTGAAACTGAAGGATAACTTCAATACCGTATCCTCTGCTGAAGGTTGAAATTTCACTTACTCCCTATTAGGGATTGAAACTGATAAGGTAGTACCTCAGGATATTACCAAGTTACGCCCGGGTTGAAATTTCACTTACTCCCTATTAGGGATTGAAACTTGATACCAGCCTTAAACACTCGGAGGAACTAGTAACTGCTGTTGAAATTTCACTTACTCCCTATTAGGGATTGAAACACTGATCGGGAAGTGATCGGAAGTGATCGCCGATCGTTGAAATTTCACTTACTCCCTATTAGGGATTGAAACTGCCTTACTCTCAGTACAATCCAAATACTTTTACGGTTGAAATTTCACTTACTCCCTATTAGGGATTGAAACCAATCACTTCCAAACCGGGCCACTCGTTAGGGGCTGCATGTTGAAATTTCACTTACTCCCTATTAGGGATTGAAACTAATTTTTCCATCAGCAATCAGGCTTTGGCAAATTGTTGAAATTTCACTTACTCCCTATTAGGGATTGAAACACACACCAAAGGCTTCTGATAGGTATTAGCCATCGTTGAAATTTCACTTACTCCCTATTAGGGATTGAAACAGTAGTTTTTTTAATCTCATATTAAACTCCTAAAAGTTGAAATTTCACTTACTCCCTATTAGGGATTGAAACTGGAAGGATTATTTATATAGATGCTGCTGAATAGTTGAAATTTCACTTACTCCCTATTAGGGATTGAAACTTGCTGCAAGTATGGCTGTAGTGCTTTTACCTGAAGTTGAAATTTCACTTACTCCCTATTAGGGATTGAAACACTACGGCAATTATAAATGGCAGAAGTTGCCCAAGTTGAAATTTCACTTACTCCCTATTAGGGATTGAAACTATAGAATGCCTACTCACTGTAGCGCTTCTACCAAAAAAGTTGAAATTTCACTTACTCCCTATTAGGGATTGAAACGGACACTATCCTTAATTGGATCAACAATATTAGGGTTGAAATTTCACTTACTCCCTATTAGGGATTGAAACATTGAATATTTCAGCCAAAGCATCAGTAAAAACTTTCGTTGAAATTTCACTTACTCCCTATTAGGGATTGAAACTTTATAACGTCACAACTCAGTCATAATTCCCAATCGTTGAAATTTCACTTACTCCCTATTAGGGATTGAAACAGCTTTTTTGAATTGCCCCCCACTGTGGCCAAGCACTGAAATTTCACTTACTCCCTATTAGGGATTGAAACCCATTACACCCAACACCTGTAATTAGTTACAGAGTGCAGATTTTTTTATGAATACTTAAAAGGGGAAGGGGCGGTTACCGTCGGCCCCCTTCCCCCTTCATAATGATTATTATTATTGTTTAAATGTCGGCTTATGATTTTTGTTGAGTAGTTTATTCCTTGGAAGTCCCTAAATATTTCGCTCTTCATTGCTTGCTGTGATTGGGTGTAAACAGGCTTACCTTGCAATTTCTGCCCAGCTTAACGAAAATCAAAACACAAGCTAGCGAATCTCTGCTCAAAATAGTGTTCAGTAAGAATACGAATTGCAGCTATAACTATGTCCCAACCAACTATAGAATCAATCTTGCAAGAGAAGCGCCTGTTTCATCCCCCTACAGAATTCTCTCAAAACGCCCAAATTAAAAGTCTCGAAGATTATCAACGTCTCTACGACAAAGCCAAAGCTGATCCACAAAAATTCTGGGCGGAATTAGCCGAAACTGAGTTGCACTGGTTCCAAAAATGGGACACGGTGCTAGACTGGCAACCACCTTTTGCAAAATGGTTTGTCGGCGGTAAGATTAATATTTCTTACAACTGTCTTGACAGACACCTCACTACTTGGCGCAAAAATAAAGCGGCACTAATTTGGGAAGGTGAACCAGGAGATTCGCGTACCCTCACTTATGCCCAACTGCATCGGGAAGTTTGTCAGTTTGCCAATGCACTAAAACAACTGGGAATACAAAAGGGCGATCGCGTCGGTATTTATATGCCGATGATTCCCGAAGCGGCGATCGCAATGTTAGCCTGTGCAAGAATTGGCGCACCCCACAGTGTGGTGTTTGGTGGTTTTAGTGCGGAAGCTTTGCGCGATCGCCTAATTGATGCGGAAGCAAAATTGGTAATTACTGCTGATGGTGGTTGGCGTAAAGATGCGATCGTCCCTCTCAAGGAACAAGTAGACAAAGCCTTAGCCAATGGCGCTGTCCCCAACGTTAAAAATGTATTGGTGGTGCAACGCACAGGGCAAACAACTCACATGGAACCAGAACGTGACCACTGGTGGCATGATTTACAAAAAGGTGTGTCAGCCGATTGTCCTGCGGAATCAATAGATAGTGAGGATTTGCTGTTTATCCTCTACACTTCTGGCAGCACTGGCAAACCAAAGGGTGTTGTGCATACCACTGCTGGGTATAACTTATACACCCACATGACCACCAAATGGGTCTTCGATTTACAAGATACAGATGTATATTGGTGTACTGCTGATGTCGGTTGGATTACAGGTCACAGCTACATTGTTTACGGCCCACTTTCCAACGGTGCAACAACGCTGATGTACGAAGGTGCGCCTCGTGCTTCTAATCCTGGCTGTTTCTGGGATGTAATTGAAAAATACGGTGTCAACATTTTTTATACTGCACCTACGGCAATTCGCGCATTTATTAAGATGGGTGATAAACATCCCAATGCACGAAACTTGTCTTCGTTGCGTTTGCTGGGAACCGTAGGCGAACCAATTAACCCGGAAGCGTGGATGTGGTATCACAAAGTAATTGGCGGTGAACGCTGCCCAATTGTTGATACTTGGTGGCAAACAGAAACTGGCGGTATCATGATTACGCCACTACCAGGGGCAATTCCTACCAAACCCGGTTCAGCAACTCTTCCCTTCCCTGGAATCCTCGCAGATATCGTAGATTTGGAAGGGAATACTGTACCCGAAAACGAAGGCGGTTATCTAGCGGTACGCCACCCTTGGCCAGGAATGATGCGGACAGTTTACGGCGATCCCGAACGCTTCCGTCGTACCTACTGGGAACACATACCCCCAAAAGATGGCAACTATACTTATTTTGCCGGTGATGGAGCCAGAAGAGATGAAGACGGCTATTTCTGGGTAATGGGTCGCGTAGATGATGTACTGAATGTATCTGGACACCGCCTTGGTACAATGGAAGTAGAATCAGCCTTGGTGTCTCATCCTGCGGTTGCAGAAGCTGCGGTAGTAGGTAAACCAGATGAACTCAAAGGTGAGGAAGTAGTTGCGTTTGTAACTTTAGAAGGTACTTTTCAGGCCAGTGAAGATTTGAGTAAAGAACTCAAGCAGCACGTTGTTAAGGAAATTGGCGCGATCGCTCGTCCCGGTGAAATTCGCTTTACAGACGCTTTGCCAAAGACGCGATCGGGTAAAATTATGCGGCGATTGCTGCGAAATCTAGCTGCGGGGCAAGAAGTATCTGGTGATACCTCAACTTTAGAAGATCGCAGTGTATTGGATAAGTTGCGGGAAAGTACGTAAACAATTCAAAAGTCAACAGTCCAAAGTCGTAATACTTGGCTTTTGAGCAAGCACCTTTGGAGCAGGTGCAAGGGTTTAAGGATGTAGGAAAGAAAGAGTATAAGGCTATGAGGGGAAGATTTGAATTGCCATTCCTCCTACACTCTATCTCCTTATACCCCTACACCCTTGTTTTTGAATCTTGACTATCCGAAGGAACATTTGACACACCATCACAGGTCAATACTAATTGAGGTGCGTTTGTGAATTTGCCAACGCACCTCAATTTATCATAGGGATCAGAACACTCTTGAGGGATTAAGGGCGATGAAGCTGAACAACCAATATAAATCAGTATTTGTTCAACCTCTTAGCTACATAACACTGAGTATCATAACTTCAATTTTTATATCACCATCAGTTTTAGCAGTGACTGCACAGGGTTCATTACATACCCCTAGACAGTCTGCTGACAAATTCACCCGACAAGAAAGCTTTAACAGCAGAGAGCAAAAACTAGCACAGTTTGAAGACTCAGTTCAACAAGAGCGATCGCAGTTTATTCAACAAGCCAATTCTTTATACAGTCAAGGAGATTTTAAAGGTGCAGAGGAAAGTTTACGTAAATTTATCAAAAGATTTCCAGAAGATGCCTTTGGACATTTTCAACTAGGAAATGTGCTTTTTCGTCAAAACAGATCGGAAGACGCAATTAGTGCTTACAAAGAAGCAATCCGCTTAAAGTCGAAATATGCTCTAGCTTATAATGCTATGGGGATTGTTTACGCCAGTCAAAGCCGTTGGGATGACGCTATGAGCGAATATCGTAAAGCTCTAGAAATTAATCCTAATTATGCCGATGCATTGACTAATTTAGCACTAGCACTGTGGCAAACAAATAAACGGGAAGAAGCGCTAGTTTCTTTAAACAAAGCTTTAAATATCTTTAAAGAGCAAAATAGAGGCGAAAAAGCTTACCAAGTTGAACAGATTTTGCAAAAGATCAAAAATTCCGATAATCCTGGTGTTTCATAAAAACTACGATACTGCGGTTAGCTAGTAATATTTAAAATCATTCTTTTTTGTCAAAAGTTGCTAGCGATCGCCCAAAACGAAAAGACTCTACCGCAGATAAACATATAGAATTTATCGGTATTTATCGGTGTTTATCTGTGGTTCCAAATAATAAACCATAATTTTTACCAGATGTCAGTTATTGAGCATCTTTGTATTTTGGCGTAAATATTAAAATAAAAGTCAGACAAATCACTGGTTAAAGCCTATAACTTCCCTATCGGCATTAACTCTACCTGAGCATACCCAATTACCAGACTCAGATGTAGGAACGCACCGAAGTTGAGCGACAAAAGCGGGAGAGAATTGTAGAGAAGCTGCGTAATCTTTCTCCTGAACAACTTATTTATCAAACATTTTAACCAACACAACCATTTTAATGAGCAACAGCGCCACCTTACGAAGTTTTCACCTAAACGAATCGCAAAGGTATAGATTCATCTTGAGGATTCTACGCCTTTTAAAATGCCTTTTTGCTCATATACTGGCATAACTAGTTTTCTTAATGCAGGCAATTGTCTACCAAAAATAATAGACCCTATGATACAAGCTATGCCATCAATAATTAATGTATTAGGAGCGCCAATATGACTGGCTAAAAAACCACCTAATAAATTACCCACAGGTATCATTCCTAAAAATGACATTGTATACAAGCTCATCAATCTTCCCCGTTTATCTTCGTCAACAATCGTTTGTAAAAATGTATTGCTGGAAGCAATTTGGAGAATTGTTCCTAAGCCAACAAATAACATTAAGAATAAAGACAACGGTAAGTATCGAGAAAAAGAAAAAGCAATCAAACCAACTCCTAAAATTGCTGGAGCTATAGCAATTATTCTGCCAATACCTACTATTGTTCGTCGCGTAGCTAAATAAATACCTCCCGATAATGCTCCCAGCCCTGAAGCGGCCATCAAAAAGCCTAACGATTCTGCACCACCTTTGAGAATCTCTTCGGCAAAAATTGGTACAAGAATAGTGTTTTGCAACCCCATCAGGCTAACTAAAGTTGATAGCAATAAGATGGCTCTAATTGGTGGAAAGCTAAAAGCATAAACGAATCCTTCTTGAACTTGTTGCAGAGGATTTCCACGGCTAACTGTAACTTTCCAAGGTTTAATTTTCATCGCCAATAATGCGGCGATGACAGCAATGTAGCTCAAACCGTCAATTAAAAAACAGTAAGCAGCACCAACACTGGCAATTAGTAAACCTCCGATCGCGGGGCCAATTAATCGCGCACCATTGATCATGGTTGAGTTAATGGCGATCGCATTGGCTAAATCGTCTTTATGTTCTACTAGTTCTGGCACAAATGCTTGTCTTGCTGGCGCATCTAGAGCATTAATAAATCCCTGAAACAAGCTCAAAGCAATGATGTGCCACACCTGAATTATACCAGTCAGTGCTAGCGCCGCCAATGCTAATGACTGAATCATCGCCAAGATTTGCGTACCAATTAAGGTACGATACCGAGAAAAACGATCCACAAATACTCCCCCAAAGGGAGCAAGAAAAAAGCTAGGAATTTGACTGGTAAATCCGACAAGTCCTAGCATAAATGCGGAGTTAGTTAAGTCATAAACCAACCAAATCGTCGCCAGTTGTGTCATCCAACTCCCAATCAGGGAAATACCTTGTCCGGCAAAAAATAAGCGATAGTTTTTTGATCTTAATGCAGGTAGAAGCAGCCACTTTCTTTTATTCATTGGTCATATTAACTGTTACTGGCACCCGATTTACTTAACCTCTACACTAACTTCCGCAGACATCCCAGGTGTAATCCACAAGTCGTATCCTTGAATACTCTTTTGGTTAAAAATTAATTACTTTTATTGAAATGCGTTGTACGATTTTGGTGAAGTTACCCGTGGGGTTATCCGCTAGCAATAAAGCAAATTGAGCGCCGGAAGCTGGCGAAATACTATCAACACGACCCTTAAAACAGAGGTATTGGCTTTTGTATCCGTTGAAAGTATTAATGCCCATAATTGTCAACTCACTTATTTGATAATTTAATTAACAGTCTTTTATTTAAAATGCCTAATATTGAATAACAAATGAATATTTAGCATACGTAATATTATGATGAAACAAAGCTTAACATTACTTCACCCAATTGGATGATTATGACCTTTTCTCAAGACAGGTATTAACCAGAAAATCCCACAACGCTCGTCATCAATGCCCAATGTCAAGACAAATTAGCGATCGCCCGACTTAATAATTCAGAAAATAATTCTCGTTCAGCCTGAGAAATACCAGACATAGCTTCTTCACGCAATTCTACCGCTAGTGGAGGCAAGATTGTTTCTAGTTCCTTGCCGGCATCGGTTAGCCAAATCCGCCAGATGCGGCGATCGTGAGCATCCCGTTCTCGACGTACCAAACCACGTTCTTCCATGCGATCGAGGACACCAGTTAATGTCCCTCCTACCTGTTTGAGTTTATCGCCAATACTGGAAGTTGGTAAACCATCTTCTTGCCACAAACAACACAAAACTAACCAGTGAAAGGGCGTTAATCCAAACGGCTCTAACTTTTCAGTAAACTTACGAGTTAGCAGTTGTGATAGCAATTTGATTCTGTAGCCCACACTGTATGGTGCTAAAACTTGCTGCCACGACTCTAGTACTTCAAAATGATTAAATGTAGAAACCATTTAAGATAATTATTTAGTGTACGTAATATTATTATAACTAAACTGCGTTCTCTTGACAACAGCTAGTATCCATCTTGATTTAGGAAAGGACTTGTATCAACTGGTACTGTTGCAGTGTAGCGATAACACGGTAAGGCTGAGATAAATTAGCCTTCTGTTGTGCAGAGATCCAAGCATAACTTAAAGGTGGTAGATGGGCAATTGTATTTACCTGTTTACCGTGAATAGGAGTGTAGAAATTGAGCAGTATAGAGTTTTTGTCTTCTGGTTGTAGAAAGTAGACTGGATGCGTTTGAAGAATAGAGGCGATCGCAGGCTGTTGGAAAAAAACTCTAAAAGCAGGATTATAATCACTTAACACACCAAGACTACCAGCCATAGCCAAAGTCAGCCAAGCAGGAATTAAATAACTCGCCACCCAGTAATTATTTGTGAGAAACTTTTTACCAAAGTGGTAACGACCAATCCACACCAAAGGCACAATTAACCAACCCAATCCTAAAATCAAGCACAGAATTGCACGCTGGCGAATATAGCCATCATCTGAATTAAAAGCAAATATGCTTACTAGCAAAAGTACAATACCAAGTACACCAAAGGCATAACTAAAGTTTCTAGGAAGATTTTCTCTAGCCTTCCTTAAAAATGAGAATAATATATTGCTTTCCAATCTTGGAAGAGAAGATTGAGAAGAGTTAGTTTGATATATAAATCCTTGCTCATACATTGTACCCAACCAGCCTAAACCCACAGCAGCAAGCATTGCTATAAAGGGATAAAGACAAAGAGCATAGTGAGAAAGACGAGTAGAAAAAAGACTCAGTTCAGCAAACAGTACAACCGGAAAACCAACTAATATCATTTGATAGCGAGCAATTGGGCGATATAAGAGCAAAGCTAACCCTAAAAGCCCGAAGAAGAACCAAGGGAACGATTTTAACGGAATATTCCAAATATAGAATAGGATTCCATTATAGTTGCGGTCTTCGGAACCTAGCTCAATTACAAATCCTAATAGCTGTGCCAAACTTTCATAACCATAACGCAACCAGTTTAACCAAAGCCAAACCAAGGAGGGAATTAAACCTACTAACAACCCTAAATAAAACATTGGGTTGGTAAGATGACGATGACGGCGATGTTCCCAAATTAAATAAGGTAATAAAGCTATCATTGGCAAAAAAATCATAAAGCTTCTTAATAAGAAGCCTAAACCGAAACTCAACCCAGCAATAAAAACCAAAAAATAGCGATGTTTAGGATAGAGTTCAGCTTTTAGTAAAGATAAAATAGCTAAAAGCACCAACATAATCATAGGAATATCTGGTGCGGCTAAACGACTAGATTGCAACCAGAGAAATTCCAAACTCAAAATAAGAGATGCTAACCACGCCACTCTTTTACCCAAAATTATTTTGCCTAGTTCATATATAATGAACAGGCAAAAAATCCCAGCAACCATACTAGGAAATCGGGCACTAATTTCACTAATACCAAACAATTTGTAGGAACTAGCAATTAACCAATAGGGGCCAGGAGTTTTATGATGTGCATCGCCCCAGGGAGCTATCCAGTCACCAGTATCAAATATCAGGCGCGATCGCCAAGCATAATATCCTTCATCGTGCGCCATTAAGCTATTCTGCCCTGAATTGCATAACAATAAAGGCAGTATCCAAAGTAACAGACTGAAATAATCAAATTGCGAAAATAAGCGAATTTGCCGCCACACAGCTTGAAATAATCGTAATTTGTACAACATTAATTAGTACGAATTGAATGTTGTTGGGTTAACTTAATTTTTTTACCATATTGTTTTTAAAATATGTAAGACAACATCCGAAATACTAGATCCAAATAGTAACTAAAACTGACACATTTTTGTCAATATCTCCTCCAAAAGAAATAACTATGATACTTCGACCGAATCAACGCCTGAAGTTAGATGACACAAATGACAAGCTGTTTTACACTGATCCGCGCTTCGTCACTCATGTCGATGAAGGCTTTATTCAACAGCTAACAGATTTGTATCGTCAGCGACTCAAACCGAACACACGCATCTTTGACATGATGAGCAGTTGGGTGTCTCATCTGCCAGCAGAAATGCAGTTTTCCTATGTTGAGGGACACGGACTCAATGCTGAAGAATTAGCCCGTAATTCCCGATTAAATCATTACTTTGTGCAAAATATCAATGATAATCCGCAGTTACCCTTGCAGGATCAAAATTTTGATGCCGTTCTCAACTGCGTTTCTGTACAGTACGTACAGTATCCAGAAGCAGTCTTTAGCGAAATTTACCGCATCCTCAAACCCGGTGGTGTCGCTATTATCAGTTTTTCTAACCGGATGTTTTTTCAAAAAGCGATTCAAGCTTGGCGGGATGCTTCCGAAGAAACTAGGGTGGAATTAGTCAAGAGCTATTTTGCCTCAGTACCAGGATTTACTACTCCAGAGGTCATTGCCCATAAGTCAAACATCCCCAATTTTCTTCAGTGGTTGGGAGCGCCTGGGGGAGATCCATTTTATGCAGTTTTAGCTTACCGCAATCAAGAGTCCTAAATTAAACCTGCTGAGTAACGAGTACCGAATGCTGAACAAAGATTCATGATTCTATTCACTCATCACTCAGCAATTACAATTTAGCAATATTATCAAAACGTAAAGTTTGTGGCTAAAAATTACACAAGCGCTGATAATTGCCTCAAAGCTTAAACATTAGGAGAAGCTAAACATGACTTTCCCCCGTAAGCGTAGGATTTTAGCTGCTGTTTTACTGTCAGTATTGTTACTGACTACAGCCTGTTCTACAAAAGAACCCAATCGTTTTGATCAAGCACAGCAAGAAAGCACCCGCCAAAAAAGTGGTCAAGCAGTTGCCAAAGAAGCAACTCAGGGTAGCAAATTGAACCAATTTTTCCCGGCTGGCGGAGATGGCTATCAGCGCGTCTATACTCAAGAGAAAAAAGGCTTTTCCGAAGCCAACCTGAAAAAAGGTAATAAAGTTGTCGCGCAACTTGCTATTTCTGACACTACGAGTATTCCCAATGCTGCGGCAAAATTCTCCAAAAGCACTAAAAAAGTTGGTGGTTATCCCGCAGTAGCAGTTGGTAATACTCAAACTTCGATTTTAGTGGGTAAGTATCAAGTGAAAGTGATTTCTAAAGACCCAGCTTTTACCACTAAAGAGCGCGAAGCTTGGATCGAAAAATTTAATCTTAATGGTTTGGCTAAACTCAAATAAACTGCACTACCGAGATAAAAATTACAACAGCTTAAGGAGATTAATTTGAGCAAACCGATTTTTGAGTTAGTGGATCAACTACCAACTAGTGGCTTGACTATTTCGCTGTTGAATGCGCTCGATTTTGTCGCTCCTGGACAATGGCAAAATACTGTAGGTTTTGTCAACACTATTAAAACAGTAACTGGCGAAACTGATGAGGAGCTAATTCAGCAAATTGGCGAACGAGCAATTTATCTTTATAACGATAGATCCCAAGGATATCAACGAGCTATGTGGCTCTATCAAACCGTTGATGGTACAGATAAAGCTCTTGGTGCAGCAGCTTTAGCTAACAAAGTAGGTGAAAAAATTCCTTTATTAGGTTTTTTAAACACTGTTACTCCCAAACCTGACAAAGCCCAAACCATTGACTTATCTTTGAAATTAGTTGCTGAGTTGGTGGCCTTCTGTCAAATTAATGGCATTCCAGGAGACAGCATTGGTGATTTCGTTGGCTCTTTAGGTGAGTATAGTGGTGAGTCGCTGATTCGGATGGTGGCGTTAGTTTGCGTTGATGGCTTGATACCCTTGGGGCCTGACTTCATTAGCAAAGCGATATCTGGAATTAGTCAGACAAATCCACAGGAGTTAGAACAAAACTCGACTTTCCAAAACATCCAAGATGTTATTCCCGGCAATAATGCAGGCAGTAAACTTAACTTTATCGGCGAAAGCTTTGATTCGGTTAAAGGTTGGATGAACGGTCTTGTTGCCTCTAATAATCTCACACCACAGAAAGTTACCGGGCACTTGCAAAATTTTGTTGAAATTTCTGATAGCAAATTAGACTATCTGGCGGCGTTCTTAGATGTGGCAACTAATTACTATGAACACACAGGTACACAAACTCTGGCACGTCGTTTAATTGAACGAGCTGTTGCTGAGATTTAAAGTTATAAGTAATTGGTAATGAGTAATGGTTAATGTTTGCAATTAACCATTACTCATTCCAATTATCAAAAATGTAACGGAAGCGTCAACGAATTAAAACATACTTTCTATCCAGAATCTGCTAATAAGCTAGTTATATTTGAGTGCGATATAGAAAGTCTAATCACACACCTATAACATAGTCATTTCTATTTGGGCAAATGCAGATCCGCCGCGATCGCATATAAGTAAGGTTGAAAAATTGTCCAGTCTTCCAATTTATCAAATTTCCCCGTTTCTGAGGCTGGGTCAAAGGCAGAGGAAATTACGTAAAGTGCGCTCCCATCAAAGGCAACATGGCCGATATGCTGCTCCTGCACTCCATTTTGTTGGTTGATTCCTGTAAACCCATAGCGCATTCCTTGCAGTTTACCAATGGTTACTGGTTGCGGAGGATGGGCTGAGAAAACAATCTGGTTGCCATAGCTAGCCTGACGATCCTTCGAGAAGATATTATAGTAATCTGTCACCCAAGACCTAAGTGCCGTCAATAATTGGGTTTGATACTTAGGATTTTGGTAATCGACTTTTGTATTGGGTGGAATACCAGCTGCTAAAAGCTTCTTTTGAAAATCGGGATTTTTTTCTAATGGATAAATCCCAATCTCAACTGTACCTAAGAGTTTTCCTTTGGTAAAAACACATAGTAGAGGCGCATTCCCCTCACAGGGAGCAACTTGCCAACCACTTGGGGCAGTTGTCTTACCCAGAATCTTTTTCCAGATATTTACCTCTGTAGAGTTGGGGCTTTTTGAGGCTTGTACCACTGGAGTTGTCTGCACGGTTTTGGGTTCAGACAAGTGGGGAAGACTATATTTTATTCCCAGTGGAACTAATGCTACTAACGCAGAACCGATGATTAGATGGTAGAGACGCAACATTTTTCCTGAAAACTTAGAACCAGAAATTGCAGAATGATATTATCTGTGACACTTGATGGATACACAAGAAGATACATCTACATCTCTTGAAGTTCCTTCAAAGAAACTTTTATACTGAGTAATATTAGATATTTACATTTTTAGTAGCACTGAAAGCTACAACAGTGCTACTACTAAAATCATTATTCATGGGGGTCTGCTGAGTTATTTGCGACCAAAAATTGTAGTAAGGCAGAGCAATTAAGACGAAGATTCAATGTTTTAGGATTTGTTATTTGTAGCGAGAACGTTGTCTACGACTTTGCTTGTGCCTAGCAATTGCTTTGCGCTTTTCTTTTTCTAAAGGCGTCTCAAAGTGACGCTTCTTACGCATATCTTGGAAAATTCCTGCTTTAGAAACTTCCCGCTTAAATCTTCGCAGAGCTGATTCAATCCCTTCATTCTCCCCCAATACTACTTGTGTCATTCTGATTCCTCCTCATGTGGATGAATAGACAAAATAAAATATTCCAGCAGAGATGAGCCTTTGCCCTGATCTGCTGGAGACTCTAGATTTTAAGTTGTTTTTAATGAAAGCCTTAATAACTACGGCGATTGTTGTTACGGGCATTGTTGCCCCAGTTACCACGAGGGGAAGAACTTCTTTCCTCACGAGGTTTAGCTTTGTTAACTTTCAAATCACGTCCCATCCACTCTGCACCATCTAGTGCTTCAATAGCAGCTGCTTCTTGAGCATCTGTTTCCATTTCTACAAATGCAAAACCTCGTGGACGACCTGTCTCACGGTCGGTTGGTAGTTGAACGCGATTAACTGTTCCATACTCAGCAAAGGCCCTCTTCAGGTCTTCTTCTGTAACCTGATAGGACAAATTTCCAACGTAAATTGACATATTCTGTCTCCGAATTCAGAGAGTGTAGAGAGTTAAATTCGGAGAGACGCTTTTTAGAAACCAAAACGACTAACTCAACCGAAAATAATCTTTATATCCACGATTATAACACAGCATCTGAAAATAAACTCCTACGGAGTTGGATTTAAAAGACATCTATCGTGGGATACCCAGCGAAAGCTGCTATTTACGAAGTTATTCTTGTGTGTACTACATTATCGCACTTTGATTGCATTTTTCAACATTATTTGCTAACAACTATTTTAATTACTTATGAAACGAAATTTGAGTACCTGACATCAAGGAGATATTCATGCAATTAATTTCCCAAACTTTATGCATTAGGCAACTGTGCTAAAATCCTCTCTGCTTCCTTACATAGTACCTCGTGGTATTGACCATTACTAGCTAGCAAACCACCCCACTGATTAATATCATCGGTGTTGTACTGCAATAGAGTGCCATCAAAGTGAGTAAAGTGGCCACCAGCTTCTGTCAAAATTAATTCTGGCGCTGCTATATCCCAGTCTTTAGGGGCAGACTTGCCAGATAAAGAAATATAGATATCTGCCTGTTGCTCAACAATAGCTGCAACTTTGCAACCCACACTACCAATAGCTTTTTGATGACGACAGGGTAAATTTTGCAGAAGGTAATTTAACCTTTGATTGCGGTGAGAACGACTAACTACTAGAGTTAAATCCTCAAGGCGTTTTGTGCCTAGTCCAAACAACAGTTGTAAGGGAGCAGAGCCATTACTTGTTTCTACAAATGTACCTCCGCCTTGTATAGCATAATATAACTTTTCTGCTTCCGGTACTGCTACTACTGCCAGTATTGGGCGTGTCTCTTTAACTAGAGCAATGTGAACTGCGTAGTCCCCAGTTTGATCGATAAAGCCGCGTGTGCCATCTAAAGGATCAATGATCCATACGAACTGAGCATTATCTTTACTCTGTTGCGATTTATAGGTTTCTTCGCTGATATAGGCAAATTCTTTGTCGCCCAAAGCTGCTTGTAGACTATCCAAAATGTATTGGCTGACAGCTATATCTGCAACCGTGACAGGCTCATTTTGTTTATACTGCACTTCAAGGTTAGAGCTTTTGGCAGTCCCGTGATAATAAGACCTTAGTATATCTGCTGCTCCCCATCCCACCTGACGAGCGATCGCTAATATTTCTTGTAAGTCTTTCATTAATTCAGCCTTGTCTAAGTTAAATTTAACTAATCAGCATTGTTTGGGTGAATCCATCCAACGGCGAGTACCAAAAAATTGACAAGCATTAGCGGCGACACAAGCTGCTAATGCCAGCGCGTCGGTAAAACTGTTTTGTAAAATATAATGGCAGAAGGCACCGTGGAAAATATCTCCAGCCCCCAGTGTATCAACTGCTTGAATACGCGGCACATCTACAACGCCATAATTACCGCAACTTAAGTATTCAATTGGCTGTTCTCCGTGGGTAATGGCAATGTGAGCAATCTCAAAAGAACTAAGATAGGCAAACACTTCTGCTGGTGTATGACAGTTGGGGGGATAAAAATTAGCAGAACAAATAGCGTAATCAACAAACGGTAAGAGTTGCTCAAATCCGGTTTTCCAACTGCCACCATCGATCGCAATTGGGATATTCTTAGCTTTAGCGATTTGCGCGATCGCTATGCCAACTGCCATCTGATGCCCATCAATCAGCACTATATCAACATTATGCAAAATCTCTGAGGGAATAGATGAACTACTCGCTTGAATTTTGACAGCATTAATGGAAACTACTGCTCGTTCACCTGTAGATTGGGTAACAATGATCGAAGAGACAGGTACTGCTGCGTTAGTGCTAGGTTCAAGATCTGCGATCGCTACTTTGTAAGTTGCCAAATCTTGGCGAATTAGCTGCGTTATCGGGTGAGAACCTACCACACCCAATACAGTAGCTTGATTCCCTAAATGACTGAAGGTGACAGCAGCATTTGTAGCTGGGCCACCTGCTGCCACAGTATAATCACTTGCTACAATCTTCTGATTATTTTGCGGGGCAGACTCAGCTAAGTAAATCAAATCCAAGGTTACTAAACCTACAAATAAAGCAGACTGGGATTGAGGATTTACCACCATAAGCTATTGTGGATTTATTGGTATACAGGTAACCAGTCAAGACAATTGCCACAATTAAGTTAGACAATTTTAAATTGCTTCATGCAGACTGATCCAAAACCAGGAACACTTTACGTTGTCGGCACACCAATTGGCAATCTGGAAGATATCACCTTTCGGGCAGTACGAATCTTGCAAACTGTGGATTTAATTGCTGCGGAAGACACACGCCACACGGGGAAACTGCTACAACATTTTCAAATTAAAACACCCCAGGTGAGTTACCACGAACACAATCGTAACAGCCGCATTCCCGAATTATTAGAGCATCTAGGTAATGGCAAAGCAATTGCCCTGGTAAGTGATGCTGGAATGCCAGGAATTTCCGATCCGGGATACGAACTCGTGAAAGCCTGTACAGAGGCGGGGATACAAGTAGTTCCAATTCCTGGTGCTAGTGCCGCAATTACAGCTTTGAGTGCATCTGGATTACCAACTAATCAATTTGTCTTTGAAGGCTTTCTCTCAGCAAAAGGACAACAACGACGAGAACATTTAGAATCTCTGCAAACAGAATCCCGCACTATAATTTTCTACGAGTCGCCCCATCGGTTGCGTGACACTTTACAAGACTTAGGAGAAACTCTAGGAAGCGATCGCCAAATTGTACTCGCACGAGAGCTAACAAAATTTTATGAGGAATTTTGGCGGGGGACAATAGCTGCCGCGATCGCCCACTATACCCAGCGTGAACCCCAAGGCGAATATACTTTAGTGGTGGCGGGAACCCCACCCAGTCAACCTCAACTGACAGAAGCAGAACTTAAAGCTGAACTACAACAATTAATCCGTCAGGGAATCTCGCGGTCGCAAGCTAGCCGTCAGTTAGCAAAATTTACTTCACTTCCCCGTCGTCAAATCTATCAACTAGCTCTTTCTCTTGACCTTACTCCTGAGTAAGAATACGTTGCTTTTCTGCCAATGGCGATCGCTTAGTTTCGTTAGGGAACCTTAACACAAATATTCAAGGTTTTTTCTCAGTAAATTCACTGAGAAAAACCCAATAATTAAATAAAGTTAACTTACTATTTTACAGATATTTAATAACTAAAGTCTAATTTTATAGAAATAAGTTTCAGCCACTAAAGAAGTAAAAAATATTAGTAGGTTGTTAATTAAATTAATAGGCTTGATTCTAGTTTTTCTAGGCATTCACTTTTTTGACCAAAACATTATATTTGTAGGTGGTTACTATACAATTTCATAGCGTAGTTTACCTGCCACTGCATCTGTTTTAGCAATTATGGCAGGATTATTTATATTAGTGTTTTTCCGTCGAGAAAATAGTAAACTCAGATAGATTTTATTAACTACTGGTATAGTGCTAGTTTTTCTGAGTGGTGGAGTAATTTTCAGACCAACTAGCTTGTGGAAGTTATTTGTTGTTTTGACAGCATTATTTACTCGATATAAATTATTGCACGAGGGTAGAATCAACTTTCAAAAAAAGTATAAAGAATAGATTTTTATCAATAGTTATCAAAAGCCGAAGTTACATAACTTACTATCATGTAGTATAATCGGAAAAATTTTGGTGTTATTATCGCCCCATCTTCTGAACTCCCACTGAGAGCGCGTTACAGCACTAAAATTAATTTTCACTTAAAAGTAAAATTCACCGCTATGAAGCATATATAATCTGCCTCAACCGTATGAATTGCTTTTTTACTTGTTCTAGACTAGGGGAGTTTTGCTAAGTCTGGGGCTGCTATTACAATGGAAACTGATCGATAATGAGGACACGGCAAGAATGACCCAAGTGGTTTTAGGAGAAAACGAAGGAATAGATTCAGCTCTACGTCGGTTTAAACGCCAGGTTTCCAAAGCTGGTATTTTAGCTGACGTCAAGTATCATCGGCATTTTGAAACACCATTGGAAAAGCGTAAACGTAAGGCAGTGGCAGCTAGACGCAAGCGACGTTTTAAATAAACCTATTTTGGTAGTAGTGCTACTTGAAAACAGGTTCTTAAACGAGTAACAAAACGTTGCCATCCTTCTTACAAAAATTAACCAAAATGCATCGCACCCCTGATTGGGGTGTGAGTTAATTATTTTGCCCATATATAGGGCATTTTAAGTGTCTGAGTATGGTTGGATGGAGTCAGCGACAATCGCTACCCATCAACCAAAATAAAAGTTGTATTCTTTTTTAATTTCCCTGTTTCGCTATGTGGTATTGCTTAGGACTCAGGGCTTAGGACTCAGCACTAGACTTATTTATACTTAAGACTCAGAAGTATCAATAGTACGACTATTACAACGGTTCATCGCTTTTTCTACTCCCTGTTTCAGGCTGAATTCTATGCACTCAACCACAAACTGAAGTACAAGAGACATCATTTGAGTTTCGGTAGCAGAAAAGCGCCCCAGTACATGGGAGACAGCACCCGAATCATCAATATTACCTGCGCCTTTCGGTTTGCCAATGCCGATTCGCAAACGTGGGAAGTTTTGAGTACTTAAATGTGCGATCGCGCTTTTCATACCATTATGTCCTCCAGCGGAACCAGACAAGCGTAGGCGAGTCTTTCCCAAAGGCAAATCCATATCATCATAAATTACTAACACCGACTCTGGCGGTAATTTATACCAACTAGTTACCGCTTGTATTGCTTGCCCTGACCGATTCATATAAGTTAATGGCTTCAGCAAGCGGATTTTACCGCCAACAGGCGCGATGCCTTCGCCGAACTCCCCTTGAAACTTACGATTTTCTGCTAGGGGAATTTGCCAAGAACGAGAGATAGCATCAACAGCAGCAAAGCCGATATTGTGGCGCGTTTGGTCATACTTAGGCTCTGGATTCCCCAACCCGACAATTAGCTGAGGAATTACCAAAGCTGGTTTTGTAACAGCATCTGTCATTTTGCTGATAGTCAATCGATATGCAGCACTTACTTAGCTTGTTTGGGAAGAACCAGCAGTGTCATGGCTTGATTGCGCTGGTTCGATTTGCTTGGGTTCAAGTTCGGCGGTAGTCTTCACAGCTTGTTCGATTTGTTCAGCTTCCCGCTTAAACTCACCTTGAAATTCATTAGAAGCTTCTTGAAAACTGCGAATTGCTTTACCAAGACTACGACCAACCTCTGGCAGTTTTTTAGGGCCAAATACTAATAGCGCCACTACCAAAATTACAGCCATTTCTGGTAGCCCAATACCAAATACATTCACGTGAATTCTCCTATAAATTTACAGGTGAAGCAGACAAATGAGAGTATACAATCTCCCTATCTATAATATGTTTACTTGTTTTCGATTAGTTTTTTCAGTATCAAATCCACAAAAAAACCCGGACGAGCCGGGTGTAGCTTCGCTGATTCTACAGGCTTAACAACCTTGTATAAGTTAACGGCCTATACTGCGCCAATCAACAAATACATCCTGAATCAGGATGGTCTTGTTATAGACTTGTAAAATAATCAGCAGAAATACGAAGAATAACAGCATAAAAACAGCCATCACCGGAGTTGTACCCCAACCCGGAGCGACTTTCCCATACTCCGAGTTCAAGGGTCTCAGTATATCTCCCAACCTAGTCCTTTGTGCCATAGTTCACCTAAGATTACTTGCCAAAGCTTTTTTTAATCTTCTGTAATATTCTATAAGAATAGCACTCATAATCTATCCCTAAGTTATGGAACCCGCAATAGTTCTTAGCATTTCTGTCGCCGCCGCTGTTATAGCCATCACCGGGTGGGGCATCTATATATCTTTTGGGCCTCCTAGCAAGGAATTAGCAGATCCATTTGAGGATCACGAAGACTAAACAGTTTACGCTCAAGGGTACAGACGCGATCGCCCGCGCCTGTACAATAGTCAAAATTCCTAAAAATCAGGATTGAGGCTCTGGTATAATTTTAAAACTGACAATTTTCCAAGGTTGGATAGTGAAGATTTGTTGCTGAGATGAGAATTCCTGAGTAGCAGAACGCTCCAATAAATCTACCTCATCTCCTAGACTCAATTCCACATCACTTTGCAAAGATAGCTTGGCTGTGTCTCCGTGACATTCATAACACCGTAAAATCAGCTGTTGCGGATTATCTTCTGCTTGCTTTAATGCCATCAAGATTAAATTATCAGCCGATAAATTTAGAAAGCTAACCTTGTCATTAGTGCTGAGTATTGGCAAGTGATTGCTAACAGAGTTGACAATCACTTGCAGTGGGATGTTTAATTCGTAGCCACGCTTAACCGTATGGGCTGACTCCCAGCTATTAGCATGGGGGTATAAAGCATAGGTAAATTCGTGAAAGCCTCGGTCAGCTTCTGGATTAGGCCAATTAGGACTGCGTAGTAAAGTCAGGCGTAGTTGATTTGGTTGACTGTCGTAACCGTATTTACAATCATTCAGCAAACTGACACCGTAGCTCAACTCATCTGTTTCGCCAGTTAAATCAGCCCAACGTAAGGCAGGAACTTCCCATTTTGCCTGTTCTGCGGGGGTTTGTCGTTGAGTTGAACGGCGAATAGCAGCACAGGGAATTTCGTATGTAGCAAAGTCTGCGGTGATATTTAAAGGAAAAGCTGCTTTCACCAACACCTGATTTTCTTGCCAATCAACAGTGGTGGCAATTTTGAGTAGAGGTACACCAGCTTGCAGAATATAATCCTGGCAAAATTCCGATTCACCCAACTGACGCACCACCCGTAGACGGCTTTGCACCGCACCTTGTTCTAGCCACTCAATAGATTTGAGAGTAGTTGGTGGTAAAGGATGTTGGGCATAATTGGGGTCGATATTCCAAGCATCCCAATATTGACCGCTATCTTTAAAAGCTTGCAATTGATTACCAGCACCACTTAAAACTTCTCGTTGATGGGTTTTGTCAAAAACATTAGACAAATCTCCGGTGTCAGGATTAACTATAACGCGCAAAAATTCATTTTCTAGAACCCAGCCAGCCGGAAGCGGGGGAGAGGGAGGGAGGGAGGAAGTGGGGACAAGCCAAAATAAGCGGTAACCGACGGATGGAATATCGCTAGCAAGAAATAGTAGAGTTGATGCTTTACTTACTTGCGATACAAGTTGGTTTCCAGAAACATCGTAAATCTGCCACTGATGATTAACTGTTGCTGGTGTGGGTAAGGTAACAGCAACTACCTCAGAACGTTGCCAATTGAGCGAGTTGAAAACGACAACAGGCAAACTCTCAGGCTGTGGTGGTTGTGGTAGGGTGATGTGAGATGCGATCGCTAACAATGATTCTTGTAATATTTTCGTTCCTGCTTGTTCCACCTGCTGCCACTGGGGTAGCGCATCTATATAAACTTGGGTAATTGAAGAACCAGGCAATATATCGTGAAACTGCTGAAATAACAGTTGTTTCCAAGCTGTTTCGATTTCAGCTTGGGGATATTTCACACCGCAACTGACCGTTGCCAAACTTGCAAATAGTTCAGCTTGGTACAATAATCCTTCACAACGACGATTCCAACGTTTTTGATCGCCGTGGGTAGTGTAGCAACCACGATGGAATTCTAAATACAGTTCATCTTCCCAAACGGGGAAATTGGTATTTTCTGTGTCTTCTGTGCGAATTTGCTCTAAATATTTTTCAGCAGTTGTAAATTTTAGTTCTGGGAAGAAAGGAGAGTGTTGCCAGCGTCGGGCAGTTTCTAACATATCACGGGTAGGGCCACCGCCGTGGTCGCCAACACCAGGAAGCCAGAGGGCTTCTGGTAGCTGAGTTTGGGTTTGCCATTCACAAGCGTAAGCTGCCATTTTTACCGGATCAATACCTTCACCAATCGGCGCAGACATGAAACTGAAGACTTCGCTACCATCAGGCGATCGCCACCAAAAAGCGCCATAATCAAATTTAGTGGTATCATTCCATCGCAACTTTTGCGTGACGAAATACTCAACGCCAGCATTCACTAAAAATTGGGGCAAAGTAGCACAGAAACCAAAACTATCTGGAACCCATACTATAGGCGAAAGTTTACCGAATTTTTCTTGTATGTAACGCTGACCATACAATAGCTGACGCACAATAGATTCACCAGCAATGATGTTGAGTTCCGGTTCAACCCACATTCCGCCGATAACTTCCCAACGTCCAGCAGCTACCGCCTCTTGAATTGCTGTAAATAAATCTGGACGATGTTCTTCAATCCAAGCATAAAGTGCTGGTGTTGAATGACAGTAGATTAACTCTGGAAAATCTTGTTGCAGTTTCAGCACCGACTCAAAAGTGCGTTGTGCTGCATTCCAAGTTTCACTCACAGGCCACAGCCATGCTAAATCTAAGTGAGCATGACCCAATAAATAGAATTTAGATTTTGAATCACCGATGGAAGCTGATGCACGCCGATAAATATCGGATTCCTGGAGGCGATGACGCACTGTCAAGAGAATATTTTCCCACTCTTCCTTCTCTATCTTTACGTCTTTGCGGTTCATAATTTCTCTAACCATCCCCGCCAAATCATCCAACTTCTCTGGTGCAAACCTTTCTAAATAAAGCTGCACCACAGCCAACTCATCAGCTACAAAACCGGCATCTGGACGATTATAATCATTAGATTCGTAAACAAGGAGCGATCGCACCAAAGCACCATTATCATGTCCCGGACTCACCAACCGCAAAGCCACAATAAATTCTTCGCCTGGCGTAATTCCTTGGCTGAGAAGTACTCTGGGTGAGCAATCAAACAAATCTCCTTCCAGTACCAACTCGCCATTAACATAAATCTCGGCAGCATCCGCCCACCAAAGCAACGCCAGCCGCAAAGATAACCCCGCTAACGGATAACCCTGTAAATCCTGGGGAACCACGATTTTTTGAGCCAGCCACAAAACTTGTTTACCCCCTGCCCAAGCTATACTTCCTTTATCGTTTAGCTCTACAGGCGTCCACTGAGATAAATCAGATGTGGCAACAACAGTATTCTGGTCAGATTCCTGGTATAGCCAGGTAGACTGAATGTTAATTTGGCAAAAAGAGCGCAATTTCTCAATTGCTTCTGTGATTAATTTAGTATGAGATGAAGATACAGTAGAGGTCATATTTTAGTTAAGATTAGGGCACTTACGATATTTAACAGTTTGTCGTTTTGACTATTCGCTGGGAGTCTCGCAACTCAACAAAGCTTAAACTTATAAATCACTACCATGCCTTCTGGTTCCTCTGGTCGTTATCAAAGCAGAATATTTAACTTTGTCCACCAGCAATCTCGGCGGTTGACTCAACAGTGGGAACATACCATCCGCCATGTACAAGTTGCCACTAAATGGGGTGTTGAGGTACTACTTTATCCTGTACATATACTGTTGCAGTCAGCCCATTCAGCAGAGAGGACACTGTATACAAAACAACAACAAACTAAACTACAGTTAGAACCAGAAACGCCTCTGGCTGCTGATACCCCCATTCAGAACGTACTAGAGACTGTCAAAAATCTACCATTGGAGGAAGCTACTGCTACTCCCCCAAACAGTAGATCAACGCCTACAAATCCGTTAAAGTTCTTAAAGGATTCCTGGTTAAAAATTTTTCATCATCAACCAACCACTCAACCTAGTATTTCTGAATCCTTAACTATTCCAAATAATCTGCCAGGGAGTCTCAGCGCTTCATCAACAGAGAATACCCTTAAGCATAATCATCCAGTAGTGCGGGGAGTTGCTACAAATTTAGTGAATCGCAACTTGGTACTTGTCACTATCGATAATGAAATTCTAGACATTTTGACTTTGCAACAACAAGCCAAATTAGCAGACCGAATTATTAACGAAATTGCTAACTATTGGCGTTGTTGGCGTATGTTTGAAGTCAAGAAAGAAACAGCGCTATTACCGGAAATTCAGCATTTATTAGCAAAGCTAACTGGTAGTCATCCAGAGCAGGTGACTGCTCTACCACAGGGGACAGTAACAGAACAAGAAATTGAATCTAAATATTCACTGCATTCTCAAAGGATATTAGCATTTTTAGATGCAGCAGTGGCAAATTTAGAATCAAATGCTTTAGTACCTGTACAACAACATAGCCGAGAAATTATCCAAGTTGCCCAAACTCAGTTAAATATATTTCTTTATGGGAAAGAGCAGCTAGCAGCCAGAGGAGAAATTGCAGTTGCGGCTGATATGGAGACTCAGACGCTAAAGGTTCAATCTTTGATTGCAGCAGCACTCAATTACTTTTTTGGTGTTAGCAAACAAAAACAACTAAGTTCCAGAGATTCCGATACAAAAGCACAAGGCAAACGATTACCTTATCGCTTTTCCAAGATGCCTAGAAACAGTCGTTTGCAGAATGCAGATTTAGCCGCAGATGCTTGGCTGACGTGGAGTGATTTGTATGGTGGCTATGAGACTTCTGTAAACAAATCAGTTGCGCCCTCTGCAAGTAAAAAAGTGGAAGTATCCAATCAATCAGCAGCGCATTCTTCACCCAGAAATTTGATTAGGAATTATCAAAACTTTTTACAGCAACCAAAACCGAGTTCTGGGTTGGTGCAACAGCAAAAATCACCTCGAAATGTTGTGTCTACTCAAAAAAAATCGGGAAAAGTCAACTCTGTAAAACAAATTACTTCTCGGATTTCCCAACCTCAAAATGCAAGTAAAAAAGGGGAAATTGCTCAACACCAAAGCACTCAAGTTGAGGCCAAGCCAGACTGGATAGAAACTCAAGCCACCCTCATTGGATATGAAAAGCATATTTTAGAGCAACTTCTAGAATTGCTTGATAGTATTATGCTTTGGCTAGAAGAGATAGTTGGAAAGATTATTAAGTTCTGGCAGCGGTTGTGGCAAGGTAAGTAAGCTGATAAACATTCAGCTTTCAAACATCTAATTCCTAAGCAATAAAGAGCTAGGATACTTGCTTGTATTAATTTTTTATATATTAAATTGTTCAGCGTTATTGGTAGTTTTCTTAGCGAAAATTCTTGTTTACTGTAAGTATTTCAATTTTAAAAATCCACTAGAAAAACCGAAGATGGAGACGTTTGTGGTAGATTTACCTCAAATCCCAAAGGTGGGTGAAACAATTGTGGTTGAAAGAATGTCGCCTACGAAACAGTGTGTGATTATTTTTGAGTACATTGTGACAGCAGTACAATTTAATGCATCCAATGAATCTGCGGAGCTACCAGATGCCAGAATTAACGCATGTTTGAACCATTGTTGGGAAGGCACATCTAATTTCAAAATGACAAACTTTTTAGAGAAATAATTCTTTACCAAAACATATGATTGAGGAAACTACGAAACAGCTTTATTCCCCTTGGTTCCTGATAGTCTTTTGGTAACAGAGCGAGCATTGCGTTCTCTAATGCTGATAAAACTGCATCTACTTCCTGTCGCTTCGGTATGGAGGTTGCAGAACAAGATAATGGTTGACCAAAGCGAATAGTTAACTCTTTTCCCAGATAAAGGTCATGAGTGCCAATTAAAGCCACTGGTACTATCGGTACACCAGCTCGTAGGGCGTAAATCACAGTTCCTCGCTTGAGGGGGAGGTGTAACTTGCCTTCAGTGTCTCCTAGTCGCCCTTCTGGAAACAGAACTATGCCATCACCACGAGCTAAAAGTGCTAGAACAATGCGGTCTATCTGTCGTAGTGTTTGTATATCTCCACCAGTGGGTACATTCTCTTCAATAGCTGTAGCCAACTCAACAAGGTCTTGCCGTCCGGCTTTCGCCTCTGCAATCACAGCAATTTCTTCTTTCCAAATCCGTTCTAAAGGAATGACACCTCCGGCAAACCCAAGGATGAGGCGCTTCCACCACTTGTTATAAAGGGTGCGAGCATCACCCAAGATGTAGTAGTAAGGTTGGGCGGGAAGTTCGCCTAGTAGAAGGAATGGGTCGATATGGTGCAGATGGTTGACAGCCAAAATTGCAGGTTCTTGAGGCAGCCTTTCTTGATATTCTACCCGCACCCGGAATAAACCGTGAATGAGCGATCGCAATACAAAGCGCCGCAACCCACCGTTAGCTCTGGGTTCCCGATACTCTGAATTAATTACTGCCAAGTCTTTGAGAGCTTCTTCAATCGTCTGCCGAACAGCAGGATCAATGGCCGCAGCCAAACCCTCTTGCACCCTGTTGATGGTTGCAGCAGTCAAGGGCGGTATGGTGTGTGATTGTGTTCTATTTTCCTGCTGATGGCTAGTTTGCAATTCGGCTGTTTTCTTTGGGGAATCTACTCCATCAGTGCGGTCTTGAGGAACAACATCACTAGAATTATTGTTATTAATACCCTCATTGTTCATAAAAAAATCTTACTTCTTGATCCGAAAGTTTTAACCAATCTATGGTTATAAACTGTAAGACCTAGCTCTTAATATTGCAGGGTGCGATCGCCTCTGCTGGCGATACATTACCATAGATGACAGATAAAATTCTTGGCAAGTATTCATCCATCATCGTCACATTGTTTTTCGTAGCGAATGCGTAAGTCTTAAGACTGATTAATGAGTCTTTGAGGGAGATGAATGAGTCTTTGAGGGAGATGAATGAGTCTTTGAGGGAGATGAATGAGTCTTTGAGGTGGATGAATGAGTCTTTGAGGGAGATGAATGAGTCTTTGAGGGAGATGAATGAGTCTTTGAGGGAGATGAATGAGTCTTTGAGGGAGATGAATGAGCCTTTGAGGGAGATGAATGAGCCTTCGAGGGAGATGAATGAGTCTTTGAGGGAGATGAATGAGTCTTTGAGGGAGATGAATGAGTCTTTGAGGGAGATGAACAAGGCTCTGAGGGAGATGAATGAGTCTTTGAGGGAGATGAATGAGTCTTTGAGGGAGATGCTTCCAGTTATAACTCTTCCCCTGCTCCCCTGCTCCCCTACCCCCTCATCTCTTGCTCAGTTACGCTTAGGGTTTGTAGTCCTTCTTAAGGTAGATTCATTCAAGGAAAATAGTCAGATTTAAAAAAATTAGCTATATGATTTAATAATCTCAGCCATATAGGTATACGGGCAGTACCTGAGTGAAGCGTGATAGAAGTGGTAAATTTACTCACAATTGGGGATCGGAATCGAAGCAAGCAGTTAATCTATCGCTGACTCAAACAGCTTGGCAGATTCTGAAGCAGGAGGCGAGTCAACGCGGCATTTCCCGTTCTGAGCTGGTGGAACGCTATGCTCGGAGCTTGGAATCGAGTTCTGCTGGCAACGAGTTAGGCGAACGCAACAGTAAAATTGCGGCAGCCCCAAACCCCAATATGGATGCGGAAGATGATCGGCGAGATGGAGAAGTTCAGCATCAAACTGAAGAACGGTTTCGCCAAATTATTGATGTTATTCCCCAAATAGTTTGGACGTGTAAAGCTACTGGTGAATGGGAGTATTTCAATCAGCAAGCTTTTATTGCCTTTGGCATTAACTTGGAACAAATAGTTGCAAAAGGTTGGCAGGCACTGGTTCATCCCGATGATTTACCGCAATGCATCAATGCCTGGATAGCAACGCTGACTACAGGTAACAATTACCAGATAGAGTGCCGTTTGAAAATTGCAGATGGCTCCTATCGGTGGCATTTGACACGTGCTACTCCCGAACGCGATCGCACAGGCAAGATTATAAGGTGGTTTGGTACTTGCACCGATATTAATGACCGCAAGCAATTGGAACAATTACTCGAACAGCAGGCACAAGAAGTAGCAAATCAACGCCAATGGCTAGAGGCAGTACTGAATCTGTTGCCCATCCCCCTAGTGTTTATTGAACCAGAGACAGCTTGCTTCATTTTCTCGAATCAAGCTGCAAATGAAATGGCAGGAGGTGAAATTGCTAGCGATCGCTTTGCTAGAGAGTATAATGCAGAGTTTTACTGCACCGATGCTACAGGACAATTTATCCCACCCGATCAACTGCCGACAGCCAGGGTAGCAAGAGGGGAAAAAATTCACAAAGCACAGATTAACTGGCACACACCGACAGGCGTTTACTCACTGCTTGTCCATGCTGATATCTTACCTGCAATGCACGATCACCCGGCAACCTGCGTCATGGTGTTTCAGGATATTGGAGAACAGCAAGCTGCGCTCCGCGATCGCCAGCAAATCGAGGTGCAACTCCAGCAAAACCAACGCTTCATTCAACAAGTTGCTGATGCCACGCCTGGTATTTTATACATTTACGATCTGATTGAGCAGCGCAATGTCTACGTAAATCGGCAGATAGGTGAACTTCTGGGTTACACTCCCGCACAAGTGCAAGCAATAGGCAATCAGTTATTTGCCCAACTCATGCATCCAGACGATTTCGCCACGCTTGCTGCCCACATAGAGCGCTTTCATCATGCAGAAGATGGGGAAATCATTGAGCGGGAGTATCGGATGCAGCATAGCAACGGGGAATGGCGCTGGCTTTGGAGCCGGGATTTAATCTTCACTCGTACCGAGAACGGCTCACCTCGTCAAGTCATAGGCATCTCCCATGATATTACTGTCCGCAAACGAGCAGAAGCAGCCCTAAAAGCAAGCGAGACACAGGCAAGGGCACGGGCACAAGAATTAGAAGCTTTCATGGAAGTTGCCCCAGTTGCTGTTTGGCTTGCCCACGATCCTGAGTGCCATCAGGTAACTGTGAACCGGGCTGCCTATGAGTTGATCCGGGCAAGGCCTGGTTCAGTTGCTACCGCCACGCCTAAAGATGGCGTGTATCCCTTCAAGTTTAAGACGCAGCGAAATGGTCAAGAAGTCCCACCACAAGAATTATCCTTGCAAAAAGCCGGACAAACTGGACAAGAGGTATGCGAAGAAGCAGAAATTGTCTTTGAAGATGGCGTAGTGCGGTATATCTATGGCAGGGCAGTTCCGATTTGGGACGAGGAGGGCAAAGTCAGAGGTGTAATTGGGGCGTATCTAGATATTACCGAGCGCAAACAAGCCGAGGAAGCTGTGCGGTTGAGCCAAGAACGCTATCGCTCTTTGGCAGAATCTTTGCCGCAACTTGTATGTATGACTGATGCCGATGGTGTTACTAATTACTGCAATCAAAGTTGGATTGACTACACTGGGCTAACCCTAGAGCAAACCCAAGGTAACGGCTGGCAACAGGCTTTTGATTCTGATGATCTTCCTTTAATTCTTAAGCGGTGGACTGAGGCGTTAATAGACGGCAATGCCTACTCAATAGAGATCCGAATCAGAAGGTTTGATGGTGTTTATCACTGGCACTTAAATAAAATCGTTCCGATTAAAGCCGAAAATGGCAGTATCGTTGGCTGGTTAGGAGCAGCAACAGATATTGATGAGCGCAAACGAACCGAGCAACGAGAACAGCTTCTAGCTTTGGCATCGCAAACTTTTGCCGCAGCGAGGTTAGACTTGCAAACTGTGTTAGACACAATCACCCGGCTAATTAGCGATTTGACAGGTGATTCATGTGTTTTAAGTTTGTTATCTGAAGATAAACAATGGCTAGAGACTGTTTCGTTTTACCATATCAATCCAGAAGTGCGGGAATTTCTTGGTGAACTGCTAGAGCATCCGCGTCATATCACTGATGGGATGGCGGGACGAGTGGCACAGACAGGTGAGACGATATTCTTGCCAGTTGTATCACAGGAGCAGATTCGGGATTCTGTGAACCAAGAATATTTGCCTTATTTAGATCGCTTTGGCATTTACAGTCTGTTGATTGTACCGTTGAAAGTGCAAGAACAAATCATTGGCACACTGGGCATTTCACGGGAGCAACCTGGATATCCTTATAGCAATGACCATCCAAGGTTATTACAAGATATAGCAGACCGGGCAGCGATGGCGATCGCTAATGCTCGACTTTATCAACAGGCAAGACTAGCACGGCAACAAGCCGAGCAAACTGCCGATCGTAGCGCTCGTCTACAGTTGGTTACAGCCGCCCTATCAGAATCGCTGACACCCACTCAAGTCGCCGAGGTAATTGTAGAACAGAGCCTTGCTGTACTTAATGCCGCCGCTGCTTTAGTGGCAGTTGTGTGTGAGAATGGCAGCGAATTTGAAATCATCCACTCTGTTGGTTTCCAAGCAGATATCGTTAAGATATGGCGTCGGGTTGCAATTGCGTCATCAAATCCTCTATCAGACGCTATACGTAGTGGGCAACCTATTTGGGAAGAATCGACAGATGAGCGAGTCAGTCGCTATCCTCACTTGGTAGATACCTATGCTAGCTATAATTACACCACTTGGATATCCTTACCTCTGATGGTTGAGGGTCGAGCAGTGGGAGGAATCACCCTTGGCTTTAGTGAATTTTCTTCCCTGAATCAAGATCAGCGAGCGTTTATTTTGGCTTTATGTCAGCAAGCTGCTGGTGCGATCGCCCGTGCCCAACTTTACGAAGCCGAACAATTTGCTAGAGCCACAGCTGAAGCAGCAAACCGGACGAAAGATGAATTTCTCGCTGTCCTTTCTCACGAACTGCGAACACCACTAAATCCGATTTTGGGTTGGGCTAAATTGCTGCGAAACGGCAAACTTAATACTGATAAAACAGCATTAGCCCTAGAAACCATCGAGCGCAACGCCAAGTTACAAGCCGAATTGATTGAAGATCTGCTGGATATTTCTCGCATTTTACAAGGCAAGCTGACTTTAAATTCTTGTCAGGTTAACTTAAAAGCGGTTATTGAAGCGGCTATTGAAACGGTACGTTTAGCTGCCGAAGCCAAAGCTATTCAAATTCAAATTAATTTTGCATCGGATGAAGCTAAAGTTTTAGGCGATGCGGCTCGTTTGCAGCAAGTTTTATGGAATTTGCTCTCGAATGCGGTGAAATTCACTCCTACAGGGGGTAAAGTTGAAGTTGAATTAGAGACAATTGATTTATACGCTCAAATTCAAGTCAAAGACACCGGTAAAGGTATCAGTTCTGAATTTTTACCTTATGTCTTCGATTACTTCCGTCAAGCTGATAGTAGTATTACTCGCACCTTTGGCGGTTTAGGGTTAGGACTAGCGATCGCCCGCCACATTGTAGAACTGCATGGAGGAACTATTAAAGCTGAAAGCCCTGGAGAAGAACAGGGAGCTACCTTTACACTCAGATTACCACTGCTATTCACACCGACTTCCACAACGGAGGCAAAAACATTGACACAAAGCACGCAGACTTTGCGGGGAATTCAGGTTTTAGCCGTGGATGACGAAGTAGACAACTTGGAATTAGCCGCTTTCATTTTAGAGGAAGCGGGTGCTACCGTTATCTGCGTAGCCTCTGCACGAGAGGCACTACAGGCACTCAATCAAAAAGTGCCCGATATTTTACTAGCTGATATTGGGATGCCAGAAATCGATGGCTACGCATTGCTACGTCAGATTAGAGCCATGCCACCAGAACAAGGAGGACACATCCCAGCGATCGCCTTAACTGCCTATGCCGGGGAGATTAATCAACAAAAAGCTTTGGAAGCAGGGTTTCAATTGTATATCTCCAAACCAGTTGATCCAGAAGTATTAATTGAGGCGATCGCATCTACTTCTAATAAATAAGT
This sequence comes from Mojavia pulchra JT2-VF2, assembly GCA_019359325.1. Taxonomy (GTDB): domain Bacteria; phylum Cyanobacteriota; class Cyanobacteriia; order Cyanobacteriales; family Nostocaceae; genus Mojavia; species Mojavia pulchra. Next base: position 429,656 of record JAHHHN010000002.1, on the reverse strand, counting down.
TATTGCCTTTCCAATCCTCAATGCTAGACCTCCTAAATCATTAATACTTTTTTCGCTTTGTAACCTTATGGAAATCACAAAATTGTCGTCTTTTTTCAAATTGGTATAATCTACTGATCTATCACATTAATTTTGTGAGGTAAACTAACTATTCAATTTATTTTCTTCTTTCTCTTTCTTCGTGTACTTTGCGTACTTCGCCGTTTGTTCCTCAATCTCCTCATAATTAATACGATGAACCACTACACATTTATCAAATAGGCTATCGCTTTTTTTAACCACAATATGAGGCGAGTTACCGATTTAAATGCAAAGTCAGTTGTTGACATTCTCTGAAAAATACGTTGCTGAAGAGTGAGAGTTTTTTGCAGCCAAGATAGGCTCTCCCTTTACTCCTCCACGGCTAAGAGTACAAATTTTATACAAGTTTTCACAATCAAAGATTGCAAGCACCAGTTCTTTTCCTGTTGAAAAATAGGATGGTAAAGGTTTTCCTACCTCGCATTCCATATCTATTTCGGTGTGACGCCAGCGTAACTTCCAAATCCGGTTTTCGGTTACTGGTGCTTTGACAGAATTAGCAATAGCGCTATATACCTGCTCCGCTTTGACATCATCCTTAGCTGCTGGAACAAAAAACTTCATACGCTTTGGTTACAAGTGATATAGGTTTCATTAGCACCAGCGTAACGCAGCTACCAAGGCAACCGACTCCCATCCCACGAGAAAAATTGCCCACTATCGCCTTCCTGAAGTTGTTCGATGACACTCAGCAATTGGGTAACGGTGCGTTCTATCGAAAATAACTTTTCTTTTGGTACATTTCCCTGAAACGGACGAGAAAGCCGTGTATCGGTTGTACCAGGATGTAACGTCACTACCAAAGTTTTAGGACTGCTTCTGCTGTACTCAATTGCTGCTGTTCGCATAAACATATTCAGTGCAGCTTTAGAAGCACGATAACCATACCAGCCACCAAGTTGGTTATCGCCAATACTACCAATCTTGGCAGAAATACTAGCAAACACACTACGTTCTCCATGTTTGAATAGAGGTAATAAGTGTTTAGCTAACAATACAGCCCCAATACTGTTAATTTGAAAGTAGCGTAATAAATTTTCTGAATTTAGCTGTCTTAAGCTTTTTTCTGGTTGTAAAGTCTCGTCATGTAAAATTCCTACACAGTTGACTACCAAGTGCAGCTTGTTAACTTGGGTACGTATTTTCTGTACACATTCACAAATCTGCAACTCTTCAGTAATATCCAGCGGCAAACATATTAATTGCTCAGGATATTTGTTTTCTAAAGCTATTAATTCACCCGCTGATTCTTGTTGGCGATAAGTTGCATAAATTTTGGCTATTCTGTCATCTGTCAGCAATCTTTTCACGAAACCCAAACCAATGCCTTGGCTAGCTCCCACAATCAATACATTGACATGATTACTTTCATCGATAAAAGACATATAAATATTAGATTAGTTGTGATATCATGCCCGTTTAAATAACCGTGATTGCGACCGAAGCAAAGCAATCCCAAAAACTTTGCGATTGCGTCGTTTCACTTCGTTCCACTCGCAATGACATATTCAGGGTGATTTGCCGGACATCATATGAGGGTATTCCATATTATTAACTAATGGATTATTTACCGATACAAAACCTACTAAAAATCCGGTCAAGTACTGATTCTGTCACTTCCTCACCAGTGATTTCTCCAAGACTCTGAATCGCACCCCTTAAGTCAATTGTCCAAAAATCGAGCGGTAGCTGCTGGGCAATTGTCGTTTTCACTTGCTCTAGTGAAATTTTAGCTTGAGTTAATGCTGCTGCTTGCCTTTGGTTAATCGCTAAATCCATATCAGCAGCTTGGGCTTTTCCAGCTTGAACTATCTCTAAAATTGCTGTTTCTAAAGCGTCAATACCTTGATTTTGAGATGCTGCTGTGGTGACAACTTGGTGAATTGTGTTTGGATAATGGCAAGACGTAATCAATTCGGTTTCTACAAGGTCAATTTTGTTAATTACTAAAATCAACGGGCGATGTTGCACCTGTTCATAAATTTCTTGATCGCCATCAGTCCAACCCGTTGAAGCATCAATAGTCAACAATACTAAATCAGCTGCACTTGCGGCACGACGCGATCGCTCTACACCAATTTTTTCTACTTGGTCTGCTGTTTCTCGAATGCCAGCTGTGTCTAACACCTGTACAGGTATACCGCCGACAACTAGCTGGGATTCCACAACATCGCGGGTTGTACCGGGTAAGTCAGTGACAATGGCGCGATCGCTCCGGCTCCAAGCGTTCAACAAGCTCGACTTACCAACATTTGGCCGCCCCACAATTGCCACTTTTAATCCTGTGCGGAGTAGTTCACCTTTATCTTTGGTTGCCAATAGCTTGGTAACTTCTGCGGCTATGTTTTCAATTGCTGATATGATAGCTTTATCATCCAGCGGAGGTAAGTCTTCCTCAAAATCGATACGAGCCTCGATTTCTGCCAAAATATCTAAACAGTTAGCGCGTAACTGACGGATAGGATGAGCTAATTTTCCTTGTAAACCAGCTAAGGCAGTTTGGGCAGCTTGGGGCGATCGCGCTCCTACTAAATCGGCAATACCTTCGGCTTGTGTCAAATCCAATCGTCCATTCAAAAAGGCGCGGAGGGTAAATTCTCCTGGCTGTGCGAGTCTTGCGCCATTTTCCAAACATAGTTGCAGAACTTGCTGCACTGCCATAATTCCCCCATGGCAATGAAATTCCACCACATCTTCACGGGTGTAAGAACGTGGTGCTTGCATAATCAGCAACAAAGCTTCATCCACCAGTTCTCGCGTCTGAGGATGGCGGATGTAACCGTAGAGAATGCGGTGACTTTCCCAAGCCTGACGCCCAGGTGCGTGAAAAATAGTTTGGGCGATCGCAATCGCTTGGGAACCAGATACCCGCACAATGCCAACGCTACCCTGTTGGGGAACAACAGCAGTAGCGATCGCGGCGATGGTTCCAGTAGTAGCAAAAACTTCCGACATGAGCGCCCTTTCAAGCAAAACATTGCATATACATGGTTAGCGTAGCAGGAGTCCGCTCATCAGGGACTCTATTTAAATGGTAGGTATTAAAACTAATAGGATGACAAGTGGCAAGGTAAAATTTATCTGGAGGGTCAATAAACGCTCTAAGTAGAGAGGAATTCACTGTGGAGCAGAAGATTAACTGCGCTGAAGCCTGCGTTAACGGTTGTGTTTTAGGGGATAAATGCCCCAATATTGAGTTTAGAGAAGCTGCCGCACAATTTATTGAAGAGACTTCTTTAGATAAAATGCTGGAGTTGGCGGAAGAACGACTGCGGAAAAAAATGTCAGAACCGCCAAAATGGGTTTTTCCTGAAGATCCATAGCATTAATCTCTAAATTTAAACATTTGATAGTAATCTACCCAATAAACTTTCAGTATTGGGTAGATTACTCTGCAAACATCCAACCTATAAAATCTGAATTTAAATAAAGTTATAGGAGGAAGTTTGATGTTAAAGTAGAAAAAAGATTGGTAAATTTACCAAAACATTCTCTTGATCAGGCATAACTTGGGTTTGCTGTATTAGCAATGATAAATGCAGATGAACCTAATAGAAATGCTGTCAAAGCCAAATTAATCTTGATTGTCTTTCCAAAGTTAATTTTCATGGTCAATCCATTAAAGTTAGCTTGAGTTTTACACTTCAACATTAGGGTTCTGGAGACTCACTTTGTGCTAAACATCCTATACCGTACCTGTGTATATATGCCTTACTAAGGTTTATGCAGAGTTTCCTTTGAAATTGTTGGGATTTTTGTTTTGGTTTAGAGGAATATTTTGATGAGATCCCTGATTTTTTCGGCAGTTGCATTGAAAGATGGGGCGTTTGAATTTCTCTGGGCAATTACGTATCCGCTAACTTGATTTAATACTTCTGCCGGTATGTCTACCTGCCACCGATCAGTTCTTTTGCTAGGCCCAGGTATGAATCGGCCTTCGACGGCAAATCTTTGTTGCGGTGTAATAAACAAAATATTACCGTCTTTATCGGTAAGTATTACTTCCACAACTCCAACAAAGCCGTTCGTTTTTCTTGTAGTTCGTGTTGCTGTAACACCATCAATGCGACCTGTATTGGATATAGTGATGTTCGTTTGCATGTACTGCTCACGTCCAACTTCTTCTTCTGTAGAAGAACCTGTCAGAGGAAAGGATGCGACGGATTGAGCTACAGTTACTTTATGTGGCACAGGCTCTTGCTTTCGGAATACTGGTCGCTGAGGTGTTGGCTGGAGTGACACGACTTCTGACACCTTGAATGAGTCAGACAGAGGAGCTTTAGCTAAAGCATTTGCCGATGACAAAGACACACTCGACAGTGCAGCTAGCGAGAATATGAATGCAATTTCACGCATTGTCTTCATTGTCTATACCCTTTTTTATTTCAATTTTGTCAAAGTTAAAAGCTGCGGCAAAACCTAGACAAAATCGCGCTATTGGTTTTGCTTTTCGCCTCTATTGTGATATCGTTCCCAAAATTAAATTTTTCGCGGGGATTTTACATTATTAAAAACTTCATATTTCAGCCAGAAGACAGAGTTGAAGTTGACAAAGAATGAAATCCTATAGCCAAAGGACGCTCTACCTGGTTGTAGCAGTTAAAAATCATTTTGAAAATTAACTTTGAAAAAATTTTTTAGTGATTCTGCGAAAAATTTGAAATTGAGTTTGATAACTAGATAGTAGACCAGGGCGTTGCTAAATACTGATTATCCATCGCAGCTAGAAATTGTTTATTTTTCACTCCTACCTTCACACGTTTTTCTTTACCTAACAGACTAACTGCGATGTGGCGCAAAACTGCAAAATTTTATGGTGCATTATCTTTTCTAATACGACAGTTATCTTCGTTTAATGCTACATCCAATACCCAATGTAGTGAATTCTCAATTCCCCAATGGCTGCGGACTGAGCGGGCGAACTAATCAGCATTCTCCTTAAGGCTGCTGATAAAATAACGAGTTTCAACTGTTGTTTCACCATTTCCTTGCCGAACAGACTCTACCATGCTAACGCTATTTGATTTTGTCCAGACTGAATCCAGGTAAAGTCTCCTTTGAATATCAGATAACATCAGATAATGGCGGGTTTCATGACGACCATGCCCAAATTCCTCTGTTTTATATGATGGCGATCGTCAAAATATCTATTAACTTATGTCGCTTCGTGCGGTCTATTCGTGTATCGGACATCTGTGCAAAGTGGTCGCTCTATGGCGATTTTGGGCTTGAACTGAATAGGCTCTGGCTATGTTTTACTTTGAGAATGAGAATATCATTTTTAGCGATCGCACACAGCGAATGCTCCAGATGTTGGCCGTTTCAATCAGTTCAAAGCGTCATCGTCTCACCGCAAGCCGCCAAGCACAATTCCTCTCCTCACCCGTCTGCCAGTTTATCCGTAACACTTTGCCAAAATTTAGATGCGTTTGCCCTGGCCTCTCCCACCTTTTAAATCGCTGCTGTTGTTCAGTGCGGGAGTAAATGAAACTACAAGCTTGATAATTACAGTATTGTTGAAAGGTTTCCGATTGGTTTTAAGTTGTTGAGGTAATAACTTCTCAACATTTGCATAATTTAGCTGACAACTTTACACCAGCTTCCGAAAAACGGCTAATTGTAATTGATGTTAATTCATAAGCCCAAGTTTGATGAAATCTATTAATCTATGAATCAAAGAATACTTTTAATTGTAGCGATCGCCACACTGTTAATTTTAGGAATATTATCTTTAGGTAGTTACATTGCTTGGTTTTGGCCATTAGAACTCATAACTCATTTCCGAGTCCATTATTTTATTCTATCGCTAATAGTTAGTAGTATTTTAATTTTTCTTTGGAGAACACGTCATTTCAAAAGTAAAATAATAGTTCTTGCAGCTTTATTGATTGTTGGGCTGAATTTGATTGAGGTGATTCCTTGGTATCTACCTCATTCACAACAAGTAACTATTAATGCTAATGCAACTAAACAAATTCGACTTATATCTTTTAATATTAATATTCAAAATAATAATCACAACCAAGTTATTAATGTAGTGCAAAATAGTGACCCTGACGTAGCTTTGTTTCTGGAAGTTGATCAAGGTGCAGTTGAAAGTTTAAAAGCTGGGTTAAAAGATACTTTGCCTTATACTTTCAGAAGCCCTGGTGGTGGTCTTGCTATTCTTAGCCGCTTACCGATTAAAGATGCGAAAGCAGATAACTTTAACAGCAAAGGAGGTCATAATCTTATAGCAACCTTAGAAGTAGATAAAAAGCCTATTAAGTTAATTGGAACTCATCCCCTAGTACCTGTGACACGTAAGAATTTCCACAGACGTAATCTCCAGGTAGCGGCATTGAGTAATTATATTCAAGAACTTAATCAACCATTGATATTAATGGGAGATTTTAACTTAACACCCTGGTCGCCTTATTACCGTAGATTTATTAACAAAACAAAATTGCATAATACTCGCTTAGGTTTTGGTATCTTACCTAGCTGGCCACGACCAGCCACTCACGTACATTTACCAAGCTGGCTAATTCCACTGATGAATATCCCGATTGATCACTGCTTAGTCAGTAAGGAGTTTCGTGTTGCTAGAGTTGACACAGGAGCAAATGCTAATTCTGATCATGCTCCATTAATTACTGACTTAGTTTTACGTTAGAGAACAATACAGTAACATCACACAATAGTATCAGGATCAATTCCTAATTCTCGCAGTTTTGCTGCCAAGCGATCGCTGCGTTGCTTTTCTTGTTCAGCGCGTTGCTTTTCTTGTTGTGCAACTTCTTGCGGTGTTGGAACTAGTTCTCCTTCAAAAGTAAAAAAACGTAACTTTTCTTGATAAACTCCCAAATATAACTCTAGTTGCTGGCTCCACAACCAGCCTTGGGGATTAGCTTCTATTGGTTGAAACTTACCAGCCACCAAGACAAACCCAGCAAATTCTAAATTATTAGGGTCAAACCAGAAGTATTCTGGCGTGCGAAAGGTATCTTGATAAATTTGCTTTTTCAAACCTTTGTCAGTTGCTGTTGTAGAACTTGATAGCAGTTCTACAATTACGTTGGGATAGTTGCCATCTTCTTGCCAGACAACCCAACTTTTACGGGGTTTGCGTTCAGTTCCCAACACTACAAAAAAATCTGGCCCCCGGAAATCTTCTGACTTGCGTTGGCGTGGACTGTAGTAAATTGTAATATTGCCGGACGCATAGAAGTCATTACGGTTCTGCCATAACCACTCAAGACATTGGATGAGCAACGTCATTTGTAGACGATGTAAGTCACTTTCCAAAGGCGGTTCGTCACTATATAAATCCCCTGGGGGAAATATAACATCTTCTGGGGTTGCTAAATCTTGGGCGACAGACATGGCAGCAAGTGTCTCAGTGCTATAAGTTTAGCGTAGCAGTGAGGAGAAATTTTGGTATTGAGCTTATAGGCTTGCCAATAAATAAGAGAATAATATACATTTCTCATTTAAATAAGCATATAAAGTGCAAAGATGATTGCAAAAAGTCCGATTGATTTAACCACAGATAAATACCGATGAACATCGATAAATATCTGTATGTATCTGTGGTTTTTTAATCAAATTTTGGCAATATTATCACTCAGTTGTAATTAACCTTATGAGCGTTTTTTGGTTTTGTTCCAAGGGCCCCAAATCGCACAGGTAATTCCAGGACTTTGGATATTGACAAACATTGTGCGTCCATCAGGAGAGAAGCAAGCACCAGCAAATTCACTGCCGTTGATAGCATTTGCGGCAAACCGATACAGATCACCTTCCGGGGTAACGCCGATCACAAATTCAGTATTGCTACCGTCTTCGCACAAGAAGAGATCTCCAAAAGGAGCCACAGTAATGTTATCGGGGAAATTCAGTACATTCTCAGCGGGAGACTCTACAACCAGGGTGATAGTACCACTGTTGGGGTCATTATTGTTAGGTTTATAAGCAAAAACCTGCCCTTGCCCTGCATTGCCACCACTGGTACAGGTAAAGTAGATCAAACCGCCATTGCCATACCAAGCACCTTCACCCCGCCTGAAGATAGCTGCACCCTTATTTTGCCCCTGAACCCGCACAGAAGTGGCAAGAAGATTAGTAGGGGGATCAACATTATCAATTTTCACCCACTCAACTTCCAATGGTTGGTTTTTATATTGAAGAAAATTCGTGCCGGTATCAACTTTAAACATTCCTTTAATAACAAGGGCCTCAAGCACTCCATCACCACGAGTCTGAAGGTCGCCATATTTAGTAGGACGGACATCAGGACGGAAGCGATAGAAGCAGCTATTGCCGTCATCTTCAGTTTGATAGATCCATCCGCTTTCTGGATCAACTGCGACAGCTTCATGGTTAAACCGACCCATTGCCACAAGGGGAACTGGATCAGCAACCTGAATGTCGGCTGTTGCCGGAACCTCAAAGTTATAGCCATGCTTCTTGGTGGCTGTATTGTTAGGGGCAGGAATAGTCAGATTTTCTTCACAGCTAATCCAGGAATCCCAAGGAGTTGGCCCTCCAGCACAGTTACGAATAGTCCCTGCTAGAGAAACAAATTGCTTTCTCACCCGACGGTTAGGGCCAACAACTATCGTCGTTGTACCTCCTGCAATCTGGTCATATCGCGGGAACACATTAAGCCCATCAGAACTAGGGTTTAGCTCGTGATTTCGCACCAGAATTGTAGTGTTGTTAGGGCCAACAAAAGCAGCCATACCATCATGACCACCTCGCACTATCGTCCCATCATCCATAGATTGTCCAGTAATTGATATTGCAGTGTAGTTAAAACCGGGGGGAAGTTCTAGCAGGGGAGTAGTCCCCAAGTTAATTCCACCACGAACCAAACCAACAAGTTCATCGGCATTTTCTGGCATCTTTGGTGCTAAGGGGCCGTAACCACCAGTTAATCCTACAACTTGGCCACTAGCACGTCTTGCATATAAGGCTTCTAGAGGAGAAAACATCGTAGCACCAATGGCACTTGCACCAGCTAATTTGAAGAAGTTACGTCGTGAGAAGTTCATACGTCAGACACATTCAGCAGTATTAATGAGTCTTAGAATCGTATGAGCGTTCTTTTAAAAGCTGAGTAAGACAAAGTTAAGAGTCAATAGTAGACATAAAACGCAAATGCTGTTAATAAAAGGCAGTTTTTTAAAGGTTTACTAAGATTTTTTTAATTAATTTATTCAGATAAAAATAAGCTTTTAGAGTAGAGATGAAATACCCAGGCTGCTATTAGATAGCAACTTATGTCAGCTTCCATTAAAGGCTGTTCAACTTATATTGAGAATAAATATCAACTATCCAGTGATGCAACAATACAGTACAATCTGAGGCTACATAAACAAACTCCTTACATCTTGTCTAAATATCTAACCCAATAATGGTTAATTCGGGTGGATGCTCGACAACGAACTGATAATATAATTCTTGTGTTTCTTGGGCTGGAATAGTTAAATTCCATTTTAAAATTCCCATTTCACCAAGTTGAATTTGTGGGTTGCAACGGGTGAGGCGCACTTTAATATGTTCGTTGCGGCTAACTGGCAATTGCTCAGTTAATTCTAGATGAGTTTCTTGGTTGAGTAAGTTAGTAATTCTTAATCGATAACTATAAATGATGCGGCGCTGGTTGCCAATTAATTTTTTGTCTACTTGGCGTTCAATTAAGTCACGCTCAATTTTTAAACTTTCATCAATTCCTAAGTTAATTTTGAATTCTTGCCCTGGTGCAATATTCTCTAACTGAGTTGTACCGATAAAAACACCATCGCGGAAAATATTCGCTTTACCTGTTAATAAAGTTGCACCATCTAGTCTATTTTGTACTTTGGCTTGCAAATAAGCAAAGCTGACCAAGCGTGGCATGGCTACGTAATCGAAACTACTAGGATAGTCATCGTTAAAAATCGTAGTTTTATGTGGTGTGCCATCACTAGGAATGTTTCCACCACCGTTGAGTTTAAAGCTGACTACACTTCCTTCTTTGGTTACTTCTGCAACAACAGTTTCAGCGGCGATCGCACTGTTTTGTGCAAAGTCATCTTGTTCTTGCTCATTTACAGCACCAGCAGGAGCAGACTGAGCCGCTATAGCCATCGGTGGGGAAATGGCTGGTAATTGTGTGACTCTTCGGCTCATGAATTCTGGTGCTGGACGTGGGGTACTGATATACCAGGGTTCAAGTTTGGGTGGAAGTGTACCTAATCCTGGTTTAGCTGTAGAAAGAGTGAGAGCTACACCTAGCCAATCTTCACCAGTGCTTTGAGTAACTTCTGCTAGGTAGTTCAGATGTACAATATCGCTCGTATTGCTAAAGCGTAAGTCATAAAGCGGAATCCAACTCGCTTGATTCACCACATAGGAAAGCTCTAGTTCAAAGTCGCCTGCACCAGCAACTTCAACTGTCACAATTAAGCTCAAACTTTCTTTGGGATGAAGTGTTTGGATTTTGTCCAATGAGGCGCGAAGTACTTGTAACTGCTTTTCTAATTCTTGTTGTTGGCTTTTGCACTCTCCTGAAGCGATCGCATATTCACTATACTGGCTGCCTAAAAAGTTGAGAAAATCTAAAGTTTCGCTCAGACTGAGATTTTTTCGTGCCAAACTCTGAGAAAAAGGTTCTTCTGTTTTTTCGCGTAAGCCTTCGATAAAATTAGACTGCAATGCCAAAGCGTCTATTTGCGCTTGCAGGTGGCGTTTTTCTGCTTCTAGCTGTCGGATCTGCCTCGTCAATTGTGCCACACGTTCTGCAACTGGTTCAGTAGTGTAGATGCGATCGCTGCTCACTCCCAGTAAGCGCACCCCTACCGTACCTGTACCACTTACTCTCACGGAATCAGTTTCTAGAGTTACTGGCAATGAGGTGATGGCTAATTCCTGTTCTTGTCCTGTTAAGGAAACACTTCCCCGTCTTATCACCAGAGCTTTGTCACTATACACTGTCACAGCTACAATCTGGCTTTGTACTGTTGTGCGTAAAGATGGTGTTTCCGGGTTAACCATTGCCAGTTCTCCCCCATTTTTAATGGTTCTGCTGGTTAATTGTTAATGGTTAGAAGTCTAGCCGTCAAGACATTATATAGATTTGAATTCAAAAGTTGGAAATTCTGCACAGAACTAGGAATAATTAACCACATTAACCGCTGATCAATACTGAATCATAATCTACCTTTCCCCAGCCCCTTCTTCATTCTTGACCTTGCTCAAATGTACCCCAAGCAAAAGAAGTGTTTTGCTCTATAAAATTCTTTGCTGCATCTATAAGGTAATCATAATAGGTGCGAGCAACAATAGATAGCTGTTTACCAGAAGGGTAAACCATATACCAAGTTCGCTTAATCGGAAAGTGTTGAACATCCAGAATGCTTAACTCTGATGTGTCTTGTATTAAGGTATGGCGAGATAAAACAGAAATTCCTAATCCACCTGCGATCGCTTGTTTAATCGCCTCATTACTCCCTAATTCCAGCTTAACGTTGGCTTTTACTTCATGTTCCTCGAAGAGGCTTTGGACTGCACGGCGGGTTCCCGAACCTGGTTCCCGCATAATAAAAGGTTCTTGGGCAAGGCGTTCAATAGGGATATTTTTCTCTTTCGTCAGTGGATGATTAACAGGAGCAAAGACAACCAAAGGATTATCTAAAAAAGGTTGGCAATTCACATCAATATTTTCTGGAACTTGGCTCATAATGTACAAGTCATCCATATTATTGATCATTCTTTCCAAGATGCGTTCGTGGTTTGTGACTTGTAGCGAGATATCTATTCCAGGATAAAGTTGGCAAAATGGCCCTAACAAACGCGGTACAAAATATTTTGCTGTTGTAATCACTGCCAAGCGTAATTGCCCCTGTTTTAGCCCTTTTAAATCTGCCACTTTCATTTCAAATTGGGCTATAGTTTCAAAAATTTGCCGACAAGTGGCAAATAATTCTCGTCCCGCCTCTGTCAAATATAGGCGCTTACCCACCTGTTCAAATAAAGGCAAACCGACCGATTTTGTCAGTTGCTTAATCTGCATGGAAACGGTAGGTTGGGTGAGAAACAATTCCTCAGCTGCCCGAGTAAAACTACTGTGCCGTGCAGCCGCCTCGAACACCTTCAACTGGTGTAGTGTTGCTTGGTTCAAGGGAGATTCTCCTCTAATAGTGACTCTATGGATATAAATCTAGTATCACTGAATACTTGCAATTGATGAAGCATTAATACTACAAAAATTTTGAGTTCTATACATAGATAAATCTCTATTAATTATATTAAAAAACACAAAAAATTGGAGTTTTATGTATCAATAAAACTCTATCAACGCTATTAAAATAAAGATATTTTACTTATAGAGCGGAGAAGTTATTATCAGAACAACAAGCAAAGCGTAAGATGCCTTCCAACTCAAGATGAATGCTGAATACTGAATCCTGAATGAGAGTTACTCACAATTTATCATTCCTAATTCATAATTCACCATTCATCATTCTTCTACTTCTAATATTTTGACGGGTAACTGAGCTAAATCTGGCAACTGAAGCATCTCTATTTCCGCAACTTGCTCCTTGATATTAATTGGCAAGTTTAATGGTTGACGTTCTTCTATCCAGCAACTTGCTAATGGCAATGTTTGCTCTAATTCATCGAGTGGTCGAGGAATCACCATAACTGCGTTCAGATCCCCAATGCGTTCTGCCTCAAACATTCCAGCTTCTACTGCTACCGCAACATTTGCCACTGAGCCACGAATAATGGCTGTACACAAACCCGCACCAATTTTTTCATATGCTGCCAAATGGACATCAGCAGCCTTGAGCATGGCATCACATGCTCCTACCATCGCCGGAAATCCCCGCGTTTCGACCAAACCAACTGCTTGGTTACTCAAACGGCTATAATTTCCTTCTTCCATCAGTTTGCTGAGACGATTAGTAATAGGCAGCACTACCTCCAAATTGGGATAAGGACGGGGAATCACTAAGCTAGACACCAACTGACCAAACTGTTCAGCAGTTTGCACACCAGCTTCTACAGCAAGACGTACATCCGCAATACCACCCCGAACAATTGCAGTACAATGACCGCCACCAATTTTTTCATAGCCAACTAAATGAACCCCTGCCGACTTCAGCATCATATCCGCTGTGCCAACTATTGCCGGAAAACTGAGGGTAGATACTAAACCCAAAGCAGTGTCCTTGAGGCTATCTCGACGTTGGGAAGCCTGAACAGTGCTAATAGCCCGTTGATTAAATGTTTCCATGTGGAGTCTCCAGGATACTCACGAAACTGACAACTTACAATTAACACTTATTCAGACTGATCGTCAGAGATTGGTTCATTTAGAGACTGCCGATGGGGAAACAAGGTGACTAACAGCCTTTGGATGCTCCCTGTACCATAAATTTGAGTACCAAAACTATTGGGTGATTCGGTGGCATTTTGGCTGGATTGTGAGTCCTGGCTCAGTTCTTTTGGCACTTTTGCGGCTTCCTCTACGTTGGAACTACCCAAATCGGACTTTTCTGCAACAGGAGGAGATTCATCTGTCGGATTAGTAGCAGGCTGAGGTTGGGAATTAGGTTTGTGTGGGAACTGTAAGAAAACTCCAGCAGAGAGATTAGTTGAGGAAATAGTCTTGTTTTCATCTCTATTTACCCCGTTGTTTCTTTGTCTGCCGATCAAATTCTTTCCTTCCTTCGCCGCCTGCGTACCTGTAGAAGCATTAGTTGTTGGTTCCGGTTCTGTAGCACCAATACGCCGACTAGTGTCTCCCAAAATTGAACCAGGTGGAACTACTTGCCCAGATGCAACCGAACAATAAAAGACTGTTGTTGCTGAACCAACACAAGCATTCGTTCCTATTCTACCTTGACCAATCATGAGAAAACCGGCTCCCAAGTTTGCTCCTGCTTCTACTTCTAGGGTTCCTTCATTAACTTGGAGAATCGACCCCATGCCAATACAAACCCCCGGGCCAATGATGATCTTGCCGTTTAAAGCCGCTTGGAGTATCACCCCTGGTGCGAGTACCGCACTCGGATGAATAGTCACCTCGCCACTAATATAAGAATCAAAGTTATTGCTGAGGCGCAGTGGCGGCACAGACATGAAAATTGTAACCTCGGAAGCCAGAAAATTAGAGTAGTAATGAAGTGCTGAGTAAATTTCATTTTAGATTACAGTTTCAAAATTGAAACAAGTCTAAATGTCATTGTTCTGAGTCGAAAGTCAACTTGATACTCAGCAACGCCACTTGCAACAAGAACGGCTCGCCGTCCAACGCACTGGCTCCTCAGCACTCAGCACTCTTGACTTAGTACTGCTATGGGCGTTGAATAATTGTTTCCAATACCCGACGCTTGGCTTTGGGATCAATCCCGATTAAGCGCACATATTCTCCTTGATATTCAGCAAGGTGCGCTTCTAATGTGGCGATCGCTTCTCTTTCAGAATTCGCCTGGATGGGGCCACTGCTAGTCCAAGAACCAGTGCGGAACCGTCTTTGGTCTACGTGCTCAACGCTAATTTTGTAACCATTAGCTAATAGTTGCCGTAGTTGTTCTACTACTTCGCCACTCAAGCGGGTACTATTTGTTTGTTTTGTTTGTGCAGTTGCTGTTGGCGCACTGGCACTAGCGAATGATTTCTGGCTGCCAGATGTAGATGTGTTCACTGGGCCATTAGGTCGTTGGATAATGCTTTCCAATACCCGACGTTTAGCTTTGGTATCAATCCCAATTAACCGTACATACTCGCCTTGATGGTTGTTAATACAGTCTTCAAGAGCTGCAATTACTTCATTTGTAGAACTAGTATTAATTGGCTCACAACTTTGCCAGGAACCTGTACGGAATCTCCGCTCATCTACGTGTTCTGTACCGATTTTATAACCGCCTGCCAATAGTTGACGAATCTGTTCTACGGTTTCAGCACTGAGTTGCCCACTGCCATAACCGTTACCATTACCATTACTATTACTATTAGCTTTGTAGCTGCCATTCGACTGAGCAGCAGGTGCCCTAAAGCTAGCAGATGCTTGCGCTGTGCCATCTGGACGTTGAATGATGGTTTCTAACACGCGCCGTCTACCTTTGTCAATGCCAAACAGGCGGACATATTCTCCACTATGCTCTGCTAGACAATCTTCTAAAGCTGCAACTGCTTCGCCGACTGATCTAGCTTCTAGCGGCTTGCAGCTAGTCCAAGAACCAGTGCGGAACCGCCTTTGGTCTACGTGTTCCGTACCAATTTTATACCCTTGCTCTAACAGATAGCGCACCTGCTCTATTGTTTGTGCACCCAAGCTCTTGCTCGACACTTCACTACTCCTTTCTAGCTCTAAAACAGTAATGCCATTACTTGTAGAAGATTTCTTTAATCCATCCCGAATGGATGTAATACATTTACTATCAGCAACACAGAGGTAACCCGTTCGCAGTGCCTGATTAATTCCCACCACATGATGGGTAAATTCCTGATCCTGCGCTTGTACATCTGGTAAGCGGTCAGCTTGCTGTTGATTAGTAATGATCGCTCCCGAAGGTACATACTTACCAGGGGGAATTTCTACATCTTGAATCAAAGCGTGCATCATTACAATGCAACCTGCACCCACTCTGGCATTAAATACCGTAGAGCGAAAGCCAATAAAAGAATTATCCCCAACATAAGCTGGCCCATGAATTAGGGCCATGTGGGTGATGGAAGCATTTTTACCAATCCATACCGAGTATTGCTCTTGGTCATCACCAATTACTCGACCTTGCTCCAATCCATGAATTACTACACCATCTTGAATATTAGTGTTTTCACCAATGAAAAACGGTGTACCTTCATCTGCTCTAATCGAAGTTCCCGGAGCAACGATTACATTGGCACCTATACGCACGTCTCCAATAACCTTGGAAAACGAATGTACAAATGTGCTTTCATGGATTTTTGGCTCAGCTAAGTTCCTAGACCACGGGGTTGGGGGAGCCACCGTGTTGCTGACTGCCATTGCGAGATTCCTCCTAAATTAAGCTTTTTGTCATTTGTCATTGGTCATTTGTTGCCACTTGTCTCAAACTAGTGACTAATGACCAATGCCTAATAACTAATGACTATCTATATTGGTCTTTTTTGCTGTAAATGAGACGATCTTCAACATGAATAGTATCAATTATCGCCACTACTGCTGCATCTAACGGACGCTGTTCATTTCCCAAAACTTGACGAGCGGCACTGCCACGGCTGACAAGTACCCACTCATCTACTCCTGCACCAACATTATCCGCTGCTACCTCGTATTTTGGCAGGAGGTTTCCTTCTTCATCTACTAATTGCAACAACAGTAGTTTCACACCTCTAAGACTTGGATCTTTTTGCGTGCTAACTACTGTGCCACGAACTTTGGCAATTTGCATTACAAATTACGGTCTTCTGCCGAAAGGACGAATAGCGTTCACATTTTCACGGAACTGCTCTACGTCTTCGGTATAACGAATTGGCAGGACGTATTCTAAGTTCTCATGAGGACGAGCAATAATGTGGGTAGACAGGACTTGTCCGCCGTTAACTCGCTTCACTGATTCAACTCCCGCCGCTACAGAAGCTTGTACTTCTGAAACGTCTCCTCTAACGATTACTGTAACCCGACCACTCCCGATCTTTTCATAACCTACCAAGGTGACGCGAGCTGCTTTCACCATTGCATCTGCTGCTTCCACTACTGCTGGAAAGCCAAGCGTTTCTACCATTCCCACTGCGATCGACATTAGTTCTAACCCTTAATTAAAGTTTTTAGTTCTAGACAACAGAAGTACTCAAGAAGGCAACCCCGTTAATGACTTTGTTGAACCGATTTTTAAGTGCGGAACTGTTCTACGGCTTCGGTGTAACGAATCGGCAAGACATATTCTAAGTTTTCATGAGGACGAGCAATGATGTGGGTGGATAACACTTCACCACCATTTACTCTTCTGGCTGCTTCCACCCCAGCCGCAACTGAGGCTTGCACTTCTGATACATCTCCCCGCACAATCACGGTAACTCGCGCACTACCGATTTTTTCATATCCCACTAATGTTACACGAGCAGCTTTCACCATCGCATCAGCAGCTTCTACAACTGCTGGAAAGCCTTTAGTCTCAATCATTCCAACTGCAATTGGCATCGCAGAACTCCTACAAAATTAATCCAATCAGTACTGAGGTTTGAAATTTTTGACGGGGAAGCTCATCTTGAGCTAAGAAAATACTTCTAAATTAAGCATAAGAAAGCTTGGCGTCCCTGGCAATATAAATTACTATAATAGTTTATAATAAAAGTGTTTAAGAAAACTTAACACAAATTAATATTGGCATTTGGCTAATGAAATTTCACGGATTGCTAGAGTAGCCAATTCAGCTTTATAATTTTTTAATTACATTGGTTTAACTCAGGTTAATAAGCTCTAAAATCCCGCTTAATCAGGAGTGACCGGAGCCGGAAGATTTTGCTGTAACTGCCTTTTATTGGTTTGTATTATCTATGTAGGTATAAACTAAAAGGTATATAAGTTTTTATAATGATCGATATAAATTGACGATGTAGAAGTAGGAATTCCAATGCTATAAGTAAAATATACTCCAAGAATTAAATATTTTTATTTTGACATAACAGTTTTTATAATTATGTAATGTCAAGCTAAATATAGAAATTATATTTTGTATAAGCTCATTTAAAACAAAACATTGCATCCTGAGTCGTCAAAGGAAATTTAAATGAATCATTTTCTCTACATAACAAGTTGGTTGGTACCTTTGTATGGTTTAATAGGTGCTATTTTAACTTTGCCGTGGGCAATGGGCATTATTCGGCAAACAGGGCCAAGACCTGCGGCATATTTTAACTTGTTAACGACTATTGTCGCTTTTGCCCATAGCCTATCGATATTTCAATATATCTGGGATAAAGAGCCAGAAATTATATTAATTAACTGGTTCAAAGTAGCGGATTTAGATTTATCATTTGGATTAGAAATCTCGTCAGTCAGTATTGGGGCAACGGTTTTAATTACAGGGCTAAGTATATTAGCGCAAATCTACGCCCTAGGTTATATGGAAAAAGACTGGGCGTTGGCGCGCTTTTTTGCACTGATCGGATTTTTTGAAGCGGCACTGAGTGGTTTAGCCATGAGTGACTCTTTGTTTCTCAGCTATGCCCTTTTGGAAGTCCTGACGCTTTCGACTTACTTGTTAGTAGGATTCTGGTATGCACAGCCCCTAGTAGTGACAGCAGCACGGGATGCATTTTGGACGAAGCGGGTAGGAGACTTGTTGCTGCTGATGGGTGTAGTGGCGCTTTCTAACTTAGCGGGTAGTTTGAACTTTTCCGATTTATATGAGTGGGCGCAAACAGCTAACTTAGATTCAGTCACTTCGACTTTACTAGGATTGGCATTGATTGCTGGGCCTGCGGGTAAATGTGCCCAATTTCCTCTGCATCTGTGGTTAGATGAAGCGATGGAAGGGCCGAACCCGGCTTCAGTATTACGGAACTCACTGGTGGTGGCTGGTGGTGCTTATGTTCTATATAAAATACAACCTTTGTTGGTTCTGTCCCCAGTGGCGCTCAATGCCTTGGTAATCATGGGCACGGTGACAGCAATTGGTGCAACTTTAGTGTCCTTAGGTCAAATTGATATTAAGCGGGCACTATCTCATTCCACCAGTGCATATATGGGGTTAGTATTTTTGGCGATGGGGTTGCAGCAAGGGGGTGTAGCCTTGATGCTGCTGTTAACTCATGCGATCGCTAAAGCTCTATTATTCATGAGTTCTGGTTCCATAATCTATACAACCCACACTCAAAACCTCACAGAAATGGGTGGTCTGTGGTCGCGGATGCCAGCCACTACCACTGCCTTTGTTGTTGGTTCTGCGGGGATGGTAACACTGCTGCCATTAGGAAGCTTTTGGGCAATGCTGTCCTGGGCTGACGGCTTTGTTAATATTAGTCCTTGGGTGATTGGCGTATTAGTGATAGTCAATGGTTTGACAGCTTTAAATTTAACGCGGGTATTCAGATATATATTTTGGGATACACCGCAACAGAAGACTAGACGTGCCCCAGAAGTAGGTTGGCAGATGGCATTTCCAATGGTGACTTTGACCATCATGACGCTGTTATTACCTTTGATGCTACAACAATGGTACTTACTCCCTGATTGGGAAAGTATTAATTGGTACGTAGTAGCAATATTACTGGTTTCTACGCTAGTGGGCGTCGGTATAGGCTCTACCATGTATCTGCAAAAAGCATGGTCGAGGTCTAGAATTCTGGCATGGAGATTCATGCAGGACTTATTGGGTTATGATTTCTACATTGACCAAGTTTATAAAGTGACTGTGGTAAGTGCAGTAGCGCTACTTTCTAAAATTTCTGCATGGAGCGATCGCTATCTGATTGACGGTCTAGTGAATTTGGTTGGGTTTGCGGCAATTCTTAGTGGGCAAAGTTTAAAGTACAGCATTTCTGGGCAATCCCAAGGTTATATGTTGACAATCCTAGCAGTCGTCAGCGTATTGGGTTTTTTCATTAGTTGGTCATTAGGCCTACTAGATAAGTTGCCTTTTTAACAGCCCTGGGTAATGAGTCCTGAGTTCTAAGTGAAAAGCTTAGGAGTTAGTAATTATTCTTTCCCTGCTCCCCCATTTATATCTTTAACTAGTTCTGTTTATGCTGAGTGCTTTGATTTTAGTGCCATTGTTTGGTGCAGCTGTTATTGGTTTTTGGCCCCCTGGTATGAGTGGGAAACTCTCCCGTGGGTTAGCTTTAGTTTTTGCCAGTATCGCTTTCTTGTGGACAGTCATTTTAGCAAGCCAATTTAATCCTAGGGAAGTCAGCCAACAGTTTACTGAGTTCATACCTTGGGTGGATGCCTTAGGCTTGAACTATAATCTTGGAGTAGATGGTTTATCCTTGCCTTTGCTAGTTTTGAATGGGCTGTTAACTTGCATTGCTATCTACAGCAGCGATGAATCTTTGCAACGTCCGAGATTTTATTACTCATTGATACTACTGTTAAGTGCTGGTGTAACAGGAGCCTTTCTAGCGCAGGATTTACTACTATTCTTCCTGTTTTACGAGTTGGAATTAATACCCTTATATCTTTTAATTGCTATTTGGGGTGGTGAAAAGCGGGGTTATGCGGCTACTAAATTCCTTATTTATACTGCTCTTTCAGGAATCCTGATTTTGGCAAGTTTCCTCGGACTAGTTTGGTTGAGTGGTGCTTCTAATTTTTCGTTAGGAACCTTGAATGCTAAGTCTCTACCCTTAGCAACGCAACTTTTATTGCTAGCAGGAATTTTAGTTGGTTTTGGCATTAAGATTCCCTTGGTTCCCTTCCATACATGGTTGCCAGATGCTCACGTTGAAGCTTCCACACCTATTTCAGTGCTATTGGCTGGGGTATTGTTGAAATTGGGAACTTATGGCTTATTGCGGTTTGGCATGAATTTGTTGCCAGAAGCTTGGAATTATCTGGCTCCTGGATTGGCGACTTGGGCAGTAGTGAGCGTACTTTATGGTGCATCCTGCGCGATCGCCCAAAAAGATATGAAAAAAATGGTAGCCTACAGTTCCATTGGACACATGGGCTACATACTTTTAGCCGCAGCAGCAGCCACACCGTTAAGCATTTTAGGTACTGTCATGCAAATGGTGAGCCATGGCTTGATTTCCGCACTGCTGTTTCTGCTAGTGGGAGTTGTGTATAAAAAAGCTGGTAGCCGCGATTTAGATGTCATCCGGGGACTGCTGAATCCAGAACGGGGTATGCCTGTCATCGGTAGTCTGATGGTTTTGGGAGTTATGGCTAGTGCAGGTATACCGGGAATGGTAGGGTTTATTTCCGAATTTGTAATTTTTCGGAGCAGTTTCGCAGTTTTTCCAATCCAAACCTTATTATGCATGATTGGTACAGGTTTAACTGCTGTTTACTTCTTAATCCTCGTTAATAAGGCCTTTTTTGGGCGCTTATCTGCACAAGTTGTCAACTTACCGCGTGTGTATTGGAGCGATCGCCTGCCATCTATAGTTTTAGCTGTTGTGATTGTAATTTTTGGTATCCAACCTGCTTGGTTAGTACGCTGGACTGAACCCACAATCACAGCAATGGTAAACACCCAAAGCTTAGTGGCTACAGTTTCCTTAGACAAAGTAAAAGGCAAAAGTTAAAAGGCAGGGATTAAGTTTGTAGTGGCTAATAGACGCTACTACAAGCAAATCTGCGATTTCCTATCCCGTAACTTTATTTTTACCTTTTTGGAGCAATAGTAATGGTAACTTTTAAAAACAAGCCTTATAACAATCCTTTAGCGGACTATATTAAACGCTTGCAAACAGGAGAAGCACTACTTGCTGATAATCCAGAGAATGTTCTAGAGGTAGTTGGCATTCTTAAAAGCTATGGTGTAGTTTTAGATGCTTATTCAAACAATCTTATCTACATTGCTGAGAAACAATTTTTAGTATTTTTTCCCTTTTTTAAATACTTTAATGGAGAATTTTCTTGGCAGAAATTACTCCGTCACTGGTGGCATGACAGAATTAATTTTGAATATGCCGAGTATTGCATGAAGTCCATGATGTGGCACGGTGGCGGTGGGCTAGATACATATTTGGATACAAAAGAATTTCAACAAACAGCGCAAGCTGTAATTGCAGCCAAATTTAAAAACAATCTCTTAATGAAGGGAATGCATCAACTATTTCCTGACTTCTTAATTGAACAGTTGCGTGCTTCTGCATACTACAGTGGCTTAGGTCAGTTTTGGCGCGTGATGGCTGATATATTCTTGAGCTTATCAGACCGCTATGATCAAGGGGAAATCAAAACAATTCCCGAAGTTGTAGAACATATTAAAGTAGGGTTAGTAGAAAGTGCAACCAAGCCAATTACTTACGAGGTGAAAATTGATAACAAAGTCTATGAAATCCTTCCCAAAAAAGCTGGTTTAACCTTCTTAGCAGATACAGCAATCCCTTACGTAGAAGCAGTTTTCTTCCGGGGAACTCCTTTTTCTGGCACAGTTACATACAACGCCCAAGCATATCAAATTCCCCCCGATCAAGCTCGCTTTCAATATGGTGCATTATATGCCGATCCTTTACCCGTTGGAAGTGCAGGTATTCCTCCCACCTTATTAATGCAGGATATGCGGCATTATCTGCCAGACTATTTGCATGAAGTGTATCGTCGCAGCCTCCGAGGTGAAGATGATTTGCTAGTGCAAATTTGTATAAGTTTCCAAAAATCGATGTTCTGTGTAACTACGGCAGCGATTTGGGGATTGATGCCTTATCCTTTAGATAGCCAAGACCCATCTGAACAACAAGCTAATCAAGTCTATTTAGAAAAGTGGATGGAACGCTTTAAAAATTCTCGGTTGCTGGATGTTAATCAATAGATTTAGAGTAGTACTAAACAAAAACGACAGAACAATTTGTAGTTGCAATCATCAAGGGAATTTGGGGTCAGCAGAGAACGGTAAAAGCTAAATTTTTGAGAATTGAAGAGGAAGTGCAATCGTTACTTCCAGCAAGTTTACCTTTCACACCTGGCTAGAGATTCAAACCCAATAGTCTAGAGATAGCAGGTAATAATTGATTACCAGTTTTTACTAAATTTGCAGAACTAGGTAAACTTGCCAGCGTACCTATCAAAATCTTGAATGCAGTTCTTGCTAGCCTCCGGATGCGTCCTCCTTCAGAACTTTTCCCGGCTTCAGCTAATGCCATTACCTGTTCCAATGCTTCTGCTTTATCTTCAGGCTCTAATTGTTGATCAGCTTCAATTTCTGTTTGCAACTTTTTCAAGAGATTTGCTAATTCTGAAGCTTCTGGAGAATCTAAATCTTGAAGTTGAGCAATACTGCTAGAAACGAGGTGATTGGCATCAATAATTGTGGCCTCAGTTATTATAGAGTCACTCAGTTTTTCAATGTAGTTACCCCTTGTAACTACAACTCTTTCACCGTTTCTAAAAATCTTTCTCTGTTGCTGGGCAGCAACTAAAGCTGCTTGGATTGCTGAATTATCAGGTTGAAGTACCAATGCTTGTCTAAATTGTTCCTTTGCTGCGTCAAACCTTCTTTGCTCCATTAGCTCTTGCCCATAGCTAAGTAGAGCTTGGATAAATCCTTCCTTGTTCCTAATTGGATCAACTTTGTATGCTCGCGCATAAAGTTCTACTGCTAGGTCAAAATCTTTGATATCTATGCACACCTCAGCTAGTCTAAATAGAGCATCAAAATGGTTGGGATTAGCTTGTAATACCTGCTCATATAATTTGAGTGAGTTTTGTAAATCACTATTTTGATATAGTTGTATAGCTTGTTGATAAATACGATTTGCTTGTTCATCCAGCTTCTCTAATTCCCAAATTTCTCGCCGTAAAGGATACCGCTTCACTAACCAGCGACGCACTAACTCAACTGTCAGTTTGTACGAATTTAGGTAGGCTAACTCTGGTATTTTAGAAACCCCTAATTGCTTTAAGAAGCCCCACTCTAACAATTGCTCTTCTGCTATATGAAATGCCTCAGTCAGAGCAACACCATACTGCACCAGCCGTGTTAAAGGTTCTCCTTTAATTACAGATATTTTCTGTTGTTGAGCTTCTGCTACTGCTGAGAAAACTACTCGTTCCGGAAGTGGTAACCCATCTCGGAACCATGCTAAACCAGCCTCGCCAATCTCAATTGCCTCATCTACAATATTTTCCACATCTTTGCGAGTCATTTGCCAGTTCTGTTCCTCTCTGGCCTGTGAGAAAAGAGCGAAGCAGATTACTTGTGTAAAATAGGGATGCCCTGCTGACAATTCCAAAATTGCATCTATGGCGTCAGGCTCATATTTGAGAACTTTCTCAGCAGGTTTAGTAATTAGCTGTTCTGCACTATGTCTATCCAGTAGACCAATTTCTCGATGAGGAGCTTGCCTAAACAAACTGAGTAAGTTGGGCATATCATCTAATTGCCGCCCCACAACTGGAATGATAAAAAGTTCTCTGTGCCAATAGACAATAGACTGGAGGCAGGGAAAGAAGTGAGAAACAGCGGAATCTTGGTTAGAATCACCCAAAACATCAAACTCATCCAGCAGAAGTACCAAATTCTTACCGTCTATTGCCTGATAAATTTGAGGTAAGAAATGATTAAAAAATATTTGTGCATCTTCTTCTAGTTCAGTTTTTGAAGGTAGAAACACTTGGATTTCGGACAATTCCAGGTAATCAATAATATCCCTTGCTAGGTCATGGAGAACTTCACTCAGGGGTTTCTGACTTTTACCTTCTAGCGAAAGAGGTACAAATAAAAACTCTTCTAATTTAATAAAGTGGGGAATTTGGGACAGCACAGACGACTTACCAATCCGACGTTGACCATGCAGCAAAATCACCTGTGCCCTTTTATTCAAATTGTCTTGGACAAAATTGAATAGATCCTCACGCCCAAAAAACAACTCTGGTTCATAAATTGGGCGACCAATAATATAGGGATTATCTTCCCAATCGGTTGAAGAAACCATTTTCGCCAACTCCTCCTCAGAGGAAGTAGATCCCGATGTAATTGTAATGCTGAATGTTCTATTTTAAATGTAAATTTAAGTATAAATCAGGTTAAAATTACTTCTCAAGTTGGGTCGCCTGCTAGTTTGCGAGTAATCCATACTAAAGACTGCACTACATCTCGATGCTGCCATATCCAATGGATAGCCTTTTGCACTGTCCCCGCTTGCTCACGGCTCATTAAATTGAGAAATACTTTCTCCCGCCCTTGAAGTTGGGCTTCGTTGCTGTTATAGATTTCTTGGATTACCCACCACTCCATCATTGATGAATTAAAAGTATAAACAGTTTTCCCTTCCTCTAATGTGCGCTGAATTACTCCCCGTTCTTCGAGATCAATCAGTTCTCGACTTCGTTGGCTGAAGACTAAGTCCATGTCGCCTAGAGCATATCGCGTGTTTTTGTTCAGACGACCTTGCAGACGAACAAGGGCAATCAGCATCATTAAAATTTGCTCCTCTTCGGTAGAAAACCTCCAGGTATCTCGAAAGTATTGCTCGGTAGCGCTTTCAAAATCCCGTGTGAAGGCTTGAATATTAGGAGTTTGTCCAGCTTGCAGGGTATCGTATAGCAGATAACCAGCATTTTGAAGCAGTGCTGGATGCCCATCAATAATTTCTAACACTCCTGCTTTTAAAGTGCTGGGAATGGGGATGGTGAGTTGAGTGTTGACTTCATTGGCGGGTAATGGTCTAAGCAGCCGGAATAGATAGTGATTGTACCACGGGGAACCACTAGGTGTGATTTTTGGCCCAAGTTCGTTGAGACGGCGAAAGGTGGTAACAATACTTGAGAAGTATTTGCCTTCATTGCTGTGAACTGCCAAATCACGAAACTCACTCAAGAAGGTCAGCATTTGGGTTTCGGTGTATTGACCGTTGGGATGAAGAGCTGCGTCATAATCATCTAGCAACAGCAACAAGAACTTGTCACGTTGCCCAATTTTTCTGAGCATTCGGCGCAAGTCGCCCTTTTCCACTCTTTCTTCTTGCAATAACTGTTGAATATCAGCTTGTAGGGAATCATCACCCTCAGCCTCATCTTGCAGCAGGCTGAGGATCTCTCGCCAAAAACCAGAAGGTGTAAAAGGACTGATACCTGTACAGTTAATAGAAACTATGAAGGCTTTCGATGCATCTCTTCCTCGCGCCTGCCAGACTATCGGTGAAGCGATAAATCTCAGCAACGAAGACTTGCCCATACCTGGACTGCCGTAAATAGCCAAGTGAGCGCGCCTAGATATCTGATCAAAAGCGGTTCTAACCTCAGAACTACGTCCGAAAAAGTAATCTGGAGGCACTGGCCCACCGACGAAGAAGGGATTTTGTGACATCTGCTGAGAATCTAGAGTTAGTTTAAGCAAGCCAAAAGATAAAACCAACTACTGGTAGTAATTCTGGCTTTTTGAGTTATGCAATTTAAATAACAGCTTAATTACATTATTAACTTACCCAGGCGATCGCATCCTCTCACACTGCAACTAAATAAGCGCACAAATGCGATCGCGCCTGTTTTTTGTTATTGCATATTTGCAGAATGAATTTTGTTCAAAAATTACGCTTCAGGTTCAATGCCTAAAGCTCGCAATTGTGCAGTCAGGCGATCGGCTCGTTGTTGTTCCTGTTCCGCCCGTTGGGATTCTTGTTCGGCTCTTTCTTCACCAGTCAACAACAAATTACCTTGCAAATCCCACCAGCGCAGCCAGGGTAATTCAGCGTTTTGATATTGTCCCTGCCAAATACCTAACTCAACTCCCAAAGGGGTTATGGCATAATGTCCGCGCTCATTTGCTGCTAATAGCTGATATCGTCCACCAATTAATTCGTAAACTTCGACGCTGGCTTTATTCACTTCATAAATGCCGTAAAACGGAGTCCGAATCACCTGCTCATAAATCCAAAATTTTCCCTTCCAAGGGGTTTTGTCTCGCTCCTCATTACCATTGCCAGAGACAAATTCTAATATAATCAGCGGAGCGATATACTCTTGCCACAGCACATAAGACCTTCGCGTTTGTCCATTCAACAAAAGCGGTACATTCGGTACATAGAACCAATCGGGAGCTTCTGCTCCTCGTTCTGGCGGGTCAGTAATACGCCAGTATATGCCTAAGTCCTGACCAATACAATATTGACTATCAGGATGTAATTGCTTGAGGACAGGTGTAATTGAGTCAGTCAGTAAGATGCTTTGGGGATGGTCTTGCCAATTTTTCACAAATGTACCATCAGACTCAGGAAGCTGCGTATGGTCTGGAAGGGTACTTCCAGAAGTGGGTGGGTTGATTGCAGAGGTCATAAGACTACCTTTGCATGGGTAAGGGTTGTTTTTTAGTTTAACAATGAAAGCGAGGAGGGGCGATCACATTTCACCTGATTGCCAACAGGGGAGATGCAATCGCCTCAACTAGACTACTTCGCTACTACTAAATTAACTGGTGCTACCCCAGCCAAATCCAAAATTTGCGGAATCAAATCTTCGCGCTTCACCGCCATCATGTGGACACCATGACACAATTGTCGCGCTATCTGCACTTGTTCGGCTGCAATTTTTACTCCTTCTTCTAAGGGGTCTTTGGCTTTTGCCAATCTATCAATAATGTGTTGGGGAATATTTACACCCGGAACGCACCTATTAATAAACTGAGCATTCTTTGCCGATTTCAACAGAAAAATTCCTGCCAAAATTGGTTTTTGATAGCCAGCAGCTATTGTGTCCATAAACTTTTCTAGCCGCTCAAAATCCGTAATTAATTGACTTTGAAAAAACTGCGCGCCTGCTTCAATTTTGCGTTCAAATCGACTTTGTAAACCAGACCAACTTGCACACTGCGGATCGACAGCTGCACCAGTAAATAAATCTAGTGCCCCATCTGTTAGGGGTTGTTCATTGCTGTCAAACCCTTGATTCATTTTTCTTACTAGTTGCAGCAATCGCACAGCTTCTAAGTCAAAGACGGCTTTGGCATCGGGGTGATCGCCTGCTTTTACGGGGTCGCCAGTAAGAGCCAATATGTTACGGACACCCAAAGCATGAGCGCCCATCAAGTCAGCTTGTAGACCAATCCGGTTGCGATCGCGGCAAGCTATCTGACAAATTGGCTCAATGCCATTTTGTAACAAAATCACTGACGCTATTAACGAAGACATCCGCAAAACTGCTCGGCTACCATCGGTAATATTGACGGCATGAACCCTCCCCTTAAGGGTCGCCGCCATTTTGAGCATATGTACTGGATCTCCGCCTTTGGGAGGTGCTACCTCGGCGGTAACTAAAAATTCACCCGCTTGCGCGGCTCTACGGAAGGAGTTTCCAACCGTGTTGCTGTTTTGGCTATCAGGCATAACATCATAAGGATTGTGATTTTCTTACAGGGTAAAGCAAATCACACCCAAAAGCTAAAACCTTAAAGAGGTACAGAGTAACCCAAAGCAGCTTTCACTTGTGCCAGAGTTTGGTTAGCGATCGCTTGGGCTTTCTGCCGCCCTTCCCGCAACACCGATTCTAGATAGCCTTTATCATCCATTACTGCCTGATATTTATCTTGGATCGGTTTGAGGGCAGCGATCGCTGTTTGTGTTAACAATGGCTTAAATTGTCCCCAACCCATATCTTGACACTCAGCCGCTACCTCTTCCTTAGTTTTACCAGCGAGCAGCATATATAGTGTTAACAGATTGTTACACTCTGGCCGCTCTGGATCGTCGAAAGTTAAACCACGAATTGGATCGGTTTTACAACGCTTAATCTTATTGGCAATTTGGTCTGGTGTATCTAATAAATTAATCCGGCTTAATTCCGATGGATCTGACTTCGACATTTTGCGAGTACCATCGGTCAAACTCATCACCCTTGCACCTTCTTTACGGATCAAAGGTGCTGGCAACTTCAACACTGGTTGATCTGGTTTGGCGAATAAGTGATTAAACCGATTGACAATATCCCGCGTCAATTCTAGATGTTGCTTTTGGTCTTCCCCTACAGGCACTTGATCTGCTTGGTATAGCAAAATATCAGATGACATCAGCACTGGGTAATCTAATAAACCCACACCTACATTTTCACCCTGTTTGACAGCCTTTTCCTTGAACTGGATCATGTCTTGCAACCAGTTGAGGGGTGTAATACAGTTGAGCAACCAGGTGAGTTCACTGTGTGCCGAGACGTGAGATTGCACAAATATAGTGGAGTGATTTAAATCCAGACCACAAGCCAAATAGAGAGCAACAAGGGTATAAGTATTAGATGCCAACTCTGTAGGCTCATGTGGTACTGTAATCGCGTGTAAATCAGCTACGAAGAGGTAATTTTCGTATTCACTCTGGGCTTCTACCCAGTTACGAATTGCTCCCAAGTAGTTGCCTAAATGCAAATTCCCAGTTGGTTGAACTCCCGACAGAACGCGCTGCTTGCCCATAATTTTCAACTTTAAGTTATCCCAAATCCGCGCTATGTAAAGTAGCGGTTACAAAACTCATTTAATTTTGACATTTTCTAGGGCAAGTGGGCATGGAGTATGGGGTATGGGGCATTTTTCATTGTAAATTTATACTTTTGAGTGATCGCCTTACTAATTGCTGTACCTGCTAAAGTGACTATATAGGATTATTGCGGATAGTTGCTTCTAGATTTTAAGCCTAAAGAAAATTAATGCGATCGCTAACTCATCATCTCAAAAATTCGGTCTGCTTGTTTTCAGCCGCATGACCATTGACTTGTATCTTTATACTTTAATCATTTGAGCTTTTTTATTTTTGTAAAGGATTATGTCTTATTTCTTGTCTTAGGAGAACAGGCGACGAGTAATCTCTTCTTTGACTCTACTCAGTTACAAAAATTTTAGATTTTGAATTAATCCACAAGCTGTTCCAGGCATTTTAAATAATATTACGTCTTCTTACGTCTTCCAATTAGCTGCCCTACTATTTTTCTTTAAGCTTAGGATAAATCACAAATTTCTACCCTACACAGTATATATTGTGCTGTACTGAACTCAATAACTGAATAACTATAAATTTATACTAACTATAATTTTAAAATTTAGTAGCAAAATATTGTTTATTTACTCAGTATTTACTCCAAAAAAAAATATACTAACGATAAATTTTCAGTTCAAGGCTATGCAGAGTAAAGCTTTAGTCTGATTTTTTAATTTAAAATTATTGACGCATATATATCTTTTGTATATTGACGTGTTTTAAGTAACATGGTATCTTTCATATTAACAATTTATTTAGATTCATAATATACCTAATAACATACCAATATTTATGGCATCCTGCCTGTTATATTTGGTTGACTTGCCAGATTAAGTTTTTGTTATTAGGATAGCTGGCTGTTTAAAATATGGAACAAGAAAAACTATACAAATCCTTTTAAATGTTTGTAAATTTGTAAATGTTTACCCATATATTTATATATTAAGTAACAGGTTTTTAGATATTAATAAAGTATTTATTACTAAATAAAAGCAACATTAAATGATATTTTATTAAGGATATAAACTAAATGTAAAATGTACAAAATTGTATTATAAAAATGTTTAGCTATCTGCTAAATAATAATTTCCTAGATAATTAACCATGAAAAAATTCATAAGTTCATTAAAAAATTATTTAAAAACAAAAATTGTTCAGCTTGGGGAACTAGTTTCTCTTGAAAATGAGTATTTATTAAATGATTCAGGTAAGAGACTGTTATCCAAAGTCAGCCAAGATTTGCAAATAGCCACACCGGAGCCTGATGTTACTCAAAATAATCAGGATGAGCAAATTACTCCTAATTTAGTTAGGAATATTACTGAATTGAGTAGCATCAGTATTTATGCTTCTTCCTCCGGCAAGCGAGATGAAAGGATTAGTAGTACTCAAAAAAAACACTACATACAGACAACTGAAAATAATGGCATAGTATTACTCGATTCGATATCAGATGATATAAAAACAAATGCCTTAGAAACGGGTGGAAATAATGACGTAACATCACCCGACTGGATACCAAACGAGCCATCGTTTAGTAGTCTCTGGGGTTTAAATAAGATTAATGCACCAACGGCATGGAACTATACCAGAGGCAGTAATAATGTAGTCGTGGCTGTTGTGGATACTGGCGTTGACTATAATCACTCGGACTTAGCTGCCAATATCTGGAGAAATAAGAGAGAAAT
This sequence comes from Mojavia pulchra JT2-VF2, assembly GCA_019359325.1. Lineage (GTDB taxonomy): Bacteria > Cyanobacteriota > Cyanobacteriia > Cyanobacteriales > Nostocaceae > Mojavia > Mojavia pulchra. The sequence goes on along the minus strand of JAHHHN010000002.1, from coordinate 398,808 downwards.
AGCTGGAAATGCAATTGATGATGATGGCAACGGCTATATAGATGATGTACACGGTTGGGACTTTGGTGATTGGGATAATGACCCAAGAGATGATCACTCAAAAGGAGGTCATGGCACGCACATTGCAGGTATACTCGGCGCTGTAGGCAATAATAGCCTGGGTGTTGTAGGGGTCAGTCCAAATGTCTCAATTATGACCACGAAGCATTTCAAGTCAACTGACCCAGAAGGTTATTTATGGGATACAGCGCAAGGTATTAAGTATGCTGTAGATAACGGAGCCAAAATCATCAACCTTAGTTTCGGCTCAAAAACTTTCGATACAGACCAATATAATGCTATTAAGTATGCATATGATCGTGGTGTTTTAGTTATAGCAACAGCAGGTAATACCAGTCGAAATATTGATGAGATTCCGCATTATCCAGCAAGCTACGATCTTGATAATATTATTTCTGTTACGGCTACAGATGAAAATGATCAGCTGGTCGATTTCTCGAACTATGGGGTCAATTCAGTAGATTTAGCTGCACCTGGGGTAAATATTTTAAGTACCTTTCCTAATAATCAGTACGTTACATGGGGGGGAACCTCAATGGCTGTTCCTCATGTAACTGGTGCTGCGGCATTACTGTTGTCTATGAACCCCAATTTGAGTGTTTTAGAACTCAAATCTGCTTTATTGTCAAGTGTTGACCAAATAAATTCTTTGCAAGGTAAGACCAAAACTGGCGGGCGTTTGAATTTAAGCCAGTTGTATCCACAAAGGTTAGGAAAGAATCTCGCTGAACCTGGTAATTTAAACAATAGTTCTGTTGATGTGCCTGTTGCACAGACAATTCGCATCGAAGCAGAAAACTACAAAACTGCGTATGATAACAGTCCTGATAATGACGGTGGACAATATCGCATAGGTTTAAATGTAGACGTCGAGGCTACCAGTGATGTTGGAGGTGGCTACAATGTAGGTTGGATTCAACCTGGGGAATGGCTGACTTACGATGTCAATATACCTAAAAATGGGTTCTACGACATTTTGGTACGAGTCGCGGCTTGGGGTAGTAGTAATCCCAAGCAACTCAAGGCTTTAATTAATAACGAGCAAGAGCGAATCATCAGTTTTAATCCTACAGGAGGTTATCAATCTTGGACTAATGCGATCGCTAAAGGACTAAGTTTGAGTGCTGGTAGCCATGAACTGCGTTTAGATATGCTCACAGCTAGTTTCAACATTAACTACATTGATTTGATTCCCACAAATGCAACTTCTGGTGATAGCAATAATGCCACAATTTCCAGCGATACCCAGAATAATTTGATTTCCGGGGGCCCTGGGAATGACATTCTCATAGGCGGTGATGGTAATAGCATTCTTACAGGCGGTGATGGTGCTGATATTTTTGCCTTCAACTACATATCAGAGGGAATTGATACTATCTCGGACTTTTTACATGAGGCTGGAGATAAAATTCAGATTGGTTCTGGCTTTGGCGCAACTGACCTGAGCCAATTTAACTATGACAGCCTTACAGGTGCTTTGAGCTTTAATACTACTCAATTTGCCTCATTAAACATCAATTCTGGTTTTGATCAGTTTTCTGACATTATCTTTGTGTAGTCGTATGAATTTATGTGATGAAATTTATTGGCATTGACTTAGGTTGGAAATCCCAACCGAGCGGCTTATGCTACTTAGAATTTATAGACGGACAATTACAACTCCTTGACCTAGACCGCAAAGAAGCTATTGCAGACATCCTTAACTGGATTGATACTTGCGTAAACCCAGAAGAACCAGCAATCATCGCCGTAGATGCACCTACCCTTATTCCTAATGCTAGCGGGAGCCGTCTACCAGACAAACTCAGCCACAAAAACTTTGGTAAATACCATGCTGGATGTTACCCAGCTAATTTAGGTCTGCCTTTTGCAGAGCGTACTGTCAACTTCGGTTTAGAATTAGAAACGCGTGGCTTTGCACACGCACCGACTATAGAACCGCAAACACTCGGCAGATATCAAATAGAAGTTTTTCCCCATCCGGCAATAGTTCATTTTTTTAACTTAGAACGCATCCTTAAATACAAAAAAGGACGCCTCAGCGATCGCCGTTTAGAACTAATCAAACTATACAATTACATTATTAATACCCTACCCACCCTCGAACCGCCTTTACCTTCTCTAGAGTTTTGCGGTTTGATACCTTCCGAAATTCCCACCACTGGTGCAGCACTTAAAGAAACCGAAGATAAACTAGATAGCCTAATCTGTAGTTATGTAGCTGCACACTGGTGGTATTGGGGTGAACAACGTAACTTAGTATTAGGCGATCGCACCACTGGTTACATTGTCATCCCCAAATCATATCGTGTCCGGTGAAAGACTTATCATTAAGGCCGCAGGGGAGCAGGGGGAAAAAGGATTTCCCGGTTTTTGCACAAATGCGGGAATTATCACTAATTAGGCGGATATGATATCAGTGCTGAGTGCCCAGTAGCGAGTGCTAAGTATAAAAAAATTAAGAGTAAAAAGTACAAGACATAACTCATAACTTCTTACTCTTAACTCTCTCAAACTCATTACTCAGAACTCAGCGAGAAGTTGCAAGGAGGGTTTCCCTCCGGGCAAACTTCGGTGACTCAGCACTCAGAACAGTTACTCCGCCCAAGCAATCAATCTTGGTTCATAAGGATTAGAGAGGTAATTGTGTTTTGGCAGTACACGCAAAGACAAGCCTTGCAAACCAGAGGCCGTGTAAGTGATGTTACCTGTGTAAACACTTAAACCTTGTGTATCCTCTCCTTGGTAATCCATAACTACAGGAATAGCATTGACAATCTCACCATTGGCATCAATCGTACCCTGATAGAGTTCCACCTGCACATCGTTGTTTGTTAAAGTTGCCAAATCAACTTTGGCTTTAACAGCAACGGTTTGGTTGACCTCAATGTCTGCTGCTGCTGATACGTCAACATCTTTGATTCTGATATTAAACCAGTGTTCACTGAGTTTTGCTTTCCAAGCAGCTAATTCTTTCGCTGGCGCGTAATTGTCGGCAGTCAGGATATGATAGCGATCGCTAGCTGGGAAATAAGCTCGCTGTGCATATTCTCGCACCATCCGAGCTGTGTTAAAGAACGGACAATTCAAACGAATCGCATCCTTCATTTTGGCAACCCACGGACGGGGTAAGCCATCAACATCCCGATGATCGTAAAATAGCGGCACAACTTCCTTCTCTAGCAAATCGTAGAGAGCGTTGGCTTCTACCTCATCTTGGTAGTTGGGATCTTCGTAATTTTCTCCATGTCCGATCGCCCAACCAGTGCGGACGTAATCCGCTTCATCCCACCAGCCATCTAGTACGCTTAAATTTGGCAATCCGTTCATTGCTGCCTTCATACCACTTGTACCAGAGGCTTCCCGTGGACGACGCGGCGTATTTAACCAGATATCACAACCCGCTACCATCAACCGCGATATGTGAATATCGTAATTTGGAACAAACACCACTTGTTTTTCTAAGTGTTGTTCACGGATAAAATGATTGATCTCGCGGATGAGTTCTTTACCTGGAATATCTTTTGGGTGTGCTTTACCTGCAATGACAAATTGCACTTTCCGGTTTTTGTTAGCCAGCAAAATCCGCCTGATCCGTTCTACATCGCGCATCCACAGGGTAGCACGTTTGTAGGTAGCAAAGCGCCGTGCAAAACCCACAGTTAAAGCGTTTGGATCTAAAACTTCTTGAGCTTGGGCAATTTCAGATCCAGAAGCGCCGCGATCGCGTAAGTGCTTCACCAAATGCTCCCGGATATACAGAATCATGTCCAAACGGCAGCGTTCGTGGTTACGCCACAATTCCTCATCAGGAATAGCGTCCATCCGTTCCCACAACTGGTTATCTGGTGGTGCTGATGACCAGTTTGGCCCCAAGTAGCGATCGTATAACTCCTGAGTCGATTTAGCTACACAGCTACGAGCATGGACACCGTTAGTAATGGCGGCGATCGGTACTTCCTCTACAGGCACTTTCTTCCACAAGCCTTGAAACATCTGCCGCGACACCACACCATGCAGTTGCGCCACACCATTAGAAAATGTTGCCATTTTCAGCGCCAACACAGCCATACTGAAAGGCCCAGACAAATCCCCTGTATTTTCACGCCCCAAACCTAAAAATTGCTCTTTAGGTAAGCCAAAGATATCTGCAAAATACCCTAAGTAATGCAAAAGTTTTTCTGGAGGAAATAAGTCAATCCCCGCTGGCACTGGCGTATGGGTGGTAAAAATATTACTAGAAGCCACCACCTGTTTGGCATCAGCATAACTTAACCCTTCTTCTTGAATCAGAAGACGGATGCGTTCTAGGGCAGAGAAGGCTGCGTGGCCTTCATTCATATGATAAGCGGTGACTTTATAACCCAACGCTTTCAACATCTGCACACCACCGATCCCCAGCATAATTTCCTGGTGGATACGCATATCGATGTCGCCACCGTATAGCTGATCTGTGATGTCATGGTCGTAAGGGTTGTTGGGTTCAATGTTGGTGTCCAACAAATACAGTGGCACTGTTCCCACTTGTACCCGCCAAACTCTGGCGTAAACCTTGCGTCCTGGATAATCTACCGCAATCCGCAGTTCTGAACCATCGCCATTACGCTCCAGGTGTAAGGGCATATTGTAGAAATCATTGATCGGGTAGCGTTCCTGCTGCCAGCCATCAGCATTCAGATACTGGGCAAAGTAGCCTTGTTGGTACAGTAAACCGACACCTACTAGTGGTAGCCCCAAATCACTAGCAGATTTGAGATGATCGCCCGCAAGAACACCCAAGCCTCCAGAATAAACAGGGAGACAATCTACAAGCCCAAATTCAGCCGAAAAATAAGCGTAACACTCTTTTGCAGGCTGAAGTGATGAATTAGAGCCACTTTCTAATTCATCCTTGACACTTAATCCTTCAGCCTTTTTTCGTTGTTTCTGATACCAAGAATGCTCTTGTAAATAATCTTCTAACTGACGCGCAGCTCGATCCATTTGGGCCAAGAAGCCTTCATCCTCGACAACTTCCAAAAGCCGAGCTTGAGAAATAGTACCCAGCATTAATACTGGGTTATGGTGGCTAGACTCCCACAAGTCTGAATCTAAGCGGCGAAATAAATCTTTGCTCTCAACGTTCCAATCCCAGTGCAAGTTATATGCCAGCTGCCGCAGCGGTTCGAGTCGCGGCGGTAGTGAAGGAGAGACGTTGAATGTACGAATTGGCTGCATAGGTTGGCAAAACTCCTAGTTTAGCTATGGCTATTGTTTACTGTCTTTTCCCAATGTTGCCAATTCTTTATACCGTATTTGTCAAAATGCTATGACTTTGTTAAGTATTGAGAATTATTTTGATCAAGGTTGCTAAAGTTTACACTAAGGATATTTTTCATCCTATGGACTTCGCTCTAATATGAGCTTGGTATTATAAAACTTAACTAGTGGCTATCATTTACTACTTAACATAAGTAGTATTTTCTGTATTAATTTTATCAGTAATTTTATTTGTATGAATTATATAATCACCAGCAGGAATCTTTTTATAAGCTTTATTCCAGCATTTTTGCTCAAACTGACAACAGCTTACTGCTAGTTTAGACAAAAATTTTATTCTTAATTATTTTTTAATATTATTCTGGTTGAATAATAGCAGCACGAGATGAATAGACTGATATGGTAGCAAGCGCCAAATCAGACTGGAGGATGAAATTGTGTGGCGATCGCAGAATGAAAAGTAATATTTTATGCACCCAAGTAAGGATACTCTTTGGTATTTTTTGGCATAGTCAGAGCCATAGCAGCGACACAAGCAATCTCGGCTGCAACTTGATAAGCAAGTTTGATGTTTGATGCAGCATCCTTACCTGTAGAGGAAAGCAAAGCTTTTTGGCTACGCGCTTCTTGCTTGACATCACCCGCCACAACAGCCCGCTGCAAAATAATGTAAGCATCTAAGTCTTCCGAGTCATAATCACCTTGAAGCAGCACTTGTATCTGGTTTTGGGCTGCAAGACTCAAATAGCCGGTGGTTAAAGCTTGTTGGACAATTTCTTTGATAAAAACCATAATTTTAACCAAGTGTACGAATTGAAAAAGATACCTAACAAGAGCGTTTGCTCTTGTCAAGCCGAATGATTTAGTAAGTAAAGTATGTCTGGGTTTTATCAGAAATTTATAACGGCCAGCACCAAGTACGCATCACCCGCTTGGATAACCCATCCGGGTGATTTACAAATTTATGGGTATACGCAAGTAAAAAATCATTAGTTACAAGTGATGGCTAGAAGAATAATTGAATGTAAAACTCAACACTTAAAATAGATTTTTTTGCTGATAGTATAAAAGATGTGCTTATTATTAATATTTAAATTAAATACTCGTTGAGCCGCAGCATTTAATAAATAAGTAATATAGAGTAAATTAGCTTTTTATAGTGAGCCACTAAAAATAAAATATGTTATATTTAAAAGCAATTGTTATTAAAAGCCACTCATGTAATTACAAGAGTGATTTGGTTAGTTTGTAAATCATCCGTGTGCAACATGATTAGAGCAGCATACTCTAGAAATACGTTGCAAGAAAGCCGTCATAGCAGTCGGGGAAGCGCTTACTTGTTTGCACCGATGGTGAACTTCAATGTGATGGCTGAAGTGGGAGATACTCCACCCTAATTTAGTTTGAATTGGGCAGAAGCAACCATAAAAATTAAACAATAATTACATTTGGCGCTAAAAGAGAAATCTTTTAGACTACTGATATAGCCAAACAAAATGTAGTATAGCTAACAAAAATTTTGTTAAATTGAGCAGTTAAAAAAATGACAATTGCCAGATATAAAGTAGTATCTAGGCGAAAAATAAAACTGTCTAAAATAACAATTTTGCAATTTAATATTCTGCATTTTGACATAGTAATTCACTCAAAGTAGAATTTGCATTCCGTCTGGTAAAAAATAAACAGTCCTTGTAATCACCCTGGAAAGAAACAACCCTACAGGGCTTTTTGCCAAACAAGGCAGTTGATGCATAGCTCGAAAGAGTAATTATTGTCTATATCAATTTAGGAATTCAACAAAACTTGGCTTAGGAAGTTGCTCATTTAGCCAAATTTAGATTCTGCCTTCCTATAAATTGAGAATTTTTATCTGACAGTTGATATACTGCTCCGTTAAGGAAACTTCAGTATCAGTAGCAGTAGTAAAAGACTCAATGCAATTTGACGTAATTTTCCTAACTAACAACCACAATTTGTTTAAAAGGTATGAAGCTATGAAACTGAAGCAATATTTAGCAAAATTTCGGCGTCTACAAGAACTTTTGGTTACTACATTTTTAGGTGGTATTCCCACCCTGGCTCTAGGGCCTCAGTTACGAAATCTGATATATTGTAGTATCTTTGCCAAGTTAGAATTCCCAGTTTATATTCAAAACGGTGTCGAATTTATTGGTGCTAATTGTGTTGAAATTGGCAAGGGTGTATTTATTTTTAAAGGAGTGCGGATAGATGCAAGAGGACAAAATAATAGAATTTACCTAGCAAATAAAGTAGCGATTGAACGTAATGTTGATATAGGGTGTTTAGAAAATACTTATATACACATTGATGAAGAAACATTCATTGGCCCTAACGTGTGTATTGCTGGACCTGGGAATATCAAAATTGGCAAGCACTGTATGATTGCAGCCCACTCAGGAATCTATGCTAATAATCACAATTTTGCAGATCCGCTGGAGTTGATCAAACACCAAGGTATTACTCGCAAAGGAATTGTAATCGAAGATGACTGCTGGTTAGGCCATGGAGTAACAGTATTAGATGGTGTCACTATTGGTAAGGGTAGCGTCATTGGTGCAGGAGCAGTTGTTACTAAAAATATTCCACCCTTCTCGGTTGCCGTAGGTATACCAGCGCAAGTAATCAAAAGCCGCATTTGCAAGGAGCTAGTGACATCTGTAGACTAAACAATGGTAGGTAGTGCTTTGAGCGGTAAGGGTTGAAAGTAGTACAGAATACTGAGGTGAAGTCAATTTTCGGCGATTATTATAGATAGCAGACTATAAAGGAAAAAATAGCAATTTTTGACAACCAGCTACTGTTTGTCTACACTAGGAAACCTAATGGCTTCGGTAAACGTCACAACAGTAACTAGTCTACAACTTCATTTATTAGGGATATCTATAAGTCAGATAAACTGCAATAGCATAAAAGAGCCAAACACGCAATCAATCCTTAATTTGGTGCTAGTGAGATGGTTCTCTACTCTCACCAAAGTCCTCCAAAAAAGGGACGAGATTTGGGTAATATAAAGGAGCTATCTTTTCTGCATAGCAGATACTGAGAGAGAGAAGTTCTCTGTTTCTCATACCTTTTGGAGATATCTCTGATGCTGACTTTAAAAATCGCTGTTTATATTGTTGTCGCCTTCTTTGTAGCTATCTTTGTCTTCGGATTATTGTCGAACGATCCAGCTCGTAACCCCGGTCGTCGGGATTTAGAGTAAAAGCGCGACTAAATTAATCCAAGGCAAGACTGTCGAAAGCCGGAAGACACCAGAAGCTATGGACACTTGCTTTCATGGGAGTTACCCACGACAGTTTTACCCTAACTTGTGGGTTCTCCTGAGGATTATGGAAAGCCGCCTCTAGGCGTCTAAAAATCAGTAAAGCTGACGGCAGTTGCTACAACGGACGTAATCTCCTAAAGTTCGCTCAGGGGTAAATCCTGCCAGCGACTTTTCTTTCTAATGCGCTGCCGCAACAGCATACTGACTTTGTAACGCAGTGTCCTTCTCCGGCCGGCTTGCTGCAAGTAGGCAGAAGGCCAAGTCGGAAGGCAAAAGGTGTTAATTCATCCTTCCGGCTACTAATTGGCTATTTGTTAGCTTGATTGTGCTGAAATATGCTTCATCCAGTTCTGCCGCCCGCATTGCCTCCCATCACGGAAGCATTACAACCTGTAAATCCTACCTCATCTGCTAATGATACCAATTTTCATTCGATTGTAGAAACAGATACTGGGACGCAGGAAAATCAAGAAAAAATCAAGCAGCAACCGCAAAAGCTGCAACCTCCAACTGCGGGGGCAAAGAAGAATTCTCTGCCAGTGCCAACTTCTATCAAACCCAATCGGGATAAATTAGTAGTTGCCCAAACCCTATTCACACCCAATCCACCAGAAACTTTCCCACCGGAATTTTCTCCTGTAATTGAATCTCAGGGTGCTGCATTGTTGGGGCAGCCATTGGTAATTGCTTATCCCATAAAGCATGAGGATGACAGCCCAGATACGTCTGCCGCAGTGGTGTCAAAAACAGCCCAAGTTGTCCCAAACGCTACAAACCTTAAAGATTCGCCATCACAGACACTGTTGACTGCTGAAAAATTTGCCCAAGTAGAACAGCCAAATAATACTAATATTGGTCAACCAGCAGAAAGCATAAATCTCACTGTAACTGATTCAGAAAATACATCTAGCCCTGAAGTAGTACAAAATACTATAGAGTTTAAGCCTCGCAATCCCACAAACGAAACATCAACGCCGCCCTCGACTATAGAATTCACGTCGCCTAACCAACAAACTCAACCGCCAACACAATCAACACCAGATCCTCAAGGGGAAACCACAAATCAGCCACCTGCGACAACTCCCCCTGCAAGCACGCCACAAATTAGACAGAGAACTGTGGAAGTAATTTCAGATAGGCAGGTGTATGACGACCAACGACGAATTGTCACGGCTGAAGGTAATGTAGTGGTGCGATTTGATGGGGCGGTGGTGGATGCCGATCGCCTGCAAATAAATTTGGACAACTTGATTGCCGTGGGAGAAGGCAATGTAGCATTGGTACGGGGCGACCAAATACTGCGGGGACAGCGTTTTACTTATAACTTTATCCAAGATAGTGGCGAACTAGAAAATGGTAGGGGCGAGATTTATATACCCACAGCTCAAGCAGATTTTGCTTTCTTACCTACCGATGTCACAGCTGGTGGAGTGCCACAAGATTTGCCAAGCGATCGCGTTCGAGCCAATCAGCCGCTTTCTGGTGTCAACAGTCCGGGAGGGATTGATGTCACGGTAGGTGGTCGCAGGGATGCCAGAAACATCCCACCACAAAAATCAGGGGGTGTAGTCAACCGCCTACGCTTTGAAGCTGAACGAATTGAATTTTATCCGCGAGGTTGGCAAGCAAAAGATGTCCGCATCACTAACGATCCATTCTCACCCCCAGAACTAGTTTTACGGGCAGCTAACGTCACTCTGACGCGGCAATCTCCCTTCGTAGATGAAATTAGAGCAGAGCGATCGCGTTTAGTGTTTGACCAAAACTTTTCTGTAGGCATTCCCCGAAATCAGCAGCGGCTTGACCGTCGGGAGCGTGATGTTACTCCCACTATTGCCTCCCCTGGTTTTGATGGAGATCGGCGGGGTGGTTTGTATATTGAGCGTGGCTTTGAAGCTGTGACTACAGCACAGACACGCTGGACGATTACGCCTCAGTTTTTTGTGCAAAAAGCTGTGCAAGAAGGTATTGGTGATTTCAGTTCGCTGTTTGGTGTTAGGACGAGGCTGAATGTTGGTTTGAATCCTAAAGCTGTAATCGAAGGTAACGGAGAGTTAACCAGTCTCAACTTGAGCGAAGTAGAAAACAATCTCAGAGCAAGTTTGCGGTTGCGCCAGATATTAGGCGATCGCAATCCTCATTTATTAAATCTGGAATACAGTTACCGCGATCGTCTTTACAACGGTACTCTCGGTTTTCAAACCGTCCAAAGTAGTCTTGGCGGTGTAATTATCTCTCCTGTAATTCCTTTAGGCAACAGTGGCATCAACCTTAGTTATCAAGCAGGCGCACAGTATATTAATGCCAACACAGATCGCTTAGATTTACTAGAACCCAACAGAGAAAACGATCGCATCTCACTAGGCCGCCTACAAAGTAGTGCTGCCTTGAGTGGTGGTTTGTTGCTGTGGCAGGGGACACCATTACCACTCACTGCTACCGAGGGATTACGATACACTCCTAACCCAGTGGTTCCTTACTTGCGCGCGATCGCTGGCATCACAGGTACTACCAGTTATTACACCAATGGTGATAACCAAAGCACCCTAATTGGTACAGTTGGTTTAGAAGGGCAAATTGGTCATTTTTCTCGACCTTATTTAGACTACACTGCCTTTAATGTTAGTTATTCCCAAGGTCTCAATAGTGGATTATCACCCTTTTTGTTTGACCGCGCTGTTGATAACAAAGTACTGAGTGCTGGGATTTCACAACAAATTTATGGGCCATTTCGCTTAGGCTTTCAAACTTCTGTTAACTTAGATACAGGTCGAGAAACTAGTACTGACTATATTCTGGAATATAGTCGCCGCACCTATGGAATTACCTTGCGTTATAATCCAGTGCTGGAATTAGGTGGCTTTAGCTTCCGCATTAGTGACTTTAACTGGAGTGGCGGGACTGATCCATTTTCTGGAGAAGAAGTTAAGCCAGTTGTGGGTGGTGTACGACAGGAGCGTTAAACAAAAGATAAGTACTGTCTATTCCGGCAAAATGATAGTTAGTACTTATCTGTTAAAAGATATCTGGTTAACCAACCTCAATAAAAAACTTTTGTAGTTAGAGCTAAAACCCTAACTACAAACTTTAAATTATGACTATGCAACCGAAAATGATATTAATGCTGATTTGATTGCGTTTCACTCGTTAGCTTCATTAACAGGTAATTCCGAAGTTAATGGCAAAATTATTGTGAATGTAGTACCCACTCCAACTTGGCTTGTAACACTAATTTTTCCATTGTGAGCTTCGACGCATCTTTTAACAATCACTAACCCCAGCCCGTTACCTTGAATTGTTTTTACATTTGAGGCGCGATAAAATGATTCAAAAAGTCGAGCTTGGTCTGCTTCAGGAATGCCAATTCCTTGATCTTGAATCCGAAAAGTTGCTACACCTTCAATAGGATCACATCTGAGGTCAAATTCAATAGCTCCACCTTCAGGAGAGTACTTAACTGCATTTGAAAGTATATTTCCCAGCATGTAATGTAACAACCTTTCATCCATCCATGCATCTGTGTTAACACTATCACAGGTAAATACGAATTCATGCAAGCTACTGTTAACTAGAGAAAATTCTTCAATTAGTTCTTGGCAAAATTTTTCCAAGTTCAGTAGGACAGGGTTAAACACAAGTTTTCCAGCTTCAGCCCTACCCATGAACAGCACATCTTCCATAAGATGCTTCATTGATTGCACAGCAGTTTGAATTCGCTTGACGTAGGTTTTTCTTTTTGCTTCGGTTAACTTTGGGCCCTGTAAATCTATGAGTTCCACTGCGGTTTGAATCACAGTTAAAGGATTACGGAATTCATGAGAGACAGTAGAGATAAATAAAGACTTGAGACGGTTAACTTCTTGCTCTTTTTCCAAAGCTTTCGTGAGCAATTCTGTTTGACGTCTTTCGCTGATATCCCAGAAAACAACTACAACACCACTTATTTGATTAGGTCGTCGCATCACAGGTGAAGCACTATCGCCAATCGGAACTCTTCTTCCGTCTTTAGAAACCAAAGATATGTAATCTTCTAAATAAACAACATTTTGCTCTCGCAATACTTTGGCTACTGGATTTTCTATTGTGGCGTCTGTAACTTCATTGATCAAATGCAGAATTTTCGACACTTCACTTCCTAAAGCTTCTTCTTTCTGCCAGCCAGTCAATGCTTCACAGGCCGGATTTATAAATGTCACAATTCCTCGCTCATCTGTGGCAATCACAGCATCACTCATTGAGTTTAAAAGAGTTTCTAACTGGTCTCGATTCTCTCGTAGATCGCGTTCTAATTGGTGTTTTAACAAACCTATTTCTATAGCTATTTGTAAATCTTTTATAGTAAATGGTTTAACAATATATCCAAATGGTTGAGTAATTTTGGCACGTTCTAAAGTATTATTATCACCATAGGCTGTGAGAAAAATTATAGGAATTCCTAAATGCTCACGAATATAACTGGCAGCAGCAATACCATCCATTTCTCCTTTGAGGATAATATCCATTAACACTATATCTGGCTGAGTATCGGAAGCCTTAGCAATGGCAACTTGTCCAGAAGAAGCTGTACCAGTCACAATATATCCTAGTTGATTGAGTTGGCTAGCAATAGTTCTAGCCACAATAATTTCATCTTCAACCACTAAAACTCTCACCTGACCCATTTGATGTTTACTGCTGTAAAGTTAACTGTGGAAATTTAATTTTGAATACTGTGCCGTGATTATTTTCTAGGGTAATATTGCCTTCTAGCTGTTCTGTAACTAAGTCATAAACTAACGAGAGACCTAAAGAACCAATATTCCTCCAATCTAAATCCTTTGGTAATCCAGTACCGTTATCTTGAATAATCATCTCAATGTTATTAACGAGATTTTTTAAGGTGATGCTGATACTACCTGTTTGTCGGTTAGTAAAAGCATGTTTTAAGGCATTTGAGATTAATTCGTTAATAATTAGTCCACAAGCGATCGCTTGATCAACATTTAGATAAACTGAATCTATATTAGTTTCTAAACTAATCCTACCAGGCACTATTTGGTAAGAAATTAATAGACTTGTTACCAAATTATTAATATAGTCAGCAACATCAAGTTTCCCAATATTAGGAGATGTGTATAAATTTTTATGAATTAGAGATATTGATTCAATGCGGTTTTGACTTTCTCTGAGAACTTTGATGGTTTCAAGATCATTGAGTGTGTGAGACTGAAGTTGTAACAGGCCAGAGACTATTTGCAAGTTATTTTTAACTCGATGATGGATTTCTTTTAGCAGAACTTCTTTTTCTGCTAACGCACTTCTTAACTTCACTTCTGCTATTTGTCTTTGGGCAAGTTCTGTTTGGGCTTGCTGTAGGATGCTAGATTGTTGAATGGCGATCGCTATTGGTACGGACAGTTGATCGAGCAAATCCAAGTGATGTTCTTCCCACTCTCTAGGGCCAGAGCATTGGTGTGCAATTAATAAACCCCAAAGGCAAGAACCACGATTTTCTCCATTTATTTCTACAAGAATAGGTACTACTAAATTTGCTTTTACATCAAACTGCTCCAACAAGCGTAGATGGCAATCAGTTAACCCAGCTTCGTAAATGTTAGCGATCGCTCTTTTATGGCCTTGATAATAATCCTTACCTGCACCTGTTTGAAAACACGTATCTACGATATCTGCACCTAGAGAAATAGTCCATTTACTATCCACCGATTCAGCCACAATTCTACCGCTCATATCTGAGGCAAACCGAAAAATTATTACCCGATCAACCTCAAGCAAATCTCGTACTTCTTGAACTGTAGCATTAAGAATATCTTGAAGGTTGAGAGATTGATGAATTCTCTGTGCAACTCTTCTCATCAATTGTTCTCGTTCAATCTGAGTTTTTAACGCTTGTTCAGTTTGCTTACGGTCTGTGATATTTTGTCCTATACCTATTATTTGTCCATTAGCTAGGTGAACATTAGTCCATGAAGTATCTATAAAACTTCCATCCCGCACCTGAGTTTTAAAGTCACCCCAAATTCGTTTTGCTGACTGAATAAAGTTAATTGCATACTGACGGTCATTAGGATTAGGATATAAAGCTTCCAAAACATCACGTGTTTGGAAATACTGAAAATCCCATCCTAAAATACGTTCCCACTCTTGATTCACCCATTGAAGTTTACCTTGCTCATCAATGAGCGCAATCATTAATGGAATGTTTTCAAAAATATTTTGTAAAAATTCGTTTTGCTTTTGGAGATTTGCTTCATTATTTTTGCGAGCAGTAATGTCATAAAATACTGTTAAAATTGCCGATTCTCCGTTAAAGGTTAAAATTTGTAGCGAAATACTTGCCCAAAAAGTAGTTCCATCTGCTCTTTTAAGTTGAATTTCATAATTATGAAGAGATCCATCTTGGGCAAAAGCTCTTAATAATTTCTGTCGTTCAGATGGCTCGTGGTAGAAATCTAAAGTTTTCTGCTTAAATAAATCATTTGAAGATAGACGAAATGTTTGCAGCAACTCTTGGTTAGAATATAGAATTAGTCCATCTGATAAACGTGAAATCAGTAATGGAATAGGAATTGCTGCTAAAATTGCTCGTAAAACTTCTTCTGTCGGTGAATCTAAAATTGCATATTGATTAAGGATTTCCAGGCGTTGTTTTTCAGTTTCAGGTAATAGCATTAGTGTTTATGTAAAAAAATATTTATATGCTCGCTCGGATTTTATAAAAACTCAAGCGTTCGGCGTTATTTCAAGAAATATGTTAGGTCTTATTTTCTCAACATTTGCTGTACTATTAAGAATTAGGCAAAGCTCATCCTCAGATAAACGACTCCTTTGCTCATTGGATAGGCCTGCTCGATGAACTTGTTAAACTACTATTTTTATTAACGTAAAGTTTACCTTAGTCCCTGGAGGAATGGGGGTTTATCTATAATTCTTTTTATAAAATCGAATAATCTTTATCTTAATTTTTAACAAGCCAGGGGCAGTTTTTGCAAAAAAAATTAATATCAAGAGAGATTAAATGAAAGCGCGATCGCACTTCAAAGGCTGTAACTAATACGTGATACAAGAAAAATGTTTCATTTCAAAGCTAGGCAACTGAAACTAAATATTCTTTGCACCTTAGTAGTGCCTTGGCTTAAATTTTAGGTAGCAGCTTTAACCTTAAACTTAAACTTCATGAAACTAAACCTTTTACAGAAGCTGAATCGTTGCTACTTACTGTTGCGTTCGGCTATGACTGGCAATAGTTTTGGCAAGGGGTGTAGGAGTATGAATGTACATGGGTGTAGGTGTTCAAAAATTTTACACCCCTATACCCTTACACCCAGTCTCAAGGGACAAACTTGATGCGTAAGTCCTTATTACGATCCTGGCAAAACCCAATTTACTCGTCTCAATGTGCAAACTAACAACGCAACAGCTTATCTCGGTCGTCCCAAAGTAGTAATGTAGAGAACTGCCTCATCTGTAGGAATACCTAAAACTTCATTTACTTGGTCATCAAAGAAGCCACCAATACCACTAACGCCTAAGTTTAAGTGAGTTGCAGCTAAATTCAGCCTTTGCCCCAAATGTCCGGCATCCATGTGTAAATAACGGTAAACGCGATCGCCGTATTGAGCGATCGCTGATTTGAGATCAGCTGTATGAAATAGGACTGCTGCGGCATCCCGCCCTAAATCCTGCCCCAAACAGAGGAAGTGTAACTCTCGCCGGAAGTTTTTAAAGCGAATTTGCCGCAATTCCTGTGCTTTTGGTGCGTAATAGTAACAACCTGCTTCCAAACCTTTGACTCCGCAAACAGCAATAAATGTTTCGATTAAATTCAGGTCAAAGTAGTCTGGAGAACGATCTAAACTTTGGTGAATGTAATTTTGGGGTTGGTAAGTGAAATCGAGTAAAGCTTTAAGTTCATCGAACGTTAGATCATCACCACTGTAAGCACGGGTAGAACGTCGCTTGTGCATCGTGTTTTCTAGTTCTGTTAGCTGTTCCCCCCAGTAAATGGGGCTGGTAGTGGTGGGAATTTTCAGACAGAAAGGAAAGTTGTATTTATCCTCTAAAGATTTGTCTTGTTTGACTTCTGGTAAATTGAGTTTGCCAGTTGTACCAGGTTGAATCTGCGTGTGCAGATGAAAATATTTCAGCAGTTCGCCATCGGGGATCGGAGGATAAGTGGTTTCGGTGGCAGAAGGTAAAGCGCTTCGTCCGAGTGGTAAATTTTGTTTGATATCTAACAAGTCTGCCAGAGGCAGAACCGCGATCGCTCCTTCTTGTTGCGGATCGATATAAAGTAGATCGTTAACAGCTTCATCCACAAAGCCGCCAACTAAATGGGGGCGATAGTCATTAACCGCCGCAGCTAACTCGATATTACCCAAGAGGTGTCCCGTATCCAAAAAAATTCGGCGGTAAGCTCGATCCTCATAGCGCCATGCTGAACGATAAAATACCGCAGTGATCACAATTGCCAGTTGGGTACTTTCTAGGGATGGATGCCAGAAACAAGCTGCTTGTAAAGCTGGCCAAACATCACTTTCCCAATAATGCATCAACGAATGAGTCCGACATTGGTAGTTATATAGCCCAGGTGGTAAGAACTCTGTTCCTCTGGAAACCACATACACCTCAGCCGGATACAACCCACCTGCACTGGGAGCAGCACGTAAATATACCGCACTCCCCATAGATGGCATTCTTGCCGTTAGTCCATAACTGCGAAACAGTAACCGTGACAGTCTCTGCCACCATTGAGCATCTGAGCTATTAGTAAAAGCTTCTGGATTTTCTTGTAGGAAGGGTTTGAGATCAAAAGACGAGCCAATTTTATACTCTTTGAACGGCACTGGTTGTTTAGCCCAGTCTAACCTCTGACTTTTCGAGGCCAGAGTCTCAGGGTCATATTTAGTACGTTCGTGGTAGTGTTGAGCAATTGATTGGTGTAATTCTGGCATAGTACTTTCAATACCATTGGGCGTCCTTTTTTGATCTTGGCATTCTTGCGCCTGATTATTTCGTGTTAATTGGTACAATCTTAATAATCGCAATATGATACTGAGTAACTACTAGTATGTGATTAACTAAGTTGTTAGCTGATTATGGCTTAATTGAGATGTTGCTTAGTGCAGTAATATTTCGTGAGCAGTCTGAACTTAGTTGATAAATGCCAAAATTGACACTTAATCGAGTGCGATCGCTATAGACTACCATCCAAGAACACCCCAAAAAACTACACACAATAGTATATTTTTGTAGACTAGCCAAAGGCGGCTTCCTGTGGGGTATTTGAAATTTTCAATGTTGCGTAGTCTTACCAGTGTTACCTTTAGTAACCAAAATTAAGAAAACATAATTTTTTTATCAATCATAATTTTCTACTGGTAGCGTTGTCCGCACAGGTTGTGAATTCCGCCGCCAACGGTTCAAGCCATACACAGCAGCAGCTAAAATCAACAAATATGGGCTGTAAACTATTAACCAAATACCCAACTTGAGTAAGCCAACAGTAAATTCTCCAACCGAGTTACTGGAGTGATTCCAGGTTTCCTGAATTTGCGAACCCTAAATCATAGCCGATGCGTAGGCATAGGCATATCACAGCTATCGATAAACCTAGCCAAAGATAAATTGTTAAAACCTCTGTGACCAGCTACTAAATAAGTAATGGTGCTGCAAACTAGAGCTATAAGCATGGAAATTAAACAGCTAGGAAAAACAGGTGTCTCTGTGAGTGCGATCGGCTTGGGTGGGATGCCGATGTCAATATCGAATCGCCCTCCTGAATCAGAATCAATCCAAGTTATCCATCGTGCTTTGGATCTAGGTATCACATTCATTGACACTGCTGACTCTTATTGCCTAGATGAGTCAGATAAACACCATAACGAAAGGTTAATTAACAAAGCACTTGCCAGTTACAAAGGCGATGTTAGTCATGTAGTTGTGGCGACTAAGGGCGGCTTGATGCGTCCTAATGGAAGCTGGGCGCGTAACGGTAACCCAGAACATTTACGTCAAACAATTCGTGAAAGTTTTGAGGCTTTCGGCGGTAGTAAACCTATCGATGTTTGGCAATATCATGCCCCCGATCCCAAGTACAGCATTGAAGAATCTCTCGCACCAGTTAAAGAAGCGGTAGAAGCTGGTTTAATTCGGTTTGTCGGAGTTTCTAATTTTTCCGTAGAACAAATTCAGCAGGCGCGGAACGTAGTTGATATTGTCTCTGTGCAAAATCAATACAGCCCTTGGGAACGACAGCCGGAAACTGACGGCGTGTTGAAGTATTGTGAACAAGAAGGACTAACTTTTTTACCTTGGAGTCCCTTCGGTGGTAGACGTCGCCATCAAAACTTGCAAGATATTACTGCGATCGCGCAGTTAGCTCAACAAAAAGGCATATCTGTTTATTGTCTTGTACTGGCGTGGTTGCGTTCTAAATCTCCCGCTATTTTACCCATACCTGGCGCTAGCAAAATTTCCAGTATTGAAGATTCGGTAAGTGCAATTAACGTGAAACTATCTCAGGAAGAAGTGCAAAAAATTGATCAGGCAACCTAAAAATCCTTAAATTAAACCACAGGTACATACAAAGTAAACACTAATAAATTTTATTTCAGCAAAAAGTGTCAAACCTTATCTCATTCATAGACTTTTTCTCTCCTGTCTGAAGCCGAAACGGATAACTTTAATGCCTCATACTTGATCGGTATTTATCTGTGGTTCCTCAATTTGGGGTACAATCAAAAGCCTGCTAATTAATGACGATGCTTGCTGACAGGAGATGCGCTATGGCCCGGATGTATTATGACGAAGATGCCAATTTAGACCTTTTGGCTGGAAAAACCATTGCTATCATCGGCTATGGTTCCCAAGGTCATGCTCACGCCCTTAATCTGAAAGATAGCGGTTTGAATGTGATTGTGGGTTTATATCCGGGCAGTAAGTCAGCTGCCAAAGCCGAATCTGCTGGGTTGACCGTGAAAAATGTTGCAGACGCGGCTAATGCTGCTGACTTCATCATGATTTTGTTGCCTGATGAAGTGCAAAAAACAGTTTATAAAAACGAAATTGAACCAAATTTACAAGAAGGCAATGTCTTAGCCTTTGCTCATGGCTTTAATATTCACTTTGGGCAAGTTGTACCCCCTGCTAATGTAGATGTGGTGATGGTAGCACCCAAAGGCCCAGGGCATTTAGTACGGCGGACTTATGAACAAGGGCAAGGCGTACCAGCGCTATTTGCCGTTTATCAAGATGCTAGTGGTCGGGCACGCGATCGCGCGATGGCATACGCTAGAGGTATTGGTGGTACTCGTGCCGGCATTCTCGAAACTACTTTCCGTGAAGAAACCGAAACTGATTTGTTTGGCGAACAAGCAGTATTGTGCGGTGGTTTGAGTGCCTTAATCAAAGCCGGATTTGAAACTTTAGTAGAAGCTGGTTATCAACCAGAATTGGCTTATTTTGAATGTCTGCATGAAGTCAAGTTAATTGTTGACTTAGTTGTAGAAGGTGGTTTAGCCAAAATGCGTGACAGCATTTCTAACACTGCTGAATACGGCGATTATACCCGTGGCCCTCGAATTGTGAATGACCAAACCAAGGCAGAGATGCGGAAGATTCTCAGCGAAATTCAATCTGGGCAATTTGCACGGGAATTCGTTTTAGAAAATCAATCTGGCAAGCCTGGATTTACCGCTATGCGTCGTCAAGAAGCCGAACACCGCATTGAGGAAGTTGGCAAAGATTTACGCGCCATGTTTAGCTGGTTGAAAAAGGCTTAATTGCAATTAGTAATAGGTAATAGCTAATGAGTTAACTGCAAATTAACTATTAGCTATTATTTATATTCAGAAAGTAGCGTATCCTAGAAACTGCATATTGCACGCTTTTTTCATCTGTATATTCTAGATTAATTGGTATTTCTTTGTGGTATTGCAGCACAATCACAACACGATAAAGTTTAGAGTATTTAAATTGCTTGTCTTGAATATCAAAACGCAAAATGGATTCTAAAGGAAATTCAATGCTTTGTTGACTGCGTAACCCTTTGCGCTCTATAAATACCTTGTTCAGGCTTTTGTAAAAAGTACAGTTGGTGACAGGTGTTGTCGCAACAAAATCACCAATAGCCATAATAATCAACAGAAATAAGCTTAAGAAAAATATATAATTCCGCTGATTTTGCTGTACTGATAGAGAAGTTTGACTAGATATTAGAAAATTATTGACATTAAAAGCAAATTCTTGATTTTCTTGATAGCTAATTTGGGATAAAAGAGGATAAACTCCAAATGGTGTCAAAATGACAATCTGGTAAGTTCTTCCTCCTTTGCTGCCGATATTTGTCTTGATGTACGCTTCCTGTGGGTCAAAAATTTTTACCTTCTCCATGCTTCCCAGCAAATTATACCGCCTTAACTCACAGTTAATTCCGTTGGATGAGGAGCGATCGCAAGTTAGACTAACTGAAGCAGATTCAAAAAATATGCAGTAAATAAAAAGACTAAAACAGGCAATAAAAATAAACCACCCGGTGAGCCAATGTCTTAGTGGTCGGTGCTTTAGCTGCAATCTGGTGCGGGTTTCCTCTACAATTTCCATCAGTAGTAGTGTATGGAATCTCAGATCATAAGTAGAGTATTCCCTTCATAACCCATCCACCTATCATTTTGTGCTTTTAGTTAACTTTGATGTACTTGTAAAAAGGCCCTAGTATCGCTGCACGTAATTCAAAATTAAAAAATTTTTTTTAATCTTACTATCTTTTGGAACCACCGTTTTCGAGGTTGTCTACAGCCTTCTCTGTACGTGCATTCGGACGAGTTTTTGGTTGCCAACTTGGAAACAAGCCAACAAAAAATTCATTGATTGTTGTGCGAGTTTGTAAGCTAGCAGTACTTAAAGGTTTGGGTAGAAAGCCATCCCCAAAACCAACAAATATCAAGAACAACAATATCAACCATGTCGTAGCTGTCTTGCGATCCATTTTTTTATACTCAGAAGCAGTTGACTCATAGTTTAATCGACCTTTTTCTGAAACAGCCACATCTTTTTCCTTCTTTGAGCTACCTCAGAGACGGCAGCAAAAATTCCTGGCAAAGTGGGGATAAGATCAGTTCAGAGGGTCACACAGATGACTAACCCCACCCTCAATTTCCAAACTGCTTCCGGACACCAAGTTTTAGCGGCCGCAGGTAAAAAGTATCTGCGTCCCGGCGGACGGATGGCTACAGAGCAATTATTCCAGTGGGCAAATTTTCAGCCTAGTAAAACAGTTTTAGAGTTAGCTTCTAGCTTTGGTTATAGTGCTATATCTCTAGCTCAACGCTACCAAGTAAAAGTAGTAGGCATAGAAAAACATCCTGATAGCGTAGCTCATGCGCGTGCCAATATCCGCGCGGCTGGCTTAGAAAATCAAATTGAAATCATCGAAGGCGATATTTTCCATCTGGATAAAATACCAGGGAAGTTTGATTACGTTTTTGCAGAAGCTATTCTCACTATGCAATCACCACTAGCAAAAGCTAAACTTTTAGCTGAAATTTGCAGTCGGCTCAAACCAGGAGGTAAATTTCTCTCTCATGAACTTTTAGCTCGTGAGAAAGAAGAACAAATTCATGCTGATTTAGCACAGGTAATTCGAGTTAATTCTACACCACTCTCAGAAACCAACTGGATTACTGCTTTGGTAAAAGCAGAGTTAGAAGTGCAGCAGCATCTCACTGGGCCTATGAATTTATTGAATTTGGGAAAGATGTTGCAAGAGGAAGGCATTGTTAACAGTATGCAAATTTTGTGGAATATCTTGACCCAGCCATCCATCCGTAACCGTATTTTAGAAATGCGCCATGTCTTCCAAAAATATCGCCATGAATTGGGCTACATCATTATGTGTGCTGTTAAAAAATAGCATTTTGAAACTAAAATTAAGCTGATTTTGTTTCATAAATTCTCGTTGTTCATCAGTATCTATCGGCGGTTATAAATCGCCAATCACTATGACTTATATAATCACAACAAACTCATCTTTTGTTACTCAACTACGAGAACATATTGAATATCCGCATAGCGGAGTTATTAGCAAAGTGTTACTAAAAGATAAGGCTTGTCAATATACCTTATTCTGCCTAACGGCTAACACTGAAATTTCCGAACATACTTCAACTCGCAATGCCACAATCAAAGTACTTGAAGGCAAGGGCTTACTGACTTTATCAGGGCAAGAAATTGTACTTGAACATGGCATTTTAGTTTTTATGCCTGCTAATGCACCTCATGCTTTACAAGCTGAAGAAAATCTCGCGTTCTTGCTCATACTATCTGAAAAAACAGCAGATACTAATTAGATATTTATTGAGGAATAAACCATGCAATCACTAATTTCAACTTTCAGCCAACACTTAAACTTTTCTCAAACTCAGTTAGAAGCAATACTTTCAAAGACGCTAACCGAAGTTCTCAAATCCCCTGAATTAAAGCAAGAGCTAGACAGCTTAGACGCTAATTTGCTAAAGGAAACATTACCAACAGCAGGAGCAGTTTTGGCTCAAAAACTACCGCCTTTTTACAACTGGCTAAAAAATGAATTAGGAGTTAAGCGTGTTCCTGATAGTCCTGATCACACAACAAAATGGGTAATTGGTTTCGTCCATAATCAGGAAAGTCTTAGTAACTTAGTTGATTTGCACCGTCCTGTACCTTGTGCAGCTTTAGAGGCTTCTGTACCGCGCTTGGTGGCGTTGTTTGATGGTGTTGAAAATGTCCAAGTACAGCAGGAATGGCAAAAAGCGATCGCAGCTTTATGTCTAGTTTTAGTCGTTGCTGCTCGTGAACAAGATAAAGTTACTATAGCTACTTAATATCTATACAGAGATATTGCACTATTCTCAATAATTGTATGGAACTAACGCCTGGGGTTGCAGATTTACAAAATATTTACTTGGCAGTAAAACTTAATTTTCAAGTGATACTGCACCAGAAGCGATCGCCTCTAGCTTATTCATATCAATTACTGTAATTTTTCCACCACGACTATAATTAATTATCGACTTCAGGCTTTTAATTAAACGCACGCATTCCTCATAAGAAATGCCGACACTCCGAGCCATGTGATAGTAAGATAATTTAACTTTTAAACACTCACCTTTGGGAGTTGTTTCAGTTCCAGATTCCGCGGCAAAATATTGAATTAATCTGGCAAGTCGCACAATAGCTCTTTCGGAAACTAATCCATGAACTGTTTCATGCAATTGCTGAATCCGATTGTTAAAAACCATCAGCATCCTTAAGGCAATCTCAGGATTTTGTTGAATAGTTTTTAATAAAGCATCTCGCTCGACAGTGAGAATTGCACAATCAGATTCAGCAGTTACAGTTGCAGGCGAAATTCCATTGCCTAATAAAGCAGGTGCAGCAAAAATTTCCCCAGCAGCTAAGGTGCGAAGAATCGTTTCTTTACCTGTGGTTGCAGTTTTGGTAATTTGAATTGAACCACTAATAACAGCATATAACTTGGCTGGTAAGCGATCGCCTTCATGCAGAATAATCTCTCGTTTGCGATAACCTTGCACCTGGGTGTAAGGTTGCAAACTTACTTTGTCTGCTGTTTCTAAACTCGCAAATACGGTAACTTGAGAGAGTTGTTCTAAGGATACCTGCATGGCATTATGTTGCCAAGGCTGGACGATGCTGAAGCCAAGGGTTAGCGGCTTCTAGTTGCGCTGCTAGGCTAATGAGTGTTGCTTCAGCAGCAGGTTTGCCAAGTAACTGCACACTAATCGGTAAACCATTACTATCAAAACCTACAGGTAAGGCGATCGCGGGTTGTCCAGTTGCATTCGCTGGTGGACAGGGCGCTACCCAATTAATAATATTTTGGAATGCCTCTTCGGGACTTAAAGCAGCCCATTCTCCCACCCGAATCGGTGAATGCAAATAAACAGGTAAAACTAGCACATCTACATTGTCAAAAAATGCCACGATTTGCCGTGCCACCATCTGCATTTGCGAAACTGCTTGGACATATTCAACAACAGAACCGGTGCGTTGAAATAACCAGCGATTCAAGGGTTGCAATACTTCAATAGGCAGTCCTGACGCAGCTACCCCAGCTTGCCATACGATTTGAAATGGTTCAACTAAACCGCTAAAATCTAGGCATTTTTGTTCAACGTGGTGACCAAATTGTTCTAATAATTTGACTGTTTGCAAAACTCCTTGTTCGCAGTTAGCATCCGCTTTACCCAAGGGAGGGATGCTAGTAGTAAAAGCAATTCGCAAACTACCAAGTTTTTTCTCAGTAGCCGCGAGAAATGATGGTTCTGGATCGGGTAACCAATAAGGATCGCCTGTGAAATAGCCAGATATCGCATCTAACAAAGCAGCTGCATCAGCAACAGTACGCGCAATCGGCCCACTAGTAGCAATTCCAGAGAGGCGATCGCCTACTGGTGCTTTAGTCACCCTTCCCCGTGATGGTTTGATTCCTACCAAACCACAACAAGCGGCTGGCCCACGAATTGAACCACCACCATCAGAACCTTGGGCGATCGCACACAATCCTGCTGCTACTGATGAGGCTGCACCACCGCTAGAACCGCCAGGTGTATATTCTAAATTCCAAGGATTTCTAGCCGGGGGAAATCCTGTAGGTTCGGTGTAAGGAAATGAACCAACTTCTGAAGCTGCGGTTTTACCAAGCAGAACAAACCCAGCTTGTTTAATCCGGGTTACAACCCCATCATCATAATCAGGAATATTGTTTAGTAACGCAGGATTTCCATAAGTACAAGGCACACCCGCCACGGCATTAAGGTCTTTAATAGAAATCGGTACGCCAAAAAATGGTGGTAATTCTGCGGTAGTTGTTAGCATTTCTGTTTTGGCTTTAGCATCTGCGATCGCCAAATCTGCCGTCACCGTAAAATAACTTCCTAATTTAGGATTCAACCGCTCAATCCGTTCTAAATATATTTCCACCATCTCTAGGGGCGACACTTCCCGGCGATGGATTAATTGCGCCAACTCCAGTGCTGGGGTAAAAGCTAAATCATTATTATTCATGGGTTAGCTACCGGGTATTTTTGTCTTTCTCTGCAATTTTTAAACTGAGACGTTACTTTAGCAAGGTTCCTGGGAATTATAGCTCTGATAGCTCCTGAGATTTGCCAATCAACTAGGATATTAGGCTGCAACAAGCGAGGTTACGTTTTTAGTCAAGCCATAACCTTGCTTCATAGCCATTTTAATTGTTTGGCATAAATTTTCGGCAAATCCCCAAGAGATATTTATGGCTGACCTAGAAACCCTTTTGAATGAACTGCCAAATCTTGTTGAGAGTCTGAAGCTGACTGTTGGTGATTCTCAGAAAATTAGTCAAGAAATCACGCGATTAAATCATGTTCAGGCACAACTCCAGAATCTTCAAACTGCTATTGCTCAAGAATTAAGTAGCGGCAAATTCAATAATACAGTAGTTGGTGTGCTTTCTCTCACTACAGCCATAACTGTATTTCCTCCTGAGACTTTTTTTGTAGATCAACTTATTACTCGTGGGCAGGGATTTATAGCAGAAAAATTTGGAAATACCTACACAAAACTATCCTTAAATGATTTACAAGCTCAAATTGAGCGCTGGAATGAATGGAGTGAATTGCTTCAGACGATAGCAAAGGATATTTTAAGCGATTCTCAATTTATCAATCAAATTAATTCTAATATTAACTATTCTAGCCTTCCTGAATGTTTCCAAAAAATAAAAGAAGCTTTAAACATTAATTTAGAAGTTATAAAGCCTAAAAAATTACAGCAGCAACTTCAAAAAATTATTACTTTTCAAGAAGAATTAACACAAATTCAAGAAAGATTTACTGTTATTTTTAACAGTATTAAAAATAGTCATAATATTCTAGAAATGTTGCTAGGATTATCAGCTTTTTGTGGTAACTCTGGATTAGAATTAGAATGGTTTAACGATGAATATGGGTTTATTATATCCAGCGCTGGTAAATTCCAACCATTGGTAGATATTATTAATGATTGTGAAATACTTAAACAAAAAATAGATGCATTACTCACAGATAGTAGTAGCTTAAAATTACAAGCAGAGCAGGAACTGATAAATATTGAAGAGAGATTAAATAAAAAACAAAATGCTAACAATATCAAAAGATTAGTACCAGATTTTTTAATACCAAAAGTAGCACATTCGACTTTAGCCATAGCCTCAAGTCTAGTAATATTTGGTTTGGGTATTTGGGTAATTAAGCATAAAATTCCGCAATTTCAGCAAGTGAGCCTGATTACCGAACAGGAAAGAAGCGCCATAGCTAATTATAAATCCGCTCAAAAACTTGGTATGGAAGCTGCTATTATGGTTCAAAAGCCACCGCTTCCTCTACCAGTTTGGCAACAAGCAGAAACCAAATGGCAGCAAGCAGTAAACTTATTAGAGAGTATTCCTGAAGGAACATCAGTTTCGACTCCGGTAAAAAAACACCTGAATATTTATCGTGATAACTCTATTGCCATTAGTCAAAGAATTTTGACTGAAAAGAAAGTAGCGGCAAATTTAAAATCTAGTCAACAGCTAGCAACAGAAGCTGCTGCTATGGCGGAAAATCTGCCTCATTCAGCACTAATTAGGCAGCTAGCAAAAGCACAATTGCAGCAGGCTATCAATTTATTAGAAGGTATTCCAGAAGGTACGTTTGTTTATAAGCAGGCTAAAGATCAGCTGTCTAATTATAAAAATAACTATAAGGCTATTAGTATAAAACTTAAAGAATAGGTAGCAGATTCATATACGAAAAAAATGCGATCGCAAGAGGATCGCATTTTAATTAATTGCAGATTTTCGATGATTAAACTTTTGTGCGATCAGTCAAAATCTCATAACCAGTATCTGTCACCAAAACAGTATGTTCAAACTGAGCTGATAAAGAATTATCAACAGTTACCGCTGTCCACCGATCAGATAAAGTTCGCGTATGCTTAGAACCAGCATTCAAAATTGGCTCAATCGCCAAAGTCATTCCTGTACGGAGTTTAACATTCGGCATCTCGCGGGTACGATAATTAAACACTGAAGGTTCTTCGTGCAGGTTACGTCCAACCCCGTGTCCCGTAAATTCTTCAACTACACTAAAACCATTGCTTTTTACATGGTCTTCAATTGCGCCAGCAATGTCTAATAAATAAGCACCCGCCTTGACTTGCTCAATACCTTTATAAAGAGCTTCTTCGGCTACCCGAATCAGTTTAGCGGCTTCTGGGGTAACTTCACCCACAGCAATTGTTATACAGGAATCCCCATGAAAACCTTGATAATAAGCACCTGTATCTACTTTTAATACATCCCCAGTACGAATTACTTTCTTAGTACTAGGAATGCCATGCACAACTTCATTATTAATACTGGAGCAGATAGAACCAGTAAAACCGTGATATCCCTTAAAGCTTGGTGTTGCATCCATTTCTCTGATGCGTTTTTCCGCATAAGCATCCAAGTCAGCCGTAGTCATTCCTGGCTTTACTAGCTCAGAAATTTCTTTAAGGACAGTTGCCACAATTTTTGCAGATTGCCGCATAATTTCAATTTCACGCGGCGATTTAATTTCAATACCTCGGCGTTGTTTTTTTGGAGGTGTCGGCTGAGTTGCTTGAGAAAGCAAGTTAGTGAGAATGTTCATGGGGGATTAAAAATTATTGGCGCTGAGATACTTAAGTGTCTATGTTTGTTCTAGATTAGTTGAAAAATAATATCTATAATTTAACTTAACTTATTTTTTACCTCTGAATTTACTAAGTAAGCCAGATTATTCAAAGTGCTGAGTTCTGAGTTTTGAGTGCTGATGGCTAAATTTTGCTCCCCTGCTGCCCATCTACCCCAGTCCCCAGTCTCCAGTCCCCAATCCCCTTTTCGGGCTGCCTTCTACTGAATCAAGATTAATTTTTAATTGCTGACGGTAATTACTCCAGTCATCCCTGCTTCTGTGTGTCCTGGTATTGGACAGCGTAAACTGTATTTTCCAGATTTTAGAGGTACAAAT
This sequence comes from Mojavia pulchra JT2-VF2, assembly GCA_019359325.1. Classification (GTDB taxonomy): domain Bacteria; phylum Cyanobacteriota; class Cyanobacteriia; order Cyanobacteriales; family Nostocaceae; genus Mojavia; species Mojavia pulchra. Next base: position 370,152 of record JAHHHN010000002.1, on the reverse strand, counting down.
ACCCATTCGGCTGTAGCACCTGGCTTGAGTTCGAGTTCGTGAATAGCTCCTTTAATTTCTACTTTGCCTGCTTCGACTTTTTGTGTCCAGATGCCATCGGCAAAATCCTTCGCAGTAAAATAGTGCTTTAGTTGGCTAGGATTTGTAAGCCGCAGATTATAGCGTTTTCCGGTGATAAATTCTAGGTTATTTGGCTCAAACTTGAGTTCATTAGCTGAATTTCCTAAGCTAACTGTAATTTCTGTAGGCGCTTGCTTAAGTAAATCTTTAGACAAGTTATCTGCCAAAGTTGGAGTGCTATTAATAACACTAAAGCACAGTATTAATACTAAAAAACATAAGCTACGCTGGATTGGTTGCAGCCAAGCAGAGGAAATATGAAAATTAAAAATTGTAATGAGAAGTTGGGGTAAATGTTTGGTAATTTTTGTAACTGAGCAAAGCATTGCTATGACAGTCCTAAAAAAGTAATGGTGGGACTCAGGAACCAATGACGTTAGAAAAGTACTTTATCTATAGCAATCCGATTTGATTCCTAAATTGATTGTAGAGACAGGGGACAGGGAACAGGGAAGAAGGAATAAAGATATACTAAATTTTTTCAAAAATCAAATAGGAGTCCTATATATCTCAATTATCGATTACTAATTAGCATTTCTACTTGATGCTTTGATCTGCTAATACAGCCGGGCCAGCTGTTACCACTAAAATTTTATCTGGGTTGAGTAACTCACGAGCAGCTTGATTAACTTGAGCAAGGGTAACTTGCTGAATTTTTTGTGTAAAGGAGCGCAGTTCGACTTCATCGAGTCCGTAAACTTCATTCATCAGAATTCTTTTGGTTAATTCCTCTGGGTTTGCCAAAGAAACATTGTAGTTGCTGATTAAGGTTTGTTGAGATGTCTCGACTTCTGATGCACTAACGCCTTGCTGATGAATTTGCTTTAATAGCTGACGAGTACTAGCGATCGCCTGACTCGTATCTTCTGGGCTAGTTTGCATTTCAATCCGAAATGTTCCTGTATTCTTTCCTACTTGGAAGTAACTATAAATTCCATAGGACAAACCTTGGCGATCGCGTACCTCGGCTCCTAACCTACTCGATAGGGTATCCCCTCCCAAAATCTGATTCAATACTAAAGCTGCATAAAACCGGGGATCTCGCCGATTAATCGCTGTGTAACCCATATAAGTAATTGCTTGGGCTTTCCCAGGTAGCACAGGATTTACACGCACAACCTTCTCAAGGATTGGCGCTTTGGGATATTTTAATGTTGGTGGTTGACCACTAACTTGCCAGTCACCAAACTCAGTTTTAATAAGCGATCGCACTTGTTGTGGATCAAAATCTCCTACCAGTACTAATACTGTATTATCAGGGCGATAATGTTTTGCCTTGAAAGCAATTACATCCTCACGTTTAATCCGGCGTAGGCTCTTCTCGGTTGGAAAGGTATGTAACGGGTGTTTTTTCGGGTAAATAGATTGTACAAATGTTCTTATAGCTACTTCATAAGGATCATCTAAATCAATTTCTAGATTAGCCAAAGCTTGTTGGCGATTCAGTTCTAACTCTTTAGCAGGAAACGTACTATTTTTAACTACATCTGCTAAGGTTCGCAAAAGGATGGGTAAATCTCCAGCTAAACTATCACCTTCAATACGTACACCTTCGCGGTACGCTTCAAAATCCAGATCGGCTCCACGATCTTCTAAGGCTTTAGCAATTGTTAATACGTCCTTCGTTTTTGTGCCATTCATCAAGTTCTCTGCCACGAAAGATGCTAGTCCAGCTTTATCATCAGGGTCAAATTCCATACCCGCGTTGATGTGTCCGCTCAAAGTAACGGTAGGAGTACTGTTATCAGGAAGCAGCAATACCCGCAGACCATTGGCAAACGTAAATTGCTGTGGCAGCTTTTTGATACCTTGATCTGTTGCCTCTTCTACAGGTGGTAGGTATTTTAATACCTCAGTTGGATCTACAGGCGCACCAGGAGAGAATTTTTCTGTAGTTTGTGTGGAGTCAAGTTTGCCAGCACTGCCTATTGTCTGTTTTAGGCTTGGTTCAAAAAAGCCTACTGCACGTGCTTCTTTTTTGAGGTATTTATTGACCACATTCATAACATCCGCCGCATTCACCTTGCGGATAGCTGCTAGGTAACGTTCTGTGTAGTGATAATCACCAGCAGTTGTCTCATCATTGCCCAATTGCATCGCTTGATTAGTGATATCACGGTTATTTAGAATTACAGCCGCTTCCAACTGGGTTTTAGCTCGGTTGACTTCCTCTGATGTCACTCCTGTTTTTACCAGATTGGCGATCGCGCTATTCAGCACAGAATCAATTTTTGCCAACTTTTGATTAGGAGCAGCTATCACTAATAACTCATACCAGCCACCTTCTCGCAAGCTAGCAACAGAAGCTGTGACTTCACTGGCTAAACCTGATTCTACCAATGTCTGATAAAGGCGAGAATTGCGTCCTTCTGTGAGAATGTAATCCATCACATCGAGTGCTGGCACATCCGGGTGATTCACATCTGGTAGCGGGTACACTACTTGCAATAGCGCTCCTGCACCCGCTTCTCGTAGCACGATAGGAGTGGTGAGTGGTGAGTTCTCAGTCCTGAGTGGTTTTAACTCAGCACTCGATACTGCTTTGTCAGCACTGTTTTTTGGTATTTTGCCAAATATCTCTTTAACTGCTTCTAGAGTTTTTGTAGTTTCAAAATCTCCAACAATGACTAAAACTGCATTGTCGGGACTGTAAAAGTTACGGTAATACTTCCTTACCTGCTCAACCTGAAATTTCTCGACATCAGCTTTGGTTCCGCCCACAGGTAAGCCGTAAGCATGATTCGGAAAAGCTGCCTGCATTACGGCGCGATTGAGACGATATTCTGGACTATTTTCATAACCCTGTAACTCGGAAATTACTACTCGCTTTTCACTCGCTAGTTGCTCAGTATTAATCAGAGAATTTTGCATTCTGTCTGCTTCCAAAGCTAGGAGTGCTTTGAGCTTATTCCGTTCTCCAGTGCTGTAATATGCCGTTTGGTCGTAGCTGGTAAACGCGTTCGAGTCACTCCCTAAAGCACTAAACAATCGCCCAAATTGAATCGGACGATTTTTTGTGCCTTTAAACATCATGTGTTCCAATTGGTGAGCAATGCCATTCACTCCAGGTTCTTCGTTGCGCGAACCCACCTTGTACCATACCTGCACACTTACCACTGGTGCAGTATGCACTTCTTTTGTCAGAACAGTCAAACCATTCTCTAGCAATGTTTTGCGGACGTTCTCTGTCACTGTTAAAGGTGTTATTTTGTTTGCAATTACTGTTGATTGAGGATGTACTTGGTTAGATGCTATCCTATGTTGGCTCTCGGCAGGTTTACCGCTAAGTAAAAACACTGCAATTATCCATAGACTTAACAACAATAACGGAAAACGATATCGATACAAGGTAGAAAACACAGACATGGATTTTGCGGCTACTCTGTAAACTAAGTTACATTTTTTTAGTGATGGCTATAGTTTAATCCTTTTGATAAATCTTACATCTAAGCATATATACAGAAAAGCATTATTAATAATATACATATAATTTGCTCAATTACTAGGTTAGTGCGAACTTTTGTACTATAGTTGAGCTTGTTACAAATAAAATCGTATAAAAAAGTACTTTTAATTCTTGGTACTGGTATTTTATTTTGTCCTTAACTTTTGTCTTTTACAATTAAAGTCAAGCATTTTAAGATAAAACCTGATTATTTATGATTTTTAATTTATACAACTACGCAAAGTGTTGCAAAATAAAAAGATGCTTTAAGCTAATTCTATTTTGAAAAAAAATGTGACAGATACAAGCCTAGAAACCCAAATGACATCTGGCTTTTTTAATGAGCGAATTTGGAATTGGTATAACTTAGCCTAGCTTTGCTAAAACCCGAATAAACTCTAGTGGTAACCCATCAGCATCCGCAATAAAAGCTACTTCAAAAATGCGATCGCCTATTTGCTGCTGTGTCGGCTCTAAAAGCACTTTCAGCGGTTGCAATTGTTCTGGTTGACTTTGATGTGCTGTTGTGAAGCGTTCTTGTAAATTTTTTAACCAACTGGGCAAATCTGACGTTGTCTCAGTTAAATCAAACGAGAGATGATAATACCCTACATAATGTTCGTCTGCAAATGCATCTAGGGCTGGTTTTGGTTCGGGAATCTGGATCAATTCAATTCGGCTGCTCAATCCTTCCATCCAGCAAGCTAGGGTGTAGCCTGTAGTGAAGCGTTCACAAACTGTAAACCCCAATTGTTCATAAAAGGCGATCGCTCGATGAATATTCCCAGTCCGAATAGAAGCGTGATGCATAAGTTAATAGTGCTGAGTAACGAGTTCTGAGTTCTAAGTTTTCAGTAAATGACTGTGTTTTACTATCTCAGTAATGCTCTTTGTTTATACGGTTCCAGAAACTTTTAACTAAGAACAACCACTAAGTATTATCATTAAATACTCAGCACTCAGCACCCAGAACTCACCACTGATTATTACTCAAATAATCTGAAATAAGGATAGCGTACAGGTACACCAGGCTCTTTTTCCAAATCAAAATTGATTACTTCCCAACAAGGTTCTTCTGCGGGGTCAGGGCTAAACTCTACAGGTAAACCGTACAGCCGCGCAGATGTTGTTTCTGCCTGTTGTCCAGAACGCCAGGGAGTGCTGCGTTCTAAATAGCCACTCATCAACTCTTGATAGCGTCGAGCGATAATCACCCGCGTTGCTCGGTAGCCTTGGGTATACAACTTATCTAGTGCTTCGTGAATTTCAAACCGAATGCCATCGGGATGGGTATGTTGCCTATACCATTCACTATTCCACTTCCGCCAATGACGCCCTGACTGTAGATGGATCAATTCACCAGTTTTGGGATTCGCCTCAAACGCCCCATGTCGGGGACATAAGTATGTATCTGTTAGTGTCAGCGCCGGAATTGTTTGGCGACAGTGGGGACACTGAATTTCGGGGCCAAATATGGGGTACTGCAAGCCTGGATTCATCATGAAGTGCGTAGAATCATAGTTTTGTCTTCACCAGCACCAGTGGTTGGATTTTACACTTCGGCTCCGCCACTTTTGCTTACCTGCTCCTGCTACACAAGGATTTGTGGCAGTAACGGTATTCACTAGTGTATTCCTCACTGTAGAGGCTTAACGCTGTGATATTCTGGTTGTGCAACCAGCCTCAAATGTTGGAGTTTCTCCAGTGTTCCTGGGTACCATATTCATATTCTATCGTGTCTACCGCTTCTTACTGGCCATCTCCTGATTTTTCTCAAGCTGCTTTCGTTGCAGCCAATGCTGTTGTTATCGGTTCGGTAAACATAGCAGCTGGGGCTAGCATCTGGTATGGAGCCGTAGTTAGAGGAGATGTAGAACGCATAGACATTGGCGAATGCACAAATATTCAGGATGGCGCTATTCTACACGGTGACCCCGGTTTTCCAACAATCTTAGAAGATCATGTTACCGTAGGACATCGCGCTGTAGTACATTCTGCTTACATTGAACGTGGCAGTTTGATTGGTATTGGCGCTGTAGTTCTAGATGGCGTCAGGGTGGGCGCTAGTAGCATTATTGGTGCTGGGGCAGTAGTTACTAAGGATGTACCGCCATTGTCCTTAGTAGTAGGCATTCCTGGCAAAGTTTTGCGCCAATTATCAGACACTGAAGCCTCAGAACTCATTGAACACGCTGAACGTTACCAAAAGTTAGCTTTAGTTCATGCTGGGAAGGGAACTGATGTTGGCTTTAGTACGCCCCAGTGACAAAGGAGGCGGGGATCAGGGGGAAGAACAAGAGAAATAATTAATCACCAGTGACCCCTAGTTTAAATATTCTTTACACATGGGGCTGGAAAAATTGCCCACTTCAGCTAACAATAAAAGTGAGAGCGGTTGACAAAACTTTAATTTATTTAACAGAGGAGTTCTAGATATGGACATTGATTATCGTGTAGCACTTGTTTTAGCACCAGTCGCTATTGCTGCTGGTTGGGCTGTATTTAACATTGGTGCTGCTGCCTTACAACAAATTCAAAACTTTTTAAACAGAGAAGCTTAAACTCGCATCAAAATTAACATTCTTTAACCGATTGTTACTCTTCACAGGGGGCAGTCGGTTCATTGGTATTGGGGCCTAGAACATGAAATCCCCAATTTCCAATCCCTAGCCCTCAATGCCTAATCCTGCTGTGGATATTGACTCCTTACTAAAAACTTTTCAACCCTTTGGCATCAATTTGGGACTTTCGCGTATTGTCAAACTGTTGGCAAATCTTGGTAATCCTCACGATCAAGTCCCAGTAATTCATGTTGCTGGTACTAATGGCAAAGGTTCGGTTTGTGCTTATCTTTCCTCAGTTCTCACTGAAGCTGGTTATCGTACAGGACGTTATATTTCGCCTCATTTAGTTGATTGGACAGAACGCATCTGTATCAACGAACAAGCGATCGCTTCTGAGGAATTGTACCGATTATTATTACAGGTTCAAGCTGCAATTGCGCGGAGCGCAGCGCCAAGGGCGATCGCTCCTGATGACGAGTGCCCAACTCAGTTTGCCCCAACTCAGTTTGAATTCATTACCGCAGCCGCTTGGTTGTATTTCGCCCAGCAGCAAGTCGATGTTGCAGTTGTAGAAGTCGGGCTAGGAGGACGCTTGGATGCTACCAATGTTTGCCCAAAGCCTTTAGTTACTATAATTACCTCAATTAGCCGCGAACACTGGCAGCAACTAGGCCCTACCATTGCTGATATTGCTAGAGAAAAAGCCGGAATTTTAAAACCCGGATGTCCGGCTATTGTCGGGCCATTGCCAAAAGAAGCCCTAGAAGTTGTGCGATCGCGGATTCAAGAATTACAATGCCCAATGTTTACGCCTCACCCTGCGCGTCAAATATCTTCAGGATGGGCTGAATACCAAACTCTGGAAAATTCAAAATTAATTCAATATCCTCTGCCTTTACAGGGACAAATTCAGTTAACGAATTCTGCCTTAGCTTTAGCTGCTGTAGAAACTCTCCAAAAACAAGGATGGTATATTTCTCAAGCAGACATCATCAACGGCATGGCAAAAACTAATTGGCCAGGTCGTATACAATGGATAACCTGGAAAAAACATCAATTATTGTTAGATGGCGCTCATAACCCAGCTGGGGCCAAAGTTTTACGCGAATATGTAGATACATTAGATACTCCAAGAGTAACTTGGGTTATGGGAATGATGGCAAATAAAGACCATGCAGATATTTTTAAAGCTTTGCTGCGAAGTGGAGATAATTTGCTTCTCGTACCAATACCAGATACCAACTCAGCAGTTCCTAATGAATTAGCAAAGCTAGCTATTGATATTTGTCCAGAATTAAGTTTTTGCCAAAGTTATCCAGATTTATATTTAGGATTAGAAGCAGCTTTTGCTTCTACAAATAATGTAGTTGTTTTATGCGGTTCACTTTATTTAATAGGCTATCTTTTAGGAAATTCTGAGAGGTAAATGGGTAATGGGAAATAATGAGAAACGCCAACAGGTTAGAAGCCTTATCATTACCCACATTTTTGTCACAGTCAAAGTATCGCATTGACCGATATCCCGCCCATAATTTAAGTTCAATGGCTTATAGTCTAAGTCTACCCAAGTGGACTGAAATATGCAGCTTAGTCTACTTAAGTAGACTTTAGCTATTAGCTTTTGAATTGATCCCAAAACAGGTTGACAACGAAACAGGAGATTTAAAATATAGGGGTAATGACAAGGAATTGTAGCCTCAGAGGTTATTTGAAAAGTCTAAGGTTGTATCGAGATCCCTCCTAGCCCTCTTTAAAAAAGGGGAATAATCTTCTCAAAGTCCTCCTTCAAAAAAAGGATTTAGGAGGATCTAAACTTTTTGATACATCAGCCATCACTTTTCAAACATCCTCTGAGAAAAATTCTCTAATTCTCAACTTCCAAAAACTATCTATTGTTCCACTGTTGTGCCGCATCTTCTACGGCTTTATCTACCGTTTTTTCTCCTAACATTGCTGCTTGCAAATTTTCATAAATTGCCTTTTGCAGTTTGTTGGAATCTTTTAAAGTAGGGGTCAATATTTCTGCTTGTTGCAGCTGTTTTGCACTAGTAACACGCGCCTTTTCTACAGTTGAGGCTGTAGCTAGAACATCTTTAAAATAACTGTCAGACAAGGACTTGATTGTAGATGGCAGAACATTCGCAGATTTAGCAAAAGCTAGTTGGTTTTCGTCATTGGTGACAAATAGAGCAAATTTAACGGCTGCATCAGGGCGCTTGGTATCTTTAGGGATAACTATGTTCATCACAGCGACATTTTTCTTGCCAGTATCACCTGTGATTTGAGGTGCTATTGCTGAAGCTTGAGCAACTTTAGGAGCATTATTGGCGATCGTTTTAAGAAACTCTGGCCCAGAAGCCAGAAAAGCTGTTTCTCCTGATTGGTACAAATCAATAGCATGGCGATGTCCTTGGGTTAATACCTCTTTAGGAAGCAGCTTTTTGTTGTACAAATCTACCCAATACTGAAATGCTGCTTTGCCTTGTGGAGAGTTAAACGCTGCTTTGCCTTCAGTATCTACTAGGGTAACTCCCATTTGTACAAAGGATTCCAATACTTCACCAGAATCTTGCGGTACGAAAGTTACAAAAAAGGCATACTTGCCAGTCTTATCTTTAATTTGTTGCGCCGCCTGTGCTAATTCTGCGTAGGTAGCAGGGACTTTATTGATACCTGCCTGTTTTAATAAATCAGTGTTATAAATGGTTAGTCGCGTGGTGAGGTACCAGGGAATACCAAAACTCTTGCCATTGAGTGTGCTAGCTTTCCAAATATTTGGCAAATAGGAGGAACGTACTTCATTTGGGACTTTCGCATCTAGATCCAGCCAGGCATTTCGTCCTGCAAGTTGGGAAGCGAAATCCGGGTTGAGGTTCACAACATCAGGTGGCGTTTTTGCTGAGACAGCTGTTAAGATTTTGTTCTCCATTGCTGCCCAAGGTATATCCACCCAGTTAACCTTTATACCAGGATTATTTGACTCAAAAGTTGCAATCAGGCTTTGAAAGTAGCTCGTAAATTGAGGTTGGAGTTGCATCGTCCAAAACTCAATAGTTGCTGCTCCAGAAGAAGCCTGTTTTGTTCCTGTGCCAACATTACCTGTGCTGCAACTAACAATCCAGCTGGTCAATAAGCCGAGTAGTGCCCAAACAGTCAATCGCCTGAACTTTTGAATTTTAAACATTTTACTAGTATTTTTACGCTTGCTTAGAGTGAAAAGCTTATGCAGAATTGTCGAGATTATAGGCTAAATCAATTACCTAGTACCAGGCTCGTTTTTTAGTAACATTTAACTTTTCAATTTAGCAGTGCAACGGGCACAAAAGTGGTGAAAAGCTTCAATAGTTTGTTTGGTAAATCTAATAAAGGGGTCGGCATTGAACTAGCACCTGAACGGGTGAATATAGTTCAATTACGCAAACAACGTCAAGGCTTTAAAATAGAAGCCTTAACATCAGTACCTGTTCCCGAAGGACTTGTTACTGATGGTCAAATTACTGATCCTCCAGCAATGGCGCAATTAATTCAGCAGGCGCTGGCTGAGAGTAAAATTAAAGCTTCTCGCGTTGCTACTGGTGTACCGGGTCGAGATTCAATTGTACGTCTCATCCCTGTACCAGCAGAGTTAGATGATAAAGAACTGCGAGAGATGGTGCTAAACCATGAGGCAGCTTTATATTTACCCTATCCTCGTGAAGAAGCTGATGTAGATTATCAGAAACTTGGGTACTTTGTAGATGAGGATGGCATTGAAAAGGTACAAGTACTGTTAGTTGCCACCCGCAAGGAGGTGACGGACACTTATATCCGTACATTTGAGCAGGCAGGATTGCAAATTGATATTTTAGAGATTAACAGTTTTGCTCTGATTCGGACAATTCGCGAGCAACTGCGACAATTTGGGCCGCAAGAAGCAGCGGTACTAGTTGATATAGAGTTTGATAGCTCAGAAATTGCCATCATTGTTAACGGAGTCCCCCAGTTTTCACGCACTGTACCAATAGGGGCTTATCAAATGCAAACTGCCTTATCAAGGGCAATGAGCTTACCTGCATCACGGGATATGGAACTGTTGCAGGGAATGACTATTATCGCAACTCCCATAGACGGGGGGAAAACTGGCGTCACCGAACTCAATCCTGGTATGGCAGCCATATTGCGAGTCTTAGGAGAACTAACAGATGAACTGCGCCGTTCTATCGATTTTTACCTCAATCAAAGTGAAAATTTAGAGGTAGCACAGATTTTTCTAGCTGGGCCAGGAGGTGGCCTGCAACAGCTAGATGAGTTTTTTACCCAACGATTGAGTGTGCCAACCGCCCAAATTGATCCGATAGTCTCTTTGTCGTTAGAAGTTAATGAAGAAAAATACCCTACGGTACAACGCTCTAGTTTAGCGACGGTACTTGGTCTGGGAATGCGGGAGGTGTGACAAAATGTACAGTCTAGACATTAACTTTCTTAAAGATCGCCCAACTTACCACAGTAAATCTAACAAAAAATCAGGAGTTAAACTTCCTACTGGCAACTTAACACCAATATATTTGGGTGTCGCCCTTGGTGTATGTTTACCCACTATTTCAGTAGGTGCTTGGTGGTTGTTACAAGCGAAGAACGCTGAATTAGAGCAGAATGTAGCACAGTTAGATCAGGAAAACAAGAGGTTAGATACAGAAATAGGAAATATTAACAAAATTAAAGAAGAGACGAACAACATAAAAGGGGAAACACAAGCTTTAGTAACGGTATTTGACCAGATTCGTCCGTGGTCAGCTATGTTACAAGATTTGCGCGATCGCATACCAGCGCCAGTGCAAATTGAGAACGTCAAGCAGATCCCACCCATTCCTCCAGCCGCAGGACAGCCACCAGGCAATCCCGCAGGGGGAATAGAAATTACCGGAATGGCTCGCTCCTTTAACGATGTCAACGATTTCCTGCTGACGCTACAACAATCGCGGTTTTTGAAGGCCTCTGAAAGCAAAATTACTACAGCAGAGTTAGTCAATTTACCATTGCCAGCAAGTACTGCTAAAAGTGCTATAACAATTCCGCCACCCCAAGCGGTCAAATACACTATTCAATCAAGCCTTAGCGAGATTCCGGCTTCGGAGTTAATCCGCGAGTTAGAGCAAAAAGGCACAGTGGGACTAGTTACTAGAATTCGTAGTATGCAACAAACAGGAGTCATTTCAAAATGACGCTGAGTGAAGATTTCAATTTTGCAGAACAAAGTGGGGAGTTTGATTCAGAATCCTCAGGCTCTCCTGTTATTTTTGGGATTACCTTTACACCCAAAATTATCGGTATAGTGGCAGGGGTTTTGGGAATTGCAGGAGCATTGTATATGCTGCTAAACCTGATAATGCCAGCTTGGGATAACTATCAACAGCAGCAAGCAAAAATTAACGAACTCCAAGGGCAAGTTGACCAAAAGAAAATCAGTATCAAAAAGATTGTCCAGGTAAAAGAAGAGCTAGACCACGCAAAGCAGCAAAGAATTCAGGTTTTAAGTTTATTTTCTCAGGAAAATACCTTGGATACATTGCTACTGGATATGAACCGTTTAATTGAAACTGGCAATGGTCAAATTTCCCCCAATTTAGTAAGAGCCAAACTGAAAAAATTCGCGCCAGCTACACAAAAAACGGAAGCGATTAATGATGGTAGCCTGGGGGCACAGGTCAACGGCAAGCTGAAACGTAGCAGTGTCAACATTGAAATTGTAGGCACTTATGAACAAACTCAATCAATTCTTCGTAATATTGAGCGTTTACAGCCTTTGTTGATAGTGAAAGATTATCAATCGCAATTGGCTCCATCAGAGTCTACCTCTGCATCAGGAAAACCAGTGCAGAGAATTGGCCCTGCATCGATTAATACAACCTTCCAGTTACAGGCATTAATGCCACTTAGCCCAGAAGAAATAGCAGCAGCATCAGCTAAGGCTGCTCCTAAGAAGTAACAGCAAATAGTACTGCGTCCTGAGTTTTGATTCTTAGGTAGAAATAAAAACTCTCAACATTTAGTACTAAATAAGGGCGCAACTATTTATAAATTTTGTCAACAAGGTTTTATCAGGTGAGGAATGAACTGTGAAACAGCTTCACGGTAATAGTTTATTATTGGGAACCACCGCTTTTGTGTTTTTGGCAGCTCAACCTGTTTGGGCACAAACTACTCAAATTACTGATGTAAAGCTCAATCCAGCTAATGGTGGAATTAATGTTGTCTTGAAAACTTCCTCAGGCGATGTCTCAGGACAAGCCGCTTCGCGTCTACGCCCACAAGTTTTCACAACAAAAAGAGGAAAAGCCTTAGTTGCAGATATTATTAATGCTCAACTACGTTTACCACAAGGCAATAATTTTCGCCAAGATAACCCCGCTTCAGGAATTGCCTCAGTCGAGATTCTTCAGCTTGACGCTAATAGCATCCGGGTAGTGGTAACTGGAAGCAATAACGCCCCTAGTAGTCAACCTGTGGTAAGACAGCAAAACGGCATTACCCTTAGTTTTGGCCCAGCTACAGATACCACGGCATCAACGCCAACACCAACACCGTCATCACCAAAGCCAACAATACCGCTTGCTCCTACCCCATCTCAACCTGGTAGCAAGCCAGAAGTTCTTGTTCCCAACCCGGTAGTTACGATTGATGGACGACCTGCACAGCCAGCTGGCCCAGGTCAACCTGTAAATCAAGGGCCGCCTTTCTTGCCAAGAGCTGTTGCTCCACCAGTAGGAGATATTGCGATTTCTAATACAGATGCCTCTCCTGTCACCATTGACTTAGCAACGCAGGAACGCGTTCCTCGTTTGGTGCTGCGGGATGCTCCAGTGCGCGAAGTTTTATCACTACTTGCCCGTGCTGCTGGTCTTAATTTAGCTTATGTAGGAGGCGAAGGAGCAGGAGCGCAGCCTTCTGGAGGACAGCAAGGCGGTGCTAATAACGGGCAAGCAAGCTCTCAAACAATCTCTCTAGATATAGAAAACGAGCCAGTACAAGATGTATTTAACTACGTCTTGCGCTTGAGTGGTTTAGAAGCTAACCGCAGTGGACGCACAGTGTTTGTTGGGCCTAACCTCCCTAATTCCACCCGCGATACGGTTATGCGTAATATGCGCCTCAATCAAGTAACGGTGGATGCGGCTCTAAGCTTTTTGGTCGGCTTGGGTGCAGAAAGTGCCATTAGCCGTGAACGACTGGTTACTAGTGTTAATGCTGTGCCAGTAGGTGGTGCAGCCAATAGCGCAGTTACTCAAACTCAGACCACCACAGAACTTAAAATAGAGACTCTACGTACTGATTTTAAGGATTCTAGACCATTACTGAGAGGTTTACAGGCATTAGGAGACTCACGTACTAACTCTGTCACCTTAGTTGGAACTCCCAGGTTAATTGATATAGCGATCGCTCAACTGACTCAGCTAGATGTTCGTCGTCGTCAAGTTGCAATCAACGTCAAAATTATCGATGTTAACCTCTTGGGAACCCACGATTTTAATACTAGCTTTTCCTTTGGGGTTGGTAATAATTTCTTTTCTAGCGATGGTGGTGCAGCATCTCTGAATTTTGGTGGTTCTAGAACACCTACTTCGCTTGAAGCGAGAAATAGTGTGACTAGTACACCAGTAATCAAAAATCCCATTACAGGTGAGACATTTCTGGGGGATGGTTTTTTTAACCCAGCAACTGGAAGGCCATCAGCTAGTGCTTCTTTAGACCCAAATGGAAATCCACTACAACCTGGCATCACAGACTTTACCCCAGGAACTCCTGGAACAAGTACAACGTCAATTGTGCCAACTGCAATTGATCCTGTAACAGGTCAACCTACCAGTTATGGCTTTCAAACTACAACAACCCCTGCAACGCCTGATAAATATACATACGCTCTTCCAACTTTATTCCAGTTCCCTAAACGTCTTCTAGCTAGCTTGCAGGCTCAGGTTACTAACGGCAATGCCAAAATTTTGACAGATCCAACTTTGACAGTTCAAGAAGGTCAGGATGCTGTAGTGAAGCTAACAGCACAAGTCTATGGGGGTCTGAAATTTGGCGCTGAAGGTACGAGGGAACCAATCATTAAAGATGCAGGTCTAACTCTTGCAGTCAAAGTTGATCGAATTGATGATAATGGTTTTGTTTCCTTATCTGTTGCGCCTACTGTATCTGCACCTAGTGGTACAACACCAAGTCCAGATGGTGTAATTACTCTACTCTCAGAAAGAAGTCTAAAATCTGGGCTAATTCGCCTCCGAGATGGTCAAACACTAATTCTCAGCGGTATTATCCAAGATCAAGACCGAGTTTCCGTAAGCAAGATTCCTATTTTGGGTGATATTCCTATCCTTGGTTCCTTGTTTAGAAGCACAAACAAAGTGAATCAGCGTAATGAGGTAATTGTATTACTTACACCTCAAATTATGGATGACTCAGAGAACTCTTCCTACGGCTATAACTATAATCCCAGCCCAGAGGTGCGGCAAATGCTTGAGCGCCGAGGTTGGAAACCTTCTGGCAGGTAATCATAGGATGAGAAATGAGGAAGATGAGGAGGAAAATTGCTCACTTGCTCGCTTATCTTCCCTGCTCCTCATTTCAGTAACATTTAAGATAGGGAGAAGCAAAACTTAACAATTCAAAATTCACGCATAAAGACATTTTCAGTCGAGGACTTAAACCCCGGCTGAAAATATGCTACGTGTAATGGTTGGGGCCTTAAACCTTTGAATTTACATAAAAAACTGTATAACGTAGATAAATGATGCAAGCGCCTACCCTATTGAATCGCATTACACAAAATCCTGGTCAATGCGGAGGTCGCCCCTGCATTCGAGGAATGCGAATCCGTGTAAGTGACATTTTAGAAATGCTGGCTGAAAACGTGAGTACATCTGAAATTCTAGAAGATTTTCCTGATTTAGAGCCAGAAGACATCCAAGCTTGTCTATTATTTGCGGCGCGACGCACGGACTTCCCTCGATTGACTGCATGAATATTTGGATTGATGCTCAGTTACCGCCAACATTGGCAGGCTGGTTAAGCAGAAACTTTGGGGTGACTGCTACCGCTTTGAGAAATTTAGGTTTGCGAGATGCTCAAGATACAGAAATTTTTGATGCAGCGCGTGCAGCATCCGCAGTGATCATGACAAAGGACAGTGATTTTGTTGATTTGGTTTGTCGGTTGGGAACACCTCCGCAAATCCTTTGGCTAACTTGTGGCAATGTCACGAATCGTAAACTTCAGCAGATTCTTACTCCCATATTTCCAGAAGCTTTAGAAAGGCTGCGACAAGGTGAAGCGATCATAGAAATTAGCGATCGCTCTTAATACCCAAAATTCTTAACCCATCTGCTCTATTGCTTCATTCTCCCACTCCCCTGTTCCCCTAGCGACAGGGGTTTTTACTAAGTATTTTTTCCTACTACAGGGGCTGTTTCGAGGGAAACAATCACCCTAAAATCACAAAAAATCCTGAAATCTATATAAATTAATGGTTTCATCTATCCACATCACGCTACAACACCTTAGAATGATTCATTGAAAAGTCGAGCCAATGGGATTCGCAGCGATTTTGAGTAAAAATGCTCCCAAAGGATGACTTTTGTATTTCTTCAAACAGAGATTTCAGTAAGGATGCAACAGGGTGCATCTTTAGAGAGTCTCAAGTAAACCTTAAGGAGTCTGACATGAACAAAGGTGAATTAGTTGATGCCGTAGCTGAAAAGGCTAGTGTGACCAAAAAGCAAGCTGATGCAGTTTTAACGGCTGCTTTAGAGACAATCATCGAAGCTGTATCCTCTGGCGATAAGGTAACGCTGGTAGGATTTGGCTCCTTTGAATCACGGGAACGTAAAGCCCGTGAAGGTCGTAACCCAAAAACCAACGAAAAAATGGAAATTCCAGCTACCAAGGTTCCTGCCTTCTCTGCTGGAAAACTATTTAGAGAAAAGGTAGCACCCCCAAAAGAGTAAGTTTCACTTCTAGGGACTTTATTTTGATGCGGCAACCTGCACACGGGGGAAATTTAGCCTGGGCAGCAGCACTGGCTGGCTGTCCCCCTGATGCTATTCTGGATTTTTCTGCCAGCATTAGCCCGTTGGGGCCACCAAATAGCGCGATCGCTGCTATTCAGTCCCAAATCGGTAATCTAAGGCACTATCCAGATCCAAATTATAGTGAACTGAGAGTTGCTCTCAGTCACTTCCATCAACTGCCGTTTGAGTGGATTCTGCCGGGCAA
The DNA here is from genome assembly GCA_019359325.1 of Mojavia pulchra JT2-VF2. Classification (GTDB taxonomy): domain Bacteria; phylum Cyanobacteriota; class Cyanobacteriia; order Cyanobacteriales; family Nostocaceae; genus Mojavia; species Mojavia pulchra. Next base: position 353,772 of record JAHHHN010000002.1, on the reverse strand, counting down.
TGGTTCAGCAGAATTACTTACTTTAGCGGGGAGAGAATTAGCACAATTAGCCGCAACATTTTTAATAACTCCAGCCTTTGGCGACTACTACCGCACCCTGGCGGCACATAACGCTAATTTACTGGAGTTTCCTGTTGGATTGGGGGCTGAGGATTGGGGGCTGGGAATTAGGGAAAAGGGGACTGGGCATTGGGGACTGGGGATTGGGGAAAATGGGACGCAAGGAGAAAGAAAAGTTCGTAGTGTCTCCCTATCTCCTTATCTCCCTATCCCCCCATCTCTTGATCTCCCTGTCTCTGGCCCCCAAAGGTGTGGGCTACTGTTAAACAATCCACATAACCCAACAGGAAAGCTGTTCTCGCGTGACTCGGTTCTTCCCTACCTAGAGGAGTTTGCCTTGGTGGTGGTGGATGAAGCGTTTATGGATTTTTTGCCTCCCGATGAGGAACAAAGTCTGATTTCGCTTGTACAGGAATATGAAAATTTAGTAGTGTTGCGATCGCTCACAAAATTTTACAGTCTTCCTGGGCTAAGACTGGGATATGCGATCGCTCACCCTGAACGCCTATCTAGATGGCAGTTGTGGCGTGATCCATGGCCTGTAAATACGTTAGCGGCAGCAGCAGCAATTGCTGCACTCCAGGATACTCAATTTCAACAGCAAACCTGGTTATGGCTACCACCTGCACGAAATCAACTCTTTCAGGGATTAGCCGCAATCCCAGGATTGCATCCACTAAAAAGCGCTGCTAACTTTTTACTGGTTGAGTCAAAACAATCTATTTTGCCATTGCAGCAACAATTACTTCAGCATCACCAAATTTTAATTCGTGATTGTCTTAGCTTTAAAGAACTAGGCGATCGCTTTTTCCGGGTTGCTGTACGTACTGAATCCGATAACCAGCGCTTACTTACAGCGCTAAATGAGTGCTGAGTGGTGAGTAACCTTAAGGGCCAGTTGTTTTTTGCAACTGGCAACTAATACCAATTCTCCAAAAGAAGGCTACAGATCCAAAGTGTGGAAACCTAGATTGAATCTGGCTTTATGAATTACGAATTACGAATTACGAATTGGTATAACTTATGGCTAATTGGCTAGTGACTAATGACTATTGACTACGATGTTGTGATTATTGGTGGCAGTCTTGCTGGACGCTATGCTGCCCTGGCTGCTACCCAATTACGTGCTACAGTCGCCTTGGTGGAACCTAAAATAAACTACGGTTTTTTTCACCACCAGGCTATTAATAAAATCACCAAACTCGCCCACCAACTGGATGATACGCTTGGTATTCGCATTCATCCCTCACAGGTTGATTCTCTAGAAAAACCTCAAATATCTGTAGTCTGGCCAGAGACGATGCTATATGCTCAAGGCGTTGTTTCCAACATTGAAGCACAGCATTCTGTCGCTAACCTAGCTGCTTTGGGAGTTGATGTCATTGTTGGCAGTGGTCAATTTCAATCTTCCCCCCATCTAGCGTTTGCTGTTAATGAGCGTTTCTTACGGGCACGTACTTATTTGCTAGCCAGTGGTTCACGTCCAGCAATTCCAGACATTGACGGATTGCAAGCTACAGGCTACCTTACCCTATTTGATATTTGGCAGTCTCTCAAAGAAACGACATTACCTAAAAATTGGGTAATTATTGGTGGTGTTCCCCAAAGCATTGAAGTAGCTCAAACTTTAGCGCGGTTAGGTTGTGATGTAACGCTAATAGTCAAGTATCCTTATATTTTGCCTTCTGTTGACCATGAAATAGCCCAGCTGCTTCAGGCGCAGTTAGAAGTTGATGGCGTGCGCGTCCTTACTCAAACACTAGTAACCCAGGTGAAGCGAATTGAGGATAAAAAGTGGGTACAGGCAGGAGATAAAGCAATTGAAACTGATGAAATTTTAGTGGCGGCTGGACAACAGCCAAATATTGAATCTTTAAATTTGGCAGCAGTAGGCGTGAAATGGCATCAGCGTCATTTAGTAGTGAATCATAAACTCCAAACCACTAACCACCGGATTTACGCTTGTGGTGATGTCATTGGTGGCTACGACTTTGCTAACCTCGCAAATTATGAAGCAAGTATTGCCTTGAAAAATGCGCTCTTTTTTCCTAGATTACGAGTTAATTATCGGTGCATTCCTAGAGCAATATTTTCTCATCCAATGTTGGCGCAAGTAGGTTTGACAGAGGCGCAAGCAAAACGCAGATACAATCGTCATGAAGTATTAGTTGTGCGGCAGTATTTTAAAACAGTAATAGCAGCCCAAATACGAGATGAAACCATGGGAATTTGTAAATTAATTGCCTTACGTAATGGAAAAATTTTAGGAGCAGAAATTTTAGGAGCAGAAGCTGGGGAAGTAATTAATTTAATAGCATTGGCAATTTCCCAAAATATTAAAATTCAAAAATTAACAAATTTATTTCCTGTTTATCCTAGTTTTTCAGCAATTATAGAACAGGTTATAAAAGCGTGGAATCAACAAAAATCAAATAGCAACATTGCTTTGCAAGAGCTTCTGGAAGGCTTCTTTCATTTCCGCCGTGATTGGAATTTCTAAAAATAATGGTGTTGGGATTGCGCGGAGCGCAGCGCCTGCCGTAGGATGCCACCCCTACGCTTAAGCAAGCTACGCGTAGCGTCTCCTTTAGGAGAAGGGCTGTAGGGCGATCGCAATAATTAGTACAAGACTGCGAAAATAAATTTAATATCAAAAACAAAATAAACTTTTGATTATATAAATAGTACAGTACGGTTAGTTGCAGAGAATAAATAAGGATTTTGATCTATGTCAGACTCAATTGACTGGCAAAAAAAGTTGAATGAGGAATCTTGGCAATCGCTATGTAAGACTATCTGCAACGACTGTGTTTTTCATATCCAGGTAGAAGGTTTCATAAAATGCCTTAATCCTGAAGAAATGGGAGTTAATTGCTGTAACGTCATTTTTTGCAATTCATTTCAGCCCACACAAGAAGTTGACAGTCCTTGCGTGTCCTTCAGTAATGGTGAAGATGTGAACTATGCATAGAGGTAATTTACAATCCATACTACTCCTGCTGCTACCAAAGGCACACTCAGATTATCTGTGCCATGAGGTGAAACTCCCTCAGCTAAGGTCGCAAAAACACCACTGAAAACAGCCGCTAAGATGGCCTTATCTACACCAAAAGATACTGCCAGCGGACTCAACGATGAATCTGGTAGTAGTAGCAGTACTAGGAAAATTACTGTTGTACTCGCCAGAAACATTGCTAGCGAACCTTCCCAAGAACGTACAGAATTACCTACCTGGTATTTATGCTGCCCGAAACGCCTACCAATTAATGCTGCGAGTGCATCTCCCCAGGTCATCGCCATCACTCCAGCCACAGCAATGGGGACGCTATCTACTGGCCCAGATGGTCTCCACAGCAGCCCAAACAGCAGTGTTACGGAAATAGCAAAATAGACTGTACCAGGTGAACTGTCCTCGGTGTCCATCGCGCCAATGACACGGTAACGATAGAGCAAGTAATTGACTCCAATAAAAGTGATAAAAGGTAGAATTCCAATTTCCCAGTGGTTAAACAGTAACAGTACGCCAAATACCCACATCCCTGCACCAACATGGATAACCTTACGAGTTAGATTCGGTTTGATATGAAACAGCCTTCGGAGTCCCTCACCAAAGACAAGCAGACCGATAGCATAAGCATAGGATGCTGCCAACCCGATAAAATCGCTAGTCATAAATTATTAATCATTTGTCATTAGACGCTGAAATGTTTACCTTAACTAGATTTTTTAATAACGCTATGTAAATACGGTTTCTGAACAATATCCTAGCGTTACAACTTCACTTGACTACCCACCTTATAGATTTACTTTATAGCTAGGCACTAACTACTGCCCGCCTTTTGATGCTGGAGCGATCGCTGTCTTTGATAAATTAAGAACAGACAGATTCATATATCTGCAACTATCTACACCCTCCGAGTGAATCCTACGGATACGCCACTTGACCACCAGTCGCCTACAGCGATGATTCACTAAGATAGATGAAAAATTTTTTACCCCAGTTACCCTGCTTTTTCAAGCTAGTCCCTCATGCATAAAAAAGTGACAAAAAGACTGAGGGCTGGGGACTGGGGACAAGGTGAGACAGCGCTCTTGGTAGGGTTTCCAACGCCAGTCGCTCATGGGGAGCCACTGCGCCCTTGCGGGTTCCCCGACTCCCTCAGTGGCGTGGAGACCCCCAAGACCGCGCTGGCTCCTCCGCAGGCGACTGCGTTCCCCGAAGGGGTTCTCGAAGAGTACCCGAAGGGGGACAAGGAGAGAAATTATTACTCAGAACTCAGAACTCAGAACTCAGCGAGAAGTTGCAAGGAGGGTTTCCCTCCGGGCAAACTTCGGTGACTCAGCACTCAGCCCTCTTCAAACTAGGTGTTCAGCCTTGAGAGAATAGACCAAATTTAATCATAATGATAAACTTTATCAATAAATTTCTTTAGTTTTATAGCTAACTTAGCCAGTTATACATCCGCTAATGCTTGCTAGTAGAGCATTTGCTACTTACATTGACAGATTGATTGTGAGCTTGACTAATTAATGAGGTTAAGAGAAACTAACTAATAACTGATGTGTCTGCTAATAAAAAAAATAATTTTTGTAAAGATTCTGAGATATATATTTTGAGAGATGGAACATTAGTTAGCAAATGGCAAATTTGTATCTAAGTAAAAATGTTCCGATGGCTATATTTTTAGCCTTTTTCTAGAGCAGTACAATTCAAGCGTACTATCGTGGTTGGCCAACAACATGGAGACATTAGAGTTCATAATTTATCCAGACGGTCGGGTACAAGAGAAAGTCACTGGCATTGTGGGTGCTTCTTGCGCTGAAGTTACAGCAGCAATAGAGGCACAGCTAGGGCAAGTACTGAATCACGAGCCAACCTCAGAATTTTTTGCCACTCAGGTGCAGCAATCCAGTGTGGTGAATACGCAAACCTCTTTCAGCGATTGGTAATTCCAAAATCTTTACTGTCGTTAACTCACAACCACCATGTCACACTTTAGCCAAATTAAAACTCAAATCCGTAACCTCGACTCCTTAAAAGATGCTTTAAATGAATTGGGTATAGATTGGAAACCAGGCCCCCGCGAAGTCCGTGGCTATCGCGGTCAAACACACCCTGCGGAAATTACAATTGAGCAAGAAAATGGCTATGACATCGGCTTTAGATGGAATGGCCAGGAATACGAACTGGTGGCTGACTTGCAATATTGGCAGCAAAACTTGTCCGTGGATGGTTTCTTGCGCCAGGTAACCCAGCGCTATGCTTACCAAACAGTTGTGAAAGAGACTGCTCGTGTTGGCTTTCAAGTTGCCGAACAACAAAAAAATGAGGATGGTTCAATTCGCCTGGTAGTACAGCGCTGGAGTGCGTAATGGCTGATTTTCTGCCGTCGCCGGAAGAACAAGAAGAGAATCGCTCCGGTTTAGAACCAGAATTGGGCGGTTTTTTACGGGATGATCCAGAACGCTCTGGTCTAGAGCCGGAATTGGGTGGGATGCTAAGGCAAAAGGGTGTTTACGTTGACGAAATCACCTGTATTGGTTGTAAGCATTGCGCTCATGTTGCACGTAATACTTTTTATATTGAACCAGATTATGGGCGATCGCGTGTGATTCGTCAGGATGGGGATGTAGAAGAGGTTATTCAAGAAGCAATAGACACTTGTCCGGTTGATTGCATTCACTGGGTTGATTACACCGAACTGAAAAAGTTAGAAGAAGAACGCAAATTTCAGGTTATACCTGTGGTGGGTTATCCAGTAGAACACGCTGTAGCTGCTGCTGAAAGGCGGCGTAAAAAGCAAAAGTTAAAACAAAAAAAATCCCGTTATTAAAACAAAGTTTCCATAAATATACTTAAAGGACTGGTTATCTCAGTCCTTTTGTTTTTTGTTATGTAGTTATTTTCCAAGGTAGTAATTAAAGCCTTAGTCAATAATATTTAAACAAAACAAAATTCAAAAATTTAACTGTTGAATATCTTATTTTAGATTTAAGGGATCGTGCTGTGAAAGCAACTTTTCAACTTTTGCCTCATCTATCCTAGCCGTTAATCTTCTAGTTTCGTGCAAGTCTCTAGTGGTTTTTGCCAAAGTAAAAGTTGAGCCAACAGAGAATGCTAAACCCATACCCATAAAGCCTTTCACCCAGTTATCTACAGGTAGATTCACAATGCCGAAGGTTGTCATAGAAAGAGACATAACAAAAGCAGCCCATGTTTGAATAACCCAAGCAGTGCTGTCTTTTTGAGGACTCATCGGTTGCATATTTCCCACCTTTAATTGAGTGATTTAACCGTGATTGTATTTATTGGCACATTCAAAGACAATAACGATGTTACCAGTTTTACAACTGGACTCACGAATATGGGTTCCAAAGCATAAGCATTATAGACCTCAAACTTCCTGAGTGAGGCAATTTGCCTAACTTTAGTCAAATCACTACTATAAGAATACCTATACCAGTTTTGCAACTGACATAAGCCGATTTAGTTAATTATTCAGTTTCTGGAAAAACCTGCACTTTACCATTAGGGCTAAGAACAGCTCGCATTCTGGCATTTCTACCATATCTATTGGGAGAAATAAATGGTGTTCCAATGACAGGCATCCCAGCGCTGTCAACGTACTCTCTTGCTGCTTTATTTAAAGGAAAAATTCGTTCAATTGTACCGTCAACACCAATCATCAAACTATACTCTAGTGTTCTCTTTAACCCTGCTGGTGGTTGCCAACGCTTTTTGAAATATTCTCTAGCTTCTGTCACTTGAGGTGTATCAAACAATGTACTGTCGGTGGCTACATTTGTGGATGTTGTTGTTTTGCCTCCGCCCCTCAATTTCTCGACTAATGAATTATCATTACCTGTTACTGAAGAGGTATTAGATGCAGAATTTAATTCTTCCTGCAAATTCCGTGGGTTTGTTGGAACATTGGGTATGGTGGCAAGAGGTGGGGCAACTGTTGAAATGTTAGGGGTTACACCGGTTCTACTAGGAGATAAGCTTGGTGGTAGCTCCCTTTTTTTGGGCAGAGTAATTTCGCCTTGAGTAACTGACCTCGCTGGGTTTTGTCCAGGATTTGGTTGTAGAGCAATTTTCTGGTCACCGGTTGTGCCGGGTGCTGTGAACTGTGAATTAGTAGGAAAGGTTGAGTTTGTCTTCTGCGGTATACTCAGTACGCTTCCAGGAGATGGCAAGGCAACGTTGGGCAAATTAGAGTTGGGGGCAGTTTGAGATGTTGTGGAGAAGCTGGAATTGGGTAATGTTGGGGAATTTGCAGATAAGTTAGAATTAGGCGGGTTTAAGGGTGGTGCAGGTAAATTCGTAGTGGGAAACTGAGGATTGGAGCCTGCAATTGGCTGCTGTTGTAAAGTGTCTGGGGATGTGAGTCCAGGTTGAGGTGTAGGAAAGTCGAGCAAAGGAGAGTTTTGCAGAGGAATTTGTGCCGATTCTGAAGTTGGTTTTTTGGCTATCTGCTGCTTTGCCTTACCGTTATTAACATATTGCCAGGTAACGGGTAATAAACCTACACCTATTACTAGTACGGCTGCTACTGGTGCCCAAGTTTGCCAGCTAAAGCTGGAAATCCTACTGTTATTGAGAGTTGGTAATGCCATAACATCAGCCGAGTATTCATCTAGGGCTGTTGCTAAATCAAATAGTTGCAACAGACTGAGTTGAATTACAGGCCCAGATGCTTGGTTAGCGAGAGAACCGAGAAATAAGCTGTGAGTTAAATAGCTGCTTGGTTCTAAATGTATCTGTGTCTCAGGTAAATAAGAGTTAAAAGCTTTTAATGTCTTAGTAGCTGCTAAAGAAGGATGAAAATCTGTTAATTCTGAGTCATCAGCGACTTTGCTGGAGTCTTGGGGGCCTGATAAATTGACCCAAAAGCTTTCTGGAGACTGCTGAAGAAATTGCTGTATGTAGCTTGTAACAGCATCACACAAAGCTTCAAGTTGGTCGCGATCGCCCCGAATTGACAACCTGCTTTCTTCTGTTGGCAGTCGCGGATCGTCAAACCGTAGCTCAAAGCTCAACTGTTTAAGAACAGTTTTTCCCATCCAATGGGACAAAGGCGAACTTTGCGCCAATACTTCTAGCGTGCAAGTAGGGGGTGTGTAGCGACGAATGACAGGATTTGATAGAGGCATGGCAGAAACTGCGAGGGAGATAATTAGGGATTTTGGATTTGGGATTTTAGATCAGAAATCTAAAATCTAAAATCTAAAATTTTGTCGAACGGTCTATAAGAGCTAACCAGAGGCGGCGGTGCCCACCAGGAGCACTATAAAACAGTAAATCTACTAATAGTTTTAGTGCCAGTTGGGTAAGTAAATCTGTAGAGATTTGTTCATCCTCTTCCATCCGCTCTTGGTAGGTGTTGCAGAAAGCATCGATATAATCTCCAAGTAAAGCAGTCTGATGAGGTTCCCGGTTATTCTCCGCCATTTGTTCTAACAGACCGACAGCACGACGAATTAATTCCTGGTGCTGTTTGGCGAGGTAGCAAGTGATCAGAACAAGCGATCGCGCTTCTTCTACATCTAGCTTTTTTCGCCCACCTTGACCTTTGCGTAGAGGATTTGACTGACGCAGCCGCCATAAAGCTACGCGGTCTGGTACCCTTGACTCTAAATTTAGGCTAATTGCCGCGGAGAGCATTGCCTCGGAACCAATGCCAGTTAAGGTTTCCAGCGCCAACAGCACTAAGTCCAACTGAGTTTTAATATTGTCCCATTGAACGGCGTTTGGGGCTGGAAGTTTGATTAAATCCTCCCATTGGGAATTTGGTGTTGCTGAATTGGCGGCCGAGTGCATAACTTTTAGCATAGGTGATCGGGCTAATAGGGGCTGTTGCTGTTACCCATTTTGAAACAAGACTTGTAAGCATTCAGGTAGGTTTCCCATTGCTATTTAGTCAGAAGCTTCAGCTAAGTTTTTCACTGTGGTCAACAGCAGGTATCTTTGTCTTACTCTAAATGAAAATTTATTTTCTACAAAGCAGAAATTTAAATACTTCACCTAAGACTCATCTAGTATTAGCTGCCCAGTACGTACCAATGTATAAATAAAAGTCATCAATGAACCTAATCAATAATTGCCAATCGCTAATAATAGCTAGGCAATTAGTAATTAGTAATTCATGATTACATTGACCCTCAATAGTGACATTTATTGCACTTTATTTAACATAAGCAATGGTGACACCACTGCCGCCATCTGCTTGTTCTGCGACTTCGTAATGACTGACTTGGGGATGCTGTTGCAAAAAGCTGTGAACACCTTGCCGTAGCTTACCAGTGCCGTGTCCGTGAATAATCCATATTGGGCCCTGAGCTTCTGAGATTGCTTTATCTAAAAGGAATTCGGCATCAGCCACTCGCTTACCACGCAAATCGACTGTGTTTTTGGAAGTCCGAATTGTTAGGGCTGGTTGTGCTGGTGGCGTGACTGGTGTTGGCGCTGGTGCTGGTTTCGATTTGACGATTGGTTCGGCTTTTTGTCCATCTAAAGATTCGACGTCTTCCAGCTTCACTGTCATCTTCATGATTCCAAAGCGCACAGTCAATTCGCCATCTTCATCAGGGGCGACTAAAACTTCTGCTGTTTGCCCTAATTTAGAAATACGGACGCGATCGCCTACTTTCGGCATAAATCCAACTTTTGGTTTTGCTGGCGTTGTCGGTTGGTATTTCTGGCCGATTTGATTTAAGGCGTTAGTTGCTTGCTGGGCATCTTGTGCTGTTGGTGTTCCTTGCTGCAAACGACGAATTATTTGGGCAATTTCACCTTTGGCTTGGGCGATCGCTTGCTGCACTGCTAGTTCTTGTGAAGCCTTTAAAGCCTGCTCTCTTTCTTGCAAATTTGCTGCTTTCGCTGATACTTCCTTATATAAACGTTCTGCTTGCTGCAACAAATCTTGTGCGGCGGCGGCTTTGGTTTCCTGACGGCGACGTTGTGCTTCTAATCCAGCAATTACCTGGTTAACTTCATCTGTTGCTCCTCCCAGATGAGTTTTTGCTTGTTCTACGACTTCTTGTTTTAACCCCAAGCGACGGGCAATTGTCAAGGCATTAGATCGTCCAGGAATTCCCCACAGTAGCCTATAAGTCGGCGACAGGGTACTTTCATCAAATTCTACAGAGGCATTTTCAAAGCGCTCATCTTCATACTTCAGCGCTTTCAATTCACCAAAGTGAGTGGTAGCAAGCGTTAATCGGGCGTGGTTAGCGAGATATTGCAGCAGGGCGATCGCTAAGGCGCTACCCTCGGCTGGATCAGTTCCTGCGCCTACTTCATCGAGTAAAACGAGGGATTGGGGATTAGGGATTAGGGATTGGGAAGACTCTTCCCCAGTACCCAATCCCAGTTCTCCAGCCCCCAGTGCCTCCAAAATCCGACTGATCCGCCGGATGTGGCCAGAGAATGTAGATAAACTTTGCTGAAGGGATTGTTCGTCACCAATATCTGCTAGTACCTTGTCAAACCAAGGTATTTCTACTGGTTCACGGGCTGGCAAAAATAAACCTACCTTTGCCATTAATGCTGCCAAACCCAAGGTTTTCAAGCTTACGGTTTTACCGCCAGTATTGGGCCCAGTAATTGTCACTACTCGAATTTGCGGGTTGATAAGCAAATCTACGGGAACCACTGGTTGGCTTTGTTCGTGCTGATGCTGCCACACCAATAGAGGATGCCGCAAGTTCCGCAAGGTAATAGTTTCGTTTTTCTCCAAATCAATAAATCGGGGAGGATTTGCTCCTAACCAGAAACTGTAACGCGCTTTAGCGGTTGCTAGATCTAGAGTGGTAACAATCGCTAATAACCTCTCTAAATCTGGTTTGACTGCTGCTATTTGCTCCGTCAAAGCGCGACGAATTGCTTCTTCTTCGGTTTGCTCTCTTCTAATTACTTGGCGTAGTTGATTACCTAGAGGCACGATGCTATTAGGTTCCACATATAGCGTTGCACCGCTCGTAGAGGTATCGTGGACGATGCCAGGAATAGCGTCTTTTTGCGGCGCTTTCACAGGGATGACAAAGCGATCGCCTCGTTGGGTAATCAGTTGTTCTTGGACTGCGCCAGATTTGACTTGTAAAATATTTTGCAGTTTTTGGGTAATTTGACTGCGTAATCTCCGTAGTTCTGTGCGAATTTCCCCAAGTTTTTGACTGGCGCGATCGGTTACTTGTCCCCGTTCATCTATACAACGGTGAATTTCTTGCTCAAGGTCAGGATAAGTTCGTAAATCAGCAACCAACTCTGTCAGTATCGGCAAATTTTCCTGGTTATCGATTACACGACGCAAAGTCCTGCTGCCAGCAAGAGTCGTAGCGATCGCTAACAATTCGTCCCCTGCCAAAATTCCTTGAAGTTCTGCTCTTTCAAGGGAATCACCGATATCTTGAATTCCCTCAAACGATAAACTTATAGCTAAACGACTCTCTAGTTGGTAAACTTCCTTAGTTTGCTCCAACAACTGTGTGCTTTCGGACTGAGATTCCGGGATTTTCAGATAACGCGCTGCGATCGCCCCTAGTTTAGTTGCCGCAAATGTCGAAAGATGCTGGCAGAGGCGATGCCATTCTAGTAATTCTAAAGTTTCAGATTGGATCAAGGCTTCAATATCTAATCTCAACCTATGGTAACAATTCTGGCTGCCAGAAAGCTGAATCTTGTTGCAGTTAATTGCAATAGGACAAATTTGTGAAAGTAATCAACAAAATTCATGATTGCTTCATCATTTAAGACACAATTACACCTTTGTAGACAACTCTGCTGTATAACGCTATAAGTCAGCAGTGGCTAGTGTCCTTGAACTCTTACCGAAAGCTTTTATTCCGTTTGCTGCATCGCAGTATTGTTCTGCTGGCGCTGGGCAATCTGAATCAATAATCGTAATGCTTCATTGACTGCTTCATCATTAGGAAAAGCCTGGGCAACATCGGAATCTAAAAGCACTAAGTTTGTTCCTGCACGATATCGCTCAACATACTTGCCCCTAACACCTCCGTTCATTTGGGCAAAGTCGTACTCAGGACGTAATTCGTCTTCCATTTCGTTCTCAACTTCCTTCTTCATAAAACCTCCTCTCTTGTCGGGTAGCTTTTCGGGCGCTGATAACTCGTACCTTTTCTCCTCTATCAGTATGTGCAACAACTAAAAGTTGTCCATATCGAGATACACCAATGATAATGTAGCGATTTTCTCCGATAGAATGATCTGGATCAGGAAAGGTCATGGACAGTGGGTCATTAAATACGGTTGCAGCTTCTTGAAAGGAAACACCATGCTTCTCAACATTTAGCGCCGCTTTGTTTGGATTCCATTCAAATTCCATACAGAATGCTTCTCATTTTCTCCCATATCCTAAAGCTCATTTACTTGGTCGTCTTCTATAATGTGCTCTTACAGGGGTTCCATCTTTTCGATAATACGCTTCGACATACAGATAATCACTTTGATTAGAAATTCTTCTATATTCCTCTACTGAGATTTTCTTTTTGGTCGCTATTGACTTAGTAGTTTTTTGTCTTTGTTGTGGAGAACTATAACTAGAAGTTGGAGATTGCAATTGGTTAGCTTGGGAAAGCTGTGTTCTTAAATTAACTATTTCGTTCTGTTGTTGTCTAAGCAAGCCGAAGGCGATAAGGACTTATTTGATTGGTGTTATATGCTATTTCTGTAGCTAGTTTTTTGATAACTTCTGAAATAATAATTTGTGAAGGCTGTCTACTTCTCGTAAACAGAACTAAATTAGTTACAATTTTCTGAAGCTGTTCATAGTCTTTCTCAGCTTGACTAGCTAAAAAAGTGCGAATAGAATCTTGTATTTCTGCTAGGACACGATAGTTTCTAGGTCTTCGAGGCTCTAGTTCTTGTAGAATTTCACTTCTTTTATACTCTAATGCCTCAAGTGTTCTTGCAATCTTTTCATGATTTGCGGAAGGATCTGCGCCAAGACGTTCTAAAATACCTTCATATAACCATGCTTGAGACTCTAAGTTATTTAACTTTTGAACTTGCTGTTGATTGTTTGGCTGGGGAATTATATCTGTCCTTTGTAACTGTTGCTGTAGGCTATTAACCTTTGCTGAGATAGTACCCTTGAAGCAAGCAAGCATTAGCTCTAGAGCCTGACCGAAGGGAAAGGAGCACTCAGCCAACCAACCAAATAAAAACCAGAAAAATAGAGCGCATACCAAAAAAACAACTACTTTAATGTAGTTGAGAAGCCTTCTAAATAAATTCCTATTTGATTCTAAATCTGAGTCTTTAAGGTCAAAATAAAATTGATTAACGAAAAAATTGCTTACCTATTTGCTGCCCAATCACTGTACCTGAATTGCTACTAACATTGACGTTCACACCTGATTCGGTACTTTGAGAAACAGAGGTGTTTTGTATTTGCTGATACTGATTTACCAGCCTTTCAAGGTCTTCCTGAAACTTCTTATCAGACTCGGCTTCACTTAAGATCGCAGCTTCTAGAAGTTTTGGTTCAGACCCTCTAATTTTAAGTTTGCCTTGAAATCTTTTTGTCAAAAAGTCTAGAATATCTGCTCCAGCTTTCTCCAACGCCCCACCAGAAGTCTTATCAATTGCCCAAAGTGCAATATTTACTGCTTGTAAAGCTAGTACAGATAATTCCATGTTGGTAGTGTTCCTGTCGATTCCAAAGTCTTTGTCAATTTATAGCACATACAGATCCTGACCAAGCCCGTGCTGACAACAGTCAGTTTCAACAGGGTGACTGCTGTAAGAATTTTTCTGGCTCTGTTAAGAGCTACTTGCTGACAGTTACTTCTAAAAAAGTCGCTCCAAGTCCCCTCACAATTTGATACCCTAGCTTAAACAGATTTGAGAAAAGTTTAAGCGTGGACATTCAACTTGGGCGGGGAAAAACGGCTCGGAGAGCTTACGGAATTGATGAGATTGCTTTAGCACCTGGTAATAGAACACTCGATCCGAGTTTGGCAGATACCAGGTGGCGGATTGGCAATATTGAGCGAGAAATTCCAATTATTGCCAGTGCTATGGATGGCGTAGTAGACGTTCGGATGGCTGTGCGTTTGTCGCAGTTAGGAGCATTAGGTGTCCTCAACTTAGAAGGTATCCAAACTCGCTATGCTGACCCAGAACCGATTTTAGATCGGATTGCCGCTGTGGGGAAAGATGAATTTGTATCCCTGATGCAAGAACTCTATGCCGAACCAATAAAGCCAGAATTAATTGAAAAGCGTATTCAGGAAATTAAACAACAAGGTGGCATTGCGGCAGTTAGTGCAACACCAGCCGGAGCAAGCAAATATGGTCAGGTGGTAGCAAAAGCTGGGGCAGACTTATTTTTTGTACAAGCTACGGTGGTTTCTACTGCACACCTATCACCAGAGTCTGTAGTTCCATTAGATTTAGCAGAATTTTGCCGTTCTATGCCCATCCCTGTGATTTTGGGCAATTGCGTCACTTACGACGTGACTTTAAATTTGTTGAAAGCTGGGGCAGCTGGAGTACTGGTAGGGATTGGCCCCGGTGCTGCTTGTACTTCACGCGGTGTGTTGGGCGTGGGCGTACCGCAGGCAACTGCGATCGCGGATTGTGCAGCCGCACGGGATGATTATTATCAAGAAACTGGTAACTATATCCCTGTTATTGCCGATGGTGGTTTAATCACTGGCGGTGACATTTGCAAGTGTATTGCTTGCGGTGCCGATGGCGTGATGATAGGTTCTCCCTTTGCCAGAGCAGCCGAAGCCCCAGGACGCGGTTATCATTGGGGAATGGCGACTCCCAGCCCTGTATTGCCTCGTGGCACCCGCATTCGCGTTGCTACCACTGGTACCCTAGAGCAAATCCTCATTGGCCCAGCAGGGCTAGATGATGGCACTCATAATCTTTTAGGGGCCTTAAAGACAAGTATGGGTACATTAGGAGCGAAAAACATTAAAGAAATGCAGCAAGTTGAAGTTGTGATTGCTCCTTCATTGTTAACTGAAGGCAAAGTTTACCAAAAAGCTCAACAATTAGGTATGGGTAAATAAAGCGATTGCGGACTGGGGATTAGGGGCTGGGGAGGAGTTTTCCCCATACTATGAACCTAATACTCAAGGCCCACTAGCTAATACCTAATACTTAATCCTTAGTAGATATCAACTTCAAAAGCTTAAATTAATTTTTCCAGACTCTCAAACAATTACTGGAAAAATTGCATATGTCGCCTACAATAGAGATAGCGGAGACGCATGTTTCCGTTCACTCCTCACACCACACTCCGCCCGGACTACTGTTCGGGCGGTTCCTTATGTTTGTGAATAAATTCTAAAGCTTCTTTGCAAATGTACATCCTTCACTCCGAAGCAACTGTTTTTGCTATGGTAGAATTTTCACGAAACTCAGAAATATAATTGGCAAAGGTTTTTAGGCATGTCAGCAGCTGCACAAGTTACGGATTCTACGTTTAAGCAAGAAGTACTCGACAGCGATGTACCTGTTTTAGTTGATTTTTGGGCACCCTGGTGTGGTCCTTGCCGGATGGTAGCTCCTGTAGTCGATGAAATTGCCTCTCAGTATGAAGGCCAAATAAAAGTCGTTAAAGTCAACACTGATGAGAATCCTAATGTTGCCAGCCAGTATGGCATCCGCAGCATTCCCACATTGATGATTTTTAAGGGTGGGCAGAAAGTGGATATGGTCGTCGGTGCCGTGCCTAAAACTACATTAGCTAACACTTTGGAAAAGTATCTTTGAAACTCAATAGGGACTCCAACCTTTCTGACTTATCCATTTGCTCTAGCTTTAGGTGAATATTTGTTAATAAGTTTGAGAGGCGCGAAACTTCGCGTCTCAAAACAACTTTTGACAGTGGTAAAATA
The DNA here is from genome assembly GCA_019359325.1 of Mojavia pulchra JT2-VF2. Taxonomy (GTDB): domain Bacteria; phylum Cyanobacteriota; class Cyanobacteriia; order Cyanobacteriales; family Nostocaceae; genus Mojavia; species Mojavia pulchra. The sequence continues at coordinate 337,836 of JAHHHN010000002.1, read as the reverse complement.
GTAAAGTTCCCGCTGCTAAATTAATTCTGTTATTCCTTGAGAGAAAATCCCTAGACTCTTGTTTTGACTGACAACAGTTGTTTAGGTGTCAAGGAGTTACGGTAACCTTAGATAAGTGTAATATTACCTAAAAGGCGGGCGATCGCCTGTTTGCAGTAGCGATATTAAGTGAGTTAAGTTTGGCAAATAACTTCTAGAGCCATATGATGTTCGCGTAGCAACTTACTGAGCTACGTTAATTGAAATAGAAGCTAATGTCAAATAAATAATTCGCTTTGATGAACAAAGGTTGACGGCGAAAGTCGTCACCAGCGCCTTGGTTAATAATAAACCAAAGGTGCTTTTTATTGTGATGAAGTAGTCGATAGTCAACAGACAAAAACTTTTGATTATCTACTAAGCAACTGCGCGAAGCGGTTGATAAATAGCACAGCATAATTAGATAAAATATAATGCCATTGTGGCAGCAGTTCTCATGACTTCATCTGCGTCGTTTGACACATTAGAGTCTCTACAGGCGGATATCGCTGAATTAATTGCTCGGTTACCGACGTTAAAAAATCAGCAACTCATCAAGCAGGCACTTACTACGATAGTGCGTTTGGCTGATAGTGACATTGAACGTCTCGATTGGAAGATATTGTCGGCTTCTCTAGCAGACATGGAACGGGGTTTTAAGCTGTTTTATAACTACCGACACGTCCGTAAGGTCACCATTTTTGGTTCTGCTCGCCTAGCTCCAGAAACCCCTGAATATCACATGGCAGTGGACTTTGCTCGCGCTGTGACTCAGTTGGGATTTATGGTGATGACAGGCGGTGGTGGTGGCATCATGCAGGCGGGTCACGAAGGCGCGGGACGCGAAAATTCTTTTGGTTTAAACATTCAGTTGCCCTTTGAACAGCAAGCTAACCCCTTTATCGAGGGTGATCCTAAGCTGATTAACTTCAAGTATTTTTTCACCCGCAAACTATTTCTCTTGAAAGAAAGTGATGCTGTTGCCTTGTTCCCTGGCGGGTTTGGCACTCAAGACGAAGCTTTTGAGTGCATGACATTAAGTCAGACGGGTAAATTTGGCCCAGTGCCTTTAGTTTTAATCGATATTCCTGGTGGCGATTATTGGCGGTCTTGGAGCCAATACATTGATCAACAATTAGTACAAAAAGGTCTTGTCAGTCCTGAAGACCCCAGCCTTTATACAGTCGCAGACAACTTGGATGTAGCTTGTGATGCTATTACGCGTTTTTACCAAGTTTACCATTCTAGTCGCTACGTAGGCGATCAGTTAGTAATCCGCTTAACAACAGATTTATCTGAAGCTGAGGTAGAGCAACTTAATGCTGATTTTAGCGACATTCTGGTCAAAGGACGGATTGAAAAAAGCCAGGCATTGCTTCAAGAAGCTCAAGATGAAACGATTGAGCTACCCCGCCTTGTTTTGTATTTTAATCAACGCGACTTAGGACGCTTATATCAGATGATTGCCGTGATTAACCAGATGGCTAATCATTCAATAGAAGAGACAGTACATCCAGAAAGGAAGTAGGCGTTAGGGGTGGATTTTGCCACCCTCGCGCTTTCACTTCTGGAGAAGTCTTGCTTCGATAGCTAACCTAACAGCTTTTATATTGAAAAATCGCAGTTAAATTAATAATTCCGTCGTTTTTAAAGACAACTTATACTATTCTGTACCAGAGTTGGATTTTCCTATTTGATAAAAAAAGGTTTACAACGCTAAACTTCCTATTTATAATTGCGCTTGTTGTGGTTCATTGCCACTTTACGATGTCAAGTCAGCTTAAATTGTTAGATTGATAAAGGCTAATTAAAATATTGTTTTGGGCAAGGTGGAACTTTTTAGCGATGATAAATAGCTCTACAAGCAGCTTCGGGGATCAAGATTTACTGAGTAATTGAACATCGAAGTTATTATCTTATACTGTATCTTACTTATTCACTCGTATTTATATTTACGAGCTTATAGAATTATATGGTTTAATTGCTGATTAAAAAGATACACATAACTCATATTATCCACTCTACCTCAAATGGAAAAAACATTAGTTATTATGACTCCATGCTGATAAGCATGAAAAAGATTGAATATTAGCACAGGAAACAACTTTTCACATCCTAATAGAGGAATAAAATATGCTGGAAATATTGGGTTCAGGTCTGGTTACACTTTGGCTGGAAATGGTTGGGTTAAAGATCAAGCCGTTAGAAGCCTTAGATGCCTTGGCTTGGCAAAGTAGCCCTGGCTTGGTAATTGCTCCTGATCCAAATCCAGTTGGAGCTAATGTAGTACAAGGCTATCTTCAGGGGCTGATAACATCAAAATTGGTGGCACAAAATCTGGCAGAAAGTCAAGGAATTTGGATGCAGTCGGGGCCAATGCTCATGGCGAATCACCAAGGTACAACACCTCTGCCTGCTGCTTCTTTAACTAAAATTGCTACCTCACTAGTTGCTTTTAAAACTTGGGGGCCAAATCACCAATTTGAGACTTTGGTAAGTGCCACAGGGCCAATAGTCAACGGTGTATTGCAAGGTGATTTGGTGATTACTGGTGGTGGTGATCCGATGTTGGTATGGGAGGAAGCGATCGCTCTTGGTAATACTCTTAACAAAATGGGTATTAAGCAGGTAAAGGGTAATTTGGTAATTACTGGCAATTTTGCGATGAATTTCCAACGTCATCCGCTGTTAGCAGGCCAAATATTTAAACAAGCATTAAATTCTGGTACTTGGACTCGCCCTGCAAATTTCATACACTCGATTATGCCCAAAGGCACGCCGAAGCCTAAAGTTGTGATTGCTGGTGCTGTCAAAGTCGCAGCACAACCCAATCCTCAACAAGCTGTGTTGATTCGTCATCGCTCTTTGCCCTTAAAGCAACTCATCAAGGAGATGAACGTTTTCAGCAATAACGAGATGGCAGAGATGCTGGCAGAATCAGTAGGAGGAGCGCCTGTAGTCCAATCAACTGCTGCTAGGCTGGCTAGAGTTCCAGAGTCGGAAATTCAGTTAATCAATGGTTCTGGACTAGGGCCAGAAAATCGGATTTCTCCAAGAGCTGCTTGTGCCATGTTGATGGCAATGCAACAGGAAGCCGTAGCTCATAACTTGACTATAGCTGACTTGTTTCCCATGTCTGGGTTCGATCACCGCGGAACAATGCACGCTAGACATATGCCTGCTGGCACAGTCATGAAAACTGGTACTCTGCGGGATGTGAGCGCTTTAGCTGGGGTGATGCCGACACGCGATCGCGGTTTGGTTTGGTTTGCTATCCTTAATCGTGGTACTAATGTATCAGGTTTCCGTGCTGGACAAGACCAACTGTTGCAACGTTTAGTGCAGCAATTACAAGTAGCTCCAGAAGTCCCTGCTGCTATCACCCCCCACTCAACCATCAACTCTTTACCCGAACTGGGAGCCGCTAACCGTAATGAAGTTGTGTTCAAAAGTTAGCCAAGAATCTAAAAGTTTTTGGCTAATAACTAATCCCTAAACTATTGACCTTTGATTTTTTCTTGAGGAATAATTTCTGTAACTACCCTATCGCCTGGACTACCGCCTTTGACGACAATATTTTCTGTTTGTAGATTACCAACGGCGGTTTCACCCCTAAAAGTTAATGGTGGGTCAGCTTGGTTATACACTACGTTGCCTTGAGCTTCCAACAACTTATTATCTAAATACCAAGTTAATGTCCGAGATTTTAGGGTCTGGCGGCGTTGCCCAACGGCGTTGACATTGCCTGTTAAAAAAACCGTTTTTTGCGGTATCTTCATTTCACCTTGATTGGCGGTCACGGTGACATTCTCAGCACTGTGGAATACACGCACGGGAGACTTTGTAGTGACAGTTTCCGCGTTCATGTTCCAGATCATAGAATTACTAGTTATTTGCATAGGTGGGTTTAGTAATTCTAGCTGGGCATTTTTTGTGACGGTGGCAATCTTTGTTTTCAAGTTCACTTCAACAGTATTGCCTCTACCACGATCGGTAATTTGATTATTTTTGTAGCGATCAATTTGTACAGGGCGATCGCCAATTAATTTTTCTTCTTTGATTTGCCAAATTAAATGCTCGGTTCGCATTTGCAATTGGGGATCAGCAGAGTTTGCTACCACTCCTCCCGAAAATTCCATGCGCTGCTCACGGGTTTTAACTCGTGCTTCCTGCGCTACTGCTTGTAATTGTTTATGAGTTCCGTTGATCTGGTTACGAACAATCAATAAATCTTCTTGGGGACGCCATTCTAATTCATTACCTCGCAAGACAATACCATTACGAGGATCTGTAGCAAGTATCTTACCTTTGAGAAATAGTTGTTTCCCGTCTTGTTCAATATCTGCTCGTTCTGCTTTGATTTGGTAAACCACTTTGCCATCTTGGTATAGTTCACCATATGGACTTTCAGCCTGACCAATTTGTTTTTCTTTAGTGTATTTTGCTTCTTTAGCATTGACTTTCCAAATCGGTCTTCCTACCTCATCAAACTGTTCAAAAGCAACACCAAAAAAAGTCAAATTGCTATCTGTATTTTGTCCAGATGCACCCGAAGCATTTGGTTGGTTACCTGTGGGAGATTTACCTTGGCAGGAGACTAATCCTATAAATAATAAAAAAGTCACAGGTAGGTAAAACCAATTTACTTTTAGTTGTAAATTACTAAGAAATTGGTATGAAAAGAATTGGGGGGAATGTGTTTTACTTCCCCCCTTGTCGTTTGAAATTCCTCTGCCCTGGTTTCTTGCTTCTGACTGCTTCATTAATCTTGAATTTCTAAATGTCCGTCACTATCTCTTGGGTCATCCAAAAAACCCATAGTGGATAAAGGTCGATATGGATAGCTTTGGCGAGGGGTTTTTTGAATATCTTCTTTGATGGCTTCTAAGTCAATGTAGCGATCGCTAACATTAATTAAGCTGTCGCTAGTCATTGAGCGTAAACTTACAACCTCTACCCGTACACCACGATAGCTGACTGAATTCACAGCGTAGGCTAAATCCCCATCGCCGCTTACTAACACTGCTGTATCATAAGAATCCACTAAGGCCATCATATCTACTGCAATTTCTACATCTAAATTGGCTTTTTTTGAGCCATCTGGGAGTTGTACTAAATCTTTAGCAATGACTCTATAGCCATTGCGACGCATCCACAGTAGAAAACCTTGTTGCTTCTCGTTTGTCCGGTCTACTCCAGTATAGAAAAAAGCACGTAACAGCCTAGAACCGCCAGTTAATCGACACAGCAACTTAGTGTAATCAATTTCGATTCCTAGTTGCAGTGCAGCATAAAATAGATTTGAGCCATCAATAAATATAGCTACACGACCCCTATTCTCTAAAACTTGTTCCGGCGTAAATATCGAATCATTTTCTAAATTATTTAACATTGTTGTCATACCTCTGTTGTTATCCTTGTGATATTTGATACAAAATTTTTACTTTTTTAACGCAAGTTAGAGCAGCTTATGATAAACTTCCGGGGCTAATTGAGTGCAGCCCCGATAAATTTTTTGAGAGAATTTAGAAATGAACCAAAATCAAAAATTCAAAGTACTAATCGTTTTTTGGGGTTTCTATTCGCTTAAAGATTGGTTGGGGTGTGCCCAACTGTTGTTTACTCGATAGTATCCCCCAAGTTCCATGAATGCTGAAAGGTGCTGCAATTGCACTTTCTGTTTGATCGTTAAAGTTGATTCCGAAGCCCAACTGCTGATAAATATCGCTGCTGATATTCGGAATCACTGGAGACAGCAGATAAGCTGCTAGTCTAACTGATTCTAGAACTGTGTAAAGCACTTTTTCTAATGCCTGCTGCTGTCCTTGTTTATATAATGACCAAGGGGCTTGTTCATCAATAAACTTATTGCTGGCTTGAACCATTACAAGGATAGCTTCACAGGCTTGATTGAAAGCTAGCGCTTCGTAAGCTTGTTTTACCTGCTCCCCTAGACTTAAGCCAATCGCTTTTAAAGGATTTTCAACCGGAATGGCTTCATTGGCAATTGATGGCACATTACCGGCGCAGTATTTCTTCATCATGTTCAAAGTGCGATTGAGTAAATTGCCTAAATCATTTGCCAAATCTGCATTCAGAACATTAATGAATCTAACTTCATTAAAATCGCCATCTTTACCAAACTCAATTTCCTTAAGGAAGTAATAACGAACGGCGTCACTACCGTAGCGCTGGACTAGTTCTACAGGATCGAGAGTATTACCTTGGCTTTTACCCATCTTCTGACCATCTTTGGTTAAAAAGCCATGTCCAAATACTCGCTCTGGCAAAGGTAAGCCAGCTGAAAGTAGCATTGCTGGCCAGTAAACTGCATGAAAACGCAGAATATCCTTACCAATTAAATGCACATTTATCGGCCACCATGTGGCTAAGGCATTTGTTAAAGTCGGTTCTGCATCGGGTTCTAGCAACGCTGTGATGTAACCTAGCAGTGCATCAAACCAGACGTAAAGAGTATGCTTGGGATCAACTGGTACTGGAAAGCCCCAATCTAAATTTACCCGTGAAATCGAAAAATCTTGTAACCCTTGATTTACAAAGTTCAAGACTTCATTACGGCGGCTAGCAGGCTGGATAAACTCTGGTCTAGACTGGTAAAATTCTGTCAGTTGAGTTTGATATTTTGATAATCGAAAGAAGTAGTTCTGCTCATCTCGCCACTCGACTTCTTTGTTAGTGTGAATCGGACAACGATTTCCTTCTTGCAGATCCCTTTCTTCTTTAAATTCTTCACAGGCTACGCAGTACCAGCCTTTTTGTTGTCCCAGGTAGATATCGCCTGCTTCCCATACCCGCCCAAAAAATTCTTTAACTATGGCTTCATGGCGAGGTGAGGTAGTTCTAATAAAGCGATCATATGGAATATTTAATACCTGCCATAAGGAGACGAATCCTGCTGATATTTCGTCACAAAACTCTTGTGGCGATCGCCCTTTACTCTCGGCTGTTCGTTGTATTTTTTGCCCATGCTCATCTGTACCTGTAATCAGTAGAACCTGATGCCCTAACAGCCTCTGAAAGCGTGCTACGACATCTGCTGCCATTGTTGTATAGGCACTACCAATGTGAGGTACATCGTTTACATAATATAGCGGAGTTGTCAGTGCAAATGTCTTTTCTTTTTTATTCACTAGATTCATGCAGAATAAAAAACAACTTATTAAAACGTTTTTTCTGGAAATATTATCGGTAAAACCACGTAATTATATAACATTGTTACTTTTTTTTCAAATCACACCTTGATATTAGCAAATTTGTCGGGTTCAAGATTAATTTATGATATATATAACCTCAGCTAATTAATCAACAAAAATTGAAAATTAGCTAATAAGAATAATTCTGAAAATTTTTGATTGCATCGATTGTGACTTGTAACACATAGATAATAAACCACAAAATATAGCTGCTCTATGGATTAAACATTTCTACCTTAAGACGGTCGTAGCGGTAGTAAAGAAATGTAAATAATAAATCAAGACAAACTGCGATATTTTCTGAAAAATATTATTGATCATTTATGAGTCTAAATAGCCCCCTGGAGATTTCTCGCTGGTCATTAATGGCGCTTTCAACACAAATATTTCGTTATTACGAGGATCGTATTCCCCAGGATGCCAGCGTGTTAGTGGTGAGCAATCACCGCAGTTTTATGGACGCATTTATTTTAATGGAAGCGCTATCGAGTCCGATCCGCTTTGCTTGTCATCACTACATGGGACAAGTACCAATCATGCGGGAGTTGGTTACGGGACAATTGGGGTGCTTTCCCTTAGAAGATAGCCAACACCGCCAGCAGAGCTTTTTTGTGCAGTCCCAGTTGCTGTTGCAGTCCAAGCAGATGGTAGGGGTATTTCCCGAAGGAACCGAACCAATGGTAAAATTTACCCAACCCGATCAAGTGGGTGAATTTCAACGGGGATTTGCCCATTTGGCATTGCGAGCATCTGTAAAAGACTTAGCAATTTTGCCAATTGCGATCGCCTCCCTTGAGGAAGTAAACACTCCTGGTTTTCCTTTACGCTTGTTAAGTTTGTTTGACCCTTCAGAAGCTTTGTTTAATCAACCAGGTTGGCATCCCTTGGTAATTTATCGTCGGGTTGCTGTGTTAATTGGTCGCCCTTATTGGATTACCTCTCAACAACAAAAACAATATCAGGGAAAAAAAGCGAAAACTGTTGTAGCTGAACTGACAGAACATTGTCATTATGAAATTGCCAGTTTACTACGTCAAGGTTGTTATTAAATTATCTGGCGTCTTTATGCAGCAATTCCCCGATCCATAAATTATAGAGATTGCATTTCCAGATTTCCTAAGATAGTTTTAGGATATATGGCTATCGGAGGATTGACCACACTTAACAAATCCTGTAGACAGGAATTTTTAATTACCTAAATTATCTTTTTTGTAAACTTAAATGCTATAGCATTGAATTTTAAAAGTTATTTTTATCGTAATTTTTGATACTTGCGCTATGATTTTAACAGAATTTTGACTGAAGTTTGACAATATTAATCTTTTAGATATAAACCTCAAATTATTGAGCTTGTATAGATTAAAACCTATAAAAATAAGTAAGACAATTTAAATTTTACAATGCTAGAAGTAGAGTTAAAGCCGTGTTTCCTTACTCCTAAACGTATAAAGCCAGAATATCCACTGTTTGTATACTTGCCAGGAATGGATGGAACTGGTCAACTATTGCGAGCGCAAACGGCTGGATTAGAAGTAGGTTTTGATGTTCGCTGTTTAGCAATACCACGGCAAGACCTCACTACCTGGGATGTGCTTACTAATAACGTTTTGGACTTGATCCATGCAGAATTAGAAAGAAGTTCTCAGCGGCCAGTTTATCTGTGTGGTGAGTCCTTTGGTGGTTGTTTAGCGATGAAAGTAGCTATCCAAGCACCACAGCTGTTTAAGCGAATTATCCTGATTAACCCAGCTTCTAGCTTTCATCTTCGGCCTTGGTTAAATTGGGCATCTCAACTAACTTACTTAGTGCATCCATCCCTTTATGAGATAGGCTCACTGGGGTTGTTACCGTTTTTAGCATCTCTGCCACGGATTTCACGCAGCGATCGCCAAGAATTGCTCAAAAGTATGCGTTCTGTACCTCCAGAAACAGTTCTTTGGCGATTATCTTTACTAAGAGAGTTTCATGTAGAAGAAGAGCAGTTACGTCAACTCACACAACCGATTTTATTGATTGCTGGGATGCTTGATCGGCTTTTGCCTTCTGTTGATGAAGTGAAACGTTTAGTTGAGATTTTACACAATACGAAGATGGTGATTTTGCCTGATAGCGGACACGCCTGTTTGCTAGAGGAAAATATTAATCTCTATAAAATCATGCGGGATAATGACTTTTTAGAAAGTAGCGTCCACACAATTCAACAACTAATAGTCTGAGGATAAAGCAACAGAGTTAATTTTTGTGGCTGTATAGGTAAGATTTGCACACAACATACCAGAAGATAGAGCAAAACCAACAAATAAAAAATTTGTAATTCTTAATTCGTAATTTTTAATTGCGTTTTGAATGTGAATTTAAACGTAGTGACATTAAAACGAAATGGTATTACCTCTGTCTTTAGTATGTTTTAAATTAAATTGCGCTGTTTGGGAGATGTCAAACTACTCAGGCTTTCGTTACAACCTGAATTAAGAAGCGTTCAGGATGGTACTAACCGATGGTAGACAAATCTCAAAAAGAAATAAAGCTGAATCAATCTGATAATTTACCTGCACAAACATCTTTTGTAGAGTCTTTGACCAAAACCATAGGCCAGGTAGGAGAAGTAATTTCTCAAACTGGTAAAACAGTTGCCAAACAAACACACCAATTAATTGAACAATCAACTCAAACCACGGGGAATGTAGTTAATAGTCTCAGCCAATTTTGGCTGATTCGTAAATTATCTGGCGTATTAAATCTGAATTGGTTGGTCGGAGCTAGCGAAAAAGTTGATTTGGCAAAGGCAGAAGAGGCAGTCAAAAAACTAAAGCAACAGTATCCCAATGAATCACCCAGCCAAATTGCTCACCGGATTATGGTGGAAAAAGCAACAAAAGCAGGCGGGATTGGAATAGCTACTAGTATTTTGCCAGGAGTAGCGGCGGCTTTGTTAGCTATTGATTTAGCAGCCACCACAGAATTACAGTCAGAGATGCTTTATCAGATTGCAGCTGCCTATGGGTTAGATTTAAAAGACCCTGCGCGTAAGGGTGAAGTTTTGGCTATTTTTGGTTTAGCTTTAGGCGGTGGCCGTCTTTTGAGAGTAGCGGGATTAGGTATGCTGCGAAATGTACCTTTTGCAGGTGCGGTAATCGCGGCTAGCTCAAATGCAACAATGATTTATTCCTTGGGATATGCTGCTTGTCGATTTTACGAAGCCAAGTTAGATGAATCCACTCCAGTAACCTCCAAGGAGACATTGGCAACGTTAAAACAACAAAGTGAAAAGTATTTAGAAACAGCGATCGCCCAAGAAGCGCTAATGGATCAAATTCTAGTTCACATGATCCTTGCCAGTAATCCAGAGAAGACTTGGGAAGAAATTCTCCCAGACTTGCAAGCGGCAAATCTTAGTCCTACTTCATTGGCAGCGGTAGAGCAAAACATCAAATCACCTCAGCCTTTAGATACATTGCTCAATCAACTGAACCGTGATTTTGCCATACCTTTATTAGCTCAGTGTAAAAAAATTGCCCAGCTTAACGGCGAGATTACACCAGTTGAACAAAAGGTAATTGCAGCGATCGCCAACAAATTTGATATTAATCATTAAGTTATTCTCCCCTGCTTCCCTGCTCTTTAACTCCCCCCTATCAAGCACGAACACATAATTTTAAGCAATACTGGTACAAGAAGATTTACACAAAATACAAAAATGCTAATTCGAGCGAGCGATACGCCTCTTTTAGAGTGGGCAGGGGATACTTTGGCAATTGGATTATTTGAAGATGCAGTAGAGTTAACTGGAGAACTGGCAACTTTAGATGGCAAGTTTGCTGGGATTCTAAAAGAACTGATTGCCGAAGAGGAATTTAAGGGTAAAGCCAATAGCACCATCTTCACCCGTGTAGCTGCTGGTAACCCAGTTCGGAAAGTTATTTTGGTAGGTTTGGGAAAACCAGAAGCTTTAAAACTAGATGGTTTGCGACGTGCGGCGGCGGCTGTAGGCCGAGTTGCCAAAAAGCAAAAAAGCAAAGTTTTGGGATTTAGTTTTCCATTATGGAACAACGATCCAGCGGCAAGTGCCCAAGCGATCGCTGAAGGTGTGCAACTGGCACTTTATCAAGATAACCGCTTTAAATCAGAACCAGAAGATAAAGGTTCACAAGTAGAAACCGTAGATTTACTAGGATTTGGTGGACAAGAAGCAGCGATTAATCTGGCTAATCAAATCGTTTCTGGAGTAATTTTGGCACGGCAGTTGGTCGCAGCCCCAGCAAACGAGGTAACGCCTATTACTATGGCAGAAACTGCACAAGCGATCGCCACCGATCACGGTTTGCAACTAGAAATTTTAGAACGCGAAGAGTGTGAAAAGCTAGGTATGGGAGCCTTTTTAGGAGTTGCTCAAGCTTCCGACTTACCTCCTAAATTTATTCACTTAACTTACAAGCCAGAAGGTACACCCACACGTAAACTAGCAATTGTTGGTAAAGGATTAACCTTTGACTCCGGCGGACTCAACATCAAAGGCGCTGGTAGCGGTATTGAAACTATGAAAATTGATATGGGTGGTGCAGCCGCCACCTTGGGTGCAGCAAAAGCCATTGCCCAAATAAAGCCCAATGCTGAAGTACATTTTATCTCAGCGGTGACCGAGAACATGATCAGCGGTCATGCCATGCACCCAGGTGACATCCTCAAAGCGTCTAACGGCAAAACTATAGAAGTTAACAATACCGATGCTGAAGGACGTTTAACTTTAGCAGATGCTTTGGTATTTGCCGAAAAATTGGGCGTGGATGCGATCGTTGATTTAGCTACCTTGACTGGTGCAAATGTGATTGCCTTGGGTGATGATATTGCTGGTTTGTTTACCCCTGATGATGCTGTAGCCGCCCAACTAGAAAAAGCTGCCGAAACCACAGGCGAAAAAATTTGGCGGATGCCTATGGAAGAAAAATATTTTGAAGGGCTAAAGTCTGGGATCGCCGATATGAAGAATACAGGGCCTCGTCCTGGTGGTGCGATTACTGCGGCTCTTTTCCTCAAGCAGTTTGTTAAAGAAACTTCTTGGGCACACTTAGATATAGCTGGCCCTGTGTGGGCAGATAAAGAAAATGGCTATAACGGGCCTGGGGCGACCGGCTTCGGCGTCCGTACCCTAGTTAACTGGGTAATGGGGATTGGGTAATGGGTAATGGGCATTGGGCATTGGGCATTGGATAAAGAAGACAAGGAGCATGGGGGATCAGGGGACAAGAAGCAAGAGTTAATCATGGTTCTTTCCCCTTGTCCCCTTGTCCCCCAGCCCCCAGTCCCCAACCCCCAGTCCCCACGATTCATGTTATGTTTGGCTTGCCGGAACCTCTTTTCAGATTTTCGGCAAAGCCATCTGGTAAAATTTGTAAGGTTTCTATAAGCTCTGAGCAATGGGATCGACTTGCGTACGGATCGCAATTGACGCAATGGGAGGGGATCATGCACCCAGTGAAATCGTTGCTGGCGCACTGCGAGCAATGGAAGAACTGGATGTAAAAGTTCTGTTGGTAGGTGATCCCCAACAAATTGAAGCTGTCCTGCCACCAAAAACCAATTTGGGGCAAGTGGAGATCGTTCCTGCTGAGGAAGCGATCGCAATGGATGAGGAGCCTTTAAGCGCCATCAGACGCAAACCCAAGGCTTCCATCAACGTGGCGATGGATTTGGTAAAGCAACAGCAGGCAGATGCAGTGTTTTCTGCTGGTCACTCTGGGGCAGCTATGGCAGCAGCCTTGCTCCGCTTAGGACGATTACCGGGAATTGACCGCCCTGCAATTGGGGCAGTATTTCCCACAATCGTAGCTGGCAAACCAGTCCTGATACTTGATGTTGGCGCGAACGTAGACTGCCGCCCTAAGTTTTTAGAGCAGTTTGCTGTCATGGGGTCTGTCTACAGTCAGTATGTGCTGGGGACAAACGAACCGAAAGTGGGTCTTCTAAATATTGGTGAAGAAGACTCTAAAGGTAATGATGCCGCAGTCCGCGCTCACCAAATGCTACGCGAAAATTCCCAAATTGCTTTTATTGGGAATGCAGAAGGACGTGACGTGCTTTCTGGGCACTTTGATGTGATTGTCTGTGATGGCTTTGTGGGCAATGTGTTGTTGAAATTTGCCGAAGCAGTCGGAGAAGTGATTCTGCAAATTTTGCGCGAAGAACTACCCCAAGGATTGCATGGTCAAATTGGTACAGCTCTTTTAAAACCCAATCTCAAGCGGATTAAGCAACGGATGGATCATGCGGAACATGGTGGTGCTTTACTTTTAGGCGTGGCGGGAATTTGTTTTATCGGTCACGGTAGCTCACAAGCACCTTCGATTTTTAATGCAATTCGCATGGCTAAAGAAGCTGTAGACAACCAAGTGCTACAACGAATTCAGTCTCAGTATCAAACCCTACAGCGCGAGAGTGGTTAGCAATCAGCAGGAAGATTAGCAATCAATAGCTGGAGAGGGGGTCATTGGTCAAACGTTAGTGGCTAATGACTAATGACTAATGACTAAACGCTGATAGCTGGATAGTTTGGGAGACTAGGAGTGCATAAGTTAGGCATAGCAATTACTGGAAGTGGTTCGGCCTTACCAGAAACTTCCTTAGACAATGAAGCGCTGACTGAACTGGTGGAGACATCAGATGATTGGATCACCACACGAACGGGAATTCGTCAAAGACGGTTGGCACATCCTGGCGAGTCTTTAAGTCAACTTGCTGCTGCTGCTAGCAAACAAGCGATCGCATCTGCTGGAATCACAGCAGCAGACTTGGATCTAATTCTGTTGGCAACCTCTACCCCTGATGATTTATTTGGCAGTGCTTGTCAAATTCAGGCTGAATTAGGAGCCACCAAAGCCGTAGCCTTTGACTTGACTGCTGCCTGCTCTGGCTTTGTCTTTGGACTGGTAACTGCTGCCCAATACATCAGAACAGGCGTTTATCAAAATGTACTGTTGGTAGGAGCAGATATCCTCTCTCGTTGGGTAGATTGGCAAGACCGCCGTACTTGTGTATTGTTCGGCGATGGTGCTGGAGCGGTAGTATTACAGTCTAATGAGAGCGATCGCTTGCTGGGATTTACTCTCAAAAGTGATGGTACACAAAATCATTACCTCAATCTTGCCTATAAAGGCTCCTCCCGTGAACTGATTTCAGACGTAAATATCTCTCAAGGGACTTACCAACCCATTACGATGAATGGCAAAGAAGTCTACCGCTTTGCTGTACAACGAGTACCAGAAGTCATCGACAAAGCTTTATTTCAGGCTAACCTCAGCATTGAGCAAATAGATTGGCTACTTTTGCACCAAGCTAATCAGCGAATTCTAGATGCTGTTGCCCAACGCCTCAATATTCCCAAACATAAAGTTATCAGCAATCTTGCCCATTATGGCAACACCTCTGCCGCCTCCATTCCTATTGCCCTAGATGAAGCAGTGCGGCAAGGCAAAATTCAACCTAATGACATCATTGCTGCATCCGGCTTTGGTGCTGGACTTACATGGGGCGCAGCAATTTTTCAATGGGGAAGATAAACAATTCAAAATTCAAAATGCAAAATTCTAAAACTGGATTTTTCATTTTGAATTTTTAATTTTGAATTCGAGCGAAGCGACTGACCAATGACTAAAACTGCATGGGTGTTTCCCGGACAAGGTTCCCAAGTAACAGGAATGGGAATCGACTTATTAGATATAGCTTCTGCGCGGGATAAATTTGCCCAAGCTGAGGCCATCTTAGGCTGGTCTGTCACAGAAATTTGCCAAAGCGATGCCGAACAGTTATCACGTACTCTCTACACCCAGCCAAGTTTATATGTAGTAGAAAGTATTCTTGCCGACCTTATCCGCGAACGGGGACATCAGCCAGATTTAGTTGCCGGTCACAGTTTGGGAGAATATATCGCTCTTTATATTGCTGGGGTCTTTGACTGGTCTGTGGGCTTACACTTGGTGAAGCGTCGTGCTGAACTTATGAATAGTGTTTCAGGTGGCATGATGGCTGCACTGATGAACTTTGAGCGCGAACAGTTGGAAATGGTTATTGCCCAAACGCCCGACGTAGTACTGGCAAATGATAACAGTCCGGCTCAGGTTGTCATTTCTGGCTCTCCAGAAGGTGTACAGACGGTACTATCGCAAGTTAAAGCCAAGCGTGCTATCCCTTTAAAAGTTTCTGGAGCCTTTCACTCACCCTTAATAGCAGCAGCAGCTACAGAGTTTCAGGAAGTCTTAGAATCTGTACAATTTCAGACAGCTACTGTACCAGTTTTATCTAATGTAGAACCTGTACCAACTGTTGATGCAGAGGTTTTAAAACAACGTCTAATTAAACAAATGACTGGTTCGGTACGGTGGCGAGAAATTTCTTTGTTTTTTCCTGACAATGGCATTGAGCGAGTAGTGGAAATTGGCCCTGGTAATGTGCTAACTGGTTTAATTAAACGCACAAGTCCTGGTTTAATCTTAGAAAACGTGCGTAATGCCGCTGAGTTGCCTGTTTAGCGATTAGAGGCTGGGGACTGGGTACTAGGGACTGGGAGACAAGGGGACAAGGAGACAAGGGGAGAAGCGGACAAGGGGAAAGAACCATGATTAACTTTTGCTTTTTGTCCCCCCATCCCCCATGCTCCTTGTCTTCTTTATCCAATGCCCAATGCCCCATGACGGCAGTTGCTACCCTGCGGGAAGCCACCCTCCGGGTGTCTACAAGCCGGGGAACCCTTTCGGCAGTTCCTCCTGGGGGAAACCCCCAAGGCCGGACTGCCTCACCAACGCACTGCCTCCCCAATGCCCAATGCTCACTTGCCCTGAGCGAAGCCGAAGGGATACCCCATGCCCAATGCCCAATGCCCCATACCCAATCCCCAATCCCTTATGTCTCGAAGCCGCGAACCGTTGATTAGTCTGGCACTCTATCACGCTTTTAAGTGGTCGGTTGTCAGCCCCATGCTTCATGCTTACTTTCGGATTCGGATTTATGGTGCTGAAAATGTGCCTCAATCCGGGCCATTAGTTGTAATAAGCAATCATGCTAGTTACTTTGACCCGCCAATTGTCTCTAGTTGTGTACTGCGTCCGGTAGCGTACATGGCTAAAGAAGAATTATTTAATATCCCGGTTTTGGCACAAGCAATTAAATTGTACGGTGCTTACCCAGTTAGTCGAGGTACAGCCGATCGCACTGCTATCCGTTCAGCCTTAGAGTGTATTGAAAATGGTTGGGCTGTGGGTGTTTTCTTACAAGGTACTCGCACACCAGATGGGCGAATTACAGACCCTAAGAGGGGTGCAGCGCTTTTAGCGGCTAAGGCAAAAGCACCTATATTGCCAGTGAGTTTATGGGGTACTGAGGGGATTTTACAAAAAGGCTCGACTATTCCCCGCGCAGTTCCCCTAACTGTCAGAATTGGCAAGGTGATTGATGCTCCTAGTTCGACTAATAAAGAGGAACTACAAGCGCTGACACAAAAGTGTGCAGCAGTAATTAATGGAATGCATGATTTAGGACGATAAGTGAGTACATCTAGAAATATGCTGGAAGGTGGTTGCGATCGCCTCTAAATTTCTGTAACTGTAAGGTGAATGTGCTTACAGCAAGTAGAAACATGATTGTTAAGCGCAATTAACTATTACACCTATCCCCAACAGTATATGAGCGGCTTTGAAGCCAAGAATTTTTGGCAGCGATTGAATAATCTGGCGTTAGTTCGCTTTTTGCTTTTGGTAGCTTCTGGATGGGCTATTGTACAGCTTTTAGCTTACTTTGAAGCGGTGATCGTTATTTTTACATTCGCCGCAATTTTGGCTTTTTTACTCAGCTATCCTGTAAAATGGCTGCGGCGTTTTTTACCACACGGTATAGCAGTTTCTATAGTTTTCTTGGTTAGCATTGTGATTCTTGGGGGGCTGGCAATTACTTTGGGTTTAGCAGTTCTATCTCAAGGACAACAACTAATTGACAGCGTGACTACTTTTTTAAACTCTTTAGCACCTTTAATCGAGCGATTAGAACAATTACTACGTAACCGCAATATTCAAATAGATTTAAGATTTATTGAAGAGCAATTACGCAATCAAGCAATATCCAGCCTTGTTAATAGTCTAACCATATTACAACAATTTTTGACTAATTTTGTAACTTTTATATTAATTGCAGTTATTGCATTTTTTATGCTTTTGGATGGAGAAAAGATTTGGAATTTAATCTTAAAAATAATTCCAAGTCAGCGGCGTAGTAGATTTAATAAGATAATCAAACGCAGTTTTTTAAGTTTTTTCCAAGGTCAATTGATATTAACTTTATTTTTAACAAGTACCACGTTTATTGTATTTTTATTATTAAATGTACCTTTTGCCTTGCTATTGTCAGTTATTGTCGGCTTACTTGATGTAATTCCCGGCATAGGGGCAACATTAGGAGTTAGTACAATTAGCTTACTTGTTTTGTCTCAAGATGTTTGGCTAGCATTAAAAGTATTTGTAGCCTGTATTGTACTCCAACAAATACAGGATAATTTAATTGCACCACGAATTATGCAAGGTGCGCTTAATTTGAATCCTATAGTAGTATTTTTTGCTTTGTTAGTAGGTGCTAGAGTGGCGGGATTACTCGGTATTTTTATCTCAATTCCCATAGCTGGAGTGATCGTAACTTTATTTGAAATTGAAGAGATGCAATCGGAAACTTAGTTATTAGTATTAGCCATGAGCTAGACAGTAGGGATTAATGTAAAATCAGTCTTAGACTCATAAAGAATAAGGAATTATGCCGGACTTAAGAGCAGATTTAACAGAAAATGTAGATGAGGCAGAGTGGGAATGGCTAATTCCTCATGTAAAAAGAGATGCGGTGATTGTAGTAACAGCTGGGCTAAGCTTGCTAGATGTTGGAATAGCGATCGCTAGTGATAATATTCCTGAAGTACAAGTGTGGATTGATGAACAATTGATTACCAAACCCACTACAGAACAGTTGGGAGAATGGAATGCTAATCCCACCAAGCGGTTTCAAACGCTCATCGTCCAGCCTTATGTTTTAGTACAAGAAATAGTAGCTGCTTCAGATGAAGTTTAGTAGCGTGGTTACCCTAAACTTTTTCTTGTTGCTGAGGTTGGGTTGAGTAAAACCAAACCCAATATTTACGATAAAGCAACACTAATTAAGACCTTAATAACCCCAGCGACTATTCTTTGGGCTTAATACCTTTAAAGCGTTGTTGCGCTTCTTTAAATGCTTCTTGCATGACAGACTGAATCTTTTTGGGATCGGGTTTTTTACCACCCATCAAGTCACCAAAGTACACACAGGCTGTTTCACCAAGTGACCAAGTGTAAGCAGCAGCCCAAGATGCAGCAATCACGCTGCCGAAACCGGGCACAAATTTGATTAATTCCCGCGCTACTGCTTGGGCGAGAAAACCACCTGCGATCGCACTGACAACTCCACCCGCCTGTGATGGTGTCAAAGTCTGCCCATACAAATTCCCCAGTGCTGTTACCATAGATACTTGCAAGGCAGTCAGCACTGGCATCGTGGCAAAAGGCAATGGTACTGCTGCGAGTGTGGCGGCCATGATTGCAAATGGCAAAATGTAACGACGTCCTGTATCACGGTAGAGGTTGCCAAGTTGCTTGCCACCTTCTTCATCCAATAACTGATAAATCGCACGGGCTTCGGCTTCTGGAAGGAGTTCTGCCAAAGAATCTCTAAATGCTTCTAAGCCATAAAATACTGGAGTGTAGCCGTCTTCTTCCAGAGTAAAGTCAATCAAAACAGAGCGATCGCACAGTTTTCCAAAAGCTTCTTGGATCGCAGCAAAGGCTCGGTTTACCTCTTCATAGTCTGGTGGATAAGCTGGATGATCGGCTGTAGCAGCAGGATAAACCTCATGTAGACAGGTAACCGCTAGTAAACAGGGAATATCTGGATACTTTTGACGCAACTGTTGAGCAATTTGACGCAGCGTTTCAGTTGCAAAATCATTAATTTTAACAGTCAAAATCAGAACTCTGGCACGGCGGCTTGAGTTTTGTAAATCTCCAACTAACTCCTTAATTATTGCCTGAGTGTCCTGCTTGACATCTCCCAAGCCAACTGTATCCGTAAAAATTAGTAATGGCAGGTCATCAGAAGGATAGGCGTAGCGCTCAGTATGTTGCGTGTGTGGGCGAAATCCCTGACCAACTATATCGGCAGAAACTCCCGTCAGCCCTCGCACAATCGAACTTTTCCCCGCTTGGGGTTTACCAATCAAAAGAGCTTCAGTGGTTGGCAATTCTGCTCGAACTGCCTCTAAAATTTCCGCAACCTGAGTTTCGCTGACACTAAACCAATTAACAACTGTCTGTGTTAATTGCTCTACAGGTAGTAATTGTACCAAGCGTGGTGCTGTCTTATTCCAAACACCAGCAATGCGGTCTTTCCATGACTCATCACTTGACTTGGTTGTTACACCATCAGTAGGCAGCACTGTCAGCGGTTTTTCCGACTCAAGGCGATCGCCGTTCGGTTCACTGAACTGCTGAAAATCAGTTGACGAAGAGTCAGCATTATGTTGCTCAGTCATTGGTATCTAAACGGCAGATAGATTGTAACTAAATTCTGTCTATTATTTTAGGGTGCTTCCTAAGACTTAGCATGGTTAAAAAGACACAGATCCTGATTTTAGCTTTATCCTCATACTGAAGTTATAGCAATTTTGATTTGAAGGAGGTACAGATTTATCTGTGTTTATCAGTGTGCATCTGTTCTAAATTTGTGAATGTATTACACTCTGTTGGAAATTGCCGTAGTAGTAGTATAAGATGTTTGATACTTGCAATAAGTAAGCAGCTAAATATTCCTAAAGCCAGTCTCCAACTAGGATGTAGGGTGCCCAGTAAACGGGATGCTCATAAAGCGGATCTTTTAAAAGTGCTATTTGGGAGTTACGTAAAGCCTCAGCTTTGGTTTGTTTTGTATTACGCAACTGCTGATAAAAGCGATGCATCAAATTGGCTGTTGCTTGATCATTCACAGACCATAATGTTGCTAAAGTACTACCAGCCCCTGCCCTGACTGCTATTCCTGCTAACCCTAAAGCAGCACGCTTATCTCCTGTTGCGGTTTCACAGGCACTGAGAACAAGCAGTTCAACTGTCTGTTGCTTTTTCTGTTCCGGTATCTGGAGGAGGTTATCTAAATCATTGATTTTGATACGGTCATCCCAAGCCAGAATAAAAGTTTCTACTGCCTTAGAGCTAAATTTACCATGAGTAGCAATGTGAACGATAGGAAAGAAGGTAGATTGAAGGTAACTTTTGAGATTATTGCTGGTAAATTCTTCATTTAACAGAACTACGCTCGGTACTTCAGATTTAATTTGCTTTAATTCCTGTTCCACATATTCTAGAGGAGAAAAGCCTTGCCGTGCCTCAGTTAAGCCAGCGCCAAGTACTTTAAAGTTTCTTTGTGGCAACCGCTTAGGAGGTAGTAACTGTAGGCTTGGTGTCAAAGCGATGCTGTACTTTTCGACTAAATATTGATTCCCATCATGCAGAGATGCCATTGGAATATTTCGCAACACACCGTCCGGTACAAACACTAATGTTTTAATCCCACTGTTAGCTAGTTCGGTTTCAGCTGGACGGATCAACCAATCATAAAGTTGTTGAGAAAACGGTCGAAAGTCCTCTTTAGAACGGATAACTAAATTTTTGCGTAGTTTTTCTACAATGCTTTCGAGCTGATCTTGAGGCAGAGATGTTGCGTAGTGGCGTAGTGGTTGTTGCGGCAAGCTTAAAATAACTTCTAATCGATCTGCCAAGATAATCGGATAAATTACTCCTGCCAGTGGATCAAACTGATCAATTTGAGTGGATTTTCTATCCAAGCAAGCTTCGCGCAGAAAGTTATCTAATTCTGCTAATTGTAAAGACTCAATAACTTGACGAGCTTGGATTATAGATTTTTGGTCGCCCTTTGAAGTGCTAGGTTGTAGAAGTAAACTCACTAGTTCGCGGTATACGGGTTCTACACTGTCCCGAAAAGAGAATTGGATATCGGGATCAATTGCAACCAAATCACTACGCAAGGATTGTAGGGTACTGACAGCTTGAGTATAGGCTGCGATCGCTCCTTCAAGATTTCCCTGTACTTTTAAAAGTCGTCCTAACTGCCATTGCCAACGGTAGGCAATTTCTGGCTCATTAATAGCTTGGGCGAGTACGAGTGCTTGCTGGGTTAAATCTTGGGCAATTGACCATTGCTGAGTCTGTTCGTAAAGTCCGCCAAGTTTACCAAGTGCATAAGCTTGTGCTTGCTTGTCTTCCAAGTTTTTTGTCTGCTGGATGGTAGTTGCAACCAACTGAGCAATATTTACTATAGTGGGAGCATTGGGGACATTTGCCTGCTTGAGGCGAATCAAACTTCCAGCCAAGTTAAGCTGGGCATAAACCACTACTCGACTAGGTGGTTGATTGGCAAGTTGAGACTGAATTTGACTCCACAGTGTTTGAGCCGATGCCCATTGTTTTATATCAATTAAGGTACTTAGTTGATTGAGTTGACTTCGGATTTTGAGGATCGAGGAAGGTGCAATGGCTACAGCTTTTTGATAGAAAGCCAAAGCAGATTCAGGATCTTCCTTTGCACGGGCCACATTCCCCAAATCGAGGTATGCGGCACTGATATCTACGGGAGATTGTAATTTTTGGGCGATCGCCAAGCTTTGTTGCAATACTTGCTGTGCTTGTTCCAAATTACCTACTAAACGCAGGCTACTACCTAAGCTGCGTAATCCAGCTATTTTTATTGGCGCATCAGGTTGTTTTTCGAGGATTTGGTTGACCTGAGTTAGTGTAGATAATGCTCGACGATATAACCCTAAACTCTTCAAAGCTTGAGATTGGTTAATTAAGCTTCGGATCACTCCAATCTCGGATTTTGCCTGAGTATAAGTAGCAGTTGCGGCTTGCCAAGTTGTCAGTGCTGCTTGCGACTTTCCAGTTGCTAATTGTAAACTTCCTTGAGTGTTTAAGGCTTGAGCTAGAACTTTTAACTTTTCGAGTGAGCGATCGCCCTGTTTTGCGTTTAACAATTCTAGGCTATGAGAAATTGCTTGGCTAGCTTGAGACCACCGCCCTAGTTGCTGATAACTCAATGAGAGGTTATTTAAGACTCTAGCTTGGTTGAGTTTATCGCCCTGAGATTGGTAAGCCTGGAGAATTTGTTGCCAGATTTTAAGTGCTTCTAAGAACTGCCCTGCTTCGTAATATTGCCTACCCTGTTGCTCCTGTTGTGCTGCATTGGGTAAATTCTGAACCATTGATGGCAGTGAAGAATTTTGGGCAGCAACAGAAACTACAGTTCCAGCTATGGGTAACAGGGTAAAAACTAGGCCTAACAAAATCCCAATTATAAATATGACTAAACGACCATGTATCCGTCTCAAGTAGTTTTTACGTAACAATAAATATAGATTAATGTACATAAAAGCCACTTAAATATAAATATATTTTTTAGCTAATTTTTGCCCACCCAATATGTGTTTTTTATCCATAATCTTAAGTTTATTTAGGCTGCGCTATTATTAGTAAATAAAGCTTGTCCTATCGTTAGCTTTTTACAACGGTTATTTAAAATATTTGCATAAAAAATCATTTACTTATCCTTTTTGATTATGTGGATGCTGTTCCCAGTCAAAAATTTCATTATCTGAACTATCAGGCTTACGCCAGGTGATTTTTCCTCTTAACGTATCCATTAAGGTTTGTTCAACCACATCAGCTAATTTATCCCATGTTAAATCCTCTTGCTGAAGTAAAACTTTTAGTTCTTGCAAAGCAGACAATACTGCATTCTCTTCTTGAAAATCAAGCAGATCATCAGCGCGCAGGGGGTCTTGTTGTACAGCTATAATTCCCTGCCGCACAGCCGTATTAATTTTCTGGTGAAACTCTGTTTTGGCACGATGTAATTGCCGCTGCCACCCTCTTTTGCTAGTGGCATAAAGAGCAGGCAGACGATTTAATGCGTAAGCAGTCACCTCAGATGGATTGATATATTTAGCAATTTTAGAAGGCAACGATTGGATCTGCTGTTGTACTTCCGCTACCACTAGCACTTCCATCACATTTCGAGAGTTTTTTAGGAATATATGTTGTTTAGATGGCTGATTAGAAGAATCAATTGTTGAATTATGAACGAAATTCCTCATAAAGCAATACAAACTGAACTACTGTTTATGGCTTTATATTGCCCTTTACTAGCATCTAGCTAACATAGTTGCTTGGTTTTTTGTAAAGATGCCTGGATAGTCCTCAGTCATTAATCATTAGTGGTAATAGGAGTTTGGTTAGATACTACTCAATGCATTTTAAAAATATTGAAATAATATAAGTGTTTACCCAGAACTAACAAATAAAATTTTATGATAAATATTGTGTATTACTGAGGACAAAAGATGATAATTCTATAAAATGAGTTGCTTTTCAGTACTTTAGCAATATTTCAGCAATTTTACTTAAGAAACCTGTCCTTTAAACATCTGATAAAGTAAAGCCATTTAATCTACTCTTAAGCAAACAATTAGAGTATTTATTAAATAAGAATTACTGCGAAATTTAGTACTAAATAATAGTAATCCATGGTAGAAAAAACTTTGAATACCAGGACATTTACCATTCTTTGTCTGACGTCTGTGTTGACATTCTCTTGGGCTTGTTTCCAGCAAGTATTAGCAAATTCTGAACAGAGAGCTAGAGAAGGTTTGCCAGGCCGAAGAATTGGCGGTGGAACACGTGGAGAGTGTTCTAGTAATGCTGGGCGATTAATGGCATTAGTTCCAGAAAATAATTTGGGATTGACAAAACAAGCCTATCCCAATTTTTTGTTCTACTTGCCTCGAACTGCAACACCAAGAACAGTGGAGTTTGTCCTGCAAGATGATAAACGTCGTTCAGTTTATGAAGCTAACTTCACTACACCCAGTTCAGGAGGTGTAATAAACTTTAGCTTGCCTGATTCTGCATTCTTGCCTCCACTTACCATTGGTAAGAAATATAATTGGTATCTATCAATGATTTGCGACCCTGAAAACAGAGCTACTGATGTTGTGGTGCATGGATGGATTAAAAGAGTAGAAACAGACTCAGTTCTGACTAAAAAGTTACAGCAAACATCACCTTTAGGGCGCGTTACTTTATATGCTCAAGCAGGACTGTGGCAAGACGCATTAGGCACATTGGCGGAACTTAAGTATACTCGACCTAATGATTCCCAGCTCGCTGCTAGTTGGATACAGCTATTAAAGTCTGAGAAATTGGATGCGATCGCACAAGAGCCGCTTTTGAAGATTAAAATTCCAACCAGCCACTAATTGCAAGTTAAGTATTTTTCCAACTATCAATTTACTGTTTTTGTGATTGCTAAATACTCCAAAAGGTTTTGGTCACTACTACCCTTAGTTACCAAGCATTGTCAGCGCCAGGTCAACCGCTCAATTGCAACACTGAGTTTAAGGCAATCTGTGTTTATTACCAGCATCCTCATTACAGGGTTGGTAATGGGTGTGAGACAACTTGGCTGGTTGCAGTTCCTAGAATTAGTAGCTTTTGACCAGATGGTGCGTCTCCAACCAGATGCTGGCCCTGATCCTCGACTCTTGGTAGTCACAATTACAGAAGCTGATATTCAAGAACAGAAAAAATGGCCAATTTCTGATCAAACTCTCTCTCAAGTACTGGCGAAGCTGCAACAGGCGCAGCCCAAAGCAATTGGCTTAGACCTCTACCGTAATCTCCCGCAACCGCCAGGTCGTGAAGTTCTGATGCAGCAACTTCAGGCTCCGAATGTTATTACCATTAATAATCTCGGTGATACGAATGCAGAAGGAGTCTCTCCGATTTCTGGCCTAGCAGCAGAAAAAATCGGCTTTAATGACTTTGTTATTGACCCAGATGGAGTAGTTCGCCGAAATTTTATTTATGCTTACCAAGGCGAGACGCAATTCTACTCTTTCTCGCTGCGGTTGGGCCTTAAATATCTTGCACAAACAGGGGTAAAGCTTAAAGTTAATCCAAATGTACTGCAATTAGGTAATACTGTATTCCCTCCTTTACTTCCCGATTCGGGCGGTTATCACGATATTGATAACGCGGGCTATCAAATCATGATCTCCTACCGTTCACCGGAAAAAGTAGCGCGGCAGGTATCATTAAGCCAAGTGCTGCGGGGTCAGTTTGACCCAGACTGGGTAAAGGACAAGGTGGTGCTGATTGGTACAACTGCCCCTAGCTTAAAGGACTTGTTCTTCACTCCCTACAGTCCAGGTAAGCCTGCGATCCCAGCTATGCCTGGGGTACTGCTTCATGCTCAATTGGTAAGCCAACTCCTGAGTATAACCTTAGATCAACAACCAATATTCTGGTTTTGGCCGGAATGGGCAGAATCCCTATGGGTTTGGATTTGGGCTTTTCTAGGGGGTGTACTAGCATGGCGACTACGGCATCCGCTTTCTCTAGGAGTAACTGGAGCAATTTCTTTGGCGGGGCTAGCATATATCTGCTTTAGCATATTTACGCAAGCAGGCTGGATACCGTTAATACCTCCAATCCTGGCATTCGTGATAACGGGTGGAAGTGTTTTAGCTTATAAGCTATTGCATAATACATTGCATGATACTTTAACCGATCTTCCTAATCGGGATCTGTTTTTGAAAGAATTGGAATGGGCGATCGCAGAAACAAAACTTGGCAAAAATCCGCGATTTGCTCTGCTATTTTTGGATATTGACCGCTTCAGAGTGATTAATGAGAGTTTTGGTCACCACTTTGGCGATCAATTTTTAGTCAATGCCACTCAAAGATTAAAAGCCTGTTTAGGACGTAGGCGAATACTAGCGCGGGTTGGAGGAGACGAGTTCGCAATTTTGCTAAAAAATATTACTGATGCCAGTGAGGTGACTGCTGTTGCCGACCAACTACAAAAGCAAATGTCCTTACCCTTCCAAAATCACGGACAAGAAATATTTACTAGCATCAGCGTTGGGATAGCTTTCAATCAAACTGAACTCGACTATCAACCAGTGGCTCTATTACGAGATGCCCACACAGCTATGTATCGGGCTAAAGATTTGGGTAAAAGGCGTCACGAAGTATTTGCCACAGGTATGCATACTCAAGTGATGAAGCGGTTGCAGTTGGAGACAGACCTTCATCGAGCTATTGAGCAGCAAGAATTTTATCTTCACTATCAGCCAATAGTCTTGTTAGAAACCGATAGAATTGTCGGGTTTGAGGCACTTGTGAGATGGCAACATCCCCAGCATGGGTTTGTCTCTCCGGGAGAGTTCATTCCACTTACAGAAGAAACAGGGTTGATTATTCCTCTAGGTAAGTGGATTTTGCAAGCAGCCTGTGAGCAGTTGTCTGTTTGGCAAGCTCAGTTTCCCGCAGAACCACCACTAATGATGAGTATTAACCTTTCTGGACAGCAGTTGAATCAAGCAGATTTAGTGGAATACATTGAGCAGACACTGAAGACGACAGGGCTAGATGGACAAAGTTTAAAATTAGAAATTACCGAAACCGTAGCCATGAATGATGTTGAAGCCGCCATTAGTATATTGCTACGATTGCGAACTTTAAATCTGCGGCTGAGTATTGATGATTTTGGTACAGGATACTCTTCCTTAAGTTATTTACATCGCTTTCCTGTCAATACGTTAAAAGTAGATCGCTCCTTTGTTAGCAGGATGGAAGATACTGATGAAGATGCTGCGATCGTTCAAACGATTATCATGTTAAGCCATGCTTTGGGCATGGATGTAGTTGCAGAGGGTGTAGAAACGGCTGCACAACAAGCTAAATTGCAAGTGCTGGGCTGTGAGTATGGACAGGGCTATTTTTTCTCTAAGCCTTTAGATAGCAATGCTGCAACTGCATTACTGGATAGGCAATTCTCTGGTATTAAAGAATTGAAAATTAGCTAGCAATAAAATTAGAGTAGCTATTATGTTGGGTTTCGTACCGTGAGCTATTCTAAAATGCTGGCATGAGTCCTAAAAACGCTACCAAAAACTATCTCAACGAAGTGGGTCAAAACGATTGACTAAAGTAGACACCGCAATCATTGGTAAACCGGCAATTAGGCAAATAAACCATTGACTCAAGTTTAATGGTGCGGTGCTAAATAAATTATTCATTAAGCTCCACTGGCTAAAAATTACTTGCAAAAGTATTGTGCAAGCAATTCCTATAAAAATCGCTGGGGCTTCTTTTACTGTCTGTTGAATTTTAGAGAGTTTATTAAGCAGCGCAATTCCTAATTGGCTAATACTTAAGAGGTAAAAGATTCTACCTGCAACTAAAGCCTGAATTGCCATAGTGCGTGCTAAATCAATATTGCCTGTAGTTTGTCGTATCCATTCAAATACACCAAAAATCAAAATCCAGTTAAAGACAGAGATGCTCAGAATTCGCTTGACTAAGCTACGAGAAAGTAAGGGCGAATTAGGGTTACGTGGAGGTTGTTGCATCACCCGTTCAGACTTTGGTTCAAAGGCTAAAGGAACTGTCATGGCGATGGAATTTACCATATTCAGCCAGAGAACTTGTAAGGATAAAATAGGTAAGTCTCTAGCTAATAAGATGCTAATTAAAATCGTCATGGATTCGCCACCATTAACTGGGAGAATAAAGGCGATCGCTTTGAGCAGATTTCGATAAACTGTGCGCCCTTCCTCAACAGCCGCTTCTATCGAGGCGAAGTTGTCGTCTGTCAAAATCATGTCAGCGGCTTCTTTGGCTACCTCTGTACCAGCACCCCCCATTGCAATACCAATATCTGCTTGTTTGAGGGCGGGTGCATCGTTAACACCATCACCCGTCATTGCCACTACTTCACCTTTAGACTGTAGTGCTTCTACAATTCGGAGTTTTTGTTCTGGTGCAACACGGGCAAACACTACCCCATCTTCTATGGCTGTGGCCAGTTCTTGTTGCTCCATCTGGGCAAGTTCACTGCCTGTAAAAGCTAGAACTTCCCTATTTTTGTTAAAGCCCATGCGAGATGCGATCGCCGCAGCTGTCACAGCATGATCACCTGTAATCATCTTGACTTGGATACCAGCTTCTTGACAAGCTTGCACTGCTTTAATCGCTTCTGCTCTCGGTGGATCGATCATCCCCTGCAAGCCTAAGAAAATCAAACCCTGTGCAATATCTGGATGATTTAATGAATCTTGAGTATTTGGCAGAGATTTTTGGGCAAAAGCTAGTACCCGCAAACCCTGATGAGCCATTGCGTCGACTCGTTGATGTACAGTTTCTGCTTCTACATTGATCAGATTTCCAGAGGCGTCCAACATCTGCTGACAACGATTGAGAATTGCTTCTACTGAACCCTTTACGTAGACAATTCTCTGTTTTGTGTTTTTTGCAGATGAAGTTGCGTGTAGAGTTGCCATGTACTGAAACTCAGACTCAAATGGGATAACGTCTAGCCTGGGTGTATTTTGTTCTAAGCTTTCACGAGTAAGTCCAACTTTGTGAGCAACAGCTAGCAACGCTCCTTCAGTAGGATCGCCAACTACCTGCCATTGCCCATCTTTGTTTTCCAAATGTGAATCGTTACATAACAAACCAGCTTTTAAACATTCTTCAAGGGCTGGAGAATTGTCCGAATCTACAGAATTTTTATTCAGCAAAATTTCCCCGTCGGGAGTATAGACTGAACCAGTTACTGTATAGTTTTCACTCCCAGCATAGATTGCTTGTACCGTCATCTGGTTTTCGGTTAGAGTGCCAGTTTTATCTGAGCAAATAACTGTAGCACCACCGAGAGTTTCGACTGCTGGCAACTTGCGAACAATGGCGTGACGGCGCGCCATTCGAGAAACACCAATGGCCAATGTTACTGTTACTACAGCTGGCAATCCTTCAGGAATGGCACTTACAGCGAAGGCGACGGCTGCTTCAAACATTTCTGCCCAGGAATTGCCGTATCCCAGACCAACTGCAAATGTCAGCGCCGCTATCCCTAAAATGATGTAAAGTAAAATGCGGCTAAATTTGTCAAATTTGCGGGTTAATGGGGTTTTGAGGCTGGTTCCTTGCTCCATTAGCTGAGAAATCCGCCCGGTTTCCGTTGCCTCTCCAATAGCAACAACAATACCGCTGCCTGTGCCGAATGTGACAAAGCTGCCAGCATAAGCCATATTGGTGCGTTCTGCTAGGGGTGCGTCTGCATTTAGGAGTTGCGTGTTTTTTTCAACGGCGATTGATTCCCCAGTGAGTGCTGATTCATTCACTTGGAGATTTCGGACTTGTACCAGGCGCAAATCTGCTGGTACTTTGTCTCCAGAACTGAGTAGTACTACATCTCCAGGTACTAACTCAGTCGAAGAAACTTGCACTTTTTTACCGTTGCGTAGGATAGTTGCATTGGTCTGCACTGAGTCAGCTAAGGCAGCGATCGCACTTTCAGCTTTAGATTCTTGAACAAAACCAATAATAGCGTTAATCAGAGTGACACCCCAAATCACCCAAGCATTCACCCATTGCCCCAGTAACGCTTTGATTGCTCCCGCAATTAACAAGATGTACAGCAGCGGTTGGTTAAATTGTAATAAAAATTTGACTACTGGACTTTTTCCGGGTTTACTCTTGAGTTCATTAGCACCAAAACGCTCCTGAAGCTTGGCTACTTCAGCAGTTGTTAAACCGTTCTCTAAATTACTGTTTAAATACTGAGCTACTTTCTGTGCAGGTAGATTGTGCCATTGATGTTCTGGCAGTTTATTTGTAACTAATGTTGTCATTTTATTCGCTCCAATATAATCTCCTGACAGGACAAATTCAGAATCTAGATATTGCTAATAAATAGTTAGGTTGCATTGATTTTGGATTCCACTTGTAACTATTAGTCAATCTTTTATAGGTAGGCGAACAATGAAAAAGCATAATGATGTCATCTTGTTAATAAAGCTTTTTCTAATATAGAAATTAAAGAGCGATCGCGTTTAAATCTGATTAAAAATCGTGCTTATTACCGCGATTTAGAGAGACAAAAAAAATTCTTTTTTCTTGGGGCTGATAGTCACAGCAGTATTTTGCTTCTTCGGTAAAAGCTACAGAAGGATTTACTGCACACTTAAGATAGTTGTTTTTAGCAAAAAAGCGACACTTTTGACAACGATAAACTTTACTAGATATTTGATGTGAAATTTTTACTTTATGAAAAATAATTATTCCAGCCATGACTAAAAGTATAATAGGAGCAACAATCACTGTTGGATCGCGAGTTTTTGTGAAGTTAAAATTTTCTATTTTTTGAGTTTCTTGTATTAGATTTAACTTACCTAAATAGAGAACATGAGAATTACTAGTTTGTGCTGCTTTGAGCAAATCTTGGTGGAGAGACATACCACTTACCTCTAGCTCATAATTATTGGGTTAATTTGATACAAGTCTTTTTGAAAAATTTGTATTTTTACGGTAATTTGATTACCACAGTCTTGAGGTTTGTTCTAACAATAGTGAGTATAGTAAGCAAATGTGATTAGAAAGTGACCAGAAAAATATAAGTGTAAACAAAAAAAAATTATACTTTATTTCTTAATTACCCAAAAATGAGGTTGTTTGTTGTATCGGTTTATGCATGAATTCTCGTAGTTTATTTACGAGAAAAAATACAGATAAATTTTATTTAACTGATCTGAGAGTTACAAAAACATCTCTTATCTGATGACACACTGTTTTAATTTTGAATTTTTATTGTCGTCACTTTTGCATCACATTTATTATTGATACTAGAAGTGGCTAAGTAGAAATAATTTGATATTAAATTCATAAAAATTCCAATTTCATATCTTTCTAAAGATGGAAGTTGTTTATTCAATGGTATCTACTTAAAGGTGGATTTATGGATTGGCAAGATTTGTTTCATTGGCTTTACATTGCAGGGATGGTGATTGGTGCTATTCACTTTATGTCCCTCAGTAGAAATCCTCATGGTGTTCCCAAATACGACCAATAAGAATAAGGGCAATCGCCCTTATTTCGCCGCAAGATCTAGGGGAGAAAGATTTTTCTAAATTTTCTAAAAGAGGTTAGTTATTATGAAAGGTTTAACAGGTAAAAATGTTTTGGTCACTGGTGCTACTTCTGGAATTGGACAAGCGATCGCAGTCCGATTTGCCGAAGAAGGAGCAAATGTTGCCATCAACTACCGCAGAAGTCCTGAAGATGCTCAGGATACCGTTGAAATGGCAATGCAGAAGGCGTGTGGTAAACTCGAAAAATGCGGGGTAAAAGCATTACCAGTGCAAGGAGATGTCTCAAAAGAGGAAGACATCATTAATATGGTAAATACTGTTGTTGAAAAATTCGGCAGCTTAGATATTTTAGTTAATAATGCCGGCATTCAAACCGAAAGTCCATCTCACGAAATTAAAACTGAAGAATTTGATCGCGTCATTAATATTAATCTCCGGGGTGCTTACCTCTGCGCCCGTGAAGCAATTAAACATTTTTTGAATAACAAAATTAACGGCATAATTATTAACGTTTCTAGCGTTCACGAAATTATTCCTAGACCGCTATATGTTAGTTATTCTATTAGCAAAGGAGGGATGGGGAATCTGACAAAAACTCTGGCGTTAGAGTATGCAGATTCTGGTATTAGAGTTAATTCTATCGCGCCTGGAGCAACGATTACGCCTATTAATAGTGCTTGGATTGATGACCCTGACGCAAAAGCCGCAGTTGAGAGCAATATTCCCATGAAACGTGCTGGTACGCCTGAAGAAATGGCAGCAGCAGTGGCTTTTCTTTCATCAGATGAAGCTACTTATATTACTGGACAAACCTTATTTATTGATGGGGGATTAACACTTTATCCTTCTTTTAGCGAACCTTGGACTTCATAACTAAAAAGCTGGATTTATTCCTAAAATCAGCGATTTTCAAAAGCTTATTTTTCTTCTCAAAACTGATGTTAACTGATGCTTAGGTAGACTTTTTAAGCCTCTTCTCGCTTTGGGAAGAGGTTTGAATATCGGTTAAATTTGCTGCATCGAACTTAAGTTAAATTGGCAAATCTTCAGTGCCAAATATTATTAAATTTAGTAAATAAACATTTTAGTAGTTTTGATTTTATTAAAGAAGTAATAACATAAAAATGAGCGAAACATCTGAAAAAAATTTATTAGATAAACTAAGTACTGCCAAGCTAGTACGTTACTTAATTTTATTTGCCCTTGGATGGGGAATATCTCAAGTTTTAGCATATTTTTTTCAAGTAATTATCGTTTTCACCTTAGCAGCAATTTTAGCCTTTTTGCTGAGTTATCCTGTTCAGTGGCTACAACGTTTTTTGCCCCGCACTATAGCAGTTATATTAGTTTTCTTATTGGCTATTTTAATTATTGCTATTTTAACAGCTACGTTAGGTTTTGCAGCTTTATCTCAAGGTCAACAATTAATCAACCAATTTCCAGATTTTATTAATTTTGCCATTTCATTGTTAGAAAGGCTGAGAACGTTTCTGGGTAATTGGAATTTTCAAGTAGATCTCAGCGCCATTGAAGAGCAGCTACGAAATCAAGCTTTAGCTGGGCTTGGCATTGGTTTGGCAACAGTTCAAAGATTACTGACAAGCTTAGTTGATATAGTTTTAATTGCTGTTGTCGCTTTCTTTATGTTGCTGGATGGAGAACGCCTTTGGAATTTCTTTCTGAGGCTGTTTCCGCGCAATCTGAGGCAAAAATTAACGATTTCTATCAAGCAAAATTTTCTGGGATTTTTTTGGGGAAGACTAATTTTAGGCGTATTTTTTGGTGTATCAAGCTTTATTGTATTTTTACTTTTGCAAGTACCATACGCCTTAATTTTAGCTGCGATCGCTGGAGTTTTTGATCTCATCCCTGGCATTGGAGCCACATTAGGAATTAGCCTTGTATCTTTGATTATTTTACCCCAAGGAGTTGGACTCAGCATCAAAGTATTAATTGGTTGTATTCTACTCCAACAAGTAGAAGAAAACTTGTTGATGCCTAGAGTTATGCAAGGTTCGCTAAATATAAATCCGGTAGTGATGTTTTTCTCGCTATTGATAGGCGCTAAAGTCGCAGGACTGCTGGGAGTGTTTCTGGCTGTTCCTATCGCCGGAGTGATAATTAGTTTATTAGAAATGGACGAATTGAAAGCTGAAGAGTAAGTTTTTTGATACTTGAATCTATCTAAAGAAATATTTACTATTCTAAAAAATGGCTTTTTAGAAGTTTAAGATAACTTTCTCTAACCCAAGAGAAAGATGCAACGTTATATACAATCAATGATTTAATGTAATTAGGCAAAATTCGTAAGCATAGCTAAAAGCAAGGCTCCTTTTCCGTCACATTTTACTCACATTTATGGCTAATCCTAAAAATATAACCTAGCTCAATGAGCCAAAATAGCACTGGCAAGGAGATTTTATGGGTGGGCTAATACTTACTTGGTTAGTCACTAGCGTCAGCTTTTTAATTATTGCTAGATTACCAATTGGAGTGGAAATTGATAATTTTGGCAAAGCATTAATCTCTGCTGCGGTTTTTGGAATTTTGAATGCTGTCTTACTGCCAATTTTGACATTCTTTACTTTTCCTTTCATTCTGATTACTTTGGGTTTATTCTTCTTTATTTTGAATGCTATTGTCTTTGGTTTAGCAGCTGCAATAGTGCCAGGATTTAGCTTAAGGTGGGGTTTTTGGAGCGCGTTAATCGGTTCTATAGCGTTATCAGTCATCAACACTATACTGTTGCGGCTGGTAGCACCAATTTTCTAAATAAATAATAGTCAAAAATCAAAACCATATATTTGGATATCAAGAGCTAATGATGTTTTTTTTACGGCAGAAAATCGGCTATTTCCTGGTAGTAATCATGCTGTTTGTAGTGCTAGGTGCTTGTCAACCAGTACCAACAGAGCAGTCACAATCAACCACAGCAACACCAGTAGCAGCCCAAACTCCTGCTACTACTACGTCCTCTATTCCCGTAGCTTATCCCGATCGGGCACTGAGTGCTTCTCCTGCACAGCTACCAAAATTGCCTTACGACTACAATGCATTAGAAAAAGCTATTGATGCAGAAACCATGAAACTGCATCATGACCGACACCACGCAACCTATGTTGATAATCTGAATGATGCGTTGAAAAAGTATCCAGACTTGCAAAAAAGAAGTGTGGAATCTCTGCTGCGTAACATGGAAGGTTTACCGGAAGATATTCGCACAACAGTACGCAACAACGGCGGCGGACACCTCAACCACACAATTTTC
The DNA here is from genome assembly GCA_019359325.1 of Mojavia pulchra JT2-VF2. Taxonomy (GTDB): domain Bacteria; phylum Cyanobacteriota; class Cyanobacteriia; order Cyanobacteriales; family Nostocaceae; genus Mojavia; species Mojavia pulchra. The sequence continues at coordinate 303,281 of JAHHHN010000002.1, read as the reverse complement.
TGGCAAATTATGGCCCCCAATGGCGGTGGACAACCGACAGGGGAAATAGCAACAGAAATCAATAAAACTTTCGGTAGTTTTGAAGGATTTAGAAAACAGTTTAACGAAGCAGGTAGCGATCGCTTTGGTAGTGGTTGGGTTTGGTTAGTACGCAATCCCCAAGATCAACTACAAATTACGAATACACCAAATCAAGACAGCCCGATTATGGAAGGTTTATACCCAATTATGGGTAATGACGTATGGGAACACGCGTATTACCTGAGATATCGCAATAGTCGTGCCGACTATTTAAATAATTGGTGGAATGTCGTGAATTGGACGGAAGTTAACAGACGCGCCCAAGCTTCATTGCAACAGAAAACATAGGAGGCCAGCGCCAATGAAAAGTCTGTTGATGAAAAATCCCGTAGTCGTAGGCGTATCTTGGATAGGTGCGTATCTTTTAATTATCCTCTTACCCTTACTAATTCTGCTTCTATACCCGCCCACACCAAATGAACAACGAAGTTTTTGGCTAGAATTTTCTGTAGCCCTCGGCTTCATTGGTTTAGCGATGATGGCAATGCAATTTGCCTTGACTGCTCGTATCAACCGTGTAGAAGCTTCATACGGGATTGACTTGATTCTTCAGTTTCACCGCTACACCTCGATAGTGGCATTCTTGTTCATTCTTGTCCATCCATTAATCTTATTCATCGATAACCCGCAAACACTGCAACTATTAAATTTCATTCAAGCGCCGTGGCGAGCTAGGATGGCAGTAATTGCTACTTTGGCCCTCATAGCGATTATTATCACCTCTATTTGGCGCAAACAGCTTAACATCCCCTATGAACCTTGGCGTACAGCTCATGGCATCTTAGCTGTAATTGCTGTGGGATTTGGTTTGGGACACGCCTTGGGTGTGGGTAACTACTTAGGGCTATTTTGGAAGGGAGTTCTCTGGACTGGTATTGCATTAGCTGCTTTGTGGTTGTTGGTTTACGTCCGCTTGATCAAGCCTTGGTTCATGTTGAAAAAACCTTACTTGGTAGAAGCAGTAATTCCCCAACGGGGCAATGTTTGGAATTTAGTTTTGCGTCCCAGAGGGCATGAGGGAATACGTTTCCAGCCTGGTCAATTTGCTTGGCTTACCTTAGAAATCTCGCCATTTAGAATGCGGGAACATCCATTTTCTATTGCTTCTAGTGCAGAAAATCTTGAACGTCTTGAGTTTGGTATTAAGGCTGTAGGAGACTTCACCAACACAATTAAAGATGTCAAACCAGGCACTAAAGCCTACCTGGATGGGCCTTATGGAGTTTTTACCACAGACCTCTATGAAAATACCGCAGGATTTGTCTTTATTGCCGGAGGTATTGGCATTACACCAATGATAAGTATGCTCGTTACTTTAGCAGAACGTCAGGATGAGCGCCCTTTGCTGTTAATTTATGCGAGCAAAACATGGGAAGACGTAACTTATCGTGAAGAGCTAGAAGCTCTTAAAGATAAATTAGACTTAACAATTGTCCATGTTTTGAGAAAGCCGCCAGAAGAATGGTCAAAAGAGGTAGGGTACGTCGATAAAGAACTACTCGAACGTTACATTCCCAAACGTCCTGCAACTCGAAACTACTTCATTTGTGCTGTACCCAAAATGATGGATCAAGTCGAGGTAGCATTGCACGATTTAGGAGTGCCTGTAACTAATATCCACATGGAACACTACAACCTTGTTTAACAACTAACAACTCTTAATTCAAAAGCTAAAATTTGATTATGCGTTACAGTATTATGCTTCAACTCGTGGTAACTATAACCTTCATTTTTCTCGGAACTTCCGCGTTGTTCGCCTGGTTGCAATATCGTCCATCACCAAATGAGCAAAGCAGAGAGGGCAGTATTTCCTATGTTACCCAGAATTAATTTTTCGATTGTAGATAATTAATTTGAAATTTAAAGTGCAGGCGGGCGCGATCGCCTAGCATAATTTCGTCAGTGATCTACCCAAAAGGCTAGATTAATTTTAATGCCAATTACCCTAATTTAGGTATTTATTCATTTAACTAACCCAACCCTAAACAAGGGCTAATACATTTTAAATACTACCATTAGGAGGCTATGATTTAATGAAAAAAAGCAACGATTTGATCGCAGAAGCTTGGGATAAGTTAGATAAAGCAATTATTTATTATCATGGTCGTCCCATTGGTACAGTAGCTGCCTTAGTACCTGGGTCAGATGCACTCAATTATGACCAATGCTTTATTCGTGATTTTGTCTTATCGGCACTAGCTTTTTTGATTAGTGGTAAACCGGAAATTGTACGCAATTTCTTGATCGAAACTCTCGCTTTGCAGAGCCACGAACCACAAATGGATTCTTTTAAGCCAGGGCCAGGGCTAATGCCAGCCAGTTTTAAGGTAGTCACGAAAGATGGCGAAGAATATTTAACTGCTGATTTTGGGGAACACGCGATCGCTAGAGTTCCGCCTGTTGATTCTTGCTTATGGTGGATTCTTTTATTACGGGCTTATGTAAAATCCACAGGTGATACAGCACTTGCTCATCAAACTGATTTCCAGCAAGGAATCAAGTTAATTCTAGAAATGTGCCTTGCCCATCGGTTCGCCATGTATCCAACGATGTTGGTTCCCGATGGTTCTTTTATGATTGACCGTCGCCTGGGTGTTTATGAACATCCTTTAGAAATTCAAGTCCTTTTCTATGCAGCCTTACGTGCAGCTAGGGAACTTCTACTGCCAATTGATAATAACTATTCTTGCATTCATAGCGTTCATCAACGTTTAGCCACACTGACTTATCATCTCAGAGAATACTACTGGATTGACTTGAAGCGCTTAAATGAAATTTATACCTACAAAGGCGATCAATTTGGTCAAGAAGTAGCAAATAGATTTAATATCTATCCTAATTCAATTCCTATTTGGTTGACTGAATGGTTACCAGATGATGGTGGTTATTTAGCAGGTAATCTCGGCCCTGGACGTATAGATTTTCGCTTTTTTACTTTGGGAAATTTGATGGCGATTATTACCTCTCTAGCTTGCGAGGAAGAATCTCAAAAAATCATGAATTTAATTGAGCAACGCTGGAGTGATTTAGTAGGAAATATGCCGATGAAAATCTGCTTTCCTGCACTAGAGGGCATAGAGTGGCAAATCGTTACAGGACACGATCCTAAAAATACTCCTTGGTCTTATCACAATGGTGGCCATTGGCCAGTTTTACTCTGGCTACTAATAGCAGCCGCGCAAAAAACCAATCGCATAGATATTGCTCGAAAAGCTATTGATATTGCAGAAAATCGTTTATTTCAGGATGAATGGCCAGAATACTACGATGGTAAGAATGGTCGCTTACTGGGCAAAGAAGCCAGAAAATATCAAACCTGGACTATAGCCGGTTTATTAGTAGCAAAAGAGCTAATTTCAAATCCTACTCATTTAGATTTACTTAGTTTTGATATGGAATAAATAAATTTTGAGCCATGATAGCAACGCTTGATATTAAAAAAGCATCTGTTCGCCGCAACCTTTGGTTTGAAAGATTAATTGCCATTCTGGTATTAATTAACTTCAGCTTAGTCTCATTTGATTTGACCTATATACCCTTGCGTGATTTTTACTTGCAAGTATTGCCAGGTTTAACTCAACTGTACGATCCGATTAAAGGTATTCAACCCCATCCTGAAACGCAAAGCTACCTCACAAAAGTAGATGCATTGCAAAATCAGGTTTTACAAACTGGATTGCAATCACCAGAAGCAGAAAGTTTGCTAAGTGAATTACGTCTCTTAAGCAAGCGAATGATTGAGGATAATTCTTTTAATGTACCGGAGAAAAGCGGTGCTTGGGAAAAAATCAAACATGAAATGCGTCTGCATACCAATGAACCGTTTGCCAGAGATGCTTTAGAAGCTTTTTGGAGTTCAGCATATTTATCACAAAGTAGCTGGTCATTAGAAATCGGTTTTTTTGATACCCAAATTCGGTCTTTAATTGAAAGCAATTTCTATCGTGATATTGGCAAATTTGGTAGTTTTGTAAATCGTTTTTGGCTGATAGATTTACCATTTATATTTATTTTTGCCCTAGAATTCATAGCACGGAGTTTTTATATTAGTCGTCGTAATCCTAATTTGTCCTGGCTAGAAGCTATTCTGCGACGTTGGTATGATTTGTTTTTACTACTTCCTTTTTGGCGATGGTTGCGAATTATGCCGCTCACCATTCGTCTTTATCAAGCTAATTTATTAAATGTTGAACCTGTAAGAGCGCAATTTAACCATGACTTGGCGATGAGCTTTGCTGAGGAACTTACAGAGATGGTAGGTGTTCAGATGATTAACCAAATGCAAGATGCAATTCGTCGGGGTGATATAGCAAACTGGTTGTTTCATCCTGAAACTCGCCGTCCCTATGTTCAACTTAATAATACTAATGAAGTAAAAGCTATAGCTAATCGTCTAGTTACCATTAGTTTATATGATGTATTACCTAAAATTCAGCCAGATATAGAGGCTTTAGTACATCACAGTATTCAAAGTACACTTAACGAGTCTCCTATTTATCAACAAATACAAAGTTTTCCAGGTTTAAGTCACCTCCCAAGTCAAATAGCAGAGAACTTAACTAAATATTTTTATCAAACAGCTTATAACAACTTCGTCAAATCTTTTGAAGACCCAGTAGTGGCAAAACTAACTGATAATTTGATTACAAATTTTAGAGACTCGTTAGAAGAAGAGTTACAAAAAAAGCATAATTTACAAGAAATTCAAACTTGGTTAGTGGATATGTTAGAGGAGATAAAAATTAATTACGTTAAAAATATTTCTGAAGGTGGAATGGAAAAACTTGTAGAAGAAACAGAAAATTTGCGTTACGTAATTAGATAGAAACGTTTGTCATGAATTTTGGGAGAAAAAATATGAAGCTTGCAAGCAACTTATTTATAAGCATAGTCTTGCTAGGGCTTACTTCTTGCAATGCCACTACATCTGAGTCAGAGATTGCTAATAACAATCAAGACCAAGCAACAGTTGAACAAGTTGCAGCTAGTAATCAAGCATGTACCCTAGTAGAAGATGGCTTTGGCCCTCAAGGACAGACCAAGGTGCGGGTTGAAGAGGTGGTAACAGGACTTGAGGTTCCTTGGGGAATTGTTTTTCTGCGGAATCGAGATATGTTGGTCACTGAACGAGCTGGGCGGGTTAGGCTTGTACGGGATAGCAAACTTGTGCAAAAGCCTGTAGCTACTATTAATGTTACAGATAGCGGCGAAGGAGGTTTGCTCGGTATTGCAGCTCATCCAAACTTTGCTAACAACCGACTTTTCTACGTTTACTACACCACTGATAAGAACGGGTCGCAAGTCAATCGTGTTGAACGGTGGCGTCTATCCCCAAATGGATTGAGCGCTTCATCCGATAGAATCATTCTCGATGACATTCCAGTGGCTTTGTATCACAATGGTGGTCGCCTGCGCTTTGGCCCTGATAGAATGCTTTACATCGGCACTGGTGATGCCAGAAAGCCGGAAACTTCCCAAGATTTTAATAACCTAGCTGGAAAGATACTGCGCGTGACACCAGATGGACAAGTACCGCAAGATAATCCATTTCCAGGTAATCCTGTGTATATCACTGGTATTCGTAACACTCAAGGATTTGATTGGGCTGATACATCAACTCTATGGGTGACGGATCACGGGCCCAGTGGCGAGTTGGGCAGAAGTGGACATGACAAACTCAGCGTAGCAAGAGCAGGTGACAACCTGGGTTGGCCTACTATCTACCGCTGCGAATCAAGGGAAGGACTTGTAACCCCGTCTCTTGTATGGCGTCAAGCTACTCCTCCTGGGGGTGCAGCAATCTATACTGGAAATTCTATCTCGGAGTGGAAGGGCAACTTAATTATTGCAACTCTCGGTTCCGAACACCTGCATCGTGTCGTTTTCGATCCTCAGTCTCCCCAGAAAATCGAACGTCATGAAGTTTATTTGCAAGGTCAGCAGGGGCGTTTGAGAGAAGCGGTTATGGGGCCAGATGGCGAACTGTACGTCACAACTAGCAACTGCGACGGACGAGGAAATTGCCCACCACAGCAAGACAAAATTCTTCGCATCACTCAGTGAAAAATATCAAAAAAGCTGGCTGCGATATCAAGATGGCGATCTGATTTGATAACGTACTAGGCTCCTAACGTTTTCATGAGTTATTCCTAGTTCTTGTGCAATCATTGCTTCAACCATATTAACTTTTACTACCGGCAAAGCAATTTCAAATTTTGTAAGTAAGTCGTTAGCAGTTATGACCTCAACGTTGCTAAATCCTTGCTCGCGATCAATTTCAGCTTTAATTGCTTGCAAATTGATCGGAAGCTGTAAAACAAGTTGTGCATTGCCTTTAAGTTTGACTAATTTAGAAGTTAATTCTAGTTTTTTTGCGATCGCCCTACAGCCCTTCGGGCATCCTACGGCAGGCGCTGCGCTCCACGCGATCGCAGTTTCCAGCGCGTTAGATGGTTGATTCGGCAACTCAAATTCCAAATATTTGATTACAGAATTTGCAGTCTTGACTTCAACTTGAGTAAAATCTTCTCCTTTGTTAATTTCAATGGCAATGACTGTTACATTCAGCTTTAGCTGTATTGGTAATTGCGTATCAGCTTGTAGCTTGTCTAATGTCCCATAAGAATGGCTCAATAAATGTTTTGTCAGCAGTTCACCGCCAACCCAAAAGCTGATTCCCAACAGTAGTAAAGTTAGTGCCCAAAGCACAACTTGTATATGCCAAGAATGTAGTATTGGTAACCAACGAGCTTTTGACATAAGTTTTATTCCGCATAGGCGCTTAGGCATCTAAAATCTGACTGCTGGAAGACGTGGGCAGTACTAGGCTTGTCTATTATGAACAAGGTGTAGGCAATTTTATTGTAAAGACCTATCACCTAAATGAAATGGCTTATGCGAATTTTAGTTGTAGAAGACGATCCCGAACAATTAGAGCCATTACAGGGTGTACTGTCGGAAGCCGGATATAGTGTGGATGGCGTAGAAGATGGGGAAACAGCACAATGGTTGTTATCCCAGAAAGAATATGACCTGTTAATTGTGGATTGGATGTTACCAACGATTAGCGGGTTAAGTCTTTGTCGCCAGTATCGCCAAGCCGGTAAAACAGCGCCAGTGCTGATGTTGACTGCCAAGGATACAACACTAGATAAAGTAGCAGGTTTAGATGCCGGAGCAGATGACTATTTAGTTAAACCTGCCGATCTAGTAGAACTTTTGGCGCGGGTACGTGCTTTGAGGCGGCGATCGCCTTTGTGGCAAGGAGACACTCTCTCCATTGCAAATTTACAACTGCATTTGACTAGCTTAACTGTGGAACGGGATCAGGCAAGTGTCGAATTATCACCCCGTGAGGCTCAACTGTTAGAATATTTGATGCGTCACCCCAATCAAATCTTAACTCGCACTCAAATTGAAGAAGCTTTGTGGGAATGGGGTATGGAACCAGAAAGCAATGCCTTAACTGTGTTAGTACGCAAGTTACGACATCGGTTGCAGTTAGTTGGTGCAGCAGATTGGATTAAAACAGTCTACGGTATGGGTTATTGCCTCAAACCTTTAGAGAATTAAATAAATGTTTGGTCGTAGCCGTCGCAATCTCGCTTGTTGGTTCACCCTGACAATGGGAAGTATTTTGATTATGTTTGCGGCGGTGGTTTACTATCTCAAAGTCATTGATGAGTTAGAAAGCCTGGATCGATTACTCTACAAAAAAACCAGGGTGATGGCAGCTAATGTGGAATCTACGCTGCACAATAGACAGCAACATATAGACTTGGAAAATGTCCCGTTGTTAGGGAGTAGGGTACCGCCGCCACTCGATAGCGAACTTGTGTATGCGCGTTGGTATAATGCCCAAAAACAACTCGTGCAATTTTTTGGTGATACCCCCAGTGAACTGTTAAAAGTGAAGGCTGGATTTAAAACTCTCAACAGTGAAAATCACCAAGCGTGGCTACGTCAGGTAACCTTACCTGTTTACCAAAATGGTTTATTAATTGGTTATTTGCAGGTAGCAATACCACTGACAACTACTGAAAATAATTTGGCTGACTTTCGGCTGGTTTTGGCTATTTCAGTACCTACAACCTTGGGATTGATTACTCTTGCTGGTTGGTGGTTGGGAGGTTTAGCAATGCAACCAATTCGTTACAGCTATGAGCAACTACAACGCTTTACAGCCGATGCTTCCCATGAATTGCGATCGCCTTTAGCAGCAGTTATTAGCAATGCCCAGTTTGGCTCAATCTCATCGTGTAGCAATCCTGAACAGCAACGTCAGCGCTTTCAGAAAGTTGTTGATATCGCTAAGTCAATGAGTCTTTTGGTAGATAATCTGCTGTTTTTGGCGCGTCATGAAGGTCGATTACCTGCTAAATTATTGCAAGAAGTCAACTTAAACAATTTGCTGTTGAAGCTAGTAGACGACTATGCAAAACAACCTGTGGCACAACATCTGAGCTTAAATTGCGAGTTGCCTACTAACAGTGTGAATGTGATAGCTGAAAAAGACCTACTATCTCAAGCAATTATTAATTTGCTTAGTAATGCCTGTAAATATACTCCTGCTGGTGGCAAAGTGCAGTTAAAAATTTTTACCCAGCCACATCAGGCAATAATTCAAGTTGTAGATAATGGTATCGGGATTCCTGAACCTGACTTGCACCATATCTTCGAGCGATTTTATCGGGTTGATAAAAAGCGTTCCCGCAAAACTGGCGGGTTTGGTTTAGGATTAGCGATCGCACAACAAATAGTTCAAGCCCACGGCGGTGTGATTCGTGCTTTTAGTGTAGTCGGGCAAGGGTCAACTTTTGAAATTATTTTACCGCTGAATAAATAATTATCTTTTATGGTGTGTTTTATTTTTTGTAAGTCCCCAACTTGCATAAGTTAGGATTAAGAGACTGAAGCTAGTAAGCTGAAACTATTGTCTTATATTGTCGGTTAACTAATTAAATGTCGTCTTAACAAATTAATGTCGTTGAAATATTAAGGCTACAATCCTCACTGCACAAAGATTATAGCTTTTTTAGCTTCCATTCAACTTTTATAAAGGTTGAACAAATTAAATATCGCTATTTAAATAATTAACATTTTATTTGTCGTTTTGTCAAAATAATCGATTTCCAAATTTTGATTGATTCATAACAAAATAATTGTCGTTTTGTATAAGTAGTTCGTTAATAAACAATTAAATGTCGTTTTTTGGGACAAAGTAGTATGATATTTATTGAGCAATAATACACACATACTAATTATGTCATGCTCCGACTAAAGCCTCATTCTCTATAGTTGCAAGAACAGCACTTGGAGACGAGTTTTTTCGGAGGAGCTTTGTGGCAGCTAAGTTTCGCATCTCAATACCGAAGTTGAGGGTGTGAGATGCAGCTTTTTATTAGAAGCAGCTTTAAGTATTTACAGAATTTCCAGCAATGGAGTTATCTTATGGGTGAAACGCTAAACTCCGATGAGGGTAATACATCTTTAGCTTTTGATAGTTCGGATGAGCTTGACGAAATTTTGGAGGATGAGGACGCAGAACCAACGAACACAATTATTACTCAACTCTCGGATGAAGCCAAGCTGAGGATGGAGGTATTACAGAGTTTAATTGAGCCATGCGATCGCAAAACCTATGGAATCAAACTTAAGCAAGCAGCAGAAAAGCTTGGTAAGACGGTTCGGACGGTGCAGCGACTTGTTAAAAAGTATCAAGAACAAGGTTTATCGGCTATTACCGAACCAGAACGTTCTGATAAAGGTAATTACCGTATTGATGAGGAATGGCAAGAGTTTATTGTCAAAACCTATAAGGAAGGCAATAAAAGCGGTAGAAAAATGACTCCCGCTCAAGTTGCGATTCGAGTTCAAGTGAGAGCGGAACAATTGGGTTTAGAAAGATACCCCAGCCACATGACTGTTTACCGAGTTCTCAATCCAATTATTGAGCGCAAAGAGCAGAAGCAGAAAGTTAGAAATATTGGTTGGCGTGGTTCACGGGTATCGCATCAAACCCGTGATGGACAAACTTTGGAGCCAAGATACAGCAACCATACTTGGCAGTGCGACCATACAAAATTGGATGTAATGCTGGTTGACCAGTATGGCGAAACTTTAGCACGTCCTTGGCTGACCAAAATTACAGATAGCTATTCGCGGTGCATTATGGGGATTCATTTAGGTTTTGATGCACCAAGTTCTTTGGTTGTAGCTTTGGCTATGCGTCATGCTGTGTTACCAAAAAAGTATCCTTCGGAATATAAACTTCATTGTGAGTGGGGAACCTTTGGTATTCCAGAAAATTTGTTTACTGATGGTGGCAAGGATTTTCGCTCGGAGCATTTAAAACAAATTGGATTTCAACTTGGATTTGAATGCCATTTACGCGATCGCCCCAGTGAAGGTGGTATTGAAGAACGCAGTTTCGGTACTATCAACACAGATTTTTTATCTGGGTTTTATGGCTATTTAGGTTCTAATATTCAGCAACGTCCAGAAAATGCCGAAGAAGAAGCTTGTATTACGCTGCGAGACTTACAACTACTAATTGTTCGCTATGTTGTTGATAACTACAATCAGCGACTTGATGCTCGTAGCGGACAAACGCGGTTTCAACGCTGGGAAGCTGGTTTACCTGCACTACCAAGTTTAATTGACGAGCGGCAATTAGATATTTGTTTGATGAAAAAGACACGCCGCAGTATTTACAAAGGTGGGTATGTGAGTTTTGAAAACATTACCTACCGGGGGGAATACTTAGCAGCTTATGCGGGTGAGGGTGTAATACTGCGATTTGACCCTAGAGACATATCAACAGTTTTTGTATATCGTCAAGATTCGGGTAAAGAAGTGTTGTTGTCTCAGGCTCATGCAATTGACTTAGAAACAGAGCAGATTTCCTTGGAAGAAGCGAAAGCAGCAAGTCGAAAAATTCGGGATACGGGTAAGCAGGTAAGTAATAAATCTATTCTGGCAGAGGTGCGGGATAGGGACGTTTTTATAAAGCAGAAGAAAAAGAGCCAAAGAGAACATAAAAAAGAAGAACAAGCTCAAGTTCATTCGGTATACAAGCCTCCTCAAATTCACGAACCAGTTGAACAAACACAAGAAACACCTCAGCTACAAAAGCGGCGACCTAGAGTATATGACTACGAACAACTTCGTCGAGATTATGACGATTAGTTTGATAGAAATCGGTCGAAATTAAGCAAATAAAATATTCGATATTCACAGATTATGACAGATGAATCTTTGCGTAGATGGGTACAGAATTTATGGGGAGATGACCCAATACCAGAAGAATTGATGCCACAAATTGAACGGCTGATTACTCCCAGCGTAGTAGAGCTTGACCATATCCAAAGAATTCATGATTGGTTGGATAGTTTGCGTCTTTCCAAACAATGTGGTCGAATTGTTGCGCCACCACGAGCGGGGAAGTCAGTTACTTGTGATGTTTATAAACTCCTGAATAAACCGCAAAAAAGAACAGGTAAGCGTGATATTGTACCTGTCTTGTATATGCAAGTTCCAGGGGATTGTTCGGCAGGGGAACTACTAACATTAATTTTAGAAAGTTTGAAATATGATGCAACTTCGGGTAAATTGACTGATTTGCGACGACGAGTGCTGCGGCTCATTAAAGAGTCAAAAGTCGAAATGTTGATTATTGATGAAGCAAATTTTTTGAAATTAAATACCTTTAGCGAAATAGCTCGGATTTACGATTTATTGAAAATTGCAATTGTGCTTGTGGGAACTGATGGTCTGGATAATCTCATCAAGAAGGAGCCTTATATTCATGACCGTTTCATCGAATGTTATCGTTTGCAATTAGTGTCAGAGAAAAAATTTGCTGAGTTATTACAAATTTGGGAAGATGAAGTTTTGTGTTTACCAGTACCATCAAATTTAACTAGAAAAGAAACTTTAATGCCGTTGTACCAAAAAACAGGTGGCAAGATTGGTTTGGTAGATAGGGTTTTAAGACGAACAGCAATTTTATCTTTGAGAAAAGGGTTAAGTAATATCGATAAAGCAACTTTAGATGAGGTTCTGGAGTGGTTTGAGTAATGGAAAATATAGAGAAAAAAACCAGATTTTTTGATATTGAACTACTCCAAGGTGAAAGCTTAAGCCATTTTTTAGGACGCTTTCGTAGGGAGAATTATTTAACTACTACTCAACTTGGTAAATTGACTGGTTTAGGTGCTGTTATTGGTAGGTGGGAGAAGTTTTATTTCAACCCGTTTCCGACACAGCAGGAGTTGGAAGCTTTGGCTGGTATAGTTGGTGTGGAAGTTGAGAAGCTTAGAGAGATTCTGCCACCAAAGGGTGTGACTATGAAACCCAGACCAATTAGGTTATGTGGTGCTTGCTATGCAGAAGTACCTTATCACCGTATGAAGTGGCAATTCAAAGATAAGATGAAATGCGATCGCCACAACTTAGGCTTATTAACTAAATGTACTAACTGTGAAACCCCTTTCCCGATTCCTTCTGATTGGGTACAAGGGGAATGTTCTCACTGTTTTTTGCCGTTTGCAACAATGGCGAAACGTCAGAAGCGTTACTGAGGTTACTAGACAGCTAAATTTTCTACCTAAAATAACTTTAAACAAGAAAGAGACGTGCTGAAATTCACGTCTCTAGGCGATGGAAAAAAATTTATGCCAGTGGTTACGCTACATCAGCCACCAGCAACCCGTTAACAGCAATGATGAATAGCTGTGCTAATTCAGGGGTGTCACAACAGGGTCTGTCATCGCTATTACAGGGTTGTGCTACCCATTTGCCTTCAACGTTCTGATAAAAAGTTCCCAGCAGATGATAGCTGTTCCAAACTCGATACAGTTCTCCAAGATCATCTGGTACTGAATCGATTTCAATTTCTGGCGCTACTTGGTCTGTTAGCTGCTCAATGTATTCCTCAAACCCTAATTGAGCCGAGGTTTGGTTATCAAACTCTTCTTGTACAATCATCTAAGTAACCTCATCGATGGGGTTCCGCAAAAGGCGATCGCGGACTCTTCCCGGAGAGCGATCGCTTTTGTTTTGTCTATCAATTAATCTACGTGACGTGTAGATATACGTCAAGTGTAGATTTATAAAACTTAGAATGATATAAATCTACTTCTAAACTTAAATAATGACGAGTAGAGAAATCTACATCTAACAGCTACTAAACTGGGGATGTAGTAATATGCCTATGGATAAAGTGATTCGCTGGAAATTAAATGAAGTAATGGCGCGAAAGCGAGTGAGGAATAAGAATTTAGCTGAGGCGTTAGGAATAACTGAAAATTCAGTGTACAGGCTACGTAAGGTTGATGAAATGCCACGATTAACCCCAGAAAGGTTAAATGGCATTTGTAAGGCATTGGATTGTCAACCTGGGGAACTTTTGGAATATGTGCCCAATGATAACGATGGCAAGGAAAGTTCTATCGTTGAAGTAGTGTGATTTCACGATCTTGAGCATTGCAGAGCAATTGTATTCATTCGCCATTAAAAGATTATCTATCTTAAAAGCTTCAGCAGCTAGTTTCTTTGAATGTAAATGCAGGGTGATCGCTATTGTTAATATTCATCACAAGTGATAAAGTTCTGTACTTTTCTGGAATCTAGAATGTCGGTATTGTATTAGTTTCATCGTATTTAAGTGTGATGTGTACGCCCTTCCCTTACCCATGAACGAAAAGCGTCAGCAAGCCCATCTCAACCTTATTCAAAGCCTGTTGAATTGTCGTAGTGACGATGAAATCCGAGAGATTTTAGCAGCAAACCAAGGATTAGTAGATGTTGGCTTCTTACAGACGGTAGAAGCAGTAACAAAGATATTTTTGCAACAGGGAGATGAAAAAACAGCGAATTGGTTGCAAGGTTTGGCAATGCAACCAATGGAAGCGTTGAATCTAGATACTACAGTAGATTTGCAATCCCTAGGTGAGGAGGAGATAAAAGCATATTTTCAATTCTTGATGGAGGTATTACAAGTAACTGAAAACAGTATGGGTAATTGCCAGGTAGTTTACCCCTTACTAGCAAAAAATATAGGTAAACTTGACGGAGCGTTAGCAGAAATATTGCGCTGTTGGGGGACAAATATACTGAGAAAAGTCCAAGCAGATGAGGCAGAATACTTAGCAGCAGTTATTGTCGAATTTAGCAATATTATTAAGCAATTCCCCTGGGCTAACAAAGCCAGCAATATGGAAATTGCTATTACTGGTTATGAAGTTGTGCTAAAAGTTTGCACTAAGGAAGCTTTACCTATTGATTGGGCTGCAACGCAAAATAATCTCGCCAATGCCTACAGCAATAGAATCAAAGGAGACAAGGCAGATAACATCGAAACAGCGATCTCTGCTTATAATGCTGCTTTAACTGTCAGAACCAACGAAGAATTCCCTGTTGATTGGGCTGCAACGCAAAATAATCTCGCCAATGCCTACAGAGAGAGAATCAAAGGAGACAGGGCAGAAAACATCGAAACAGCGATCTCTGCTTATACTGCTGCTTTAACTGTCTTCACTAAGGAAGAATTCCCTGTTGATTGGGCTGTAACGCAAAATAATCTCGCTGCTGCTTACAATGACAGAATCAAAGGAAACAGAGCAGATAACATTGAAACAGCGATCTCTGCTTATAGTGCTGCTTTAACTGTCTACACTAGGGAAGAATTCCCTGTTGATTGGGCAACAACGCAAAATAATCTCGCTCTTGCCTACAGCAATAGAATCAAAGGAGATAAGGCAGATAACATCGAAACAGCGATCTCTGCTTATACTGCTGCTTTAACTGTCAGAACCAAGGAAGCTTTACCTATTGATTGGGCAACAACGCAAAATAATCTCGCCAATGCCTATAGCAATAGAATCAAAGAAGAAAAGGTAGATAACATCGAAAAAGCGATCTCTGCTTATACTGTTGCTTTAACTGTCAGAACCAAGGAAGCTTTACCTGTCGATTGGGCTGCAACGCAAAATAATCTCGCTGCTGCTTACAATGACAGAATCAAAGGAGACAGGGCAGATAACATTGAAACAGCGATCGCTGCTTATACTGCTGCTTTAACTGTCTACACTAGGGAAGAATTCCCTGTTGATTGGGCTGCAACGCAAAATAATCTCGCTGCTGCTTACAATGACAGAATCAAAGGAGACAGGGCAGATAACATTGAAACAGCGATCGCTGCTTATACTGCTGCTTTAACTGTCAGAACCAACGAAGAATTCCCTGTTGATTGGGCTGCAACGCAAAATAATCTCGCCAATGCCTATAGCAATAGAATCAAAGGAGACAGGGCAGATAACATCGAAACAGCGATCGCTGCTTATAATGCTGCTTTAACTGTCAGAACCAACGAAGAATTCCCTGTTGATTGGGCTGCAACGCAAAATAATCTCGCCAATGCCTACAGCAATAGAATCAAAGGAGATAGGGCAGATAACATTGACAAAGCGATCGCTGCTTATACTGCTGCTTTAACTGTCTACACTAGGGAAGAATTCCCTGTTGATTGGGCTGCAACGCAAAATAATCTCGCCAATGCCTACAGCAATAGAATCAAAGGAGACAGGGCAGATAACATTGAAACAGCGATCGCTGCTTACACTGCTGCTTTAACTGTCTACACTAGGGAAGAATTCCCTGTTGATTGGGCTGTAACGCAAAATAATCTCGCCAATGCCTACAGCAATAGAATCAAAGGAGACAGGGCAGATAACATTGACAAAGCGATCGCTACTTACAAAGAGGCTCTGAAAGTTAGGACTTTTGAAGCTTTTCCCCAAGACTATACAGAAACTTTGTGGGGGCTAGGAATTGCTTACCAAAACGCAAACCAGTTTGACTTAGCGTACAATACTTTTGAGTCTGCCATTGCAACTATAGAATCTTTACGAGAAGAAATAGTATCTGGAGAAGAAACCAAGCGCAAACAAGCGGAACACTTTAACCAAGTTTATAGCCGCATGGTAGAAGTTTGCTGCGAATTAAATAAGATTACCGAAGCAATTGAATATGTTGAACGTAGTAAAACCCGCAATTTAAAGGGTCTTTGAGTAAAATATCGGGTGATACCTGTTGAGTTTGGCGCAGTTGCTCTAAGTCATGGCGGATGGTTTCTTCGGGTTTGCGGGATAGGGCAGTGCGCTCAAATAGCATAGAGTTAATACGTTCTTGCAGTTGGCGGACGCTCCATCGTTCCAGTTGGGCAATTTCAATATAAAATTCTCGTTTTAGGGGATCGTCTATTGCTGTTAAAAGTCGCAGATGTGACCAACTCAATTTGGAACACAGTGTGTTCACAATCTCGATATTTGGAAATGTCTCAGCAAACTGGAGGCAATGTCGCAGTTGTCTTTCACCCCAGCCTTTACCATAGGTTTGCGTTAGCTGCTGAGATAAAGAAACAATGATTTGTTTGCCATATTCAGCCCGTTGACCTTGTAAAACTTCGGTTTGGATGCGTTTACCAACTTGCCAATATAACAAAGTTATTTCTGCATTGATGGCAACGGCGGCGCGTTGTTTGGCGGTGTCAATCAATTGCCGAATTTCTTGAAATAACAGATCGTTTGGTTTCGTCAAATCATCGCTCATGCTGCCATTTCCTGTTTAGCAGTTTTTGGGGTATCTGCGGTGAGTTCGCCAGTGAATGCTTTTTGCAGGATGGATTGTTTGAGTTCTTTGAGTGCAGCGATTTTTTGGCGGTAGATGATTTCAAGGCTTTGGGTTTTTCTTAAGACACAACTTATTTCTGAGGCTAAAGTAATTTGTTCAGAATATAGCGGAATTGGAACTCGAATTTTTTTTATGCTTTGCAAACTGATAGTTCCTTGTGTTGTACCAGCAACGAATTTTTCTATTTGCTGCTGGCAATTAGGACTTCTCAAGAAAAAATAAACTAACTGGGAATTTATTTGAGGAATTATAAAAACAGTATTTTGTCCAAGACAAAATAATTCATCAGATTCAACTAAAGCTGGAACACCATAAGAACCAACACGAGAGAGAACAATATCTCCTATTTTTGGTGTATGTCTTTTAGAAAATTCAACAAAGGTTGAATTATCAACTCTACGCGCATTACTGAGGTTTAAGACCCCATCTTTAATATCAGTTACTCTTACCATTGGAAAGCCCCCCTCATCAATATAAGAAGGTGTCTTATGAAGTGAATCTATAAGTTCAGCTATATCTCCTAAATACTTTTCCTCCCACCCATCGCCTTTATGGTTAAAAACAGCATTTAGATAGCTTTCAAATAGTTCTCAAGAGTTGGCAAGGTTTTTTTCAGTGTTTGCGATCGCTCTATCAATCCCCTCAAACGCCTCATCCAAAATCACCACAATCCGTTTTTGTTCTAGGAGCGGTGGGATATAAGTAGTAAAGTTGAACAGATGATCGCGGTTAACCTTAGGCATTCCAGCCCGACTTGACCCTTCAATTGCGTATTCAGTGAATTCCCTACTTATTAGTAAATAAAACAAGAAGTCCCGATCTAATTGAGTAGTATCCGGTGATAGAGGATATACATCCGCACTGCACAAGCCATCGAAGTCTGGTCTAGCAACTTTCATAAGATATGGGCGGATCTTACTATAAAGAACCATAGTTCTATCAAATAAAAATTTCCCGGATTTTAGCCCTTCCTCTTTAGCTGTTTTAATATCAACCAGATCCCCTGTTTCTGAAATCATATTCCCAGCACCAATATGAAGTAGATTGATGAACTCAGGTTTGCGAGGATCTACAAGTGTTGACGAGATTTCACATACTTCTCCTAATCTCTTCTTTATCCACCTCTGGTTCATACCATCCCCCCAATACCAGCTAAAATCTCTGCACTCTCCGCATCCAAAGCTGCAATTTCATCCAAAATTTCTTGCGGTTCTCGTAACGTCGATTCTTCAGCCTTATTCGGATTCTTCACCGACAAATCAAACGTTACCTGATCAATATCAGCAATATCCACTAACCAAGACTTTTCCGACTCTGCAAACGTAGCCTGAAAATCTACAAACTCACGCAAATCTTCATCATTCAGCGCATTTGTTTTCCCCAAACTACGCCCAGGATCGAGTTGGTAATACCAAATTTTCTGAGTTGCCATTCCCTGAGTTAAAGGTTTTCCCTGAGAAAATAACGGCGTTCCCTGAACAGCATCGAAGGGCTTTCCTTTCTCAAAAAACAGCACCACCGTTTTTACTCCCGCCCCGATAAAAGTCCCACTCGGACAATCCAAAATCGTGTGCAGATTGCAACTACTCAAAAGCTCTTGACGCAACGCCCGCGAAGCATTGTCCGAATTTGACAGGAATGTATTTTTGATTACCACTGCCGCCCTACCGCCCATCTTCAGCATTTTGATGAAATGCTGCAAAAACAAAAACGCCGTTTCCCCAGTCTTAATCGGGAAATTCTGCTGTACTTCCTTGCGTTCCTTCCCCCCAAATGGCGGGTTAGCCAAAATGACATCAAAACGATTCTTGTCTTGAATATCACTGAGATTTTCCGTCAGCGTATTGTTGTGGATAATATTCGGCGCATCAATGCCATGCAAAATCATATTCATTATGGCTATCACATACGCCAAACTTTTCTTTTCTTTACCCGTAAACGTATGTTTTTGCAGTATTTCAAGCTCTTTTGTTGTCAGCTTCCCCCGACGTAAATAGTCGTAACTCTCGCACAAAAACCCAGCCGAACCACAAGCACCATCATAAATGCGATCGCCAATCTTCGGCTTCACCACTTGAATTATTGCGCGAATCAACGGACGCGGTGTGTAATATTCTCCACCGTTGCGCCCCGCATTCCCCATATTTTTGATTTTGGCTTCATAGAGATGCGATAGCTCGTGTTTCTCCTGTTGCGATCTAAACCGTAGCTCATCAATATATTCCAGCGCATCTCGCAAGCTGTAGCCGCTTTGAAACCTATTCTTAATCTCGCTAAAAATTTCCCCAATCTTGTATTCGATTGTGTCTGGACTGGTAGCCCGTTGCTTGAAACTCTGTAAATACGGGAATAACTTGCGGTTGACATAATCAATTAGATCATCGCCAATCAGCGCATTATCATGATCCAATGTACCATCTGCTTTTTTCGGTGCTGCCCAAGATGACCAACGATGCGCCTCATCAATAAGAAATTCGTATTGTTTGCCAGCTAACTCCGCCTCCAACGCTCTTTCCTGCTCCAAATCATCCAAATACTTCAGGAACAGCAACCAAGACGTTTGCTCAGTGTAATCTAACTCTGTAGTACAACCCGCCTCTTTCCAGAGAACATCATCAATATTTTTAAAAGTTTGCTCAAACATTTAGCCTTACTGTGGAATTTTTAATATCAATAACTTGGCTCATAATTCTACACCTATAAAGTGAAAGGAGCCTTCGCTTCATTAAGATGCTATGTTACGAATATAACAGTGTAAATAGTTAATCTAATCTAAGATTTCCAAGCTTGGATTAGACTTTGCAACTAAATATTAAGTTTAAACCTAGGTTTCTTAACCAAGTTAAGAAAACTGTTACTAAACAGTTTTATGCCATATATTATACAAGCATTACAGCAATTGTAACCATAACCCTTTAACTCCCCTGCGCCTTGTCACCACCAGGGGACTCTTTTTTTTGCAACCAATCTCGAATCGCCTCCTCCAAAGCCGCAGTCTGCGTCACTTCCAGACGCGCACAGGCGATTTCAAACGCGATTTTTAGGTCTTTAGGGAGTCTCCCCCGAACTTCTCTAGTTTCTTCTGCCATCCTAATTTGAAGCCAAAGCTTGCGGCTTTTATTTTTGCATAGCCTCTCAGGAAAAAAACATTTGCGTCATTACGCTATTGCGCTATTGCGCTATAATATTCTCAGTAAAAAAATTAATAACCCTGTCAGTTTTACCGAAACCACAAAGCTGAGGACACCATGAGCGTTATTACAATTCAATGTCGCTTGGTTGCTGAAGAAGAAACACTCCGCCATCTTTGGGAGCTAATGGCAGAGAAAAATACGCCCCTGGCAAATGAGATATTGGAGCGATTAGCAAAACATGATGACTTTAAAACTTGGGTTGAAGATGCTATAGTCCCCAAAACTGTTATTAAAGAACTATGTGACTTTCTCAAAAATCAAGAACCCTTTGCAGGTCAACCCGGTCGTTTTTACACTTCTGCAACAACATTAGTTAAGTACATATATAAATCTTGGTTAAAATTAAATCGGCAACTGCAACGGAAAATACAAGGAAAGGAACGATGGCTAAACATGCTCAAAAGCGATGCTGAACTTGAGAAAGAAAGCAATTCAACAATAGAAACTATTCGTCAAAAAGCCAGTGAAATATTAATTTCTTTAAATGCACAGAGGACAAAAAATATAGAGCTTAAATCTATAAAGCCAAAAAATCAGAAGCAGGTACAGACCGTTCAATCACCAAAAATAACATCTAGTGTACTTTTTGAATCTTATCTTCAAGCCGAAGATACTTTAACGCAATGTGCTATAGTATATCTCCTAAAAAATAATTTTAAAATTAACTCTAATGAAGAAGATATTGATAAGTATTTAAAACAAAGACGAAAAAAAGAAATTGAAATAGAAAGATTAAAAGACCAACTTAAAAGTAGAGTTCCCAAAGGAAGAGATTTGACGGGTGAACGATGGTTGTCTACTTTAGAGCAAGCAGTTAGTACTACTTTTAAAGATGAGAACGAAGCTAAATCTTGGCAAGCTGGACTTTTAAGAAAATCTAGTAACCTTCCTTTCCCAGTCCTTTACGAAACAAACGAAGATATGAAATGGGAAATGAATGATAAAGGCAGATTATTTGTAAGCTTTAATGGGTTAAGCAAGCTGAAATTTGAAGTATTTTGCGATAAAAGACACCTGTATTTATTTCATCGCTTTCTTGAAGACCAAGAAACCAAACGCCAGGGGAAAAACCAACACTCTAGTGCCCTATTCACTTTGCGATCGGGACGAATAGCTTGGTCAGAGCAAGCAGGAAAAGGACAACCTTGGAATCTATCCCGTCTACATCTTTTTTGCTCTCTTGATACCCTTATGCTTACTTCGCAAGGAACTCAACAAGTTATAGAGAAAAAAATTACAGGTGTTCAAGACAAATTAGCTAAAGCCCAAGAAAAAGAAAAAGAAGAAGGAGGGTTAAATTCTCAGCAACAAGCTGATGTGATTCGCAAAAAGTCTACACTAGCTAAAATCAAAACTCCATTTTCTCGTCCTAGCAAACCTTTGTACCAAGGTAAATCTCATATTATAGTAGGTGTTAGCCTTGGTTTAGAAAAACTTGCAACTATAGCTGTATTTGATGCAGTTAGCAATAAAGTCCTCGCATATCGCAGTACCAAACAATTATTAGGCAGTAAGTACAATTTATTAAATCGCCAGCGACAGCAAAAAAAGCGTCTTTCCCAAGAAAGGCATAAATCCCAAAAACAGTTTGCTCCAAATAATTTTGGCGAATCAGCACTGGGACAATATGTAGATAGACTATTAGCCAAGGAAATTGTAGCGGTTGCTAAAACCTATGGAGCAGGAACTATTGTTGTGCCAAAACTTAGCGACATGCGGGAAATAATTCAAAGCGAAGTACAAGCCAAAGCCGAAAACAAAATACCTGGTTTTGTTGAAGGGCAAAAAAACTATGCTAAGTCTTATCGTATAAGCGTCCATAACTGGAGCTATGGCAGGTTAATTGAAAGCATCAATACCCAATCAGCAAAAGTTGGGATTGTTATCGAAACAGGACAACAACCAACTAAAGGCAGTCCGCAAGAACAAGCAAGAGACTTAGCTTTGTTTGCTTATCAATATCGAATTGCTTAATCAAATTAAACACAACTACAGTACCTTGAAAACCTAATATATAAGATGAACAGCGCCGCAGTTCATGCTCTTTGAGCCAATGTGCTGCGATAAATCTGGGTTAGTTTGACGGTTGGAAAACCGTTATGCTTTCTGACCCTGGTAGCTGCCCGCTTCTGATGCTGCCATCTGTAGAATTCTATAGATGGGATAGGTGCGCTCCCAGCAATAAGGAGTAAGGCTTTTAGCTGTAGCCGTTGTTCTCAACGGTGCGGGTTACCGCAGTGGTGGCTACTGAATCACCCCCTTCGTCGGGGGAACCCTCTCAAATATTTTTTTGGCATGTCGAAGCGGGGGCAAAATCCCTGGAGTCCTGCCAAAATCTTAAAACCCTTGTAGTGTCTTAACTTCAGAAGCTACTATGTCAGTTGATTTAGTTTTTTGATATGAGACAAAGGAAGCTTTTTCAGAGATATGCCAAATTTTTACCTGGAAAGCTTTATTTGCAAGGAGTCTAGGCGGCAGGGGTTTCAACAACCATTCCGGCTAGGGGTGGGTTGAAAGAGGTTCAGTTAATTTCTCAAATACCAACCAAAGTAGAGTTTCAACAACCATTCCGGCTAGGGGTGGGTTGAAAGGCCGCATCGGTGTAATTGAGGTTCCGGGTGAATTGGTTTCAACAACCATTCCGGCTAGGGGTGGGTTGAAAGTTCGACTGGGAGCAAGGCGAGGGTGATGAAATCGGAACAGGGAAAGTTTCAACAACCATTCCGGCTAGGGGTGGGTTGAAAGCTTTAGTATTCCCCTCCAAGGGCGGTTACCCTATAAGTTTCAACAACCATTCCGGCTAGGGGTGGGTTGAAAGGACTCCAGATAGCTAGCAAAAATTTGCGGCTTGTTTCAACAACCATTCCGGCTAGGGGTGGGTTGAAAATCATTGTATCTAAATCGCAAAGATAGCATTTGTAATATAGCTTTCATCAACTAGCCTAACTAAGGGGTGCATTGAGTGAAACTTAAAGTTTAAAATGGTTGTCATTGCGGTTTAATTTTATGGGAGGGTTGAAAGGCGCACATCCTTCACACCATTAAAATTACTCAATTAATTTTGATGGTATCAATGCGTTATTAATAGTTCAGATGGTTTCAAGAAAATTATTACTTTATTAGCTAACGACGATCATGCTGCTTTTGAACGGCATGAATTTGCAAAAATACTGCTTGACAAATAATTCGTCACTCTACATTTTTTTCAGCGACATTAATTTGTTAACGAATCTATGGTATAAATCGACGACAACAATTTGTTAAGACGACATTTAAATCGTTAATGACGACAATAATCTGTTAACGACGACAAATAATTAGTTAATCGACAATATAAGTGGGCGATACTGGATTTGAACCAGTGACCCCATCCGTGTGAAGGATGTGCGCTACCCCTGTGCTAATCGCCCGCAAGCACTCAATATAACATATCTCCCATCATCAAGAAGAGATAAAGAAGTGCAGGTAAAAGATTTATCTCTGTGCATTCGTTGTTTTTAATCGCCTTGGGGACACTCATCCCATAACGTTGTAGTTTCTCGTATACTCTGGTGGTTGCCATTGCCCAAAATTAGATGATCTAACAGAGGAATGCCTAAAAACTGCGCTCCCGCTAATAACTGACGTGTCAATTCGATATCTTCTTGGCTGGGTTCAACGTTACCAGAGGGATGGTTATGTGCCACTATTACCCGCGTTGCTCCTTGACGAATGACTTCCCGAAAGATTTCTCGCGGAGATGCTAAAGTTTCGGTAGCAGTGCCAATAGTAATAACTTGCGTACCTAGCAAACGATTCTTGACATCTAAAAGCAGCACAGCAAAACGTTCTTTTGTTTGCCACATTAAACTTTGACTGAGAGCCGCCGCCGCCGCAACTGGGCTATCAATGGGTGTGCCATCTGGACGAGATTGAAAAGCGCGTTTGCCCAATTCAATTGCCGCTAAAATAGTTGTTGCCTTCGCCGGCCCGATACCAGGAATTTGCATCAATTCGGCAGGGGTAACTTCTCGCAGAACTATCAAGGGGTCACGTTCATGTTTGCCCAATTCGCTCAAAATATACTGTCCCAAACCTACAGCAGAAAGTTTTCCCGGCCCTTGACCAGTACCTAACAAAATTGCAATTAACTCAGCTGTAGCGAGAACTTTTGGGCCATGAGTCATTAACCGCTCACGCGGACGCTCAGTCTCAGGTATATCAGCAATTCTGAGGCAATAGGTCATAGAAGGGCTAAGAAAATAGATAAAAAAGATAGAACTATCTTTAGTTATCCCTTGTTTACTCTCATAATTATGCCTCTCCTACAAAATCTTTAATCTTTGCAAGCGCAACAGTATCTTAGCTAAGAGGTTTTGAATAAGCCTGAAAGTAAATTCTTTGCGTCTTTGCGCCTTTGCGTGAGACAAAAATCATCCCAATAATCAGCAACGCCGAATTGCTTACTGATATATTTGCGTTGCCTTGAGCATATGGTAAGTAATTATTAACTGGGTAAGAGCAAGAGGGTAACTTTGGAGCGTTTCCCCAGTTGTACCAGCGATTTTACCCAACTCTGGATTGCTTTCGCGATCGCATATACTCTTTAAATGCGGCATATCAGAACATATAATCTGCTCTAGCTTATTCACTTGCTCCAAAGTGGCGTGACCATCGACTTCCAACACGTCTACAGGCTTACTCATATCCCGATCTAATCCTAGACGGATTGCTGACTCCAAATTTCCATTAGGAGATTTGATAATTTGCGTAAAATCTGGATGAGGAATTGTTGGACGAAGCACTAAACGCACATTTAGATGTCCATTTGTTTCATCTGCTGCGTCATCGGGCGGATAAAAACTTACGACTATATCTGACCATTGCCGTTGTGGACGGATAAACTGCTCTGAGTCTGGTTCACGCTTCTCTAATTCTGCCAGTACTTGTTCAGGTGTATAACCCCGCTTTTGTGTATCCCGCTTAACTTTCCACTGGGCACGTATGGATTCAGGGGGTGCAAGGTAAACTTTAACATCGTAGGCATCACGGGCAGCACGAGTAGAATAACCGAGTAATCCTTCGATAATTACGAATTTACTGGGTTTGATATAGTGCGGTGGCTCAAACGTACCAGTCTTGTGGCTGTAAACTGGTTTGAGAATTGATTGTCCTGTACGTAGCAGCGATAGGTGCTGCTGCATGATATCTAGATAGTTGCAATCGGGGTGGAGGGCAGTAATACCAATTTCTGCACGTTGTTTGCGATCGTAACGGTGGTAATCATCCGTACAGATAATCGTGACATTTTCTGGCCCGAGTACCTGAGCAATCCCTTTAGTTAGTGTAGTTTTTCCAGCGGCACTGTCACCGACAATACCAAGAATTATTGGACGGCTCATCATACCCCCCTCAAAAAGAGTAAAGTAAGTCTACTAGTAATTGAAAATACTTGTAATTTTATAAGGGAATTGACCAGTAACTCAAGTAAAAATTTTGTACGCAACATCTCTACACATCTACTGCTTTCACACTCGTTAATGGCACAATCAACAACGCTAGTACATCACGAAATGTCCCGTTTCCTTCTTCAATTGATCCATTTGAGCTAATCTTCGTCCAGCGGGTAAGTAATTCATAGATTACCAAGCGATTATTTATACTGTTACTCACTTTTTGCTTCACCTATCCCCAACCGCAAATACTCAACTTTGATACAAGCATCCATGATGACGTTTAAACCAGCATCTAAAGCTTTCTGTGCTGATGCTTGATCCCAGATGCCCAATTGTGCCCACACCGTTTTGGCATTAATACAAATTGCTTCTTTGATAATTTCTGGCAGATACTCAGAACGGCGAAAAATATTGACAATATCCACGCTACCTGGAATTTCTCTTAGAGAAGGATAGCAAGGCTGACGATCAATTTCTTTAACTAAGGGGTTGACGGGATAGACGGTGTAACCTACTTTTCTCAGGAATTGGGCGATTTGATAGCTGGTGCGATCGCGCTTATCTGAATGACCGACTACAGCGATCGCTTTAGCCTGAGTTAATATCTGATACAGAGCATTGTCATCATTTTTGAAGTTTGGCATAGTCAGTTAACAGTAAAAAGTTATTAGTTATCAGTCTATTCACTGATTAGCAAACTTAGACTTGCCATGACAAAGCAGACACTGGGATTAGAACAACATCTATACAATTATTTACTATCAATTTCTTTACGAGAGCCGGAAATATTAACCCAATTAAGGCAGGAAACAAATCAGCATCCGATGGCGAGGATGCAAATTGCTCCTGAGCAAGGACAGTTTATGGCAATGTTAGTAAAATTACTGGGGGCAAAAAAAACTTTAGAGTTAGGGGTGTTTACTGGTTATAGTGCATTGGTGGTAGCTTTAGCATTACCCAGCGATGGCAAAGTAATAGCTTGTGATCTGAATGAGGAGTTTACAGCGATCGCTCGTCGTTATTGGCAGCAAGCAGGGGTGGCAGATAAAATTGACCTGCATATTGCCCCAGCACTGGAGACTTTGGATAGTTTGCTGACAGCAGGTGAGGCAGAAACGTTTGATTTTGCTTTTATCGATGCTGATAAGAGCAACTACGATGTTTATTATGAGCGATCGCTGCAACTAATACGTTCGGGTGGACTGATTGCGATCGATAATGTCCTCTGGTCAGGAAGAGTTGCTGATCCTCAAGTGCAGGACAACAGAACTCAAAAAATTCGCGCCTTTAACCAGAAACTGCATCAAGACCAGCGAGTTACTTTGAGTTTGATACCAATTGCCGATGGTTTAACACTGGCACTAAAAAATTAAAAATTGCAAATCAAGACATTAGAAACTTGTAATTATTCATGTTTCATGCTTAATTTTTAAGAGAAACTGTCGTCTTTTTTCTTGCTGACGTACTCTTTTTTCCTCGGTGAGGCTATCAAAACAGTAGGGGCAAGCAATGCCTTCCTCGTACTTAGGAGAAGCCTTATCCTCCTCAGAAATTGGACGACCACAACCTTGACACAACTCGTAAGTGCCTGACTCCAAACCGTGACGGACGGCAACTCGTTCATCAAAGACAAAGCATTCTCCTTCCCACAAACTTTCTTGTGCGGGAACTTCTTCTAAATATTTGAGAATGCCACCTTTGAGATGATAGACTTCTGCAAAGCCTTGGGAAAGCATAAAGGATGAGGCTTTTTCACAGCGGATACCGCCAGTACAAAACAGTGCTACCTTTTTGTGTTTGTTGGGGTCGAGGTTGTGGCTAACATAATCTGGAAATTCACGAAATGAATGAGTTTGAGGATTTTTTGCTCCTTTAAAACTTCCAATATTCACCTCGTAATCATTGCGGGTATCAATCACAGTAACTTCCGGGTCAGAAATTAAATCATTCCATTCCTCAGGACTAACATAAGTACCAACTTGTTCATTGGGGTCAACTTCCGGCAAGCCCAAAGTAACTATTTCCGACTTCAACCGCACCTTCATCCGCTCAAACGGTGGAGTCTCAGCATAAGACTCTTTGTGTTCTATATCTGCTAAACGTGGATCAGAACGCAAAAATTCCAAAACTGAGTCAACTGCTTGACGTGAACCTGCAATTGTACCGTTAACACCTTCTTGCGCCAGTAAAATCGTTCCCTTGATACCTTGCTGTTGACAATAAGATAACAGCGGCTCTCGTTTTTCGGCAAAATCAGGCAAACTGACGAATTTATAAAGCGTTGCAACAACTAAAGTATTTTCTTGGTTCATTCCTTTAGCGACAGAACAATCTTAAGTTACAATAACAACGGCAGATAAAAATACTACCTTTTTAATTTTATGGGGGTTTAGCTCAGTTGGTAGAGCGCCTGCTTTGCAAGCAGGATGTCAGCGGTTCGAGTCCGCTAACCTCCATTTTGGTTGATTATTCTTAATTTCAAGAACGTTGAAACACTACCGAAAGGTTATTTGCAGGCATTTGGTAGGTTTGTTTTAACTTGAGGTGTTGTGTACTGGCTACTGCTACAACTTCTTCTAATTCCCGCACGCCCCACTCAGGATTTTGCGCTCTTAAAGAAGCATCGAAAGCTGCATTACTCGGCGCGGTATGTTCTCCGCCTTGTTTGAAAGGCCCATACAAATAGAGGATGCCACCTGGAGGCAGTATACGACCAGCACCCGCCATTAATCCCAAACAGGCTGACCAAGGTGAAATGTGAATCATATTGATGTTGACAATGGCGGCAATTGGTGAATCTTTTAAGCCTTCACTCAGCCACTCCGGTAAGATTTTCTCTTCCACTGTCCAAATTGGCAGACTAGCATCAAGTTCCAGAGGTGGATAAAGATTGTCACAGGGAAAGTGTTCAGACCATGCAGTAATGCTGGCTCGTAATTGCGGATTGGGGTCAGAAGGTAGCCATTTACGAGGGCTGAGGCGTGGGGCAAAAAATATTGCGTGTTCACCACTACCACTTGCTATTTCCAAGATAGTGCCATTTTTGGGCAAGACTTGTAAAAGCACTTCTAAGATGGGTTCTCGGTTGCGTTGCGTTGCTGGTGCGTATTGTCGCGTATCTTGTGGTGTATTCATCTGGCTATTTAGCAAATAATTAATTCTTACTCCAACAACCAAGCAAACAAATCCTTGATTGTAAGTTGAGCTTCACTTGCAAACGATCGCATAGGTAAAAGTGCATCTGGCTCATCAAACACCTCAGTTTCTTGCTTGGGGCGATAAACAAACACGGTTTCCTCATCCGGATCAATCAGCCACCCCATTTGAGTTCCATGCTTGAGACAATAGATAATATTTTTGGTTACCTTTGTCTGGCTTTGATCGGGAGACAAGATTTCAATTGTCCAATCGGGAGCAATGGAAAATATATTAGCAACTTCCCCATTCTCATCGCGCGGAATCCTACTCCAAACAAAAACTGCGATGTCAGCTACAGTTGAACGTCCGCCAAATGTACAACGCAACTCAGGAAATGCACGAGCAAGGCGTTTAGGCTTGACTATAAGATTGATAGCAGATACCAGTTCTCCTTGCAGCGTACTATGTTTGCCTTGTGGCATCGGTTTCTGGATAATTTGACCATCAATATACTCACTGGCGGGTTTCGTTTCTGGTAGTTGCAGAAACTCCTCTAGTGTCAGAGTTTTGGTTGCTGCTTGTAGCATTTAGGCATTGCCTCCAGAACTCAATACGGTTCAGTTAGCGCCAAAAACCTTTCAGGACTTGTGCAAAAATTCTCTGAAACTCTTATTTCTTCGTGTCCTTTGCGCTCTTCAAACAACAGCTGCTTCTATGATCGCTCCCTCCATTTTCCCAAAAGCATCAAGCAAACTCTGCAACTCTTTATCTGCTTTCATCACTGCTAACTTTCGCATTAAATGCCTTTTTAATACTTAACTTTATAGCTCAGAAGACAATCTGGATGCGATCGCACTGCAAAAAGATTGTTAAAATGCCGCGATCGCTTAATCTTGTCGCTTCTGTTCCAACTTCTTAACGTGTTCTTTGATCGCTGCTTCCATGATGGCGATGTTTTCAGGTGTGTCTGGAATTGGGTATAAATCAGTATCGTCAGAATTCGCTTCGAGACGATCAGCAAGTTTGTAAAATGCCTCATCGTCATTTCGATGTAAAAGTAAGTAAGCTCGCAATTGGGCGATGCTCATAGTGTCAAAGTCTGGTTTCATCTAAACCTCCACTTGCCATCACGGTAAATTACAACTTGCAAATCTTCACCCGCGAAGATGTACACAATACCTGTACGCTCATCAAAACGTACAAACTCTATGGAACGATAGAAGTTCGTCAGATATTGACAAACTTTTATGCAAGATTTTCCTTGTTCACCTGTTGGTAAAATTACCTCATCCTCACAACACCACTAATTCAATGTTAGGGGACTTAAAGTTATAGGGCGATAGCAGCCGAACAACAGACTTTCTACCATACCCTAACCCAAAATTCCTAATTACTTGATTGGTGCGTTGGCATAGACCGCCGCAGGATCGCTCAAAAATCTGGTTGTAACACAACAGTAATATTTGACAGAAAGTTAAGAAGCTACCAAGAATTTAATTTTTTGGAGTAATAGCAGAGTGATCGCTTGTTGTGTTGTTAAAGAAAGGGCGATCGCTCAAAATTATCGTTATAATTTAACAGCAACATTAAATAGCAAGTTGAGAGGCAAAAAGCAGTTAATACACCTCATCATGCGTTCCGATGTCAAGCAGGACAATCACTTCAGTATTCGTTTGCGTATCCTGTTCAATTGAGAAGACAACACGGCAGTCATAACCACAAGAGCAAGACTGAAGACCGTCGAGCTTACCACTTAGTTTATGAGTACCCAAGTTTGGGGAAAATACGTCCGCTTCCATCTGTTAAAGAGTGTCTTCAAGACGTTGCTGGAAATCAGGGTTTCGTTTAACAAACTTGCGGAATGCTCGTTTAAATTTAGGGGTTAAGACCAGCGGTCTCATGCTTCTGGCTCGTGCAAAGACTCGCGCAGTGCTGCAATAACATCCTCGGCTGACTGGTGTTGAAATTTGCCTGCATGGAAATCAGCTAAGGTTTGCTGGGCATCCGCAGCTATTTGTGTACGGCGACTTTCATAGTGGCGGTTTTGCAGAATTTTAATCAGCATTTCCTGCTGTTCATACGGTAGTTGCAAAGCAGTTTCTAGCACTTGGTCGAGGGTACTCATGGAATTAGGCTATCAACTCTAAATTTAAAATAGCTGATAAAGTTGATTAAATTGTAACGCTCCCAACTGTTCAAACAACAGCTGCCTCTACGTTCGTCTAAGACGTTGCCGTACCCCTACGCTTAAGCAAGCTACGCGCAGCGTCTCCGACAGGAGAAGGCATCGCTCCCTCCTTTTTCCCAAAAGCATCAAGCAAACTCTGCAACTCTTTATCTGCTTTCATCACTGCTAACTTTCGCATGAAATGCCTTTGTAACACTTAACTTTATGCTCAGAAGATAATCTGGATGCGATCGCACTGCAAAAGGATTGTTAGAACGCCGCGATGCTCATAGCGTCAAAGTCTGGTTTCATCTAAACCTCCACTAATTCAAGTTTAGGGGACTTAGGGTTATTGGGCGATCGCACCCGAACAACAGACTTTCCACCATACCTCAACCTAAAATTCCTAATTACTTGATTGGTGCGTTGGCGTAGCCCGCCGCAGGCATCGCTCATAACATTCTAAACTTGGGTATTACAAAGAAATATTCCGTATAAAGATCGCGAGGACAGGCGATCGCCATAAGAGGATGTCTGAGAAGTATTAAATATTTCGTTTGATCCCGCCTAGCCCCCCTTGGAAAGGGGGGAAATATATCAAAGTCCCCCTTGGAAAGGGGGATTTAGGGGGATCTATAAGTCTCAAATACAACATCAAAAAGTTTTCAGACATCCTCTAACTGATTACTTCATCCAAAAAATAAATAATGTCGATTTTAGTAAGCAAAATGAGCTTTGACTTTCTCAAAATGAGGTTTTACTTTCTCAAAATGCCTTTTGACTTATTCATTTTGGTGTTTTCCGCAAGCAAAATGAGGTTTTACTTTCTCAAAATGCCTTTTGACTTTCTCATTTTGGTGTTTTCCGCAAGCAAAATGAGGTTTTACTTTCTCAAAATGCCTTTTGACTTATTCATTTTGGTGTTTTCCGCAAGCAAAAAGGCATTTGACTTTCTCAAAATCCCTTTTGACTTACTTATTTAAGTAGATCGCGCATTTGATGATAACTATTGCTGTGTAGCAAAAAGCATTGCAGATTTGCCGGAATTCTCTCAGGTTGATCGATACGGAAGTCTTTTAAGGTAAAGAATATTAACCGTACTCTATTGCAAGGTGTATATCATGGCTCGTAGAAAGAGAACTTCTGTGATCTTAGAAAAAGCAGTGCGTCGTGCGGCTAGCATAAATTCAATTGATCCGAATTTAGATTTAGGCAATGGGCTTACCTTACCTGCGTTCTCAAGGCTGATCGAAAGGATGCGAAATAAAGAAAATGCCTACAACACCGCCCTTTCCAACGTCGATAAATTGTACAGTGAAATGCTGGAAACAGAGAGCCAGTTGGGAGATATGACAGAGCATATGCTAATGGCAGTTGGTACTCGATATGGCAAAAGTAGTGTGGAGTACGGTATGGCGGGAGGAGTTCCTAAAAACAAGCGCAGCAAGGGGTTGCGAGGGGAGTCACCAACTCCCAGTTTGCAGCAACCGTCAATTATTGCCAGTGGAGAGGAAAATGGCAGCAAAAATGGCAACCAAAATGGAAACAAAGCAACAGCGACAAGCTAATACTAATATAAATTTGAAAAATGTATTAGCTTGTGATGGTATTATGCTGCAACCATTCACCAAACGCTTCGCGTCTTAAGTTACCTGAAGCTACTACCAGAATAATCTGCTCTTGCTCATCAACAGAAGCACTAATTTCTATACCATTTAGTATGAGAAAAGTTTCCATTGCCGCGTGACCAGTGCGCTTATTTCCATCAATAAATGGATGGTTCATGATAATTGAAAAGCCTAAAGCAGCAGCTTTATCAATGACAGTTGGATATAAATCTTCACCGCTAAATGTCATGCGAGGTTGAGCAAGTGCAGATTCTAATCCACCTAAATCACGAATTCCTAATGCCCCTCCCGACTGCTCAATAATTTGACGATGCAGCACCAATACTTCAACTAATAACAAATAACGCATTATGCCAAACGTCGGTAGAGTTCAGCATTTTTTTTCAGTACATAATTTGCTGCATCTGTAAAGTCGCTTTTTTGATCGCTTAACCATTCCTCTATACTGACACGCAGCAAAGCTTCAAGAGAAATACCATGGACTTTCGCTAAATCTTGTAGCTTTTGTAATTGGCTATCTGGAATATCAATAGTAATAGAAGCCATAACCATTCATCACCCGCATTTGTGAATAGAGCTTAACATTCATTTAAAAATTCCTAAACAACTGGCTATTCAAACCACAGCCGCTTCAGGAATTGCGCCCTGCATTCTTCGGAAAGCGTCAATCAAACTTTGCAACTGTAGATCTGCCTTCATCACTGCTAAACCGCGTACTGTTACCTTTCCAGGAGAGTAAACAAAACGCGTTTTGAGATGTTCTGGTAAGTTCGCAGCGAGTAAATTCCAAGCTGGTTCTTCCATTGGCGTTTCTAAAATGACGTGCTGTTTATTTTCTGGTTTAATGCGGCTAAATCCTAGCTTTTTCGCTAGCTGCTTGAGTTCCATTACACGTAATAATTGGCTAGCTGGTACTGGAATTGCACCGTAGCGATCGCTCCACTCGGCTCCAATCTGCGTTAATTCTTCTTGAGATTTAGCCGCCGCCACTGCACGGTAAGCGCTCATCTTTTGATCCAAGTCGGGAATGTAATCGGCGGGAATAAATGCGGTGAGGTTGAGGTCAATCTGGGTATCGTCAACTTTGGGAATTTCCTGGCCACGAATTTCTCGAATTGACTCTTCAAGCATTTCCATATACAAATCAAAGCCGATCGCATCCATTTGACCGGATTGTTCTGCACCAAGCAAGTTACCTACACCCCGAATTTCCATATCCCGCATCGCCAACTGATATCCAGAACCGAGTTGGGTAAATTCTTGAATTGCCCGTAATCTCTGCCGTGCAGCATCAGATAATGCTCGTTGCTGCGGGTAGAATAGCCAGGCGTGAGCTTGAATCCCCGCACGTCCTACACGACCACGTAATTGGTAAAGTTGAGATAAGCCAAAGCGGTGAGCATCTTCAATTAAGATGGTGTTGACTCTAGGGATATCTAAACCAGATTCAATAATCGTGGTGCAGACGAGAATATCGGCTTCGCCATTATTAAAGGTGAGCATCGTTGATTCTAATTGCCCTTCATCCATTTGACCGTGAGCAACTGCAAATCTAGCTGAAGGAATTGTTTCGCGTAATTTTGTGGTTGTCTCTTCAATTCCCTCAACTCGCGGCACTACGTAAAATACCTGCCCGCCTCTGTCTAATTCCTGACGAATAGCGGTACGGATAGTTTCTTGGTTCATCTGGGCGAGATGAGTTTTAATCGGACGCCGCGATGGGGGTGGGGTGGTAATTAAACTCATTTCCCGAATCCCAGACAAAGACATATACAAGGTACGCGGAATCGGAGTGGCAGAGAGAGTCAGCACATCAACTTGAGTTTTCAAGCTTTTAATTTTCTCTTTTTGGTTAACGCCAAATCGCTGTTCTTCATCAACTACCAACAGTCCTAAATCCCGGAATGCTACACCTTTGCCTAAAAGTTGGTGTGTGCCTACAACTACATCTAATTCACCCGTTGCTAGCCGCTTTTGAATCTCACGGCGTTCTTCAGCAGTGCGGAAACGGTTGAGTAACCCGACATTCACCGGGTAAGGGGCAAAGCGTTCTTTGAGGGTGTGGTAGTGTTGCTGGGTGAGAATAGTAGTAGGCGCAAGTAAAGCTACTTGTTTACCAGCAGTCACAGCTTTAAAAATGGCGCGAATTGCCACTTCCGTTTTCCCGAAACCGACATCGCCACAAACTAAGCGATCCATTGGGCGATCGCTTTCCATGTCGCGTTTGACATCTTGGACGGCTTTGAGTTGATCGGTTGTCGGTTGGTAGGGAAAAGAGTCTTCTAATTCTTCCTGCCAAGGCATATCTGCTGGGTAGCTAAAGCCTTGTTGTTGCGATCGCGCTGCATACAACTTCAGCAAGTCTACAGCCAATTTTTTAATGGCCTTGCGGACTTTGTTCTTGGTATTTTCCCAAGCTTTACCCGTCATTTTGTGCAGTTCTGGAGCTTTATCTGCGGTAGTGCGGAACCGGGATAAAGAACCTACTTGGTCAGCCGCGACTCTCAATAAGCCGTCAGCATACTGCACGACTATATAATCACGGGTTTCGTCATTAATTGTGAGACTTTCTAGCTTGACAAATTTACCAATCCCGTGACTTCTATGAACTACATAATCTCCTGGACGCAGTTTGTTGGGGTCAACTTGCTTCGATGCTGCTTGGCGGCGTTTGCGGATATAGCTAGGAGTAGCTAGGGAGTGTTGCCCATAAAACTCGCGGTCTGTAACGACTACTACTCGGTAGGTAGGCAGAATAAAGCCTTCTAATTCCGCCAGACCAGAATATTTAAGTGCTACTGGTGTGTGGTTAATATTTAGCTTGTCAATCGCTAGATAGTCGCGGGGATTAGGGATAAACTGAGCAGGACAGTCGTGTTCTTGTAACAGAGAAACCGAACGCGAAGGTTGAGCAGAAAGCAACCAGATAGAGAAATTGCGATCGCGTTCTTGGCGCAATGTGTCCGCAAGTTTGGCAAACTGATGCGGTGTTACAGGAACAGCCCGGCTAGCTAGATTAATCCCACTGTTTTCTTCTGCGAGTTCCGATAAATATACTTGTTTAAATTTTGCCGTCGCTGCCAAACATTCATCAAAAGACCGATGAATTTTCGGTAATTGCAAGGCTTCTTCCTCAATCCCCAATCGCCACTGTTCCTCAGCATTTTCTACCCAGCGATCGCTATGAGCATGACACTGTTCTGGCTCATCAATTGCAATTAGGGTATTTTCTGGCAAATAGTCTAGAAGGGATGCTGGCTGTTCAAATGCTAACCCTAAAAAGCGACGGCTACCTTCAATTAGTTCTGAGTCAAAATTTAACTTAGCAACGCCACTTGCTCCACTTGGGGTCTCCCCAAGACCGCAGTGGCTCCTCAGCACTTGGAACTCAGCACTGTCTTGAAGTGCTGCCATCACAATCGGAGCAAAGCTAGTGGGGGTAAGAATAATTTGGTCAATTTTGTCAAGGGCAGAACGTTGAGTTGCGGGGTCAAATTCCCGGATTTGCTCAATTTCGTCACCAAACCATTCCAGCCGTACTGGTAACTCAGAAGCAACGGGAAAAATATCAACAATATCGCCACGCCGACTCCACTGTCCTTCTGTTTCTACTAACGGCACTCGTTCGTACCCCAAAGTAGCTATTTTGGTACTGAAGGCATTGAGGTCAAATTCCATACCCTTCTTTAAAGTTAGACAAAAAGGGATGAAAGCATTTGGTGGTGGTAAATGGGGTTGTAGCGCTCCCGTAGTAGCGACAATTGCCGTAGAAAAGGATGAATTATCTTTGCCCTCATCCTTTAAAAGGTCTGCTAAGACTTGCATTTGTCCCCAAGTCATTTCGGTTTCGGGGTCAAAAGGTTCGTAGGGTGAAGCTTCGGAGGTCGGGTAAAAATGTACACTCTTCCATCCCATCGCCTCTAATTGTGCATAAGCGCGTCCAGCTTCCTCTAAAGTGGCACATACCACAAATAAATTTCTTTCCGAACTTTGTGCCAGTGCAGAGGCGACTAGTCCCTTGGGTAGACGGGGAATACCATTCAACCGCAAATCCTGTTGTCGGTTGAGTTTAGAAAGAAATTCTGCGGTCAGTGGCGATCGCGCTAAAGCACGCACAATAGAAGAAAAGGCCATAGGTTTTACTATAGATGGGAGTCGTTGCGGATGAAAAAGTATAGAGAGAGGCAGCTTATATCCACTATTTTAAAAGTGTTAATAGTCTGAATATTCTTTCTGTGGAAGAATAATGCTTGACAACTAATTAGACACAAGAACTATAAATACTACTTTATGTACAATAAAAGCGTTTATGTATGCACCTTGAATACTAGATACTAAGAGTTGAGCTACGTTCGCTCTCTATAGCGGCCATTCTAAACATGTCGTCCATCACTTTTGAAATTTCCATTATTTTGGTGCTAATTATTGCCAATGGTGTGTTTTCTATGTCCGAGATGGCGATCGTCTCGGCGCGTAAGGTAAGGTTGCAACAGTTAGCTAATCAAGGAGACCTAAAAGCGCGAGCAGCATTGAAGCTAGCTGAGTCTCCAAATCAATTTTTTTCGACGATTCAGATTGGGATTACCCTGATTGGCATTCTCACTGGTGCTTTTGGCGGGGCAACTATTGGCTCAAAACTAGCGGTTTATTTGAAGTTAGTCCCCTTTTTCGCACCTTATAGTGAGCCGATATCCTTCGGGATAGTGGTTGTGATCATCACGTATTTGTCGCTGATTGTGGGCGAACTAGTGCCAAAGCGTTTGGCATTAAACAACCCAGAAAAAATTGCCGCCTTTGTCGCAATTCCGATGCGAGCCTTGGCAGCCCTAGCTTCTCCAGCAGTTTATTTATTAAGTGCTTCTACGGAAATGGTGCTGCGAGGGTTAGGTATTACAGCTTCTACTGAACCACAAGTTACTGAGGAAGAAATCAAAATTTTAATTGAGCAAGGCACAGAGGCGGGAACCTTTGAGGAAGCTGAACAAGATATGGTGGAGCGAGTTTTTCGTTTAGGCGATCGCCCCGTCAGTTCGTTTATGACACCTCGTCCAGATATTGTTTGGCTCGACTTGGAAGATACTCCTGAAGAAAACCGCCAGAAAATGGTTGATAGCGCCTATTCTCGATATCCGGTTTGTCAGGAAGGACTAGATAACGTGCTTGGTGTGATCCCAGTAACAGACTTATTAGCCCGGAGTTTTCGAGGTGAACCCCTAGATTTAACAGTAGGATTACGGCAACCTGTATTTGTACCAGAAAGTACCCGTGGCTTAAAAGTTTTAGAGTTATTTAAGCAGACTATTACGCACATGGCGCTGGTAGTTGATGAATACGGCGTAATTCAAGGATTAGTTACTCTTAATGACATTATGAGTGAAATTGTTGGTGATGTTCCGGCTGGGCCTGGGCAAGAAGAACCACAAGCTGTGCAACGCGAAGATGGTTCTTGGCTTTTGGATGGAATGCTGCCTGTAGAAGAGTTTTTAGAACTTTTCGATATGGAAGAATGGCAATCTGAGGAGCGAGGTAGCTATCAAACTTTGGGCGGGTTTGTGATCACTCATTTAGGCCGTATCCCTACAGCAGCAGATCATTTTGAATGGCAGGGTATGCGTTTTGAGGTGATGGACATGGATGGTAACCGAGTTGATAAGGTACTAGTTGTACCGAAGGCAGATAAATCGACAGACTCGACCCAATCTGACTAACAAAGCCATAGATAAACTCTAGATGCTGTCAGAATTTCGTAATTACGAATTACGAATTTGTATTAAGTCTGAGATAAACGTTTGACTGCTTCACCCGCCAGCATTTGATGTGCTTGTGCCAGAATCTGGGGTATTTTATCAGCTTGAGGGTTATCGGCAAGACATGGGCGTAAGTCTAGTTCGTCTAGCCGATCTGCTTTGTTGCCAGGAAACCAGTGGCTACCATTACCAAGCAGGTTGTAGCGTATTTTGGCGTAGTCTACCATATCGTAGGCGATCGCTAGATTCCACAGCCACAAAATCATTCGTATATTTACTTGACCTGGTGTTTCTTCAAAACTGGGCAAATTAACCTGCCAAGTTTTCACCCAGTCTTCTCCCAAAGTAGCGATCGCTTCTGATTCCAACCGCGCCAAAATTGGTGGCAAAATTTCTGCTGCTTGATCCAGCAATTCTAAAGTCTTTAAGTGTTCATCAAAATCTTGTGGTTTTGTTGCTCCCACACTCAGAGTATGCACCTGTTGATGACTGAGGCAAAACAAATCGTTAAACACCATCGGACTCAAGGGCGCACAGAGATTAACTAATTTTTGTGGTGGTGTATATAGCATCCCTCCTTTATTAGATGGACTAATAATAAACACTCCCATATCATGGCGTCTTGCAGCTAGAATTGCTTCCCAATTCCATTGATTAATATAGTACCAATGCAAATTTACATAATCAAATTGATTAGTATTAATTGCCTGGATAATCATATTCGTAGAGCCGTGAGTAGAAAAGCCAATAAATCTAACTTTTCCCTCAGCTTGTAATTGCTTTGCTACTTCTAAACAGCCACCATGACGTATGCTGTAATCGAAAGACTCATCATTATTAATGCCATGTAAGCTTAGTAAATCAACATAATCTAGCTGAAGATATTGCAGTGATTTTTCAACTTTATTTCGGAATTCTTGGGCATCTGCGACTGGGTTAACTTTAGTCTGAACAATTAACTTTTCGCGGGGAAACTTGGGCAATATTCTTCCTAACTGCATTTCCGAAGTTCCATAACCACGGGCAGTCTCAATATGATTTATACCTAAATCAATCGCCCGTTTAATAATTGCTTCGACATTTTCCTGGTTGTCTGAAGGAATTTCTTCTTGGGAAACATCCTGCCATTTAAACTGGTATCTCATACCACCGCAAGAAAACACAGGCATTTGTAATTCTGTGCGTCCAAATCTTCTGTACAACATTAAATAATATCGAATTCCTTGCCAACAATCTCAAATCTAGCTTGAAAATGGGGCATTGGGCATTGAGTATTGATTTTCATACCCTCGTTGTGTGATTTATTCCATAACCCTCTAGCTTGAAAATAGAACTGGGAAAAAATAGATTTTCATGCTTTGTGATCTAATCCCATCAAATGGGTATCTAGCTAGATAATCACATCATAGCTACTACTAGTAAGCATTTTGCCGCCATATTACTCAGTATGCTCACAATCGCAACACAAGTGTACTTGATTTTAAAGGTGGGATGCTAATTAATCATGGCTCAATCTTCAGGGCACACAGAAAAAATCACCTCGTAAATCAGAAAATTAGCATCTTCGTGATGAAGTCTATTGTCAGCACGACACCAGACTGCAATCAACATAATTTTTCTCATTATCGCTGAAGAGTACTTATCAATGTAAGAACTGATTAATAAAAATCACCGCAGTTACTTACATTTTTTATACCTGAAATATTGTCGTAATTTTGGAGTAAATTATGCGGAGCAATACCACTAATCAAATTGCAACTAACTCTGCTACTGTAGGCTTTACAAGCCAAGAAAATACATCATTTGATACTGTTATAGGATTGTCAACCATTATTATTTCCATTATTTTAATTATAAGTATTCTTGGTTATAAAAAATACCGTATTGCTGTTCTCCACCAAGAAATTGCTTCCTTAGAGAAACTATGGCATTTAGATATCAAAAAATAAGAATGTTTAAAAAACCGGAATTTTGAAAATGAAGTATTTATTTTTAGTTTGGGCCCTTGTATTCAGCTTATTGTTTCCCAGCAGTGCAATCGCTCAAGCACAACAGCCATATACTCTCATATCTGGACTGGGAACACATCACCATCCAGTGTCTACCGACAACCCCGAAGCGCAACAGTTTTTCGATCAGGGGTTAAATTTAATGTATGCCTTCAACCATGATGAGGCGGCGCGTTCATTTAAATATGCAGCGGAACTTGATCCTCAGTTAGCAATGGCATATTGGGGCATTGCTCTAGCTCTTGGGCCTAATATTAACTTGGATGTAGACAGCGATCGCGAACTAGCAGCATATCAAGCAATCCAGCAAGCTAAGGCATTGTCTACCCGTGCATCGAAACAGGAACAAGACTACATTAACGCCTTAGCAAAGCGTTATTCTAACGATTCCCATGCTTATTTATACAAACTAGCAGTGGATTACAAAAACGCGATGGCAGATTTAGTCAAGCGTTATCCCCAAGACTTAGATGCAAAAACACTATACGCTGAAAGCTTGATGGATTTGCATCCTTGGCAACTCTGGACTAAAGATGGTAAACCCCTGACAGATACCGAAGAGATTGTAGCTGTTTTAGAATCGGTACTCCAACGTGACCCGAACCATCCAGGTGCTAATCATTACTATATTCATGCAGTAGAAGCATCGCTGACTCCAGAACGCGCCTTAGAAAGTGCCAAACGTTTGGAAAATCTAGTTCCAGCAGCAGGACACTTAGTACATATGCCTTCGCATATTTATTTTCGTGTGGGAGATTACGAAGGAGCAATGCGGTCAAACGCGCAGGCGATCGCTCAAGATGAAGTTTATATTCAAAAAAATCACATCCAGGGTGTTTATCCTTTGATGTACTATACTCACAACGTGCATTTCTTGGCAGTGGCGGGTGCTATGGCAGGTAGGTATCAAGATGCTATCCAAGCAGCCGATAAATTAGTTACTACTGCTACACCATTTGTATCGGAATTACCAATGGTTGAGGGATATCTTGGGACTAAAATCCTGATTCAGGTGCGCTTTAGTGATTGGGATGCCATCTTAAAATCTTCACCGCCCG
Source organism: Mojavia pulchra JT2-VF2 (assembly GCA_019359325.1). Taxonomy (GTDB): domain Bacteria; phylum Cyanobacteriota; class Cyanobacteriia; order Cyanobacteriales; family Nostocaceae; genus Mojavia; species Mojavia pulchra. Next base: position 262,132 of record JAHHHN010000002.1, on the reverse strand, counting down.
ATGACAAATTAGTTACAACCAAAGCACTGTGGTATTTTGCTCACGGTATGGCTAACGCCGCCACAGGTAAAGTTGAGGATGCAGTAAGCGATCGCACTGAGTTACTAGCAGCCCAAAAAACAATTCCCGCTGCTGCAACTATAGGCATGAGTCCCGCCAGTAATATTTTAGATATTGCCAGCAATCTGTTAGATGCGAAAATTGTCAAAGCTAAACAGGACTATGAATCCGCTATTAAATTATTAGAAACAGCGGTGGCGCAAGAAGATGCCCTGAATTACATGGAACCACCAGACTGGTACATTCCCACACGGGAAGCACTAGGAGGTGCGCTGTTAGCTAAGGGTGATTATGCCGCAGCAGAAAAAGTATTTCGCGCCGATTTACAAAAGTATCCCCTGAACGGGCGTTCACTATTGGGCTTGCAAGCAAGTTTACAAGCACTAGGCAAAAATGATGCCGCTAAACTTGTGGAAGCTGAATTTACAAAAGCTTGGAAAAGTACCGATACTCAGCTACTGGTAGAGAATTTCTGAGGTTGGGGACTGGGTGAAGAGGACAAGGAGCAATTATTCATAGTTCTTTCTCCTTGTCCCCTTGTCCCCTTGTCCTCATTCCTCCTGCCTCTAATCCCTTTTACAATTGCCGTACCAGCGGTTGACCATCTTTAACTTCGCCAATCAAAACTAAATCGACACAATTGACGAAAATACCATTTTCCAGAACGCCAGGAATGTTATTGAGTGTTTTTTCTAGGTTTACTGGATCGTCAATAGAGTCAAATCTGACATCTAAAACCATGTTGCCTTGGTCGGTAATGACTGGGCCAGCTTTTTTCACACCCATGCGGAGTTCAGGTTTACCACCAAGCTTCTTGATAGCATTAGTAACAGGAGCGATCGCCATTGGTATGACTTCTACTGGTACAGCAAAACTAGAACCCAAGCGGTCTACTAACTTACCACTATCCACCACGACAATAAACTGATTTGCCAGGTAATCTACTACTTTTTCGCGGGTATGGGCTGCACCACCACCTTTAATCAAATTCTTCTGAGGATCGACTTCATCTGCGCCATCAATGGCAATATCAATGTGGTCAATCGCGTCTAGGGTAGTGAGAGGTACACCGTACTGCTTTGCCAACACTTCTGACTGAAACGAGGTAGGGACACCAACTATATCTTTGAGTTCACCAGACTGAAGACGTTCTCCGAGAAACTGAATTGTATACGCCGTGGTTGACCCCGTACCCAACCCGACAATCGAACCTGATTTAACCAGGGCGGCGGCGGCTTTGCCAACTTCTTGCTTCATCAACTTTACGGGGTCTGCTGCTACAGTCATTCCCAAACTCCTGCAATATGGACTAAATAGATCGCACTATCACGGTCGACTATACTACATCCTATGCAATTCAAAATTTTTTCATTCAAAATTCAAAATAATTTCAGTAAAATTGTTGAATTATTATATACCCAATATTTTTATGAGTATTTAATATAAAATCAGCAGCTATCATATATTAAAGAGGCTATTGCCCTGTTACATGATTAGTGAAATCTTACCTTACTACTTTCTGCGCTCTTTGCGTCCTTTGCGATTCGTTAAAAAGGGTATTTTTCACAATTTAGATAAAATTGTTATATTAATGGATGCAATTTCAATTATTTATATTTGGTTGAGAGCTAGGAAACTTAGTGAACAAATAATACGTCACTGTCTTATAATTAATAGGATGTAATTTTCCGATTAATTAAGTGAACTTTGCAATATCAAAATAGAATTAGTGAACATTATTATGCGGCGGTTGCTACGTACTATTTCCTTAGTGATACTACTACAAAGCTACCCAGGAATTGTTAAAGCTCAAAGCTCGGAAATTTCTTCTGGAATAAGCCAAGAACAAATTCAACAGGTAATTTCGGCCAAGTTAATGACAAACTCTGCCGATGGCAAATTTTATCCAGAAAGGCTGATTAATCGTGCAGAACTAGCAGCAATATTGGTGAAAGCATTTCATTTAGAAAAAAGACAAGCAGCCCAACAAGAAAATTTTATAACAGTTGCAGATGTACCTACTAATCATTGGGCATTTAAAGATATTCAGATCGTACTGAAAACTGACATCATGAAAGGCTATCGTGGTAATATGTTTTTCCCTAATCAAAGGGTAACGAAAGCAGAAGCCTTAGCGATTTTTGCCCAAGCTTATGGTGTATTTCAATTCCCTGATGAAACTGTCAATGAAATTCTTGCTCCATATCCAGATGCAGCAGCTATTCCAGCTTGGGCTAGAAAAGCGATCGCCACAGTGATTACCGAAGGATTTATTAATACAGATCCCCAAGGCAAAATCGCTCCCTTACAGCCGATGACCCGTGGGGATATGGCGTATGTATTGAGTAAATATTTGGAACGTCAGCAGAAACAACCAGAAACACCAGAGGTTCCTGGTGTTCCTAGTATGACAGAACCGCGTTAGCTAAATCATCCAAGGTAAAAACCTAGAGAAAACTTTACCCTTGCCTGCCTCTTAGTTCATATAATTTAATGCCACTGCCTAAGAATTCGCAAGCAACATTACCGTGGGAAAATCAGAGAATACCAAAAGTAGAGATTAGAGAGGAAAACCCTATAATATGCATCTGAGCGAAATCACCCATCCTAATCAGTTGCACGGTTTATCGATTCGGCAGCTGCAACAGATTGCCCGTCAAATCCGAGATAAGCACCTACAAACGGTAGCAGCAACTGGGGGACACCTGGGGCCTGGTTTGGGTGTTGTAGAGTTAACATTAGGGCTTTACCAGACACTGGACTTAGATCGGGATAAGGTTATTTGGGATGTAGGACACCAAGCCTATCCCCACAAACTAATCACAGGACGCTATAGTAACTTCCATACTCTCAGGCAAAAAGACGGAATTGCCGGTTATCTCAAGCGGTGTGAAAGTAAATTCGATCACTTTGGTGCAGGACACGCTTCCACAAGTATCTCAGCAGCACTAGGCATGGCTTTAGCACGAGACATGCAAGGAGAAAAATTTAAAGCCGTTGCCGTTATTGGCGATGGTGCGTTAACTGGAGGTATGGCATTAGAAGCCATCAACCATGCAGGACACTTACCCAAAACTAACCTGCTGGTTGTTCTCAACGACAACGAGATGTCCATCTCTCCCAACGTGGGTGCAATTCCTCGCTACCTCAACAAAATGCGCCTCAGCCCACCAGTGCAGTTTATTAAGGATAACTTCGAGGAACAGTTTAAGCAAATTCCCTTCGTTGGTGAATCCCTTTCTCCCGAATTAGGACGCATCAAAGAAAGTATGAAGCGTTTAGCTGTCCCCAAAGTAGGCGCAGTCTTTGAAGAATTGGGCTTTACTTATATGGGGCCAGTGGATGGACATAATTTAGAGGAATTAATTGCTACCTTCCAACAGGCACATCAAATGCAAGGGCCAGTGCTGGTACATGTGGTCACAGTCAAAGGCAAAGGTTATGAAATTGCCGAACAAGACCAAGTAGGCTACCACGCCCAAAATCCGTTTAATCTAGTAACTGGCAAAGCTGTTCCTTCCAATAAACCCAAACCTCCGGCTTATGCCAAAGTCTTTGCCCACACCTTAGTGAAACTCGCCGAACAAAATCCCAAAATCATTGGGATTACTGCGGCGATGGCAACAGGGACAGGCTTAGATAAACTTCAAGCGAAATTACCTAATCAATATATTGATGTAGGCATTGCCGAACAGCACGCTGTTACTTTAGCAGCTGGACTTGCTAGTGAAGGTATGCGTCCCGTCGCTGCCATCTACTCTACCTTCTTGCAACGCGCTTACGACCAAATAATTCATGATGTCTGCATCCAAAATTTGCCAGTATTCTTCTGTCTGGACAGGGCGGGAATTGTTGGTGCTGATGGCCCCACCCACCAGGGGATGTATGACATTGCTTATTTGCGTTGCATACCCAATATCGTCATGATGGCACCCAAAGACGAAGCCGAACTGCAACGCATGATTGTCACTGGTATTAACCATACCAGTGGCCCGATCGCAATGCGTTTCCCGCGTGGTAATGGCCATGGCGTCCCCCTAATGGAAGAAGGCTGGGAACCTTTAGAAATTGGCAAAGGGGAAATTCTCCGCACTGGTGATGATGTGTTAATCATCGGTTACGGCACAATGGTGTATCCAGGTATGCAAGCAGCTGAAATTCTCAGCGAACACGGTATTGAAGCCACTGTAATCAATGCCCGATTTGTCAAACCTTTAGATACCGAATTGATCTTGCCTTTAGCTAAGAAAATTGGGCGTGTTGTTACCCTAGAAGAAGGCTGCGTTATGGGTGGCTTTGGTTCTGCGGTAGCAGAAGCCCTACTCGATGCCGATGTCGTAGTACCTGTAAAACGCATCGGTGTGCCAGATATCTTAGTAGATCATGCTACACCCGATGAATCTAAGGCTGAATTAGGTTTAACTAGTCGTCAAATAGCCGAAAGAGTGTTAGCAGCTTTCTTTGAACGGCAACTATCTGCTGTTGTTTAATGCAAGAAAGCAAAAGGCAATTTATTTTCTGCCAAGCTGCATCTGTTAATTATTATTTAGAGTAAATTATCCATAGCCCAAACGGATAATTACTCAAAAAGACACTCCACCAGCCTAACTGTGGAGTGTCTTTTTTCAAATTGTCGTACTGATAGGCATCACGCCGTATAAGCTGACTCCTCAGTAATTAGCACTCAGCACTAGTGGTACACCACACAAACTTTGCGTAGTGGTGAGCAGAGGAGCAGAGGGGCAGAGGGGAAAGACTTATATAGAAATCTCCCCCTACCCCCTACCCCCTGCACTCCTGCTCCCCATCTCCCCTGCACCCCTGCACCCTTGCTGCCTCCACCCAACAATTTTGGGTTAGCAGACTACTAGTGTGTTTAGGCAGCAACGTTCTTGCTGAGTTCCTGGCGAACTGGGATGCGGATAATGAACTCTGCTCCCGTATCGGGTGCTGACGTACAAGAGAGTGAGCCACCATGTTTTTCAGTAATAATTTGGTAGCTAGGCCTCCCAACTTCAGCCCTGATTATAATAGAAAGTTAAGTTTTTTTAGAAAATTATTGTTTGTATATAAACATACATTTATTGTGTTGAATAAAACTGGTATACGTTGAGACAGTCCGTATCAGAAGAGTTAACGTACTTCTTAGGATAAACCGCAGAGCAATCACTGCTTGTAATTTTTATGACAATAAACTTGTTAAACGATCGCTATCAAGTTATCCGTACATTGGGGGCTGGTGGGTTTGGCGAAACTTTTCTGGCAGAAGATACTTATATGCCCTCAAAGCGCCGTTGTGTAGTCAAACAGCTAAGACCAATTCAAAACAATCCCCAAATTTATCAACTAGTAAAAGAACGGTTTCAACGGGAAGCAGCAATTTTAGAAGAACTCGGTGGAAGCACAGACCAAATTCCAACTTTGTACGCTTACTTTGAATCTGCTGGGCAATTTTATTTAGTTCAAGAGTGGGTTGAAGGCGATACTCTAACAGCAAAAGTCCAACAGCAGGGGTTATTTAGCGAAATCGCTGTACAAGAATTATTAATAAATTTATTACCTGTTCTAGAATATGTCCACGGGAAGTATATCGTTCACCGCGATATCAAACCGGATAATATTATTGTGCGTTATCGAGATAACAAACCTGTACTAATTGATTTCGGTGCAGTGCGCGAATCAATGGGAACGGTAGTAAACTCTCAAGGCAATCCTACCAGCTCGATTGTGATTGGTACACCAGGATATATGCCTAGTGAACAAGCAGCAGGTAGACCAGTTTATTCGAGTGATTTATATAGTTTAGGGATGACAGCAATTTATTTGCTGACTGGTAGACAGCCACAACAACTAGAAACAGATTCACAGACGGCTGAAATTATTTGGCGACAATATGCCAATCATATTAGCCTGACGATGGCGGAAATAATTGATCGAGCGATCGCCTATCATCCACGCGATCGCTACTTTACTGCTAGAGCCATGCTAGATGCCTTGCAGAGCATAACTAATTCGCTTCCACCAACGCAACTGGCTTTCAAAGAGCCAACTGTGGTATCTGCACCACCTCCTGCAACTATTCCTATTACTCCCCAACCTAGCTATCAAGGTAATAGTCAAAATAGTATCTTGATCGGCAGTTTAATTGCTGGTGGCTTAATCGGTGCATCGGTAATTATTAGTCAGGTGTTAACCAAATCTTCTCAACCTGTAGCAGAATCAATCGCAACACCTACACAAACATCATCAAATACTACATCTCAAATTACAGAAACCCCAGCGGTTTCCTTACCTACAATCAAATCGTCTGCAATACCACAAATTATTGAAACTCCCCAATCTCCACCTACTTCAACTACATCAACACCACCAGTCGTTAATACTACAGCAAATGATTATTCTTGGCTTTCTCAAAGACCTGTTACAGATGCAGATTTAAATGGCAAAGACGGATTTGAACTCGATATTATGCGAAATTCAATTTTTGCACGTTACGGTCGCCGCTTTGAGACTCCGGGGTTACAAGAATACTTTAATAATCAACCTTGGTATCGTCCTATATACTCACCAAAAAAATTTCAGTCTAAATTACTATCACAATTAGAGCGGCAAAATGTAGACTATATCGCTAAATATCAAGACCGATATAACTTAAGATATTTTAAAAAATAAGCTTCGTGCTGTACTAAGTTACCAGGACGCCGACCAATCCTAGATTTTGAATTTTGAATTGCTTGGCTTGCCTCCCATGCTACTTACCTTTTCGGTAAAATGACTTGGCAGCTTTGCAAGGAATAGGTAAAGGATTATGGACAGAGCTAAAATTGGAATTATCGGTGGCAGCGGTTTATACAAAATGGATGCACTTCAGGATATAGAAGAAGTACGAGTGCAGACACCATTTGGTTCACCTTCAGATGCTTTAATTCTCGGTACATTAAATGAAACACGAGTAGCTTTTCTGGCGCGACATGGGCGTAATCACACTTTGTTACCTTCGGAATTGCCATTTCGTGCCAATATTTATGCAATGAAACAATTGGGTGTAGAATATCTAATTTCTGCTAGTGCGGTTGGTTCCTTAAAAGAAGAGGCTAAACCACTTGATATGGTGGTTCCAGATCAGTTTATTGACAGGACAAAAAATCGAGTTTCAACGTTTTTCGGTGAAGGAATTGTAGCTCACATTGCCTTTGGCGATCCGATTTGTCAGACTTTGGCTGGTGTGTTGGCTGATGCGATCGCTTCTTTGAATTTACCGGAAGTTACTCTGCATCGCGGTGGCACTTATGTATGCATGGAAGGGCCAGCATTTTCAACTAAAGCGGAATCAAATCTTTATCGCAGTTGGGGTGCAACAGTGATTGGGATGACGAATCTACCAGAGGCAAAGTTAGCTAGAGAAGCAGAAATTGCCTATGCAACTTTAGCGCTGGTGACAGATTATGATTGTTGGCATCCAGATCACGACAGCGTAACAGTAGAAATGGTAATAGGAAACTTACAACGAAATGCAGTTAATGCTCAAAAGGTAATTCAAGAAACTGTGCGACGTTTGAGTGAAAATCCGCCACATAGTGATGCACATTCAGCTTTAAAGTATGCAATTTTAACTCAGTTGGATAAAGCACCATCGGCAACGAAGGAAAAATTGGGCTTGTTGTTGCAGAAGTATTTGTAGATTAGCTGAGAAATAGGCGATGAGCGAGTACATCACAACTAAGAGTAGAATCCTGACTGACATTATACGCACAAAAAAATTTGCTGCCTCATGGTTTTAAAAAGCCATTCGACCTCATTAGACTTCTTGCAAAAATCCAAATAAAACCAAAATAAACCACATATAAACACCGATTAACACTAATATTTATCTGTGTGCATTTGTGGTTACTTATACAAAACATAGACTTATGCAAGAGGTCTATTGACGATATAATTAACATTGTTCACGAAGGACTACTCAAGCCTAAATTCTAAATACAAGGAAGAGCGATAATTATTAATTTGTAATTACGAATTCTTTTGAGTATTAACCAATTCTCCTCGCAAAACTGTTACCGCTTGTCCAGCCAGAAAAACGCGATCGCCCCCTGGATAGCGCACCTTTACCACTCCACCACGACTTGATGCTTGATAAGCTAAAAACTCATCCTTTCCCAAGCGATCGCGCCAGAAAGCAGCAAGGCAGCAATGAGCCGCACCAGTAACGGGGTCTTCATCTATACCTACTCCTGGTGCAAAAAACCGAGAAACGAAATCGTACTTTGAATCAGAATGAGTGAGGCTAGTAATAATTACATCAGCAACAGGCAAAGTTCTCAGTTGTTGAAAATTGGGCTGCATTTGCCGCACCAAATCCTCAGACTCTAATTCCACCAAATAGCCAAGCGAATTTTGAAAGACAGATTTGCATTCTACACCTAAAGCTTGGCTGAGTTCTTCTGGGGCTACAGTTGCTTGTGAGTGATTAACAGGGAAATCTAATTCAATCCAGTCACCTTGAAGCTTGGCTATCAGCACTCCGCTTTTGGTATGGAAACGGGCAGCTTCATCGGGTAAAAGATGTCCTTCTGACCAAAGTACATGAGCACTAGCTAAGGTTGCGTGACCACATAGCGGCACTTCCACCGTCGGTGTAAACCACCGGAGATTAAAGCCATCATCCTGTTTGACTAGAAAAGCCGTCTCAGATAAATTCATCTCCTGCGCTACATTCTGCATCCATATATCATCTTGAGCAGCAGGTAAAACACAAACAGCCGCAGGATTCCCTGCAAATGGTGTATTGGTGAAAGCATCCACCTGAGTAATGATTTGTCCCATAAAATCACCCCAAATTGAAAAATTCTTGAGCGATCACTTAGTCTTGCAAAACTTCAACTAATTTTTGAAAGAAGCAATAAAGCTCTTACCTTGCTGAATAATAGTGTAAAAAGCTCACGCAAAGACGCAAACAAAACGTCAAAAAACCTTTTGCAAGGACTTTAGAGATTTTTTATTAAATGTGAGCGCCCTGTGAGCCTGAAAAGTTGAGAGCGATGTCTGCGACAAGCCGCTCCGTGTCTACGCTATTATTGGCTTGATAGCTGTTGGTGATCGCTCAATAATATGAACTAAAGTAGTACAAATATTATGATTGATTATGAATCGCACGTTTACGGCAATCGTGTATTGGGAAGATGATATCTACGTGGCTGAGTGTCCAGAAGTCGGAATGGCTAGCCAAGGCGAAACAATTGAAGAAGCTATTGCTAATCTCAAAGAAGCAACTGAACTTTACTTAGAGGAATTTCCGCTTCCAAAAACAAGTCCTCGTTTGTTAACTACATTTGAGATGATGAGTGCCTAAGCTACCACGAGTACCTGCTTCTGAAGTTATTCGTGCTTTGGAGCGCTTAGGATTTGTCCAAGTAAGACAATGGGGAAGTCACATAGTTTTAAAAAAGCAGATAATTGATGAAAATCAAGATGTCATCGAAATAGGTTGTGTTGTGCCATTACACAAGAAGACAGTAGCAGTTGGGACACTCAAAAGTATTTTGAATCAGGCGGGTGTTTCAGTTGAAGAGTTTTTGCAGAGTTTGTAGTCATTCCTGGAAAAGTGCGATCGCTAAATATAGCAGTTTTCACTTGAGTGAGGTACGGGAAGAAGTAATTAACCACAGATAAATTAGTACCTCAGTACACTAAGAAACGCTATAAAAGTGGCAATCAAATCTTTTCTTTATCCTTTTCTTCAAGTTTCTATTTATGGTTATCCACAATATTTCTAGTTCCCTAGCCAATAGTCTACGCCAAAGACGGCAAAGACTAGCTAATCTAATTGATTTTCCCGCAATTCTTTGGTCAGGAAGCAGTAGCCCACGCAATTTTCCAGCTAATGTTTTTCCTTTCCGCGCTAGCAGTCATTTCCTTTATTTTGCAGGACTACCACTGCCAAAGGCTGCCATTCGCTTAGAAGCAGGCAAGTTAGAACTATTCATGGACGATCCCTCACCTAGCAGCGCTCTTTGGCATGGAGAAATACCCAAACGTGAGGAAATCGCCCAAATAATTGAGGCGGACGCAGCTAAACCACTAACAGAACTAGAGTTTTGCGTAGCAGAAGCAGCCACAATTGCTGTGCAGGATGCTGCTACTTGGACACAGCAGTCGCAGCTATTGAATAGATGGGTTTTACCGCAGAATCCACTCCAAGGAATTGACTTAGAGTTAGCTAAGGCAATTGTTTCCTTACGCCTCACCCACGATGAAGAAGCATTAACTGAGTTGCGAAAAGCAGCTGGTGTGAGTGTGGAAGCGCATAAAGCGGGTATGGCAGCAACACCTAACGTCAAAAGGGAAGCAGAAGTACGTGGGGCAATGGAAGGAGTCATTATTGCCCATAACATGACTACCTCATACAACAGTATTGTTACTGTCCACGGCGAAGTTTTGCATAACGAACAATATCATCATCCTCTGCAACCAGGAGACTTGCTACTGGCTGATGTTGGTGCTGAAACTGAAATGGGTTGGGCAGCTGATATTACCCGTACTTGGCCTGTTTCTGGTAAGTTTTCATCAACCCAAAGAGATATTTATGATGTCGTGTTGGCAGCCCATGATGCTTGCATTGCCAAAATGCGTCCTGGTGTGGAGTATGGCGACATTCATCTTTTAGCTGCCACAGTCATAGCGCAAGGCTTAGTTGATTTAGGAATTTTACTAGGAAATGCCCAAGATTTAGTAGAAATGGATGCCCATGCGTTGTTTTTTCCCCACGGTATCGGTCATCTATTGGGCTTGGATGTCCATGATATGGAAGATTTGGGCGATTTAGCAGGTTATGAAGAGGGAAGAGAAAGAAGCGATCGCTTCGGCTTGGGCTACCTGCGTTTAAATCGTCCCTTGCGTCCCGGAATGTTAGTCACAATTGAGCCTGGTTTTTATCAAGTACCAGCCATTTTAAATAATGCTCATCTGCGCTCAAAATTTGAGAATGTAGTGAATTGGGAACGCTTATCTCAATTTAACGATGTCCACGGAATCCGCATTGAAGATGATGTTTTAGTTACGCAAGAAGGAAGCGAAGTTTTAACAGCCGCATTACCAAATGATGCTGATACTGTAGAAAATCTTGTCAATGGCTAAGTTACTACTTTTTTTAAATTGCTATTCTTTATAAACCCAAATGTACACTGATAATTCATTGGTGTGCATTTATATATATCCGTTTGCGAACTAATATTTGAAAGGTAAATAATTTCTGCGGGATGGAACAAAAATCAAAATTTACACACAAAGAACGGTTTGCCAACCTATAAAGATAGGTATCCGGTTGCTCAAGTCGTTGGGAAAACTACTAAGCTGGTAAATAGCACGTTAAAAATCTAGCGGAAATTCTCACTGACGAACTACCTGTAACTACATTATGTTTGATGCTCTATCTGACCGTTTAGAATCTGCCTGGAAGAAACTGCGGGGGCAGGACAAAATTTCTCAATCCAACATTCAAGATGCTTTGCGGGAAGTGCGACGCGCTTTGTTGGAAGCAGATGTCAACCTCCAGGTAGTCAAAGATTTTATTAGTGAAGTCGAAGCCAAGGCACAGGGATCTGAGGTGATCGCTGGCGTGCGACCTGACCAACAGTTCATCAAAATTGTTTACGATGAACTTGTGCAGGTAATGGGGGAGGAGAATGTTCCCCTGGCAGAGGTTGCGGGACAACCCACGATTGTTTTAATGGCTGGGTTACAAGGTACTGGTAAGACCACTGCTACAGCTAAGTTAGCCTTACATCTCCGTAAATTAGACCGTAGTTGCTTGTTGGTAGCGACAGACGTGTATCGCCCAGCAGCTATTGATCAACTGGTGACGTTAGGTAAGCAAATTGACGTGCCAGTCTTTGAGTTGGGAAGCGATGCTGACCCTGTAGAAATTGCTCGCCAAGGTGTTGAGCGCGGCAGAGCCGAAGGCGTTAACACAGTAATTATTGATACTGCGGGTCGTCTGCAAATTGACGAAGACATGATGGCGGAGTTAGCCCGCATTAAAGAGACTGTCCAACCCCAGGAAACTCTGCTAGTCGTAGACTCGATGACGGGACAAGAAGCAGCAAATCTTACCCGTACCTTTCACGAGCAGATAGGGATTACTGGGGCGATCCTCACCAAACTGGATGGTGATAGCCGTGGTGGTGCGGCGCTATCAGTAAGACAAATTTCGGGAGCGCCGATTAAGTTTGTCGGTGTGGGTGAAAAAGTCGAGGCTCTACAACCTTTCTACCCTGACCGGATGGCTTCGCGGATTCTAGGCATGGGCGATGTCCTGACTCTAGTAGAAAAAGCGCAGGAAGAAATTGACCTGGCTGACGCCGAGAAAATGCAGGAAAAAATCCTGACGGCGAAATTTGACTTTACCGACTTTCTCAAGCAATTGCGCCTGCTAAAGAATATGGGATCGCTGGGAGGCATCATCAAGATGATTCCAGGGATGAACAAGCTCTCAGATGACCAACTCAAGCAGGGAGAAACCCAGCTTAAGCGCTGTGAGGCAATGATTAACTCCATGACTCGCCAAGAACGTCATGACCCTGATTTATTAGCGAGTTCTCCTAGTCGGCGGCGACGGATTGCTTCCGGCTCTGGCTATAGAGAAGCGGATGTTAGCAAACTGGTAGCTGATTTCCAAAAAATGCGATCGCTCATGCAACAAATGGGTCAAGGTCGTATGCCTGGGATGCCAGGAATGTTTGGCGGTGGTGGCATGGGCAACGCCAACGCCTTCGCCGGGAATCGTCCCGCAGCCCCCGGATGGCGAGGTTACCCTGGCGACGCAGGCACGAAAAAGAAAAAGAAAGAGAAAAAGAAGAAAGGCTTTGGCAATCTCTAGTCATTAATCGTTGCTTATTAAACTCCAGACAATTGACAAGAGACTGATAGCAGTTGATGCTATGCAAGTGCTAAAATTAGCATTTTAGTATGGGAAGTTATGAGCAAAATTAGCTCACCCTCAACTTTCCAACCGCGGCCCCTGTCAGGTGAGTTCCTCATCAACTAGCTGCCAACAAATACCTACCAACAGGAGATTGATTCTTCAACCATGATCAAACTGCGCTTAAAGCGATTCGGTAAAAAGCGGGAAGCAAGTTACCGCATTGTCGCCATTAACAACCTCGCTCGCCGCGATGGTCGTCCCTTAGAAGAACTGGGATTTTACAACCCTAGAACCGATGAAGTGCGATTGGACGTTCCCGGCATCGTCAAGCGACTACAACAAGGCGCTCAACCCACTGACACCGTACGTCGCATTCTAGTAAAAGCCAATGTTTTTGAACAGGTCAGTGCAACAGCCGCATCATAATGCCGGAACCAAATCTCCCTCAGCCAATCCCAACTACGACGGATTGGTACGATTTTTAGTACAGCCGTTTTTAGAATCTCCAGAGTCTTTAAGCGTCGATTGTGAAATTTCTCACACCCTCCAACGGGCTTGGATTCGCATCGCCTTTGAAAGCACGGATAAAGGGAAAGTGTTTGGTCGGGGAGGGCGCAATATTCAGGCAATTCGCACGGTAATTGCAGCAGCTGCTGAAGTTGCTGGGCAATCAGTATACCTGGACATCTATGGCAGCACCGCCTCCGGGCGGGAAGGAATGTCTTTTGATGAAGACAGGGAAGAGCGAATTCCACCGCCTAAATCGAGAGAACGCCGTGACAACGGATCAAGACCTATTGCTAAACCCCGTTCTCGGTAGGACTAAAACTCAAAATATTCTCTGAGCGGAGTTAGCAAAACCGCTCAGATATTTTGATAAGAATAATAGGCAGGCGACAACAAAATTGTCGTGTTTTTTTAACTTTGTTTTTGAGTTGCCTGTATAAAGCACCACCTATGACGAACCCGGAATGAAAAGCGCAGGCATCTGTGATGTTTTATTCTGCAAATATTCTGGGAATAAGTGAAAAATGGCAAAATTTGGTACGCTGACATCAGTGGAATGTTGCGTCACTGTAAAATGCTCGAAATCCTTTTGAGGATTGAACAGATGAGTGTTTCTCATCAGGAGAAACTAGCACCATACTGCTTGCTGTTATTAACAGTTGTACTCAACTCTAATGATTCTGTCAGGAGGTGAAACCAGGGAGTGGCTGAAATTCGTTTAGGTGAGAACGAGACGATTGACTCGGCTCTTAGACGTTTTAAAAAGAAAATTCAAAAAGCCGGAATTTTATCCGAAGTCAAACGCCGAGAAAGATACGAAAAACCCAGTTTGCGGCGTAAGCGTAAAGAAGAAGCTGCACGTAAAGGTGTCCGCTACTAAATCAGAGCAGTGTCTTTGGCGAACGCGGTTAACCTATCTCAATGATAGAAGTTAAGGTATAGAAAGTAGAGACGCGATCGCGTCTCTACTTTTACTCAGTAAGTATCAGGAAATCCAAAACTCAAAAAGAGAATTTGTCAGAGGTTGGCTAAAACTTAGTAATAATTGCTAAGTATGAAATCCAATGAAACCATGACAGTTCTGAAAATTATAAGCGTATTTTAGTATAAATAAGTATAAAAATAGACTTAAAATAGTAAAATTCGCTTTCTCGCCCTACAGGAAAATATTAACCTTTGTCAATAACTGCCCCTCACAAATTTAAGAAATCCTATGGCAGATGCCTTTAAAATTCAGCTGCCGAATATTCCTAGTGCGATCGCTCTAGCAGGAGATAGAGAAGAAAATCTCAAAACTTTATCTCAGCAAACAGGAGCCACTTTAGTACTTAGGGGACAAGACTTACATATTTCTGGAACCCAACAGCAAATTGATCTGGCTTCTCGATTAGTGCGATCGCTTGAAGACCTATGGATTAAAGGCAATATAATCTCTAGTGCCGATATTGCCACAGCCCGTCAAGCTTTGGATACTCATCGCCAAGAAGAACTCCAAGAGTTACAGCGAGATATTCTCGCCAGGACTCGCCGGGGTGAGGAAATTCGTGCCAAAACTTTTCGACAACGACAATATATTGACTCCATACGTAAACGTGACCTCACTTTCTGTACCGGGCCTGCTGGAACTGGTAAAACTTTTCTCGCTGTTGTTGTCGCTGTGCAAGCACTCCTTGCTAACCAGTTTGAAAAGCTAATTTTAACTCGTCCTGCCGTTGAAGCTGGCGAGAAACTCGGTTTTTTACCCGGAGACTTGCAGCAGAAAGTTAATCCCTACCTCCGCCCACTTTACGATGCCATCAATGAATTCATCGATCCCGAAAAAGTCCCAAATTTGATGGAACGTGGTGTGATTGAAGTTGCACCACTCGCTTATATGCGGGGACGCACCCTCAATAACGCTTTTGTAATTGTGGATGAAGCTCAAAATACTACACCCGCTCAGATAAAAATGGTTTTGACTCGTTTGGGCTTCCGTTCACGTATGGTGATTACAGGTGACATGACTCAAACTGATTTGCCATTGAACCAACAATCAGGGCTAGCAGTAGCCTTACAAGTTTTAAAACACGTTGAAGGCATTGCCTTTTGCGAATTTTCCCAAAGAGATGTTGTCCGACATCCTTTAGTTCAGCGTATTGTCGCCGCTTACGAACAATACGAAAAATAGCCATTAGTGATTAATCATTAGTTATTAGCTAATGATTAATCATTCAGTAATCAACACTTAATAATACCTATGCCTGCCACACTCAAAGAATTTTTGGAAGCTTGCGAAAGCCTGGGAACTTTGCGTTTAATTGTTACTAGTAGCGCTGCTGTTTTAGAGGCAAGAGGTAAGCTAGAAAAGCTATTTTATGCAGAGTTGCCTAAAGGTAAATATGCGAATATGCACACCGAAGCTTTTGAATTTCACTTGAATATGGACAAAATTACTCAAGTGAAATTTGAAACAGGGGAAGCAAAAAGAGGTAATTTTACAACTTATGCTATTCGGTTTTTAGATGAAAAACAGGAACCTGCTTTAAGTCTATTCTTGCAATGGGGTAAACCAGGAGAATATGAAGTAGGGCAAGTGGAAGCTTGGCAGGCTCTCAAGGAAAAGTATGGAGAAGTTTGGGAACCTTTGCCGACAGAGATTTAAGGCTAAATATTACTCTTGAAAATAAATACTAAATACAAAATTGCTGATGCTGGTTATCAAGGCAATTTGGAGTTTTTGCTTGGTTATTTTGTTCCTACTAGGATGGAGTTGTGAAGCAACAGCAGGTGAGTTGTCTGAACGACTGGCAAATTTTCCTCAGTGGGAAAAATTAACTTCTGTGCAACCAGCTTCGGGAGATTTAACATACCCTGACTGGATGGCGGGTAATTGGCTGGTTACGAGTAAATTAGTAGATTTGGTTGCACCTTTAGCACCAGATATCGTTACACCAGGGTTTGAAGCTAATCGCCGACAGCTAAATCAACCTGTGAGTTTTCAAGTACGTTTTATTAAACAGCGATTGCGCGGAGCGCAGCGCCAAAGGCGATCGCCTGTTTCTGGTCTAAAAATCATCCCTAAGATAGACAACAATTTACCAATTTTAATAGCCGATAGAGCGTTTAATAGCTTGAATTTGGCACGGGCTTATTTAGGAGATGAAGCTGTATTATCAGTGAAAATCGATCCAGATTCGCCTAATCGTCAAATTACCTTATTGCGTGGCGATCGCCAGCTAGTTTCTCTTGTCACTGCACGTGCCACAGAAACTACATCTGATGGTAAGTTCATCACAACAGAAGTATTTCAACAACTTTTTAAAGGGGCTTCTCGTCCTTATTTCAACTCTGTAGAATCTACCACTGCTTACAGCAAACTTTCTACATCCAATCCAGCAATAGAAGCAGATCAAGTTACTGCTGTCTACCTTTCACCTCAAGATCCAGATTACTTTACCGCCAACTCTCGTCCTGTCGCCCTTTATCGTTATCATCTAGAATTTTTTCCTTCTCAATTGCCAACTACTCCCCAAGAATGATTTAGGCATACAAAGCTTGACTGCTGTGTAATACATCTGTAGTATAAAATTTCCAAGCTAACGCTCGCGCTCTTGGAAAGTGTGCATCATGGCAAAATTTCGAGATATTCTCCATTATTTTCGTCCCTACTGGGGGCTGAGTATTTTCAGTATTACAGTATCCAGTATTTACGAAATTATTGATTTGGTTGTACCTTATGCAATCGGCCAAATTTTAAATGTCTTGTCCAATCAGCCATTGGACAAACCACTTCAAGAGGCGATCACAACTTTTTCCAATCTCACTAATTACCCAGTAAATCAATCACTATCTTTAAGTGTATTACTGGGTTTAATCTTCGTCGTCACGGTAGTTAGAGCGCCAACACAGCCTTGGTTAACCAATTGGTTTCATTGGGATATACCATTAAGAGCGCGTCGAGAAAAAACCCAAACAGCCATAGAAAAAATTCTGACTCTGCCCTTAGAATTTTATGATGAGAATAATCCCGGACGTATTGCCGGAAGAGTAGCTAGAGGTCTTACTAACCATACTTGGACGTATCCCGAAATTGCTGGTCAATTGATTCCCAAATTGATGCGTGTGCTGGCAATTTTTGTGTTTATCTTGTTGATTGATTGGCGAATTGCAACTTTATATCTAATTTCTTTTGTATTTATCCTCGCTTTGAGCTTGAAAGATTTACAGCGGCTGATTTGGTACGAAAGCCGCCTGGATAAATATATGGAAAATACCGAAAGCCGTTCTTCCGAACTCATCACCAATATCAAAACCGTCAAAGCATTTGCTACAGAAGCAAAAGAACTAAAGCGACAAACTCAACGCTTAAATCGTGAGTTAACGGTGGTTGATTATCGCATCCACAAAGGTTATATAAAACTGCTGACTTGGCAGAAGACAGTAATTCAGTTTTGCGTGTTTACAATCCTGGGTTTAACTTTAGCAGCAACAGTAGGAGGAAAAATTTCTCTAGGCCATTTTGTTATGACCTTAACTCTTTCTAGCATGGCATACGCGGAATTAGAACCTATTAATAATTTGGCAGAAGTGTTTGCTCGTCGGTATTCTTCCATGCTGCGGTTTCATGAATTTCTGCAAGAGCCAATTCGCTCTGATTCATCTAGCCTATTGGATGAAAACCAGACGCAATCACCTTATGAATTCACAGGAAAAATTGAGTTATCACACGTGAATTTTGGGTATGATACCAACCGCCTAGTTTTGCAAGATATCAACTTATTGATTGAGCCATACCAAACAGTAGCCTTAGTTGGGCGTTCCGGTTCTGGTAAATCTACTTTAGTGAAGCTGTTGTTGCGTTATTTTGAACCGCAAGCAGGCCAAATTTTGATTGATGGTCAAGATATCCGCACTCTGAATGTGGGTAATTATCGGCGGAGATTGGCGATCGTTCACCAAGAAGTAGATGTCTTCAACGGCACTTTGTTAGACAACCTCACCTATGGTAGGCCAAATGCTAGTTTTGAGCAGGTTCAGGAAGCCTGTAGGATTGCCAGAGTAGATGAAGTAATACAACAGCTACCTCAGGGTTATTACACCGTTGTCGGGGAGCGTGGTGTGAGATTATCTGGTGGACAAAGACAACGCTTAGGAATTGCTAGGGCGTTGCTAGTGGAACCAGACGTGCTGATTTTTGACGAAGCTACCTCTAGCCTAGATTACGAGTCTGAGCGTTCAATTCAAATAGCGATGCGATCGATTCAAGGCACTCGCACCACAATTATCATTGCTCACCGCCTGAGTACAGTGCGGGAAGCCGATAAAATTGTGGTTCTAGATCAGGGAAAAATTGTTGAAGTTGGTAGCCACGATGAACTCTTGCGTCAAGAAGGTATTTATCGCCGCTTGCACTCCTTGCAAGAAACCGGCGAACTCCTGAGTTAGCAGGATGGCGGTGGGGTACACCGCTATTTTTATTTAACCCCTTGCAACTTCTAAAATCTGGTGCTAATATTATAAATCGTGAGACAAATGGGTCGGTGTCCGAGTGGTTAATGGAGACGGACTGTAAATCCGTTGGTTTACGCCTACGCTGGTTCAAATCCAGCCCGGCCCACCACTTCTAGAAGTTATGAGTTATAATTGCTGAGTGAACAGGATTATAACTCACAACTTAAAAAAGGTTATTTTGCCCGTGTGGCTCAGTGGTAGAGCACACCCTTGGTAAGGGTGAGGTCACGAGTTCAATCCTCGTCACGGGCTTTTTATATTTTCTAAATAATCAACGCTAAATGTACATTAAGGGTTTCAGCCTTTATAAAGGTTTCAGAGGTGCTAAAACTGAGTGGTTTACTCATATTTTTGGCTAAGATTTGGCTATGATGACACTGAAATTATTTGTTTCAAAGCTTTTCGCGGTGGTGTAGTAAAATGAAAGGGCTAAAAACAACTACACCACTGGATATCTGCTAAAAAGAAATTAACTGAGATTGTACTAATAGAAATCAAACCGCCGACTGTTGATCAGCTTGTGGTAGTAAATAAGCAGTATTGGTGGCTGAAATCTGTGTAGCGCAATTTCTCATCTTCATTTCTAAGAGCATGTTTGAAAAGGGTCGGCTTGAGCCTTAAGTGCGACTCAGGGGTGCGAGATCAAATCCCAAAACTCTGATTCTTTCGTAGCAGTTTCTCAGTAGCCAGGGTAATGAAACACGCGCTGGAGGACTTTTCAAACATCCTCTAACTGTGCAGTTTCAAACTTCCAGCGTTCAGTAATATTATTAAAAATAAAAAGCACTAAACATTCTGTTAATTCCTCAAGATTATTCATTGCCTTTTTTATTCTAGTTTCGTGAGCATTAGCCTCTCTATTATTGGAATCCCATGAATCTATTCCTTTGTTTAAATAGAGTTATACAAAGTGGTTAATTAAGGGAGCTATGAAAACCTCTACACCAATAATTAATCCACCTATTGTTCCAAACAAACTGCGTTTCTTGGAGTCGATTTGCTGGCAGACAGGAGATGTGTATCGATTTACTCCAGAGCAAATGCTGAGTCGCTATGAGCGGGGTTGGGAATATCGCAAGCTCTTTAGTAATCTTGAATCACCTGTAGCCTGCTTAAGCCTTAATGACTGTTTCACATCGAAACTACTTTCAAATTCTGATCGCTACATGGATGACAGTGTTGAAGCAAGAGATTTAATTGATTTAGCAATTCTCCGGTTGCAATCTGCAATTCCTCAACAATCAATTGAAAAGGCTGAGAATGCATATGAAGTTATGCGTCCTTTGAAAATTGCGATCGCCCGTTTTCAGGAAAGGCCAGATTACAGGCAGAAATGCTTTTTTGGTCTTCAAGTTAGGGAAGCTCAAATACCCATCATTATTGATGGTATTGATTTATTAGCTAGCGATTTAAATTTAGCTATTACAGAGAGGTTTTTCAAAGAACAGCATGATATTTGGGACAACTTATAAAAATAATGTAAATAATTATTAATTTATCTTTCCTTCTACTTTCTCATAAGCCTTCTTTACCCAATAACCTCTAGGTGGCTTTTCTATCCCATAAGCCTTACACTACTTTTCCACAGCCTTGTCAGACACACCAAAATCTCTACCAATTTGCGCTGTTGGTTTTTCCCACACCAATTTTTCTAATTCTTCTTTTGAAGGTCTTTCTACTTTTCTGGTGTAAATTCTTGAATCTGGGTTAATCTTTCTAGTTGTTAAATCAACTCCAAATTCCTTATAAGTTCGCTTAGGCGCTTCTTCTGTAAATTCTGTAAAATCTTCCCACCAGTAAAACGGTGTGGCTGAATGAGGTAATTGGGTGGTGATATAGCAACCACTAAAGTTAACGAATGGATAGACAACTTTATCTATATCAATCTATATCAGGTAGATAAACAGCATAAAAATCAAAGTCATCGGCTTTGTACTTTTTCTGATGAGTACCGTTTTTATCTATCCAAATAGTTTTATTGACTACTCTGTTGTCTCCAGCATATTTAGCTTGAATTTTGTAAAATTTGTTGTCTTTGTAGGCAACAAAATCAAAAGGTAAATGCTCACAAACTACTGGTGTAAGAATCAAGTAACCTTTAAGTGTTAAGTCAGCGATCGCTTTTGTCGCTGCAATATCTCCTTTGTTTTTGGTATGATGCAGCAAAACGCACCCTCAATCGATGTAATCACAGTATCACGATTCTGTGCTTAAGGGTTCGTATGTAATCAAAACGAGCGCGGCAGGACTCGAACCTGCGGCAGACTGCTTAGAAGGCAGTTACTCTATCCACCTGAGTTACGCGCCCAAGATAAAACTATGGCTCTTAAACGAGTCATCTATTAAATTATATCGTTTCCCTTAATAAGAAGCAATTGAAAATTGCAGATTTCCCCGTGGGAAGGCTAAGATGCTAGTCGCTAGTTAGTCAATGTACACTTAAAACGAAATAAATGGACTATCGGTTAGATATATTGTGTGGTCAATGGGTTATTTGCGTGTTGGTATAATAAATAACCTCTGGGCGGCTGGCTGTAGATTAGCTTTTTGCGATCGCCAAGCTTGCCCCAATGTTACGCTAGGTAATCGCACTCTTGGCGATACTTTCAAATCGGATTATAGATCGCATATCGAGAACGCCCCTGTGAGGAGTTATTTGCTAGTGCCATGTTTATTCTCAAACGGCAGGATGTAGAAATATCAAGCATTCAGCATCCCAAGCGGGATCAGCCAATGCCAGTCCTCCACTATCAGGGGCAAACCTTTCGCTTGATTAGTATTTTCAAAGCTAGCCAAGAGGAAGAAGCTAGAGCCTTGTGGAGAGAATTAACTGATCAACGAGGTAAAGCTTGTGTTTTGCTGGAGGAACCAGAGCGCTATAGCGTCTGGGGGAAAATACGTTTAGAGCAGGCGGGTACTGATACAGGTGGACACAGCAAAGCTGGAATTTTTGTCCAAGCTAGTATTATGCTGCTACAAGCTGTTTATATGGACATTGAAGATTTTCTAGGTGCTAGACAAGCAGCTTTATTTGAAAAAGATATTGCGGAGGTATTGCAACAAAAGCAATTTCCTAAAATAACTTCTCAAGAAGCAGTCAAAGCCTTGTTAATTCAGAATCCACAGGATACAGCCAGCCTACCTCCTTGGCAAGAAAATCATGTAATTATTTTCTTGCAAGAACTTCATAAGCTAGGGAAAACCTATCTTGGCAACGCGAAATTTACCTATCCAGCGCTTGAGCGTTTACAAGATATGCAAGAGGGAGAGCGATCGCTGTTTATCACTTGGCTAAATCAATCTCCAATGAGTAAACTGTGGCAGTAGCATAAGACACTGTGGGACAAGATTGCTGCCACATACAGTTGCTCTTGACGTCCGATTGCGTACGGCTTAGTAGAGCAATTGAGAATTTGTTGTCATTACATACATAGACTGCTTCCCACACAGTCTTGCACGTCAAAATACTGCCAGAGTGTGTTTACTATAGTCAAGCCCTATGAGTAGCTCTTACGATAATTCATACCGTTCTAAATCTATTTTCAGCACTGGGAACATTGTTTTGCTTGGCATTGGCTGGGCAGTCCTGGCGCTGTTATACTTTTTATTGTTTAGTGCCAAAGTTCCAGGAGCAGATGGCATAGAAAGCCGCGCCGAGTGGTATGTGATTGGTACAAATATTTTTGAAGCGTTAGCCTACCTGGGTGCAAGTATCTTATGCTTGAGGAATTGGCGTAGTCCGCAAATTGTCAGTGGTCGAAATGTTTGGCTCGCTATTGGCATAGGTATGCTTTCTTATTTCCTGGGAGGGATATTTTTCGGTTATACAGAAATAATTTTAAAAGATGAACCGGATGTGTCGATTGGCGATGTGTTTTTTGTAGTAGCTTATCTGTTACTAGGTGTAGGCATGATTTTGGCAGCAACTCATAGGCGAATCAATTTAGAAAAATGGCAATGGCTAATTGTGTTGGCAATTGGAGTGTTTGGTAGTTTGTTGGCTTGGTGGATTTCTCTGCAACAGACAAAATCCCTAGACCCGCTAGGCACTATTTTGAATTGGTTTTACATAGTTAGCGACGTAGCTCTTTTGGTTATCGCCACCACTTTGCTGTTAGCCTTTTGGGGAGGAAGAGTCGCCCAGTCTTGGAGAATGATTGCAGCCGCAGCGTTTTCACTCTACATTGCAGATATGTGGTTTAAATACGCCCAAGGCCCAAATTATCAAAGTGGAGAGATACTAGAAGTGTTTTGGGTGTTTAGCGGAGTCTTATTTGGTATGGGCGCTGTTTTAGAATATGACACATCATTGAGCCGATCGCGGCGGGAGCGAGGAAAGAAACGAGCTTAGAAAAGATTTTTGGTGTCTACCGTGAGAAAATTAACAGATTCAGACAAGCAAGAAATTCTTAAGTTATATCGAGAAACTGCCGAAACAACCTCAACTTTGGCGGAACGTTATGGCGTCAGTAACTCAACAATTAGCAGGTTGCTTAAAAGTACCTTACCCGAAGAGGAGTACGAATACCTCGTTTCGTTGAAGCGTGCTGCTAGAACTCCTGAGGGTCGGGCACAGGTAAGCTATGAACAGTTGCCTTTGTTGAGTCAGCCAGAGCAAGAAACTCTTAGCAACCAGACCGAATCCTCGCAGTTGCCGGAGATTGAGTCAGCAGAGGTAGACTTAGAGGCAGAATCTCAAAAAGAGGATGGTACGAATTTCACACCTGTTATTAGACGGGTGCGGCGGCGTTCTTCAGCAGAGACAAAAGCCCAGCCAGCAGCAGAGCAGTTGGAAATATTACCTAAAAAGCCGCCAGAAAGTGCAAGTATTCCTAGTTTAAAACTACCGGAAGTTACAAGTATTCCTAGCCCGAAGCGGCCAGAAATTACAAGTATTCCCAGTCCAAAACTACCGGAAGTTACAAGTATTCCCAGTCCGAAGCGGCCAGAAATTACAAGTATTCCCAGTCCAAAACGGCCAGAAATTACAAACATTTCTAGCCCAATGTTAGAGGATGAACATCCACAAGCAAACGTATTCGCCCAAATGCTGGGTGAAGACTTGCTAGATGAGTCCGAGGATTTGGATGATTTGGATGATGATTTAGAAGAGGAAGATTTTGAGGATGAGGATGACGATTTTGAAGAGCCAAGACCTTTAGTCGCAAGGCGCAGGCCTGGTGAAGCACCAGTTCAAGTTTTACCATTGTCGTCAGCTCTTTTGCCTAAAACTTGCTATTTGGTAATTGACCGCTCCTCAGAATTAATTACGCGACCACTCAAAGACTTTGGTGACTTGGGGCAAATTCCCACTATCGAAACCCAGCAAAGAACTTTGCCGATTTTCGATAATCACCGAGTAGCTAAACGCTTCTCTACCAAGCGCGATCGCGTGATTAAAGTCCCCGATAGTAAAATGCTGCATAAGGCTCGTACCCATCTGCAAGCTAAAGGCATTACAAGACTGTTGATTGATGGTCAGGTATATTCCTTATCTCCTGTTTAGATGTTATGGAAACACCTACTGGCTACGGTGTGGTATTGGCGACAACTGCCAACGTCCAAGAGGCAAAAGCGATTGCAAATGCCCTTGTGGAAGCTAAACTCGCTGCTTGTGTGAGTATATTGCCCATTCACTCGGTTTACACCTGGCAAGGGGAAATAAACGCAGAGAATGAATGGCAGTTGTTAATCAAAACTGATTTGGCACAATTTCCCACCATTGAAGCCAAAATCCGGGAAATGCACTCCTATGTAGTGCCAGAAGTTATTGCTTTACCAATTCTTGCAGGTTCTCATCCCTACCTGCAATGGATATCCGAACAGGTGAAGGGTGAGCGGTAGGGAATTTAAAATTCAAAATTACTCTCCCCATCTTCCTACGTTTCAAGGAGATGGGGTAATTTATTGAATAATTTTGTTGCTGATTCACAATTGCCAATTAACTGTAAACAGCAGCAGCAAAACGCGTTGCCAAGTTAATAATGTCCTGTTTACGGGCAATTTGATTAATCCATTCTTCGGGAATATTCTCCACACCGTAGTAAATTCCAGCTAACCCACCAGTAACGGCGGCGGTAGTATCTGTATCTCCACCTAAGTTAACAGCTTTTAACACTGCCTCAGAGTAGGATGAGCTATTTAACAAACACCACAGCGATGCCTCTAGGGTATCAATAACGTAGCCACCAGAATTAATCTCTTCTACTGGCAGCTTGGCAATTTCACCACTGTAGATTCTGGCAAAATGCGGTTTTTCCAGCAGGTATTCGCGCACTGAATAAATTGTTTGGATTTTGTTTAAACTTTGCAAATAAGCCGCTTGTAGGTCAGCCCCTTCTAATAAAGCAACGGCGATAGTAATATAAATGCCACAGGCCATTTGCGATCGCGCATGGGCATGAGTAATTGCAGAAACATCATGCACCCGTGCGATTAATTCGCTAAAAGTTAAGCTTTTGTGACAATAAGCCATTGGCAATATTCTCATCAAAGAACCATTACCATTAGTATTTTCAATCTTCCCACCTGCATCTTGGGGTAAAATTCCCTGCTTTAAGCGCATAATCGCTGCATGGGTGCTATGGCCAATATCAAATAGTTCACCACGAGGAGTCCAGTAAGCTGCCTTGTACCAGCGCCAGAAGGAATTGGCTATGGCATCTAATGAATAGCCTCTACAAAGACTCTCTGCCAAGCAAAACGTCAATGAACTGTCATCTGACCAAGTTCCTGGCGGTTGATTCCATGTGCCATAACCCAGCATCTTTGTCACCGGAGATTTAACTCGTTCAGCACGGCTAGTAAACTCCACCGGCACACCTAACGCATCACCGACACATAAACCCATCAAACCAGATAATGTTTTTGCAGCGGTTAGCATTATTCAATCTCCCTGAAAGTTTCCAAAATTTAACTTTATAGATTCTCTCTAGAGCTTATTGCAATAGTTGCTACAGCCTACTGTTTCATCCTATGTGGAAATATTCTAAAAAGTTGATTAATAGGTTATTTTATCAACCCTATCTTGGCTGACTTATATTTATAATTATTGTGCCAGTTTCAAAAGAGTCTACTCTTAGCCAAAACTAACGGGATTGAGCTATGAAAGCTTGTAATTATAACATTTATAGTTGAGATACAATGGACAAATACCTTTTAAGGACTGGGCATCAATAGCAACAATCATTGAACAAAATTCTGCAATTACTGGAACATATTTATTTGGTTTGCGACTTATAACTTAACAGCAAACTTACAACATTTATTCAAAAATATGAAACGCTTTATTAAGTCTTTCATGACAATTTCTACATTGTCTTCCTTAGTAATTGCTCCTCTTTTTCTATCTGCTGGTCAAGCTTCGGCTCAACAAAAAAATGGTACTGATGCTAGCTATATTGGTGCTGGCGTTGCAGGTGGGGTGACTAATGGCGGACAAATTGGTCAAGATGCTCAGTTTGGTGGTAATCTAACAGGCCGTTTAAAATTAGGGCCTACCCCCTTTTCTGCACGCACTCAAGTTCTATTTACAGATCAGACGACTGCTATCATCCCTCAAGTTTCCGTAGACGCACCAATTGCTAAGGGTACCAACCTATTTTTAGGTGCTGGTTACTCTTTTGTAGAAACCGATGGTAAACAAACTCCTCTAGGCGATAGAAATGGCGTAGCGCTAACGGCTGGTGTAGAATCTGAAGTTGCTAAAAACTTCCTCATCTACAGTAATGCCACCGTAGGTATGAAGACATATCAAAATAGCCCTGCTTCTGCTGTCAGCATCCAAGGTGGTCTAGGTTATCGTTTCAGATAAACTAACTCCCGCTGCTGGAATACCATGCATGAGAAGGGGATTGGGGATTGGGTACTGGGGACAATAAGAGAAACTCTTATTCTTATAACTCACGAATCAAAACTCAGGACTCAGGACTCAGCACTCAGCACTTTACAAAGTAAAAAATGTTGAGTTTATTTACACCTAAAATAAAATATATGCTGGTTTTGTTAAGTGTTGCTTCACTAGCAAAGCCGGCTTTTTGCCATGTTAAAATTAAAATATTCCTCCCATTTCCGACCGGATTTCCGGGGATCACCTAGCCGAATGGGTGCTTTTAAATTTGCAGCTTCGGCGTCTACCGATGCTTTATCTAAGAATAGTCTACAACTCTAATGGTTAAATCCCCTCCTTCCCCGATAGCCAGCCGTAAGCCTTCCAAAGTAGAAGGACTCAAGGAAAACAGTAATTTTTTGCGTGAACCCGTAGCCACCGAGATACTTCAGGACACAACTCACTTTAGCGAAAATGCCGTGCAGATGCTGAAGTTTCATGGGTCTTACCAGCAAGATAACCGTGATAATCGCGTCAAGGGGCAGGAGAAAGATTACCAGTTTATGCTGCGGACAAAAAATCCAGGTGGATTAGTGCCACCGCAGCTGTATCTGGCTTTAGACAAGCTGGCTGATGAATATGGTAACCACACCTTGCGAGCAACTACCCGTCAAGGGTTTCAGATGCACGGGATCTTAAAGAAGAATCTCAAATCAGCAATTGCCACTATCGTCAACAACTTGGGTTCCACCTTGGGTGCTTGCGGCGACGTCAACCGTAATGTGATGGCTCCCCCAGTCCCTCTGAAAAATCGCCCAGAATACCAGTACGCTTGGGAGTATGCCCAGAATATCGCTGACTTGCTGTCACCGCAAACGGGTGCTTATTACGAAATTTGGCTAGATGGAGAAAAGGCCATTAGCGCTGAGGAAAACCCAGAGGTAAAAGCAGCGCGACAACGCAATGGCAATGGCACAATCATCCACAACACAGAAGAACCAATTTATGGCACTTATTATATGCCGCGCAAATTCAAGGTTTGCGTAACAGTGCCTGGGGATAATTCCGTTGATTTGTATTCCCAAGACCTCACTTTAGTAGTAATTACTAATGAAAAGGGTCAACTAGAAGGGTTTAATGTTTTTGCTGGTGGTGGCTTAGGACGGACACACGGTAAAGAAGAAACCTTTGCGAGACTGGCAGATCCAATTGGCTATGTGTCAAAGGATGATGTTTACGATGTAGTAAAAGCGATTGTTGCCACTCAACGAGATTATGGCGATCGCTCCGACCGCCGTCACGCTAGATTAAAATATCTCATCCATGATTGGGGCGTAGAGAAATTCCGCGCCAAGGTTGAAGAATATTTTGGCAAACCAATCGCACCCTTTAAAGAACTACCAGAGTTTAAATATTTAGACTTCCTGGGATGGGATGAACAAGGTGATGGCAAGCTATTTTTGGGAATTTCCATTGATAATGGCCGAGTCAAGGATGAAGGTTCGTTTCAACTGAAAACTGCCTTACGGGAAATCGTTGAGCAGTTTAACTTGCCCATCCGTTTAACACCTAACCAAAACCTGATTTTTTGCGATATTGCACCGGAAAATAAACAAGCGATTCAGGAAATTCTCAACCGTTGTGGCATCATCTCTGATCCCAGTAAAATTGACGCTTTAGAACGATTGGCAATGGCTTGTCCGGCTTTGCCTACGTGCGGTTTAGCTATCACCGAATCAGAACGGGCAATACCTGGGATTTTGGAGCGGATTCGCACAATCTTAGGAAAAGTTGGTTTACAAAACGAACATTTTGTAGTAAGAATGACAGGCTGTCCTAATGGCTGCGCTCGTCCCTACATGGCAGAATTAGGATTTGTAGGTAGCGCACCTGAATCTTACCAATTATGGTTGGGAGGTTCGCCGGATCAAACCAGATTGGCGTTACCTTACATGGAAAGGCTACATCATAACGACTTAGAAACCCAACTAGAGCCGATTTTTGTCTACTTTAAGCAGTCACGAAAATCTGGGGAAAGCTTTGGTGATTTTTGCGATCGCGTTGGCTTTGATGCCATTCGGGAATTTGCTGGCAATTACGCATCCCAATCAGTTGCACCGCCAGAAATTACCGACGATAACGATGGTTTATTAGAGACAATGGGAGACTCTACCACCACCGAAATCACGGAAGATAGTGGGTATAGAGAAGTGGCGATCGCTAATACTACTATTGCTACCAGTAAAAACCGTCGTCGCGTTAGCCTGCAAGATGAAGTTTATAGCAAGCTCAAAGAAGCCGCTACCCGCCAAGGCAAGCCGATGACTGAATTAGTAAATGAGGCACTCAAAGCTTACTTACAAAATCTGTAGTCAGTAATTTTAACCGCCGATGAACGAGCCAGTGCGTTGGTGTTAGCGTAGCGGTAGCGACGTAGGAGCGTCGGCAGTGCGGTCTTGGGGGTTTCCACGCTACTTGCAAAAAGAGCGGCTCGCCGCCCAACGCAGGGCTGCCCCATGAGGAGCTGCCGAAAGGGTTCCCCGACTTGTAGACGCAAAGCGGCTTTCCGCAGGGTAGCAACTGCCGTGCTAATAAACGCCGATGATACTGATAAATTATCGGTGTTTATTTATATTTGGCAGTTTATGCTCCTATGACTCAACTACAACGAATTGCGATCGCACCCTCCCAATTTCAACAAGAGCAAATTTTACTCACAAAAGAGCAACAACATTACTTAGTAAGGGTGTTGCGTTTGCGTGAAGGCGATCGCTTTATTGCTATGGATGGTAAGGGTAAATGGTGGTTGGCACAGCTAGAAACAGAGCAAGCACAGATTTTAGAACCACTTACAATAACAACTGAATTACCTGTAACAATTACGCTTTTGGCAGCCTTGCCCAAAGGTAACGGGTTTGATGAAGTGGTGCGGTGTTGTACGGAGTTAGGTGTAGCTAAGATTGCCCCAGTGTTGAGCGATCGCACTTTACTTAATCCCAGTCCCCAAAAACTCGAACGTTGGCGGCGGATTGCAGCAGAAGCCGCTGAACAATCAGAACGTTCTTTTGTACCAACGATTTTAGAACCTGTTGCTTTTAGCTCTGCTATTACTGCTGGTGTCGCAGATCACCGTTATATTTGTGAGGCTCGTGGTGAGTATCCCCATTTAAAAGATGTGATTCATCCTGTCTCTACAGAGATTCTTATTGCTACTGGCCCAGAAGGGGGATGGACTGAAAAAGAAATTGAGAGTGCGATCGCGGCTGGATTTCAAGCAGTTTCTCTTGGTCGTCGCATCCTACGAGCAGTTACAGCGCCAGTAGTGGCATTATCAATAATTACCGTAGCTTGTGAAGTATAAAGGATGTATATCTCACGCAAAGGCGCAGAGACGCAAAGGCGCGAGACGTTCTTTCTGCGTGGATGTAAATAAAGTAATGATTGAGCAAGTTGCCAATGCCTTTGAGCGTAAAGATTATAGTACTGCTGCTAAATTACTCAAACAACTGTTAAAAGAATCACCAGAAAATCCTTGGGTAAAATTTTATGTTGGACGCTTACATGAAGTATCAAGTAAGCGCCAGGATGCAGAAAAAATTTATCGACAACTGCTGCGAAGTACAACCAATACAAAAATCTTGACGCAAGCACGGCAGGGATTGCAGCGACTGCAAGAAATTGAACAAGAAGAAAGACAACGAGCGATCGCCCAAGCAAAATCTGAACCCAACGACACGGAACTGGGGGTGCTAGTCTTAGAACCACTTAGTAACGAACTTAAAACCCAAGCAGCCCCCAAATTTGCCCAAATCATGCAGATTGATGCTTACACTGCACGGTTAATGTTACCAAGTCGCGGCTGGAAGTTATATCGCACTGGACAAGTAGGAGAACTAAAATTTTATGGTACACAACTACAGAAAGCTGGCATTCCCTGCTTTTGGGCAACTTTAGCTGCAATTGAGCAAATTCAAGTTTTTCAAGTCCAACATTTTGCAAAATCTGCGGCTAATACTACTATTGTTTGTCGCAACCAAACAAATCAACTCGGTTCCTTAACCTTTAACTGGTCAGAAGTAAAAGCACGGGTGGTAGGGCTTTTGCCTATTTTTGAGCAAGTTGTAGATGTTGACGTTCGCCGTAAACTCGAACGCAAAACTCAAACGCAAGACTATGCCCAATTTTGTGACTTGCATCTGCCTGGTAGAGGTTGCATTCTACGACTTTATGACAACGGCTACGAATTCCAGCAAGGTATAGAAATTACTTCTCAAGCTAGCCAAAATACAATCAGAATCAATTGGAATTCCTTACTAGCATGGGTTGAGCAGCAATTACCTCAAGTAAAAGTCTGGTCTGATTTCAAACCTTTTGCCGAGACACTATTGGATCAAACAGAAATGCTGGGTAACATTCAGTCTCACATTCACCTATTTCGTAGGGAAAAGACTAATTGGGACCCAGCTTTTCATTTATATAGTGGATTAGTGTTTTTAAATGGGGAGATAGAAACCAGAGGAGCAAGGGGAGAGTAGCAATGATGAATTACCACCCAATGCCCTTGTTTCTAGATTTGCAAATTTATCCAGGAGTTTTTACCTGACGAGCCATGTCTAAGTAAGCGCTCATATTAGCCCCAGGACGGCGACGACCATTGGAAGTGCCAACAGAAGCAGCGACATATTTGGGCGCGAAGGTAGTTTCTTTTGGCTCTTCTTTAACTGCTTTGGCTGCTGAAGCTTTTGCATTTTTGCCGGGCTGCACCTTAAGACCCTCGGCAGTCTGGACGAGTTCCACATCTAGTGGTTTTGCGTCTTGAGCTGGTGGTTTTGCCTCTTTAGCTGGTTTTGCCTTACTTGCTGCGGCCTTTGTGCCGTTTGTTGGCTCTGGCTTGGATGGCGCTGGAGTATCTGATGTATTTGATGTATCTGATGTAAGTGTTTGTGCAGTTTTTTTAGCGTTAGATGCAACTGTCTGCGTTGCTTGTTTAGCATTCTCTAGAGCTTTTTCTGTTGCTTGTTTAGCATTTGATGCTGCTTCTTTAACAATAGCTAAGGGCTTCGGCTCATTAGCTTCGTCTAGTTCCAAGTAGTAACCGTTACTTTTCTTTTTCTTTCCTGGTAATAGTCCAGTAAGGAAAGACACAATCCCTGTGATCAACTTTTTGATAAAATCCATTACAATTTCTCCTGCCTGTTATATCTGAAAATTTGACCGTAATTATTAAGAATTACGACAGAATATTACATTTGTTTGCTTTGTGTCATCCAGTTCTGAATGACAACCATTATAGGTTTGTGCTTAATCGACATTGTAGTAATAATACAGAGCAAGTATTCTTAACTTACTTTTGCAAGTACCTGCAACCTGCATACACCGAGAACTAATTATTAAATTTTACTATGACTGAGGGCAAGATCCTGAAAGTTACCTTAACAAAAATTAACAAAATTTTATTTATAAATGTCGACTCGAAGCCAAGATAGCGGTTTTTTTTGAACCAGTGAAAAGAGTGTCATAGATTGTTTGAATGACACCATAATACTTCGTTAAATTTTCTACAGGCTTGATTCAGCAGGGTTCTAGCAATGAAGATTAAAAACCAGCAACAAAATCCTGTGTTGTTAATACATGGCATTAACGACACAGGGGCAGTTTTCCATACAATGGAGCAATATTTAAGACAACGGGGTTGGTCTGTCTATACTCTAGATCTAGTGCCTAATAATGGTGATATAGGTCTAGATGAGTTAGCGCAGCAAATAGCCGATTATGTTGCAGCTAATTTCTTACCAGAACAACCACTGGATTTGGTAGGCTTCAGCATGGGAGGAATTGTTAGTCGTTACTATCTTCAACGACTGGGAGGAATTCAGCGCGTGCAGCGGTTTGTCACTATTTCTTCTCCCCATAATGGAACTATGATAGCTTATGCTTCCCAGCGTCCTGGCTGCAAGCAAATGCGCGTCAACAGTGCATTACTCAATGATTTAAATTTTGATGCTGCCATGTTAAAGCAGCTGAATTTTACATCTATCTGGACTCCTTACGATTTAATGATCGTCCCAGCAAATAGTTCACAAATGCTACTGGGACGGGAGGTGATATTGCCTGTGGGATTGCACTCTTGGATGCTGACAGACTCCAGAAGTTTAGCAGCAGTAGCAGAAGCCTTGACAGAGCCAGTTAAGCCCTATCCCCAATTTGTGTATACTCGGAACTCCCAAAAATTGCCTCTGGGTGGCGGTAATATTTGAACTCCATTAAGTTGTAAAAGGGATCTTCTAAAAAGAAAGTACGATGCTCTAAAGGAGAACCAACAAAGCGATTTTTAGGTTCTTCTCTAAAAAGTAGTTTTTGGTGCTGTGCCTTTTCTAGTAATTCTTCCCAGTCTTGTTCTAGTGTAAACACTAATCCAAAATGTCTAGGATAGATACCACGTTGCGCTGTAAGGGGTTCTTTAGTGACGTGAGCTACTAGCTGATGACTGTAAAAATTCAGTATCAATGCATGAGGGTTTTCACGCCCAGGAATGCAACCTAATCCGTCAACATAATATGCTTTTGTTTGAGCAATATTGGAAACAGGGAAAGCAAGATGAAATAAAGTTTTGTTCATAGCTTTTCTCTAGAAAATTATTATGGGGATTGGGGATTGAGGATTGGGGATTGGGAAAGAAATAATTTCATTCCCTTGTTGTGGGCTTTTGCCTGTGGGAGACTCTCTACAATTTATTCTCTTCAGCACGGATGATAGCCAGCCAGCTTGCATATATACTTCTGGTTATTATTGGATTAACACCTAATAAATTTATAATTTTATACTTGACCTTTGATAATTACTGCAAATTTCATCATTTAAGAGGCAAGGGCGATCGCCTGCATCAACGTCTTTAACGAATGCTATGAAAATGTATTCATTGGCTAACCATACTCTCTTCACTAGTGCCGATGAATAAAAGTTTTGCCTTGTCTTGCCCAGACCCCTCTAGCTTTATCCGGAAAGAGGCGAGAATATATGTAAGTCTAGGATCATAGGGTGGAGGGGATCAAGCAGCAAAGTGCTAAATTCGTTATTCTGTTGATATTCAAGCAAAACTACTCGTGATGTATTGCTGATGTTCTCTTCGATAGATTCTGCAAATCCTTGGTTGGTGGGAGTCGGATTAAACGCAATTTTGTTGGGTTTAGTGTGGATTGCTCCTAAAAAGCTGCTTACCCCAGCTGGAATATTCCACGCCTGGTTGCTGGGCGTACTGGTTTGGGGAACATTGGGTTGGCAAGGATATTTAGTGGTAGGGTTTTATTTTCTGGTTGGTTCAGGAGTGACGCGCATTGGCATAGCACAAAAGGAAGCGGAAGGAATTGCTGAAAAGCGTTCTGGTGCAAGAGGCCCAGAGAATGTCTGGGGTTCTGCTTTGATTGCGGCGCTGTGTGCTGTAGGAGTAGGAATGATAAATTTGGGATTATTTGCTCCTATTACTCAGTCCCTAGTACTCAGCCTCCAGTCCCTATTATTGTTGGGCTATGTAGCGAGTTTTAGCACAAAGCTTTCTGATACTTGTGCTAGCGAAGTTGGTAAAGCCTACGGTAAACGAACCTTTTTGATTACTACACTGCAACCAGTTCCGCGTGGTACAGAAGGTGCAGTTAGCTTAGAGGGAACCTTAGCTGGTGTGGTGGGTTCACTTGCGATCGCTTTACTTGGTTGGGGAGTTGGTTTGATTAATCTGTTAGGGATCGCTTGGTGTGCGATCGCAGCGTTGATTGCCACTAGTCTAGAAAGTGTAATTGGGGCAACACTGCAATCTAAATATACTTGGCTGACCAATGAAGTGGTAAATATTTTGAATACATTAATCGGTGCGATCGCAGCTATGCTACTTGCCTGGGCATGGACAAGTATTATAGCTTGATGTTTGCTCATCAAAAATATCTTCAGTATTTTTAGGCTTTTTATACTCCTGTGCAGCAGGTGAACTTGGCAATTGCTCTATCGCTAAATAATTTTAATAAATATAAAATTGATTTATTAAATACTTTTTTAAACTTAAATTTATGAGATATTTATTATTTTTAATCTAGAAATTCTAGGCATTACATTAATGCTCGTATAATCTACTAATATTTTCACCACATATTTAATTTATGGAATCTTTATCATTTTTAGCTGTAGATAACCAACCAATTTCTATTGAACAGGCAGTAAAATATCTGCAAGCCTCTGGCAAATTAACACAGTTTATTAGCGATATTCTTCGCCAGTACGTAATTGAGCAAGAAATCAGAATGCGAGACGATATCGAAATTAGTCCGGCTATAACCGAACAGACAATTATTGATTTTCGGCTCAAAAATCAACTGACTGATCCCCAAGTTTTTCAAGAATGGTTAAAGAAAAATGGTACAGATTATCCTACCTTTTACTCATCAATTACTTTAGGTTTTAAATTAGAAAAACTGAAAGCTGTAGTTACAGAACCAAAACTTCCAGAATATTTCATTGAACGTAAAATTTTTCTGGATCGGGTGGTACTGTCTCGAATTGTTGTTGATAATCATGAGCTGAGTGAGGAACTACAAACCCAAATCGAGGAGGGAGGCAGCTTTGAGCAATTAGCCCAAGAGTATTCGCTAGCCGATGATCGGATTGTCAATGGCATGATGGGGCCAATTAGCCGCGGAACAATGCCAGATATATTAAGGGCAGCTGTTGATGCAGCAAGTCCTGGGCAATTGATAGGGCCAATAGAACTCGTTCCCGCAACCCCTGAACAAGAAGGACGTTATGGTTTGTTTCGAGTAGAACAATTTCTACCAGCGTCTTTAGAAGATACTCAACTAAAGCAAGCACTAAAAAATGAGTTGTTTGAGAAATGGCTAGCCGAGAAAATTCACAAGCTGACAGTCAAACTACAAGTGAGCTAATTCTGGATAATCAATCTTTAAGAGTAAACGTGCTAGCTTCTGTACCGTGGAATCAACCGCCGCTATCCTGGCTTAGTCCCGAACAACAATCCCGATTGCGAAATCTCGCAGAAATTCGTCGGTACAGTCTTGGTGAGAAAATCTGGTCAAACCAAGTCGGAGGTTACCAGTTTTTAATCATTACTGGTAAAGTCCGCTTGCGAGACGATAGACGCTACAAATCGGCACAGCCATTGCTACCTCAAGAAAGTGTTGGCAAACCATTGGCATCTCTACAAGCAGGAGATTGGTTTGGCGACTTACAAAAGTTCTCTACAGATTGCAAGGCTGTAGCTGCTAGTAAAGAAGTAATAGTAGTCTGCTGGGATACTGTACTGTGGATGGAATTTTCAACACCACAAATTGAAAGCTTCTGGCAAGGTTCACAGCAGGAGGGAGAGATTGAGGGAAATCGAGAAACATTCTCCCAATTCCCATTACCCGTTATCCCCAGAGAAGACCACGAGTTTCTCAATTCCCAGTCCCCAATCCCCAATCCCCAGTCTCCATTATCTCTTATCCCCACAGGGGGCCACGAGTTTCCCAGTTCCCAATCCCCAATCCCCAATCCCCAGTCCCCAATCCCCAATCCCCAATCCCCCTCATCAGAAATCACAGGTTATCCTTTTGTTACTAGCAGGAATACAGCTGCCGCCTGTTTGACAATGGTGGCGCAATATTTGAATAATGCTGTGAAACTAGAATGGGTGCAACGCCAACTGAGGGGAGAACGCCCGAAAAATGTTGTGGAAGCAGCAGAAAAATTAGGCTTAGTGTTGCAGCGGTTGCAAATGAATTGGAGTGATTTGCGGCAGTTGTCATTTCCAGCCTTATTACAGTGGAATTCGGACACACTTGCGACTTCCTCTTGGGTGGTGGCGTATGGAATTAAAGGCGATCGCCTCATTATCGCCAATCCCTTAAATCCCGATCA
The DNA here is from genome assembly GCA_019359325.1 of Mojavia pulchra JT2-VF2. Taxonomy (GTDB): domain Bacteria; phylum Cyanobacteriota; class Cyanobacteriia; order Cyanobacteriales; family Nostocaceae; genus Mojavia; species Mojavia pulchra. The sequence goes on along the minus strand of JAHHHN010000002.1, from coordinate 225,428 downwards.
TATTTGCGAAAAACTTCCCCAATCGGTGGTTGAAGCTGCTTGGGATGGGCAGATATGGCAAGTAGAATTGATCTCCAAGCAAGAAAAATTTAACTTGGGTTGGTTTACACCAGCAGTTTGGAAGTACCGAGAATTATTAGGCGAAGTCTTACTAGCGTCTTTGACGTTGCAGCTGTTGGGTTTAACGACACCGCTAATTACTCAAGTCGTCATAGACAAAGTAATGGTGCAAGAGAGTTTGCCAACTCTTGATGTCATGGCGATCGCACTTTTACTGGTAGCTATATTTGAAGCTGTACTCGGCATCCTGCGCTTATTTATCTTTACCCATACAGCTAGGCGTTTAGATTTAAGTTTATCAGCACAGCTATTTCGCCACTTAATGCGGCTGCCTTTAGCTTATTTTGAATCACGGCGCGTTGGAGACACAGTAGCCAGAGTTCAAGAACTCGAACAAATTCGCCAGTTTCTTACAGGTACAGCATTAACTGTAATTTTAGATAGCATCTTTGCTGTGGTGTATCTAGCATTGATGTTTTATTACAATATTCCTCTCACCTTTGTGGCATTGGCAGTGTTGCCGTTGTTTGCTACGTTAACGATAGTTGCCACACCAATTCTGCGTAATTGGCTCAACGAAACTTTTAACCGCAGTGCTGATAGTCAATCATTTCTAGTTGAGACAGTCACGGGGATTCACTCGGTAAAAGCCCATGCAGCAGAACCAGTAGCACGCGATCGCTGGGAAGGCTTATTTGCTCGCTTCATTCGCACAAGTTTTAAAGCCTCTACCACCTCCAACATCAGCAGCAATATCGGTGACTTTCTCACCAATTTTTCCATCTTGCTAATTCTCTGGTTTGGAGCCAAGTTAGTCATTGAACAGAAACTCACCATCGGTCAGCTTGTAGCTTTTCAAATGTTATCAGGAAGAGTCACAGGGCCACTTTTGCGCTTAGTGCAGTTGTGGCAAAATCTGCAACAAGTTCTACTATCTGTAGATCGCATTGGTGATATTCTCAACGTCGCCCCAGAAGCGGAACCTGGCACAGGTTTAGTTTTACCATCTCTCAAGGGTCAAGTAACATTCGAGCAAGTCTTTTTCCGCTACCAAGCAAATACAGAACCCGTTCTTCGAGGTATATCTTTTAACGTCGAACCAGGACAATTTGTTGGCATTGTGGGACGCAGCGGTTCTGGTAAAAGCACCCTTTCTAAATTATTACAACGCCTCTATCAAATAGAATCAGGACGCATCCTCATAGATGGATTTGATATTAAAAGTGCCGATTTAGCTTCACTGCGGCAACAAATTGGCGTAGTTTTACAAGAAGACTTTTTGTTCAACGGTTCAATTTTAGAAAATATCACCCTTGGGAATCCTGATATTACCGCAGAGCAAGTAGTAGAAGCTGCAAGGTTAGCTGTGGCTCATGATTTCATCAGTCAATTGCCTTACGGTTATGAAAGCAATGTCGGCGAACGCGGCACAGCCTTATCTGGAGGACAGAGACAACGTATTGCCTTAGCGCGGTTATTTCTCTCCTCAGCACCGATTTTAATTTTGGATGAAGCTACCAGTGCTTTAGATAGTGAAACTGAACAGCAAGTTTTGCAAAACCTGCAAAAAATCTCTGCCAACCGCACCGTATTTCTCATCGCCCACCGCTTTGCTCCTCTCAAACGAGCGGACTTGATTTTGGTGATGGAGCAAGGCGTAATTGCGGAACGTGGCACTCACGCACAATTGTTACAACAAAAGGGTTTGTACTGGTCACTTTATCAACGCCAGCAGGCAAATATTTAGAAACGCCGTCAGGCTTTAAAAGACTTCATTAGAGTCAGCAGGGAAATCACTTTCCCTGTTTCTTTTACATTCCGCAAGCTGAAAGAAAGATTTCCGTATTTTCTAAAGAAACTCAGTCGTGATTGGTATTCGTAGTACTGATACCATTTCAAGAAAATCCTGATACAAATCATTGGTTTTTCATTCTTTCCCCCTGCTCCCTGCCCCCTGCGACCTATTTGTATCAAACTTAAAGTGAAACGGTATGATGGATCAACGTGAGCGATTAGCCCGACGGCGTGATGCGTCAGGACGAGCATCGGACTTTTTGCCACCTGTTAGGGTTCGTGGCGCTGATTGTTTAGCTGATTTTTGTGGCAGCGGTTTAGCAGTAGAGTGAGCCGGACGCTTGCTAGCTTGAGGTCTGTGCTTGCGTTCATCTAAAATTGGTTCGGACTTGGTGTGGGAATTAGCTCCAAAGCTAGCAACCACTTCAAAAGGCAAGCGCTGTTCAATCAGTTTTTCAATATCTGCCAACAGATCGTATTCATCGGCGCACACAAGTGAGATAGCTTCACCTGACGCGCCAGCGCGGCCAGTGCGACCAATGCGATGAACATAATCCTCTGGGACATTGGGTAGATCGAAGTTGACCACATGGGGCAGTTCGCTGATGTCGAGACCACGCGCTGCAATGTCGGTTGCTACTAGTACCTGTAAAGTGCCGTTCTTGAACTTCGCCAGAGCATGGGTACGCGCCGATTGGCTCTTATTACCGTGGATCGCCAATGCTTGAATGCGCTCTTCAGCCAACTGCTTCACCAGACGGTCAGCACCATACTTCGTGCGGGTGAACACTAGCACTTGGTACCAGTTATCTTGCCGAATCAGGTGAGCAAGTAATTGACGCTTCCTGTCACGGTCTATTTTGTAGACTTTTTGTGCCACTGTATCGGCGGTAACGTTGCGGCGTGCTACCTCGATCATCTTCGGGCGATTCAGCAGCCCAGCAGCGAGTGCCTTGATTTTGTCTGAGAAGGTTGCAAAGAATAGCAAGTTTTGTCGCTGTTTGGGTAGGAGCGAGAGAATGCGACGGATATCACGAATAAAACCCATGTCCAACATCCGATCTGCTTCATCCAGCACCAAAACCTCAATATTTGACAGGTTCACCGTGCCCTGTTGCACATGGTCTAGCAGCCGCCCTGGGGTAGCGACCAAAATATCTACCCGACCCTTCAAAAGCCGTTTTTGCGGATTAATGCTGACCCCGCCGTACATCACCATCGTGTTCAACTTTAAATACTTGCCGTACTCATGCACGCTCTCGGCCACCTGTGCAGCGAGTTCACGAGTCGGGGTGAGAATCAGCGCCCGGATCGGCGAGCATCCATTAGATGTGCTTTTAACGCTGTCGGACGACAACCGATGCAGTAGCGGCAGGGTGAAACTGGCAGTCTTTCCAGTCCCGGTTTGGGCACCAGCTAGCAAATCCCCACCCGACAAGATGGCAGGAATCGCCTGCGTCTGGATTGGTGTAGGTTTGGTGTACCCTCGCTCGGTGACAGCACGGATAATTTCATTGGACAAGCCGAGATTAGAAAAAGACATAAAACTCCAGAATTAACATCGGTCTGTCGCCAGTGGCGGCATCAGTTTGAGGCGGACGGATGGTTTGAAGGGGTTCTGAGCAGTAAACGCCAAGACTGAAAGCGAATGCCACAATTCTGCATTTTAACAGAGTCTAGTTCGTTGTGTCCTGATGTTTTCAGACTTGATAACAGTGTTTGTCTGGAGTAGCAGTGCTTTGAGGCGAAAACAACCAATAAACATACCCAGTAGAAAACAGCTATAAAATACCCCACCCAGTTTTTGGCTTTTGCCAAATTCTTAGGGGTAGGGTTACAAGGAATTTTGATTAATTCAACAAATAATATATCAGAGGTTGCTTCAGCCTCAAGCTTTCAAAACCACATGGAAAGAATTTAAATATCCTGTAATGGTTTTAGCTAAACTCTTGTGCTGCTTTTTACTAGTTATAGCCATTACTTGATATAAGCGCCCTTGGGCAAAAAACATTCTAGTTTTAGTGACTTTTCCAGCAGAATTGACGTACTCAATTTCTTTGCCAAGATGACCATTGGTACTACGAATATTTCGCTGCCTAATTAAATTGCTCTTCGTGGTCATTAAAGCTAGATCCCGTGCATTATTCAGTATTGCTTGGGGGTCTGTCATTTGAGCATAATCATGAGGAAATTCATTGTAAACAACCACATAAGCTACTTCTTGTTTTGGTGGTTGCGCTACAAATAGTTCTAAGTTAACTTCCCCCATGTAAGTTTTTTGCGATTGAGTATTGCGTATGGGTACTCCGGGCATCAAAACACTAAAGCGCCCATCTGGTGCTGTGAACAACTTCCATTTGGGCTGTACTGGTTGAGTAACTTTTGGTTTAGCTTGAGTAACTTTCGGTTTGATTTGAGTAACTTTTGGTTTAGCTGGAGAAACCGGACGCTTGGGTTGACTTGCCTCAACCAGTACAGTTCCACTGCATACACAAGTGGCAACAATTAACGACAACAAGCCTCTGAGTGTCATAGTTTTTGCATTTAACGATGCTGCTATTACTGATGCCAGCTGTTATAACCTAGCAGCATACAAAGCAGCACCAATTAGCCCGACTTGTTGATTGAGAATAATATATACGGGTATTTCTTCGAGAAGAGAACGCATCCGACCTTTTTGGGTGAAATTCAGTAGGAAACTGCTTTGTTGCATTAATGGGAGTATTTTAGGAGCAATACCACCAGCAATGTATAGTCCCCCGTAAGGTAGGAGTTTGATGGCAAGATTTCCGGCTTCTGCACCATACGCTTCTACAAACATTTGCATAGTTTGTTCGCAAAGGCGATCGCGTTCTTGCAATGCAGCAGTACCAATAGCAGCAGCAGGATCGACGCTTTTCTCTTGTTGTCCGGCCTCTTGTTCCCAGATTCTCACAATGTGGGCGATGTCTGGTGATTCGACAGCAATTTTGCGATCGCGCAGAAATTGGTAAATTGCGATAATGCCTTGCCCAGAAACTACTCTTTCTACAGAAACCCGCTGGATATCATGTTTATCCATGAGGTATTTTAAAAGCAGAAATTCCAACTCGTTACGCGCAGCAAAGTCAGCGTGTCCGCCTTCAGAAGGAAAGACTTGATAGTGGTCTTTCTGCTTAATTAAAAATCCTTGTCCTAAGCCAGTTCCAGCACCGATAACGGCAATGGGGGCTTCGGGTTTGAGTTTACCTGCTTGCAAAGTCAGCAAATTTTTGCTGGTTAAGCCAAAAATACCATGCCCAACGGCAGCAAAGTCATTGATTAAAGAAACAGAAGCTATGCCCAGTTCTTGTTGTAGACGTTCATAATCCAGATACCAAGCCAAATTGGTCAGTTTGGCAGTATTGTTAATCACGGGGCCTGCGATCGCAAAACAAGCTTTGTCTGGCGTTGATGCCTTAGCTTTGATCAAAAACTGTTGGACTATCGGCACCAAATCAGGAAAATCTTTACTGTGGAAACTTTCTTCGTAAATAGTACGTAAATTTGGTGAGCTTGATGGCTCAACCAATCGCAGAATAGTTTTCGTACCACCGATATCTCCTGCTAGTAAATATTTCATACAACTTATTGGTAAATTAGTTACTTTCTTGAGTCATAGCAATGTATCCAGATTACTGGAAGCTACAATTCAAAATACCTATCAGAGGTTTAAACAAATCGAATTACTTCCTCGATTTGATTTAAATGAGAAGTATCTCCTTTGAGTTCTAATAACCATTCTGATTCTTGAAGCACCACTTTGACCAAAGAACATAAAGAAGCTTTAACTTCGGTTTTGGCAATTTCCCCTACTAACCCCATAGCCGCCCCTAGTACAGAAGCACCATGTCCTACCAGCAAAATGTTCTCTGGGTAGAATTCAGCCGCCAGACATCTAGCCGTTTGTCCAGAACGTTCCCGCACTTGTTCTTGCGTTTCGGGGTATTTAGCTGCAATGCGCGGAGTGTAGCTTAGATCAATTCTGGGGAATAATTCTGCTAATGCTGGGGTTGAAAGCCTTTCTGGTTCTTCTGTCATCCAAGCGGGATTAAGCCATTCGCTCAAACCAGTTTCTAATTTAATAGGTAAATCTAGCACTTCTGCGACTGCGTTCGCCGTTTGTACTGTTCGCAGAAAGGGGGAAGCGAAAATATGAGCAATCTTTTCTCGTTGCAAGCGTTTAGCTAACTGCTGTGCCTGCACAACACCATCATCAGATATGGGTGGATCGTAGCGTCGTTCAGCAGTGAGAAACCAATCAGGGTTTACAAAGTCGAGGCGGTTGGCGTGTCTTGCGATCCAGATGATTTGACTCATAGCTTTAGATATTCCAGCGAATAGAATTCCGCATCTATACGAAAATAGACGCCCAAAAAGCAGGCTGCAAATCTAAATATATGATAAAAATTGTGATGTTTTGTAATAAATTACTGGTTTAATAGTTTGTTTAGCTATTACAAGCTTCTATTAGCCTAAAGCTTTAACCATCCAAATAGTTGTCCTACAGTCAATTGCAAATTACTGACTAAATCGGGAACTGGTAATATTTCCTGTTCTGCTTGTAAAAGTTCTGGTTGTTGTTTTGGCGGATAAACTAAAACTGATCGCTCATCTGGATCAAGCAGCCAGCCTAATTTAGTTCCATGCTTGAGACAATGCAAAATATTTCCAGTTACTTTCGTCTGCCTTTGATCGGGTGAGAGAATTTCAATTGTCCAGTCTGGAGAAGCCTCAAAAACATTCGCTACATCTCCACGTTCATCTAAAGGAATTCTTTCCCAAGCAAATACAGCGACATCTGGGACAATCGAACGTCCGCCAAAGGTACACCGTAATTCTGTAAACGCAAAGGCGATTTTTTCAATCTCAACTACTTCATTGATGGCAGTAACCAGCTTACTCTGTAATTTACTGTGCTTTCCTTGAGGCATAGGTTTTTGAATAATTTGTCCATTAATATATTCACTAGCTGGCTTTGTTTCTGGGAGTTTTAAAAACTCCTCCAAAGTCAGAGGACGGGTTGCTGACTTGACCATTTGTTTGCACCTCCTTAGTTTTGATAATTAACCTAAATAAGCTTTCTTAACTCGCTCATCAATAATTAATTCTGATGCTGCACCTGTTAAAGTGATAGAACCAGCCTCTAGAACATATCCTCGATCTGCAATTTGTAGAGCTAAGTTCGCGTTTTGTTCAACTAATAAAATCGTTACCCCCGTAGCTCGGAGATTTTCAATAATAGTAAAAATTTCCCGGACGATCGCAGGTGCTAAACCTAAGCTAGGCTCATCTAAAAGTAACAGTTTTGGTTTACTCATTAAAGCACGAGCGATCGCTAGCATTTGTTGTTCACCACCGCTGAGAGTTCCTGCTAGTTGATTGCGTCTTTGTTCCAAACGTGGAAATAGCTCATATTGACGTTGAATATCTGCTTTAATTTGAGTTTGATCGTTGCGGATATAAGCACCTAATAATAAATTATCTAAAACTGTTTGCCGTGCTAATACTCTACGTCCTTCAGGACAATGAGCGATCCCAAGGTTGACGATTTCGTGAACTTGGCAACGGTTAATATTGCGACCATGATAAATAATTTTGCCACTTTTAGGAGTGACTATTTTAGATATAGCGCGGAGAGTAGTAGTTTTACCAGCGCCATTAGCACCGATGAGAGTAACTACTTCACCTTTTTGAATTTTTAAATTGATATTTTTAAGAGCTTGAATACCGCCATAATTAACATCCAGATTTTCAATTTCTAAAATCGTAAAATCTTCTTTATCATTTAAATATCGGCGTTCATCGGCGTTCATCGGCGGTTAAAATCCTTATGCATTTCCCAAATAAGCTTCAATTACAGCTGGGTCATCCCTGACAACAGATGGTTTACCCAAAGCAATCAATTGACCAAAATCTAAAACAGCAATGCGATCACACAAACCCATAACTAAGGGTACATGATGCTCAATCAGGATGATCGTTAAGTTAAAGCTTTCCCTGAGATTACGAATAAATTCGCTAAGTTGCTGTTTTTCACTGGGATTCATACCCGCCGCAGGTTCATCGAGGAGTAAAATTTGCGGTTTTAGGGCTAGGGCGCGAGCAATTTCTAAGCGTCGTTGGTCACCGTAGGCAAAATTCTTGGCTTTTTCTTCTGTGCGATCGCTCAAGCCTACTAAGTGTAATAGCTCTAAAGCTCTTTGCCTACTGTTATATTCTTCTTTAAGAGCTGACCTCAAGCCTAAAACTCCTTTAAGCATACCAGTTTTAGTATGCAAATGCCCCCCAATAATCACATTTTCTAATGCTGATAATTCGCCAAACAAGCGGATATTTTGAAAAGTACGAGCAATACCTAAGCCTGCAATTTGATAAGGACGTAGTTGAGAAATTTCTTTACCTTGATAAATTAGCTGTCCCCCAGAAGGCGGAATCAAAGCTGTCATCAAATTAAACAGTGTAGTTTTGCCAGCACCGTTAGGGCCAATCAACCCAAAAATTTCATGTTTTTTGACATCAAATGATACATTATTGACTGCTACCAGCCCCCCAAAGCGGCGAGTCAAGCCTTTAGCTTCTAAAACTGTACTATTATTAATTTCTTGGATGCTGTACGACATTTTTTTAGATTCGCATATTCATATAAATAGTTCAGTTTTTAAATTGACTATTTTGCCTAACTTTAATTTTACGTCTTTTAAAAATATCGGGAGTGACTAAACCTTGAGGAAAAAATATTGTCCCTACTACTATTAATAAACCAAAAATAATTAATCTTCCATCTCGCAGAAATTGTGCTAACCAAGTAGGTAATCCACCTGTATCAGCTAAGTTTCGCAAAATTTCTGGTAAAGCTGTAAATACCATACCTCCTACTACCGAACCTAAAAAAGTTCTCGAACCCCCAATCAATACAAAAGTTAAGTAAATAATACTAGCATCAAAAGTACCTTGGCGAGCATTCCAGGTATTGAGAAAGTGGGCGCTGATTGCTCCTACTACCCCTGCAAGAATGGCTCCTAATGTGAATGCTAAAACTTTGTAGTAAGTTGGATTAATTCCCATTGAACCTGCTGCTAATTCATCCTCTCTAATAGCGATAAATGCTCTGCCTACGCGGATACGTTCTAGACGGTAAAACAATACCATAGCAATTAGAAGTAAAGGCAAAGCAATCCACAAATATTCAATTTGTGTTTGGAAAGGTTGAGGAATGTTAGGAATTCCAATAGCACCGCCTGTAATTTCCAAATTGAGACAAACAACGCGGAGAACTTCTATAAAAGCAATAGTAGCGATCGCTAAATAAATTCCTCGCAATCTTAATACTGGAATTCCTACGGCTATACCCAAAAATCCGCAAACAATCCCCGCAATTAGCATTTCTAAAAGCAGCAAGGGTATCGGAAAATAATTACTAGTAGGTGTGGTAAAAACTGTAGTAGATAAAATTGCTGCAATATATCCACCCACTGCATAAAATCCAGGGCTAGCCAAAGATAATTGCCCAGCCATCAACGGTAAATATAGTGATAAACCCAGCAACGCCCCTAGTACCATTGAGACAATAATTGCACCGTAAGTAGTGAAAAAGTCTGCCATAGAGCGATAAATTAGATGCTAAATTTTACATTTTTAATGTGTGTTAGTAGGGTGGGCAATGCCCACCCTACGTATATTTTTCGCAAACCACTATATTTTTGTTTTAGTGAACAGTCCCTTCCCTGCTTCTGTTGATTTTGAATTTTGAATTTTGAATTGTTTACACCTTCTGTACAAAGCGCCGTCCTAGCAAACCTTGAGGTCTAACTATCAGCATAATAAATAGTATTCCAAAGGCTACTGCATCTTTATAAGCAGAGTATTCACTCGGTACAAACGCCTCTGCTAACCCAATGACAAAGCCTCCTAAAACCGCACCGGGAATACTACCTAAACCACCCAAGACAATCACCGCTAAACCCCTCAACCCAAAAGCAATACCAAAGTATGGGCCAGCAATGCTGACACTAGAGGCGACTAAAGTTCCGGCTAATCCTGCTAAAAAACTGCTGAGGAAAAATGTCAGCACAATAAAGCCATCAGTGTTAATTCCTAACAAACTAGCAGTAATTGGATCTTCTGCGATCGCCTGCATTGCCTTACCATATTTAGTGCGGTTAATAAAATAGGTAAGTATTGCCACAATCACTACAGATACGGCAAAAATTACTATCTGTACGCTGCGAATGGGAATTGGGTTTTGTGGATTACCAAAGTTAATTGCAGGCGGTAAATTGCCGTAAGCACCTGCTGGAAATGTGTAACTTTCTGCGCCTACTAAATACTGAATTAAGTTAACAATTACCACCGCCACACCCAAGCTGGAAACAACCGTTAACAAAGGATCAGATCCTTTACGGCGCAGAGGCTGGAAAGCAATGCGTTCCATAGCTACGCCAACCAATCCTGCCAAGCTACTTCCTAAAATTAAGGCGATCGCAAATGGTAATTTTATAGGTAGTGTTGCATTAGCTAGCAAGCCATTAAAGCCAAATGTACCACCCATAAGTGCATAAGTGAAATAAGCTCCCAGAGCAAATATTGCACCATGAGCTAAATTAATGATGCCTAAAATAGAATAAACGAGAGTATATCCCAAAGCAAAAATCGCATAAACGCTGCCAATAGATAATCCATTTAAAAATTGTTGCAAAAACAAATTGAAACTCATAATCGCAACTATTTTAAAAATGTAAACTTACCTTGGCTGCCATCTTTGTCCATTTTGATTTGAGCTACATAAAAATCTTTTTGGACAACCTCACCTTCTGGAGTAAAACCAATTTCACCCAGTGGTGTATTGTATTTCCCCGTTAGTAGCTGTTTGTTCAATTCAGTTCGCAATTGTGGCAATGCTAACTGACTAACTTTATTCTTTTTATCCAAAGCTTGAAGTGCTTCGACATAAACTTGAACTGCTGCAAAAGCTTGGGCGGTAAATTGGGGTGGTTCTTTTTTGTATTGGTCAGCGTAAGCTTTGCGAAATGTAGCATTAATCTCACCTGGATGCTCTGGGCTGTAAGCTTGAGCAATGAGTACGCCATCACAAAAAGCCTTACAAACTGGCAAAATGTTTGAAGTATTTAGGCCATTACCACCGACAATTAAGCCTTGATATCCTAATTCTCGCAATTGTCTTACTAAGTTACCTCCATCAGCAGCTAAACCAGAAATAATCACTAAATCTGGTTTGAGGTTAATAGCATTTGTCGCTTGGCTTTGAAAGTCTGTATCGCTAGTTTGAAACTTTTGTACTGTTACCAATTCCAGACCCTGATCCTTAACAGTTTTTTGAAAAATTTCTGTTTCTGACTTACTAAAAGCATCATTTTGAGCGTAAAAAACAGCAACTTTTTTAATAGCAGGATTCAGTTTGAGTGCTGCTCTCACCGAATTAGGTGCAACAACAGAAACAGGTGCTGAAACACGAGCCACATATTCACCAATTTCAGGAATTTTATTGGCAGTATTCGATGGCCCAACTACTGGTACTTTTGCACGTTCAGCAACGGGATCAGCACTAAAAGCTTGCTGTGACAAAGTGGGGCCAACAATACCAATCACCTTATCTTTATTAATTAAACTTTGAAAGGCGTTAATTGCTCCGGCTTCATCACCACTAGTATCTTGAAACACCAATTTAATCGGAGTACCGTTAATACCACCCTTGTCATTAAAATATTTTTCGGCAATTTTAGCTCCAGCAACTTGTTCTTGTCCGAGTAAGGCTACGTTGCTAGTTTGAGCAACAGCAATACCGATAGGAATTGTACTAGATGTAGTCGTGGTTGCAGTGGCGTTAGTTGTAGCCTGATTTGAGGTATTACTTACAGAATTCGTATTCGTGTTAGCTCCACCACACGCCGTTAGCAGCATAGTACAAGTGGCGAAAAATGTCGTTGTCAGCGCAACAGGTTTTTTCATAGGTTAACGAGAATCTAATCTAGTTATGGAATCATATTCATTTGACCATGCAAAGGCAAAGGTTTCAAGCATATTTGATTTTTGCTAATGGTAGTAAGCTCAAAAACTATGAAATTGAGTTTTCTACCGCCACTGGTAAAGCCAAAGTGTCAATTATTTTTTATTTTCGAGTTTATAGAGATCCAACTGCAACATTTAATGTAAATTATAATAGCTAAAACACGCTGAAATAAAGCTATTGAGACTCATCCCCAAAAACCTTCTGATTTCAATATTTTCAAATAAACTTATATAATATGAAGAATGGTTTTTATGTATGGATTAGATTAATACTGCTCTTATATAAACTTACACTAAATGAGGTTCCTCTGTTCCTTGGCGCTCTTTGCGTTCTTGGCGGTTCGCTTTGTAATATTAAGCGCATCTTCATGGAGAATTGTATAAAATTATTAATCTATATTCAAAAGAAATAAAATATTAATGTCCAGTTTTTACTAATATCTGCAAATGCATTGCTGGAGTTTAATATCTGGTCGCTTTCTAATTAGACAATAAAACATTTCTGTTGTTGGAAGTGTAAAGGTTATCCAAAACAGAAAAATTTTCATTTTGAATTGAAAGTGCTTTCTTACCACAAAGCCAGAATATTAATTACAAGAGCCAAGATAGATGTAGTTCTACACTTGTATGACTCTCAGCTTAAGGTGTGTTATTCTTCAGGCTAGTTCAAAAATACTAGTATAACGTTCAAGGAGCTTTGACCGTTAACTTCATTCTGTAAAAAAGAGTGTATATGTAATTCAGTGAGGACGAAATTCAGTTCATTAAGCTATGCAAGGGGCTTGTGCAAATATTTTCGCTGTTCATAATGCTAGGGCAAGCTTGATAGACACTTCAATTCTAAGCTGAATCTCCTACGCGCGCGGCATCCTCAGCAACTTGGCGGTTTGCTTGATGCGATCGCCTCAATTTTCCGCTAGAGTGCGATTATTAAGATGATTATTTAAATACAATGCTTTCTGATCGCTTTACCGCAGCTCTAACCTACGCCACCGAACTCCACGCCCAGCAAGTGCGTAAAGGTTCTGGTGTCCCTTACATTGCTCACTTATTAGGCGTAGCTAGTATAGCTTTGGAATATGGAGCGAATGAAGATGAAGCTATAGGGGCCCTGTTACACGATGCGATAGAAGACCAAGGTGGCGCTGCGACTAGGGAAGAAATTCGTCGGCGTTTTGGGGACAATGTGACTGCTATTGTAGATGGGTGTACTGACTCTGACACTACACCTAAACCGCCTTGGCGACAGCGCAAAGAAGCTTATATTGCCCATATTCCCACTGCCTCATCATCAGTGCTGCTTGTGTCAGCTGCTGATAAACTCTACAACGCCCGGTCTATTCTCAAAGATTATCGCGTCTTAGGCGAATCACTTTGGGAGCGCTTCCAGGGGGGTAAAGAAGGTACTCTTTGGTATTATCGGGCACTAATCGAGACATTCAATAAAACAAGACCAACTGCGATTGTAGAAGAATTAGAACGGGTAGTTTCAGAGGTTGAGATGTTGGCATCTCAGAAATAATAAAGAATGAAGCTGAAAAAGTTCATACTTCATTCTTCATACTTGTTTACACAGAACTGTAACGGCGCTAACAGTCCTTTTTTTGCTAGCGGAACATACTACTTACTGAACTATCTTCGTGAATCCGCCAGATGGTTTCTCCGAGTATATTAGCTACTGAAAGTACTACTAGTTGCGAAAAGCGATCGCTTTCTGGTATGGGAATAGTATTGGTAACAATAACTTCCTCAAACAAGCCGCTTGACAAACGCTCAATCGCAGGTGGAGAGAATACTGCATGAGTTGCACAGGCATAGACCTGACGTGCTCCTTCTTCACGCAACAGTCGCGCTCCCGCAGCAATTGTGCCACCAGTGTCGATCATGTCGTCCACCAAAACTGCCGTTTTGCCTTTAACATCGCCAATGACGTTCAAAACTTCAGCGACATTATGAGCTTGACGGCGTTTGTCAATAATTGCCAGTGGAGCATCGTCCAGCTTCTTTGCAAAAGCCCTAGCCCGTGCTACACCACCGACATCGGGGGAAACAACTACAAGGTCATGCAGTTGTTTGCTCGCTAGATAATCTAGTAAAACTGGCGAACCGTAAACATGATCAAAAGGTATGTCGAAATAACCCTGAATTTGGGCCGAGTGCAAATCCATTGCCAGAACGCGGTTAGCACCTGCTTGAGTGATCAGGTTAGCAACCAGCTTGGCGGTGATTGACTCTCGTCCTGCTGTTTTCCGGTCAGCGCGAGCATAGCCATAGTAAGGAATTACTGCGGTTACCTGTCGTGCAGAAGCCCGACGACAGGCATCAACCATAATCAGTAATTCCATTAAATGATCATTGACGGGTTGGCAAGATGGCTGGATTAAATAGACATCACAGCCGCGAATTGATTCTTGGATTTGAACATAGAGTTCGCCGTCCGCAAATCTTTTACGGATCATTGGCCCTAAGTCCATACCCAGGTAACGAGCGACTTCTTGAGACAGTTGTACATTGGCAGAGCCAGAAAACAGCCGCAGGCGATGATTTTCATTCAGCCCTGTTGCAACTGGCTGCACTTTAGATAAAGTTGCAGAACTGAGCACAGCAGATCCTCGATGTGCATTCATGGCAATCTTAACATCAGCAATTTAGCAAATTTAACCGAAATAGTGTAAAAAAATATCTGTAAAAGTTAAAACATTTCTCCTTTTAATTATACTTTGATATTTTTTGATTACTTTTAGTAACCAAACTATTGATAGCTTAACTGAACAACAAGTCTAGTTGATAGACTTATTGTTCAGATTTTTTAGGTTGAGCTAAAAAACCTTCTATCTCACTGGTTTGGCGTGGTAATTGCTGCTTCTACGTACCTATTTTATGGCTAAGAACAAAATTTTTGTAGTTTCAGCAAAATTACTCCGGGATATTATATAGTCGAACACTGAAAAAGAAACAGTTAATTTGTGATTTATTCTTATATTTGATATCTACGTACTGAGGACTGAATGTAAAAATAGGGTTGAGCAAGTTTTAATCAGGCTTGCTTTGCACGCATTCACACGGAGTTTAAACCTTCACTTATGTGAGGGTTGCAGACGATAGTTAACTACGCACCGTGCCCCAGCCAGGCAATATTGCTGAGTCAAGCTTTTAGGGTTTGCCAAGTTTGCACAAAATGTATGGAGCGCGACTGCCCAAGAACCCTCAACCGAGGGCGTATGTATGGGGTAGGGTAGAATTAACGCTGCAAGTAACTGTCTGTCGCCGTTTGGACTTATCTTTGTGGGTGACTTTATTTTAAGTTGCCATAACACTTAACTCATCAATTATGCAACCACCCATTACAGTTGGCACTGTCCTGCAAAACCGTTATCGCATAATTCAAATTCTCGGACAGGGAGGATTTGGTAGAACTTATCTAGCAGAAGACCAGAGGCGCTTTAATGAACTTTGTGCGATTAAAGAATTAATTCCAGCAACAATAGGAACTTCTGTTTGGGAGAAGACACAAGAACTTTTCCAACGAGAAGCGGCTATTTTGTATCAAATCGAGCATCCGCAAATCCCGAAATTCCGCGAAAGATTTGAGCAAGACCAGCGCTTGTTTTTAGTAGAAGACTACGTTGCAGGTAAAACCTACCGAACTATGCTCTCTGAACGCCAAGCTGTTGGTCAAACATTCACAGAGTCAGAAATATTACAGTTGATGCGCTCGTTGCTACCTGTGTTAGGGCACATTCACAGTCGAGGAATTATTCACCGGGATATATCACCAGAAAATATTATTTTAAGAGATAGTGATACCAAACCAGTATTAATTGACTTTGGGGTGGTCAAAGAACTCGCAACTAGATTAGAATCCCCAACTAGCACAGCGCCAGTCACTACTGTGGGAAAATTAGGCTACGCTCCCAGTGAGCAAATGCAAACAGGGCGGGCTTATCCTAGTAGTGATTTGTATGCACTCGCAGTCACAGCCATAGTCTTGCTGACTGGTAGAGAAACCTCTGATTTATTTGATGAAACCCAACTTACTTGGAATTGGCAACAGTGGACGAGAGTTAATCCACGATTCGCCCAAGTTATTAATCGGATGTTGAATTACATACCAGGCGATCGCTATCAAAGTGCAGCTGATGTCATCCAAGCATTACAATCTGTCGATCAACCAACTCCTGCTCCCAATTTGACTAATGCACAGACAATTGCTGTTGGTCATCGTCCCGACCCAGTACGCCCAGCTTCACCCAACAGACCTGCGCCTGTGATTCCACCCAACAATCATAACTCCATCTTAGATAATCCTCTGGCAATTGGAGCTATTGGTAGTGCTGTAGTCATCCTAGCGGGATTCGGTTCTTGGGCTTTGGTAAGTTCTATCCGCAGCCAGTCAAAAGCACCACCAGAAACACCTGTACAAACTTTTCCTTCACCAGTTATTTCTGGTGGTACTACATTGACACCTACACCCACACCCACTAGCAATGAACCTGTTATATATAGTAAGCGCCTTAATTTGGGAGCTTCTAATACCACTACAGTAGAAAATACTCTAAAAGCAAATCAATTAATTCAGTACACGTTTTTGGGAACAGAAGGTTTTAAATTATCGGCAGATATTGAGCAAGGAAGTGGTATTTCACTAACAGTCTTAGGCCCCAATCAACAACCAATTGAAAGTAGCGCTGATAAAGTAATATACTACACAGGAATATTACCACGCACTGGTAGTTACACTATTCAGTTAAGCTTAGATCCAGACATTGCCGAAAGTGATTATACCCTCTCTGTTGCATTAGAAAATCCAGTCCAGCAGACGCCCACACCAACTTCTACACCAACTCCAACTCTAACTCCTACAGAGACTCCCATACCAACTCCAACTCTAACTCCAACTCTAACTCCTACAGAAATTCCCACAGAAACTCCCACTCCAACCCCAACACCTACTTCTGACGAAGAACTCAATAACCCACCTAGCGACGAACAGGTAAATCCACTTTTTAACCCAAGAAGTTAAAATTAGATTCAAAAAATGCCTAATGTCGTGCTAGAAGTGCAGAGTAGTATGAGACTGATTTACAGGTAAATTAATGCACCAAAAATATTGATTACTTTTGACTGACGACTGAATGATTTTTAATAGCATCAACTGATATTGATGCTCTTTTACTGAACAAAATAATCACTTTTGTAAAATAGATTGTTGAACACACTACTGATTACTGGAACTGATACAGATGCTGGCAAAACTGTTTTAACAACGGCTTTGGCAGCTTATTGGCAAAAATATTGTTCTCAACGCAGCTGGGGAATCATGAAACCGATTCAATCGGGAGTAGGCGATCGCGAATGGTATCAAAAGCTATTTTCTTTGGATCAATCTCCCGAAGAAATTACACCGTTGTACTTTCAAGCACCTCTAGCGCCTCCGATCGCAGCCGCCAAGGAAAATCGTCAAGTAGATTTAGCTGTAGTCTGGCAAACTTTGTCTAACTTGCGATCGCGCCGTGATTTTGTCCTTGTAGAAGCTTTAGGCGGCTTAGGTTCCCCCGTAACTGAGGAATTAACAGTAGCAGATTTGGCAGGAGAATGGCGTTTACCAACACTTTTGGTAGTGCCAGTGAAATTAGGTGCGATCGCTCAAGCCGTGGCTAATGTAGCATTAGCGAAACAATCGCGGGTGAATCTCAAAGGTATTGTTCTCAACTGCCTAAAACCTTGTTCGGATGCAGAAATAGCCGACTTAACGCCACCAGAGTTGATTCAATCACTCACCAATACCCCTGTTTTAGGCTGCTTACCTTATCTAGATCACCTTGGTGATTTGGATAAACTGGCTCAAGTAGCATCAGATTTAGATTTAGGAATTATTCGGGAAATATCTGTTTTCCCCTGCTAGCGTAAATAAGCGGATCAAAGCAAATCAGATTGAACCCTCACTACACAGACAAGTAGAAGCACCCTTGTGTGAAGAGGGAAAGACATTCCCTAGTGCGCTTGCGGTTAGTGGGGGAGGATGTCACACTGGGAAAATAACCTAAGTTAGCTGTGTTTAAGTAGCTTTTCTGCATAATGGTTTCCACCTTCCCAAACCCCTCTTCTGTTGACCTATCTGGCGTCCGACTCTCCATCCGTTCACTACAACCTCAACTGGTAGAATGGCGGCGGCGACTGCATCAACAACCTGAATTGGGTTTTCAAGAAAAACTAACAGCTGAGTTGATCTCACAGAAGTTACAAGAATGGGGAATTGAGCATCAAACTGGTATTGCCCAAACCGGCATTGTTGCCATCATTAAAGGTAACAAACTCGGCAGCGAAAAAGTGCTGGCAATTCGGGCAGATATGGATGCTTTGCCAATTCAAGAACTAAATCAAGTGCCCTACTGTTCGCAGCATGATGGAGTTATGCACGCTTGCGGACATGATGGACATACAGCGATCGCCTTAGGTACAGCTTACTATCTCAGTCAGCATCGTGAAGATTTTGGCGGCACTGTCAAAATTATTTTTCAGCCTGCGGAAGAAGGGCCCGGCGGCGCAAAGCCAATGATTGAAGCCGGGGTACTAAAAAACCCTGATGTTGATGCGATTATTGGGTTACACCTATGGAATAATTTGCCATTGGGAACCGTGGGTGTTCGTAGTGGAGCATTAATGGCTGCGGTAGAGTCCTTTAACTGCAAGATTTTGGGCAAAGGCGGGCATGGGGCCATCCCTCATCAAACAATTGATGCCGTTGTAGTTTCTGCCCAAGTTATTAATGCCTTGCAAAGCATTGTGGCGCGTAATGTCAATCCCATCGATTCGGCAGTCGTGACAGTGGGTGAACTTCATGCCGGTAGCAAGCGGAATGTAATTGCTGATACAGCTAGAATGAGTGGTACTGTCAGGTACTTTAACCCTGCTTATAAAGGCTTTTTTTACCAGCGTATCGAGCAGATTATTGCGGGAATTTGCCAGAGCTATGGTGCTAAGTATGACTTAGAATATTGGTCACTTTACTCACCAGTAATTAATGATGCAGGTATGGCGGAATTAGTGCGATCGGTGGCAGAAGAAGTCATCGAAACTCCTTTAGGAATTGTGCCCGAATGCCAAACTATGGCAGCTGAAGATATGTCATTCTTTTTAGAAGCCGTTCCTGGTTGCTATTTCTTTTTAGGTTCTGCCAATCCTGCAAAAGACTTGGCTTATCCCCATCACCACCCCCGGTTTGATTTTGATGAAACTGCTTTGGCGATCGGTGTAGAAATATTTGTGCGTAGCGTAGAAAAGTTTTTAAATTAATTGAGTGAAATATGCGGCTTTCGTAGATGTTAACTGAAGCCCTAGCGAATGGAATGATACTGACTTGTAAATAAGGCAGAAGGCAGAGGGCGGAGGGCAGAAGGGAAAGAAAAGTATTTTCATGCTGGTGTACGCAGTTCATGACGACTGTTGGACAATGTGCAAGGGGTAAAACACCTTACCATTGAAACCCTAGTTTTGCGTTGTCTATCCGGACTGAACTAAAGTTTGGGCTAATAGCTAAAGGATGTTGAAATGCACTGTAACCTTCGGGGATTAGGGCGTATGGAATGTTGTTGGGCGCCAGCTTGAACACTAGGGGCTGTATCAGTTCGAGTACCAGAAGCTAGGGTAGTAGCAGTTGCTGTGGCGAAAGCAGCTGTGTTCAAAACCTGTCGGCGTTTCATAATTTTTTATTTAAGCGATCAATAATACTTTTTGACATTTATCAACATCGCACTTGCAACTATAACCGGGTCTGAAGATTTGGGGGATTGGGGTATTAATCTTCCCCTTTCCCCATATTTCTGTGATTCGCTAGGGGATATGCATCCCGCGCTGTACTGCTGGACGATCACCTACAGTCTCAACCCATCGTTTCAAATTTGGATGATTGTCCAGCGTCAAACCTTGCATATTGTAAATTGCTACCCAAGGATAAGTTGCAACGTCGGCAATAGAATAGTCACCGCAGATAAATTCATTGTTCGCCAGTTGTTGATCTAATACGCCATAAATTCGTAAAGTTTCCTTTTCATATCGTTCAATGGCGTAGGCAATCTTTTCTGGCGCAAATTTTTTAAAGTGATTGAGTTGCCCGAACATTGGCCCTACACCTGCCATTTGGAACATTAACCACTCAAGTACTTGAAAGCGACCTTTTTGGTCTGTTGGTAATAATTTACCTGTTTTTTCGGCCAAGTAAATTAGAATAGCACCGGATTCAAAAACTCTGATATCAGTTTCTTGGTCGATAATCGCCGGAATTTTGCTATTAGGATTAATTGCTATATATTCAGGTGTAAATTGCTCTTGTTTGGTAATGTCAATTTTGTGGACATTGTAGGGCAGTTTGACTTCCTCCAACATAATCGAAGCCTTACGCCCGTTAGGTGTGGTGAAGGTGTAAAGGTCAATCATCTGATAATACCCTGGACTATTCGTTATATCCGAGGGTAGTGTACCTTAAAAATGGCAAGTAATTTAGGATATTTTACAAATACATTCAAGTTCTAAATTTGAATTAGTATTACATGGCAAAATAGCCAAAATAAGTTATTTTAAATGCAAGAATAATGGCAAATATTTTTTAATTTCAATTTTTTAAAGTTGTTATTGCTGCTATTGGAAAATCTAAAAGGGTTATGTGCGATCGCCTAGATGTAGAAACAAGCAAGTTCAATTACAAAAAACTGTGCAAAATTATACTATTTGCTCCATTTGCCGTTGTGCTGCTAAGTGTTGGATTTTATACAGTTTTAATACTAATCTCTTATATCGATGTAAATTTCAATTTTACCAAGAGCTACCCTACTTCAATTCCTGGGATTGATGATCAATTTCAATGTGAAAACAGTGCTAGAACTTGGCGTAATGATAAATGTTGGGATGATAAACACGATCCTTTGTTCTGATGGCAAGCATACTACTAGGATAGGCAATAACTTTGATGGTATTTTGCATTGGTTACTAGGTAAGCAGTAATGAGTGATGTGTGAGTAGCAATTAACCCCTAACCATTACCAACAAAGAAACTGCAAGTATTGCCTTTAACATCTATTAATTTAAGTTTCAGCTTCTGAGGTTGAAAGGTCAGCTGTTTGTTGGCACCAATGTTCAGGTAGTTGAAGATTTTGTGGCAGAATGGTTGTGCGATCGCCAATCGCCAATTCAAGTTGTTGTAGTTCTAAGTTTTCTGATCTGGTCATATCTGCTCCAAAAATTTTGGCTTTCTGGAGGATTGCTTGTTCTAAGTTAGCTCCAATTAAAATTGCCTGTTGTAGGTTAGCTTCATAAAAGTTTGCTTGTTGTAGGTTAGCTTCATATAAATTTGCCTGTTGTAGATTGGCTGTACTAAGTAATACACCTTCTAAGTTTGCTCCAATCAGTTTTGCTCCTTGTAAATTACTTCCAATCAGGTTTGCCCCTATAAGGTTGCTTCCCTCCAAGTTAGCTCCTTCTAAGTTGGCGTCACACAGGATTGCGTCTTCCAAGTTAGCGTTATAAAGACTTGCTCCTTGTAGATTGGCATCATAAAGAATTGCCCCTGCCAAATCAGCTTCATAAAGTACGGCTTTAGATAGATTCACTTTTCTAAGAACTGCTTCTTGAAGATTGGCTTCCGGGAGAGTTGCCTTTTCTAAGTTGGCTTCATAAAGAACTGCTCCACAGAGATTGGCTTCCGTTAGGTTTGCCTCAGAAAGATTGGCTCCTATAAGATTTACCCATTGCAGATTAGCTCCTATCAGGATAGCTCCAGAAAGGTTGGCTTCCATGAGGTCTGCGCCACTGATATCTATATCACGTAAATCTAGCTTTTGATTTGCTAAATCTTGTAATGAATTGCGTCTGCCAAGGACTGTAAGCGCTATTTGAATATCAGTAGGAATTTTTGATACTTCTTGTAAATCAGCCTCAGCTTCCCGGCGTACTGGGGCATGTTCTCGGATATAAGCAGCAAGAATTTCCATAATTGTCCAATGATCTTTGGAAGATTCTCTGGCAATCCTTTCTAATGCATATATTGCAGCAAATCGCGTTTCAATTTTTTCATGTCCTAAATGTTCTATTGCTTGAGAAAAGCGTTCTCTAATAAAATCTTCTGAATTTGTTTCTGTGTAATTAATGTTAACTTCTTTCTGCTTTTCCCACGCTATTAATCCTGAAGATATTTGTGCTAATGCACTTTGATCTATAGCTAGAGAGAGCCTTGAAGTATAGTAAGCATTAATGCTAATTGCCAATCCCCAAGCAAATATGGCAATTGTTGTGATTACTTTAGTTAGAGTTTCAATTTTTTGCTCAGTTGCTAGCCCCTGAACACTTGAAAAGGATAGGAAAATTAGAGTTAATGACACAATAAATATAACTGTGATCCCCAAAGACAAACTAGTGAGTTCATTTGTCTTGATCAAAGACATATCATTAGTCTTCATCTCTGGCTCCTTGGTAAATTAGATTATGCCATAGTATGATTTGTTGTAGTATTTTAGTACAGTGAAAATACTGACTTGCTAACCTCATTAATTTAACAGCTTTAAAATCTATATATATTTACTTATAAGTAATAGAACAAACTATAATTATCCAAATTTTAATAGCTACTACTTTGAATTTAATGCCAACTTTCGCTCAGACACTTACTAATCACTTTATAAACGCGTCTGTTTGCTATCAGACACACAGCATAATTCTGAATTACAACAGGCTTAATACCTGGCTTTGAGAATTAATTGTGTACTTTACTAACTTGAAATCCGCTATAAGTAAATTGATAGTAATTCTTTGTTTTACCACTACAAATTATTCTGCCCTGCTTCCCTGCTGCTTATTTATAGCGATGTTAAAGTGAAATATGCTAATGATCGCAAGTTTATACATCAGGTCAAAATGATGTTAATACATTTGAAAATTACTGTGAGATTATTTTTTATCTCTTGAATTTAGTTTAGTATGGATATTTTTGGTAAAAACTCTAGCACTTATCTCAAAATTGGAAGATGCACCCAGATAACTAATTGATGCGATGTTAACTTAGCTGGATTGTCGCCAATGTGTTGGTACTTCGACATAATCCGGCAGGCGAGTTGTGCGATCGCCGAGTGCTACTGTAATCTGATGTAATTCTAGATTTTTGGCTCCTGTGAGAATTGCCCCTTCTAATTTGACATCACAGAGGTTTGCCCCAGAAAGATTAGCTCCCATGAGATTTGCCTCATGTAGATTGGCTTGATCAAGGATTGCTCTAGAAAGGTTAGCTCCTATGAGGTTAGCTCGATATAAATTAGCTTCCGTCAAGCTGGCTTCTGAGAGGTTGGCAAAATATACCTCTGTCTGCTGGAGTTTAGCTGCATTCAAGTTAGCGCCACATAGATTAGCACCATTCAAATTTGCTCCATTTAGGTTAGCTCCAATCAAACCTGTATGTTGTAAGTTGGCTTTACCAAGCTTTGCTCCTTGTAAGTTAGCTAAAAATAACTTTGCTCCAGAGAGGTTGGCTAGTTTCAAAATTGCCTGTTGTAAGTTGGCTTTATAGAGGTTTGCTCCTTGGAAATTGGCTGCACGCAGACTTGCTCCCGTGAGGTTCGCTCCCCGCAGGTTTGCTCCTGTAAGGTTCGCTCGATTGAGGTTGGCCCAACAAAGGTTAGCTCCGCGCAGGTTTGCTCCCCGCAAGTTAGCTTCATAAAGGATAGAAGCAGTGAGTTTAGCTCCATCAAGGTCTGCACCAATCAAGTTGCAACCACGTAAATCTGCGCCAGACAGGTTAGAACCACGCAAATCTAACCCTTCTAAGTTTGCTTCTAGCAAGTCTGCTCCTCTGATGTCTGTATTACGTAAATCCAGTTTCTGATTTTCTCGGTCTTGCAGTGAATTACGCCTAGTGATGACTGTCAGAGCGACTTGAATATCTGTGCGAATTTTTGTTGATTCTGGATGAAAATTCAGGTCTGGCTGCTGTGTACGATAAGTCTCAGCTTTGTGTTTGTCAAACTGTGCCAGCGCCGAATCTTCATGCCTTGATTGCTCTTTTTCTTTGATGGAAGTATTCTCGCGCACAAAAGCAGTGAGGATTTCCATGATTGTCCAGTGTTCTTCAGGAAAATCCTGCGAGACTCGCTCTAATGCATAAATTGCACCTGCGCGGGTTTCAATTTTCTCATGCCCAAGCTGTGCGATCGCGCTCATAAAACGTTCTGCAATCAGCTTATCTTGAGATATTTTTGTATTTTGAATGCCAATTTCAATGTTTTTCTCGGCAGCGATCGCACTTTTATGCAAAGCTTGGGCACACTGCGCTCCATAATAAGCATTAATTATTACTGCCAATCCTAAAAAAATTATTGCAGCAGTTGTTAATGCTTGAATCCCATATTGAATTTGTTGTTGAATTGACAATTCCCGAATACTGGACAATGCAAAGAAAATTAAAGTCAATGACAAAGCAAATATAACTGTTGTAGCTATCAACCATTTCGAGAGTACGCCTGTCTTGTTAGCAGACATAGCAGAAATATTCCTCATAGGTCAGGATTATTACTTAGACTATGGGGAAAACTAGTATAGCATTTAGCTTAATATTTGCATATGTTCTAGAAGACTTAAATGATTCTACAGCCTCTCAAAGGATTTAATATTGTTTAGTAGACCAATTATGCAATTGTCACTTGCATTTGCAAACTTATTGACCAGAGCAGCCCAAATTCAATAGAGGATGTCACATGCTTAGTGTATCTATCCCCGGAAATTCTGCTTCTCTCAAGTTCGCCTCGCTAAGTATCGCATCCTTAATATTTGCCCTGTGCAGCTTGGCTAAATAAAGGTTTGCTCGATGTAAGTTTGCCCCAGTTAGGTTAGCTCCTTCTAAGTTAGCTGCACTCAGAATTGCCTCCTGGAGGTTAGCTCCAGCAAGGTTAGCTCCTTGTAAATTGGCTGCACTTAAAATTACTCCAGAAAGGTTAGCCCCACAGAGGTTAGCTTGTGAAAGATTAACTTGATAGAGGTTTGCTTGTTGTAGGTTAGCGCCACAAAGGTTAGCGCCTCTAAGGTCTGTACAACTTAAATCTAGTTGCTCATCGTCTGGATATTGATTGGTATATCTTCTACCCAAAACAGTTAGGGCAGTTTGAATCTCTGCACTTATTGTTGATAATAAGTTGCCCCTGACTACTGCTTCAGGTCTGTAAGCAGCATGATTACGCACAAAATTACTGAGGCTTTCAATAACTTGCCAACGTAATTTTGGATAATCCTGAGCAATTTGCTCTAAATCATGAATTACAGCCAAACGAACTTCTCTGTTTTGATGAGCCAGCTGTTCAATTGCTAACTTTAAGCGTCGTTTTGGTAAGTGTCTTGCAAGATATTTTGCTTGTTGCTGGTTGGCAACTACCTTACGGTAGAAATTTACTATTAATTCTTTATGCATACTTAAAAAGTTTTTGACTTTGCGATGGGCATTTATAATTAATATCAACATAACCAAAATTATTTTTCATAATTTCGAGAAAATCAGCAAAAATTTACTGTATAAATTCTAAGCAAGTAGACAAAATTTACAAAAAATGGTATATACTTACAGTACAGTTAACACTCACTCCTAATAAGCGCTGTAATTCTTATGATATCTTTGATTCATCACGGATAATACAGCTTTTGAATTCATCTGTTTGGTCTAAATTTAAAGGCTTTTCGGAAAAGACTGGTGAATTTAATGTAAGTATCTCATAATATGTTTTTGATTTATTAATAGTAAAAAAATACTTTTAATTAGAAATTATTATAGAAAACTTCTATCTATAAATAGTTGGTTTTTAATAGTAATACTTGCTTTTAAAAATAATTCATTAGCACACAGCAGACAAAGTAAAAGCAATTGCTGAAATATTGAAATGCAGCAAGATTTACAGCCAATATTGAAAGACTTAGTGCTGATTGGTGGCGGACACAGCCATGCCATTGTACTAAGGATGTTTGGCATGAAACCGTTACCGGGTGTTCGTTTAACTTTGATTACTACAGCCTCAGATACACCTTATTCGGGGATGTTGCCAGGACATATTGCTGGATTTTATAGCCATAACGAATGCCATATTGATTTACGACCATTAGCCAACTTTGCCCAAGCGCAATTGTATATTGACGAAGTAGTTGGTTTGGATTTGGAAAATAACAAAGTAATTTGTGCTAACCGTCCACCTGTAAATTTTGATTTGTTGTCTGTTGATATTGGCAGCACTCCAGCCACAATATCTGTATCAGGTGCAGCAGAATATGTGATTCCAGCTAAACCAGTGTCGCAACTGCTAGAACATTGGTATCAGCTACTGGAAAGCGTTGCGGAAAATCCCGAAGAACCAATTGGCATTGCGATCGCAGGTGGAGGTGCAGGCGGTGTAGAATTAGCGCTGTCAATGCAAGCACATTTACACCGAATTGTGCATCAGTTGGGAACTGTAGACATTCATTTATTCCAACGCGATCAGGAACTGATGCCGAAGTATCATCAGTCAGTGCGGCATCAAGTTAAGCAAATTTTAATCAAGCGCGGTATCTCGCTACATCTGGCGGAAACCGTCTGTAAAGTTGAACCTTGCGAAAACAAGGAAAATCAAGAAGCATTAAAAGTTAAATGCCAATCTGGGTTAACTATAGAGTGCAACAAAGTTTTCTGGGTAACACAAGCATCTGCACCCCAGTGGTTAGAAACAACTGGACTAGGCACTGATGAACAAGGCTTTATTTTGGTAAACGATGCTTTACAATCGCTAACGCACCCTTATGTATTTGCAACGGGTGACATTGCCACAATGGTAAATCATCCCCGTCCGAAAGCTGGGGTATTTGCTGTGCGACAAGGTAAGCCTTTGTTTGAGAACTTACAGCGGTTTTTATTAGATAAGCCTCTCAAACCTTATAAACCACAGAAAGAATATCTAAGTTTAATTGGTACAGGAGATGGACAGGCGATCGCAACAAAAGGTGCATTTACTTTACCACCTCACAAACTCTTGTGGCGTTGGAAAGATTGGATTGACCGCCGCTTTATGGAACGCTTTAGTAGGGGATTGGGAATTGGGGACTGGGGGTTAGGAAAAGATTTTGACTCTCAAACAAATACGCAATCCCTAGCGATGCGTTGCGCTGGATGTGGTTCTAAAGTTGGCAGTACAGTTTTAGAACGAGTTTTGTATCGTATCCAGCACGAACAGCGAGTTGGGGAAGATAGAAAAGATATAATTATTGGTTTAAATACACCTGATGACGCAGCGGCAGTGCAGATACCAACCGATCAGTTGATGGTGCAGACGATTGATTTTTTTCCTACTTTAATTAATGACCCTTATATTTTTGGGCAAATTAGCGCCAATCATTGCTTGAGTGATATTTTTGCAATGGGGGCTGTAGCTCATAGTACATTAGCGATCGCCACCATTCCCTACGCTGCACCAGCTAAAGTTGCAGAAACTTTTTATCAATTATTATCTGGTGCTGTGAAGGTACTCAACCAAGCAAACGCACCCTTAATTGGCGGACATACTAGTGAAGGTGCAAAATTAGCTTTTGGATTATCTTGTAACGGTGTTGTTCATCCCGACAAGCTATTACGCAAAGCTGGGATGCAACCCAAACAGGTGCTAATTTTAACCAAAGCACTGGGAACCGGGACATTATTTGCTGCTGATATGCGTCGCCAAGCTAAAGGACGTTGGATTGATCGTGCTGTGGAATCAATGCTGTTATCAAATCAAGCTGCTGCTGATTGTTTGTTACAACATGGAGTCACCGCTTGTACTGATGTCACAGGCTTTGGCTTGCTGGGACACTTGATGGAAATGGTGCAAGCTTCTGGTGTCGCTGTAGAATTGCAACTTGACGCTATACCGATTTTAGAAGGTGCAAGGGAGACTATACAACAAGGAATTTTTAGCTCACTGCATCCAGATAACTTGCAGGCTGCGAATTATATTCATAATTTGGTGTCAGTTCAGTCTCACCCTAATTATCCGCTATTATTTGACCCGCAAACATCTGGCGGTCTTTTAGCCTCCCTTTCCAAGGAACAAGCTAATAGCTGTTTAGCCGCACTCCAAACTTTGGGATATAAGCATAGCTGTGTTATTGGTCGTGTCACGCCCTCGGTTGCACTTGATAGCGAAATTGGAAAATTAGTCTATATCTTCTAATTCAGATTCGTTAAAACATAAGCTTGGCGTTAATTTTGGCACAGCTATTAAAAGATGTCCTTAAATAGGTATATTCTCCCAAGAGGTGCTACCCTTACACTTGTTCAACAATCTGCCTCATTTCTTGCTCATTTCCTGGCTCGACGGCGTTTACAAAACGCCCCGGAATTGTGACGATTACGCTAGAATTATTAAAGCTTCTTTACAGAATTTGCTGATCATCCCCAGTTCTGTTAGAAAAGCCTAGCATTCACTAATGTAAATCTAAAAACTCCCTCTAAAGTTCACCAAAAGCCTCTATGACGCTCCCAATTCGCAACGTCGCCATTATTGCCCACGTTGACCACGGCAAGACCACCCTGGTTGATGCACTCCTCAAACAATCCGGCATTTTCCGAGAAGGTGAAGACGTTCCGGATTGCGTCATGGACTCCAACGCCTTGGAACGTGAACGAGGAATTACAATTCTGTCTAAAAACACAGCGGTTAGGTATAAAGATACCTTAATCAATATTGTCGATACTCCTGGACACGCTGACTTCGGCGGTGAAGTTGAACGCGTACTTGGCATGGTTGACGGATGTCTTCTGATTGTCGATGCCAACGAAGGCCCCATGCCCCAAACACGCTTTGTACTGAAAAAAGCTTTGGAAAAGGGTCTGCGCCCCATCGTTGTTGTCAACAAAATTGACCGTGCCCAAGCTGACCCCCACGTTGCTGTTGATAAAGTATTAGATCTGTTTCTAGAATTAGGGGCAGATGAAGACCAATGTGATTTTACCTATCTGTTTGCCTCCGGTATGGGAGGTTATGCGAAGGAAAGCATGGAAGCAGAATCGGTAGATATGCAGCCTCTGTTTAACGCGATTCTGCAACACGTTCCACCACCAGTAGGTGATATCAACAAGCCCCTGCAATTGCAAGTCACAACCCTAGATTATTCTGAATATCTGGGACGAATTGTCATTGGTAGAATTCACAACGGTATCATCCGTGCTGGGCAACAAGCGGCACTTATAACAGAAAATGGCTCAATTGTCAAAGCCAAAATTACCAAATTGATGGGCTTTGAAGGGCTAAAGCGGGTGGACATGGAAGAAGCATCCGCAGGTTATATTGTCGCCGTGGCTGGCTTTGCTGATGCCAATATCGGGGAAACGATTACAGACCCCAACGAACCGCAAGCTTTACCATTAATTAAGGTCGATGAGCCAACCTTGCAAATGACCTTCTGGGTGAATGATTCACCTTTTGCTGGTCAAGAAGGAAAGTTGGTAACATCGCGGCAAATACGCGATCGCCTACTGCGAGAATTAGAAACTAACGTCGCTTTGCGTGTTGAAGAAACTGATTCTCCTGATAAATTCCTGGTTTCTGGTCGTGGAGAACTACACCTGGGTATCTTAATCGAAACCATGCGTCGGGAAGGCTATGAGTTTCAAGTATCCCAGCCACAGGTAATTTACCGCGAAGTCAATGGGCAACCTTGTGAACCTTACGAACTTCTAGTTTTGGATATCCCCGCAGACGCTGTTGGTAGTTGTATCGAACGCTTGGGACAACGCAAGGGCGAAATGCAAGATATGCAACCTGGTAGTAATGATCGCACTCAGCTAGAGTTTGTCATCCCTGCCCGTGGATTGATTGGTTTCCGGGGTGAATTTATGCGGATGACTCGTGGCGAAGGTATCATGAACCACAGTTTCCTAGATTACCGACAACTCAGTGGCGATATTGAAGCCCGGAACAAAGGTGTTTTAATCTCCTTTGAAGAAGGTGTTTCTACCTTCTACGCCATGAGAAACGCTGAAGATAGAGGTGTGTTCTTTATTACTCCAGGTACTAAAGTTTACAGAGGCATGATTGTGGGAGAACACAATCGTCCGCAAGACTTAGAACTGAATATCTGTAAGACTAAGCAGCTTACCAACCACCGGGCTGCTGGTGGTGATGAACTAGTACAGTTGCAAGCACCAGTAGAAATGAGCCTAGAGCGTGCTTTAGAGTACATCGGCCCAGATGAATTAGTGGAAGTTACACCCCAATCGATTCGTTTACGCAAGATGTCGAAGAAACTGGCGAAACGGTAAGCAAAATTACTTAATTGATTTAAAAAGCCCGCATCTGCGGGCTTTTTATTTTGTTATTGACACCATTTTTCAAGGGATTAAATGATAACGTTTCATACACCTGAACTTCATAGCCGGATCTAGCTTAGAAATTAATTTTGTCAAATGTCTAGCAATGAGTTGGGTTATACGTAAGGAAATTTTGGGCATTCTAGAAATAGTAATGGCTGATTGAAATCCTTTGCAATATAGCTAGCTGTACATCAAACAATGAAACAGAAAGTATACCCCTCTAAAATTATTGCCACTGCTAAATCTATTAACGTAACTAAACTTCCCTGGATTTTATACATTGATAAAAAATTGCTTCCCACATGCGGAGGCATTTATTTTATAGGTACAGATCAAGAGCCTACAGCTTATATAGGTCAAGCCGGATCTTTAAAAACTCGTTTTATTGGACATCATCGAAAAACTGCCTTTGAGCAACTTGTTGACGAGTGTGGTCAAAAAGATGTCAAAATCCGCTATTGGCAAGCACCATTAATGCCTAAATCTGAGCTAGTACTTTTTCTGTCTCAACTCGAAAGTTATTTAATAGAGAATTCAAAAACAAGGTTTAATTACACAGCAAATTCCCTACCTAAGACACCATTTCAATCGAGACATCGCACTTATTATGGGCCTATCTATGTCCAATTAAATAAGTTAGGTGAATATTACGTACCAAAGTCTTCAGATGGAACGTCAGGATTCTACTTCAGTCTTGAAAAAATCCACATGGCTGAAAATGCTATTAAATATCATTCTCCAACATTTATAATTTCTAGTGGTACTTGGAAAGATGCTTTATATGAATATGAGAATAATCTTGAGTCAGAGTGGAAGCAATACTCAACACTATATTTCTTAGAAGTAAAGTTTCAGGCACGTTGGATTAACTATGTTGGACAGGGTGGGATGGAAGATTATGTTCTCTCTGGGAATCAGGCTACTTTCTACCGTATTTTCTTAAACGAGCACCCAGGCTTTAAGGAATTTTCAATTAAGTATTTAAGAACTGGATTAACCAATTGCAGTAAATCAGATTTTTGTGAAACTCTACTGAATTTAACTAGATAATGCTTTTCCAAACGATGAAGCGCTGAATGATGCATTTAGATTATTAATCTAAGTTGCCAGTGCCAGCAGTCCGATACTACCGTGCAACAAACAGAATAAAAGTTATTGGCTGGAGTTAAAGTTAGGAGGTGATCGCTCAAGACTAGTTAAAGCTTCAGCCTATACTAGAAAGGGAAGACTAGAACAATGTTGATCTCAAAATGCTACTTGTTCCAATGGCTAACCTGCTTTTGCTTGTAACCAAACTATGAAAAATATTGGGTTGACGCAAGGAAAAACTACAGTTCCAAAAAGCACCACTTTAGAGGAGTTCTTAAAACTTCCATACATTGAGGAGTCACCAGCTTGGGAATATATTAATGGAGAGGCAATTCAGAAACCTATGGGAGGGGCTAAACACAGTTTATTACAAAAACGTTTAGTTTCAGTCATTGATGGGTTGGGAAGTAACTACGAAGCCTTTCCTGAATTGCGCTGTACCTGCGGTAATCGTTCAGTAGTTCCTGATGTAGTTGTTATCTCCAGCAATAAACTACCACTGGATGAAAGCGGTGAAATTATTAGCAGTGGTATTGATTTTGCACCCGATTGGGTAATAGAAATTCTTTCCCCGGCTCAAAGTCAAACTAAAGTAACTGGCAATATTTTACACTGTTTGAGAAATGGCAGTCAGCTAGGATGGTTAATTGACCCAAGTGAACGCTCTATTTTAGTTTATCAGCCTAATTCTTTGCCTGATTTGTTAATAGGAAAAGATATATTAACAGTGTTAAAAGATTTAAAATTGACACTCTCTGTTGATGAAGTTTTTGCTTGGTTACAGCGGAAAAATTGACATCATTACCTAAGTTTTCTAGATAGCTTTAAATAGGAAAAGAAGTTATTGGGGCTTTTTTAATATATTATTCCCTATGACCACGAAATCCCCCGTTCTCAAGACCGAGGGATAATTTCAGCACCCACTCAGCACTTCCCTCAACGTGGGCTATAGCTATAAGCAGTGTAAGCATCACGTCGTGTAGAACGAGATGGATCTAGACCATCATTGCGGGCACGACGACGCAAATCACCGATATCCGGCGAGATATTGTAAGCATCCTCAAAAGTAATTTGACCATTTAGCATCAACTCGCAAAGGGCATCATTCATTACTTTCATACCTTCTTTGCTGCTAGTTTCCATAAGTTGATAAGCTTCTGCTTCTTCACCCTTGAGTAAGTAATCTTGCATTGTGGGCGTATTGAGCAAAATTTCCATAGCTGCACAGCGGCTACCATCTGTCGTGGATAGTAACCTTTGGGCAACAACAGCAACCAGTGACTCGACAATTTGCATACGCATTACTGCTTGTTCATCTGGGTTATAGATGTTGAGTAAGCGATTAATTGCCCCAATAGTATCTTTAGAATGGAGAGTGCCTAAGACTAAGTGACCCGTTTGTGCCGCTTTTAGGGCAGTATCTACAGTAATGCGATCGCGCACTTCTCCAACTAAAATTACATCTGGGTCTTCCCGTAATACCCCTCGCAAAGCATCATGAAAGTCATGGGTATGCAAACCTACTTCCCGTTGACTAATCAAGCAATTTTGGGAAGTGTGAACATATTCTATTGGGTCTTCAATAGTGATGATGTGTTTTTGTACTGTCTCGTTGAGATAGCGAATCATTGACGCTATAGTTGTAGACTTTCCCGACCCAGTTGGCCCTGTAACTAAAATTAATCCTTGTTTTTTGTTAATAATATCTTTGAGAATCGGTGGTAGCCCCAAGCTATCTATACTTGGGACGTGTAGTGTAATTAACCGCAGAACTATTGCACCACCAGTTAGAGTTTGAAAACAGTTGACACGACAGCGCAAAAACCCAGGATAAACAATC
The DNA here is from genome assembly GCA_019359325.1 of Mojavia pulchra JT2-VF2. Classification (GTDB taxonomy): domain Bacteria; phylum Cyanobacteriota; class Cyanobacteriia; order Cyanobacteriales; family Nostocaceae; genus Mojavia; species Mojavia pulchra. The sequence goes on along the minus strand of JAHHHN010000002.1, from coordinate 192,258 downwards.
GCCGTATCAAGTTCTTTGGTTTTAGCAAATCGTTGTTGTCCTGAAGGAGTAAGAATCTCATTCAAGTACGCTTCAAAAATTTTTGGTGTTACTACCTCTGCTAACTCATATACCTCCATCTGACCCCGAACTCGAAATCGCGGTAACTCTCCTACACGAATATGGATATCAGAGGCTTGCTGCTTATACGCATCGCGTACCATCTTCTGAATTGAAACTATCTTTTTATGTAGCCGCTGTGGGGGTAGTGGAGGAGGTGGTAGAGGAATGGGTAACTGTGATGTGACATCCATTAGCGCTTCCTTTGGCAGATATCAGGTTAAAAGCAACGTTTAAACTTAGTCTTGACATAAAAAATACACAGTTAAACCACTGCATCAGGTTAACTGGTTTTATTTACGTCAACCGTACTCTTACTTAGATGATTAATCTACCGTTTACGTAGGTAAATGTCTTGTTTTAGAGATGGTCTTCATAAATTCTTTAGTAAAACCCTGAATTACTATGAATTTTAGGCATCGTTGGGCTAGAAAGGAATTATGAAAATCATCACACCCGCCATCAACTGGTTACAAACCCGCGCTTGTGCCCCTGCATACAGCGGTTGGGTGCTAGCAGGAATAGCTATTTGTTTTTTTGGGGCTGCTATTAATACAATGGCAGGCTGGCTATACGCGATCAGCGGAGTCAGTTTTGCGCTGTTAGGCGTAGCAGCCGTCTTACCACCGCGATCGCTTTCAGGTTTAGTTGTCAAACGCCGCCCCATCGAACCTGTGACAGCAGGAGATGAGCTGACAGTCGAATTAGAAATCTATAACCAGACACAGCGGACTGTAAGCTTGCTGCAAGTTGAGGATATACTGCCCTTTATTTTGGGAAAACCAGTAACCAAGGCAATAGAGACAATTTCCCCTCAAGAAAATTACCGTTGGGTATACTATCATCCTACCCAGCGCCGGGGTGTCTATCGTTGGCACACAGTAGAATTGGTGAGTGGTGCGCCTTTGGGATTGTTTTGGTGTCGTCGTCAGCGCCACTGTCCAGCAACAGCAATTGTCTATCCTACAGTATTACCCCTGGCTCGCTGCCCCTTAGTCGATGAAATGGGGCAAAAAGATAGTACTAGAAGCGATCCTCGTGCTAGACCCTTGCAAACAGCGACAACAGGACTTGTGCGATCGCTACGTCCCTACCGTCTTGGAGATCCCATCCGCCTCATCCACTGGCGCACCAGCGCCCGCTACGGCGAATTAAGAGTACGGGAGTTAGAAATAGTCACAGGTGGACAAGAAATCATTATTGCTCTTGATAGCGCTGCTAATTGGGAAGAAGAGAACTTTGAACAAGCTGTAATAGCCGCAGCATCACTATATTTTTATGCCCAGCGCCAACAGATGCAGGTGCAACTGTGGACAGCACTTACAGGTTTAGTTAAAGGCGATCGCGTGGTTCAAGAAGCCTTAGCAGCAACTACTGCCCAAGAAGACGCTAGCACACCTATTCCTGAAGGCTACCCCTTGATTTGGCTAACACAAAACGCCCTAAGTCTTTCTTCGCTTGCTTTAGGTAGCCGCTGGGTTTTGTGGCATTCTTCACCGTCAGAACAAATGGTAGTCAATCAAGATTACTCTGGCATCATCTTGCAAAGCGAACAAGAACTCCAACCCCAACTACAAAAATCATTGCATTAGTGATGCATACCATACAAAATTTTGCCACTATGATTAAAAGTTAAGCTTCTGTGATTACCAAGATTTTTTTTGATCCCAGCAACCAAGGCATACAAGCCTTTGAGCAAATGTAGGTTAAGTTTAGTTGGTAAGGTTGGGGAAATATCCCCAGCAATAGCCCAGTAAGGCTGATGTACAATGCAAAGAAATATTTAAATTATGAGCGGCTGATTTAATGATCTCATCAGAAGAAGTTAACACAAAATCTAGCGATAAAAGCCTAGAGGCAATGCGGCATTTTTCCGAGCAATACGCCAAGCGTACTGGAACATACTTCTGCTCTGAACCCTCGGTTACCGCAGTCGTCATTGAAGGGCTAGCCAAGCATAAAGACGAACTTGGTGCGCCTTTGTGCCCCTGTCGGCATTACGAAGACAAAGAAGCTGAGGTTAACGCTGCATATTGGAACTGTCCTTGTGTACCTATGCGAGAACGCAAAGAATGTCATTGTATGTTGTTCCTCACCTCAGACAATGAGTTTGCCGGAGAACAGCAAGAAATTCTTTTAGAAACAATCAAAGAAGTGCGAGATAGTATGGCATGAGTGAAACCATGCCCCAAGAGTTTTGGCAAGGTGTAGAACAGTTCAATTCTGGGCAGTTCTACGCCTGTCATGATACTTTAGAAGCTTTATGGATCGAAGCCAGTGAACCAGAAAAAACCTTTTACCAAGGTATTCTGCAAATTGCTGTGGCATTGTATCATCTGAGTAACTATAACTGGCGAGGTTCCGTAATTCTACTGGGAGAAGGCAGCAATCGCCTACGAAGTTACCCGTCAAGTTATGGTGGCATCGATGTAGCAGAATTATTCAACCAAAGCACGGCTTTGTTGCAAGCATTGCAAAAAGCAGGCCCAGACAAGATTGCTAATGATGACCTGGGTGAAGCTGACACCTTGCCCTTACCTAGAATTGTGCTAATTGATGAGGAACTTAACTCAGAGAATTAGAAATTGGCAATTAGCTAGTTATGGCGATCGCAATATGACCAAGTACACGCAAATAAGACTATTATCTAAAAACTTTTTTAAAGCCCACAATAAAAGATTTTTGGAAACGTCTAAAAAATTACGCGTACATCCGCAGCGGTGAGGCATTCCGGTGAGTCTTGCAATGTCGAAAGGGTTAGCCTGATGCAGGGGTTCTTGCAGATGACCCTTACCCCTGCACCTTTTTGACACGATTAGGCTAGAAATTAAGAGTTTGAGAGATATTTTGCGTAACCCTGAAAAAAATACCAAGCTGTAAGAAGCTTAACTAGCAGTTTTAGATAGCCAGTAAGAATCGAAGGCTATCCTTTGGTCTCCTCATGCTGTAAGAACTACTATTACAAGTTTTCTTGAAAGCTGAATACCAAAAGAGGGCTGTTAGCGAAACCTTCAGGTTGGGGTAAGCGTCAATAGTGCCAGTCAGGATTTAACCGAAATTAGTCCAGATGGTATATTTCGCCTCTGGATAAAGTACTTGCGATAATTAGAATACAAGCTGAAATTTTAAATTGCAAATTGCTATGATGCCGCGCTATCAACTGCCCAGCTCACAGATACACCGCTGTGTATTAGCCTTAATGCTACCCGTTACACTCTTGGGCGCAATGGCGTTTCCTCCCCAAGTACAAACCGCCACCGCACAAACCTCTGGGGGAAATCGCCCTCTTACCATCCGCTCTGATGTGCAAGAATATGACGCCAAAAGCCAAGTAGTAACTGCTCGCGGCAACGTACAAATGTTGTATCCTGCTCGCCAAATTCAGGCAACAGCTGCCCAAGCACAATACTTTAGTAAAGAACGCCGAATTGATTTCAGTGGCAACGTCTATATTTTGCAACAGGGTGGCAATAGTATGCGGGCGGAGAGAGTAACATATCTCATTGACGAGGGACGATTTGTGGCCTTACCCCAATCTAATCGTCAGGTAGAGTCTATTTATATGGTAGAAGATGGCCAGCTTGGTGGACAAGCTGCTAAACCTGCGCCTCAAACGCCACCTTTAAAGCGTTCTAATTAGCATTAATTACTAAGAAAGGACGCACTAGCCGTGAAAATCATTTTAGAGAATATCCACAAATCTTATGGCAAACGGCTCATTGTCAATCGGGTCAGCCTTTCTGTTGCCCAAGGAGAAATAGTAGGTTTATTAGGGCCCAATGGAGCTGGCAAAACGACGACATTTTACATTGCTACAGGTTTAGAAAAGCCCAACCAAGGAAAAGTCTGGCTAGATAATTTAGATATTACTGGTATGCCAATGCACAAACGGGCACGGTTGGGTATTGGATATTTGGCCCAGGAAGCCAGTGTTTTTCGCCAGCTTTCGGTAAAAGACAACATACTTCTAGTGCTTGAGCAAACCAATGTGCCACACTGGGAGTGGTCGGGGCGAATGCAAAATTTACTACGGGAGTTTCGTTTGGAAAAAGTGGCTAACAGTAAAGGAATTCAACTTTCTGGTGGTGAGCGACGCCGGACGGAATTAGCTAGAGCTTTAGCGGCTGGTAGAGAAGGCCCAAAATTTCTACTTTTGGATGAACCTTTTGCTGGAGTAGATCCAATTGCAGTTGCTGAAATTCAGCAAATTGTGGCACGACTACGCGATCGCGGTATGGGTATTCTAATTACAGATCACAATGTCCGCGAAACCTTAGCTATCACCGATCGCGCCTATATCATGCGCGAGGGGCAAATTCTTGCTTTTGGTAATGCTAATGAACTCTACAATAACCCGCTCGTGCGGCAATATTACTTGGGTGATAACTTTCAAGTCTAAAACAATAGTTATGAATTCATAATTTTCCAGAGGATTCTTGAGCCTTGCTTCTGATATATCAATCCTGAGTATTAATTGCATTAGCCACTGGAAAGTTGTTCTAGATATTAAATGCGGTATAAATCTTTTTCTATGTCTAGGTTATAGATATTAAATTCTAAAATTTACCTATGATCTCAAAAAAGCTCACATCTTTCTACACCCTCAATTCGCTGATGCCTTTTACGATCATGGATCGCTATCTCACCAGCGAATTGATACCGCCATTTTTATTTGGGGTGGGAGCTTTCTCATCAATTGGTGTAACAATTGATGCCGTATTTGATTTAGTTAGGAAAATAGTAGAATCTGGACTACCCGTAGACATCGCTATTCAGGTTTTCTTATTAAAGCTGCCAAACTTCATTGTTTTAGCCTTTCCCATGTCTACTCTGCTAGCTACTTTGATGACTTATAGTCGTCTTTCTAGCGAGAGTGAACTAATTGCTCTGCGTGGCTGTGGTGTGAGTGTCTATCGCATGGTAATGACAGCTGTGATGTTGAGTTTTATCGTCACAGGAATGACATTTGTGTTTAACGAGCAGATAGCGCCAGCAGCAAATTATCAAGCAGCTACTACGTTAGAACAAGCTCTTAAGTCAGACAAACCAAAGTTAAAGCAGCAAAATATTTTTTATCCTGAGTACCGAGAGACAAAAGAACAAGACGGTACTAAAAATAGGATACTGACACGCTTGTTTTATGCTGACCAGTTTGATGGTAAGAACATGAAAGGTCTGACAATAATAGACCGTTCTGAAGCAAATCTTAATCAAATTGTGGTGGCAGAATCAGCCCAGTGGAACGCAACACAAAACGTTTGGGATTTTTATAACGGGACTATTTATTTAGTATCTCCTGATCGCTCCTATCGCAACATTTTGCGGTTTGAACACCAACAATTGCGGCTCCCCCGCACACCATTGAGTCTGGCAGAAAAAAGCCGGGATTATGGCGAGATGAATATTGCGGAAGCGGTAGAACAACTAGCTGTAGAACGTCTTGGTGGCGATCGCCAAAAAATTCGTAAACTTGAAGTTCGGATTCAACAAAAAATATCCTTACCATTTGTCTGTGTAGTTTTTGGCTTGGTAGGTGCAGCTATGGGAAGCGTACCTCAGCGCACTGGACGAGGGACAAGTTTTGGGATTAGTGTCATAGTTATTTTTTCGTACTACTTAATTTTCTTTATTAGTGGTGCTATGGGACAGGCAGGTGTTCTCTCTCCCTTTATGGGGGCTTGGTTACCCAACTTTATTTTTTTTGGAGTAGGAACACTTTTATTAATGCGAGTTGCCCAACGATAACTAAGGAACAGGGGAAGAAGAGGGAGCAAGCTAACAATTATTATTTCTCCTCATCCCCTCATCTCCTCAGTTAATATCAAGAATTATACTTTCGGCATTCAGGCGCATTGGGGTTATCTCTACAGTATTCTTCAAAAGAAAGTTTGGCTGATTCCATACCTTCAGCTTTTTGATGAGCGGCTTCTGCTTGGAGTTCTTCAACTTCATCCCAAGCGGCGGCACAAGCTTTAGAATAAGCACCGTTTTCAGTGCAAATAGCACGAGCTTCCGCGATCGCTTTTTGAATTCTCTCCTCCAGCAGCAACACTTTTGGAGTCTCCACAAAATCGCTTTTTGTCAGAATATCGGTAATCGAGATAATACCCAACAGCTTACCTTGAATCACGGGCGCTCTGCGGATACCGGTATTAGCAAACAAACGCGCTACATATTCCACGCTCAACTCAGGATTGACAACAATGCAGGGCTTGCTCATAATCTCATAAACCCGCACTTGCTTAGGATCTTTACCGTAGGCTGTGACCTTATAGACAATATCCGTTTCAGTGACAATGCCATAAGCATCATTGTCATAGCGACGATCCACAACCAAGGCACGTAATCCTTTTTCCTTCATCAACCCTACCGCTTCAGCAACAGTCGCTGAACCGCGGATGGTAACTACATTCGTGGTCATGATATCTTCAGCTTTCATCATTGCTGTAGTCTCCTGGTAAATAGTACTGGCGTGCAGCGCACACAGTAGTGCTAAGTAATGAGTCCTGAGGAGCCACTGCGTTGCTGTGAACTAGCGCTCTTGGTAAGGTTTCCCCCGTTGTAGCAAGTGGCGTTGCTGAGTATTGAGTTATGAGAATTACTCAGCATTCAGCACTTTTAACTCAGCACTGTTTTAGCCAGCTACAACAATAAACTTAGACCAGCTTTCAACTCCTGATGATATCCAAAGTGACCGTCGCTCAAAAATTGCTATCTTGCTAGGCTGGGAAAGCCTTACCAAAGAACCCAAACAAGTAAAAAGTAAATATTTAACGAATAAATATTTATTGCTAATGACTCATCAAGATTGAGAAGTTAGTATGAAATCAACATTAAAATTTTTGAAATCTTGTCTAAAGTCGGAAGTTCTGGCAAAGTCAGCCATTGCCCTCAACTTCTGCAAATTTTTGCCAGTTATGTAATAAATTTCCCACACCCAACCTATGCCAAATCGCCATTATCCTCCTGCCTACTTACGTTATCTCAAAGCCAGGTTATGGAATTTAGGGCGACCAGGCTTTTGGGGTACAGCAATTTTTTTATCTGTGTTTGGGCTGGGAATTTGGCAATATTGGTCAAATCCAAAGATCTTTACTCACAAGCAGAACCACGAAGTCGCTTCGCCCAATGTAGCTGAATCTTCTCTTTCAGTCGAAGACCGAGCCATTGCTGCGGACATTGATAACTTACCCATCCTGATTAAGGAATTTGAGCAAGCAGCCCTGGCAGCAAGTTTAAGTATCCCTGAGGAAAACTCACAAGCTAACAAAAGTCAAAGCTTATTCCAGGATGTCCTTAGTAAACAACAGTCTTCTGGCAATGATACCAAATCAAATTTAGGCTTAGGGATAGTTAATACTACATCCACACCAAAAGAGAATAATCTATTTGTTTTACAAGCAAATAATTTATTGCAAATGGGGTCGGGTTATATTAACGGGTATTTGTTAGACACTAAATCTTTGACTGCATTCTCAGAACCAACAGCAACTGCAACCACCTCATTTACGCAAGGGGTAGGATTAGCTAATCAAATCGGCAATAGTCAAAATCCTGCCACCATCAGCCCCTTGCAAGCTGCTCTCAATCAATCCCCATACCCAAATTTTTCTGGCTTGAATAATGCGACTTCCAGCCCAACAAATATTATGGGGTCTGCTTCCTACGGCACAGCAACACCAACGCCACCCAACAACGGATTATCCAGTCAGACTTTGCCGCCTAATACTGGACTACCGCAAAATTCCTACACTAACTTCAATAACAGTCAGGCATTACCTACAGGGATACAAGCAGCTCCAGTAACACCGCCCGTTACATCTGCCGCAACCACTAATATTACGCCCTACTCTTTACAAACTCCAAGCCAAGGTGTTCTCACCCCCACAACCCCGGCAGAATATGGCAATTATTGGCAACAGCAACCAACTCAACTACCGCAGTCTAAACCCTCACTTCCTCGCCCAACACCAGGGCCGTATGGTGGGGTTCAGATAAATGGCTACACTTATCCTTAAAAATTGACTTGCCGTCTAGAATACTAGTACCGCAAGACGAATTTTGAATTTCGCGCAGCGGTACAAGGCGCAATACAGTTCATTTAAGACTATAACTGTTTGTTGAACTCAATTTTTTTAACGAACCGCAAAGGGCGCAAAGAGCACAAAGAGAAAAAATGCTTAACTGAACCGTATTGGTACAAGGCGTGTTTTCAAACTTTAAAAATAGGTAAAGCGAAGCGCAACCCAACAAAGCAATGTAAATCTTGTTTAAGTCGCATTCAAAGTGTGTCGTCAAAAAATGCCCCAGTCAAATCAGCCCCAGACAAGTCTGCCTGTGAGAGATTTGCACCTCTTAAATCTGCTTGGCTTAAATTGGCATCACACAAGCAAACGTGACTTAAGTCTGCCCCTTTTAGGTTGGCTCGCAACAGATTTGCCCTAGACAAATTAGCCCTAAACAATCGTGATTGACTTAAGTTGGTATCAGCCAAATTTGCATCTTGAATGTCTGCCGCCGTTAAGTCTGCCTTAGTTAAGTTACTCCCGCTAAGGTTAGCTAAACTTAATTTAGATCGGCTTAAATTAATTGCACTCAAGGAAAGGAAAGAAAGCTCTGCACACCTTAAATTAGCATTGATAAAATTTCTTTCTCCTAGTGCATAACGACGCAAAAATTCATCAGTTTTTAATTGATTTAGAACAGCAACAGAAGCACCTTGATAACACCATGCCGTTTCCAGTAGTTTGACAGCAGTGTTAACAGCTACCTCGTCAACTTTAGGCATTACTACACCATTACAGCCATCCCACTCACCGCCAAGCATAAAGGCAATTTCACCAGCAGCAGGAACTGAGTCTAGAAGAATATATTGTGCCGGCTCTTGCGCGACAATTAAACCAGCAATTTGGCGTAGTAAGTTTTTCATCTCAAAGGTAGCTTTTATATTACCAAGGTGAAGAAGGTAGTTGATCAATTGATTGCACAGAACAGCTTTCCAGAAATATTGGCACTCGTCCACAATTGGGACATTGCAATTTATCATCCTGCTTACTGTCAGCCTTGCCTTTTAGTCGAGGTTTTGAATTTTGTGGTGTCATAAAAACCACTTCAATAGATAGTGGAGTTGAGCAGTTTCGGCATTCGCAAATCAATAGCTGCCCCGAATCACTGGTTTGAAAGACTTTGAGATGTTGGGTTGGAAAGAACTGTTCTGGTTCTTCGGCTAGTTGCTGCTGTTCGTCGAACTTCTCAGAAATTGGTTTGGTCATGGATGTTTTAGCTTTTCAATCGTTACATGGGGGCAAATTGTAGCTTCGCTGACATTGGTAGTATATGTACTACAAAAGTGTCAGAAAATATTACAAAAGATGATAACCTTAATTTAGAGTTACACACACCTGTAGAATTAGGCATCAGCTTTCGGTTACAAATAACGATCAAGCAATAACCAGATCAGGAATTGTAGCCTGCATTTTTTTAAAGCATCAATCAACTCTGCAATTGTTTCTCTGTCTTGAAAGAGTACTGAGTGCTGAGTGCTGAGTTTTAAGTTTTGAGTTTTGAGTAAAAATACTAGCCCGTAGTCCGCAGTTTCTTTTTTTATACATGGTGATGAAATTGTTTGATTGAGACTGCCTCGAAAGATTGCTGAGTTCTGATGATTAAAGTAAGCCCATGAACTTTTCGGAATAGCGATCGCTCCACTCGGCTACAATCTGCGTTGTAAGCATTATGATCTCTCGATCGCCACATTAGCAGTTCGGCTCCATTCATTCCACGAACCATCATAATTTCGGACGTTTGGGTAGCCAAGTAAATACTTCAAGATAAACCATGTATATCCCGATCGCCCACCAATTGCACAGTAAGGGATGATTTCCTTGTCAGCTGTGATCCCTTGGCTGCTGTAGAGTGCCTGTAATTCTTCAAACGACTTGAAGGTTCCATCTTCATTCAGGGTCAGCAGATGCTCTAGATGCACTGCGCCTGGAATATGCCCAGCGCGTTCAATTCCTTCTGGTGGCTTATTCAGAAACAGTTCACCACGGTACTCTTCAGGTGTACGAACATCCAATAGTACGCAATTTGGTTTACCTATAGATGCCTGAACTTCTTCCTGAAATACCCTTAAGCTAGCATCTAGAGCCTTCATACGATACTGAGTTGGCTGAAAATTTGATAACTCTGTTGCTACTTGACGATCTTCCGCCATCCATTTTTGATGTCCACCGTTGAGGACACGCACGTCGCTATGTCCCAACACTTTCAACAACCAGAAAATCCAAGCTCCAGTACCAGGGTAGCTACCGTAAGCAACTACAGTTGTCTCATTAGTAATGCCAGAACGAGAAAGTAGTTTTTCCATTGCGACTGGATCAAAATTGATTTGCAAATCAGGAAGTAGCAAATCAGTAAAGATGTTCCAGAAAACTGCACCGGGAATGTGAGCTTCTTTATATGGGTGTGGACTTGTATCGACTTCTACTATACGAACATTCGGATCGTTTAAGTGTTCCGAGAGCCATTGTGTATCTACCAAAACTTCAGGGTGAGCATACTGAGACATAGGTTTTCTCCTGCTTTCCGCGCTAAAGCTAAGATTAGGATGGTTGCCTCTCTGCGCCTAGTCCTCGAACGAGTACAATTTGCAATCATGGCGAATTTACAAGCTCTATTTCTGGCAATCCCACAAGCCAAAGATGAACAGGAATTGCGATCGCAAGTGTTGGCAGAATTCGGTAAGTACTTTGCTGCCAAACGGTGGGGTTTGTTTTTTTACGATCAATTTCCTATAGCTAACAGCAACTTTCAAAAAGCATTCCAATTAGCCCTATCCACTGAACACAACCCAGTTTTGCGCTATGTAGTGGAACGACATGCACCTGTCCATGAAGAATTGGTGGTATCGCCCAAGGTATGGAGGCTGATTTGTCCTCGTATTGATCACTGGCATGTTATGGCAGGGCCACTTGTTAGCAGTGGTCAGTTAGTAGGTGGGGTGGGCTTTACCCGTGAGCAAGGAATGCCAGCATTTAACACGCAAAATTTAATGGATTTGAGTGCGCTTTGTTTGCACGTATCAACTTGGGTAGCAACGGTGCGATCTCAACGCCAATCCTTAACGATTAATCGCCTCACAACTCGTGAGATGCAAATTGCTGAACTGGTTGCCAAGGGACAAACAAACGCAGAAATTGGCGCTGAACTCTGGATTACAGAGAATTCTGTTAAGCAAGCCTTAAAGCGAATGTTTCGTAAACTTGAGGTTTCGTCTCGTACTCAGATGATTGCACAACTTTTCGCAAGTACAAGTTTGTGTTCACGCAACGACAAAGTAATCTAACTTAACGCTGAATCCTACCGATAACTTCCGAGGCTGCGATCGCTTACTTTTAAAAGTGTCAAAATCAAATAGGCGATTCTTAAAGACAAAATCTGGAGAGCAACTTGCCTAAATCGATTCAATCAATTCAACCACCACTAAAATTTATTCCGCCAAGCTTTAACCCAATCGTACTCCAGATTGCTAGGTGGTTGCTGCCGTTCTTTTTGAGGTTTCGGACTCGACCTTGGTTACCAGCTGGTATTGTTCGTATTGAAGCGAAAAATGCTGAGATATTAGCCGAGCTTTATCAACAATTCCAAGCTGGCAAAATTCGCTTTTTATTAGCATTTCGGCATCCAGAGGTAGATGATCCCCTCTGTATGTTTTATCTAGTTTCCCGCATAGTTCCAAAGGTGGCGCGTCAGCAAGGGATAAAGTTGCAATACCGGACTCATTCTCACTTTCTCTATGACCGGGGGATGACTTTATGGGCTGGGAAATGGCTTGGTTGGTTTTTCTCTCAGGTAGGAGGTGTACCAGTTCGTCGGGGTAAGCGGTTAGATAGGCAAGCTATCCAAACAGCACGGGAGTTGTTTGCCAATAGCAATATACCGATCGCAGTTGCACCTGAAGGAGGTACTAATGGTCATAGTGGTGTTGTTAGCCCCTTGGAACCCGGTGTTTCCCAACTGGGCTTCTGGTGTGTGGAAGATTTGGTAAAAGCTAACCGTTCTGAAACTGTTTTCATTGTGCCAGTCGCTATTCAGTATCGCTACGTCAACCCACCTTGGTCAAAACTTGAGCAGTTGTTGAGTAAGTTGGAAGCCGATAGTGGCTTACCAGTGGAACCAGTTGAGAATTTGGACATTGATAGGCGACAAGAGATTTTGTATCAACGCCTCTGCCGATTGGCTGAACATATCATTTCTGAGATGGAAGAGTTTTATCGCCGTTTCTATCATCAAAATCTTCCAGATATCCCTAATCAAGAGATAATTCCCCAGCTTCATCGCCTGCTAGATACCGCTTTACAAGTAGCGGAACAATATTTTGGTCTCCAGTCGCAGGGCAATTTTATTGATCGCTGTCGTCGTTTGGAAGAGGCTGGCTGGAGTTACATTTACCGCGAAGATGTGCCAGAGATTGATGCTTTATCACCCCTAAAACGCGGATTGGGAGACTGGATTGCAGAAGAAGCTGATTTGCGGATGCGACACATGCGATTAGTGGAAAGTTTTGTTGCAGTTACTGCTACCTATATTCAGGAACAGCCGACTGCTGAACGATTTGCTGAAACCTTGTTAATCATCTTTGATATGCTTTCTCGGATTAGTGATGCAAAAATGCCTCCACGTCCCCGATTAGGTTGGCGAGAGGCACATATCACGATAGGCGAACCAATTTCAGTAACTGAACGTTGGGCAAATTCTCAAGCCGATCGCAAAGCATCCAGACAAGCTGCTAGCGAGTTGACGCAGGACTTACAAATTGCTTTGGAACAGTTGATTGGCAAGTAAATTTTGCTTATTTACTGCTAGCACAGCGTAGTGGAAATAACGCCAGTGCCTACGGCACTGGCGTAAAGATCTGCGGACATGGCTGCTCTTACCGCGTAGCGTCTCCGACAAAAGACGCCAATCGCTAACAACAAGCGCTGTCTAATATTACCCAAAATCAATATGGTGAAGTACTAGTCCTCTAAATCTATATCGCTATCGTCATCATCATGATCGTAAGGAAGATCATCCAAATCTATCATCTCTGAGATTTCTTCTACTTCAGTTAGAAACTCAGCATCTACATTTTCACGCTGTATTAAGCGACCATTTGACTTTAGCCATTCTATAAGAACAAACTCATTACTTGAACGAATTACAGTGGCTCGTTGGTTACGAGGTTCTTCACGTAAAGGGCCGTTATTCATAAAAAAACTCCTATTGAATTAGGAAAAAATAGAATGTCCAAAAGTCTAGGTATTCATCTGATTGTAAGTTTTAACTCAGCCGCGTGCCTAGTTTGGACTTCCTAAGCAAGCACTACTACAGCGTTCATTTGTGACAGAGTAATGTATTTGAGCAGCAAGAGCAATAATTTCTGCGGCGCATCAATTGCCTAAAGCATATAGTTATATACCGTTGGCTGCAAACTCTTGTCAGATTTTATCTCCATTTAAATTTGCTTTCTTGAATAAAACTTACATGAAATATAAACTGACAAGTAGATCTTACTTTCAGTATAAATTATATTGACAAAAAAATGTTGATTTTAATAAAATAAAAGTTTTTATTTATAAATATTAGATTAACCTTAAATAATTTCGCAAAAAAACTCTAGCTTGCAGGCTAGAGTAATTTGTGATTGTTGCAAGTTGCAGCTGATATTTAGTATTTCAGCAATGGCAGCACAGTATTAAAATGAGGATTCGCTGGCTGATCCAGAAAGTGGAAGAATTTTAACTTGCAACTAATTTACCCCAACTCACATAAGGTAGTTTTGCCGCAGTTGCCCGAATTTGGTCAGCGTTGGCAACTAACTGACCGCAAGCGTCCCAAGTTCCAGAAATGAAGGTGCTTCTAGTGCCTTCGCCGATAGAAACTGGGGTTGTGTAATCTTCGATTTGTACTTGCAAGGTTTCTAGATTTACCGTGACGGATACTTGCGAATTAGCTGTCACTAATTCTTGCAGGTTTTTAATGGTGGTACTATCAGCGGTAACGCAAGGTATGCCCATTGCAACGCAGTTACCGAAAAAGATTTCCGCGAAGCTTTCACCAATTAAAGCTTGAATTCCCCATTTAGCAAGTGCTTGGGGTGCGTGTTCTCGTGATGAACCACAGCCAAAGTTGCGGTTAACTATTAAGATTTTCGCCCCTTGGTATTGTGGTTGATCGAAAGGATGTTCACCTTTGAGTGCTTGGCGATCGTCAATAAACACGCCTTCGCCTAACCCATCAAAGGTAACGGCTTTTAAGTAACGGGCGGGAATGATGCGATCGGTGTCTATATCATTGCCTACTAAGGGTACGCCGCGCCCGGATACTGCTTTAACTTCACTCACCATAAATTTAGTAAAAAACTAACCACGAAGGACACAAAGAACACAAAGAAATAAGAGTTTAAAAGAGTTTTGGCTTGAGGTTAGCCTGTTAGGGGTTACAGCAATTCGCGTACATCTGCAACTTCGCCTTTAATTGCAGCAGTTGCAACCATTGCAGGACTCATCAGCAGTGTGCGACCAGAAGCTGAACCTTGTCGACCTTTAAAGTTGCGGTTGGAGGAGGAGGCGCTGATTTGTCTTCCTTGTAGTTTGTCTGGGTTCATGGCTAGGCACATAGAACATCCGGGTTCGCGCCATTCAAATCCGGCTGCTTGAAAGATTTTGTCTAATCCTTCGGCTTCTGCTTCTTTTTTGACTCTTTCGGAACCTGGGACGACAAAGGCTTTGACTCCTGCGGCTACTTGACGACCTTGGGCGATTTTGGCTGCTTCGCGCAGATCGCTGATTCTGCCGTTGGTACAGCTACCAATGAAGCAAACATCAACTTTAGTGCCTTTGATCGGTTGACCGGGGAATAAATCCATGTAGTTGTAGGCTTCTTCAGCTACAAATCGGTCTTCTTCGGGCAGTTCGTCGGGCTTGGGGATAAATTGGTTGACACCAATACCTTGACCAGGGGTGATTCCCCAGGTGACTGTGGGAGGAATTTCCGCAGCGTCGAAGACTACTACATCGTCATATTCAGCATTGGCATCACTCTTAATAGATTCCCACCAAGCCACAGCTTTGTCCCAGTCTGCACCTTTGGGTGCAAAGTCTCTACCCTTGAGGTAGTCGTAGGTGACTTGATCGGGATTGACGTAACCACAACGGGCCCCGCCTTCGATCGCCATATTACAGACGGTCATCCTCTCTTCCATATTCATTTGCTCAAAGGTTGTACCTGCATACTCATAGGCGTAACCTACACCACCCTTGACGCCGAGTGTACGGATGATATGCAGGATGACATCTTTGGCGTAAACACCAGGTTTGAGAGTACCGTTAACTTCGATTTTGCGGACTTTTAATTTAGAGAGGGCGAGGGTTTGGGAAGCCAGAACATCACGTACTTGGCTTGTACCAATACCAAATGCGATCGCCCCAAATGCCCCATGACTAGAAGTGTGGCTATCACCGCAAGCAATGGTCATTCCTGGCTGGGTAAGTCCTAGTTCTGGTGCGATGACGTGGACAATACCTTGACTACCAGAACCAATATTGTAAAAAGTTATGTTATTTTCTTTACAGTTTTGCTCTAGCGCTTGGATCATTTCCTCTGCCATCGTATCGACAAAGGGACGTGCTTGATTTTCTGTAGGTACAATGTGATCTACCGTGGCTACAGTGCGCTGAGGAAACAGTACTTTTAAACCTCGTTCCCGTAACATAGCAAAGGCCTGGGGACTGGTGACTTCATGGATAAGGTGAAGCCCGATAAATAGTTGCGTCAGTCCTGATGGAAGTGTCCCAACGGTGTGTAAGTCCCAAACTTTATCGAACAGGGTTCCTTTGCTCATACTTAAATCGTTATTTAACGAGTCAGAGTTTTTATAGTATCAAAATTTGTCAGGCTGTTGCGATGATAAGTTTATTGAACTGGGGATTAAGGATTGGGGACTGGGGGCTGGGGATTGGGGATTGGGTAGTAACTAACCTTAAGCGCTTGCTGAATTAGTAAGATACACACTCAAAATGGTAAAGGAAATTCTCCGAGAGCCATTTGAAGGCATCGGCAAGCCTGAGCCGCTAAAATATGAGTATTCTGGGTGCTGGTCGCGTCGTATTAATCAAGAACATCGGCTTGTGTATTTAGTAAGTGATGATCGAGTTGACTTTCTTCAAGCTTGCTATCACTACAAATAAAAATACTATCTTGAGTTAAATAATCATGCCAGTAAAAGTTACATCTGCTGAAGCGAATGGAAATCTAGATAAACTTTGCACTCAAGTTTTAGAGACAGGTGAAGCTGTAGTTATTAGCCAAGCAGATGGTAAAAACGTTGTCTTAATTGCTGAGACTGAATTAAATAGTTTATTAGAAACTCTGAATTTGCTTCGCTCACCTGCAAATTCTGCTCGTTTATTAACTGCTTTAGAACGTGCAAAAGCGGGAACAATTGAACCTCAAAATGTTAACGAACTATATGATAAGTTTGGTTTAAACGAGGATGATACAGATAATGAAATTGCCGCTGCAAGCTAATATTACCTACAGGCTATAAGTAGGTAGGCACGAACATATTTTAAATTTCCCGCTTCGTTGCCATCCCGCAAAAGAATCAATTCTCTTGCTAATAGCTCAACTCTGCTAAAGTTGACTAAGCTGTATATTTCAGTCCACTTGAGTGGACTAAAACTCTGAGAGGATGTTTTCAAAGTTCTCTTGTTGGTAGCAAAAAGTTTTAGATCCCCCTAAATCCCCCTTAGAAAGGGGGCAGTGCGTTGCGGGGGTTCCCCCCGTTGTAGCAACTGCCGTGGACTTTAAGAAGTTTCCCCCCTTAAAAAGGGGGGTTAGGGGGGATCAATAGGTACTTAACATCACAGATAACCACTTTTCAAACAACCTTTGAGCCTCTGAACTTCAGTTCAGGCCGGGATGATGGTAAATGCGATGCGTCAACTGTTACAAAAATGTGAGTAATAACAAGAACTAAACGCAGGGTCTACCTTCTGCCTTTGTGAAAATGCAATCTAGAAGGCGAAACTGAAATCTCTCTGAAATATTCTCTTTAATGGCTGTAATTAACTTTATTCTTGTAATCAAGAATATCTAGGATATACAAGATAAATAAATTACTAGCTTTATGGCCATAGATTTATTGAATTTCTTTCAGGCTACTGACCCCAGCCGCACTCTGTTTATCAAAAATGCAGTAGATGCAAAGTATTACATCGATTTTTCTGCGGTGCGAGGTGGCGACATTATTAACAAGCTGAAGTATAAGATTACATTCTTCAAGCCGAATGAGCCTACCTGTACTTTATTTACTGGACATATTGGTTGCGGGAAATCGACGGAGTTATTACGGTTACAGGTGGAACTGGAAAAGCTAGGCTTTGAGGTGGTGTATTTTGAGTCTAGTGAAGACCTGGAAATGACCGATGTGGATATTGCCGATGTGTTGCTGGCGATCGCACGTCGTGTTAGCCAAACTCTGGATAAAATTACCTTAGCCGAAACCAGTAAATTAAATGAATTACTCCAAGGTGCTTGGAAGGTCTTAAACTCTGAGGTCACAGGAGTCAAGCTCAAAGTTCCAAACGTTGGAGATGTGGGTTACTCGGCTGAAAAGGAAAAGCTGTCTTTGGCGTTTGGGATTGGTGAAATCACCACGAAGGCGAAAAATGACCCTACACTGCGGGAAAAACTCAATCAGTATCTCGGCCCGCAAAAAACCCAATTGCTAGAAGCGATTAACCGAGAACTACTAGAACCTGCGATCGCCAAACTCAAGCAGCAAGGTAAAAAAGGTTTAGTAGTAATTGTCGATAACCTTGACCGCATTGATAATCGTGTCAAGTCTTGGGGTCGTCCGCAACAGGAATATCTGTTTGTGGATCAAGGAGAGTTTTTGACCAAACTAAATTGTCATTTAGTTTATACAATGCCTCTGTCGCTGAAATTCTCCAATGATTACGGAATGCTGACCCAGCGATTCCCAGAAGATCCGAAAGTTTTGCCGATGGTTCCGGTACAGTGGCCTGATGGTAGCGTCCATGAACAGGGAATGGCGCTAATGCAGCAGATGGTTTTGGCTAGGGCTTTTCCTGACTTGCAACCAGAGGAACGCTTAAGCAAAATTCCAGAGATTTTTGATGATGTAACAGCCTTAGAACGGTTATGCAGTGCGAGTGGTGGTCATGTGCGCGACTTACTGCGGCTGTTGAATACCTGGATTATGGAAGAAATGACCCTTCCCTTATCTTGTGACACCTTAGAACAAGTAATCCGCGCCCGTCGGAATGAAATGACCATGCCAATTTCTGATGATGAGTGGCAATTATTACGTCACGTCAAGCATAGAAAAAGAGTCAGCGACGATCAAGGATATCAAAAACTGATTCGCAGTCGCTTTGTATTTGAATACCGCGATCGCGGCGAGTCTTGGTTTGATGTTAACCCGATCTTGGCAGAAGCCAGAGAGTTGCAGGGCTGAGTAGGCAGGGGGCAGGGGGCAGGGAGCAGGGGAAAAAGCAGCGAGTAAGGAGCAGAGGAATGGAAAAAGAACCAATCAAAAGTCATGAAGACTTAGAAGTATACAAAATGGCATTTGATGTAGCCATGAAAATTTTTGAATTATCTAAGAAGTTTCCTATAGAGGAAAGATATTCATTAACTGACCAAATTCGTAGGTCATCACGTTCTGTTTGTGCGAATTTAGCCGAGGCATGGAGAAAACGTCGTTATGAAGCTGCTTTTATTGCAAAATTAAATGATTCCGAAGCCGAAGCAGCAGAAACTCAGACTTGGCTTAAATTTGCTGTCAAATGTAGTTATTTAGACGTTGATACAGGCAGAGAACTTTATGCAGCTTACAACCGAGTTTTAGCCATTCTAGTAACTATAATCAACAATCCATCACCTTGGCTCATAAAACGCTAATTTCTAATGCTCCCTGCCCCCTGCTCCCTGCTCCCTGCCCCCTGCCCTTTAAATTATGAGTGAACAGCAAATCAACAACGATCGCGCACTGCAACAACTAGCTTGGGCAATTCAAGCTTCTGTAGGGCAGTTTAAGCTGATTTTGGCAAAGTGCAATTATGCCCAACAGCGCGATCGCTTAATTGCCAAACTACAAGAAATCTGTGCTGTCAAAATTAGCGTTTTATATCTCAAGCCATCTCAAAGGACACTTTACACCGCCATTCGTGAAGATTTTGGGGATAATGTCCAAGCTTTGATGATAGTGGGGTTAGACAAATTGCAAGATTTGTCTCAGATGTTAATTTCGGCTAATCAGGTGCGGGAGGAGTTTCGTAAAAGTTTCCTTTTTCCGATAGTGCTGTGGGTTAATGATGAAGTTTACAAACAACTGATGCAGCTAGCGCCGGATTTAGAAAGTTGGGCAACTACGAAAGATTTTGATATTGGCACTACTGAATTAATTGAGTTTATTCACCAAACAGCATCACTATTATTTGATAATTATTTAAATTTAAATTTAGAAATTATTGCCGAAATTAAATCAGCTTGGCAAGAATTACAAAAATCAGGGCAAGATATAGAAGCTGAGTTAAAAGCCAACTGTGATTTTTTACTAGGACTAGTTGAATCAATAAATAAAAATTTTGATGCAGCTATAGAACATTACAATCAAAGTTTAGCTTTTTGGCGTGCAAGTAAAAATTTTGAGCGTCAAGGTAAGTTACTTACTCAAATTACAATTTGCTATTACGAAAAAGCGAAGTTAGATAATAAAACTCAACCACTGGTTAATAATAAAATCAGCGAAGGTGGAAAGAGTTTGTATAGCAGCGATTTAAAACTGCCAGAAATTTTAGTTAATAACTATCTCCAGCAAACTATCACAGCATTTGATGCCGCCCAACGTCCCGATTTAGTTGCCAATTCTCTAGATAAATTTGGCATTATTCTCCGTTTTTTAAAAGATTGGGAGCAAATAAAAGCTCTGGCAGAACGTGCTTTAATTGTTCATCAAGCCGAAAAAAATACAATTAAGATAGCTCAAGATTATGGTTTTTTAGCTGAAGTAGCTTTAGTAAAAAATAATTGGCAACAAGCAGAACAATTAGCCCAAAGAGCATTAGCAATATTATCTGAGGCTGAACAGTCAGTGCAGGCTAACTTAGTTCGTGTAACTGCGGTTTCTCATCACCAGGCTATTCGTCAAGAATGCTTATTAACTTTGGCGCAAGCACAACAAAATTTGGCGCAATATGAAATAGCTATTGAAAATTCAGAAGCGGCTAAAAATATTGGTGTTACTGGCAACGAACCGCAGCTTTATTTAGAGATTTTGGATAATTTGCAAAAGCTCTATTTTCAACAAAAGCAATATCTTTCAGCTTATGATACCAAACTAGAAGCACGTTCTATCGAACAGCAATTTGGTTTACGGGCGTTTATTGGTGCAGGTAGATTACAAGCTACAAAACAGCTAGGGACGCAAGTTCTCACACCTTTACAAGTTGATAATAATGATAATATCGCCCCAGAAATTGCCGCATCTGGTCGTCAATTGGATGTAGAACGGTTAATTGAACGCATCGGTCGCCCTGACTATAAATTAATCGTAATTCATGGGCAATCGGGTGTAGGTAAAAGCTCCTTAATGAATGCGGGACTAATTCCGGCTTTAAAAAAGAAAGCCATCGGGATTCAAGATAACTTGGTTGTCGCCATCCGCGTCTACACCAATTGGGTTGAGGAGTTGGGGCGGGTGTTGGGGGACAGGCGGGACAAGGGGACAAGGGGACAAGGGGACGGGGGGATAGGAGAAGGGGGAGAGTTAGAACTGGAAGCATCTCCCTCAGATACTGATTCATCTCCCTCAGAACCTCATTCATCTCTCTCAGATACTCGTTCATCTCCCTCAGAACCTTATTCATCTCCCTCAGATACTCGTTCATCTCTCTCAGATACTCGTTCATCTCTCTCAGATACTCGTTCATCTCCCTCAGAACCTCATTCATCTCCCTCAGATACTGATTCATCTCCCTCAGATACTGATTCATCTCTCTCAAATACTCGTTCATCTCTCTCAGATACTGATTCATCTCCTTCAGAACCTCATTCATCTCTCTCAGATACTGATTCATCTCTCTCAGAACCTCATTCATCTCCCTCAGAACCTCTCCGCGTCCCCGTGTCTCCCCCTCCCCCCATCTCCCCTCCCGCCCTCCTCACCCAATTGCGAGAAAACGAACAGCGCAACCTGCGAACTGTGTTAATTTTTGACCAGTTTGAAGAATTTTTCTTTGTTTAC
The DNA here is from genome assembly GCA_019359325.1 of Mojavia pulchra JT2-VF2. Classification (GTDB taxonomy): domain Bacteria; phylum Cyanobacteriota; class Cyanobacteriia; order Cyanobacteriales; family Nostocaceae; genus Mojavia; species Mojavia pulchra. The sequence goes on along the minus strand of JAHHHN010000002.1, from coordinate 170,843 downwards.
CCAGAAGCAAAACAAAGACGGCAGTTTTTTGAATTCTTGGGAGAATGTCTAAATATCCTCTCTGTAAAAGTGATTTTGTCACTGCGGGTGGATTATCTGCATTATTTGCTGGAGTGCAATCGCCTATCGAGTCTGAAGATTATTGGTAATGATATTCTCAGCAATAATGTCCTTTATGAGTTAGGGAATTTTTCGCCCACTGATACCAAGTTAATTATTCAGCGTTTAACTGAAAATACTAGCTTTTATTTAGAACCTGCTTTAATTGACCAACTAGTTACAGATTTAGCCGGCGAACTGGGAGAAGTGCGCCCAATTGAGTTGCAGGTGGTGGGGGCGCAACTGCAAACCGAGAACGTTACAACTTTGGCGAAGTATCAAGAATTTGGGGATAACGCTAAAGAAGAACTAGTGAAGCGCTACTTAGCAGAGGTGGTTGATGACTGCGGTGTAGAGAATAAACAAGCGGCGGAATTGTTGCTGTATTTGCTTACCGATGAAAAAGGGACTCGCCCCCTGAAGACTCGCGCTGAACTAAAACGGGATTTGCAGCAATATTTCTCGTTTAGCAATATTCAGTCTTCGCAGATCCCCCCAACCCCCCTTGAAAAGGGGGGCTATATTTCTTCTTTTATCCCCAAGTGGGGCAATAATAATATCACTCCTTCCACCCCCTTATTAAGGGGGTCGCCGCAGGCGGGGGGATCGAAAGATCAAGTCTTAGATGCCAGTAGATTGGAGTTAGTATTACAAATTTTTGTGAAATCTGGCTTGGTGGTTTTATTACCAGAAAACCCCGCAGACCGTTATCAACTGGTGCATGACTATTTAGCCGCCTTTATCCGCCAGCAAAAAGAGCCACAATTAAAAGAGTTGATGGCGCAACTGCAAGAAGAAAGAAAGCAAAGAAAGCTAAGTGAAGCCAAACTCAATGGCTTTCTCAAACGCGCCCTGATGGGTTCAGTTGCAGCCGGATTGGTATTGGCTGGGTTAGCAGTAACCGCCTGGGATGCAGCACGCAGGGCAGAAGAGCAAAAAAAACAAGCCGATGTTAGTGAAATCAATGCTTTGACTAACTCTAGCGAGGCATTTTTTGTCTCAGAGCAACCTTGGGATGCCCTGATAGAAGGCTTAAAGGCAGCAGGAAACCTAAAAAATGCAGAATTGGCAACCCCAAGCACCCGCACACAGACAATTGCCGCATTAAGACAGGCGGTGTACTTACAACCAAATGAAAATAAATTCAGAGAACGTAACACTTTAGAAGGGCATAGCGGTAGTGTCTATAGTGTGAGTTTCAGTCCCGACGGCAGCAAGACCCTAGCCACAGCAAGTTCTGACAGCACAGTCAAACTCTGGGACATCTCTGGCAAACTACTCAAAACTCTCAAGGGGCATAGCGGTGTTGTCAGGGGTGTGAGTTTCAGTCCCGACGGCAAGACGATAGCCACTGCAAGTTATGACAGGACAGTCAAACTCTGGGACATTTCTGGCAAACTCCTCAAAACTCTCAACGGGCATAGCGGTTTTGTCTGGGGTGTGAGTTTCAGTCCCGACGGCAAGACGATAGCCACTGCAAGTTATGACAGGACAGTCAAACTCTGGGACATCTCTGGCAAACTCCTCAAAACTCTCAACGGGCATAGCGGTTCTGTCTATAGTGTGAGTTTCAGTCCCGACGGCAAGACCCTAGCGACTGCAAGTGATGACAGCACAGTCAAACTCTGGGACATCTCTGGCAAACTCCTCAAAACTCTCAACGGGCATAGCGGTTATGTCTTGGGTGTGAGTTTCAGTCCCGACGGCAAGACCCTAGCGACTGCAAGTTCTGACAGCACAGTCAAACTCTGGGACATTTCTGGCAAACTCCTCAAAACTCTCAACGGGCATAGCGGTTATGTCTGGGGTGTGAGTTTCAGTCCCGACGGCAAGACCCTAGCGACTGCAAGTTCTGACAGCACAGTCAAACTCTGGGACATCTCTGGCAAACTCCTCAAAACTCTCAACGGGCATAGCGGTTATGTCAGGGGTGTGAGTTTCAGTGCTGACGGCAAGACCCTAGCAACTGCAAGTTCTGACAGCACAGTCAAACTCTGGGACATCTCTGGCAAACTCCTCAAAACTCTCAACGGGCATAGCAGTGTGAGTTTCAGCCCCGACGGCAAGACCCTAGCGACTGCAAGTTCTGACAGCACAGTCAAACTCTGGGACATCTCTGGCAAACTCCTCAAAACTCTCAACGGGCATAGCGGTTATGTCTTGGGTGTGAGTTTCAGTGCCGACGGCAAGACCCTAGCGACTGCAAGTTCTGACAGCACAGTCAAACTCTGGGACATCTCTGGCAAACTCCTCAAAACTCTCAACGGGCATAGCAGTGTGAGTTTCAGCCCCGACGGCAAGACCCTAGCGACTGCAAGTTTAGACAGCACAGTCAAACTCTGGGACATCTCTGGCAAACTCCTCAAAACTCTCAAGGGGCATAGCGGTTCTGTCTTGGGTGTGAGTTTCAGTCCCGATGGCAAGACCCTAGCGACTGCAAGTTCTGACAGCACAGTCAAACTCTGGGACATCTCTGGCAAACTCCTCAAAACTCTCAACGGGCATAGCGGTTATGTCAGGGGTGTGAGTTTCAGTCCCGATGGCAAGACGATAGCCACAGCAAGTGATGACAGCACAGTCAAACTCTGGGACATCTCTGGCAAACTCCTCAAAACTCTCAAGGGGCATAGCAGTAGTGTCAATAGTGTGAGTTTCAGTGCCGACGGCAAGACCCTAGCGACTGCAAGTTTAGACAGCACAGTCAAACTCTGGGACATCTCTGGCAAACTCCTCAAAACTCTCAAGGGGCATAGCGGTGGTGTCTTAAGTGTGAGTTTCAGTGCCGACGGCAAGACCCTAGCGACTGCAAGTGATGACAGCACAGCTATTTTATGGGATTTTGATTTAGATAATTTATTAACCAGTGGTTGCAATTGGTTAAATAATTACCTAGCTACCCATCCAGATGTGCTAGAAGATCTCAAAGCCTGCCAAACTCCAGCTATTAAAAAAGAAGCCGCACCAGCATTAGTTGCCCAAGCTGAAGAATTAGCCCGAAAAGAAGATATTAATCTTGCTGTTGCCAAGTTCCGCAGAGCATTAGAGTGGAACCCCAGCTTAAAGCTTGACCCACAAGCAAAAGCACAGCAATTGGCAAATGCTTCAGCGCTAATTGAAAAGGGTGAGAAGTTAGCACAAGTGGGCAATCTTGAGGATGCAGTCGCAAATTTCCAGCAAGCATTGCAACTAGACCCCAGTTTAGACTTTCAACCAAAAACAAAAGCTGCTTCTGTATTAGTTGAGGCGGGAACAAGCTTTGTCAGACAGGATAAGTTTAAGGAAGCATTAGCAGCCTACACCAACGCCCAAAAATTTGACCCAGAAGTTGAAATCTCTGCCTATTCTTGGGACACACTATGCTGGCAAGGTAGCCTGCAAAAACAAGCCGCTGATGTCATGTTTGCCTGTAACCAAGCCGTCAAGCTTGACCCTAAAAATGGCTATATTCGTGATAGCCGTGGCTTGGCGCGGGCGCTAACAGGCGACTACCAAGGGGCAATTCCTGATTTTGAAGCCTACATCACCCAGGTTAACGATAAAGATACCAAAGTACAACGGCAACGCTGGGTAAAGGAACTAAAAGCTGGCAACAATCCTTTTACAGATGAAGAACTTAAACGCTTGCGGAATTAGTACGTAATGGGGCATGGGGCGGGGGGCAAGGGGACAAGGGGACAGGGGGACAAGGGGCATTGGTGTCAACTTAAGCTTAGATGCATATAGCGTAAGTCTTTAAGGTTCTCTCTCTTAGCACCATAAACTTTTAGATCCCCCCTAACCCCCCTTTTTAAGGGGGGAATTAGAATCTTAGCCCCCTTTTTAAGGGGGTTGGGGGATCAAATATCTTGATCAACAAAGCCTTTCACGTTAAGTTGACACTCATGGACAAGGGGACGAGGGGACAAGCGCTGGCTTTCTGTCAACATTCCTCTAAAATCCATATTGGGGTTGAGTGATGACAGAACGAGGATATGATTAATGACTAAACTAAAACTGATTTCAGAATATAAATGCTTTGGTGGCAAAGTCGGCTTTTACTCTCACTTTTCCTCAACCTGTAACGGAGAAATGCGCTTTAGCATCTATCAACCACCGCAAGCAACTCAACAACCTGTACCGATTCTTTATTTTCTCTCTGGTTTAACTTGTACTGAAGAGAATTTTATGGTCAAAGCAGGGGCGCAACGTTACGCGGCTGAGTACGGGTTAATGTTAGTCGCACCCGATACTAGCCCTCGCAATACTGGTATTCCTGGCGAAGATGACGAGTGGGATTTTGGTACAGGTGCAGGTTTTTATGTTGATGCTACAGCCCAACCGTGGCAAGCACACTACCAAATGTATAGTTATATCGTCCAAGAATTACCTGCTTTAATCACCGCAAACTTCCCCACTCAAACCGAAAAACAAAGTATATTCGGTCACTCTATGGGCGGACATGGGGCGTTAGTGTGTGCAATGAAAAACCCCACATTATATAAATCTGTCTCAGCCTTTGCACCTATCGTTGCACCTATGCGTTGCCCTTGGGGACAAAAAGCATTCAGCCGTTATTTAGGAAATAATCAAGAATCTTGGCGTGCTTATGATGCCACTGAATTAGTCAAGCAGGTAGGATATCACAGTTCGATTCTGATTGACCAAGGAACTGCTGATAAATTTTTAGCCGAACAATTACTACCAGAAGTGTTTGAGCAAGCTTGTACAGAAGTGAAGCAACCCCTAAACTTGCGTTACCAAGAAGGCTACGACCACAGCTATTATTTTATTGCCAGTTTTATCGCAGACCACATTCGCCATCATGCGATCGCCTTACAGCATTCTTGAAATGATGCAGTGGTAATTACTGACGTTCTTTCATCCCAAAGACGCGCCGGGAAATTGACTTCATCAAGCTAGGAAACAAATGAAAAGCTGCTGTCCACAATTTTGCTGTGCCTACGAGAACTTCAGATCGCTGATACTTGACTGCACTCCAAATTGCCTGCGCTACATCTTCAGGCTTTTCTAGCACAGGACTATGGAGTGCTTTGTCCACCAATTCATAACGCGCGTGAGCCGTTTCTTCATCCTCACCGCGAAATATTCCCCGTTCCATAAGATGGGTGCGGATGAAACTCGGATAAATTCCGCAAACTTGAATACCTTTAGGCGATAACTCTGCGTGCAGTGCTTTGGTCAACCCCGTTACGGCATACTTAGTAGTAGAATAAGGAACTTGGTAAGGAATCGGATTAATACCACCAATAGAACTGACATTTACGATTGTGCCACTTCTACGCTCTAAGAAATGAGGCAGGAGTGCATTGATAGTATGAATATAACCCCACAAATTGGTTGCGATCGCCTCTTGCCAATCAGTTAAGGTAAATTCTTCCACAGGCCCTAAAGTATAGATGCTGGCATTGTTAATGAGTACATCTATATGACCAAAGTGAGCGATCGCTTTATCAATCAGATTTTCCACTTGTACAGGATCTTTAACATCTGTAGAAATTGCGATCGCTTCTCGGCCAAGTTCGCGTATTTCTGCGGCGGTAGCTTCTAAGCGATCAAATTGACGAGCTGCCAGCACAACGTCATAATTTTGACGAGCAAACAGTAATGCTGTTGCCTTGCCAATACCCTGAGATGCACCTGTAATAATTACTGTCTTGGTCATAGAATTCACCTACAGCATTGATTTAATACCCCATGCAGATTAATACATCACTGCTGCGTCTTAATTTCGTTGAGTAACGCCTCGTCAGAGTAGTCTGTTTCCCATTTGCCTTGTAGCTTCAGCCGCACAGATTGTGCGCCGCCACTGGGAGTACAGACAACCCAGTAAGTATCTGGTTCTCCTTTGACTTGAGCAGCATTTCGAGTTTCTGCGTTATCAGAAACACCTGAAAATGCCTGAACACACGACCATGTAATTCCATCTGAATCTTTAATTTCTCGTTCCATCTGTTTGTTTTGGTAATTTTGCAAAAACAATCTATCTCAAGTTAACGTGAGCTAGGCAGAACCTCTGGGTTATCATCCAAACTGAGGAGAAATTGAATCAAATCTGTCTGCTCCCCAGGAGTAAAGCCAGCCTCTGCATCTACCCAGTAAGCGTGTCCACTGCCATCCACATTTGACTTTTGCAAATCTGAATTAGCTTGGTTAGCTGCAACTGCTACCTGACGGAGATTGCGGTCAACTAACACCCGTAAACTTGCCGCCGGATCGGGTAGGATATTTTGCATTAATGTACCAGCCATACCAATTTGGTCAGGGTTAGCAACCACAAAATGTCCGTCCTTGCCATCTTGCTTGAGTGCTTCAGCGCTAGCAGCCACGCCACCATCATGTAAATAAGGCGCAGTTAGATACAAGCCAATTAAGCTTGGTACTTTATAGCCTCCAGCAGAATTGTTAATACCAAAAGCTAACTCCTGTGCTTTCTTTGGCGTAATATCTGTAGAAACTTCTAGCACCGGAGGGTTAGATGGTAAAGGAACAGAAACGCTGTTGGGATAGGTTTGGGGTGTGGTGAAATTCTTGGCAAATGGCGCTAATGTAGGGGCCCGTGATGGCTGAGTGCCGATTTCGTTTTGGGCGATGACATCATGATTAGTAAAGTAGCGCCCACTATGACACTCTATGCAGCCAGCACGAGTAAATACAGCAGATCCCCTCTCTAGAGAGGCAACATCACTAATTGCAGTAGGTGGTGGAGCCAAAGTATTTTGCCAAGCGGACATTGCATTTAGCTGTTCGCCTACAGGAAATCCGGGAGAAGAAGCCATTAACCCATCCAACATAAACGGCGAACCTTGAGGATATCCAGGCATCCGAATCACTTCATTGATTGCAGGTTCCCCAGGAGTAGGATCGATTTTGTTGAAAAATTCTGAGGGTTTTGCGCCAGTGGGCAATTTAAAAGCCGGATTAGCCGCGTTTTGCAAAATCACGCCTAAATAGGTTTCCTTATCAATTCCTAATAAGGCTTGGCTAGCATCAGCACCATTTGTCCCGTCTGAATTAGTAGCATGGACATTGCTATTTAGGGTAGTCAAACCGTGAAACCAACCAACCGCAGAATGACCGCTCCAACCATAAGGCCAAGCGCCAAAAGTATAAGATGATGGAGTTTGCGAGGGATTATTTACTAAAGTGCCAGTTGAATCAAAATTACCCGGTGGCCAAGTAAGCAGTTTTGCATCAACTGCATCTTCTACGGCTTTAACATCTGGTAGGCGTGACTCTTGATTATCAGCGTTAATGTAAGTATGCTCACCTAAAGGAATTTGAGTGGGATTAACATCTGTTTGGCGAAACATTGCTGCTGAATTCGTTGCAAATGCCAAAACTAAACCAGTGTCTAGATCATTGTTTGGTGCGCCTTCTAAAATACGTCCGGTTTTACTCTCAACTGTGGCATGACATAAAGCACAGGTAATGCCGAATCTTAGCTTACCTTTAGTGATACTGGCACGCATACCCAGTGGTACAAGCGAATTTGCAGGTACGTCTAATCCTGTATTTAACAACGTACCTGCTTTGAAAGTGCGTCCACCAATTGTGACATCTTCATTTATGGGAATTTGGAGATTAGTTGTGTGCTTACCTCCAAGCCCAGCGATCGCCTGACCTACCGTTATCATATTAATCGGGCCATTCAGCACCCCAACTACATCAGTTTGAAAAATTTCATTCCCAAAAGTTTCCGAGTAAAAAGCGTCCCGACCCAGCTTTAAAGTTTCTTGAGTGACAGCAAATGCTCCATTTTCAGGTGATAGTTGTTTGCGCCCATCTTCTGTTTGTAGTAACCGTGTTGCCTCTTCTTTATTGATGCTGTATCCCAGAACATCATAGGAACCAATTTCTTGCGACGCAGCCTGTGTCTGAGGCGTAAAAGTATTGTATTTACTAGGAGTTACACCTAAAACTATTTCCAGTCTGTAGGCAAAGAAACTCACAAAAGTAACTAAAAATAACAAGATAGTAATACTGCGCCATCTATTTCTGAGAAACTGCTTTTTTGGCGTATTAGAATCTATGTTAATAGCTGGGTCAGTTTTTACCATTTTGATCACAAAGAGACGCATTTAAATTTAAGCGAAGCTTAAAAATAAAAACTTCACCCTTAAAGCTGATTCGTCAAGCGATACTTTCGCCAAAACGATAGGTACATAAATAGAAAAGGCTTTTGTATTAGAGATGTTTTTACAACAACTGGCAAACCTACAAAAGTCCATGTACAATACAGGCATTTGATCATTGGCAAAGTGTAGCTGCGAATGACCGCATCTACCGTGTGGTTTATTTACCAAAAATTGCTGTAATAAACTTCTTGCATAAATTTTATTTTTGTATATAAAACAACAGAGGCATACAGATAAATATCTGTGTGCATCTGCGTTTATCTGTGGTTACTTTTGCTCTTATTCGGATTTTGCAAGAAGTTTAATTAGTTCAGGTTTTATGCTTCAGCTTTTATCATTTACAAGCAGATTGAGCCAAGCGATCGCGCAATTTTTCCGCCACAACTTGTACATGGGGTTCGTTAAGTAAAGTCAAGTGAGATCCGGGAATATAATGGACATCTAATCCACCGCTGACCATATCACCCCAGCCATATTGAGGGTCAAATTTTTCACCTACTATACCATCACCCCGGTTCTGATCCTCAGTGCGAAGGACGAGCATTCGACCTGGGAAAACTTCATAAGTATATTTGTTGAGCATCTGGACATGATTTTCCATGATTTCTAGGTGCTGGTCAGTATCCGATAGCTTTTGGCTAATATCTACTAAATACTTAGGCTTGGCATTCGAGTAACGCTTGAATTTCTTTTTGAGATGATATGCGCCACTCTGGAGTAGTTGTTTACCCCACTTGCTCCAAATTTGAGTTCTTTGCCAAAGGTAGCTAGGCCCAAGTTTGATCAGATTATGGAAATGCTCAACAATTCGCTTTACAAATGGCGCTCGCTGACCAGCACCTGGACGACAAGTATCCAACATCACTAAAAGACCCACTTTTTCGCCTTGTCGCTCAAGTTGTTGAGCCATTTCGTAGGCAACTATACCCCCAAAAGAGTATCCTCCCAGAAAATAAGGGCCGTGGGGCTGAATGGATCGGATTTCTTGAATGTAGAGTGCTGCCATGTCTTCAATTCTGGGCAACAGAGGCTGTTTGCCGTCTAGTCCTGGTGATTGTAGCCCGTAAAATGGTTGATCTGCTCCCAAAGACATTGCCAATTCTCGGAAACACAGGACTTCTCCACCCAAACCATGAATACAGAAGAACGGAGGTTTAGAGCCGTTAGGTTGAATCGCTACCAGCGATGACCAAGCCGCAGTTGATTTATCCTGTTGCCCAGTAGTTAATGAAGCATGGTTTGTTTCTACTTCTTCTGGGCAGAGAATTTTGCCTAAAGCTTCTACAGTACCTGATTGGAACAGACACGCCAAAGGCAGACTTTTACCGAATGCTTGCTCAATTTCCCAAAACAGTTTTATTGCTAGTAGGGAATGCCCTCCTAAATCAAAGAAATTATCTGTAACGCCAATGGGCTGGACACCTAAAGCTTTTTCCCAAATCTCTACGAGTTGGCGTTCTACTTCATTACGTGGTGGAACAATGCTAGTTGCCTTCAGGCTCGATGTATCTGGTGCAGGTAAGGCACGGCGGTCTACTTTGCCGTTAGAGTTTAACGGTAGCTGATCTAAAAATACAAAGGTTGTAGGAACCATGTAGTCGGGTAGCTGCTCTCGTAAGAAACTACGCAATTCGTTGATAGTAGGTACTTGTTCTGAGTGAGCTACAACATACGCCACGAGCCGTTTGTCACCGGGAACATCTTCTCTAGCCATGACTAGAATTTGCTTGAGTGCCGGATGTTGCTCTAGTACAGTTTCAATTTCTCCCAACTCAATGCGAAAGCCCCGAATCTTAACTTGATAGTCCAGGCGACCGAGGAATTCAATATTGCCATCAGATAAATAGCGACACAAATCTCCAGTTTTATAGAGTTTGTCACTTGGCTGATTACTAAAGGGGTTGGCAATAAATTTTTCGGCTGTCAGTTCTGGTCGGTTGAGATAATCCCTAGCTAAACCATCACCACCAATATACAACTCGCCAGGAATGCCAATGGGTAGAGGTTGTAAGTTGCGATCGAGGATGTAAACTTGTGTATTTGAAATTGGGTGACCGATGGGAATAGAGCCACGAATCTTAGTATTTTTGTCTAAAGAATAGCAACAAGTAAAGGTTGTGTTTTCCGTGGGGCCATAGCCATTAATTAAGCGACATTCTCCGCCTGCTTGTAATAGTTTTTGCACATGAGGAACAGATAAAACATCTCCGCCAGCTAAAAGTTGCCGAACTTGTTTTAAATCTTCAACATATTCATCTACCATGAGGTGGAAAAGTCCGGCAGTAAGCCACGCTGTTGTGACACCGTAATGTTTCAGAGCTTGTGCTAATTCTGGTAAGGATGGGGTGTGCGGTGGCATGACAACAAGCTTGCCACCGTTGAGCAGACATCCCCAAATTTCAAAGGTGGAAGCGTCAAAAGAAACGGGAGCTAACTGTAAAAAAACGTCTTCTGGACTGAAATTGACGTAATTTGTGTCTTTGACTAAGCGCACAACACCCCGATGCAGTACGCTCACACCTTTGGGTTTGCCTGTAGAACCAGATGTATAAATAACATAAGCCAAGTTGTCAGGGGTAGTTTGAGTGACTGTATTTTCGTGGCTGTATTGGGTAATTACCTCAGCATCACTATCTAAGTAAACTACCTTTGCTTCACCCACAGGTAATTTTTCTATTAAATGCTGTTCAGTTAGCAAAACTTGTACCTGGGCATCCTCTAACATCAAACTCAAGCGCTCTTGGGGATATTTTGGATCTAAAGGTACATAAGCGCCACCTGCTTTTAAGATACCCAGTAATCCGACAATCATTTTTAAAGAGCGTTCTGCACACAATCCAACCATGACCTCTGACCCCACACCCAAGCTTTGCAAGTAGTGTGCTAACTGATTAGCTTGCTGATTCAACTGTTGGTAGGTAAGTTGCTGCTCTGCAAAGATTACAGCAATACTGTTAGGAGAACGTTCTACCTGTGCCTCGAATAATTGATGAATGCAAGCATATCTGGGATAGTCAGTTTGAGTATGATTCCACTCTTTAAGTAATTGATGTCGCTCGGCTGTGGTAAGTAATGGCAATTGGCAAATGTGCTGTGCTGGATTAGCAACAATACCCTCCAACAATGTCTGGAAATGTCTTAACATTCGGGCGATCGCCGCGTCATCAAACAAGTCGGTGTTGTATTCTACAGTGCCTTGAATGCCTGCGGCTGTTTCTTGGAGTTCAAATGTTAAATCAAACTTGGCTCTACCGCTATGAACTTCTAAGGGAGTTAAGGTCACTCCTGGCAACTGCAATGGTTGGCTCAAGGCATTTTGGAGGACAAACATCACCTGGAATAAGGGGTGATAACTTAAAGAGCGCTGTGGTTGTAGTTCTTCAACTAACTTTTCAAAGGGCAAATCTTGGTGAGCATAAGCATTCAATGCCATTGTCCGCACTTTTGCCAGTAGCTCGCGGAAAGTTGGGTTGCCTCCTAGATGACTCCGCATAACCAGGGTATTGACAAAAAAGCCAATTAACCCTTCGATTTCTTGATGATTACGACCAGCGATCGCAGAGCCAATCAATATATCTTCTTGCCCACTGTAGCGGTACAGCAGAGTCTGTAAGGCCGCCAACAATGTCATGAACAGTGTCACACCTTCTTGCTGTGAAAGTGCTTGCAGTGAATCGCTCAAATTCTGGGGCAATATCAAAGATTGCCTGTGACCTTGGTAAGTCTGGACTGGCGGACGGGGACGGTCAGTGGGTAACTCTAGTACAGGGGGAGCGCCTGCCAACTGCTGTTGCCAATATTGGAGTTGGTTTTGTAGTACCTCATCCGCTAGCCATTGGCGTTGCCAGACGGCATAATCGGCATACTGAATTGGTAATTGTATTAATGGGTTCGGTTTGTTACTAACAAAGGCTTGATATAAATCTGCTAACTGCCGCCAGAGGATACCCATTGACCAACCATCTGAGGCAATATGGTGCATCACTAATAGCAAGATATATTCTTGTGGCTCTATCTGTAGCAAGCAGCAACGCAACATCAAGTCTGATTTTAAGTTAAAAGGTCGTTGTGTTTGCTGTTGTAACAGTTGTTCGATTTGGTTATGGCGTTGAGTTGGCTCACAATCTTGCAAGTTGAACACTATCAGTTCAACGGGCCGCGGTTGCTGAATTACCTGTACTGGGTTGCCATCTAAGACAATAAAATTAGTTCGCAGTGATTCGTGGTGTGCAACAATTGCATCCAGAGATTGTTGCAGTACTGTCACGTTGAGGTCGCCTTGCAGGTGTAGTGCTTGCGCGATGTGATAAATTGCCTGACCTGAATCTAGTTGTTCCCAAAACCACATTCGCTGTTGGGCAAACGACAGAGGGAGCGACTTACGGTTGGCTAGTTTCGGAATTGTTTGTGGCTGGAGGTTAATACCCGCAGATTGATGCTGCTCAATTACTGGAGCTAACTCTGCGATCGCGGGGTAAGTAAACAAAGATTGCAATGGAATTTCAATTGAGAAAGTTTTACGGATACGCGAAATCACTTGAGTTGCCAGCAGAGAGTGTCCACCAAGAGCAAAAAAGTTATCTAGGACACCAATAGGCTGGACACGTAAAACCTCTTCCCAAATCTGGGTCAGTTGGCGTTCAACTGCATTACGGGGAGCAACAAAGGTAGCTTCTGGTTCTAGCCGCGAAAATTCTGGTGCGGGAAGGGCACGACGGTCTACTTTACCATTGGCAGTCACAGGTATTGCGGAAAGTAACACAAAAGCTGAAGGAATCATATACTGAGGCAGTTTTGTCAAGAGGTACTGCCGCAGGTCGCTCATCGTCGGTGCAGAGTCGGAATTGGCAACTAAGTAAGCAACTAAGCGTTGATCACCAGGAATATCTTCACGCGCAATTACCAAACTTTGGGCAACATTTGGATGCTGACTTAATACCGTCTCAATTTCCCCAGGCTCAATGCGGATACCACGAATCTTGAGTTGATGATCTCGACGACCGAGAATTTCTAATGAGCCATCTGGACGATAGCGACCCAAATCACCAGTATAGTAAAGCCAATCTTGTGGATCATTACCAAAAGGATTTTGGACAAACTTAGTCTTTGTTTCCGTAGCCGCATTGATGTAGCCCAAACTCCGAAATGGTGTACGCAGGACAATTTCACCGACTTCTGAGATGCCGCAAAGTTGGTTGTTGGGTGTGAATACCAATGCTTGGGTTTGCGGTAAAGGCCATCCTATCGGCTGTACCCCTGATGCAGAATCAGCCGGCACTTGGTAATAGCACTTTGCCAAAGTTGTTTCTGTCGGGCCGTAGAGATTAACAATTTCACCTGATGTGGGAAAAGCTTGCCGCCACTGCTCTACTAGTGTTTGTTTCAGCGGTTCTCCGGCTAAGAATAACCAGCGTAAGTTTTGCAACGAAATTCCAGATGGGATATTGGCTAACCATGATTGTGCTAACGAGGGAACTGTGTGCAGCACGGTAATCTGCTCACTTTCTAGGTAATGCAGAATTTTAGTTGGCTCTAAGTTATCTCCCTCTGGCGGCAGACACAAGGTTGCACCACTGGTCAAAGGTAAAAAGATATCTCTGAGGACGACATCAAAGGAGAGTCCTGTCAATTGCGCTACTCGGTCTTGCTTGCCAATCGCAAATGTCTGTCGTTGCCAGACCAGAAAATGTGCTAATCCTTTGTGACAACCCAATACTCCTTTGGGAACGCCTGTGGTTCCAGAAGTAAAGAAGATATAAGCTGCATCGTCAGCATCGATTTGCGGTAGTTCGATGAGTTGATTGTCATCTTGAGGCAGATTTAGCAATGCTCCTGTGTCTGGATGTATGCAGATGATAGTCAGCCTGTCCCATAGTTCCTGGTGTTGTGGGGGTTGAGCATCGATATATAAGATGTATTTCGCTTTTGCTTGCTGTAATATCAGCTGCTGACGCTCGCTAGGCAGTTTCGGGTCAATAGTTAGCAACACGCCTTTGCAATAAAGTACGCCTAACATACTGGCAATTAGCCCAAAGCTCTTTGTGCCAAATACGGCTACGACATCTCCCGACTCGACTTTGTTGCCTAGCATAACTCGCGCTAGGGCTTGAGCAGTTGTGCCTAACTCGCTATAGCTCCAAGTGCGATCGCCTTGACGCAGTGCGGTCTGTTCTGGGTTGTTGTTTACCTGTTGGGTAAACATTGTGGTCACCAATTCGTACTTTGGCTGTGGCAACACTACACTTGGCTGTGGCAGCAAAGCTTGAGCTTCTGGTGTGACTAAAGAATAGGAACTAATCTGGCTATCTGGGGCAGTGATAATCTGATTGAGCAAATGATGGAATTGATGCAGCATTTCCTTCATCCGCTCTGCATCAAACAGGTCACGATTGTAAACTAGCTTGAGATGAATTCCTTGTGGTTGTTCTTTAACATACAAGGTTAAATCAAATTTCGCAGCGGTTTCTGCTAGAGAAATAAAATCTACATCCAGACCAGGCAGATCCAGCGTTTTATCCTCCAAGTTGAGCATATTAAACAACACCTGAAACAAGGGGTTGCGGCTGGTATCTCGCTCTGGTTGAATTTCTGCTACTAGCTTTTCAAAAGGTAGATTTTGGTGAGCATAAGCACCTAAGGCCATCTGGCGTACTCGTTCTAGCAGCAAACGAAAACTGGGGTTACCAGCAAAGTTAGTCCGCAAAACTAATGTGTTGAGAAATAAACCGATGAGTTCTTCAATCTCTGCACGATTGCGACCGGCAATCGGTGAACCAATAAGAATATCTTCTTGTCCGGTATAGCGGTGCAGTAGTGCGCCAAAAGCCGCCAGCAAGGTCATAAATAGAGTGACACCTTGTTGACGTGAAAGTGCTGTAAGTGCTGTACTGAGGGTTTGGGGTAGCAACAGCGATTGGCTAGCCCCTCGATTAGTTTGAATTGGCGAGCGCGGACGGTCGGTGGGCAATTCTAGTACAGTGGTAGCACCCGCCAGTTGATTTTTCCAGTAGTCTAGTTCTGTTTCCAGCAGCTTCCCAGATAGTGATTGATGTTGCCAAACGGCAAAATCGGCATATTGGATGGGTAGAGGAGGCAGAGGAGAAGACTTACCGTGCAAAAATGCTTGGTAAACTGCTGCTAACTGCTGCCAGAAAATACCTGTAGACCAGCCATCACTGGCGATGTGGTGTATAACCACTAGGAGAATGTGGTCTTGTTGGTCTATCTGGAGCAAGCTGGCTCGCAGCATTAAGTCTGATGTTAAGTCGAAGGGTATTTGCGCTTCTTGGTTGAGGATTTGTTGTAAATGCTGCTGGCGATCGCTTTGATTATGAGAACGCAAGTCGATTATTCTCAATTCTACCGACCTGGGTAAACCGATTACCTGAATAGGGTTACCATCATCTGATGTGATAAAAGTAGTTCTGAGGATCTCATGATGAGCAACAATTGCATCCAAAGATTGTTGCAAAACAGGTATATTTAAATCACCCTGCAAGCGTAGTGCTTGGGGAATTAAATAAGTTGGGTTATTTGGCTCTAACTGTTCTAAAAACCATAGTCTTTCCTGAGCAAAGGATAATTGTGCTGACTCCCGATTGGCTAGTTGCGGAATCAGCTGGTTTTGCTCATCACCTATGTTAATTTGACTATTGCCAATTACTTCGGCTAACCCAGCTACGGTGGGATTTTCAAATAGCGATCGCAATGAAATATCAATCGCCAAGGCTTGGCGGATACGTGACATCACTTGCGTTGCTAGCAAAGAATGCCCACCCAACTCGAAGAAGTTGTTATTGATACCTACCTGCTCTACACCCAAAACTTCACTCCAGATGCCTGCTAAGATTTCTTCCGTGGGATTGCTGGGAGGAACAAAGTTAGTGTCTAATGGAATACTGGATGTATCGGGCCCAGGTAAAGCACGACGGTCTACTTTACCATTAGATGTTAATGGCAACACTTCCAGCATCACGAAAGCCGCAGGTATCATATATTCAGGCAGCTTGTCTTTAAGGAAGCTACGCAGTTCACTAATAGTAATTGTTGAGACGGAGTTAGGGACGATATATGCCACTAACCGCTTATCCCCAGGAATATCCTCCCGTACAATTACTACTGTTTGTTGCACTGTTGGGTGTTGATTCAGTACAGCTTCTATCTCTCCCAACTCGATGCGGAAGCCACGAATCTTAACTTGGTGGTCAATGCGGCCAAGGTACTCTAAGTCTCCATTAGGTAGATATCTTGCTAAGTCTCCAGTTTTGTAGAGTTTTGCTTTGGAGTCATTGTTAAAGGGATTAACAACAAAAGCTTTAGCAGTCAAATCAGCACGATTGAGATAGCCACGAGCTAAACCTGCGCCTCCCACATACATTTCTCCAGGAACGCCAACAGGAACTAACTGTTTGTGCTGATCAAGCACATATACCTGCAAATCAGGAATTGGGCTACCAATAACGCTACCTGCACCTTGCTCCAAATCTACTGTTGTGATTGGGCGATAGGTAACATGGACGGTGGTTTCTGTAATCCCATACATATTCACCAACCTGGGAGACTCGTCCCCGTGACGAGTGAACCAAGGTTTTAAGCTTTGAAGTTCCAATGCTTCCCCACCAAATATTACCCAACGCAAAGCCAGGTTACCGGGTTGAGTAATGGTCTGCTCAGTTCGGATCAATTGCTGGAAGGCTGAAGGAGTTTGATTGAGAACTGTAACTTGTTCTTTGCACAGTAAGTCATAGAAGGCTTCAGGAGAACGGCTAACCCAATAAGGCACTACAACTAACCGTCCGCCGTAAACTAAAGCGCCCCAAATTTCCCACACTGAAAAGTCAAAGGCAAAGGAATGGAACAAAGTCCAAACATCCTGTTGGTTAAAGTGATACCAATGTTCGGTGGCGTTAAATAAGCGGACAACATTGGAGTGATTAATTAATACTCCTTTGGGCTTACCTGTGGAGCCAGAAGTGTAAATTATATAAGCTAAATTTTCGGATGTAGCTAAAGTTGTGGGGTTTTGTGAATTCTGTTGGGTGAGGATTTCCTCGTCAGAATCTATGCACAAAACTTGAGCGTGATGTTCGGGAAGATTATTTAATAGTCGCTGTTGCGTCAGTAGCACTGATACTTGAGCATCTTCTAATATAAAAGCGAGGCGCTCAACAGGATAATTAGGATCAAGTGGTACATAAGCTCCACCTGCCTTGAGAATGCCCAAAATCCCGATTATCATTTCTAAGGAGCGTTCTACACAGATGCCAACGAGTACATCAGGCCCGACACCGAGATTTTGTAGGTAGTGTGCTAGTTGATTGGCTTTGATATTCAACTCACGATAAGTGAGATGTTGTTCCTCAAACACCACTGCTACGGCATTAGGTCTAAGCTCTACCTGCTCTTCAAACAACTCATGGATACACTTATCCCAAAGATATTCCGCTTCGGTATTGTTGCACTTGCCCAGCAGTTGTTGTTGCTCATCTAGCGTGAGTAGAGGCAATTTTGAAACGTGCTGTTCTGGGTTAGCAACAATACCCTCCAGTAGCGTTTGGAAATGTCCTGCCATACGAGTAATTGTGCTGGCATCAAACAAATCGGTGTTGTATTCCCAGATGCCAACAAGTACTCCTGCCTGCTCTTGCATTGACAGGGTTAAGTCTAATTTTGTGTTCCCTACCTCCAGTTCCAGCGGAGCCTCAGTTAAACTTGGTGGTTCTAGCTTTTGTCGAGGCTGCTCTTGAAATTCAAACATCACCTGGAACAGAGGATGATAACTTACGGAGTGTTCTGGTCTTAGTTCCTCTACCAGTTTCTCGAAGGATAAATCTTGATGATTATAGGCATTTAAGACTATTGAATGGATTCGGCCCAATAATTCCCGAAAACTGGGATTACCTGATAGATCAGTGCGTAATACTAGAGTATTGCTAAATTCAGCCAACCCCTGCAATTCTGGATGATGGTGTCGGGAAATTGGAGAACCAACAATGATGTCTTCTTGTCCGCTATAGCGATGCAGTAAGCTCTGGAATGCTGTGAGCAAGGTAATGAATAAGCTGGCTTCTTCCTGATGGCAGAGATTTTTGAGCGATTTAGTTAGGTTTTGGGGCAGTACCACCAATTTCTTTGCACTTTCGTAGGACGGTACTGGCGGACGAGGACGGTCAGTGGGTAACTCTAGTACTGGTGGAGCATCTGCTAACTGCTGTTGCCAATATTGAAGTTGGTTTTGCAGTAGTTCACTAGATAGAGATTGGCACTGGCAAACGCCATAGTCGGTATATGCTTGAGCGATCGCAGATTTACTTTCTAAGTAAACCTTTGCCCCAACTATGAGTGGCAAGAAAATTTCTAGCACAGCTATATCTAAAGACAATGTTGTCATTGCCAGCAAGATTTCTTCAGAGGTAAGTCCCGGCTGTTGTGCTATTGAAGTGAAGAAATTGACTACCGCTTGATGAGGAATAGGTACACCTTTGAGTTTATCTGTCGAATTAGATGTGTAGATGGTGTAAGCCAAGTTAGCAGGTGTAACTTGGCTATCTATATTATTTTGACTTTGTGAGGCGATCGCCTGCCAATCACTGTCTAGGCATACTACTTTGGCTTGATTAAATAAAAGTTTGAAACCCAGTTCGCTATCAGTTAAAAGTATTGCCAATTGAGAATCTTCAAGGATTAAACCTAAATGCTCTTGGGGATAAGCTGGATCTAACAGCACATACGCTCCTCCCGCTTTGAGTACACCCAACAACCCTACTACCATCTCTAACGAGCGTTTCATACAAATACCAACCAGTACTCCTGGAACAACTCCTAATTTTTGTAAGTAATGTGCGAGCTGGTTGGCTTTGTTATTTAATTCCCGGTAAGTCAATTGCTGGTCTTTAAATACCACAGCTACTGCATCCGATGTATGTTCTACTTGAACCTCAAACAGATCATGAACACATTTATTTTGAAAATACTTAAATTTTGTATTGTTACATTCAACTAACAGTTGAAGCTGTTCAGTCGTGTTGTTGATTCTCAAGAATTCTACTAATAACATATTTTGCATCCTATAGAAGTTATTGATTGTTATTTATATACTTTGATATCAAGACATCAAAATCTTTTTTGCATAAATTACAAGAATTGAACTAACTAATTTAGATTTAATAAAATTTATATTTATATATAATGGCAAAGGAATAGGTTAGTTTAATTTTATTCCATCAAAATACTAGAGATTTTTTTGCCAACTACATTTAGTTTTAATTTACATTGAATTTTAGGACTGATACTATTTATAATTAAATAATACCCTCTAAAATGCTATATAAATACTTATATTATAGTTAGTATCGAACTTGGGTTTTTACAGTATAACCTGCATATTATAGCTAATAATAAAGTTGGAATTTTAGATTCAAAGATGGCCAAAATTTAAACTTTTAGCCTTAAAACTGGACTTTTTTTTGAAAATAGCCTCAAATAAATTTCAAATTTATAGGGAGAAGCATAATGTTTTATCTGTTACCAATTATTTTGACAAATTTCGCTACACCTCTATTAGGATATTAAGATTGATCCTATGGCATTTATCGCATTTTGCGATTCTAACTAAAGGAATATATGTTGTTAGCGTATTACAGTTTTACAAATTGCTAGAGATTAAATAGTCTAACAAAATTGATAGTTTCAGATTTTATTACCTTTTTAAATAAGGCAACAAAAGGATAAGCTGGTTTAGAATTATCCAAGCTAGCCCAAGATTCGACCACCAAAATCTCTAATAAACTAATTATTTTAATGCAATAGGAAACTAGCGCAAAATATGGTAAATCTATTAGCTATATAAAATACGCTAAATTTCAATAAATATAAAATTTTTTAAGGTCTTTGAAATAAAAACCTAGTTAACAAGCATCATGGAATTTCCCTAATTATCCCTGTTAATGTATCCTCTGCCCGTATTTGGTTAAAAATACAGTGCTTATGATTAAGCAGAGCTTTTATTGTAAGTAAATCTTTAGTCTAAAAGCATAAGTGTAGTGTTTAATAACAGAATCTAAATGCTTGATAAAAAATTTTCATACAATTATTACCTTAGTTTATTAAAACCAAGGTAATCTATGTAACATAGCTATGGTAGTTGCCTGTATCTAATCGGTAAAAACCAAAAGTTTGATACTAATTTAAGTCAGAACAGAAACTGTAGCAGAAACGGCAATATTCACTAATATTGCAAGCGTTTCGTCAATTGCTTAACAGTGTTCTTAATTAATAATTGTCATAAAAACCTTCAATACGCAATATTACTGACGCTATTTCATAAAAATTTTATATAAATAAATACCTTATGAAGATGCTAACATCATATTTGCTGCTTAATACTTGCATTAAGTTAAGGTTATGTAAATATTAAAGTTATAGCTAGGTTAAAAGTAAACAGTAATACCTGTATTTACTCAGGCAGTGGAAGAGTTTGTAACTTAGATTATTTGATGACGAGGCATCCACCATCAGGCGATCGCCTAAAGCCAAAAGATAAAGTATAAAATAATTTATTCTGGATAATTAAGTAATTAACTGCCCTGATTGTGCATCAGCAGATTGGCTCAAGTAAAGCTTTAATTTTTCCGCAACAACTTGTACATAAGGTTCATTAAGCAAAGAAAAGTGAGAACCAGGAATGCGATGAATATCTAGTCCGCCAGTCACAATGTCGCCCCAGCCGAATTGAGGATCGTATTGTATACCTACAGCATTGACCCGAAGCTGATCATCAGTCCGGAAAAGCACAGCGCGGCCAGGGTAAGGTTGGAAAGTATATTTGCTGATAGCCGCAACATTAGCGTCAGTGATTTCGAGATGTCGGTCAGTGTCCCACAAATAAGACTGAACATTCAAGTAACGCTGAGATTTCTGCTTGAAAGAGTAGATTATACTTTTGAGCAAGTGTTGACTCCACTTGCGCCAAACCTGAGTTCTTTGCCAAAGATAATCAGGCCCAAGTTGTAGAAGATTATTCAGATGTTGAGCCAGTCGCTTTACAAATGGCAAACGCACATCATAACCAGGACGACAACTATCAAACATCACTAACAAAGCTACTTGTTGACCTTGCCTATGCAGTTGCTGCGCCATCTCAAAGGCAACATTACCTCCAAACGAATAACCACTAAGAAAATAAGGTCCAACCGGCTGAATCGTTTGAATTTCTTGAATGTAGTGTGCCGCCATATCTTCCACGCGAGTCAAAGGCGGCTGTTTTCCATCTAGTCCTTGTGGTTGTAATCCATAAAATGGTTGGTCTGTGCCCAAGTGCATTGCTAATTCTCGGAAACACAAAACTTCGCCGCCTACTCCGTGGACACAAAATAATGGTGGCTTAGAACCTTTGGGTTGAATTGGCACTAGAGATGACCAAGTTGTTTTTGCTGAAGCTTTGTTTGTTTCGAGTTGTTCTTGACAAATGATTTGAGCTAAAGCCTCGACAGTTGGTGATTGAAACAGAATCGCTAGAGGCAGATTTTGTCCGAATGTCTTTTGTATTTGCCAAAACAGGTTGACTGCTAGCAGAGAATGACCACCTAACTCAAAGAAGTTATCCCTGATGCCAATCGGCTGAATACGTAAAACTTCTTCCCATATCTGTATCAGTTGGCGTTCGGCTGCATTACGAGGAGCAACATAGGTCGCTTGTGGTTCTAGCCGCGAAAATTCTGGTGCGGGTAGGACACGACGGTCTACTTTACCGTTAGGGGTTAAAGGCAGGTCTTTCAAGATTACAAAGGAACTAGGTATCATGTAATCGGGTAAAGTTTGCTTGAGAAAGCTACGCCATTCGTTGATTGTTGGTGTTGGCTGGGAGCTAGGGACGATATATGCTACAAGGCGCTTGTCGCCAGGGACATCCTCCCGTACAGTCACCGCTGTCTGTTCTACTATAGGATGCTGACTGAGTGTGGCTTCAATTTCTCCCAACTCAATTCGGAAGCCACGAATTTTGACTTGATTATCAACTCGTCCAATCAACTCAATGTTGCCATCCGGTAGATAACGCGCTAAATCTCCAGTTCGATAAAGACGAGTGCCAGGTTCTTTGCTAAAGGGGTTATTTATAAATTTTTCGTTAGTTAGTTCTGGTCGATTGAGATAGCCTCGCGCCAAACCGACTCCCCCAATCACTAACTCTCCCGCTTGCCCAACCGGAACTACGTTAATTGATTGGTTTTGGTTTTCTGGATTCTGGTCAATTAGATAAATTTGGGTATTGGCAATTGGTTTACCAATCAAAATTGGAGTATCTCCAACTTCTACCCGGTAAATGGTTGACCAGATGGTTGTTTCTGTAGGGCCGTACATATTCCAAACCGCACCGTTCCTAGAAAGGAGTTGATTAGCCAAGCTTCTAGTCATGGCTTCGCCACCACAAAGAATTTTTAAATTTTGGTTGCCCTGCCAATTTGCTGCTATCAGCATTCGCCAAGTGGCAGGGGTAGCTTGCATTACGGTTGCCCCAGATTCTGCCAGCAGTTTGATTAACTGATTTGCATCTGCTGCTACTTCTCGACTTGCTAAAACAACCTTGGCTCCGACTGTGATGGGTAAGAAAAGCTCTAAAACAGCTATGTCAAAAGAGATGGTTGTCACCGCCAGCAAAACATCCGCAGCAGTAAGTCCCGGCTCTTGCTTCATAGAAGCTAAAAAATTAGCTACCGCTTGATGTAGAATTTGTACACCCTTGGGTTTACCCGTAGAACCTGATGTGTAGATTGTGTACGCTAAGTTGCCAGGTGTGACCTTGCTAGCTGTATTTTCCTGGCTTTGTTGAGCTATTGCTTGCCAATTACTATCAAGGTAAACTACTTTGCCTTGATGAGATGGAAGTCGAGAAAACAGTTTGCTTTGCGTTAAAACTATTGTCAATTGAGAATCTTCCAGCATGAAAGCTAAACGCTCTTGCGGATATGCGGGGTCTAAAGGTACATAAGCTCCACCTGCCTTGAGTATCCCCAGCAGTCCTACTATCATCTCTAAAGAGCGTTCCATACAAATACCAACTAGTACTTCTGGAGCGACTCCTAACTTTTGTAGGTAATGTGCAAGTTGATTGGCTTTGGTATTTAATTGTTGGTAAGTTAATTGCTGGTCTTTAAACACCACAGCTACTGCATGAGGTGTACGCTTAACTTGCGCTTCAAATAATTCATGAATACATTGATCTTGGAGATAATCAAATTTAGTGTCATTCCATTCCACGAAGATTTGATGCTGTTCGCTAGCTGTCAGTAATGGTAATGCTGAGATGTTTTGTTCTGGGTTGGTAACAATCTCTGCCAACAACGTCTGCCAATGCTCAATCATCCGAGTGATGGTGGCAGCATCAAATATGTCGGTATTGTACTGTATCTTACCCTTGATACCTTTGGGTGTTTCTAACACTTCTAAGGTGATGTCAAATGCTGACTTGTGAGTATTAAGTTCTCTAGGTGCGATGGTTAATCCTGGTAATTCCAAATCTTGGTAAGAAGTATTTTGCAGGATAAACATCACCTGGAATATGGGGTGATAACTTAAAGAGCGCTTTAGTTGCAGCTCTTCAACCAGTTTCTCGAACGGTAAGTCTTGGTGATGATAGGCTTCTGTAGCTCTGTGGCGCACTCTTTGCAGCAATTCTCGAAAACTGGGATTACCCGACATATCACTGCGTAATGCCAAAGTATTGACAAAAAAGCCGATTAACCCTTCAATTTCTTGATGATTACGTCCAGCGATCGCCGAGCCGACTAAGATATCTTCTTGTCCGCTATAACGATATAGTAAAGTCTGGAAGGCTGCCAGCAATGTCATAAACAGTGTCACGCTTTCTTGTCGTGATAATGTTTGCAGTGATTGGCTTAGATCCTGGGGTATGGTAAAAAATTGGCTTTCGCCTTGATATGTCTGAATTGGCGGGCGAGGACGGTTAGTAAATAATTCTAAGACTGGTGGAGCGTCGGCTAACTGCTGTTTCCAATAGTTAAGTTGCTTTTCTAGTATTTCACCAGTTAGCCATTGGCGTTGCCAAACGGCATAGTCAGCATACTGAATAGGTAATTTTGGTAGAGGATTCGGTTTGTCACTGATAAAGGCTTGATATAAAGAAGCCAACTCTTGCCACAGAATATTCGTCGACCAACCATCACTGGCAATGTGGTGCATTACCAATAGCAAGATGTACTCTTGTTGGTCTATTTGTAGTAAGCAGCTACGCAGCATTAAGTCTGATGCGAAGTTGAAGGGTCGTTGCGTTTGCTGTTGTAGTAACTGTTCGATTTGGGCAAGGCGTTCGCTAACAGGTATATCCTTGAGGTTAAATTCCAGTAATTCTACTGTTTGGGGTGGTTGAATAACTTGTACTGGGTTGCCATCTTGCACAATAAAGTTAGTGCGTAATGCTTCGTGGCGGGCAACAATGGTATCCAGCGATTGTTGCAGTACTGTAATGTTGAGGTCGCCTTGTAAATGCAGTGTCTCAGCAGTGTGATAAATTGAACTGCCTGGCTGTAGTTGTTCCCAAAACCACATTCGCTGCTGGCCAAAGGACAGAGGTATTGACTCGCGGTTGACTAGCTTGGGAATTGTTTGTAACTGAAAATTAATATCCGTAGACTGATGTTGATCAATGATTACTGCTAACCCAGCTACAGTGGGATTTTCAAATAGCGATCGCAATGAAATATTTACTGTCAAGGCTTGACGGATGCGGGAAATGACTTGCGTTGCTAACAGTGAATGTCCCCCCAACTCAAAGAAGTTGTCGTGGATACCTACCTGCTCCACACCCAGAACTTTACTCCATATACCTGCTAAAATTTCTTCCGTGCGATTGCTAGGTGGAACGAAGTTAGTGTCTAATAGGATACTATATGCATCAGGTGCAGGCAAGGCACGACGGTCTACTTTACCGTTAGGTGTTAAGGGCAAGTCTTCCAAGATTACAAATGAACTAGGTACCATGTAATCGGGTAAGGTCTGCTTGAGAAAGCTACGCCATTCGTTGATTGTTGGCGCCGGCTGGGAGTTAAGGACAATATATGCTACAAGCCGTTTGTCACCAGCAATGTCCTCTCGTGCAATCACCACTGCCTGTTTTACTACAGGATGCTGACTGAGCGTGGTTTCAATTTCCCCAAGTTCAATGCGAAAGCCACGAATTTTCACCTGGTGATCAATACGCCCTAAAAATTCGATATTGCCGTCTGGTAGATAACGCGCTAAATCACCAGTTTTGTATAGGCGCGCTCCTGGTTCGTTGCTAAATGGATTGGAAATGAACTTCTTATCGGTTAGCTCTGGAAGATTGAGATAGCCTCGTGCTAAACCAATACCACCAATGTGCAGTTCGCCTGGTTCTCCAACAGGGACAGGCTGCAAATCTTCATTCAGGATATAAATTTGTGTATTCGCAATCGGGCGACCAATAGGAGCAAAAATATAATTAGTTCCAGGTTGGCAAGTCCAGGATGTGGCATCTATGGAAGCTTCTGTTGGCCCATAACAATTAACCAAAACATTATCTAACTTCAGATAAGCACAGAATTTATTTATCAGTTCAATTGGTAAAGCTTCGCCACCACTAGTAACGTGTCTGAGAGATTGGCAATTTTCGATTCCTTTTTCCTCTAGTAAGACGCGTATTACCGATGGTACTAAAGCAATAATTGTGATTTGCTGCTCGATAATCGTTTGCACAAGGTAGGCAGTGTCACTATGCCCACCTGGACGAGCCATAATCAACTGTCCTCCAAACGACAAGGGCCAAAAGATTTGCCATACAGAGGGGTCGAAGCTAAAAGAAATTGTCTGTAAAACTTTGTCTTGTTCGGTTATTTTAAAAGTTGTTTGTCGCCAGTAAAGTGTATTGCAGATACTACGATGGGAAATCATTACACCTTTAGGTTGTCCTGTCGAACCTGATGTGTATATGACATAGCTCAAGTTCTCAACAGTTACTTCAGTTGCAAGATTTTCTTGGCTGTTGTGGGCAATCACTTCCCAATCTGAGTCCAAGCAAACAACTTGTGCCTTGTGACTAGCTAAATTTTTGGCTAATTGCTCTGTAGTTAGGATGATGGATGTCTTAGTATCTTCTAAAATGAAGCCTAAACGCTCTTGGGGATATGCTGGATCTAACGGCACATAAGCTCCACCTGCCTTGAGTATACCCAGCAGCCCTACTACCATCTCTAAGGAGCGTTCTATACAAATACCAACTAATACTTCTGGACGAACTCCTAACTTTTGTAGGTAATGTGCAAGTTGATTGGCTTTGGTGTTTAATTGTTGGTAAGTTAATTGCTGTCCTTCAAACACCACAGCTATTGCATCAGGTGTACGCTTAACTTGCCCTTCAAATAATTCATGAATACAAAAAGCATTGGTATAAAGTGTTTCGGTATCATCCTGTTCCTGTATAACTCGAACAGCATTGGTAACCATTAAACTATCTAGTTGAAGATTTGGTTGATAGTCTAATTTATTGCTAGTTGTATTCATAGTGAATTGCTATTATCTTGTTGTAATCAAAACCAAACTAATTGTTTTTGTTTTAGTTGTTTTTTTGCTAACGCTAATGCTTGATTAGCATTAATAAAATTATTTTCATTTTTAAATTCTTTATCGAAGCGCTTTAAATAAGCTTCGAGATATTTCACCCGCAAGCTTGGATCATCTGCACTTTGAAGAAAAGGAAGATCAGATTCAACCATAAAACGAATAGCTAATATGGGTATTGGGCTACGAAGAGGACGAAAATTAAGATTATGCAAACCAGGCGTTTCATTACGTTTATGAAATTCTCCTAGCATCAGCCCTGACTCAACAAACAAAAGTTTAAGTTGCTTTTGTACACTATCAATTATGCTAGGAGCATCTTCATGCTTAACATCAGGAAAAATTAGTATGATAGCTTTATTTAGAGCATCTTCAGTTTCTCTTGGCTCTAATGCTAAAAAAGTATCTCGGTAAGCTAGAACTATATCTTGAATTTGTTTGTGAACTAGATTGTTAATACGAATAACTTTGAGGCGAATGTAGTTTAATTTTAATGCTTTAGGTACAAATGGACAAACAGGGCCAGGCCTACCCAAATCGGGATGAGGTCTAGCCAAAAAAGTTTTCATCCATTGCCAAATTTCTACTAGGTACGGCAGATCTTGCTGGAGTTGGTCAATTTCATCAGGTGTATATAGTTGCATCTTATTCCTATAAACCGAGGTTGCTTGTCTGAGTTTATTAAATAGAAATATTTCTCATATAGAGTAAGTTAAATTACTACAAATCAAACAAAACCTACACTATATACTTCTATAACCCTGTTAGTATGTTTTTGCTTTGTATATAGTTAATAGCATAAATAGGTTTATTAAAATTTTGAATTTATCGTAAATCAGCTTGGTTAAATAATATAATTAGATGAAGTGTGTAATAGCAAAACTTGGATATGTAGCAACAAAGTAATAGCAATTAACCACCTCAAATATATGAAAATTTTTGTGTATCTGAAATCAAGGCTAAACTAGCCATATTACAGTTAAAATGGCAGTCTATTAACAGCCAAAAGCCTTTTAATATCCATTAGTTATTTACATAAAATTCCCTAAATTATAATAATTAGGTTAATTTTGGGAAATTTTATGTAAGAAGATTATTTGCAGATAGATACTGAACTGCTAAATCCTGGTAAAAGGTTCTATTAAAAGCAGCATATTAACAGTACCTACTGTTTAGAAATCAAGTACATAAAGAGCATTTGCCATAAAATTGAAAGCGTTTTGTCAAACTTCTTATTAATGATTTACATAAAATTGCGTATTACACAATAATAATTATGTTAATTCATGGAATCTTTACGTAAAAATACTATTTACCTAGCATTTAGGCTGTTACTAGCATCTTAAATGCTGTACTGAGTAAAGTTTTTATCATAGCATTCTTGTGTGAATTTCAGACTATATCCAATTAATCAACAAGTAATGTTACGTAACTATCTCAACTGAATCTGAGTTCTATGAAAGTAGATTTTCAGAATTATAAATTACATTTAACGTGAATAAAATTTTGAAACCCTTGTAATTTCGTCATTCTTGATTAGACTAGGATTTTGGGTCAGTCTATCAACCCTTATAAGAGAAGAAGCTTTTCTAATTCACATCATGTATAAATTTTGAATTACAACAGCTTTGATACTTGGCTTTGAGCAGTAAATGTGTACTGCACTACCTTAAAATCTTTAGTAAGCGCCTTTGCTTACTAAAAATGACACAGAAAAGACGATAATTTGACTGAATGTATGGCTAGAATTAGGACTGAGTTTTCTATACTTGCTTTATAAAAGTATAGTTTTGTCTTATGAGAAGAAAATTGTACACTACATTTTTATTTATTATTTTTGGTAAGTTTTAAGAATAAAGTTTAAATTCAAATAATGCTAAATATTTAGTATGAGCTTATTGTAACCAGCTTTTGATAAATTACTGAGTTGTTATTAAAATGTACTATATATTTTGAAATTACCATTTCATGGTAGTTGAAAATTGCTAATTTGAATAAATATTAACAAGAAAATAAATAATTTAAAATAACGTGATTCAAGTTATAAAAAAAATGCTGATAAAGCAGGCATAATTCTAAAAAGACAAAAATCAAGGAAAACCGTTCATTCGGATCAAGTTTAATGTCGATAAACTGCTCCAAATTCAGGGGGAGAAATTTACGAATGAAGACTCCGGTGCGTTAAACCTGAAGAGCAATTGCTTGGAAGCAGATGTTCAAAGAAATAGAAAAA
The DNA here is from genome assembly GCA_019359325.1 of Mojavia pulchra JT2-VF2. Classification (GTDB taxonomy): domain Bacteria; phylum Cyanobacteriota; class Cyanobacteriia; order Cyanobacteriales; family Nostocaceae; genus Mojavia; species Mojavia pulchra. Next base: position 141,785 of record JAHHHN010000002.1, on the reverse strand, counting down.
AGTAACAGAGAGCTTAAAGTTGTATGGTTAACAGCAGTGCAAATACCGCAGCGCTACGTTTGAGTGAAAAATTACCTTTTCCACTCAAACGTTTGGCAGACTTAGCTTATAACTATTGGTGGAGTTGGACTAGCGATCGCATTGCGCTATTTAAAACTATAGATCCCCAAGAGTGGGAACGTTGTGGGCATAATCCAGTAGCAATTTTAGAGTCAGCAAGCTACGAACGTCTGACTCAATTAGCAGAAGACCCTTTTTATTTGAAGCAAATTTCCGCCTTAGCGCGTGAATTTGATCAATACATGACCCAGCAAGATACTTGGGTAAGCCGTGTTGCACCAAAATTTTCCAAAGACCGCCCCATCGCCTACTTTTGCGCCGAATTTGGCATCCATGAATCTCTACCAGTTTACTCTGGTGGCTTAGGCATTCTCGCTGGCGACCACTTAAAATCATCATCTGATTTAGGTGTGCCGATGGTAGGTGTGGGCTTGCTGTATCGCCAAGGTTACTTTCGGCAACGCTTGAACCGTAACGGCTGGCAAGAAGATTATTACATTGACAACCCCTTTCATCGGATGCCCGTCGAATTAATTAAAAATGAGCAAGGGGAACCACTTGTTATCCAACTAGAAATTCGCCAAAGGCAGGTGAAAGTCCAAATATGGCAAGTAAAAGTAGGGCGAGTAACTTTATATTTACTAGATAGCGATCGCCAAGACAACGACCCCATCGACCGCTGGCTGACTGGACATTTGTATGGTGGTAACTTAGAAACCCGCATCGCCCAAGAAGTTGTTTTAGGAATTGGCGGAGTACGGGCACTAGAAGCCTTAGGAATTCAACCTTCTGTATATCACCTCAACGAAGGACACGCTGCATTTTGCACTTTAGAAATTGCCCGCTTGGAAATTGAGCGGACTGGCAAATCTTTCTACGATATTGAAGCCAAAGTGCGGAATAGTTGTGTATTCACCACCCACACCCCAGTTCCCGCCGGACATGATGTCTTCTCCCCCGATTTAATCGACTCTTACTTTGCCCACTACTGGCCGCAACTACGGCTTTCGCGCGAGCAATTTTTAGCATTAGGCGCAAGACGATTAGGTGATCCTTGGGAACCCTTTGGCATGACTGTTTTGGCCTTACGATTGTCTCGTGCCTGTAATGGTGTTAGTGAATTGCATGGGCAAGTTTCCCGTAAGATGTGGACAGTTCTCTATCCCCAGCGGACAGAAGATAAAGTTCCAATTGGATACATTACTAATGGCGTTCATGCACCAACTTGGACAGCTCCGCTTTTAACTGACTTATACAATCAATATTTGGGAGAAGACTGGCAAACTCGTGCTGTTGACCCCGCGATGTGGGCTAAAGTTGACGAAATTCCCAATGAGGAACTGTGGTGGCGACATCGCATCCTTAAAGAAAGGCTGATTGCCTATACCCGTTATAAAGTCAAAAAAGCACGGGAAAATAGAGGTGAAGATTATCAACTCATTCAAGCTACTGAACAACTGTTAGATCCTGACGTGCTAACTATTGGATTTGCCAGACGTTTTAGCCCTTACAAGCGCGGAGATTTGATTTTACGCGATGCAGAACGGGCACTAAAGATTTTTGGTAATGCCAAACGTCCAGTACAAATTATCTTTGCAGGTAAAGCTCACCCAGCTGATGAAGAAGGCAAGCGAATTATCCAACGTTTGATGGAGTGGTGTCACAACTCAGGGATTATTAACAGAGTTGCCTTTATCGAAGATTACGACATTTACACCGGTCAAAAACTGGTGCAAGGCGTGGATGTTTGGTTGAACAACCCTCGTCGTCCCCTAGAAGCGTCCGGTACGAGTGGGCAAAAAGTCTGCTTTAATGGTGGACTCAATTGCAGCGTTCTAGATGGCTGGTGGTGTGAAGGCTACAAAGCCGGAAGTGATGGTAAGGGAATTAACGGCTGGGCAATTGGTGAAGATGCTCACACCAGCGATCAAGAATTGCAAGATCGTATTGATTCACAGTCCTTATATCAGCTTTTAGAAGAGGAAATTGTTCCCCTATATTATGACCAAGATGCTCAAGGTATACCCCACCGTTGGGTGCAGATGATGAAGACATCGATTAAGACGAATGCGCCACTGTTCAACACAGACAGGATGATTGCAGACTACGTTACACAGGTTTATATCCCAGAAATTGCTACTAGAGTAGAACCGATTTTGGCTAAAGTTTTGGTTTAGAAGATTTTAAATTTCCTGGTTCCATGTAGGGGTAGGTTTCAAACCTGCCCTTTTCTTTTAATAAAGGAGCGAATTATCAGTTTTACTAAAATGTTAGGGAAAATAACTGAACAGGACTACGAACTCTATGCGAACATAGTTAGGAGCCTTGGGGTGGAAGTTAGGGAAGGTAGAAGCCGTGTCGAAGGACGTTCCTTGTATTACAACTACAACAATGATTTATTTGAGTTACATACAGGAACCCTAAATCAGCGTTTACAAAGGTATCTGAGCGCTAGTAGCAACGGTTAACTGATCTGATAAAAGATGATTAACTAATATGCGTGTATGGCAGGCTGATTTTTATCGTAGTCCACAGCAAGATACAACTGGACAAATTTTGTGGGAGTTGTTGATTTGTGATGCGACTCGTAGCTTAGAGTATATGGCTACCTGTCCCCAGGCAGAAGCAAATTCAACTTGGGTAACTGCTCAAATTGAGCTAGCAGCAGGTGAAAAACTGCCAGATGTGATTCAAGTGTTTCGTCCTCAGTCTTTGAGTTTGATTGAGACGGCTGGACGTAATTTAGGTATTAATGTCGAACCTACCCGTCGCACTTTGGCATTGAAGCAGTGGTTGCACGAGAAAAAATATTCTTTAGCGTTGGATAAACCACCTCCTGCACCCTTACCAGAAAATCTCTGGGGCGAACAGTGGCGCTTTGCTACTCTCAGTGCTGGTGATCTAGAAACAGCATTTAGCGATCGCCCTATTCCCATTTTGCATATGCCAGAATTGCTCAAGCCGATCAATTTGGCTTTAGCGTCAACATTGCCAGTTCCTGGTGTCATCATCTATGGGGGAAGGCAATCAATGCGTTTAGCACGGTGGTTACAACAAGCCCGTCCTGTAGCTTTAAATTATATTGTCGGTGAGCCGGATGGCTTGGTGTTAGAAGCAGGTTTAGTAGATAGATGGATTGTCGCCACCTTCCAAGATCCAGAAGTTGCATCTGCTGCCAAAGTTTATGAACAACGCAAACAGCAAAGTCAAGGTTTGCACTTTTTGTTGATACAGCCTGATGATTCTGGTATGACTTACAGTGGTTTTTGGTTGTTACAGGCAGAAGATTAACCTACATCACAATCGGATAGACCGTGAATGCTTGTTCTGGATTATACGAATTCTTTATCATCTTGCAACAGATCTATCTCCCCTTCCTTGCCTTCCCACCTCTATTTTCAAGCAAACGTGTTAGGGTCAATTCCTTGCTGTTGTAATCTGGCTAACAAATTTTGTAATTGTTCTTCTGGTGTTGTGTATCTGTTACCATTCTCATCATACCAATATAACCATTCCCGCGTTCTTCCTTGATAAGTACCCTGTTCCCGTCCCATACCTAAACCAATTTCCGGCATCCAAATTTTATCACCTGGTTGTAAGATATATTGACCGTCAACTAAACGATAAACTTCTAAGCGTTGGCGCTTACGCTGGAGGCGAGTTGGTGCATAAATGGCATAATACAAGATACCTAATTCTGCATAATCAATTTTTTTCTGTTCGTATTCGCCGTTGTAAGTTTGAGAAACAACTTCTAAAGCAAAAATTGGTGGAATTCCCTCTTCTTCCCAAAAAACATAGCTGGAACGACCATTTTCACCAACAAAACGTTCTACACCCAAACTTAAGAATCCATCTGGAACAACAGGTTTTTTACTGGGTGTATAATAAATCCCCATGTTGATGCCAAAAAACCAATCATCACGGTTTTGCCAAATAGCGGATAAGACAGCTAACAATAAGTTGGGAATTAATATTTGCAGTTCGTTATCCACAGGGGTGTCATCTGAATCTGGTAATTCTGCCGATGAAGGTAGGCACTCTAAGGGATTGTAGTTGAACATAAGCAGTTATGAACCCCCAAAATCTAGGTTTAAACTAAGTTGTCCATTATTCAAGGGTAAACACCCGATGAATGCTGAATTACATATTTTTTGGTATTCCTTTGTGTGATTCAGCTATTTTGCCTTCACTCGTGCCTGCTTCACCATTGCAATCAAAGTTTGATGGGCATCTTCTGCATCTGCTAACACATGATCAAACGCAATCCGAAGTGGCACAGTTTCCTCATTTACTTGTGCTGTCAAGTCCATACCCTGAGAATCTATTGAAAGCAGATGTGCTGCTGTCGCATCCGCTACACCGCCAAACGCTTTAGCATAAAGAACGACCGCATCAGCATGATCCTCGTTCATATGGTTGCAGATGCGCGAGCTAATTTCAGCCGAAAATTCATTAGACATTGTAAGATTCCAAGTAAGCAATACCGCAACTGCGTAAATTCTACGCTAACCTGGATGTAATTTGCTGATTTACAGCTTGCTGGAAATAGCCTTATTTTCAGCCTATTGCATTTATAGATGATGTTTAGCTAGTAGGCTCCATGTTGCAGCTTGGCGAGTCCATCTTATTTTTACATTTCGAGAAAAAAGATTTAAATTAGCATAAAATACAATTTGTCAAGGGTTTTTTATCTTTAATTTGCGGAATTTACACAGATTAAACTGTAACAGAATTATTAGGCAATATCATTCAAGCTAAGAGCAAATGAGCGAAACCAGCCAACGTCGGATTGTCATTGGGGATGTACATGGTCACTATGAAGGATTGATGGCTTTGTTGGAAGCAATCACTCCTACATCAAATGATCAACTTTATTTCCTGGGAGATTTAATTGATCGTGGGCCTCAGAGCGCCCATGTAGTTAATTTTGTCAAAAAAAATAACTACCCATGTCTGCTGGGAAATCATGAGCAGATGTTATTAAATGTTTTGACCAATGGAGGCTCCTCTAACCCAGCAATGCAAGCTTGGTTATACGCTGGAGGACAAGCGACTGTAGCTAGTTACCAAGAAGCGACGATTCCCCTTGAACACCTAGAGTGGTTTCAAGCTCTGCCTACATATCTTGATTTAGGTGATTTTTGGTTAACTCATGCTGGTGTTGATCCGGCGCTGCCTTTGGCAGCACAAACCGCCGAGCAATTTTGTTGGATTAGAGACGAATTTCACAGCATAGAAAAACCTTTCTTTCCCGATAAGCAGATTATTATCGGTCACACCATCACCTTTACTTTACCTGGCGTTAGTCCTGGCCAACTAGCGCAAGGGCAGGGGTGGTTAGACATAGATACTGGTGCTTACCATCCCCGGAGTGGCTGGTTGACTGGATTGGATATTACAAATAACTTAGTTTATCAAGTAAATGTTTTTAGAAAGCGCGTCCGCACCTTGGCTTTAGCAGAAGCAACAGTTAATATTGATCCGGCCGAAATTAGAGGAACTCGCCGCAACAAGCAGCGAGCTTAATCGTAGATAAGGTGAGCAGGTGATTATTAACTCCGCATTGTGTATTTAAATTACAATATTGCACGGATATTAGCTTTATAAGCAGCACTATCTAAACCTTCACGCCTATTGCTAGGTTGGGAGTTAATGGCGCGTTTGAGGGATTCAATGCGATCGTTGGTTGCAGGGTGAGTACTCAAAAATGTCGGAACAGAACCCTTTGTTAGTAGCTTCTGCATAAAGGAAACCATTCCAGATTGAGCATAACCGCTACGTGTCAAAGTTCTTAATCCTCTTGTATCGGCATCAAATTCATCTTGACGGCTGCGGGGACGATTTAACGCTAGCTCTACACCAATTCCTACTGCTGTACTGCGATCTAAACCTGCAGCTGTTGCTACACCACTAGCGATCGCTCTTTGGCGCATCTGTTTAACTAAATGTCTACCGCCAATGTGACCAATTTCATGGGCCATGACGCTAGCCAGTTCTGCTTCATTTTCTGCGGCTTTCAGCAAACCTGTGTTGACATAAACAAAGCCTCCCAAAGTAGCAAAAGCGTTAATACCGTCATCTTGAACAACTTGGAAGGTATAGGGAAGATTGGGGCGATCGCTATTAGCTGCCAAACGTCGTCCAATTTGCTCCACATAGCGATTAATTTCTGAATTGCGGGAAATTCTCACTTCACCACTCTGCAATTGCTGATTAATCTGCTTGCCCAGATCAATTTCCTGGCGATCAGATATATTAGATAGCTGAAATACCTGGACACCCTGGAATAGAAGTGGCAATAAATCTATAGCCTTTCCTGGCATGGGTGTACTCAAGCACACACTCAGGGCGACTACCACTGAAATCAACGGATAAAACCAGCGACGCCGCCACAAACAGTAATTTGCCAAAAAGCCTTTCCAATTCATCATAGTCCGGTCTGAGAATAATCCTGGGAGAACATTAAATTATGAGACGAATTTAGAGCTTTATAAGTTGCATTCTAAACTTCAGACTGAAGATGCGATTGTCCGTGTAAACCCAAGAGATTGCCATGATGAAAACTCTTTCCTTATTACCAAAAAAGACGAGTCGGCTTGTCTTCGAGACTACGCTCCGATAATCACTCTAGAGAATATCTACGCGATCGCTAATTCTTAACTGCAATTCAGCTTTTTGTTTATAGTTACCAACTGAGAACTAAAGGCAATAATTCCGAAACTTGGCTGCCTCGTCCCGTAATTTCAGAAGTCGTGATAAACTGTCGCATGACCGCAACGCCCAGTCGCTTCTAGTGCTTACCAAGTAGGGAACATTGCCATGACCCTTATAAAGCCTGCTGCTACAATCAATTACTCCGCTCATATCTGGGAAAAGTTTTTATGGCTATTTTAGATTCCAAAGGTCGCTTGTTCGGCAAAATCAACCTCCTCGATTTCGGTGCTGTACTAGTAATTTTACTAGTTATATTTGGCATCTTTTTCTTTCCCGGTACTTCCGGTTCTGTTGCTCAAGTGGGTGCTAAAACAGTACCGATGGAAGTAGATTTGGTAGTTCGTGGTTTGAATGTCCGTGATCCTCAGCAGTTGTTTGACAAAGGGCTGAAAGCAGGTGGTAAAACTAACGTCATCATCCGCAATCAACCTCACGGTGAAATTGGAATTCAATCTATTAAATTACTACCTAGAACAGTGAATGTCTTTCAACCCGACGGATCTGTTAAAGAAATGCCAGATCCAAAATCCAACAATTTTAGTACAGATATGCTGTTGACTTTACAAGGTAAAGCACAAGTGACTGCAAATGGCCCAGTACTAGGTAACAGCAAAGTAAAAATTGGTATGCCCTTTGAGTTAGAAGGCTTTAATTACAACTTCAATGCCACTGTGATTGATTTAAGATTGAAAGATAAATAGTATTTTCAATTTTGCTGCTAATATTTCCTCTATAGCCTCCGCAAATGGTGGCTATTTTTTAATACTAAAATTGCCAATAGTCAGTTAGAATTTCCCACTGACTACTGACATATTACTAATTTAGCAAAGGTAAAAAGCGCCTAATTAAGCCAATGGTTACTGCTGGTAATTCCAACTGAGGCGTTAACCCTACATCTTCTAAGTGTTGAAAAATTCTGATCGCTTGGGGATTGATATCGGCAAGACGGCGACCAATTCCTGGCCCAGTAAATTCTGTCTTTTGCCCCCAAATAATAGCAGTAGGAATTGTTAACTGCTGAATATACAGTGACAAATCAAAACACAAGTCACCTCGGACAAAAGATAGCGCTGCATACTCAGCATTAGGTTGCTGTGCTGATTCGAGATAAGCATCTACAATTTCTTGATAAACTCGACTAGGCTGGGCAAATTGCCGTTGCTCTAAGAAACTGCGGATACCGTTACTGGTAGCGACTCCAGTGCTATACAGCAAGCGGTCAACAATGGGAACGCTAACTAACTGAGCAAAAAAGCTGCGAGAGTAGTCTTCGCCAAAGTCAGAAAGTCCGGCGGGTGTGGTCAGAATTAAGGACTTGAATAAATTAGGATGGGCGATCGCAACTCTAATTGTCAACGCCGCAGTTAGGGAAGAAGCAATAACTGTTACAGGTTCTGTACAAGTCTGCTCTAAAAACTCCCGAATCGTTGTCAAATAATCCTCAATCTGATAATTCCGTTCTGGATGCTCAGATTTACCCCAACCGATTAAATCTGGCGCAATCACACGGTATTCGCTGGCAAAAGCTGGATAAACTTTCGACCACTCATAAGCAGAAGACCCGCCACCAAAGGCGTGTAGAAATACCAAAGTTTCCCGATCGCCTTTTGCGATCGCCTCCGGTGCTGCGCTAGTTCCCTCCGGGACGCTACGCGAATGCGCGATCGCATCGTTCTGCCAAATTGAGCCAGTGGCAGTATAGTAAACCATTCTACCCAGTGAGGTAATAATAGAGCGTTGCTCAAATCCCAGTGGTTGAAACATAGGTATTTTTTTATTCACTGTTGTGGTTGCTTGGCACAGGTGAAACTGTCTCACCCCAAAGTGCTTAGTTATTGGCTTCAAACTCACCACTATTATCGTTTAACCAATAATTCTTCGACTTCTCACTAACGTCAGATTAAGTAGGTATAAAATTACTGAATTTTGTGTAAAGTTTATGTGATATTTTTTTTGATAAATACTGCTGGTGTTTGCTTGTATTTACTATCATGCAAGGCTTTATATAATTATCCACTATAACTTAGAGACTTATTAGAGGCTGAGTTTTTTATGATAATCTATCAGAAACATTACGGATGCTATTAGCATCAAAAATACTATAGCCAATCATCAAAAACAGGCATTGATTTTAGCACTGCATGCAGAAAATATAGTTTTTGATGGAATTTATTAATCTAAATTATTCTCTCGGCAATGGTAACGTGTGGTGTCATGGTAAAGCAGGCTATTCTTCAATCGGATAAAATACTTAAATTTGAAGACGCTAAATTTGCGCTTGACAACTGTAATATAAAAAACCAAGTTATAGCTTCAGCCTTGCGGGATCAGGTAGAAAATATCGCTGATACCGTTAAACAAAATATACCTACTTGCATTTATTTAGACTTAGAAGATTTGAAATGTTTTGAAGCAGTGGAACGCCAGTATGAGCGTTGGGGCGTGATATTTCACAATTCTCTAGCTATACAACCATCAAATCCAGCTTTTCCAGCTTACTCAGGACTAACTGTGTTAATGGGATCGCCTAAGAGTGGAATGTTGGAAGCTACCTTTTTGCATCCTGTGAATTGGGTTAGTGCTTTTGTCACAAGTTCACAGCGTCTGGTGCTTTCTGCTTATAATTGCGATCGCCAACTGCTTACCCAAGCAGTGCTACCAGGAGCGAATCTTGCTAATTCTGACTCCGCAGTTCCTCCAAATACATTATTATCTGTAGCAGCAAATAATATTCATTCTGTAACCTTCTGTGCTTTTGATGGTCAATTCACCCTTGATAACTTTCGTTTTTGTTTTTAACTCCCAACTCTAAAAACTCAGTAACAAAATTGCTCTGCTTCGTTACTGTCCAAGTATTCTTAATAGAGTATTATTGATTGTCAATGACAGCCCTAGGTACTGGGAAAGCATGAAGCGTAAAGGGTGAAGTATAATTCAACCTCTAGCTTAACCTTTGGCAAACCGCTACTTTACGAGAAGTCGTGCTTCTTGTAATATTTGCGTTTACGGGCATCTACAGCCTTGAACCCAGCCAATGGCTACGCCACAAAGAAACTGGTGTCTGCATTCTTCCCTCATTCTAGGAAAAACTCACACATTAAATAATCTTGTAATCTAGTAAGTAGGTAAACAACCGTGGCACAGGCTTCGTCTTCTTGGCAGCAATTAATAAACCAGCTTTTCAACTGGTCGCTGACAAATTTCAAGGCAAGAGCCACAAAGCAGCGAACTTTTAAGCGTTTCTCTGGGCCTGGAGGCGTTCTTGGGTTCCTTACAATCGTCTTTGCTATGCTGTTGTGGAACTGGAAACTTCTGTTGGCACTGCTTATCGGCATTGGGGTAATGTTATTAGTTTACTCGATGCAGAAGTGGGATTGGCAACGGCACTGGTCTGAGATGCGAAGGTTTTTAAACGGCCCAAACCGTCGCTTAATCTTAGCTGTGATGAGTGGTGGCATTGCTACCGTTAGTACTTACATGGCGGCGGCAATTTGGGTTGATTCTAACAGTCCCTGGATTGCTGCCACTGTGATCATGCAAGGTTTAGGAATGGTAGTAACCTTAATTTTGTTAGTCTGGCAAATCTTCGGTCTTTATGGAAATCAGCAAGAAGACCACCTCGATCAGCTATTGGTCAACTTAACTGAATCAGATTCCTTGAAGCGTTTGATTGCCGTGCGGCAGCTCACTAAATTGATCACTCGTAAGCGGGTTGATTCTGTAGTGCAACAAAATGCTGTTGAATGTTTGCGGCTTTTAATAAGTAAGGAGGAGGAAGCAGTAATTCGTGAGGCAGCTTTCGAGAGTTTGCAAGCCTTGGATCGCTTGGAAAATATCCCATCTAGCGCAGTAGCACCTTTTATACCTGTATCCGCAAAAGCCAAAACTCTGATTATTTCTTAGCTATTAGTCATTGGTCATTAGTTAAAACGGTTGATCAATGACTAAGCTGTTGTGTATTTAATTTGCATTGAGCCAACAGCCAGGATTCTATTTCTTCATTTTGAATTGTTTCATGGCTATTTTCGATACATTCGGCCATTGCGGAATTGTACCACTGGATGATTGCACCGCCGTACCAGTTGTTCATCGTGAGTCGTAACTATTACCGTTGCTCCAAAAGAATTTAACTTTTGAAGAATCTGTATCACTTGCCAGGAATTATCTGGATCAAGGTTGCCGGTAGGTTCATCCGCCAAAAGTATTGGTGGCGTTGCTACGATCGCCCGTGCAATACTCACCCGTTGTTGCTCGCCGCCAGAAAGTTGGCTTGGAAAGCAGTCGGCTTTAGCCAGCAAACCCACTAGCTTTAAAGTTGGTTCTAAACGTCGTTGAATTTCTTTGCGAGTATAACCTTGAGCTTGCAGCACAAAAGTTACATTTTCTGCTACTGTCCGCTGGGGAATCAGTTTATAGTCTTGAAACACAATGCCAATGCGTCGCCGCAATAATGGCAAGCGATCGCCCCGCAAAGTTGCCACATTGCATTGATCAACAATCACTTCTCCCTGCGTGGCTAACTCTTCACCATACAGCAGTTTTAAAAGCGTTGATTTACCAGAACCACTGGGCCCAGTTATAAATAGAAATTCTTTTTGTTTGACTTCTAGGTTCACATCCAACAAAGCGTGAGAGCCGTTGGCATAAGTTTTTGTTACAGATTGTAATTGCAAAATTACAGGAGCATTGCCACTGTGCTTTTGAGTTTCACTGTCCTGCTGATTAACAGATGTATTAGTTGTTTCTTGAGTGCTTAATACTGGCATTGCTGAATTATTAGGAACAAATTGAGGACTGAGATGGAAAATTCCATACAAAATAATGATTCCCAGACAAAACCTGGGAATCTCCAACCTCAAACCTAAAATTCTTAAAGTGCCTCAATTTTTAGTAATTATTACTACCCAGTAATAAAGCCTCAAAAATTTTCCGTCAGTTATTAACTAATTGCGCCTCTTGCAGTCAAGCGATAAATAAAGGCCTTCAGCGCAAACTCTGGCAAAGCCAACATCCGCCGCCAGCGCCAAGGTTCTTGATAAAGCCGATACAGCCACTCTAAATTGTTATTTCCTAACCAAGAAGGGGCACGGGTTTTCGTACCTGACCAAATATCAAAACTGCCACCAACACCAATCCAAATTGCTTGGGGACACAAATAGCGATTTTTGGCAATCCATAACTCTTGGCGTGGTACTCCCAAGCCAACAAAAATTACTTGTGGCTGCAACTGGTTGAGAGTTTGCCGCAATTGTTCTTCTTCTTCTGGAGAATGGTAGCCTGTGTGAGTACCTGCTATGGACAAACCTGGGATTTGCTGCTGACAAAATTCTGCCGCTTTTGCAGCTACTCCAGGCGCTCCTCCATAGAAAAATACCTTTGCGCCTATCTGCTGTTGTCCTAGTTCTCGCAATAGTGTTTCTGCTAACTCAATCCCCGGACAACGTTGTACTTTTTGCCATAACAGCCATCGCAAATACAGAACTACCCCTGCCCCATCTGGAATTACTAACTCGGCATCTTGAATCACCTTAGCTAGGGCACTATCTCGCTCTGCCTGCATAGTCATTTCTGCATTAAGCGTTACCACGTGAGTTCCTCTGCCTTGTTGCAGGCTCTCTAGTAACCAGCTTGGATAGTTAGCCATCACATGAACTGGCATCCCCAACACAGAAAATGCTTTCGGCGGTTTAGACATATTAGGTGGTTTAGACATAGCCGATTCTTAATTAGCTTCACACCAGACTCTCTAGACCGTTAGTTTATCAAATTTTTTAATATGTTGCTTGTTGTAATTTTGGCGACAATCAACTGCTTGGTTGGATGGATAAACCTAAGTAAATTATCTTCTTGAGGTTATTTAAAAGATTTGGTCAAGTTTATATATAGAATATTTGTGCTATAAAAATATCTTATAGGATTTTCATAACAAATTAAGAGTAAACTTTTGCAAATGGTTGGTAACGCTAATGCATTCCTTAAAAGCGAGGTGAATAATTTCTCAATTATTTCCCTTAGGCAGATTATTGAATAGTACTCAGTAATCTTCAAAAATAACGAAAGCTTCATCTGAGCCAGTATACTCTCAGCATAAGGAGCTTAATTTGTGGCTAATCTTCTTAGAGAAGTAAATCCACCCTGCTGTTTGGAGAACACGGCATACTTCAGCAGCTATGCAAAAAAATACCAGGAATCTTTGGTGTATCTATATAAGGATAAGGGTTTGTTAACCCATAACAAGAGCAAACAAAATTGAACTAATTGATATTATACGCTTATAGTTGGGGTTAACCTGCCTTGATTCTATTATTGAAGTGTAATGTTCCAATGAGAAATGAATGCCTTTAGTATCGGCAAACGCTCTTCCGTGTTAGCCTTACTCACAAAGCACTTGTATATTTATTTTTGTACAGATGTCTTTAAACTGCATCTCTTACGACTTTTGAGTAAACTCGATTTTACAGTTAAGGTAGTGTAACGGGCGGAAATTGACTATGAGTAAAATTCGTATTGCTCTGATTGAAGATCATGACCTCACCCGTGTGGGTATTCGGACAGCACTACTGCAAAAAGAAGAAATTGAAGTTGTAGGAGAAGCTGCCAATGCTGCTGAAGGTCTGAAAATGTTGAAAACGCTACAACCTGATATTGCAATTGTAGATATAGGCTTACCAGATAAGGATGGCATTGAGCTGACACGGGAGGTAAAGTCTATTAGTCGTGGCGAAGAGTTAGTAACCAGAATATTAATTTTGACACTACGAGATAATAAAGAAGCAGTTTTGGCAGCTTTTGCAGCTGGGGCGGATTCTTACTGCATGAAGGATATTAAATTCGATAATTTGCTGGAAGCTGTACGAGTAACCTACAATGGCAATGCTTGGATCGATCCAGCGATCGCTCGCATCGTCTTACAACAAGCACAACAAAATCCAGCAAAACAAGATGCAGGATTTTTAAACACTAAGAGTAACGCTAATAACTCTGAAGCTGAGGAAAATCAGGATTTGATGGAACCTTACACCCTGACAGAAAGGGAGTTAGAAGTGTTACAGTTGATTGTCGAAGGTTGTAGCAATGCAGTAATCGCCGAAAGACTGTACATCACAGTTGGGACGGTGAAAACTCACGTACGGAATATTTTAAACAAGCTATGCGCTGATGACCGTACCCAGGCAGCAGTTCGTGCTTTGCGTTCTGGTTTAGTGGGATAAATTAACTTGACACTGTAGCAACCTGAAGAATACTAAAGGAAAATTTATAACTTTAAGAAAACTCTAGTTCAAAGGAGGATAGCTTCTTTAGAGCAGGTAATTTTTTGATTATTTTCGTTAGTTATTGGGTGAGATAGACATTGCGCTATCTCACCATTAAATTATTTAAAAACTAAAGTCAAATATGACTGAAACAGAGGTATGCAAACTTAAGCTCATGGTGGTAGATGATGAGCTGGATAACTTAGATTTACTCTACCGCACTTTTAGACGAGATTTTCAAGTATATCAAGCCAATAATGCTCGTAGTGCCCTGGAAATCCTGGACAAAGAAGGCGAGATGGCTGTGATTATCTCTGACCAAAGAATGCCGGAAATGAACGGTACAGAATTTCTCAGCCTAACAGTAGAGCGCTTTCCCGATACAATTCGGATTTTGTTGACTGGTTTTACTGATGTCGAAGATTTGGTTGATGCAATTAACTCCGGTCAGGTATTTAAGTACATTACCAAACCCTGGAATCCTCAACGGTTGAAAGCATTAGTTGAACAAGCTACTGATACTTATCGCTTGGTTAAACAACGCACCCAAGAGTTACGGCGTGCGCTACGGCGAGAATCTTTGTTTAATGCTGTAACAACAGCAATTCGGGAGTCCTTAGACTACGATAGTATGCTGCAAAAAATCGTAGCAACTATTGGTGAAACCTTTGAAGCTACTTGCTGTTTCCTTCGACCAGTAGAAGGCGATCGCCTGACACAAGACTTGTTCTCCTACCAAGACCCCAAATCTCACATATTTAGTTGCGCTTTCGATCCGAGTAATTTAATCGAGAAAGTACTCGAAACCCGTCATTATCAACTGACTCAAGATACAGATGACAACACTACTAGTCATCAACTAATTGTACCATTGTCCTATCAGCAACACCTGCTCGCTGTCTTGGCTCTCTACCAAAGAGGACGCGAGGATTGTTGGGAAAACGAAGACATCCAATTGATTGCAGGTGTTGCTGAACAAGCAGCATTAGCCCTTTCTCAGGCAAAACTATACCAGCGTCTCCAGGAAAAGCAACAGCAGATTAGCGCTGAGTTAGAAGTTGCTCGCCAAATTCAAAATAACTTGCTAAGGCAAAGTTTACCTGAAATCAAGGGTGTGAAACTGCAAGCTTGCTGCTACCCGGCTCGTGAAGTGGGGGGCGATTTTTTTGAAGTATTTGTTCATCCCAAAGGAGACTTGTGGTTGGCAGTGGGTGACGTTTCCGGAAAAGGCGTCCCAGCTGCTTTGTTCATGGCTAGTGCTATTTCGGTGTTGCGTCGGGAATTATCTCAAGAAACGCCAGCGGAACCGAATGTAGTCATGCAGAATCTTAACCACGCTATGTGCGATGACTTAATCGGCAACAATTGTTTTATTACTCTTGTCTTAGCTTGTTATACCCCTAGCACCAGGGAACTAGTCTATGCTAACGCCGGTCATATTTATCCCCTACTTTGGTCACTCCAAGAAAAGTTGGCGGCACAGCCTAATTACCTGAAGGTACGCAGTATTCCTCTAGGTATCTTGCATAAGTGGCAGGCTCCATCTGGTCGCTTGGTTCTTAATCCTAAAGATACCCTACTGTTAGCCAGCGATGGTATTACAGAAGCAACGGTATCAAATAAATTAATTGCTAGCGGGATTACCGAGGGTGGCGTTCAGCCATTTAACCGTTCTATGCTGAATCAAGACGGCCTTTGGCAACTTTTACAACAGGAACCACAACCACTTTCCCTTACCCATTTATTAGCTCGCATTCAAGCAGACAATCAAGTTCAAGAAGACGACCAAACTATACTCTCACTGGAGGTTTTATAAGTAATGAAAAGTGAGTTGCATGTACCAAGCGACTTAAATTTTTTAAACATCGTAGAAAATTGGTTGCTGGGATGCTTAAAAATTCAACTAGGAGAATCAGTTGATTGGTTACGGCAATCAAGCCGTTTGCGGTTGGCTCTGGTTGAAGCTTACTCTAACGTAGTACGTCATGCCCATAAGGAGCAGGCCAATTTGCCAGTTTTACTGCGCTTGGAATTGAAAGGCCGAGATCTCGCTTTGGAAATTTGGGATTATGGCGAAGGTTTCGATATGTCCACCTATTTCCCGCCAAACCCTTTAGAAAAACAAGAAGGTGGCTATGGTTGGCTAATTATGAATCGTTTGATGGATAAGGTAGATTATCAATTGCAGGTTGACGGAGCTAACTGTCTCAAGTTAGAAGCTACCTTACCAGAACTAGTCCAATAAACAAAAGCTAGTTTTTCTCAAGCAGGGTGCCTTATGTCCATTCTGAATGCCTCGGTTTTTGGATTTGCCATTACCAAAAAAATGATATTGTTCCAAAGAATTTATGTAATTTCGGCTACAACTAAGGCTAAGAGAGACTAATTTAAAGCTAAATATCAGGGATTTTCTTAACAAGTTTGTTAGTAAAATAGTAAATTTTTATACGTTTTATAGATCTGTGAAGCAAAAATCCCCCACTACAACGTAAGTTTGGTGGGGGAGTACGAAAGCTTGCTATTATTCACGACGCAAGGTTAGTAGCTCTTGAGGAGAAGCTAAAAGTTTGATTTTAGCGTGGATGATTTGTTGTTGCTGATTGAGGATAAACAGCCACAAGACGTTAACTCCACACCAGGACGTTTGTGCTTTGCCTGTTACCTGAACTTGGATTTGGCCATCTTCCAAAATTTCGGAAATTCCTTTGTGAGGAAAAGCTTTAATATTTTGAGCTTCTTGTTGTAGATAAGTAGCGATCGCATCTGGCCCCACAAAACCAGATTCAAACGGTGGATACATTACACCATCCTCGGCAAACAAGTCAGACGTTGCTTTCAGTTCACCTGCATTTAATGTTTGAAAGTAACGCAGTATAGTTGGTTCTGCAATTCCCTCAATAGAGAATTCTTCTTTTACTATGTTTTCAGCAACACTCGGCTGTGTTGCGGCTGTAGATTCAGCAAATGTCATAGGATTACCATTATCATGCTAGCTGAACATTAATTTGAATATAAAAGTAGGTAAAAAGAAAGCTTCTCAAGGATGAGATATCATTTTACAAATACTTTTAGAATAAATAATTGCTAGATGATCGCCTGGGAATCATTTTGGTAAAGACTTTTAATCTAAAATCTCCAATCCCAAATTGGTATTAGTCAGCTAATATTAAACAGAGCCATTGATTGTGTAACGTATAATTGAAGTGCCAGAGAGCAGGCAAACTTTAAATAAGATAAATGAATAAGTGCAGCGTCATCAGCAGCAGTGTGGTAAAAGAAAAAGCCAGCGAGTTGGGATTTCATAAAGTAGGGATTGCTGCTGTAGATGAAGTAGATGAGACAGCAAGACAGCGGCTGCAAGCATGGATAGCGCTGGGTTACAACGCTGATATGGAATGGATGGCTAACCCGAAGCGTCAAGATATTCGCTTAGTGATGCCAGAAGTGCGATCGCTAATTTGTGTGGCTCTTAATTACTACACACCACATCAACGTCCCGAAGGCGAAGAATACGCCAAAATCTCTCGCTATGGCTGGGGAAGAGATTATCACAAGGTGATGCATAAAAAACTTAAAGAACTGACTACCTGGCTACAATCACTGAGTGAAGACGTTCAAGCCAAGTTTTATGCAGATACCGGCCCAGTGCAAGATAAAGTGTGGGCGCAACGGGCTGGAATTGGTTGGATTGCTAAGAATGGAAATGTGATTACGCGAGAGTATGGCTCTTGGGTATTTTTAGGAGAGGTGTTGACCAATCTACAACTAGAGAGCGATCGCCCATCTACATCACACTGCGGTAGCTGTACTCGCTGTCTTGAAGCTTGCCCTACTAATGCAATCACGAGTCCCTATGTAGTAAATGCTAATCGCTGCATTGCCTATCATACCATTGAAAATCGAGCAGAAAATTTACCTGAAACAGTCACATCAAATTTACAAGGTTGGGTTGCAGGTTGTGATATCTGCCAAGATGTTTGTCCGTGGAATCTACGTTTTGCCCAAACTACTGATGTGGCAGAATTTAATCCTTACCCTGGGAATATTGCACCCAAGCTGGTAGAATTAGCAAAAATCTCAGACGAGGAGTGGGATCAACAATTTCCGGCATCAGCCTTGCGGCGGATTAAACCAGAAATGTTAAGACGCAATGCCCGTGCTAATCTTGATGCATCCACGCAAAAGAATGACCCAGAAAGTAATTATTTTTGATTTTGATGGCACGATTGCAGATACAGTAGATGCTCTAGTAAGTATTGCTAATCGTTTAGCACTAGAGTTTGATTATGTACAAATTACTCAACAGGAGTTAGCTCTCCTACGAAACTTAACCTCTAGAGAAATTATTAAATATTCAGGAATCTCTATTTTTAAAATACCTTTTTTAGTTAAGAAAGTGAAAGGGGAATTAAAAAATAAGATCCATGAATTTAAACCTATCCCAGGTATTAAAGAAGCCTTAATAGAACTCAAGGCTCATGATTATAAACTAGGAATTATTACTTCTAATTCTAAAGATAACGTAACTGAATTCCTGAGAATCAATAATTTAGGTACGTTGTTTGACTTTATCTACTCAGGAGTAACAATTTTTGGAAAAACAACTATTATTAATAATGTATTAAGACAAAAGCAACTTAAACCGCAACAAGTCATTTATGTTGGAGACGAAACCAGAGATATAGAAGCCTCAAAAAAAGCTAATATCCAAGTTATTGCAGTAACTTGGGGCTTTAATTCACCAGAAGTATTAGCCAAACAAAAACCAGATTTTTTGATTCACAAACCAGGTGAAATTTTAAGAGTTTTAAATAGCCAATAGTCAAAAGTCTATGGACTTTTGACTATTTTTTAATTTACTTTTTCGATTGACCTTTTTCAAAAGCTTTTTGGACTAAATCGTCACTGGCGCTAGTTACAGCCTCAGTTTGAGTACCGCCAACATCCTTAGCCATCTCTAAATAATCATCAGGATTACCAGTTGGTTTCGCTTCAGTTGTTACTTCTTCTTGTTGAGAAATTTCTTGTTGAGGTGCAGTTGCAGCTTCAGCAGCTTTAGCGCCCTCACCTGTACGATCAATTTCACTGACGCTAAATTGCTGTGCAGCTGCGTAATCAGCTTCAAAATCGACCTTTGGTGTTTCTTCTTCACCAGCAGTTATGCTGTCAGCAGCTAATTGTGCGTCGTGGGTAGGAGCTTCGGTTGGATTAGGTTTGACTTCATCAGGCATAAATCACTCCTTAAGTAATTTTCCAATTGCTGAGGTAATCGTATCAAAGAGATCCATGCAATACTTGGCCTCTTAGGAGATATTCTTACTTCTATTAAAAGGTAGATAAAAACTGCAATATTCGATTAATCAATCTCCTTCTCTTGGAAGTAGATATTAATACTTAAACTTTGCTAACCCTAAGTTTGATGTGTAAATTGCCTCGGAGATCAACTATGACCGCAAGCCAAAATCAACCCATTCCTCAAGCTTTGACTAATGAAACTCAAAAAGTGGTAGAAGCTTTTAATGCCCTCGATACCGATGCTAAACTCGCTTGGTTCTATTTTGTTTATGAAAAAATGGGGGACTCGGTAACTCCAGCTGCACCTGCTGCTGCGGAACCCAACTTAGCGCCTATGTTGCTAGGAGATTATTTGCAATTATCAAATGAAGAGCAACTGGCAATTATGCGGCAAATTGTTAACCGCGAAGATACAGATTATTCTCGTGCCTATGGTGCTTTAAAAGAAAATAACCAGCTGTTAGTTTGGTATGCTTGGGCAGTAGCTATGGGTGATACAGTAGTTGACATACCAGAAGACTACGAAACCACTGATGCAATTGACAATTTGCTTTCTCAAATTGAAGGTTTAGCTTTTGAACAGCAAATGTCTATATTCCGAACAATCGCTGGTGAAATGGGCTACAGCGATGTCAAACCAATTGAAACACAAGCGCAAACTGGCAAAACCTCAAGTTTGTAATTATAAAAGTTTTCGGTTGAGTGAAATTTAGGTAAGGGCACAACGCCCGTTGTGTCCCTACGAAAGACCTT
This sequence comes from Mojavia pulchra JT2-VF2, assembly GCA_019359325.1. Taxonomy (GTDB): domain Bacteria; phylum Cyanobacteriota; class Cyanobacteriia; order Cyanobacteriales; family Nostocaceae; genus Mojavia; species Mojavia pulchra. The sequence continues at coordinate 121,707 of JAHHHN010000002.1, read as the reverse complement.
TTTTGAATTTTTCAAAATTCAAAATTTTGGGTTGAAAATCAAGATACAGCCATGTGGCTCAAGTCAGCTGGAGTCAAATGAGAGTGTACAACTTGACCATCACGAAACCAAACAATGCGCTGAGTTTGACGGGCAACATCTGGCTCATGGGTTACCATGACGACTGTGATTCCACTAGCATTCAATTCGCTAAAAATATCCAATACTTCTTGGGTTGTACGGGAATCAAGTGCGCCAGTAGGTTCATCTGCTAACAGGACTACGGGACGGTTGACAATGGCACGAGCGATCGCCACCCGTTGCTGTTGTCCGCCAGATAGTTGAGTTGGTTTGTTGTTGAGGCGATTTGCTAAACCTACTCGTTGTAGGGCTGCTACTGCTCTGTCACGTCTCTCGGTAGGGTTGACATTAGCGTACACCATCGGCAGCATGACATTTTCTAAGGCTGAAAGTTGGGATAAGAGATGAAATTGTTGGAATACAAACCCTAGTTTTCTGTTGCGAATGTGCGCCAAGGAACTATCGTCCATTTGTGCGACATCAAGATTATCTAGATAATAATGCCCCGACGTGGGGCGATCTAGACAGCCGATAATATTCATGGCTGTAGATTTACCAGAACCAGAAGGCCCCATAATCGAACAATATTCACCTTGTTCTACAATTAGGTTGACATCATTCAGCGCTCGTACCTCAGCTTCGCCACTGCCATAAATTTTGAAAATATTTTCTAGGCGAATGATTTTTGGCTTGGGGGCAGGATTAGGTATCTGAGAATCAGTAATGGTGAGAGTGTTTGCCATAGATATTTAGCCATGTGTCAGTAATTATTCACCTTCCCATCTCCCCACCAGTCTAAGCACTTCTGAGAGCGACAATGGGGTCGAGTTGGGCAGCACGGCGTGCAGGCACAACACCAAAAAATAAGCCAATAGCGCCAGAGATGGCAACTGCCATAGTAATTGCTACTGGCGAAAGTGCTGCCTCTAAAGGAGTCAATGCTGCAACCAACAAGATACCCCCGACACCAACTCCAGTCCCAACTAAGCCGCCAATTGCAGAAACAATGACTGCTTCAATCATAAACTGAAGTAAAATGTCTTGCTGAGTTGCCCCGATCGCTTTTCGCAGTCCGATTTCTTGGGTGCGTTCGGTAACAGAAACCAGCATGATATTCATGATGCCGATGCCACCGACAAACAATGATATTCCAGCGATCGCCGCTAGCATAATTGTTAAAGCACCTGTGATTTGCCCAACAGTTTGCAACGCATCTTTTTGACTGTTGATTGTGAAATCATCTTCTCCAGTAAGTTTGTGTCGCAGGCGGAGTAAATTGGTAATTTGAAACTGTGCTGCATCTACACTCTCTGCATTTTTAGCCGAGGCAACAATATAGCTCACCTCTAATCCGTAAGGAGAAGTTCGCCCAACAATCCGGTTGGCTGTGGTGATAATTGGTATCAATGCGGCATCATCATAATCAACGCCTAAAGCTGAACCTTTAGCTTCTAGCGCCCCAATTACTTGAAAGCTAGTATTTTTGATTCGTAATTGCTGACCGACGGGGTTACTATTACCAAAAAATCTCTCTGCTAATTTTGCACCTAGCACCACAACTTGGTTGCTGCGCTTCATATCGACATCAGTAAAAAACCGTCCTTTGTCAATTTCAAAGTCCCGTACTGTCAAGAAGCTGGGAGTTGTACCAATGATGTTGACATCGGTGTTTTTATTCCGGTAAGTAACTACCTGCCGACTATTTAACTCCGCCGTTACTGCTGCTATTGTTGGCACTTGTGTAGCGATCGCCTGAGCATCTTCTAAAATTAAAGTTTTTGGTAAATCTCTAGAAATGCGTTGAGTTTCTCGATTTCCGGGAATCACAAATAATATATTTGGCCCTAGAGATTCTAACTGTTGAGCAACGTACTTCTGCCCGCCTTCACCAATCCCAATCATAGTAATGACTGAAGCATTACCAATCACAATACCCAGCATCGTCAGAGCGCTACGCAACTTATTTGACAGCAGAGTTCTCCCCGCCATTTGAATGCTTTCTAGAAGGTTCATCGATTATTTTGTTCCTTCGACTTTTCGATTTTGTAATCTTTTGGTGGATTAATAAAGATGCGATCGCCTGCTTTCACTCCCTCTAAAATCTGGGTTTGGTCTTGAATTTGTGCCCCAACGGTAACTTCACGAAACTGGGGTTTATTCTTTTCATCGGGTACAAGTACGCCTGTTTTTCCCTGTTCGGTAACAATTGCCACAGTTGGTAATACTAAAGCATCGCTAACGCGATCGCCCAGAAAAGTCAAATCCACATTTAAGCCGGAACGCAGTTTATCAACGCCAGTATCCAATGCAACCCGCACTTGGAAGGACGTTACACCTTGTTCAACCACTGCTTCAGGAGCAATAAGGCGCACACGACCTTTAAAAACTTGATCGGGATAGGCATCAGCAACAATTTCTACCTGCTGTCCTGGTTGAATTCTGCCAATATCAGCTTCTGGGACTTGAGCTAACACTTCTAAACCCCGTGCAACAGCAACAATTGAACTAGAAGTTGCCGATGCACTGCTAGAAGCAGAAGTTGTAGGAGTCACAAACGCACCGATGTTTGCATACTTCTGCGTTACAATTCCGGCAAAGGGAGCGCGGATAACGGTATCTGCAAGCCTCACCTGTGCTGCTTCTAACTGAGCTTGGGCAGCTTTCACAGCTGCTTGGCGCTGGGCAATTTCTTCAGGACGACTGCCATTTTGTAACAGCACTAATGCAGCTTTGGCTTCGGTAACAGCTGCTTCCTTAGCAGTGATTTCTTCACTACGAGTTCCACTTTGAAGCAGGGACAGCCGTTTTTGTGCTTCTTCTAAACTAGCTTTTGCTCTTCTATCTTCACTGATGTACTGTTCGAGCTGATCTTGAGAAGTTGCCCCTTGGCGTGTTAATTCCCGATATCGGTTTACCCGTGCTTGTGTGAGGTTAACTTGTGCTTTTGCTGATTCTACCTGAGCTTGGGCTTGGCCAATTTCTTGCTCACGATTGCCAGCGCGAGCTGCGGCTAGCTGCGCCTCAGCTTGTGCCAACCTTGCTCTTGCTTGAGCAATTTCTTGGGGGCGACTTCCGGCGCGGGCTTCATCGAGTTGAGCTTGAGCTTGTGCTAAGTTAGCGCGGTACTGGAGAATTTGGGCTTGAATCTCACCTACATCCATCCGGGCAAGAATTTGTCCTTGTTGCACGCGATCGCCTTGTTCAACATACAATTGCCCTAGCACTCCAGGATTTTTTGGGCTAATATTAACGCTTTGAACTGGTACTACCTTGCCACTAGCAGTAATTCGTAGGGTGAAGTTTTTCGTTTCTACTGGAACAGTTAATTGAGCAATATCTTCTTTATTTGCTCCACCATTCACAAGATTGTAGGTGGTAGTAGTGCCAACAACCAAAGCACCTGCTGCTACTGCTCCTATTAGCCAACGTAATGGGTACTTAACTTTCTTGCCAATAAAAGGAATTTCTATATGAGTAGTCATTATAGCAGCCTATAAATTATCAATATTGCTTTGTGGAAGTGGCTTTCAGTTAGAGCGCAAGTGCAAGAATGTGGTGTTTGAAATACTTTTGAAGTAAACCTTGATCAAGCACCTGATAACTAGACAAACAGGCTAACTTGAAAAAGTGCTGAGTTATGAGTAAAAAAAACTAGCTAGTCTCTAGCCCCTTTTTCATGCGTTATTAATTTACGCAGTTCATGATGACTACTTAGTAGTTGCTTTACTTTGCTTTATATTAACTTTGAGTAATATTGTATGCCTTCACCTGATTGGGTGACTTCAGAGCAAGTCTGAAAGTATACGAAAGGTAGATGTTTATCTGATTGCGTAGAAATTACATCAGATTGTTTGCAAAAATCCAAATAAAAAATACCCCAAATTTTTATGAATTTGAGGAAGTAATAATTTGCAGCTATATTTCAAGTAAATAGATTACGCTGTAACGGCACAAGCATTGCTGTGCCCTTACGACATATGTATTCAAATACATGAAAAACTCCACCCACAAAGCGGAGTTTCCCGCCGCTTTCAATGAAACCTGGTGTAAATCTAGCGTCCAGTTCTGGAGGTGACAGATCGTTGTAAATTAGCCAGAGCGCGGTTGTAATCCAAAATAGCTGTAACTCGATTACCTTCAGCTCTTGTCAAGTCGTTTTCGGCAGCAATCACTTCTGTTTGTGTGCCTACGCCCGCTTGGAACCTCAACCTTGCTATCCGCAAAGCTTCCCTAGCTTGTTCTAAAGCTACAGTAGAAGTTTGCACATTATCCAGATTAGATTGCAACTGAAAATAGTATTGTTCTACATCAAAGCGAATTTGGTCACGCTGATTAGCAAATTGAGTTTCTGCGATCGCAATATTAGCTCGTGACTGAGCCGCCCTTGCTCTTGCTGCTCCTCCATCATATAAAGTTAAATTGTTTTGGAGTCCCACTGAATAGCCATCAGTCAGGCTGATGTTATCGTTATAGCGGTCTAGTAGGCTATAGTTACCAACCAAACTAACTTGCGGGCCTAGCTGCGAAAGCGCTTGCCGTCGCTGTTGTTCGTAAAGATTGCGTTGTGCCAAAAACTGACTCAATTCTGGACGATTTTGGAAAGCTCGCACAATAGTTTGTTCGAGTGTTTGCTGCCAAAGTCCTGCTAATCTCACCGGATCTGCCGCACTGACATCAACCGACTGCGGCAAACTTAATAAGGTTGCAAACTGGCGACGGGTAATTCGCTGCTGTGAAATAGCATTAGTTAGCTGTTGTTGAGCATCGGCTAAATTAACCTGAGATTGTAGGACATCAAACTGGGTTCCTACTCCTGCTTGGAGTCTAGCTTGAGTATCCCGTAAGCTAGCCTGGGAATTCTCTACCGCAGCCTGATTAATTCTGACTAGTTCATCTGCTTGTTGCAAATTGTAGTATTGAGTGGCGACATTCAAGCCAATTATTTGAGACTGATTTTCAACATCCAATTCATCTATACGTTCTTGCTCCTCAAATGCACGGATATTAGCTTGTCGGTTGCCAGAGGTATAAAGGTCATAATTCAGTTGTGCTTGACCGTTAAAAGTGGTGCTGGATTGGTTAGATTGAGATGAACTGTTGAGCAGTCCATTACCACTATTAGTCACACTACCGTTGATGCCAAGAGTAGGAAACAATGCAGCCTGAGCCTCCCGTACTGCGGCACGGCTGCGTTCTAGTTCCAATATCGCTACCTGTAATTCCCGATTGTTGCGTTTAGCTAGTTCCAAAGCCTGTGCCAAACTAATTGGCACAATTCCCCGAATCCTTACTTCTTCTGGCTTTGTAGGAAATTGTAAGGGATTGGGATTTGGATTAAGGTAATCGGGAACTGGCACAGGTTTAGCACCCGTAACGCCAGAAGGATTCTGCGTTTGTAAAGGAGTTTGGGCACTTGCGTTTTTGGCTAAAGTCGGGATGATAATAGCAACTGCTACGACAACCCAGGTAGAATGCACAAGAGATACAATGAATTTCATATTTGATGTAGTAATAAATTGGGTTTCTCAACAATTTTGAGGATGGAACTAAAATTTTCGGTCATAATTGCAAACCCCTATATATTAATTATTTCTGGGGATTTGAATTATGAATTTTGAATTTTTCTCAGAAGGTTGAGATTAGCAAATTAGCCGACAATCAAGCCATCCTGAACCCGGATAATCCGTTTAGTTTGGGCGGCAATATCTGGCTCATGGGTGACAATTACAATCGTGATTCCTTGCTCATTTAGTTCTGTTAATAAATTCATTACTTCATGGGAAGTTTCAGTATCCAAAGCTCCTGTTGGCTCGTCTGCTAAAACTAATGCAGGTCGGTTGACTAAAGCACGAGCAATAGCTACCCTTTGCTGTTGTCCACCAGAGAGTTGACTGGGACGGTTAGAAATTCGCTCTGCTAGTCCTACTTTGCTCAAGGCCTCCAATGCCCTTTGACGGCGTTTTTGCTTTGGCAAGTTGGCGTAAACCATTGGTAACATAACGTTATCCAGCGCTGTTGCCCGTGCTAATAAGTTAAATTGTTGGAAAACAAAACCAATCCTTTGATTACGAATATACGCCAATTCATCATCATCAAAAGTAGTTAGGTTCCTACCTTCAAAAATATAGTGTCCAGTCGTGGGACGATCCAGACATCCCAAAATATTCATTAGCGTGGATTTACCCGAACCTGATGCACCCATAATAGATACATATTCTCCTTCCTCTATGGAGAGCTGAATTCCCTTGAGTATGGGGACATCCACTTCTCCCAAATGGTAGGTTTTGGTAATGGATTCCATCCAAATCATGGTTGGCATAAGTTGCTAGTGGTGAGTGCTGAGTGGTGAGTGCTGAGTTATGAGTGCTGAGTTGTGATGGCTAAATTTTGCTTTTCTGCTCCTCTGCTCCCCTGCTCCCTGTCCCTGCCATCAAAGCGATGGGATATTTTTTTATCTGGAAGTTCCTTACTCAGGACTCAGAACTTTTAACTCAGCACTGTTAAGCTTAGTCGCTTCTTAGAGCGGTAATTGGATCTAATTTGGCAGCGTTCCGTGCTGGAATCACTCCAGCAATTAAGCCAACGCTTAAGGAAAGTCCAAACCCGACAATGATTGACAAAAAAGAAATGACAAATGGAAACTTAAAAATGGTTGCAGAGCCAAAGGCAATCAAAATACCACTTGCCATGCCAATACCTCCGCCCACAATAGAAATCACGATCGCTTCGGCTAAAAATTGATTAAGAATAGCTGAATTTGTAGCGCCTACAGCTTTGCGAATACCAATTTCTCGCGTTCGTTCTACAACAGAAACAAGCATGATATTGGCAATACCAATTCCTCCAACAACGAGTGAAATACCAGCGATCGCTACTAGCATCACTGTAAATAATCCCACAACATTGGTGAAGGTGTTAACAATATCAGCTTGGTTAGTCAGCCGGAAATCATCAGCTTGTGGTGGATAGATATTGTGACGCAGGCGTAAGAGATTGGTGACTTGAAACTGAGCCGCTTCTAACTGTTCTGGATTGCTGGATTTGACTAAAATCCCACTCACAGAAACACCTGCTAGGGCATTGTTACCAACCAGTCTTGCCGACATACTAGTCAAAGGGATAAAAATTTGGTCATCTCGATCCATCGGCCCTTGAGAACCTTTCGGTTCCATCACTCCAATGACTTCATAAGCCTCTCCTCGAATGCGGATTTTCTCACCGATAGCATTGACACCTTGCCCAAAAAGTGTTCTCTGGACTGTAGGCCCAATAATAGCAACTTGTGCAGCAGTATTCAGTTCCTCTTGAGTAAAAAATCTTCCCTCTTGGGGGTGGGTATTTCTCGCTTCTGGATAGTTCAAATCTGTGCCATAAATTGTTGTTGATGTATTCTGCCCTTCATAAACAACTTGTGCATTGCGTTGTAGATAGGCAGAAACAATCTGAGCCGATGGTGCTTGTTGGGCGATCGCTTTTGCATCTTCCCAAGTTAAGGTACTGCTAGAACCTATCCCTTGGCTAATATTCCCACTTCTTGCCGCACCAGCTAAGATTTGAATTACATCTGTACCCAATGCTTGTATCTGTTGCTCAACTCCCTTTTGTACCCCCTGACCAACAGAGGTAATGGCAATGACTGAGGAAATACCAATAATTACGCCCAGCATCGTTAATCCTGTGCGTAACTTGTTACTCCATAAAGTTTCTGCTGCCATTGACAAAATTTCTAGCAACGGCACTGTGCGGCTATTTTTAACTTTGTAAAAGCCCTTAAATATCTTAAACATATTGATGTGTAGCAATCAGATTTGATTCCTAAATCACTTGTGGAGATTGGGAACAAGGAACTATGAGTTATATATTTACAAGTAAACTTTAAGGAGAACCACCACCTTGAGAACGACCTGAAGAACGCCCACCACCTCCTAGCCCAGGGAAAACTCCTCCTCGTGGTGTTGATTGCGGCCGTGACCCTGGAGGGAAACTGAGCAATACCCTCTCGTTTCCAGTCAATCCAGACTTAACTTCGGTAAAGTTATTTACAGTCACACCAGTTTCAATGCGAGTAAATACAGGGTTGTTATCTTCTCCTGGCACAAACACACCTGTGGCATTTTCTCGACGTACAACTGCTGCTGTTGGCACTACCAGCGCATTCTCCAATTGTCCTACTTGAAATTCTGTTGTGACATTCATCCCAGACCGCAGTAATCTTTGAGGATCTGAAAGTGCTACTCTCACTTCAAAACTAGTAACGTTTTGGGTAACCACAGATTGGGCAGCGATTTGCTTCACTTTACCTTCAAATTTCTTTCCTGGATAAGCATCTGCTCTAATCGTCACTGTCTGTCCAAGGCGGATTTTGGAAATATTAGTTTCAGCTAAATTTGCTACAACTTCATTTGTAGAAGCCAAAGCCAAAATCGAAGAAGAAGTCGCGGAAGATACATCGCTACTTGCAGTTGTGGGAGTCACAAAAGCACCTGGATCAGCGTATTTCTTGGTCACTACACCTTCAAAAGGTGCGCGAATGATCGTGTCATTAATTTGGGCTTGGATGTTTTGCAACGAACCGCGAGCAGATGTTACCTGGGCGCGCGCTGCGTCTATATCTTCTCGGCGCGTTCCTGCTTTCAGGAGTGCCAGAGCTTGCTGTCTCTGGTTCACCACGGCTCGTGCTTGCTCGATGTCTTCTGAGCGTGACCCGGCTTTTTGTAACGCCAGTGCTTGCTGTGCTTCATTAACCGTAGCTTGGGCACTGTCACGATCTGCACGACTTTGATTTAAAGTCTGAAGGGAAATACCGCCTGCATTGTAAAGTTGCTGATTGCGGCGGAAATTATCTTCCGCTTTGCTAAGAGCAGCTTGAGCGCTTTGTAAGCGTGCCTGTGCTTGGGCAATATCTTGAGAGCGATTACCTGCTTGTACCTTTTGCAGATTCGCCTCGGCTTCGTCTAGTTGTGCTTGTGCTTGAGCAATATCCTGAGGGCGATTGCCTGCTTGTGCCTTTTGCAGATTTGCCTCAGCTTGTGCCAGTTGTCCTTGAGCAGAGGTGAGTTGCCCTCGCAGGTTAGAATCATCCATGTAAGCTACAATCTGCCCTTGTTTGACGATATCGCCTTCCTTGACCAGCAGTTGTTTCAGGATACCTGAATTTTTTGGGCTGAGGTTAATTAACCGCTCCGGTTTTACTGTTCCGTTCGCTGAAACTGCGATCGCTAAAGTCTGCCTTTGTACAGGCTGTGTTAAAACCCGGCGTCTCGCTTGCTGAGTTGGAACGACAGCTACCTGGTAATAAATGGCGTAGCCAATTCCACCCAAAAAGGCAAGAGCGAGTAGCCAAGACAGCCAACGAGTCTTGTTTTTGCTTTTTTTTATTTCTGGTATTAAACCTGACGAATCTACAGGGCTGGATGTATCAATTGTCATAAATACTCTTTTTTTTTATTAGTAAACATGACTTGTTCACCATATTTTTGTATAAATTCATGCTAGTAATTATCGTTCAAAATAGTCCAACCTGGTACATTACCAAAGTCACTAGTACTTCCAGACTGATACATGACCAAAGTCACCAGTGCTACGGAAATGAAAAACTCCACCCACGGATTGGAGTTTCCCGGCGACTTTCTATGAACTTGACATTAATTAACTAAGCTACAAATTTTGAATGCTAATACCAGAAATCCAATTTAATTGAGATAATTTACTATGGAGTCTTAACTCTTAACTACAAAATTTGCCTTTCGTCTAGAGCGTAGATCGTTTAAGCTAGCTGAAAGATTCTTTGATTTGTGGGTAAGAGGCGGTAGTGTGCCTAAAAATTTTCCATTGATTTCTCTTCTGGTTGTGTGTAGCTTGTGGAGCGTGCCAAAAGCAGCTCATGCACAGGCACTAATACCTCATACACTGCAACTTAATGCAGCAAAGTTAGAAAAGCAGGGGTTGAGCCTGGCACAAGAGGCGGCTCAACTAGGACAGTTTCAACAGTTTGAGTTAGCTTTGCCACGAGCGCGGTTAGCAAGTCAACTGGCTCCTAAAAATGATAAAGTATGGTTTCTGTTGGGTGGTTTGCATTTGCAAAAAAAAGAGTTTGATGCGGCGATCGCTGCCTTGAAAAACGCACAATCTCTCAACCCAAAAAATGCTGATGTTTTGTTTGCTATGGGTTCGGCTAATTTTCAACAGCAAAAATATGATTTAGCTGTTGCCAATTATCAAGCAGGCTTAAAATTAAAACCCAATGACCCAGAAGGTTTGTTTGATTTGGGAAATGCCTATTATATGTTGGGTCGATTGCCAGACGCACTCGCTCAGTATAGTAAAGCCGTTTCCAATGATCGGAAATTTTGGCCAGCAATTAACAACACTGGCTTGATTCAATATGAGCAAGGTGACGTTCAAAGTGCGATCAAGCAATGGCAAACCGCTGTTACTCTTGATAAGCAAGCGGCAGAGCCTTTATTAGCATTAGCAGTAGCTCTGTATACCAAAGGCGATCGCCAACAAGGTTTGGCAATGGGAGAAGCCGCACTCCGTATTGATCAGCGCTATGGCGATTTAGATTTTCTCAAGCAGAATCTTTGGGGTGAACGTCTCCTATCTGATACCAAAAAGTTTCTAGAATTGCCCAGGATTCAAGCGGCTCTACAGCAAAGGGAAAATCCCATAGACTCTAAACAGCCTACCCAATAGGCAAATAGTGAATTGGCAATTGGTAATTAGAGCCGCTTTTACCCATTGCTTATTACTACTTGCGGAAAAACACCATTTCGTAGTACATGTATACTAAATAAAGTTAGCAATAAGCGCCCAAAATCATATACAGAGGATGATTCCCACAAAGTTCACTACTTGTTAGTGTTTGTTTGTGGGTAAAAGTGCCAGAATCTGGTCAACAAAAAGTTGATGGTCAACAATAGGCTTAGAGATGTAACCATCAGCACCACTTTGCTTCAAGAAGTTCTCGCGATCGCCTTCCATAGCGTGAGCAGTTACTAAAATTACAGGTAAGTTTGCTGTTTGGGGATCGGATTTTAACATTTGTGTAATTTTGATTCCATCAACAGATTTACCTTGGTAAACGCTTCGTGACAGAGACACATCCATTAAAATAAGGTCTGCCTCTCCTGATTGAGCAATTTTTATCACTTCTTCGACATTTTCTGTATGTTTAACATCTAAGCCGCCACGCTTGGTCAAAATCTTGGAAAAAACGCGAGCATTAATTAGATCGTCTTCTACAATTAAAACGGTTTTCATGAGAATTTGATTTATAGGAATTGGAGGGATGACTACCGGATTAAAACAGTTGTCAGCCTCCTTTTTAATCTTCAATGTGTATCCCCGTCATCAAGGATAATACTACTGCTTCTTATCCTATGACTATCAAGATTTGGTTAGAAATTGCTTTTCATCCATTATGCTGTGGTTGCTGCAGTGTTAATTTTCAGCGATTTTTGTGTAGTTAAAATTCAGGGACAAAGCTCATGGCAAAACAGTTAAACCTTCTCTCAACGGGACAGGTAATCACCACAGCCCTGCACACTGAGATGCAACGGTCTTACCTAGAATATGCCATGAGTGTGATTGTCGGGCGAGCGTTACCCGATGTACGTGACGGCTTAAAGCCAGTTCATCGCCGCATTTTATATGCAATGCACGAACTCGGACTCACACCGGATAGACCTTATCGCAAGTGTGCCCGTGTAGTGGGTGACGTGTTAGGTAAATATCACCCCCACGGTGACCAAGCTGTTTATGATGCCTTAGTGAGGCTAGTACAGGAATTTTCTAGTAGGTATCCCTTACTAGCAGGACATGGCAACTTTGGCAGCGTCGATAATGACCCACCAGCAGCGATGCGCTACACAGAAACGCGGCTCGCATCGATTGGCCACGAGGGAATGCTGGCAGAAATTGGCGAAGAAACTGTGGAATTTATCGGTAACTTCGATAATTCTCAACAAGAACCTACAGTACTACCGGCGCAGTTACCTTTCTTATTGCTCAACGGCTGTTCTGGTATTGCCGTGGGAATGGCAACAAATATTCCGCCGCATAACTTAGGCGAATTGGTCGATGGATTAATTGCCTTAATTGATCAACCGGATTTGACAGATGAAAAGTTATTCGAGCTGATTCCGGGGCCAGATTTTCCCACTGGTGGGGAAATTGTTGGTGAAGCAGGCATTCGAGAGGCATACACCACAGGTAAAGGCAGTATTGTGTTGCGGGGAGTTGCAGCGCTGGAGGAGATTCCAGCCGTTAGGGGAAGCAAGCGACGCACGGCAATTATTGTCACAGAATTGCCTTATCAAGTGAATAAGGCAGGCTGGATTGAGAAAGTAGCGGAATTAGTGAATCAAGGGCGTTTGCAAGGTATTTCTGATCTTCGAGATGAGAGCGATCGCGAAGGTATGCGAGTAGTGATTGAACTTAAACGCGATACTAATCCTCAAGAATTGCTCCAGCATTTATATCACCAAACCGCTTTACAAACTAACTTTGGAGCGATTCTCTTAGCCTTAGTAGACGGACAACCGCGCCAGTTAAGTTTGCGTCAGCTGTTGCTGGAATTTTTGAATTTCCGCGAGCAGACGCTAAACCGTCGCTACAGTTACGAGTTGGGTAAAGCGGAAAATCGGCTGCATTTAGTGGAAGGCTTACTCTTGTCCTTGTCTAAGGTTGATGAGGTAATTGAAATTTTACGGCAAGCAGCCGATGGCAGTACGGCAAAAATTACTCTTTGTAGCCGACTCAATTTGAGCGAGGTTCAAGCAGATGCAATTCTGGCTATGCCGTTGCGACGTCTCACCAGTTTAGAACAGCAGAATTTGCAACAAGAGTTTGAGCAACTAACAGAGCAAATTACTTTGTTACGAAGACTGCTCAGTGATAGAAAAGAATTACTCAAAGCGCTGAAAAAAGACTTGCGATCGCTCAAGCGCAAGTACAGCGATTCCCGTCGTACCAAGCTAGTGCCTAGTAGCGTGGAGGAAACAAAAAGACAAGGGGATAAGACAAGGGGACAAGGAGAAGAAGCAGAAAATCCTAAAGCTAAAACCGAAAATCTCAAATTAGAAGTCCCGTCAGAAGAAGCGGTTTTAGAGTTTACTCAACGGGGATATGTGCGCCGTATTTCGGCAAACGGTAAAAAACCCAAAGCTGAAAACGGTCTCAATGATCATGACTTTATTATCCAAACTGAGTTGACTGATACAGAGAAAGAATTGCTGGTACTCACCAGTGGTGGTAAAGCCTACCCAGTCAAGGTAGGAGATATTCCCTTAATCAGTGGACGATCTCCAAGGGGAACACCGCTGATCACCATGCTCTCCAATACTGCTCAAGGTACTCAAGAAGCTGTTATCAACCGCTTTTTGCTACCGGAAAATTCCGATATCGCTCAGATGGTTCTCCTGACAAAGCAAGGACGAATTAAGCGCTTGTCTCTGGAAGAATTGACTAACCTCACTCGTCGCGGAGTAACTATTTTAAAACTCAAAGACGATGATGAATTGTTATTTACTCAATTCACTACTACAAACAAACATTTAATTGTAGCTAGTTCCGGCGGACGTCTGTTGAGATTTCCAGCAAGTGACGAACAGCTACCGATTATGGGTAGGACAGCGATGGGGTTGCAAGCGTTACGTCTACGTAAAAATGAACAAATGGTTGGCTGTGTAACTGTAAGCGGAAAAGAAGATTTGTTGCTGGTTACTCAAGAAGGATATGCCAAGCGCCTGCCTGCAAGTCAATTAAAATCAGCTAATCGCGGTGATTTAGGTACGCAAGCTGTGAAATTTACCAATAAAACTGACAACTTAGCAGGGATGGTAATGGCGATCGCCTCGGCTGAAGTTGCGTTAGTTACTAATAAAGAGCGAGTAGTGCGGATACCTGTGGAAACAGTACCTATGTTGAATAAAGATAGCAAGGGAGAAAGCATCCTCCAACTTAACCGCGACGAAAAAGTCATCACTATTACCGAAGTACGTATATAAATCAATCTTCAACCTGGAATTAACGGCAAGATTGAGAGGTACTTGTCTAACTGCATATCTCAATTCTGCTTGAGCTTGGCAGTCTCAAATATGTCAGATGAAAGAACGTATTTGGCTTCATGCTACCTAAGATAGCCAGCATCGCTATGAAAAGCTTAGTTTTGTCTCAAATATATATACAGAGACAGATGCTACGCTAAACAAGCGTAAAAAACCATATTAATTACACTTTTATTATAAAGATTGTGCAAATTAGTAGATTACTTTGCTAGAAGCCTTTGATGTCCATATAAAAGCCAGCTATATAAACCTGCGTAGGAGTTTCATGAAGATTAGGTAAATAAATGAAAGAAATATTGTTGGATATTCGTTTTAATGTAAATATTGTGTGAAGTGCTGCAAAAATACTGAGTATTTTTATACATGAAAAAATTAGCTGCACACATCTAAAAACAGCCTTTTGCGGTACAGTGGAAAGTTTTCTGATTACCTCTACTTCGTGCGTTTCGCTAAATAAAGTTACTTTTTTTTAGAAAAATATTTAGCATACCACGACCCATACCTTCTTATTTAATCTTACCTTAAGCTTGGCTCACAAAGAAGCTTTCAAGACAGTTCTAATGTATGCAAACTGCAAGTGTATAAAAGCAAATACCAACAACACATACCTATGGCTGCAATGAAAAAGTTATCAATGGTCATCGCCGGAGCAGCATTTTCTGCTTCTTGTTTGGGGTTAGAACCTGTACGTGCAAGTCATACTTTTGACGGAGAATTACCTCATCGCCAATCGAATAGACCAGTAGTTAAAGATTACCTAGTAGTGCCACCAGATCCAAATATTGAGGGGTATTACGAGCCTTCAGGTGGTCTATACAATATTTTGGTAGACAGCAAACAAACTCAAGGTACGTCAACGCTATTTAATTTTTTGATTCCCCCAGGGGGCGGGACGATACCACATACTCACCATAGAGATGACGAAGTATTCTACGTCCTGAGTGGAAACTTGTCAGTTTTGCAAATAAACGACAATGTAGAGACCAATTTGACTGCGGGACCAGGAGGCTTTGTTTACCTTCCTCAAGGTCGCCCCCACTCATTTAGCAACCAAGGTACAGAAACGGTTAGTACACTGTCATTCTTTGCTCCAGGAGGGATCGAAAACTTCTTTAGGTTCATAGGTCGTCCCAAACAAATCGGCCCCGGTGGCCCAGACTTTACCTATGACAACATAGTCCAGCAATACCCTGAAGAGTTCGCTAAAATCCAATTTTCGCTCCCCGTTACCAATCCTGGAGCGAAGGATTTTGTAGTGGTGGAATCACAACAACAAGTCGGGCCAGTTACTTCTTTAGTAACTAAAGAGCAGACTACCGCAGGCAGGTTCTCGGCTGCAATTTTGTCGCTAGAGCCGGAATTGGAGATGCCGTTGCAGACCCAAAGTAGTGATGGTCAATTGTTCTACGCTCTAAGTTCAGGTTTTGCGTTTCAACTGGGAAATCATGTCGAAGAGTTGGTCGCTGGAAGTGCTGTCTACATTGCTCCCAATACGCCCTACTCATTAATGAACGCAGGTTTAACGGCAGCAAAATTGCTGTCTTTCTCAATAACAACTCCTGTTCCTGAACCTACTTTAATACCCTCACTGGTTGTTGTTGCTTTGGGGCTGGGGGTATTACGCAAAAAGTACCCCAGCAAACGAAAGCAAGCAGTTAAGATTGAAGCTAATTAGCATACACTTAAAACTTAGAACAGAAATAAGAGATGAGGATTGCCTGGTGCTAACTGAGTATTTTTGCTCTAGGCTATTCATCAAATGCTATTTTTCTAAAAAATAGACTCCCCTGCACGTCTATCTTTCATGGGTAATAGCAGTTATCTATCAAGATAAACTTAATAAAGCCTGTAAAGACAGGCTTTTTTTAATTTAGCTTCCAGCTTTAGGACTTACGCACTGAAGCCTAAAAAATAGATCCCCTCTAGCAGCGATCAGACGGCGTTTTGCATCCTGACTAAAGATGTGTGTACACTATAGCTTTAAAAAAAGGGAATCTCTAAAGCTCCCTTTTTAAGGGTTCGGGGGATCTGAGCGCGTAAGTTCCGAGCTTTTTAACTGTGAATTTATCGCTCACACTTGAAAGCAAAGTGGTAAGCCAAATAAAATAATTGCTAAATATTTTCAATAGCTATAATTTCTTATAATAATGAAAGTCTGTAAAAGCTCTTTAAACGTCAGTAGCTATACTTAGACGTTGATATATTTAAAGATAAAATTTACATCTGTTGAGGCTATTGAAGTCAAGCTTTATTAACAAAAATACAAATAAACTATTTCATTTATGAAAATAATTGTTATATTAGTTTACATAAGCTAACAAACCTTAGTAAAGCCTGTTTGGAGTGCCAATCATGACAGACACAACAAGAATTACTGCTCCTGTAGTTGAAGATCGCAATGCTTGGCGTTGGGGTTTTACCCCACAAGCAGAAATTTGGAATGGTCGCTTGGCAATGATCGGCTTTTTAGCAGCTGCTTTAATTGAGCTGTTTTCTGGTCAAGGCTTCTTACATTTTTGGGGCATTCTCTAAGTCTTAAAATACAAAATTAAGTAAAAATCAAAATACCTGGAAATGAATATCATTCCCAGGTATTTTATTTATTTGACACTTATCTTTGGCCAGGAGGTATTGACTTAAAGTTAACAACTCATGGCCATTGACTATTCCCTAACGAATATATTCTTTAAGGACACTGTTACGATTCGGGTGGCGTAACTTGCGGAGTGCTTTCGCCTCAATTTGGCGAATTCGTTCACGAGTAACGTTAAAAATCTGCCCAATTTCCTCTAGGGTCTTCATCCGACCGTCATCCAAACCGTAGCGTAATCTAAGAACATCTCGTTCGCGGGGACTGAGGCTGTCAAGGACTTTTTCTAGGTCTTCGCGTAGGAGATTTTTGGAAACTTGGTCTTCTGGAGTCTCACCATCAGATTCAATAAAATCGCCCAACCGAGAATCTTCTTCTTTCCCAATGGGGGTTTCTAGTGAGATGGGTAACTGAGCAGATTTAGCAATAAACCGCAGCTTCTCAATAGTCATTTCCATGCGAGTGGCAATTTCTTCTTCGGTGGGTTTACGGCCCATTTCTTGAGAGAGCAGTTTAGTGGTTTTCTTGATCCGAGAGATAGTTTCGTATAAGTGAACTGGAAGACGGATAGTCCGAGATTGATCTGCGATCGCCCTGGTAATCGCTTGACGAATCCACCATGTAGCGTAGGTAGAAAACTTATAACCTTTTTCATGATCGAACTTTTCAGCAGCACGAATCAAGCCAAGGCTACCTTCTTGAATTAAGTCTTGGAATGACAAGCCACGATTCATGTATTTCTTGGCAATTGAAACTACAAGACGCAGGTTAGATTGCACCATCTTATCCTTCGCCCTGCGACCAACATGGAGGCGATAGCGAAACGCTGGCAATGGTAATTGCACAGCTTCTGCCCATTCACTATCCTTAGGATCGCGTTCCAACTGTTCTGAAAGTCTTTCCCGTACCCTTTCTAATTCCAATAAATCTGCGATTTTACGCGCCAATTCAATTTCTTCGTCTGCCCGCAACAAACGAATTCGACCAATTTCTTGCAAGTAAAGCCGAATTGAATCTTCTGTATAGTGCTTTTTCTTGCTTTGTGTCCGACGACGCGATTTAGCGGCTTTTCCAGACTTTGCGTCGTCCTCATCAGACTGAGGCTCTAAAAATTCATCAATTTCGCCATCATCGGTAATCAACTCCTCTTCATCGTCGATTAAGAGTTCTTCTAACTCGAGCTCAGGCTGATTCATTATTTCTAGGTCAGGCTGAAAAATGCTTTCGAGTACGTTGTTAGCCTGGTTCATGCCGCGTTCCTCATGCTCCTTGCAGAATCAATTACTCAAGACGTGTTTACTGCTCTTATTAAGTGAGCTAGTTTACAACCGAAAATATTGTTTTGACTAATTTGTCTTAAACATTTTCGGGACTTTTACCACTCCTTTGGAGGAGTTTATTACTAAGTATGGAAATCGCTGTTATAGCTGACTTGTTCACCTTAGTAAATGCTATGGGTATTGCTTTCGCATACCACCTTTAACTGATTGGTCAAAAAAAGACGTGTCTTGATCAAGAAAATTTACCTCTACAGTCAAATTAATTATGACTGTTGGCAGATTCTTCCGTAAAGACTGTTCCGATTGTAGCCTGTTTCACAGAAATTGCACTCTTTTTGTGTGTTAATCTTGTAGTCCTTAAACTGAGTAAAGCCACTAATATCAAAAAGAACTTCAAAACGGTAGTCATAGCTTTAAATCTTTTCTGAATCTTTTTGTAATTGCAGTGGCATTGACTTTAGATTAAAAGGTAGGTACACCTGCCCACACACTATTCCAAGTAGAATGCACAACATTAATTACTTAGAAACAGCGCATTTTATATTAACTCAAACGAGAAGCATTAGCGCACTCATTTTTACATTTCCTTCATAAATTACTCAGTTCGTGAAGCTAAAAGGGTAATTCTCGTTTATAGATGCAGCAAGTAGGATGGTGTTTGCCTTTAGACACTCTGTCTTTTGTTTGCCAATAACTTTAACTGAGGAGTTAAAGTTGTGGCAGAATGAGCCTGATGGCAGATCAATTTAGATTTAACTAATTGGTCTTATTCACACGTTAGCGCACTGCTGAGATTTCAGCCTTATGAAACTTGACAAACTTTTCCTATTGTATACAACGATATTTTAATCAATACATTAAGGATTTGACATTCAGACTAGCAATAATTTTCCTGCTGAAGTTAAAGAATTTATAGGTTTAGTTAAACACTGACTTTTAAAACATCTTTAAGTAAATTTTAATACCATTAATTACATAAAATCAAAGCCATATTTTGAATAGTTAATTCTCAAGCCACTTACCAAATACCCGTTTACTAGATAATTCTTGAGTTTTGTTCTTCAACAATAACAAATACGCTCGCTCCTTGCTTGCGAGCAATAGCTATTGGAAGCCATAGATTATGACTTGTACGCCTTATTTAACTCAACGCGAAGCTAAAATATTAGCGAATACTCAATTACTGCAATACTAAACAGTGCTGTTGACAAAAGTGTATGATTATGCACACACTGGCAGAGAAACTTTTCCATCTTTGAGATTAACAATTGTATATTTTTATTAAGCAATTCTAATCTGTCGAAAATATATAAACCTCGTCTACCTTGAAACGGTGACTTCCTCCTAATTTCAACTGGTGAGTCTTAACTTTGCTGAACTACTATGCTGTGTGGTTAATTTTCGGGCTAAGTTGGAAATTTGATGACAGAATTACCTGATCAAATATGTTAGTGATGCTATTGCTAGCGGGAATATTTGCCTAAGTTACCTTAGCATTGTTGACGATGATTGTGTTGCTGGCACGATCAACCGTTAACAGAACTATTCTCAAGTGTTTTAACTTGTCGGTATGTCAACTGGCTAGAGGTAATCCCTTAAGTTTTGAAAACGTCCATGACTGCCTACTGACCGTGCTAGTTATGCCAAACATTGATTGGCAGTGGTGTTTGTGGAAAACATCGTGATTATAGGAAACATGAAATTTAGGGAATTATTAACAGAAATCAGCATTTTTTAAAATATAAAGTATAAAAAAGAAAATGGGTGATAGGTTTGTACTATCACCCACTACCAATTACTCATTACTAATAACCAACTTTTTAGGACAGGAGAGTAGTGAGAGAAACTACTATTAAATATCCAGATCCGTTAAGTTGAGTTTGGAGCCATAGGTTTCGATAAATTCTCGCCTAGGTGCAACGCGATCGCCCATTAAAATGGTGAAAATGCGATCAGCTTCGGCGGCATCTTCAATTTCCACTTGCTTCATTTTGCGGGTTTCTGGGTTCATTGTCGTTGTCCAGAGTTGTTCTGGCATCATTTCACCCAGTCCTTTGAAGCGTTGGATGTTGTAGTTGGCATTGCTGGGAAATGTAGCAATTTTTTGTTGCAGTTCTCGATCGCTATAGCAGTAATCATGGCTACGACCCCGTTCTAATTTATATAGTGGGGGACAAGCAATATAGATGAAGCCTTGTTCAATAAGCGATCGCTGATACCGATAGAAGAATGTTAACAAGAGTGTACGGATATGCGCTCCATCGACGTCAGCGTCAGTCATAATCACAATGCGGTGATAGCGCAGTTGGGAAGGATCAAATTCCTCGCCTTTGACTCCCAAACCAAGTGCGGTGATTAACGATTGAACTTCATTATTTTTGTAAATTTTAGCGTCGTCGGTTTTCTCAATATTGAGGATTTTACCGCGTAGGGGGAGGATCGCTTGGGTGCGGCGATCGCGTCCTTGTTTGGCACTACCACCTGCTGAATCCCCTTCCACAATGAAGATTTCCGATTCGCTGGGATCGCGAGAACTACAATCTGCCAATTTTCCAGGCAAAGGCGAAGATTCCAGCACCGATTTTCGTCGCACTAACTCCCGTGCATGACGCGCAGCTTCTGCGGCTTTAAAAGCTTGGATGGCTTTATCTAAAACTGCATCGGCGACACCAGGACGAAATTCTAGATATTCGGTGAGAACTTCTCCTACTAGAGAATCAACAATTCCTCGGACTTCTGTATTACCAAGTTTAGTTTTGGTTTGTCCTTCAAATTCAGGATCAGGGACTTTAACAGAAATAACTGCTGTCAAACCTTCGCGGACGTGTTCGCCACTGAGGTTAGGTTCATTTTCTTTAATTTTATTGCGTTTGCGGGCGATCGCATTTAATGTCCGAGTCAAAACCGCCTTCAAACCTTCCAGGTGCGTACCACCGTCAACTGTACGAATATTATTAGCAAAGCCCAGCACGTTATCTGTATAAGCATCAGTACACCACTGCAAGGCCACTTCTACTTGTACATTGCTGCGTTCGCCTTGCACATAGATAATTTCTTCATGCAGTGGCTGCTTCTCGCGGTTCATGTAGGCGATATACTCTTTGATACCACCTTTATATTCATAGGTCTCTATCTTAGGTGTATCGCTTTTTAGCAGTTCCAAGCGGTGGTCAGTAAATGTAATTTTGACGCCTGCATTTAAATATGCTAGTTCCCGTAGGCGACCTGCTAAAGTTATGTAATCAAACTCAATACCATTGGTAAAAATTTGAGTATCTGGCTTGAAGGTGACAGAAGTTCCTGTTCTAGCTTCTTTGTAGGGCTTGGCTTGCAGTTCGGTAACTGGGACGCCTCGTTCATAGCGCTGGAGATGAACCTTTTTATCTCGCCAAACTGTAACTTCAACAATCTCAGATAAGGCGTTAACAACAGAAATCCCAACCCCGTGCAATCCTCCAGAAACTTTGTAGCCACCACCGCCAAACTTACCTCCGGCGTGCAGTACGGTTAACACTGTCTCCAGTGCCGATTTACCCGTTTTTGGGTGAATATCAGTAGGAATGCCCCGACCATCATCTGTTACGGACACAGAACCATCAGCGTTGAGATCCACCTCCACATGAGTGCAGTGACCTGCCAAAGCCTCATCAATAGAATTGTCCACCACCTCATAAACTAAATGGTGGAGTCCTCTTGGGCCAGTGGAACCGATGTACATCCCTGGTCGTTTGCGGACGGCTTCCAGACCTTCCAGAACTTGAATCTGATCGGCACTGTAACTGCTCGTCATGAAAATTCTCCTGATGCGTGGGGTTGAACTCGCCTAAAATATGTAAAAGGCAAAACACTCCAAAATTCTAACACAAAAGCCTTAATGACGTCTCTAGGGCATTTTTGTGAGAAGTTTATATAGGGGCTGCAACCCCTTAGTAGAAATGGCATGAGGCGTGAGGAATGGCAAAATAACTAAATATATTAATAAATAATGACTAATGACTAGATTGGTTGTAATTTGTGGAGCAACGGCAACGGGTAAGTCAAGTTTGGGATTGGCTTTAGCTACGCGTTTGGGTTCTGTCGTTCTCAGTGCAGATTCCCGCCAAGTTTACCGCGAATTTGATATCGGTACGGCTAAACCAACAGTAGCGGAACAAGAATTAGTGCCCCACTATTTAATAGATATCTGTGACCCCACAGACACGATGACGGTAGCAGATTACCAGGAACAAGCGCAAGCCTTCATTGCTTCTATTCCTATTTCCCCAATGTTATTAGTTGGAGGTACTGGTTTATACATACGTTCTATTGTTCAAGGCATGAAGATTCCCAGAGTTCCACCACATAAAGAGTTGCGATCGCAACTCGAATCTCTAGGCCAAACTCAACTTTACGCTATGTTGCAACAAGTTGACCCAGCTGCTGCCCAAAAAATTCATCCTCATGATCCAGTACGGACTTTAAGAGCTTTAGAAGTATATTACGTGACTGGCATCCCCATTTCGGAACAACAAGGAGAAAATCCACCGAATTATCCGATTTTGCAAATTGGTTTAGATTGCGATTCTGAGCGGTTAGGCGATCGCATTCATAAACGCACTGAGCAAATGATAGCAAATGGTTTAGTAGCTGAGGTGGATTTTCTGTGTCAAAAATATGGCGCTGATTT
Organism: Mojavia pulchra JT2-VF2; assembly: GCA_019359325.1. Taxonomy (GTDB): domain Bacteria; phylum Cyanobacteriota; class Cyanobacteriia; order Cyanobacteriales; family Nostocaceae; genus Mojavia; species Mojavia pulchra. The sequence continues at coordinate 99,042 of JAHHHN010000002.1, read as the reverse complement.
AACTTTATTAAATACTCTGGGTTATCAAGAAATCCGGCAATATTTAACCGGAGAAATTTCTTTGGAGCAAGCGAAAGAATTAATAGTTTTGCATACAAGGCAATTTGCTAAACGTCAACGTACTTGGTTTCGAGCATATCCACAAATTGAATGGTTTAATGCAGATGATCCTGATTTATTAGAGAATGTTTGGCGGCGTGTGCAGGAGTTTACTGGTATTTGATAGGGTATGAACATAAGTAATATTTGCTATTAAATCGAAAAAAACAAATTAATTAAAATTAATATTTAGACAAAAATTTTAAGCTTTTATTGATTGGTACAGAGCATCTAATCTCGCTTGGATAGCTGGAGATTTAGCAGAGAAATGGATATAAAAATTGCCATTTTCTGCTGCTTTATCTATAACTTTGGCATATATATCTTCTTGAAGTTCCGCTGGTATATTTTGTCCCAATAAGTTGAGCTTGAGATTAGTCTGTACAGGCGGTATAGAATCTTTTGCTACATTCTCAGAGCGAACCTTAGCGCCTTTGGCTGAGAGTTGAACTAAACTTCCTTTGAAAATAGTTTCACTAATATGCTTTTCCTTCGAAAATCTGTATTGAATTGGAATGATTCCAGGAATAGGAAAAAATTCCACACTCGATAAATCAAATTACTCATTGCATCATCTCTGTCTTATTTGTTTCTCTATCATGCCTGTAAAAGGTTCCTAGAGATTGTCGGGATCTACACCCATAGCTCGAAGTCTTTCTGCTAATAATTGAGCGCGTTGTTCAGCCTGTTCAGCACGTTGTCTTTCTTGTTCAGCGCGTTGTCTTTCTTGTTGAGCAAGTTCATCTCCAGTTGCTAAAACAGTATGATTTTGAGAACACCAGCGTAACCAGACATCTTGTCTGCCTTCAAATTTACCTTCCCAAAGAGTTACACCTAAATCAACTTGTTCAAGCCACGTTTCTGAAGTTTCAAAGTAGCGTCTTCCTCTTAGTTCATAAACGCGCAATATTTTTTCTCCTAGCTGTTGGTTAGGATCATATACGATATAGTAACTGGCTCGCATTTGTTCATAAATATTTAGCTTTTTACTTAATTCATCACCTTCTTTATTAGAGACAATTTCAATTACTACTTCTGGCGGTTTACCAAACTCCCAAAGCATATAACAACGATTTTGTTTTTCCCACCAGTTTTCAGGGACTTCAACATCAAAACTCACAAAGACATCAGGTACAATAGCAGGCTGTTTGTAGGCGTGATAAATGCCTACATTAGCTGCTGCTAATAAAGTTTGCTGCTGTTTAGAACTGTAAAGGGAGCCAACCAAAAGGCGTTGTTGTTTTTCAGAGGCAAAATTATCCACAGGCGTATCATCTTCGGTGACTAGCTGGTTGGCATCTGGTACGTAGTAATTATCATCATTGATTAAAAGTTGCTCAACCATGACTTTATCCACTATTTAAGAGCGTTATTTATAGCTTAGTTGATTAAGTTTGAAAGTGCGATCGCCAGTTTTCTACCGTGTATATACGACGGTAAGCTTAAGTTAGTTGTGCCAATATTTACAGAATAATTTATGCAGCATGATTTCAATGATTGGCAAAATCTTACGGCAGCGTTACCAAATTATCGAGCAATTGGGACAAGGCGGCTTTGGTGAAACCTACCTAGCTGAAGATTTAGATATCCCTGCATCCACGTTCGCCTTATAACAAATACCTCAACACCAATTGTGGAAGATTTGATTAGGGAAGAACAAGCACAACGACAACAGGTTGAGGAATGTGCAGCAAAATTAGCTGCTAAATTGCGAGAATGGCAGTAGATCCAGATAGGATTTAATTAACAAAATTACTTTTTACAATTCAGACTTCATCCTAAACTGCGGCAAATCGTAGTGCATCTACACACTTAATCATTCTGGCAATATGCTTACCCAAGATAAACAACAACGTAACTGGAAACCTATTATCAAAGCTTTTGAGGCTGTTCTTGGCAAAAATGGCGTGGTACAACGCCGTGAAGAACTGATTACTTATGAATGCGATGGTTTAACTGCTTATCGCCAACGCCCTGCGCTAGTTGTGCTGCCAAGAAATACAGAACAAGTTGCCGAGGTGGTGAAGATATGCAATCAATACTCTATTCCTTTCATCGCCCGTGGTTCTGGCACTGGTTTATCTGGCGGTGCGTTACCTGGGGAAAACTCAGTTTTGATTGTCACCTCTTTAATGCGGCAAATACTCAGCATTGATTTGGAAAATCAGCGGGCTGTTGTTCAGCCAGGAGTTATTAACAGTTGGGTTACACAAGCTGTTAGCGGTGCTGGATTTTACTACGCTCCCGATCCTTCTAGCCAAATTATTTGTTCTATTGGGGGCAACATTGCCGAGAACTCTGGCGGGGTGCATTGCCTCAAGTATGGTGTCACAACCAATCACGTTTTGGGATTGAAATTAGTGCTTCCTGATGGTTCGATTGTCGATGTGGGAGGACAAATTCCTGAAATGCCTGGTTATGACTTAACCGGTTTATTTGTCGGTTCAGAAGGGACTTTAGGTATCGCCACAGAAATTACACTACGAATTCTCAAAAGTGCAGAATCAATTTGTGTGCTTTTAGCAGACTTTACTAGCATCGAAGCTGCTGGGGCAACGGTTTCCGACATCATCAGTGCGGGAATTATTCCTGGTGGTATGGAAATGATGGATAACTTTAGTATTAATGCTGTTGAAGATGTTGTAGCTACAAATTGTTATCCCCGCGATGCTACTGCGATTTTGCTAATAGAAATTGATGGCTTAGAAGTAGAAGTTGCAGGCAATAAACAGCGAGTTGTGGAAATTTGTAAAAAAAATGGAGCGCGTAATGTCACATTTGCTAGCGATCCAGAAACTCGATTAAAACTTTGGAAAGGACGCAAAGCTGCTTTTGCGGCTGCCGGACATTTAAGCCCAGATTATTATGTACAAGATGGTGTGATTCCTCGGACTCAATTACCCTATGTGCTTCAAGAAATTGAGTCATTAAGTCAACAATATGGTTACCGTGTAGCCAATGTATTTCATGCTGGAGATGGTAATCTTCATCCGCTAATTCTTTATGATAATTCTGTGCCTGGAGCTTTACATGAAGTTGAAGAATTAGGTGCAAAAATTCTTAAGCTTTGTGTCAAAGTCGGTGGTAGTATTTCTGGCGAACATGGCATTGGTGAAGAAAAGAAGTGTTATATGCCAGAGATGTTTAGCCCCACTGATTTAGAAACGATGCAATGGGTACGACAAGTATTTAATCCTAAAGGATTGGCAAATCCTGAGAAGTTATTTCCTACACCGCGTACTTGTGGTGAAGCAGCAAGTAGCTCAAGTCTCAAGCAATTTGAAGGAATTGAAAAATTTTAGTCACTCAGAGTAGAAATACTTATTGAAGTTTATTGACCATTCAGCTTATATAGACACTAGTTCTGCCTGTGCATACTATATAGTAGACAAGCCTGCTACCCCAGGCTTTTTTTGTATAGTATGACTGAAAAAGTAAAGGTTAGGTTTGCTATACTCAAAAGTTGAAAAAATGTAATTATTGCTCAAGTGCGAGAACATAAAATATTTATTTGCTTTTTCGTGTATTAGTAATAAATCATCATTCCTCCACATAATCCGGAGGTTTGCGATTTATTTGGTAAGTATATTAATCCTTCTATTCCTTCAAAACAAAGTCAAACCCATAAATGAATCGGTTTGCTAGCCGTTGTTTCTGTTACTTGCTATGTTTGGAATTAGTACTATGCTTAATAGTATTGTCGCTTCCTTCACTCTCAAGTTATTACCAAAAAGCAAGTCCTCCAACCACAACAGAAATTCGTGGCGTTTGGCTAACTAATGTTGCCAGTGGTGTATTATTTATGCCTTGGGGTATTAACCGCGCTGTAAACCAACTTTCGGCACTCAATTTTAATACTATTTATCCTGTAGTTTGGAATAGAGGGCAGACTTTTTATAAGAGCGCAGTAGCCGCAAGAGTTATAGGTTCAGATACTCAACCTTTGCTCAAATTCATGCATGGTGGAAGAGATGTTTTAGACAAGTTTATTCAACTAGCTGAACCTAAAGGTTTAAGTGTTGTCCCTTGGTTTGAATACGGCTTCATGACGCCGCCTAATTCAGAATTAGCAAGGCTGTATCCTGACTGGTTGACAATTGGGAAAGAAGGTATAAAATCTCTCAAAGAAATCCCACCTGAGGAAATTGACAATAGTTATATTAGTAAGCAAGCTTGGCTAAATCCTCTACATCCGCAAGTTCAAGAGTTTATCCAAGAGTTAATTGTGGAAGTAGTCAGTAATTACGATGTGGATGGCATCCAGCTTGATGACCATTTTGGGATGCCAGTGCAGTTTGGTTATGATTCCTTTACTATCGAACTCTATCAGCAAGAACATCAAGGTAAAAGGCCTCCAAGTAATCCTTTTGACCCAGAATGGATGCGTTGGCGAGCAGATAAAATTACTTATTTCATGGCAGAAATTTATCAAGCGGTGAAAGCGGTTAAACCTCATGTCAAAATCTCTCTATCTCCCAACTCTCAAGCTTTTGCTTATAAGTATTACCTACAAAACTGGGAGGATTGGATTAAAAAAGGCCTGGTGGATGAGTTAATTTTGCAGGTATATCGAGATGACAAAAACAGTTTTATTGCTGAACTAGAAAAGCCATCTGTAGAATTTGCTCGCAGTCAAATTCCTGTAGGAATTGGTATATCAACAGGAACTCTACGCGATCCTGTGGAAATAGCACAAATTAGAGAACAGGTTGAAGCAGTACGCGATCGCAAATTTCCCGGAATCTCTTTTTTCTACTGGGAGAGTTTGTGGGGTTACATCTCACCGGAATCACCCCATACGCGGCGCAGGGTTTTTCTAGAAATGTTTAATACCAAAGCTACAAGACCATTGTTACTACCAAAGAAAATTTGATGTTATTCGCGCCTACCAAAACTGAATTTAGCTTTACATTACAGTGGGTTGTAGCTACTCTTAGCGGTTTTTTGGTGAGTTTGTTTTTAATTGAAATTGGCGAAAAGTCAGATGTTGGTATTCCCCAGGCGGTTATCGGTGGGCTGGCGATCGCTTTGTCTCAAGGTTTGATTCTCAGACATAGCATCTTTTATCTTAGGTGGGTGTTGTTCACCATTGTGGCTTGGCTTGTAATTACCGTTATTGGTGTTGGTGCTGTGGGTTGGATTGTACCTACAACTGAGCTGTTTCCCCAAAGAATCATCTCAGGAGCGTTTTATGGCGCAATTGGCGGCTTTGGGATTGGATTTGCTCAATGGTTGGCGATTTATCAGCCAAACCCTACAGCCTGGCGATGGATATTTATTAGTGCCGCAAGTTGGGCAATTGCCATACCGATTGGTTCTATTGCCGGAATCATTTTACGCCAACTCACACAATTATTTTTCGGCGAAGTCGTGGGATTAGCAATCACTTGGTTGGTAGTTGCTTTCCTCACAGGGATTAACGCTTATAAATTGTTTAAGTAACTTCCTGTTTCGGCCTCTGGCTGGTAAGCTTTAATTTAAGTAGATAACTTGTTTCTGCTTGCTTTGAATACTTCACCCCAATTGTATTAAGTTTTGTCAGAAATTATTAATAGATTACTTGATTCTACTTAAGATATATGCAAAATTCTTAAGAAAATGTTACCAATAAATTTCAAGTAAGTTTGAACTAGCCTGCCAATGCATTTTCGTCTTCAACGAGCAGGATTTGTTAAGCATACTTTTATACACTTTCCGAGATTTCTAATTAGAAATCGAGAAAGACACAAATATCGATAATAAAGGCTGACAATCCTTTGCTTTAGGCGCTAAGGAGCATTCTTACCACCGTAACGATAACAGAGAGCGCCTAGATGAGTCAGTAACACCAGACAGGGACTCTCGCATGAATAATCAATCTGAATCAATTGTAGAGTTGACACAACTATCATCTCCTTACTTTATCTTCAAAGAAGACTTAGGTGATAAAAGTAGTGGTGAGCAGTTTCTACTGAGTATGTACGATTCTGTGCAGGCATCGATTTTTGTGGTCGATGTTCTAGAAGACGGAGATTTTCGGTATGTAGCGCTCAATCCAACTCATGAAAGATGGGTAGGAATCTGCTCAGAGGATCTTAAAGGTAAAAGGCCAGAAGATATCCTTTCACCAATCGATGCTGCCAAGGTGCGTCAGCACTATAGCGACTGTGTGCGCTTTGGTAAAACGATTTCCTATGAACAATGTTTGCAATTTCAAGGAATTCCTACTTGGTGGATTACGACTTTAACGCCACTACGAGATGCTAAATCTAGAATATATCGGTTAATTGGCACTAGCAACAATATTACTGCTGCTAAACAAGCAGAACGAGGAAGAAAACTGCAAGCAGAACGTGAGCAACTGTTAGCAGCGATCGCTCAACAAATTCGCAAATCACAAGATTTAGATCCAATTCTGCATCAGATAGTCAAAGAAATTCGGCCTTTGCTAGAGTGCGATCGCGTAATGGTTTACCGCTTTCAGCCTGATAGTAGTGGGGTAATCATTGCCGAATCAACTGTGATTAGCAGCCCACTGTTAGGAAAAAATATTCAAGATCCCTGCTTCAGCACTAAACATCGAGAACGCTACAGACGCGGCGGGATTCAAGTTATTGAAGATATTTATGCAGCTGGGTTGCATCCTTGTCAAAGAGATTTTCTCGCTTCATTGCAGGTGAGAGCTAATTTAATTGTGCCGATTGTTTTACAGCAGAATTTATGGGGGTTATTAATTGCCCAACATTGCTTGAAACCGCATCAATGGCAAGATACAGAAATTGACTTGCTCAAGCATCTAGCAACCCAAATCGAAATTGCAGCCCAGCAAGCAGAACTTCAGCAGCAGGTACAAAACCTCAAAGCCAAGCTGGATTTGCAAATGCAGCAGTACACAGCCGAGTTACAAAAAATTCAAGACTTTCAAGCTTTGGCGCGACGCATCACTGAGCAAATCCGCGATCGCCTTGATGAAACTTCAATTTTGCAAACAGTAACTCAAGAATTAGCACAATTACTCAAAGCTGATCGTTGCCAAATCGAACTTTATAGCAGTGACTATAAACTGACAACGATCGCCTATGAATACACTAATAGCGAACCCTCGTGTCAAGGATTGATTAAACACCTTGCAGACTTCCCCGAAGTTTATCAACGACTGTTGCAAAAACAACCTCTGCATTCTATGGAAATTATTCCGGGATGGCAGCCGAAATTGCGAGTGATCGCTCAGATAGCTTATCCCATTTTTGATGGACAGGGAATTATCGGTAATATCTGGCTGATCCGTCCAACACAACAGCAATTTGATGAATTTGAAATTGAGCTAGTGCAGCAAATAGCAAATGAATGTGCGATCGCTATTCGTGGTTCTAGACTTTATGAAACTACCCAAACGCAGGTTAGAGAACTAGGAACAGTTGCAGGACTCAAAAGCGAATTTCTCCGCACCCTCGCTCATGAACTGCGTACACCCATAACTAGTATTAGCCTTGCAGCCCAAACCCTCGAAAGTTTTCTCATACTAGAGGAGCTACTGGATAAAGATATAGTTCCACAACTGTTGCAGATTCTACATAACGAGTGTGAACGAAGCAGTAAGTTAATTAACGACTTGCTCACATTTACACATCCACAAGCCGCACCCGATACTCAAACTTTAATTGCCATTGACTTACAAACGTGGCTTCCCCCAATTGTCGAGTCTTTTCAAGAAGTCGCCGCCTGTCAACGACAGCAGTTAAACTTGAATATTCAACCTGAACTGCCGCTTTTAGAAACAGATATCACAGATTTAGAGCGGATTGTCACAGAACTATTAAACCATGTCTGCAAATACACACCTGGGGGTCAGGCAATTACAGTATCAGCTGGGTTGGTAGCAGATATGGTGCAGATTAGTTTCCACAACTCTGGATTAGAAATTCCTGCCGAGCAACTTTCAAGAGTTTTCGAGCCGTTCTATCACCTTACTAAAAACGATTCCTGGAAACATAGTGGCACAGGATTGGAACTGGCATTAGTGCAGAAAATGGTCAAACATCTAGGCGGCTCAATTCACGTAGAAAGTGCAGCCGGACAAACAACCTTCATCGTCAAATTCCCCAAACCAGAACTATTTTGTGAGCTACTGTACTAGCAAACCCGCCAGCAATTTGTTATAATCATTTTTCGTGTGGGTGACTAGCTCAACGGTAGAGCATCGGACTCTTAATCCGCTGGTTCTGAGTTCGAATCTCAGGTCACCCACTGCCACTAACACTTCATAAGTGGCGTTAGTCCAAAGTTTTAGCTAAATCTTTTTGAAATAACCAGCTTAACCGATTGTTGCATAACGGCGTTTCCAAGTTTTACATGGAAAGGTATTGCCTGTTTGTATAATCTCGTCAATCTCCTTTTCCCGAAGTACATCAATAACGATCGCACTCTAGCAGAGAATTCTGTTATTAGAGATGAGCAGATGCGATCGCAGCCTCAACAAACTCAGGATTTTTTTTACACTCCCATCAAATATTGAATACAGGTTGTCTCTGAATTGTAGCTGACCACAATAGAGCTATGAAGAATTGCGTACAGCATAAAAAAACTCTTTAATTAGAGAAAAGGTTAAAGGGAAAGGAACAAAGAAGCCGCGGATGAGATGCAGAGGCTCTTCCACGAGTATCAAAGACTCATTCATCCACCTCAAAGACTCATTCACGAGTATCAAAGACTCGTTCATCCACCTCAAAGACTCATTCACGAGTATCAAAGACTCGTTCATCCACCTCAAAGACTCATTCACGAGTATCAAAGACTCGTTCATCCACCTCAAAGACTCATTCACGAGGCTCAAAGACTCGTTCATCCACCTCAAAGACTCATTCACGAGTATCAAAGACTCGTTCATCTACCTCAAAGACTCGTTGACGAGTATCAAAGACTCGTTCATCCACCTCAAAGACTCATTCATATCATGTCCGGCAAATCACCCTTAATGTCATTGCGAGTGGAACGAAGTGAAACGACGCAATCGCAATGTTTTTGGGATTGCTTCCCTACAGTCGCAATGACGGTTATTTGAATGGACATGATATCACGAGTATCAAAGACTCATTTCCTGGTTTCCTGTCTTTGAAAATGATGCTACAGCGTTTTTCCTTTGCATGGAATACACGCTCTAAACACTAAATTAGGACTTACGCACCCAAGTCTGAAACCCTGATCCCCCCTAACCCCCCTTCAAAAAGGGGGGAACGTCTAAAGCCCCCTTTTTAAGGGGGGTTGGGGGATCTGAGTGCGTAAGTTCTGTAAATTATCATAAGGGCACAACATTGTTGTGCTTCTACTGTGGTCTATTAATCTGCAAAATACTGTAAGTTTTATACGAGAACTTTCATCAAATACTGTGTCAATGTAAATGCGTCTACGCCTAATTCTGTCCGTTCTTCGGCTGCTAAAATTCCTGCTTGAGAATGCCACCAGGAAGCAGTTGCTACCATATCTTCAACAGCTATTTGCTTAGTTGCGGCTTGCGCCAACAATCCACCCAGTAGCCCAGTTAACACATCACCGCTACCACCACGGGCTAAAGCTGGGGTACTTTTGGGATTCAACCAAACAGCACCTTGAGAGTTAGCGATCGCAGTTCTTGCTCCTTTCAACAATACTATTGCTCCGCTTTGCATTGCAGCTTCCCGCACGGCTTTAACTCTATCTTGATTAGCGTTAGGAATATCAGGAAATAACCGCTTAAATTCACCAGCGTGGGGTGTAAGTACCGTTGGCGCTTGGCGTTTTTGTAACGTGGGGATAGTTCCCATCTGTGCCAAGACGTTCAACCCATCAGCATCGAGAAGTAAAGGGCGATTGCTTGCTATTACCTCTTGCACAATCGGAGTGCTATCGATTGTTAAACCAGGGCCAATTGCGATCGCATCAAAGGAACTCAAATCGGTTTTTTCTGGTAATTGTAAGTGAGCGATCGCTCCGGTTTCTGTTTCTGGACAACCAATAATCAGCGCTTCTGGTAAATGCGAAACTAAAAGCGGTTTAAGATATTCTGGCACAGCAATTGAGAGCATCCCCACACCACTAGCACGGGAACCCAAACCAGTTAAAATTGCACCACCAGCATAGCGACGCGAACCGCAAATTAACAGTAAATGCCCTTCCTTATATTTGTGCGTGACTGGTGGACGAGGTAAAGGCAGATTCTTGATGGCGCTTGCTGTCGTAATGCGTGTAATTTTCGGTGCATCCTTGAGTACAGCTTGCACATCAGCCACAGGAATATCAAAATCAATTAACTCAGCTTCGCCGATATAATCTAAAGCTTGATCCTGCAAAAAACCAAGCTTCCACAAACCCAAGCAAAATGTATGGGTAGCACGAATTGCAATTCCTAAAACTTCACCAGTATCAGTGTGCAAACCTGAAGGCAAATCAATACTAAAAATTGGCTGATTCCATGTGTTTAGCTGATTAATTGCAGAAGCGATCGGATCGGTGAGCGTTCTTTCTAAGCCAAATCCAAACAACCCATCAACTAATAAATCACAATCTGGCAACTGCTCAATTGTTTGATAACAAGGAATACCTACGCTTTGGGCATATTGCAAATGCTGTGTAGTTAATTCTTTCAGCTTCGAGAAAGGATTATATATCCAAACTTCATACCCACAAAAATGTAGTTCACGGGCTACTACCAAAGCATCTCCGCCATTATGACCAGGGCCTACCAAAATCCCAACACGAGATTTATCAGGAATCATTACCTGAATGCGACGGGCAATTAATCCAGCCACCTTTTCCATTAAAGCCGCTACAGGCATTCCGGCTGCAAAGATACGCTCTTCAATATCCCGCATCTGCCCAGCGGTAACTACGATTTGGGAAATTTGTTCTTGCCGATTGTGCATCAGTCCTGATTGCTGAGTTGTAACTAATGAGATCCGCCTTAACTTCTCATTCTTTACTTTTAACATCAGGTGCGGGGAGTCAGACAGAACCAATGCAGAAATATTGAGGCGTAATTCTTTTTAGTAAACATAGAAACAAACAGGACTTACGCACTCAGATCCCCCAACCCCTTTAAAAAGGGGCAGCCCTGCGCCCTTGCGGGTTCCTCGAGTCCCTCAGTGGCGTGGGGCTTTAGACTTTCCCCCTTTTTAAGGCTACGGTGTACACACATCTGTGTACTAAACCGAAATCATTGTAGATCCGTCATTATCCTCCGATAAATTGGAGGACTTTGAGGGATTTTAGCCCCCCTTTTTAAGGGGGGTTGGGGGGATCAAAAGCCTGTGGGACAACTCTCAAAGACTTGTGTGTACACGGTAGCTTTTTAAGGGGGGCTAGGGGGGATCAGGGTTTCAGGCTTCAGTGCGTAAGTCCTACAAAAAAGGGTAAAGGCTGAAATCATTCTTTGCCCTTTACCCTTTTCCTTTTCGCCAACTCCAAAAGTTGTATTGCATTCAACCTACAACCGCTAGATTATCTGCCGTAATAAACTCTGGCGTTACCATATCCTAATTTTCGTATATAGTCATTCCATTGCTCTGCATCTGAGCGCCGGGTAAAAGGCCCAACTGCTACGTGTGGCCCTAATGGTTTTGCTCTTTCGACTACAATGTCATAGCGTCCTGAATTCTGCCGAATTCGGCTGGCGATAGAAGATAATGCTTCTGATTTAGCAGGAACAGTTACATAGTAAAAATCAGATTTTTTTTGCCTAGAATTTCCTCCGGTGTTAGCAGAATATCCTATTTCCTGACCATTAGTGGATTTGACAATTCTTGCCCCACTGATGCCATTTAACTCCAGTTCTCTAACTCGTTGTTGGGCGTTAGCTGCTTTACTAAAAGCTCCTGATTGGATAACGGAACGTCCATTGTAATTTCGGATATAAGCGCTACCTTCAATCTGGCGTATGCGTTCCAGTTGCTGATAACTATTGCCTTCAACATACACTAAATAGCGTTCATAATTCCAACTATATGAATTAGCTTGCGCTGATTTATAAGGCTGAAAGTTTTGATTAGTTTGATTATATTGATTGCCCCTCACTCTTTGGTATGGTTGAAAGTTTTGATTATATGAGTTCCACGGTACTTGTCGTATTGGTTGCCTTTGTGGTGATTTTAATCGTTGTTGTTTATAGGGAGTTAATTGGAAATTTGGCGGTGGGGGTAAACTGTCAACCACCGTTCGTTGTGCCAATAAAATACCACCATTGGCGGTTTGTGCTTGTGCTGGGGTAGAGTCGGGGATCAACGCCAAGTATCCTCCCAAGAACAAAGGCAGCATTGGAAATGTTATCAGTCTATCTGGTATTGTTTTGGACATAGTAGTAACAGGATTTCTCGAAAATTTCCTCAAGGAACTAATTGAGGCTGTCTGTTGTAGCACCTATATCAGTGTTAACTTAGATTTGCTTGATTTGTGTGGTAATGCATAGGTCTTGATAAAATCTCTACCTTACTAGTAATAGATTAAATATCTATGTGATTTGTTTACATAAGAAAGTAGTATAAATCCTTAATTATGTTGATTTTTATCTTATTCTTAAAGTGAAAGTTCATTAATTTTACGGTTATTATTATTGATTAATTTCACAGTTATCTTTTATATATTTACCAAAAACGGAAGTGCTTTACTCGTAAGGCTTTGAAGGATGTATGCTACAATTAAACAATCTCGCAACTCTCTATTGTGCTTGTATAAATAGCCTGTACTCACACATTGAGTAAAGGGCTACTATTATCAGTACAGCACAGAAGCAAGTAGTTTCAAGAGTGTGGGTTGTCATTAGTTGCAATCATGATACCCAAAAACACGGTGTCAAGTTGATTGTATAAAATTTACAATTTGCAAGTTGAACAAAGTTTATATTTTGCCATAGGGCTGCATGGCATAGGTTTTAACCCCTAAAAACCTGCGTTTTATGTTTAGCATTAGCGTTAGTAGCAGTCACTAGCTTAACAAGATTTAAGGACATGAAAAAAGTCGTCGTTGGTCTTTCCGGTGGCGTAGACAGTTCCACCGCTGCTGCAATCCTGCACAATCAGGGCTATGAAGTTGTTGGTTTAACGCTTTGGCTAATGAAAGGCAAAGGTCAGTGTTGCTCTGAAGGAATGATCGACGCGGCTAATATCTGCGAACAACTCGGCATTCCTCATCAAGTTGTTGATATTCGAGATGTCTTTCAGACTAATATTGTCGATTATTTAGTGGCTGGTTACAGCGCTGGGATCACCCCTCTGCCTTGCTCGCAGTGCAATAAAACTGTAAAATTTGGCCCAATGGTGCAGTATGCCCGTGAGCAACTAGGATGCGATCGCATCGCTACTGGTCATTATGCCCAAATTAACTATGACGAAGCTACTGGGCGTTACCAGCTACTAAGAGCAGTTGACCGCAACAAAGACCAATCATACTTCCTCTATGACTTGTCTCAAGATTTACTAGCAGCTACAGTATTTCCTCTAGGAGAAATGCAAAAAGCCGACACGCGCCGCATTGCTGCTGAATACAAACTCGCAACCGCCGATAAGCCAGAAAGCCAAGACTTGTGCTTGGTAGAAAGTAATGGTTCCATGCGGGCATTTCTTGATAAGTATTTAGCCCCGAAAAAAGGCGATATTGTAGATACATCCGGTAAAATTTTAGGACAACACGATGGTGTCCATCATTACACCATTGGACAGCGTAAAGGATTGGGTATTGCTGCACCTGAACCGCTGTATGTGATTGAATTAGATGCGATGAATAATAAAGTAATTGTAGGCGATCGGACTAAGGCAACTCAGCCAGAATGCACTGTAAACCGGGTAAATTGGGTTTCCATCGCTGAACCATCCACCCCAATTCGTGCAGAAGTGCAAATTCGTTATCGTTCCCATCCCACACCAGTAACGGTGATTCCTCTGGAAAACTCCCGCGTCCGCTTAGTGTTTGATGAACCCCAATTCAGCATCACCCCCGGCCAAGCTGCGGTGTGGTATGACAATGATAAAGTCTTAGGCGGCGGAATTATTGAACAGTTTAGTTAGTTAACGCGCATGTAGGGACATTGTAATCCAGTGTCTCTACGCGATCACCAATACCTTATATCTAGCTAGCATCAACCATAGATGTAAACATGGCGATCGCACTTAGTTCACTCTACTCTGAGGTTGAAGAAGTCAGGGCGATCGCTCCAAATTCACAGACAGTAGCTTGTGAAGAATTCTTTCAACTCTGTCTTACGATCTTGAGTAAAGGGATTATAAAATACCTCATCACTATTACCCTGACTCCAAAAACGCAAAATTCTAGGATAGTCAGCATAACGAACGTAAATTAGAGGGGTTTTTGTAGAGGCAATAATATCAAATTTGGTATGATCGCGCCGTTGAGTATCTTCCAGGTCATGCCAGGGAGACTGACATTCCAACATTAGACAAGCTTTACGGCAGTTTTCACCCAAATGAGGGTTCATCACAATTATGTCTACCCTAGAGTTAACCCAGAACTGCCACAAGGTTTTATCCTCTAGGTAAACCCCTTCGCTTTTAGGGCAGGCTATTTGCAAAGGAAATTCGGTGAAGTACCAGTAGTTTTCGCCCAAAATACCACGCACCAATTCCAAGATAGACAGAGCGTAACCACTTATCAGTTCTCCTCGCTCAAAGTCGGCAGTGAAGAAATGCGTATCTTGCTCAAAAAATTCAGATTGGTGAAAATTTGCCTGGATGGATGTTGTATGGCTAGTGTAGACTGCGTTGTGATTATAAGCTGTCATTTAACTCTCTCCAGATTCGTTGATTTATTTGTTTACAAGCTATCTGGAAAACTCCAACTAAGTCTCTACACAAGCGTAGGCAATTTTGTGGGTGATTTTGTGGGTAGTCTATCACCCAAAGCAATTGATAACCTTGAGCAGTAAAGACAAAGACATTGAACCGATGCCAAATTTTACAGATAAGTTAAACGAAGACTTCTCAGAAGTTGACCAATTATGCGATTGGAATAAATTTTACCTGGATCTATTGAAGTGCAATGGTGGAGATGGGTTGAATCCCCAAGAGCAGAGATGTTTAAAAGCTATTGCTATTGACTTACCTCGCGATCAGATTGCTAAAAAACTAAACATTACAACTGATACAGTAAATAGCTATTTAAAGAAGCCTTACGAACTTATTAAAATGCTTTTCCCGGATGAAACGACAGAGGGAAAAATGACAGAGAGAAAAGCTCGTTATCTAATCTTAAGAAATTATAAAAAAATCTCTCAAGCAAATGTTCCTAATTTTGGGCAAGAAAATGAACAAAATTATCAAGCTAACAAAAATAAAAATACAGAACTTACAAGCATAATTAAAGAGTATGCATGGCAGACAATTGAGCAAGTTCAACCCTATATTGATAAATTCAACAATCTGTGTGATTCTAAAAAATATACAAAAGCCTTTTACACAATTTTTGATACTGATGATTATGAAAATTGTGTTTATAACTTCTTAAGTTCGCATGGCTACTTGAATATCGTAATTGCTCTTTATGAGCGATTAATAGAATTTTGGATTCCCGGAAAAGTCGAAAAATGGGAATTTATAACTACACTTACTTGTTTGGGTGATGCTCATGATCGAATGGGAAATCACGAAATAGCCATTGGATATTATCAAAATTGCTTACAAATTGCCGAGGAAATTAATGATAGAGACAACATCGGTGGTTCTCTTGTAAATTTGGGTCTCGCCTACTTTTATTTAGAAAACTATGAAGAAGCACTGGACTATAGCCGACGTGGCTTAGAAATCGTCAGAGAAATTGGGAATACAGAGTTTGAGGCTCACGCATTAAATAACTTAGGCATGATTTACAGTGATCTTGAAGAGTACCAATTAGCTATTGATTATTATCATTTTTCGTTAGAAGTTAAATCAAAGCTTAATGATCCTCAAGGAGCAGCAGGGTCATTAATTAATATAGGCAACACATACCGCCAGCTAGAAAAGTATGAACAAGCTATTTCTTACCTTCAACGCGGAATAGAAGCTGCTCACCATAGTCATCATAATCAATTTGAAGCTAATGGCTGGTTTAATTTAGCATTGGCTCTAGATTCTCTATACCATTATTCAGATGCTATTTCTGCCTATGAAGAAGCTTTTAAGCTGTATCAGCAAATGGAGATGATTGAAAATGCAAAAGACTGTACAAAAGCGATTATCCAGATGAACAAAGCCATTCAAGACGACATTGGTGATTTCATGTGCAATGGCTGCAATACAGACGATTGTGGGAACATTGATTTTAAAGACGATTTTGGTGCAGAAACCAGCGATAAATTGGACAATGAGGTATATGCTGATTGAGCAAGAAAATATTTGGCAACATCATGACAATTAAGCATACTTGTTCCCGAAATTAATATAGTATTTTTGTACTATAGAAAATTGTTTCTGAATTTGTAAGTCATAGCCAAACTCTTTTTCTCTACGTATCAGCATTTTGATAAAGTTAATACATACTTTGAAACAATAACAGTTAACTCAAAGAGGGGATTACATTGAGTCACCATCCAGATGCCATTGCCCCCCACGGTGGACAGTTGGTTAATCGCATCGCCACACCAGAACAAAGGGCAGAATTTCTCTCAAAAGCAGAGTTTTTGCCACGAGTGCAACTTGACGAGCGAGCCGTTTCTGATTTAGAGATGATTGCGATCGGCGGTTTTAGTCCACTCACAGGTTTTATGAACCAAGAGGACTACGATCGCGTGGTTACAGAAATGCGGCTAGCTAACGGTCTTGTGTGGTCAATTCCAATTACACTGTCGGTAGCAGAAGAAGTAGCTGCTCCTTTGCAGGAAGGCGGCTTTGTCCGTCTGGATAACCCCAGAGGTGAGTACATTGGGGTTTTGCAACTGACGCAAAAGTATCATTACGACAAAACCCGCGAAGTCGTCAATGTTTACCGCACTGATGACGCTAAACATCCTGGAGTGCAGGTAGTCTATAAGCAAGGTTCTGTCAATCTTGCTGGTGATATTTGGCTATTGCAACGTGATTCTCATCCTCAGTTTCCCGCTTGCCAAATCGATCCAGCCGAGTCTCGGCAAATGTTTAAAACCAAAGGCTGGAAAACAATTGTTGGGTTTCAAACTCGTAACCCCATCCACCGCGCCCATGAATATATTCAAAAGTGCGCTTTAGAAACCGTCGATGGTTTATTTTTGCACCCATTAGTAGGGGCGACAAAAGAAGATGACATCCCTGCTGATGTGCGGATGCGCTGTTATGAAATTTTGCTAGAACACTACTATCCCCAAGACCGGGTAATTTTGGCAATTAATCCAGCGGCAATGCGTTATGCTGGCCCTCGTGAGGCAATTTTCCATGCTTTAGTTCGCAAGAACTACGGCTGCACTCACTTTATTGTCGGGCGAGATCATGCAGGCGTAGGTGACTACTACGGTACTTACGATGCTCAGTACATCTTTGATGAATTTGCAGCCCATGAATTGGGCATTGTGCCGATGAAATTTGAACACGCGTTCTACTGCACTCGCACTAAACAGATGGCAACGACTAAAACTAGTCCTAGTAGACCAGAAGAGCGCGTTCACCTCTCAGGAACTAAGGTGAGAGAAATGCTGCGTCGAGGTGAATTACCACCGCCAGAATTTTCTCGTCCTGAAGTAGCCGCAGAATTGGCACGGGCAATGCGAGTACAAGCATTGGCTTAGGGTAGTCTATTAACAGACAAACAGTATTAACTTTACACAGCAGACTTCAGCCCTTTAAGCTGTTAGCTGACGGGCTGATGGCTAATTTATGAAGCGTCGGACTTTTTTACAACGGATTGGCTCAATACTCGCGGTATTGGGTATAACTGAAACTGAGTGGTTGACTTTGGGCGATGCCTTCGGCGGGCAAAGCCTACGCTATTACCAAGCTTTGGCACAACCCAGTCCGCGTAAACTGGCTTTACTTATAGGCATAAATCAATACCAAAAAAGCCCCTCTCTTAGCGGTTGTTTAACCGATGTGGAACTACAAAAAGAACTGTTAATTTATCGCTTTGGCTTCTCTGCTTCAGATATCCTCACCTTAACTGAGGAACAAGCTAGCCGAGAATTTATTGAAGCGGCTTTTTTAGATCATCTCGGTAAGCAAACTAAACCAGGCGATGCCGTTATTTTTCACTTTAGCGGTTACGGTACTCGCATCAAAACAGAAACCGATACTGTACAAAACGCTCTAGTACCAATCGATGAGAGCAAGAATCCACAAAATACTAATATTGTCAATTATTTATTAGAAGAAAGCTTACTTTCATTGTTGCGATCGCTTCCTACAGATCGTGTCACAGCAGTATTTGATACTAGCTACTACGCTCCTAATACAATCCAGCCAACGGGATTGCGAATTCGCGCCCGCCCAGAAATAATAGATGCCCAGCTAGCAACAGAAGAACTGGAATTTCTCAAACAACTCAAAACGCAAAATTCACTCAGTAAGGGCGAAGTGACTCCGCCTCTGCTGCTGACAGCGACCTCAGAATCAAAGCAATCGGCGAGAGAAGTTTTGCTGTCCGGTTTTAGTGCGGGATTATTTACCTACGCCTTAACACAATATTTATGGGAAGCCAGCCCAGCCAAGACAATTCAAGTCAGCCTCTCCCATGTGGAAACTTCTATGCACAAGCTGGGTAGCACACAGCAGCCAGCGTTATTAAGTAGTAAGAAAAATCCCCAAGCAATTTTACTTGCAGATAATTTTCTGCCCAACAGTACTATAGGGGCCGAGGGAGTAATCACAGCCACGGAAGAAGATGGCAAAACAGTTAATCTGTGGTTAGGAGGAATACCGCCACAAGTACTAGAAAATTACGGAATTAACTCTCGATTTAGCTTAGTCACAGGAGAGCAGTTAGTATTGCGATCGCGCACTGGATTAACTGCAAAAGCACAAATCCCCATTTTTGATAATACTAATTCTTTACAAGTCGGACAACTTGTCCAGGAAGCAGTCCGAGTTTTACCCCGCAATATTAATTTAATAGTTGGCTTAGATACTGGACTCGAAAGAATTGAGCGAGTAGATGCTACCAGCGCTTTTGCCACTGTTACTCGTGTATCCACTGTAGTAGCAGGAGAACAACCAGCTGATTATTTATTTGCTAAGCTATTGCAACCTCCCACTCGTTATGGTCTATTTTCTGTTGGCGGCGAGCTAATTCTCAACACTGCTGAGGAAGTAGGCGAAGCAGTAAAAATGGCAGTGCAGCGATTAGCACCAAAATTAACAACTTTACTAGCAGCAAAATTATGGCGTCTTACAGAAAATGAAGGTTCTTCGCGCTTGGCAATCAAGGCATCTTTAGAGATTATTAACAGCATATCGCCTCGTGTTGTCATGCAACGAGAAACAATGCGATCTCTCGGTTCTGAAACTTCAATGAGCAAGCCACTTAGAACTCCTGTTGTGCCTATTGGGAGCCGAATGCAGTACAAGGTGCAAAATCTAAGCGATCGCCCAGTATATTTAATACTGCTGGGATTAAAGAATAGTAGGAGTGCGATCGCATTCTACCCCTGGGAAATCCCCGCAGAATCTGACATCTCGGAAACCAAACCTCTACTTAAACCAATAGTCATCGCTCCAGGTGAGACTATTAGCCTACCACAAGCTGCGGCTACCTCTGGATGGGTGATTCCAGGGCCGGCTTATGAATGCGAACACCAACTAATTTTAAGCACCTACCCTTTCAGCGAAACCCTAACTAATTTGGAAACTGCTAAAAATCTCACCACAGATCAACAACCCATAGGCCCATTGTTGAATCCCTTAGAAGTTGCCCAAGCGCTACTACAAGATTTACACAACGCCAGCCCAGTTAAAGCTGAGATAAATAGCACCGTTACTGACTCCTACGCCTTGGACGTAAATAATTGGGCAAGCCTCAGCTTTAGTTTTCAAGTAGCGTGAAGTACCCACGCATTGCTCTTAAGCACTCAGCACTTTCCTATGTTATTCAGTCACAATATTAAAGAAGCCTAAGTTTGAGTTTCATGAAATGCCTGCTAAACACACACATAATAGAAGCCCTATCGCAGCTTGTGACTGGCCGATTGAGCAATTACCTGGATTGAGCCAAGAAGAACAATTGCAACTGCAAAACTGTGGAATTAAAACTACAGGAGTACTAGTTAAACAAGGAAAAAATCTAGAGTCAAAGTTAGCCTTAGCAAATAAATTGCAAGTGCATTTGCAATATGTAAATAAATGGATAGCTTTGGCAGATTTGGCGCGTATTCCCAGCGTAGGGCCGCAATATTGTGGTTTATTACTGCACGCGGGTATTGGCTCTGTAGCGCAGTTGGCTCAGACTCCTACTCACAGATTGCATCAACAAATTATGCGCCTACAAGTAGCAACATTGCAACGACGAGATTTATGTCCAGCGATTGAGCAAGTGCAGCAATGGAGTCAACAAGCGAAAATAGTGCTGAGTGCTGAGTGCTGAGTTAATAATGCCTCATTCTTTAGCTAGCACACCATTGAGGAAGATATCAGCAAGTCCTTCTGCCATTTGCTGCATTTCTTGAGGGGAGGCGTTTGGTTCCATGAGGGTATTGTCGGAGAAGCCTGCGATCGCAAACATTCCCAAGAAAACCTTGGCGACAAGTTTGGCGTCTGTCTGGCGATAAATGCCTTTATCCATAGCGGTTTGGAAGAAAGCTTCAGCCACATCGGTCATTTTAGTAATGACATCTAATTGAATGCGATCGCGCAAGTCTGGGTGAAACTGCACTTCCATAAAACAAACTCGCATTAGATCAACATTTTTGTGCAAATTCCACATCCGGCGGCGCATCACCTGAGCTACAGCTTTATAACTGCCCATTTCGCTCAATTCTGTGAGCAAATCAGTCAGAATGTCGATCCAGCCATTAGTTGCCACCTCAACCAAAATAGCCTTTTTGTTGGGAAAATGACGAAACAACGTGCCCTCAGCTACACCTGCTGCCTGTGCTAAGTCCCGCGTGGTAGTACCATCAAAACCTTGGGAGGCAAATAATTTTTGTGCCGCCTGTAAAATGCGGGTACGCGTCTGTGCCTCTGAGGGGGGAGTAGAATTAAAAACTCGCATAGCAGTTACTGTGAGATCTTCGGAACACGACTTGTAGCATTATTGTCTAACGTCAAGTACAAAAAGCACAGAAAGCTTAATACAAGATTAACGCTCTGCTTACCAAATCGCCTGTCTCTTAGGTAGTGAAAATTTAGTTTAATTGTCGCTTATGAATCAGCTCAATTGCTTCCGAGCATTTTTAGATTGGTTAAGCCAAGTACCAGCTATACTGTATCGGCTAGTTGTAACTTTGTTAGCACTGACGATTTTCAGCTGGGGGTTATTACCAGAAGTCGCTCTAGCTCAAACTCAGACCGCACCTCCTCCTCAAAGAGTACAGCCATCTCCCAAAACTCAAACTTCGATTCAACCTTATTTGGATCGGGTAATTCAACAGTTGACAGAGTTTCGGCTTGACAATGGTTTGAAGTTCATTGTTTTAGAACGGCATCAAGCACCAATAGTCTCCTTTGTTACCTATGCAGATGTAGGTGGAGTGGATGAGCCAGATAAAAAAACAGGTGTAGCACACTTTCTTGAGCATTTGGCTTTCAAAGGTACAAAGCGCATTGGTACAACAAACTACATTGCTGAAAAACCTTTACTAGAACGCTTGCAACAGTTAGATAACCAAATTCAAACAGCAAAAGCTAGTGGCAAAAAAGATGAAGTTGCCAAATTACAAGCCCAGTTTCAGCAAGTGGAATCACAAGCAGCCAAGCTAGTCAAGCAAAATGAACTAGGACGAATTGTAGAACAAGCAGGAGGCGTTGGCTTAAATGCTACTACTTCTACGGAAGCTACGCGTTATTTTTACAGCTTTCCTGCTAATAAATTAGAACTGTGGATGTCGCTGGAATCAGAGCGATTTTTAGAACCTGTGTTTCGGGAGTTTTACAAAGAAAGAGATGTGATTTTAGAAGAACGGCGTCTGCGGGTAGAAAATTCCCCGATTGGCTTGATGGTAGAGAAGTTTATCGATACAGCTTTTAAAGTTCATCCTTACAGGCGTCCAGTAATTGGTTATGACGAAGATATCCGCAACCTAACACCTGAAGATGTGCAGAAGTTTTTTGACACCTATTATGCACCAAGCAATTTAACGATCGCTATTGTCGGCGATGTTAACCCGACTGAAGTTAAAAGGCTAGCGCAGACTTACTTTGGACGCTTTAAGTCCAGGCCAAAAGCTGTTGCATCAATCCCGGTGGAACCCAAACAGACACAAACACGGGAAATTACTGTACAGCTACCTTCTCAACCTTTGTATTTAGAAGGTTATCATCGTCCGGCGCTGACTCATCCAGATGATGCAGTTTACGAAATTATTAGCAGATTGTTGAGTAATGGGCGCACGTCACGGCTGTATAAGTCTTTGGTAGAACAGCAGCGTTTGGCACTCAATGCCCAAGGTTTCAGTGGATTTCCTGGAGATAAGTACCCAAATCTCATGTTATTTTATGCTCTCACGGCTCCCGGCCACACAGTTGATGAGTTGGCGGTGGCTTTGCGTAAGGAAATTGACAGATTAAAAACTGAGCCAGTTGCTGCGGTTGAATTACAACGAGTCAAGACACAAGCAAGGGCAGATTTATTGCGTACTCTCGATTCCAATATGGGGATGGCACAGCAGTTATTGGAATATGAGGTAAAAACTAGCTCTTGGCGGAATTTGTTTAAGCAGTTGGATGAAATTGCCGCAGTGAATGCTGCTGATATTCAGCGAGTGGCAAAAGCATCATTTACGCCTGAGAACCGCACGATTGGCAAGCTGTTGTCGAAACAGGGTTAAGCAATTCAAAATTCACTCATTCACAGTTCAAAATTTTAACACCCAATGTTGACAGCAAAAAGATATGCAGAGGTACAAGGTGAAGAGTAAAAGGCAGATGGGATTCAAAATTCACAAGAGTAAAAGGCTAATTTATGCATTAGTTGCGGCTTGTGCCTTTTTACTTTTTTCTTTTAACTTTTCTCTGGCGGCGACAGCAGAGGCAAAGCATTACACAGAGTTGCAGTTGCCACCGTTACCTGAAGTTAAAGTACCCAAGTATGAGCGGTTTGTGCTTCAAAATGGCTTGGTTGTATATTTAATGGAGGATCACGAGCTACCGTTGGTAAATGGTATAGCTTTATTGCGTACAGGAAGTCGCTTGGAGCCAGCAGAGAAGGTTGGTTTAGCTGGTTTTACAAGTGCGGTGATGCGAACAGGGGGAACTAAAAAGCACTCGCCTGACGAAATCAACGAGATATTAGAGCAGCGGGCGGCGGCGGTGGAAACTAGTATTGGTGAAACTGCTGGTAATGCTAGTTTTGATGCACTCAGCGAAGATATAGAAACAGTTTTGGGGCTGTTTGCTGAAGTTTTGCGCGAACCTGTGTTTGCTCAGGAAAAGCTGGATTTGGCAAAGACACAAGGCAGGGGTAGTATTGCCCGTCGTAATGATAATCCAGATAGTATTGCTGGGCGGGAATTTCGGAAATTGATCTACGGACAAGATAGCCCTTATGCCCGCATAATGGAGTATGCGACATTGGATCGAATTTCCCGTGAAGATTTGCTCAAATTCTATCAGCAGTATTTTTACCCCAATAATATGATTTTGGGGGTTGTGGGAGATTTTGAACCCAAGAAAATGCGATCGCTCATTCAAGCTAAGTTTGGCGATTGGCAACCTAATCCGAAGCTGGCTAAACCCCAACTGCCAGAGGTTGCCCAAGCTAAAACCGGCGGTGTGTTTTTTGTGAATCAGCCGCAACTGACTCAAAGTAATATTCTCATTGGGCATTTGGGCGGAAGGTTAGATAGTCCTGATTATGCAGCGCTCGATGTGTTGAATGGGGTGTTAAATGGATTTGGTGGACGCTTGTTTAATGAGGTGCGATCGCGCCAAGGTTTAGCTTACTCTGTATATGGTCAATGGAGTCCCCGCTTCGATTATCCGGGAATGTTCATTGCTGGGGGACAAACGCGATCGCAAACAACTGTACAGTTTGTCAAAGCCTTGCAAGACCAAATTAAGCGTATCCAGACTCAAAGAGTGACACCACAAGAACTCGCTTTTGCTAAAGAGTCTACGCTCAACTCGTTTGTTTTTAATTTTCAAGACCCTGGCCAAACTCTATCACGCTTGATGCGATACGAATATTATGGCTACCCTGCCGACTTCTTGTTTCGCTACCAAAAAGCTGTAGCAGCAACGACAGCAGCCGATGTGCAGCGAGTAGCACGACAATACCTCAAGCCAGAAAATATCGTGACTTTGGTAGTGGGAAATCAAAACGCTATCCAACCACCACTGACACAATTAGCAGCGCAAGTAACGCCAATAGATGTGACGATTCCTCCTCCACAACCACAAGCTAAAAATTAAGCCATATTTCAATAATTTGACAAAGTAGAGATAATTGATGAATTATCTCTACTTTTTTTAGTGGCTCTCATTCCCTAACTCTCTCTCTTGCTCAAGTGAAAACTAGGCTGGGAGTTAGATTGCAAGTCGCAAATTGTAATGCCAGCATTCTTTAAACAATTAGTTTGTTGTTGGTAAGAGGATTTTCGCTTGGTTGAAAGCCCCATTTGTTTTAGTAGGCGATTAATATGGCGATCGCTGATTTCAATGCCAAATTCTTTAGCAAGATGTTTGCTTAACCATTGAGCTGTCCAACAACTAAATCCATAACCATATTCACGAGGGCTACAACTCACCAATTCTTTCAATCTTTCCAAATATTGATGATTAACAGTCTTAGGTCTACCTATCGGTCGCTCGTTCCATTTATGTGCTAGACCTGCTTGTGCTACAGCAATCCAGTATCGTGCCATTTCTTGCGAACAACCTAATATTTCACAGATATGCGTTTGAGATTTACCGCTGTCTGCTAGCAACATAATTTCAATCCGACGACGATATTCTGGCTGCAAATCAGCTTGCAAATTCTTGAGCAGAACCTTCCTTTGAAAAGAAGTTAAAAATCTGCTTTCTTGCGTGTAGATAGTATCAAAAATCTTGTCTTGACTAGAATAGTATGACATAATAAATGTCCAGTTGCAGTCAACTGTAAAAGTGTGGGTCAATCCGTCCGCAGCAGCTGTGATTTGATACTTATAGCTAAGGTTTCACAACTGCGAAATTTATTAGCCCTGCAAGGCTAATTCATTTCTTTATTATTGATATGCAACTAAAAGCCGGGTTTATTCCCCTAGGTTTTCGGAAGTCTAGGGGATGGTTCCCGGTTGGCTTAGTTTCAAGTCCCGACTTCTGAGCTTAACGAAATAAGCCAAAAAAATCATAGTCAATTGCATATTTTGTGAATCATATAAAATCCTCACTAAAAACTTATCTAGCAATTTTCAAAGTGTAGATAGCTTTCAAGCAGAAGAAAGAGCACTTGGTAACATATGCAGACAACATATCTTTTGAGTCTTTCATAAACAACAGTTTCTTAACAAAACACCAAAAACCAGTTCGCTGATCGATGATGAAATCATGAATTTCTAATTATTGACTGTTGCTTTATACCAAAGTCGAGTTTCAATGTCAGGCTGCTTATAGCCCTAGATTAACAAATTTTTTCATCCAGTATATTTTTTTAATTTGAACTCATTAAAGAGCTATGTCTACGATAAAGAAATAAAACTTTACGCAGTACATAAACATACTACATTACTAGTATTTAGTAAATTTACTTTATTTAGTCAAGCCTAATCTTGAAATAGCGATGAATATTTTATGCTAGCTTTATAATAAATTTATTAACTTTTTAATTTTTAACTTTTTCTAAATTTTGTATACTAAACCTTTACTCAATATGTTTAATAGACTCTGAACGGAAAAATCAACATTTTTCTGAATACTAGTTTTTTATGCATCTATCTTAAGTCTGAAAATTTAATTACGCCATGAAATTATGATTATATATGATCATATATGATTATATAGCTCTCTGTAAGAGATTTCTAAGAGGATGTCCGCCTAATCCCTTATCGGAAGAACTCTCCGGGTTCCCGCATCAGTTCTGATAATAAATATTCAACCAGACTCGACATTACTTTCTGCTAACATCCAGCCTGTCAATTTTATTTATATTGTTCTGTATAAGGAAATACTAAAAACTGAACTTTACCAAAAACAAGCACCTTTAGCGCACCTTTAATAAACACCCACGCTTGAAAGAAAGCAATTTCTTAGATTATTAAGCTGTACCATTTTGATTTTAGATTTAAAATTAGAAGTCGTATTGGTGCGCCTGAGTTTTGTAAATATATCTGTATTGAAGCAATTGAAAAGCTATCACAATAGGTAGAGAAAGGGTAAAGATTAAGGCACAGGGTAATCAAATTCCTTTCACCCTTCTCCTTGTCCCTCATCCCTACTTTATAGTGACTCCGAGTTTTCCTTAGCCTAACTTGTGTAAGAAGCCTACTTATATTTAATTAATAAAAATATTAACTAAATTTCATTATTCTAAGGAAAAACCTTGAATGCTTTCTAGCTTCAATTCAGATTTTACTAGTTAATAGTCTTGAACTTACTTTTTCAACCACTGATCCATACTACCGCCACGAATTTCTGCTTTTTGCTTGCCAACTACCTCAAGATAAGCTAAATCTTTAATTTTGCTTAAGCATGTTGGTGAAACATTCGTATCAGGTCTTAAATCAGGAGATTTTTTGGCAATGTTCGGGTTTGAGTTTTGCTGATGGTTGGATCTACTAATGTGCGAGTTTTCTTTGAGTAAGCGATTATAGGTGCGGTAGGGAATGTAGTGTAAAGGATTGTAGCCAGCAAAACGTAGCATTAAAACACATGCCCAGGAATACTTTCCAGAAAGAATTGCCTCAACTACTTGGTCAAACTCTTCAGGATGAATTGATTTATTGAAGTTGCTACTTATGCCAGGAATATCTTGATTCATAGTGTTAGTTGTCTTCGATGAAGTAAACC
Source organism: Mojavia pulchra JT2-VF2 (assembly GCA_019359325.1). Lineage (GTDB taxonomy): Bacteria > Cyanobacteriota > Cyanobacteriia > Cyanobacteriales > Nostocaceae > Mojavia > Mojavia pulchra. The sequence continues at coordinate 71,911 of JAHHHN010000002.1, read as the reverse complement.
AATCCAGTTTCTTTGGCTGTTGGTATTTAAATTGAGGTTGACAAACTGCTTTGGCCTATTGGCGGTTGCTTAATTAGTTCAAAGCTGGGCAAGGCAGCTAGCGGTAGATGGTTAACAAAGGTAAAAAATTACTTTTGTTATGTCAGATGACTGGCTGAAAAAGTCTCCGTCTGGCTCTTGGTAGATGCAGTTTCGTCCTCTTGAACTTCCCAACTCCTAAGTCAATTACTTTTCCCTGATAAATTTTTCGTATAATATGATGCCAAAATTTTAGGAGTAATTCAGCAAAATCCTTTGTATTTTACCCAAGGAAAGAAAAAGTCTTCAACCTTGATCATTAATAACAACATTTTTATTTATACTATTTTTTGCTGTTAATGTCATCTGCCAAATTTGTGGCTAATAAGTTAAATTTACTGATTTTGTAGGAATATTTACTTGTGTATGTGCAAGTTTGGATTTTGTCCCCTATTTTACTAATTAGTGGGGGGTAATACCCCTCATTTAGTATTCTTTGAAAGTTCTTCCATTTGTCAGTTAACTAGGAAATACTACCATTAACTTTGTTGCTAAACAAGCGATTAAGTTAGCAATATAAACAGCATTTAATAAAAAGGAATTAATCCTAACTATTGAAAATTATTTTTATCAATAATGTATTGTATGCTGTTGCTCAAGTTGGATATATTGCTTGTCGTGCATAGGCTACGGTTATTAAAGCCTTAGTAAAATTAAAAAAAAAATTTAGCAATATTGTATAGCAGCTAGCAATTAATTAGCTATAGAATTTTGTTAAAAATAAAGTTTTATGCTATGATAAATAAACTGTATTAATCAGAGCGATCGCGCTCTAATAAATCATCGACTATTTTTTTTAATAAAAAGGATGTGCAGAATTAACCTGCTACATCCTGATAAAAAGTCAGCACTAAAATAAATGTAGTTTACGTACAAATATGTTAAGTTTATACAAAAAATATTTGCTGCCTGATTAATATTTAAATCATTAATTTAAATGTCATTATTATGAAATTGCATTTGGATTAAGTGGTAGTGAAAACTGCTAGTTGCTATTAATGTCTCATGAATCGCTTGTTCAAAAAGGATACATCGGTCTAGAACAAGTATGCATTCAGCATCGCGGACATTGGAGAGACGACGATGGGAAATGATAAAGGTGGTGCGGTCTTGGCTCTTCTGGGCTAAATTCTGTTGAAATTACCGCTCTGACTTGGCATCTAGGGTACTAGTCGCTTCGTCCAAAATCAGATTTGTGGATTCTTAACCAATGCGCGATCGCTAGCTATTTTTTTGGTTTGGATCATTCCAACAGCCTCTGCAAAACGCAATTACTCGTAGTATTAATCGCCAATTGCTTACCTATCATTTTTCAGTGGCTTCTCTAAGTGAAAGTTAAAAAAGAACATTTGATTAGCAAAACCCAACTTATGATTCCATCATGATAGGAACCAAGTACTGATGCATTCTTGTAAAACTTTGATTGTGTTCTTCAATTCTCACCTCATAATTTTGTCAAATTTTACTCCTGCCTAAAATAGTATTTACTTGTTTCAATATATTTTTATGTAGTAAAAAACACTTGGAATAAATTATAAAATCATACTTTTACTAAAAATACTTTATGATTAGCAACTTAATTGAGGTAGTTTTTTTTACAAAACTTACTTTTCAAAAATGAATTTTTCCTTAAGCAAAAATTGTTATTGGTGAACATAATCTTTGTAATAGTAAGAGTTTGGATGACTAAAGATAGCAATGTGGGACTTTTTTAAACTTGTAGTCCTGAGTGCCAGTTTTTTAATTATTTCTGAGTGTTACTTATCTTTTCCTTGAGTTCTTAGAACACCCGGAAAATAAAACCACTAGTTATATAGACACTTAATGTCTCATCAGTAGAGTACACTCCAAAACGCACATAATAAAACATCTATTTCTATGTTTATGTATATTTGGTTGCAAATTCTAGATTGACTGCTCAAAAAGCAATCACACCAACGACAAGGTAGCGATCGCAAAATATAAAACTTACGCATCTTGTCCCTTGAGACTTGGTATAAGGCTTTTGAAGCCCTACACCTTCATCCCTTCCCTCACTACCCAGTCCCTAGCGGTTAGTGGCTAATAACTAAGTAAATTGCCCAAATAGCCATTGCCCGCAGATAAGTACTTGCACGAAAAGTACCAGATGCAGTTATGGCTTCAGGCGTGCGGAACTGTAAGCCGTTATCGTAAATTTGCTGCACTACAGCTTGTGTCAACCTCAATGCTTCATCCTTCATTCCCATCTGCACTAGAAAAGCTGCTAGTCCAAAGTTGATACCTGTCCAGACTTCCAAAGGATGAGTAGCCTTGGGGTTTTCTGGTGAACCGTCAGGAAGAACACCATTGGCTGCACCGAACTGACCATTTTGAAACTTGAGGAAGCAAGCATCATAAACAGTTTTCAACGCAGATAAAGCGCGATCGCTCGCTACAATATCCGGTAATCCCAGCAAGCGCGCATAAAATTGCCCACACAACTGATCCGCCATCACCACATCAGAACCACTTTTACTATCCAGGCGATAATATTGCCCATTCCAGAGTTTTTCTTCGTAGATGGGGCGAGATTGGGCTAACCATTTTTCATAGATGGATTTTTGAACCTTTAACTCCTCTGTGTTCTCTGCGTCTTGGCGGTTCGTTAATAAAACATCACTAATGGCGATCGCAGCTGACAAAGCCGCCAACCACAACCCGCCACAATAAGCACTTACCCCTTGCAACCGCCAATCATCAAAAGTTTGATCGGGCGCACCAGAATTTTCGGGAATTCCATCATCATCTTGATCAAATGTTTTCAAATAGTTGAGAGTTTGGACAATTGCAGACCAGCAGTCTGCCAAGAATTGCACATCATCAGCACCCGTGAGCAGAAAATCCCGATATACTTGCAATACAAAATCGCTGCCTAAATCTTTCCACAAATTGCAATCTTGGTAGCAAGTGTAGTTAGTTTTTTCCCAAACGTGTTCATTGGGTGCGCCTAAATCATGGGGTGTTGCGCCTGCAACTTTACGGACAGCCGTTGTCGTATCTGCGCCAATTGTATAGTAATAACCAATTACTCGGTAATGATCGTCACTTTGGGGAATTGCCCGTGCAAATGCCCGCATGACTGATTTTTCCAGTTCTGGGAACAATATCAGCAGCGCAAAAGAACCATACAACCGCACATCTAAACTTTCATACCAGCGATAATCTAAGCACTCCAAAACTGCAAACTGACCGCTGTGATCAAGTTCTGATGCGGCACTCCAGAGAGTACCACCGCTGGTGAGGTCATAAAGTTCATTAAATAAAGCCATTTTCAACCAAGAAGGTAAATCTTCTCGGTCAAGAATGGGTTGTTGCCAACTTTGAATCTGCGATCGCCAACTTTGGTATTCTTTTAAAGCAGTAGATGCGATCGCCCAAGCATTCTCACCACTTTGATCAAAAAAGTCTGTATATCTGCGGTAGTAGTTGATTCCGGCTGCAAATTCTGTTACCGGGAAATCCCAAGCCAAGACAAAGGGAATTTCTAGAGTTTCCCCTGGTTGCAGAGTGAAACGAACTGCGATCGCTGCACCTATTTGTGTATTCTCTGTTGCCGGAGTTGCATCTATATAATTAGGCAAAGAACCATCCTCAGCAAAGCTCTGCCATAATTCTTCACCAGTACCGACCGGATTCCAGCGGGTATGCTGAAATACTTCCACTTGAGAATGTTTCAGTGTGGCAATGCACCAGCTACCATCTCCTTCTTGCACAGATGCATCGCTACCAACCCCAGATAAAAAGCAACCAAAGTGTTGGTTATTTTCCACTATTTGATTGTAATTACCTTGACTTTCGCCCCAGCGTGGCTGATATTCATAAACCGGGCTGCCATCATCCCTGATTTTCACTTCAGGTGATTTCAAAGCATTTGTGAACCAACCCACCATATTTTCCCAGGTAAGCATAATGCTGAGAGTGATAGGTGCATTGGTGGGATTATGAGCATTCCAGACAAACACCGCCACAGGGTAACTAGTTTCTTGATAATTGTTTGCCCAAATCGGGGAAAATTGCTCACAGGTTAACTGTGCTTGAAATACATTTTCGTAAACAAACCAACTGCGAGGGTATAGCGCGTGATACGTACCTGTATTCACAATCCCCCCTGCTTCACTCGCCGGATACCATTGCCAACCTTTCAAGCTTCCATCTTCAGGCGATTGGGTAGATAAAGCATAAGCTTGAGAAGATGTACCAGTAGATTCAAATACACTGAATTGACAGGCGGGATTATTTTTGAAAGTATGCTCTCCCCCGTCAATGTGCCACAGATTAAAGTCTCCCCCTGAAGAACGGCCGATACAACCCGCACCAAAGCCACCTAAAGGCATACCGTGCCAAGGGCCATCATCAATATTACTAGCGTAGCGAACAGTATAAGGTTTGTCCCAACCTAAACCGATGGGACGACTCCAATTACAAGAAGGAATTTGCGGGGAGATTTGATTTGTCGTCATCGCTTGATATCACAGCGTGCAGTTTTGCTAATGAAGACTAGCGCGATGTGCGATTTTTCTCAAGTAAAACGTGGTACTGGCTTAACAATGAACAATGTTGTTAGCTTGCAATACAAATTGGTCTGGGCGGAAGCTGTCGAGATAGCATTAAATTAAGTGCAAGTTTAATGCCTAATCAACTCCATGCTAAACATTAGTCGAGACATCCATTCACTCTCTAGCTTTAAGCGCAATACGTTGGAATTCATACAGCAGATGAAGCAGACAGGTAAACCCGTAGTGCTGACAGTTAATGGTAAAGCCGAGCTTGTGGTTCAAGATGCAGAGTCTTACCAAAAACTTTTGGATACGTTAGAAAGATTAGAAGCGATCGCCGGAATTAAGCAGGGGCTTGAAGATGTAGAAGCTGGTAGAACTACTACCCTGAGCGAATTTGAGCAAGAAATGCAGCAAAAGTATGGCATTTCAAGTTAGGGTGACTCAAACTGCAAGAGCTGAAATTGATACTGCTTACTCTTGGTTGAGACAGCGCAACCCAGTTTACGCGGATAAATGGTTTCGGGAGTTAATGGATACTATTGCTACTCTGCAAGAAAAGCCTCTACGTTGCGCTTTAGCTCCAGAAAATGATGCGCTTACGGAAGAAATCCGTCAACTTATTTACGGTAAGTCAAGAAATAAGTACCGTATTTTGTTCGCTATTCGGGAAGATACTGTTTTTGTGCTTCATGTCCGTCATAGCTCACAAGCGCCACTAATAAGCGAGGAAGTTGACGAGGAAGAAGAATTTTGATTTTTAACAGCGTAGTGATCGCTCTCCCTTTGAACTCGGAATGTTTATTAGTGCGTATTGAAATTCAACTTGTATATGTGGGCACTCTAAAATTAATAAACATACGGGAGACTAATTCCTATGTCCACAGCCCCAATTAGTGCAACACTAAAGCAATCAGACAGAGATGCTGTGTTGCAAGCGATCGCCACCATTAAAGACAAGCTACCATTTTTGATTGATTTAAGTAACGAAGAGCGTAAAGCTTTACCCAAGATGGGAGATAAAAGCCGCGCCTTTGTCAGCAAAGCATTGGAGGTAGCCACACAGAACCCAGAGTTTTTACCGCGATCGTTTGACCTCGATGAAATGCGGAAAGACGTACAATTGTTTGAAGCTTTGTATCCAGTATTGCTATCGCTGTCACAATTACAAGAATTGGTGGATGATACTTCGCTAGCTGTGGGTAGTGAAGCCTATGCAGCCGCCTTGCAGGTGTATACTTATGCCAAAGCTAGTGGACAAGGTGCTGGTTTAGAGACAGTAGTTGAGGAAATGGGGCAAAGATTTGCTCGTAAATCTAAGAAGTCCAAGCCTCAAGAAACAGCGTTGTAAAAAATAACTCGGCGATTGCACTTCAAAGGTGCAACGTTGCAGATCGGAACTCGGATGTTGGAGTAAATTACTCGGCGTTGCGAGTTCGGAACTCGGAATTTCGCCTTCCGAACATGAAATTTTGAGCTCCGATGGTGAATGATGGTGAAAAAAAGGCGATCGCTCATCCTGGTAACTCGGAACTTCATGCTTAGAACTGCAACCACCACGATTCAAGCATGAATGATGGTAAAAAAAAGGCGTAGGCGTAGCCCGTCGGAGACATCGCTTGCATACAGCATTGCTTCAGGCACAATTGTACAGGAATTAAACAAGCTTCAGGTGTAGATCAAGTAATACCCGTGGTAACTCCTGTGGAGGACACATCATTGGCTTGATAGCTGAAATGCGATCGCTCAGTAAAAATAATGGTTCTGCAACAGAAATTTAGTTTATGTTGGAGAAATGAGCCAATTTACCGTTTAAGAGTTCCGGGAAATGCTAAATCAGAACAAACCATTGAGTATAAAAATCCTAGGTGTCATTTTTGCCGCTATTAACTTAATATCAATTTCTCTAGGATTAATCAGCTGCTCTAATGAAGTACAGAACCCACTAAATCGAACTGAGCAACAAAACGAACGGTACAAGAATCAATCTAACCAAGAATCTGAATCAGAGCAAGAGAATGACGGCGATGAAGATGATGATGAAAAAAAGAATAGGAAAGATAAAAAAGAAGAAGATGATGACGATTAAAACTAATTAAAAATTCCTGCACTTACTCGATGAACAAAGTTTCAGTTTTTCTATATAGGATTCATACTTGATTTTTGCGGGTTTCGGTGGGCATTGCCCACCCTACAGATACTTCAGCATTCGGAATTAGCTCTCCATTACTGCCATCACTCACCAATCCAACTCCTCATCACATTCTTGGATTGGGGTTGCTAATCCTTCTTTGATAGATTCTCGCATTCCAGGTATAGATAGCAAGTAAAGAGTTTCCTGAATTGCAGACCAGTCTTTTTCTGCAAGCAGAATCGCATTACCGCGTTCACCCTGAACTATCACAGGTTTACCTTGTTCTGCCAATTGGTCTATCAGCTGTTGTAAATTCTTTTGAGCGTCGTTGACAGGAAGCGAAGACATGATCTTTTTTTTAGCTCACGATAACTTTACTTTAGTTTATCTACGAACTTATGCAAGCAAGTAAGTAGAGAGCGTCGTGAACTACAATTACTACCGTAGCGAAAGGTGCTAACTCAGCCAAAATCAACCTCCGATCAGCAAGTTTTAAGTTGGGAACTCAAAACTTTGAGAGCAGAACTTGAAACTTCGAGCTTTTAACACCAGTTTTCGCCATCAGAATTCGGAACTTCAGGTTTTTAACACCAGTTTTCACCATCAGAACTCGGAACTTCAGGCTCAAAACTCGGAACTTCATGCTCAGAACTCGAAACTTCGTGTTCCAAACTCGAAACTTCGTGTTCAGAACAGCAACATCCGAGATCCAAGGGAGAATGATGGTGGTTAAAGAACGAATATTTTCCTTATTATTCCATCTTTACAAATCTGCAACCTCAAGTTACCACAAATATCTTCTGTAGGGACACAACAATGTTGTGCCCTGAGAGAAATTTTCACCGCAGTCAAGAATTTATTTGTAATTTCCCGCATAGGAATTGGCATCATTCAAATGTAATAGGCATTGTGCAAAAAGAATAATGTTTATCGTAGAGATGCCATATCGTTTGGGGGCACGGCATTGCCGTGCCCCTACATTTTATATATGGATAAAGACAAAAATCAGCAGTTAAGATAAAGACAAATTGCTAATAATTGGATATACAAATTAATGCCCTATGATCCACAAAAACATCACCGTCATTCTCTCCGCTTAAAAGGATACGATTACATCCAAACTGGTGCATATTTCATCACCATTTGCACTCAAGGACGGCAATGTTTATTCGGTAATGTGGTTAATGGCGAAATGCAATTAAATTGTTTAGGTAATATTGCCTTAAATTGCTGGCAAACAATACCCGCTCATTTTCCCCACATTGAATTAGATACCTTTGTAGTCATGCCTAACCATCTACACGGCATCTTAATCATCACCGACAACCCTGTAGGGGCAAGGCAATGCCTTGCCCTCAATCAACATCCCGAACGCAACACAGAAAAATTTGGTCAACCTGTAAGTGGTTCTATTTCTACAGTTATTGGTAGTTATAAAAGCGTTGTCAGCAAACGCATTAATATCATTTGGCAGACTAAAGGACAATCAATCTGGCAACGCAATTTTTCCGAACACATTGGTAGAGAACAAAAATCTATAGATAACATCCGAGAATATATTGTCAATAATCCTCAGCTTTGGGCAGATGATCCAGAAAACCCGCAACATAATTTTGATGATCAAGGTTTCCTGTTTGATATCCCATTTTGATTCACAAGTCTGTGTTATGTCATAAATAACAATTCGCTTTGGGATGCAATACATGGTAAGGGCACAACATTGTTGTGCCCCTACAATGACTGTGACGAAATTAAGAAAAAAATAGGGGTACGCCTCGTAAAAATAAATGTTGAAGCATTTTGGAACTCAAAACTTCGAGTTCATAACTTGAAACTTGAAGCGCGGAGATAAATATTAGTTGTTTAAAATAAGTAACGAATTAGTCAAATAGAAATAGGTATACTATAATACTTACTTGCTAATCTTTTTGTTAACTGAAACTTAAAGTTTTATATTGGCGATCGCCTTAAAAGGCTATCTTGCTGTTATTAAAAAAATTAGTTACAGCACAAGTAAATAGCTAACACAACATCACATACTTTTATTGACTGGCGCTAATTTATGCAACCGCTGCTAAACAACCGCTATCGAGTTATTCAGACATTGGGAAGCGGGGGATTTGGTGAAACTTTTCTAGCAGAAGATACCCAAATGCCCTCAAAGCGCCACTGTGTCATTAAACAGCTAAGACCAATTCAAAATAACCTCCAGATATATCAACTGGTGCAAGAACGTTTTCAACGGGAAGCAGCAATTTTAGAAGATTTGGGTGGTTCTACTGACCAAATTCCCACGTTATATGCATACTTTCAATCAGAAGGGCAATTTTATGTAGTTCAGGAGTTGGTTGAAGGTCAAACTCTCACAGCAAAAGTGCAACAGCAGGGATTATTAAGCGAAAGTTCCGTTCGGGAAATCTTAGTAAATCTGTTGCCAGTTCTAGAGTACGTTCATAGTAAGCGCATCATTCACCGTGATATCAAACCGGATAACATTATCTTGCGTCATCGTGATGGTAAACCAGTATTAATTGATTTCGGTGCTGTGCGTGAATCAATGGGAACGGTGGTAAATTCTCAAGGCAATCCTACCAGCTCGATTGTGATTGGTACGCCAGGATATATGTCCAGCGAGCAAGCAGCAGGCAGACCAGTTTATTCGAGTGATTTATACAGTTTAGGAATGACAGCAATTTATTTGCTAACTGGTAAACAACCACAAGAATTAGAGTCAGATCCACGTACAGGAGAAATTATTTGGCAAAACCACGCTTTGAATGTAAGTCCTACATTTGCAGGGGTGATTGATCGAGCGATCGCCTATCATCCACGCGATCGCTTTCCTACCGCCCAAGAAATGCTAGAAGCCTTGCAAGTTGGGGCAGGTAATTTTCCGCCAACGATGCCTTATGTTCGTCCACCGATAGTTAATACACCGCCTCCGGCAATACCTCAAAATACAATTTCTGTTAGTCCAGCGCCAACCCACCAACCTACCAATTCAGGGAATACTGGGCAAAAAGGAATAGTTGTTGCCAGTTTAATCGCAGGTGGATTGATCAGCGCTTCGATCATCATTGGTTTTGCCCTCAACAACAAGCAACAACCCCAGCCGATAGCACAGTCAACAACCTCTGCCACACTCAATAGTGAATCACAAGACAATACACCAGAACTGCACCAAGGGCGATCGCAACTTCCCAACAATTCTACATCCAGTACAATCCCCAACGAACCACAGGATGTTCTTCCGTCTGCACAACCAATAATTCCTCCCCCTCGCCTTCCTAATTTTTCTCCTCCACCGATTCCTAGCCCTTCACAAGTTGATCGACCATCGCCAGAACAAGCTGTGCAAAACTATTATGCAAATATTAATCAGGGGCAATATCAAACTGCATGGAATCAGCTATCTCCTACTTACCAAAGTAATAAACGTCTCCACCCCAAAGGTTATCTTTCTTATATAGATTGGTGGGGAGGTAGGGTACAAAATGTAAGTATTGAACAAGTTAATTTAGTACAAGCAAGTGCAGAAACAGCCACAGTTGATACTCGCTTGCAATATTCAATGAAAACTGGAAAAGTAGTTCCTGCTTCTGTGCGTCTTTCTCTGTTATGGGATGCTGAAAACCGTAAATGGGTTGTTAGCGATGCCAGGTAGTTTCGGGTCTAGTTCGTAGTCAGCATGAAAGAGTTCCCAGTTGTGATACCGTGTCACTTTAAGATTGATACAAATAGGCAGCAGAGGGGCAGGGAGCAGGGAGCAGGGGGAAAGAATTAAAGAGCAATCATTTGTATCAGGCATTGCGTGAAATGGTATGAGTGCTAAGTGCTGAGTGCTAAGTAAAAAACACGAATTCCCAGTCCCCAATCCCCAGTCCCCAATCTCCAATCCCCAGTCTCTATTAAACTATCTGGTATACATTGGAAAAAGCCATGTCTAAAGACAAGCTGCTAAGTATCCACGCTGTTCACGGAGCATGACAATAACCTTACTGAACAATCGCTATCAAGTTATTCAGGTACTTGGTGCTGGTGGGTTTGGCGAAACCTTTCTGGCAGAAGATACCCATATGCCTTCTCGCCGTCGTTGTGTGATCAAACAACTTAAACCAATCAGCAATGACCCGCAAGCCTACCAAATGATTCAACAGCGGTTTGAGAGGGAAGCAACAGCTTTGGAGTATTTGGGCAAAAGTAGTGACCAAATTCCCGAACTTTACGCCTACTTTTCGGAGAACGGGCAATTTTATCTTGTTCAAGAATGGATACACGGTCAAACTTTAAGAGATATTGTTAAAGCTAAAGGATACGAAAGCGAAACTGCTGTTAGAGAAATTCTCTTAAGTTTGTTGTCTGTCTTAGAGTACATCCACAGCAAGGGTATCATTCATCGAGATATCAAGCCTGACAACATCATTCTCCGATCTCCTGATAGCAAGCCAGTTTTGATAGATTTTGGTGCAGTTAAGGAAACCATACGTTCAGTAGTGAGTTCCCCAAGATACCCAATGCAATCGATGGTAATTGGTACACCAGGATATATGCCTAGCGAACAAGCTTTAGGACGTCCTGTCTATGCCACAGATATCTACAGTTTAGGTTTGACAGCGATTTACCTGTTGACTGGTAAAGAACCACAAGAACTAGAAACTGACCAGCAAACTGGGGAAATACTTTGGCAACATCACGCCCCGCAAGTTTCGCCCAATCTGGTAACCGTACTTAATCAGGCAATTAAACCCAATGCTAGCGATCGCTACACCACTGCAAGTAAAATGCTGTATGCTTTGCAGTCCGCTAGCTATATCACGCCTCACACAGTCACGCCAAATATCACTGCTGCTTTACCAACTCGACAAACCCAGCCATTACCTTCCTCACCCAAAATTCCTGCAAGTAACTGGCAAAAGCCTGCTGTAATTGTCAGCAGTTTAGTAGTGGGTAGCTTGATTAGTGCCGTAGTCATTTCTAGCATGAGTCGTCAACCAGATTCTGAAGCACCCATTGCCCAAAACTCCACCCCCTCGCCAGAATCCTTAGCTACTAATTCCGAACCTGTTGATACACCTATTGCTTCTGAGCCATCTCCAACTGCATCCCCACGGCAAGTAATTCCTGCACCTTTCTCTACTCCCAGATCCAATGTCAACTCTAATCCCCCAGAAGCATCAACGTCACTGCCAGAAACCGATCCTATAACTGCCAATGCTCCTGCACCAAGCACACCATCAGCACCACCACCAGAACCAGAAGATCAGCCAGCTCCTACACCAGAGGCTCGTTCCGCACCCCAAAACGACGAGCCGCGCAATTCAGCAAGCAGCAACATTCCTGCATTTCCCACAGGTACACCAAGAACTCGCGTCGAAGCTGTTCTCGGCAAACCAAAAAAAGATTTAAGAGGGCTTTGGCGCAATACCCGTGCTGTCACCTATAACGTAGTGCCAAACCAAATCGACCTGGGCTATTTATTTGACCGGAACTCTGGAGCCTTACGCCAAACTGAGGCAGCTTTTGCCCAATCGGTAGACCCCCAAGTAATGCAGAGTACTTTAAATGGAATGTTAGGCGGTCAAGCAACAGCAGAAATTCAGCAGGGACTGCAACAGATACAACTTCGTCAGTCTGATAATTTCCAGTTTTCTAAAGGTTCAGTGAAAGGTCAGATTGTACGACAGAACTGTGATTTTATTTACATCAGTATTTGGGATGCAGACTTACATGATTTTGTCAGTCCGTCGGCAGCCAAAAAGTGTTCATAGTAAACACTTAAGCACTTACTATTTTTCATCAAAAAAGGAGCCTGAATTAGGCTCCTTTTCCAAAAACTGGTAATGGAATTTTGACTACTTGATAGTCACCTTACCGCCAGCTTCTTCGATCCGTTTCTTAGCGTCTTCAGCAGCATCCTTAGCAATAGCTTCCTTAACTGCCTTAGGCGCAGCTTCTACCAAGTCTTTGGCTTCCTTTAGACCCAGACCAGTAATTTCCCGTACAATCTTCAGTACGGCAATCTTCTTATCAGCTGGAACTGATTCGAGAATTACGTCAAACTCAGTTTTCTCTTCTACTGGTTCAGCAGCAGCAGCAGCACCAGGAGCAGCCATCATCATCATTCCCCCAGCAGGTGCAGCCGCACTCACGCCAAAGGCATCTTCAATTTGCTTGACTAACTCAGCAGCTTCCAGCAAAGTCAGGGATTTCAATTGATCCAAAATTTGATCGGTTGTAGCAGACATTGATATAACTCCTATGATGTTTGATTTAGTTATTAGTCATTAGTCATGAGTTATTAATCTTGACTTTTGACTGTGGGCTATAAACTGCGAAGTCTATTCGCCAGCACTTTCGGCGCTATCACCTTTTTCTCCCTCAGCCACTGCCTGCAAAGCACGAGCCAGTGAACCAGGAACTTCGTTGATACCCACGGCAATCTTGGTAGCCAAGGCATTGATAGCTCCAGCAATTTGACCCATGAGTTGTTCCTTAGATGGCAAGTCTCCCAGAGCTTTGACATCAGGTTCTTTCAATAGGCGACCTTCCATGACGCCGCCGCGAAGTTCTGTCTTCTTGGTGACTTTTTGGAAGTCTTGGTAGGCCTTAATTGCAGAAGAGAAATCCTCTTTGACCAACAAAAAGGCGGAAGAACCTTTGAGCAGTTCTGACAGTGGTTGCCATTTTTCTTCGCCTTCAATAGCAATGCCCATCAAGGTGTTCTTAGTTACCTTGCAAACAGTGCCACTCGGACGCAGCCGTCGCCGTAAGTCAGTGATTTCGGCAACTGTTAGACCCTGGTATTCAATTACCAGTGCCAAAGTTGACTCGCTCAAAGTTTCTTTGAGGTCAGCAACTATTTCTTTTTTGTTTTCTAGCGTTCTACCCATCTTTATTTCACCTCCTAAGGCAAAATCATCGATTTTCCCTACTTATGCGTCTTGTTTTCACCAACCCAAACAATAAACCCCAGCTTTCTTAGCCGGGGTTTAGTAGCAAGACTCTTGATGCCGCAGTCATTACACTATTACAGGTAATACTTCAAGCAATTTGAGCTTCCACCTCGGCAGGATATTTAAGCTATTAGCTCCTGCTGTCTCCGGCTTCGTCTATTCAATTAGGGTTGTGTATTATGTATTAAGCATTGGGTATTGGATATTGTTAATTATCCCGATTCCCTATTATGCTGCTTCAGTCACTTTCAAATCCCGTAGGGCGCTGATATCGACTTTAATCGATGGGCCCATAGTGGCAGACACGTACACAGTTCGCCAATAACGACCTTTAGCTCCAGAAGGACGATTACGATCAATTGTTTCTTGTAATGCCTTCAGGTTGACTAATAAATCTTCTGGCGAGAAAGATGCCTTACCGAACATAACATGAACAATGCCAGTCCGGTCAGCACGGAATTCTAATTTACCAGCTTTAAATTCTGCGATCGCACTTCCTATGTCAAATGTCACTGTCCCACCTTTGGGTGATGGCATCAAACCACGGGGGCCGAGTAATTTACCCAACTTTGCCACTTGAGGCATGACATCTGGTGTGGCAATTAGCTTGTCAAAGTCCATTCTACCTTTTTGGATTTCGTCAATCAGCTCTTCTGAACCGACTAGATCCGCACCGGCATTACTTGCTTCGTTGACCTTTTCACCTCTAGCAATTACTGCCACCCGCACGATTTGTCCTGTGCCTTTGGGCAGTGCTACTGTTGTCCGCAATTGTTGGTCTGTATATTTCGGGTCAATTCCCAGCCGGATATGTGCTTCTGCGGCTTCAGGGAATTTGGCTGTTGCCGTTTCTTTCAAGAGGTTTAAAGCCTCTAAGGGTATATAGTCCCTATCTTCTACTTTTGCTTGCAATGCTTGCAAGCGACGCGATATTTTTTTTGCCATTTTTCTCTCCTGGGGTACTTACGAAGCTTTGCTTCTCCCCCGATAAGTTTAGTTATGAGTGCCAGTGCTGAGTTTTTAGCTGTTTGCTAATGGCTTTTGACTTTTGACTAAATTAGTTATGAGTGTTGAGTTTTGAGTAATTACCCTTGACTCTAAAATCTTGGCTAATCGGCAATTGTTATGCCCATATTCTTGGCAGTACCTTCTACAATCTTCATCGCCGCTTCTATGTCATTGGCGTTGAGATCGGGTAGTTTAGTTTGAGCTATTTCTTGCAATTGTGCTCTTGTAATATTCCCAACTTTCTTCTTATTGGGTTCATTTGAGCCGCGCTCAACCTTTGCCGCCTTGCGAATCAGTACTGATGCTGGTGGTGTCTTGAGTACAAATGTAAAACTCCGGTCTTCAAAAACCGAAATTTCTACAGGGATTACCATCCCAGCTTGGTCAGCTGTTTTGGCATTATACTCTTTGCAGAACATCATGATGTTAACGCCATGTTGACCCAAAGCAGGGCCAACTGGTGGTGCTGGATTGGCTTTTCCAGCATTCAGGGCCAGTTTAATGACCGCTACTACTTTCTTTGCCATTTTTATTTAGCTCTGTTTCTCTACCTGATTAAATTCCAACTCTACTGGTGTATCTCGTCCGAAAATCGAGAGCAAGGCTTTAAGTTTACTCCGTTCTGGAGAAACTTCGATCACCTCGCCTTCAAAATCTTTAAACGGGCCAGAAAGCACGACTATCTTATCACCAGTAGCCATGTCAATTTTGACAACTGGCTCTTGTTCGCTAGTCTGTTTGAAGATCCGTTCGACTTCTGAATGACCTAGGGGTACTGGCTTGACATGACCGCGACCTTTGCCACTGCCACGTTTTTGTTCTGCTCCCACGAAATTAATTACATGGGAGGTGTTTCGTACCACCTGCCAGGTGTCATCATCCATGACCATTCGCACTAGTACATAACCAGGGAAAACCTTTTCCTCTGTATGCTGGCGACTGCCATCTTTACGGATTTTCACTGCTGGCGTGTGTGGAATTTCCACCTGGATAATTTTCTCAGCCACATCAAAGGTTTGAATGCGCTGTTCTAAGTTTGTCTTAACGCGCTTTTCACAGCCAGAGGCCACTTGCACCGCATACCAGCGTGCTTCATTCAGCGCTGCTTCTGTGGCTTCATCTGACTGCAACATAGGGTCGCGTGGTTCGTCTGTTGCAAAAGTCATCAGAACACCTGTTTTGCTGCCCAAGCAAACAATCCATCGACCAAATATATTAAGGATGCGGAAAGTGTCACCATTAACAAAACAGCTGCTGATTCACTCACCAGTTGTTTGCGACTAGGCCAAACTACTTTCTCAAGTTCTTCTCTAGTTCCTTGGAAGAAGTTGATTAAGTTCAAACCACTTGTGTTTTCTGGGATTTCCGCTTCATTTTTTTTGGCCACGGCCGTTTATCTCCCCGTTTTTTATACAGCTACACGCTGCTAACTTTCATCCAGGTCTACAGCTTGGCTCCATAACAATGCCTGGAAGCAAAAAGCTGCAAAAAAAACTTTACCCGAAATAATTAGCACTCACTGCTATGTTAGCAGATGTACTTTTGTTTCGGGCTATGTTTTTTGCTTTTGAGCGCGCCCTGGAGGACTTGAACCCCCGACATCAGGTTTTGGAGACCTGCGTTCTACCAACTGAACTAAGAGCGCACAAGCTGTCTTGGATTCAGTGATTGCGCTGAACTTTAATTATTTTAGTCTAACGCAATTCAGCTTTTATTTTACCTTAAATTCGCCGAGGTAACAAGATAGCGGCAGATGCCGCTTTTTGGTTGAAAGCTCTCCCATACGTGGAACAACAAATTACAAAGCGCGATCAAACCGTTGTTTGATTCGAGTAGCTTTGCCCACGCGTTGGCGGAGATAGTACAGTTTAGCACGCCGTACCTTACCACGACGCAATACTTTGATGTTGTCAATTCGGGGTGAATGCAGTAGAAAAACCCGCTCAACGCCAACACCTTGAAATACTCGGCGAACTGTAATAGTTTCGTTGATTCCACCATTGCGTTTAGCAATCACTACACCTTCGTAGGGTTGTACGCGGTATTTATCACCTTCTTTAATTCTCACGCCGACTTTAACTGTATCGCCCACATAAATTTCGGGCAGATTCGATTTTAGTTGTTCCGCTTCAATCGAGCGGATGATCTCTTGAGCGTTCATTACCTGTCTGCTTTAAAAAACTCACGATCATCAATCATAAATCTATAACCGCCTGAGAGTCCAGTGATTTAGAATTGATAATTTTTCTGTGATCAAGTTTTCACAATAAAAAAAGTTACATGAGGATGTATTAGATCCGATTTAAAAAGTGAATCCTAAATTTGTAGGGTCTATAGGATTAATACTCCAAACCTCACCTTTTATTGGAGATAGTGCGTTACAGAGTAATAACTGTTGTACTTAGTGACGATCTAAAGGGCTGGG
This sequence comes from Mojavia pulchra JT2-VF2, assembly GCA_019359325.1. Lineage (GTDB taxonomy): Bacteria > Cyanobacteriota > Cyanobacteriia > Cyanobacteriales > Nostocaceae > Mojavia > Mojavia pulchra. The sequence continues at coordinate 54,796 of JAHHHN010000002.1, read as the reverse complement.
CTTGGCAGTGCCTAATGCATCCTACAGCAATTTGCTTTTTACGTAAACATGACCCTTCACAGGTTTCAAACTTATGAAATTTAGTGTCGTCATTACCACTTATAATCGCTTAGACTTACTGCAACGAGCAATTAATTCGGTTTTCAAGCAGACGATGCCCTGTGAGGTAGTAGTTGCTGATGACTGTTCATCTGATGAAACCGAAACTTATGTCAAAAGTTTAGGTAACTCTGTTGTTTATCATCGTAACGAGGTTAACAAGGGTCATGCAGCTACGGTAAATGCTGGAGTAGAAAAAGCTAGTGGCGATTGGATCAAGTTTTTGGATGATGACGACTACTTAGCACCCAATTGTTTAGAAGAGATGGCAAGAGCGATCGCACTTCATCAAGACGCTGTTATTTGCTCTTGCATAGCTGCACAAGTGGATAGTAATGAGGTTGAACTGAGTCAGACTCCGCAATTTGGGCCAGGGTTAGCTTTTTATATTCCCCAGGCAGATATTCACTACGGTATGCTGTTAGAGCTTGTGCCTTTTGGTACTCCTGTTCAAGTAGCTTGCTGTCGTAAGACTTTCTTGCAAACTGGTGGTTGGAATTCTCAACTAGATGCTAATTGTGATGACATTGATTCTTGGATTCGCATTGCTGAGTTTGGCGATGCTATCTTTATCAATCAGTGCCTTGCTTACCGTACAATTTGGTCTGGTGCTTATAATCAAAAATTTTCGTTAGCTCGACGACTGGCAATGAATATTTTGATGAAGGAGAAAATTTACTCTTTGATTGATAAAAAGCACCTTTCTTATGTACCTACACTTCAGCAAACTAGAAATTACGTAAAGCTACATTGGTCTTTAGTCGCACTAAAAGATGGCAAGCTGAAGGGTTTTCTGACTATGGTATATCCAGTTATTTTTTCTCGTGTTGCTTGGTGGCTTTTGCTCACTGCTACCGTCTCACGCAGAACAAATCTTCGTAATGCTCACCTGAATAAAATTGTGTTGATTGATACTCATATACCATTGCAGATGTTGACAGAGGCGTGGGGAAGTAGCGAAGCCTAATACTAATTGTGGATTTGAGATTTTGGGTTAAAACTATTGACTAGAAGTTTTTTTCAAATATCCAACAATACTACCTATGCGAATTGACATAGGTAGTATGGATTGCCACAAACCAGGAAGACGTAAATTACACTTAGTAAAACTTTTTCTGCCATGCCTCCAACTGAATTAAAATCGGCTTCATCCAACCCCAACTGAAAAGATCGTGTAGCAGCGAATAAAAACAGGGGATAATAAACAGTGTCAGTAGTGTTGCTAAGGAAAGCCCCGAAAACACTACCACACCTAATGGTTGTAAAAATTCTGAGCCTTCACCAATTCCCAATGCTAAGGGAAACATACCCAACACTGTAGTAATTGTGGTCATTAATACTGGACGTAAACGTTGCGGAGCAGCTTTCAAAATCGCTGTTTTCCGGTCAACTTTTTCCCGTTCCCTAATTTGATTTGCTAGTTCTACCATGATGATGGCATTGTTCACCACAATACCCACCAATAAAACTGCACCAACTATCACAGTTGCACCAATCGCTGTCTTGGTAATGTAAAGCCCGAAAATACCCCCAGCTAACGCCAGCGGAATGGTAAACATAATTACCAGCGGGTCAATGAGGGAGTTGTATTGCACAGCCATGACGACAAAGACTAAAAAGGCAGCTAATCCCCCTAACAGCTTTAATGAGTCTTGTAGTTGCTGATTAGATTCAGCTGCCGAACTAGGCAATAAGCTAACTCCTTCAGGCAAATCTATACTATTGACTACCCTGTTTACTTGTGCTAAAGCATCACTGAGGCTGGCTCCCTCAGCCAAATTGCCAGCAATTAAGAAAACCTGGCGCTGGTTAATTCGCTGAACTTCTCCAGGAGCTTGACCTTCAACAATTTTGGCAACATCGCTCAAGCGGACTTGGCGATTATTGTCCACAAACAAAGGTAACCTTTCTAATTGAGAAGCTGCTTGCACCGATGATTCATCTAACTGCACCCGAACATCTACCAAACGGTTGCCGCGTTGTAGCTGAGTTGGTACGCTGCCTTCGAGTGCGGTCTGAATTGTTTCTCCAATATCGGTGGTAGTTAACCCTAAAGCTGAAACCCTCTCCCAATCTGGAAGAATCTGAATTTCTGGTTGCCGCTCATCTGCATCAGGACGGAACCGTGCTAGGGTAGCTTGCTCTTCCAGGGCTGATAGTACCTGACTACCAGCTTGTTGTAAAACATCTGCATCGTTACCCTGAAGAATCAAATCAACATCAGCGCCACGTACAGGAGAGTTGCTAAGAATCAAACCCCGCACTTGACCAGGGGAAAGCCGCAAGCGAATTCCTGCTAGATTTAGCTTGTTAAATTCTTGGGTGACTCGTTCTACATAAGCTTCCACATCTGTACCCGGTTTTAGGGTAATATTACTAGTACCTCTTAGGGGATTAGCATTGGTAGCATTTCCAAAGAGAGCACCACCAATTGTAGTGAAAACATATTCTGTTTCTGGTTGGTTGCGGATAATTTCATTCACCGCAGTCATGACTTTTTGGTTTGTTTCTAGAGGTGTACCGGGAGGAAACTGGGCATTTAAGTTGGCTTGTCCGGTATTGATGCGGGGCAGTATTTCTTGAGGAATTTGCGGAGCCATCCACAAACTGCCACCGCCGAATAGGAGAATAGCGATCGCTACTGTTATTAGCCGCCAGCGCAATATACCTGCCAAAAAACGCCCATATCCTCCGGTAGCAGCTTCAAAACTGCGATTGAACTGGCGTAGTAGCCAAAATTCACTCAAACGGCTAGAAAATCGCCATGCTAACATGCGCGAAGCGAGCATTGGCACAATTGTCACAGCAATCAAGATTGAGGCCGCTACGGAAAAGGTGATAGTAAGAATTAACTCATTGAACAATAAGGCGATAAAACCACCAATAAGCAAAAACGGCAACACTGCTACTAAGTTGGTACTGGTGGAAGCAACTAGAGCTGATTCTACTTCTTGGCTACTTTGTTCAGCTTGGGAAATTAGTTGACCTTGACTCAAGCGGGTTCTTGTATCTTTACCCGGTGTCATTCCAGCACCCTCGGCAATGTTCTCCAACATCACGATAGAGTTATCAACCACAATCCCTACACCTAGTGCCAAACCACCCAAACTAAAAACGTTGAGTGATAAGCCAAATAGCCCCATCAAGATGATGGCAGCCATAGTTGCTAAAGGGATGGCAATAACGATGATAAAAGTTTGTCTTAGGGAACCAAGGAATAGTAAAACTGCGATCGCCGCCAGTGCAGTACCAATCAAACCGGAACTGGTAACATTTGAGATGGAATTACGAATAAACCGCGATTCATCTAAGGTAGGTGTAATAATTGTCCCTTCAGGAATCACACTAGAATTGCGGAGTTCTTCCAGCCGTTTTTTTACCCCATCGACAACGTTGATGGTGTTTGCATCGGGCTGCTTTTGAATACTGACTTTGACCGCCTCTTCTCCGTTGAGTAGAACATATACCCGTTGTTGTTCTGAACCATCAATGACTTCAGCAAAGTCCCGTAAATAGACGCGGCGGTTGGGAGTTTGGGAAGTAGAGGTAGCAGAGGTAGTAGCGGGAGAAGAGACTTCAAAAGAAAGATTGCCGATTTCATTGGCATTTTGAAAACGCCCGACAGTACGGGTTAATGGCTCAGAATTCTGCCCCAGAATCCGACCGCCAGAAATATCTTGATTGCGGTCTCTCAGCTCATCTAGTACATCAGTTAAACCTACACCTAATGCTTGCAACCGATCCAAATCAATATTAACCCTGACTTCTTCTTGCACTCCTCCCGATACGTCTACCCCTGCGACCCCAGGCACAACACCTAATTCACGGGCTAGTTCTTCTTCAGCAAAAACGCGCAAATCAACGCCTGTTAAAGACGGTGAGGTTAATGCCATCTCATACACAGGTAACTGGGAGGGATCAACTTTGAATAAGCGCGGTTCTTCAATAGTGTCTGGTAATGTGCTTCTGGCTCTATTAAATGCGGCAGTGGCATCATTTAATGCTTGGTCAATATTTCCCCCTGGCTGAAAGAACAGATCCAAACTGATCTGTCCCTCACGAGTTTGGGAAAAAACCTGTACTACTCCCTCTGTGGCGGAAAAAGCTTCTTCCAAGGGTCTAGTGACTTCATCAACCGCTACCTCTGGGGACACTCCAGGAGCTTGTACGCGAATACCAATCCGGGGATAAGTAATTGATGGTAGCAAATCTACGGGTAACTTTAATATAAAAAATACACCTAGTACTATTACCGCCAAAGTCAGCATGAGTGTGCCAATGTGTTGGCGGATAGAGATAGTACTGATACTAAATCCGCTGCTCTTAGTTACCTGCTGCATTTTTCTAAGTTAAAATTTTTTAAATTACTTAATTTCTTGCAGGGGTCGACTCTGCTTTTTCTGACAGAATCGAAAGACTGACAGCTGCCCCATCTTTTAAAGGTCTACCACTGCGAACCACATAGCGTTCTCCGGGTTGTAACCCAGATAAAATTTCGACTTTGCCATCACCTCTTTTTCCTAAAGCTACAGAACGGGCTGTGGCTTTTGTTTTACCTTCTACTTCTGTAACTACGAATAAAGTTCCATTTTGATTAGCTGGCTGTTTTTGAGCTTCTCCAGACGAGGAAGCCGCTTTGTTAGTTGCTTGCTGCTGAATAGCAGTTTGCGGTACTAATACTCGCTGTGTTCCCTGAGTTTCAAAGTTGACTCTTGCCAACAGTCCGCTACCGATATTACCGTTAATGTTAGGAATTTCTACTTCTACTGGAATCAAGCGAGCTGTTGCATCAGCCGCTGGGGAAATACGTGTTACTCTCCCCTTTAATACTTGATTAGGGTAGGCATCTAAGCGGACTTGCACAGACTGTCCAACTCGAATTTGTGCTAGTTCTAATTCGGAAACTTGCACGACAACTTTTACACGGCTAAAGTCACCTATTTGCAAGACTTCACCACCTGCTTGGATCAAATTTCCTGGTTCTGTGACTTTTTCTGTTACTACGCCAGCGATGGGAGATGTTAACCGTGCGTAGGATCTGCGTTCTTTGGTTTGGGCAACTACTGCTTGTTGGGCAACTACTCTACCTTGGGCTGCGGCGACGGCTTGCTGTTCTGTACGTACTTGCTCATTAGCTGCCCGTAGCGCTTGGGCTGCTGTTTGCGCCTGAGTACGTGCTTGTTCGGCGGCTTGTTCGGCGATCGCTCCTTGTTGAAATAGTCTCTGTTGCCGTTGTGAGTCTGCTTGTGCTTGCACCACTTGTAGGCGCGCCCTTTCGACTTCGGCACGAGCATTGCTTACCTGAGTTTGTGCCCTTGCTACTTCTGATTTTAGGGCTGCTAATTCTGCTTCTGCTTGCTTTAAGTCTGTTAACAGTAGGGCGTCATCTAACTGCCCAATAATCTGCGCTTGCTTAACTCTATCTCCCACATCTACGTTCAATCCTAACAATCGCCCTTCAACTTGCGATCGCAGTGATACAGTTCGGAATGGGATGGTAGTCCCTGTATATTCTGGTTGCTTTTGCAGTAACCCAGTGCGAGCGATCGCTACATCTACAGGTGTTGCACCACCTCTTTTTTGAGCAGCATTGGGGCCTTGAGATTGCGCCCCGGCTGATTCTTTTGGAGATGAGCCACAACTTGCTGTCATGAGTCCAATACCCAAGACACAAGCAATAAATAAAGGAGACCGCCAGCCAACGCCACGGGGATACTTCTCTTTATTCTCTTTGTAAACTGTGTAATTTAACTGGGAGTTAATTCTCTGAGTTCCGACTAGGTAATCTTGCTTCTGCAATAGCTTGTGCGGCTTGTTTCTATCCAAAATCATTATTTTGCTCCTGATAGGGCGGCTTTGGGCTAGAACAGCCGTTTACTACCGACTTTTTTTGATAAAGGTGGACAAGGAAAAAGAAGAATAAAGCATAAGTTGTCTCTCAAAAATTTTTTTGTAGAAAAACTGTTGTTCTTTAATAAGAAAAGCAGAATAATTCTCAATGTAAATATAAACTTAGTATACGTATTTTTAGCTTTTCTAAGCTCTTCCCCAAGGTATAACACTGGTAACAAGTAAAAAGCCAGATTTTTCATCTTTAGCTTCTGCTTTAGGCTAGAAGCTAATCTGAATTGGGATTTTTAACATTGTAGTTAAACTATCAGTAATTCCTCTAACATCTAGTTTAAATTAAGAAAAGTAAAAAAAACTGGCATTTGAGACGGTCATAATGTAGTCATCTCAAAGCTCAACTATATATTAACTTTGCGTGAGGAAGGCATTTAGTGACATCACCATTACAACTTGCACAAACTACTGATGAATCCCAAATAGCAGAATTTTTCACTGAATCAGTGGGCAAGTGGCGATCAGAACGCCGCTACTACACCTTGCCGTCGGGAGCTACCAAAGAAATGGTGAGTATAATCAGCATCCGGTTTTTAGAACAAGGATGTGGTGAATTGCAAAAGCTTGCTCAATTGCACGGGTTACCAGATTCAATGAGTTTGATATGCGGTGCTGAAGTTATCTGGGAGAGTACAGATTCAGTTACAGGAAGGAAAGAATCTAAAGGTTCAACTTTATTTGGCGCTTTAGGAAGCACTTTGTATCGCGATCGCGGTTTTGCCACATCCAAACCAGTCACCGCCCAATATTATTTTCCCAATCCCAAAACACTGTGTTTGCGAACTGAGTATAATGACTCAGTGTTTGAAGAAGAGTTAAAGCTAGTAGGTAGTAAATACCGTACTCGCCAAACTATTATCTCTCGTGCTGGTGAGCAATTGATGATCGGTCAGTATTTAGAAAAGAGATTAGATTAATTTGTGAGGTGGGTTACAGCTATTAGTTTACCCACCCATCCCAATATCTATATAAATAAATACCCCAATGCCCAATGCCCATTTCATTCGTTCTACTAAAGACATAGCTGCACTTAGCTGTTAATGGCTAAGATGACTTTTTATAACAGCTTTACCAATTCCTCCCTACATAGCTAATTGGTATGCCATAATAGAAAGTGAGAATTAATTCGGTGATAGTGTTTTTTGTTAGTATTGACAGGCTTTTTCCTTTTGGTATTTTCAGACTCTCTCCGAAATCTAAATCTCTACACTCTTATGGTTTTGGAGACATTCTATGTCAGTTTACGTAGGTAACCTTTCTTACGAAGTTACACAAGATGCCTTGAGCGCTGTTTTTGCAGAATATGGTTCTGTAAAACGTGTTCAGCTACCTACTGACCGTGAGACAGGTCGTCTGCGCGGGTTTGCTTTTGTGGAAATGAGTTCAGAAGCTGAAGAAACAGCTGCCATTGAAGCTCTTGATGGTGCTGAGTGGATGGGCCGTGACCTTAAAGTCAATAAGGCTAAACCCAAAGAAGATAGGGGAGGTTCCTTTGGCGGTGGTAATCGTGGTGGCTACGGTGGCGGCAACCGCAATCGCTACTAAGCTACTTTGTTAGCGTAAGAAGGTAGGGGCTGTTTATTATCCCATCAGTCCCATCAACTTAATTCAATATTGTAGAGGCTCAAGCATTGTTGCTTGAGCTTTTTTGATGGAACAAACTCGGTTTGGTTATTGATACCAAGTTGCGTTCTGTTGTAGTAATCTTTCGTTAACGGAGATTGCTTCGCTCCACTTTGTTTCGCTCGCAATGACAGTTGCTACTTTTGATTGCAACTTGGTATGAAAATATTCATACCTGCAATTCCAGACCAAAAAGAACCGTTTCTCCAGAAGGCGCAAAGGCGCAAAGAGTAAGAGTTGAAGAAATACAATTTTGGAATTTCATACTCTGATTCAGCAACGCACTCCAGAAAGTAGCGCTGGAATTTGATACCGAGTTGCATTCAAAGATAGTAAATTAGGGCAGCAGAGGAGCAGGAAGAGAAGTTGCCAGGAGGGTTTCCCTCCAAGCAAACTTCGGGGAGCAGAGGGGAGGAAATCCGAATCTGTCTGATCGCAACATAGTATGAACTATCTCTAGAGGTTGTACGAAAAGCGATCGCTCCAATCTCTCAATGCCAACATTGGATAGATGTCTTGAAGCATCCCCAGAAACATCGTTTCAAACTTTACTCATAGAGATAAGCTAGAAGTAGCATCCTGTGCAGCATCATTTATCTTATGGCTGAACCCAAACTCCAGCAATATCTGCCCAATTAAGTCAGTCCGAGATCACAGCGATCGCTCTCACAATCTCATTTTTTGAGCTTGGAACACGAAACTCCGATTTCGGAACATGAAACTTTGAGCTTGGAACACGAAACTCCGAGCTTGGAACACGAAACTCCGATTTCGGAACATGAAACTTTGAGCTTGGAACACGAAACTCCGAGTTCGGAACATGAAACTTCGAGTTCGGAACACGAAACTCCGAGTTCGGAACACGAAACTCCGAGTTCGGAACACGGAACTTCGAGTTCGGAACAGGGAACGACTAGCTCTGAACTCGGAACGCCGAGATTGTAAGCTGATTAATAGTGAGTTCCTGACTTGCGATGATGCACGGCTGTGACACCATCTTGATTTAACACTTTGCCATTCTCGACAGTTGCATAAACAAGCCAGTGATCGCCAGATTCCAGCCGATTTTGTACAGAACACTCCAAGTATGCCAAGGCATCATTAAGAATAGGAGAACCGTTGTCGGCTTCTTGAGTAGCGACATCAGCAAATCGGTCTTGGGCTGGGCTGAAGGGTTTGAGGAAGTGCTTCATCAAACCTAAGTGATTTCCTTCTTTGAGGATATTAAGGACAAATTTATTTCCTGTATGCGTCAAAGTTTCTACAGCACGGTCTTTGGCAACGGCTATTGTTAAACCAGGAGGATTAAAGCTGGCTTGAGAAACCCAAGAGGCTAACATAGCACTGGATATTTCCCCTTGCTTGGCTGTGACAACGCATAGAGAACCTACAATCCTTCCTACAGCTTGTTCTACAGTTGTGGCGGGAACACTCTGCGATCGCACTTTTTTAGCTTTCTTCAATGCTTGGGCAAAGTCGGTTCCGGCTTCTTCGCACAGTTGTAGGGTAACATCGTTAGGTTTGAATTTTACGCGGATGCTGTCAAACCCAAATCGATAACCAGCGTCTTTGAGTTTGCTTTCAATTAAATCTACTGCTTCACCACTCCAGCCAAAGGAACCAAATACACCTGCGAGTTGATTGTTTGTAGCAGTGGATAACACAATTCCCAAGGCTGTTTGTACGGGTGTGGGTGCATGACCACCAAGAGTCGGGGAACCGATGACAAAGCCAGCAGATTTTTCTACAGCAGCCCGGATATCTTCTGGATCGGTAAATTCGCAATTAATTGATTCTACAGCGACACCACCTTTGGTGATACCACGAGCGATCGCTTGGGCTAAAGTTGCTGTATTCCCATAAGCTGAAGCATAAATTAATGCTACTTTTAAATCGGCAGATGTCTGCTGTTGACTCCATTCCCGATACGCTTTGGTCAGTTCAATGAGGGCATAACGCACCAAAGGCCCGTGTCCGGTGGCGTACAATCTCACGGGCAAATCGGCAAGTTTATCTAAAGCTGTTTCTACTTGACGGGCATGGGGAGCCATCAAACAATCAAAATAATAGCGTCGGTCTTCGTTAATGATCTCCCAGCCTTCATCAAAGACCTGATCGCCACAAATATGCGCCCCAAAAAACTTATCTGAGTAGAGAATTTCTGTTTGGGGGTCATAGGTGCAGAGTAAATCGGCATAGCGAGGGTTAGGGGTGGGAATGAATTGCAAATCATGACCCTTGCCTAAATCAAGGGTTTCTTCCCCCCGCATGACGATGATTGGTAAATCTGGGTTTTCTAGCGCCCCGCGTAAATTGATCGCCCCTGGATTAGAACATACAAAGGTAATCTGCGGTGCAACTTCCAACAAAGCTTTTAAAGTAGCGGCGCGGTTGGGATTGACATGACCCAAAATTACGTAATCGATGGCTTTGACATCAAATCTTTGCTGCAATGCATCAAGGTAGATTTGCGTAAATGTTTCCCCTGGCGGGTCAATCAGGGCGAGTTTATCTCCTTGAATCACATAAGAATTAGCAGTTGTACCCTTGGCCAAAGCATATTCAATTTCAAACCTCAACCTTGACCAACTGCGCGATCGCAGTACTGTTGTATCCGTAGCTATGGGGAGTATTTGAACGTCACGGGGTTTGGTTGTTGACATGGCGGTTTGGGGGATGGGGAATTGGGCATGGGGCATTGGGCATTGGGCATTGGGCATTGGGTGAAGAGGACAAGGAGCATGGGGGATGGGGAGACAAGGAGCAAGAGTTATTCATAGTTCTTTCCCTTTGTCCCCTTGTCCCCCAGTCCCCTTGTCCCCAATCCCCAGTCCCTTGTCCCTAACCCTTAGTAGTGATTACCAACTTTACGGTGATGCACAGCAGTCAAGGCATCTGGTTTAGATACTCGTCCGGCATAGACGGTGCTGTAGACTGCCCAGTGATCGCCACAATCCATCCGGCTGACGACTTCGCACTCGATGTATGCCAAAGCATCGGTAAGGATAGGTGCGCCATTTTCGGCTGGCTGAGTTTTTACGCCTTCAAAGCGATCTGCACCAGGGGCGAATCGCTTCAAAAAGTGTTTCATGAGTGGCTGATAATTGCCTTCTTCTAAGACGTTGAGAACAAAGCGATCGCCTACTTGCATCAGTGATTCAATTGCCCTATCTTTGGCAACTGCAATGGAGAATCCCAACGGTTTGAAGCTTGCTTGACTCACCCAGGAGGCTAACATTGCACTGGAGACATCACCTTTTTTGGCAGTGATAATGTATAGTCCACCGCTGAGTCTGCCTAGTGCTTTGTCCAGATCAGCACCCAAAGATTTCATCGCTTTGATGCTGCGATCGCGTGTTACCCATTGCCCCAAGTCGGTTCCTGCTTCTTCACACAGCTTGTAAGTATTTTCTGTAGGAGTTTGTTTGATCCGAATTGCTGGGAAAACTGTTGTCAGACCTAAATTGCGGAATTTACTCACTAAAGGATCTATTGGTTCGTCATCACCACCACCAGTTTCAAATATGCCGATGGCTTGTTTTTCTTTGGCAGATCCTAAAACAGTACTCAGCGCTGCTTGAGTATTTGCAGAACTAGAAACTGGAGGCACACCAACGACAAGTCCAGCACAACGACCAACCAATTCCCGCAGTTCTTGTAAATCAACTCCCGAACTCAAGTCTACCCATTCTACGGCAACTCCAGTTTTGCTGATACCGTTGGCAATTGCTTGGGCGAGGCGATCGCTATAACCGTATTCGGAAACGTAAAATATACCAACGGCTGTTTCTGCCTTCGTTTGTTTTTGACTCCAAGTGCGGTAACGTCCGGTTAGTTCTTCAACGTTGTGGTAAAGTAGCGGCCCGTGACCGGTGGCAATCATTTTTACAGTAGGTAGTTCTCCCATGCGCTTGAGGGCAGACAGCACTGAACGCGCATTCGGCCCCATCAAGCATTCATAGTAATATTTAAAATCTGCTTCAATAGTTTTTAAGTCTTCGTCAAAGGTGCTATCAGAGCAATAGTGCATCCCGAAAGCGTCACAGGTGTAGAGAATTTGGTTTTTGTGGTCGAAGCTGAAGATAGTATCAGGCCAGTGTAGGTTTGGGGCGATGACAAATTCTAGTTCGTGCCCGTTACCTAAATCTAAGCGATCGCCATTTTTCACAATCCGGCGCTTAAATGGCTGATGCACAAAATCTTCTAGAAACTGGATTGCTACTTTCGAGGCGACAACAGTGATTTCTGGAGCCATTTGTAGCAATTCTTTAACTAGACCACTGTGGTCTGGCTCGGTGTGGCTGATAATTAAATAATCAATCTCTGTAGGATTGATCAGTCCTGTTAGGGTGTCAAAATACAGCTGGCGAAACTTTTCGTGGGAAGTATCAACTAAAGCAGTCTGCTCACCGCGAATGAGAAATGAGTTGTAGGTAGTACCGTTTTGCAGACCAAATTCAATATCGAAGCGATCGCGATCCCAGTCCAAAGAGCGAATTGCTGTAGTATCTTGAGCAATTTCCACAGTCTGTATGGTGAGCCTTTTTTCAACTTTTTCGGTGAGCGCTACCATAACTCCCCTCCTTGACAAAATGAGTATTTTTCCTCTGACTTTTATTGTTACACGTGTTTATTGTTAATTTTTATTAAAAAAACTATGAATAACTTAAGAAAGTTAAAACTGTGAAATTACAGAGGTACACAGAGAATACTTGGCTAGCTTTGGAAATTGGCAATTCTCGGCTACATTGGGCGTTATTTGCTGGTCAAACCCTTGACTGTACCTGGGATACTGATTATTTACCTGAGTTAGTCATACAGCAGTTGGCTAACTCTAAAACCTTAGATGATTTGCCACCAGAAATTTTCCCACCTCAGAAGAGGAATAGAAAACGCGGAAATACCAAAGATATTTTCCCCTTGTCCCCCCCTCCCCTTGTCCCCCCCTCCCCTTGTCCCCCCCTCCCCCTCGCCATCGCTTCTGTAGTTCCTAGCCAAACAGCACTTTGGCAAACTTACCCCTATGTTGAGGTGATTACCTTAGAGCAAGTATCGCTGAAGAATGTATATCCTACATTAGGAATTGACCGTGCTTTGGCTTTGTGGGGTGCTGGTAAAACTTGGGGTTTTCCGATGCTGGTAATTGATGCTGGAACTGCACTAACTTTTACAGGCGCAGATGTTAACCACTGTCTGGTTGGCGGCGCAATTTTACCAGGATTAGGTTTGCAGTTTGCGACTCTTGGTCAAAAAACAGGACAGTTACCACAATTAGAAACGCAAGCTATATCGTATCTACCTCCACGTTTTGCTTTAAATACAACAGAGGCAATTCAAAGTGGAGTAATTTACACTTTATTAGCGGGAATAAAAGATTTTATTGAAGCATGGTGGCAATTATTTCCTGATGGAAATGTTGCGATTAAAGGAGGCGATCGCACAATTCTATTAAACTATTTTCAAGAATTATATCCTGCGATCGCAACGCGATTAATTGTAGAACCGAATTTAACTTTTTGGGGAATGCAAAAAATAGTGATTAGCCTTGAGCGCTAAATTAGTAGTTAACAACTTGAAATTTACTACTTCTCACCTTTGATAAAGTCTTTAACATCTCCAGCTACAACCCCAGCACAAGATTCTGGTAGGTCATTTCCTGCGTGAGCAATCATTTTTAAATCAACGTTAGAAATTAGCTGAGTGTAAGCCTGACTTTTAGCTAAAGCTGCTGCTGTGTCTTTGCCACCTTGTAAAATCAAAACTGGGGCTTCTATCAGGTGCAATCTATCTTGCAATAATTCAGCCTCAATTTCTGGCTGTTGCCTTTGAAATAATAATTGGCAGCCTATGGGGTATTGCAATAGCACTTGACGCAGTTGTAAATCGTGTTGAATTTTTTCATGCAAACCCAGAATTTTAGCCAAAGGATGAAGCAGTCGTAATAGTTTAACTATCAAGGGCGAATAGCCCACTAACCGCTGCATTTTTTGCCATTGCTTCTTTTGCCCTTCTATTTTTACACCCTCTGGCGACAGCAGTACTAGGCCATAAACTTGTTCTGGATATTTTAAAGCGTAGCTAGCAGCAATCCAACCACCCAAGGAGTGTCCTACTAAATATACTTTTTCTAGTTTTAAAGCTTGCAATAACTCAGCTAGACACTCCACTTCTAAATCAATCGAGTAGTGGATATTAGGATTTTCGGACTCACCAAAACCTAATAAATCAGGTGCAAAGCAATGAAAATCCCGCGACAGGGATTCCATTACTTTTACCCATTGACTGCTTTCGTTCCAAGCGCCATGTAATAAAATTACTGGAGTTCCTTTACCCACCTCACGCCAGAATAATAGTCCTTGAGAGAGCTTTCTCCGGGAGTTATGAAATAGCGCATCCATTTGAATTTAAGAGTTAATTTTTAGCATATTAGTCAATAGTCATCGTTCACTGAATTGGAACAAATGACTATTGACTAAGAAGTAAATAGTGTTATGCCACTGTTGTCAAGCCATTTAAATAGTCTTGTAACTGCTGAGAGTGATCGTGAGACATTGGCCCTGAAGGTAGGGAGTCGGGAGCAAAAGCTTGGATGTCTATAACTTCCAATTTATCTCGAATCTCCATTGCTCCTTGTACTTCTGCTTCCACAGCAACACAAATCGAATGGATTCTGGGATCTCGCTCTGGTGAGGAATAAACCCCAACCAAACGCCGAATTTGCACTAATTCTAGTCCTGTTTCCTCCAGCAACTCTCGGCGGACTGTACTAGGAATATCTTCTCCCCAGTCCACCATACCTCCAGGCAATGCCCAGCGACCATTATCACTCCGCCGAATCAACACAATCCGACCATCAGGTAAAATCGGGATGATGCTGGTGCCAGTAATCGGATGACGGAATATAATACCGAGTACCGTTTGTCCAAAGCGCCATAAGCTACGGGTGGACTGTACAGCTACCGTGAAAAAAGCAAGAACGTTCAATCTTCAAATGTTTGTGTTGTATTCTATGATTCCTTACTACTTAACAGCAAATCTCAAATACTAAAGTATTGAGTTTTGTGTTATACAAATCTGTTTGTAGCTTGGAGTTTTATTCTAACGCGTGCGTAGAACATCCTAATTTTATCATTTGATTTTAAAAAGTTAGCGTATGTTTTTATACAAAATTGAATAATTAATTAAAAATATTTATAAGTTTTTATTCAAATTCAGTTGAATATAATTAGCTAGCTGATAATAGCTTTAAAAACAAATTTAAAACATAAAAAATGGCTAGGTGTTAATTTTACTAATTAAGCTTGCATAATTTATTGATTGTTAGCAATTTTTTAATAGTATTCAATTCCAACTAATTTCATTAAATATTATTTTTTGATAATGTTTAATCAATATCTATTTTATGTTGAGGTGGATAATATCCTGAAAATTTTTCTCGTTTCTTTATCTATTAATTAAGTACAAACATCTTAAAATATTTAGGATAGATGATTTGTTCCTTACTGGAATTTTACGCAAAGAGAATTCAGAATTACTCTTGACATAACAAGAGTGATTGCGCTATAATTGTATGCTGTTCAAAGAATGTTAACAGCTAGACTAGGCTAAAATTATATCAGTAACATCAGTAGCTAATATTGCCTAGTAGCTCTTTTTTGTTGTTTATTAATGAGGTGAACATGGCTAAGCGCCGCAATCCGAAAAAAGAAAAGGCGCTACGGAACCAGGCATATGCCAGAAAGTTTCGTAAACGAACTACCACAGGAAGAATGCAGAGAAGGTTCCAACAAAGACCACCTAAGAGTGAGGAAGATGAGGGCGCAGCAGCAGTTGATGCTGAGTAAGTCACCTAATAAAATTCTTACTCTTTGAGTCTTTGAATTTTTAGGGCGTACATTTACATTTGTACGCCCTAATTTATTGGGATTGGCTATCAGATATTAGCGAAATTTCTCAATCGCCAGCCGCCAGTTTCTTTATTTTTTAATTTGAACACGAGCAGCAAGGAGTGCGTTACGTACTTGTGCAAAGCCAGTACCGCCATAACTATTACGGGCAGCCACAACTTGGCGAGGGGATATCACTTCATAAATATCGGCGGCAAATGCTGGATGAATTTGTTGCCACTCTTCCAACTTTAAATCTTTAAGAAGTTTACCTGCGACAATGCTGGTTTTTACCACTTTACCCACGAGATTGTAGGCTTCTCGGAAGGGGACACCTCGCGCTGCTAAATAATCTGCTACATCGGTAGCGTTAGAAAAGTCTTCTGTCACTGCTTGTGCTAAACGCTGAGTGCGAAATTCTAAACCTTCTTTGAGCAAAATTGTTATTGCTTCTAGGCAAGCTTTGACTGTGTTAACGCTGTCAAACAAACCTTCTTTGTCTTCTTGCAAATCTTTGTTATACGCCAGAGGTAGCCCTTTCATCATCACCAACATTGCTTGCAGATGACCAAATACACGCCCTGTTTTTCCCCGCACGAGTTCTGGCACATCGGGGTTTTTCTTTTGGGGCATAATGCTGGAACCAGTGGCGCAGCTATCTTTGAGGGTGACGAAGCGAAATTCTTCTGATGACCAAAGAATCACTTCTTCTGAGAGGCGGCTGAGGTGAACCATAATGAGACTGGCAGCACAAAGAAACTCGATTGCAAAGTCGCGATCGCTCACTCCATCAAGGCTGTTAGCATAAATGTTCTCAAAATCTAAGAGTTCGGCTGTGTAGTGGCGGTCAATGGGGAAAGTCGTTCCGGCTAAAGCACCACACCCCAAGGGCGAGATATTAACTCGGCGATAAACATCTACTAAACGTTCCCAGTCGCGTTGCGCCATGTGAAAGTATGCCAAGAGATGGTGAGCCAAACTTAAAGGCTGGGCGCGTTGCAGGTGGGTATAGCCAGGAATTAGAGTTTCAATGTTTTTTTCAGCTAAATCTAATAAAACAGCTTGAAATTCCCGTAATTGGTTTTTGATTTTTTGGATTTGGTCGCGGAGGTAGAGTCTGGTATCAGTGCCAACTTGGTCATTGCGCGATCGCGCGGTGTGCAGCTTTTTACCCACATCACCAACAATTTCTGTCAATCGCCGTTCTACAGCAAAGTGTACATCTTCGGCATCGATTCCAGGATTAAATGTTCCTTGGCGATATTCCTGACGAATTTGTTCTAAACCTGTAACCAGAAGATTTCCTTCCTCTGGGGAAATAATGCCCGTGTGAGCCAACATTTTGGCATGAGCTTGGGAGCCAGTCAGGTCATATTCGATTAATTCTATGTCAAAACCTATACTGGCATTAAAACGGGCGATCGCCGGATGTAGCGCTGATTCAAACCGTTGGCTCCAAGTTTGTTGTTCGGTCATAGATACAAATGGATTGGGTATTGGGTACTGGGTACTGGGTATTGGGTATTAGGAAAACTCTTCCCAGTCCCTAATCCCTAATCCCTAGTCCCTAGTCCCTATGAGTGTCAACCGTAGCTAGTTAGACTCCGAATCATATAGCCAATGACCAAACCAATCAACAGCGCCCAGATTTGACCGGTCTTCACAAAATGGTTCCAACTATGCTGCATTTGACCAATTACATTGGGATCGGTAACGGTTTGGGCTAGCGTTGACGTCACAGGCAAATGCCAAAATGCCTCAGATATCGAATCACTGAAGTAGTTCATATTTACTCATTAATAATTTATTAACTGCATTTATCAGCTGCCAGAAATTTAGTGATATTTACTGACTACTGATAATCTACTGAGGTGGTGCATAACTTTAATGTCATAACCTCAAGATGCAGATAATGCCAACCGCAATTTCTCGGCTGTTCGCAAAATTTGCCCTGCTAAAACTGCTGCGCCAAAGCCATTATCAATATTCACTACGCCTACTCCAGGCGCACAAGAGTTGAGCATTGTCAATAGAGGTGCTAACCCACCAAAACTAGCTCCGTAACCTATGCTGGTAGGCACTGCAACCACAGGACAATCTGCCAAACCTGCAACAACGCTTGGTAATGCGCCTTCCATCCCCGCCACAACAATCAAAACTGATGCTGACTCAATCAAGTGGCGATTACTTAGTAAACGATGAATTCCAGCCACCCCAACATCCCAGAGGCGCTGTACCCGAAAACCAGAGAGTTCTGCTGTCACAGCTGCTTCTTCTGCAACGGGTAAATCAGCAGTACCAGCAGAAAGAATACTGATGATGCCCTGAAATTGTGGTTCGATGTTAGAGGGAGCGATCGCACAAATTCGCGCCAACTCGTAGTATTGCAAACCTCTGACTTTCGATTGCAATGCAGCGTAAATTGCCGGTTCAATCCGAGTTGCCATTACCACCGGACTACGGTGGCGCATTACCTCCATAATTTGAGCAATTTGATCGGGAGTCTTACCTAAACCCCAGATGACTTCAGGGAAACCAGTTCTCAAGCTGCGATGGTGGTCAATTTTGGCGAACTCACCTACTGGTTCATAAGCTAAGTCTTTGAGGTTGTCGAGTGCCCTATCTGGGGTAACGTTACCATTAGCAACCGCTTCTAGGAGCGATCGCAAAGATTTTTCAGTCGTCATTGATAATTAGTCCTCTGTCAGTTGTCAATTGCCAATTGTCAGTGGTTAGCTGTTAGATACTACTAATCACTAACGAATAACTAATGACTAATGACTAATCAGTGATTTTGATTTCATGAATATTCCAGAATGCGCCACCTATTGCAGAATAATTAATACCTTCAAAGCGATTACGTACTGCTGACATTGACAACTGATTAACTAGGTAAATAAAGGGTAAATATTCTTGACTAATCCGCTGAGTTTCACCGTAAATTTCTTTTACCTTTGCTTCATCAAATTCCTGTGCAGCTTGAATATATAGCTTACCTATTTCTGCTTCCCAAGGGGCTACTTCTCTACCCTCAATCGGTTTTTGCCCAGGTTGTGGTTTTTGATTGAACATATGTAATCCCCCATCAGGTGACCAGACATTAGAACCATCGTTTGGTTCTAAACCACCAGTCAAACCTAGCATAGAAGCTTCCCAGTCTAAGGTATTAGACAGCTTATCTGTATAAGTATTCCATGCCAATGGAGCGAAATCGACTTGCATACCTATTTTATTCAAGTCTTGTTTAATCTGTGATCCTATTGCCTCGCGGATTTTATTTCCAGAGTTAGTGAGCAAACTAAAGCGAACACGGTTTCCCTGAGCATCTAGTAACTGGCCTTGTTGGTTGTATTTAAATCCAGCTTTGATTAGCAGTTGCTTTGCTTTTTCACGATTATAATCATACACTTTTAGCCCTTCTTGAGGCGAAAGGTAATAAGGGCTTTGTACTGTAACTGGTGAGTTTTGTGGTACACCTAAGCCGCGATAAGTGTTATTAATCATCGTTTGGCGATCGATAGCATAAGCTACTGCTTGCCTAAATTCAACTGTATTGAACCAGCGCGATTTTACTGGATCTACCAGTGGCTTTCCATTTCTTTTACCTTTATTTAAATTAAAAAAAACAAACGTTGTACCTGTGCCAGGTTCATTTCCATAAATTTTGAAATTTCCTTGCTTTTCTTGGACTTTTAGCAAAGAAAAATATTCAGGTGTGACTGTTACAGTATCTAGTCCAGCAGACCGAAATTGTAGCAAAGAAGTATCCGTATTTTCGACTATTTGCCAAACTATACGTTCAATATAAGGTTGGGCTTTACCTTGAGTGTCTTTGCGCCAGTAGTAAGGATTACGCCGAAACACCACACGTTCACTTGTGTCATAGCGCTCAAGTTTGTATGGGCCGTTAACAACAATTTGCTCTGGAGGAGTATCTACACCCCACTTGCTCAAGAAAGTTGGCTTTCCTTCTGCATCTTTCTGTTTCACAGATTCTCGCAGTGCATGGGCAGGTAAGATAGAAGTGCCTGTATTCAGTAAAAAAGGTCTAAAAGGTTCCGGTAGAATAAATTCAACTCGGCGTTCATCAAGTTTTTGTACCTTAGGTAGCTTCCGACTCAGACCGATTCTGAAACCGTCTCTAACATCTGTAGGAATCGCTTCATTGAAGTAGAGATCGTTATAAGTAAATACAACATCTTCAGCTGTGAGTGGCTGCCCATCAGACCATTTCAATCCTTCACGTAAAGTAAAAGTAAATCGCAATTTGTCTTCGGAAATTTGCCATGATTCCGCTAAATCTGGCTCAACTTTACCGGTAATTGGATTTTGGGTAATTAATCCTGCGTAAGTTAAACCAAATATATTTGGTGATTCTTGGCTGAGAGCCAAGTTAAATGTTTTAGGATCACTAAGAATAGTGGTTACTAATTGTGGTACTTGAGCAGAAGCTTTTTTCAAGTTAGATGGATTGCAAGCAGCAATTGTTATTGCTGTGGCTAAAGCCAAAATTATTAGCAACCAAAAATGCTGAAATTTAGTAATGAGTTTCCTATAAAATTTCATAATTTCAATAATTGATTAGTGAAGTTAACTGGACTTTCACTTCAACCAATAAAACGATTTGCTCATCCTTATCTAAGACAACAATATCAGCAAGATAATTAGTAATTTGAAATTTTGCAGCTTCCATTGTGCTAGGTCTCCCAAATAGCTGAATAATTCTTGACCAAATCTTGCTCGTATATCCCTATGCTAGCCATTGACGACTCCTTGACCAAAATTTAAGTTAATCAGCACCTACCAGTAAGACAACAGCATAAGCACATATACCTTCTTCTCGTCCCACAGGGCCTAATTTTTCGTTAGTAGTAGCTTTGATACCAATTTGATTTGGTTGTAATTCTAAAACCGCCGCTAGTTTGTCGCGCATCTTCTCAATATGAGGTTTTAGTTTTGGTCGTTCTGCTACCACCACAGAGTCAATATTTCCTATTTGCCAACCGCGATCGCGGATTAGTTGATGTACTTGAGTTAATAGCACCAAACTATCAGATCCAGCCCATTGAGGATCAGTAGGTGGAAAATAATGACCAATATCTCCTAAAGATAGTGCCCCCAGCATGGCATCCATAATTGCATGGGTTAATACATCAGCATCACTGTGTCCCAGCAAACCAAGTTCATGGGGAATTTTCACTCCTCCTAAAATTAAGGAGCGATCGCTTACCAATCGGTGGATATCGTAGCCGTTACCAATACGTATGTTTGTCATTTGTTATTGTGAATAGGGCATTGGGCATTGGGCATTGGGTGAAGAGGACAAGGAGCATGGGGGATGGGGAGACAAGGAGCAAGAGTTATTCATAGTTCTTTCCCCTTGTCCCCAGCCCCCAGTCCCCAGTCCTTAGCCTGCTGTTGCTTCCATTTTTCCAGTAAATCGGGGCGGCGATCGCCTGTTCTTTTAATCTGTTGTTCGTAACGCCATCGGGCAATTTCTGCGTGATTACCAGAAAGTAAGACATCAGGCACTTTCCACCCACGAAAATTTGCGGGACGAGTGTATTGGGGATAGTCCAATAACCCCTCCTCAAAACTTTCTGCTGTGAGCGATTCTACTTTGCCCACAGTTCCCGGTATTAGCCGTACTACACCATTGAGCAAAGCCATCGCAGGTATTTCGCCACCAGTCAGAATAAAATCGCCCAACGATACTTCACGAGTAACTAAATGCAGTACCCTGTCATCCACTCCTTCGTAATGACCGCAAATTACTACTAATTGGTTGTAATTTGTGGCCAATTCTCTCAAAAGAGGCTGATTCATGGTTTGTCCTTGAGGGCTCATCAAAATCACTTCTCTTTGAGGTAAAATCGGCAGCGACTCCACAGCAGCAAAAATGGGTTCCGGCTTCATCAGCATCCCCACACCACCCCCGTAGGGTTCATCATCTACTTTCCGGTGCTTATCAGTGGTAAAATCCCGTGGATTAACCAAATTTACTTGAGCAATCTGTTTGGCTAAGGCTTTAGCCAGCAGTCCAGAACTCAAAACAGAGGTAAAACAATCAGGAAAAAGCGTAACTATATCAAAGCGCACAGTTATTCGTATTCAAGAACACTAATCTTAAATTTGAATGTCTAGCAAAAACAAGAAGCTAATGGCGAGTAAAACTACAGATAAACCTTGTCAATAGTAACTAAAAGTACCAGAAAAGTTAGATCTTCGTGGGATCAAAAGATTTTCTAATAACTTAATTTATGTTTAAATATTGTCACAACTACATTTAAATTAATAATCTGACCAAGTTAACAACTTCCAGGATGCATCGAGCCAGCCTCAGAACAAAGCTTGTCAAGACCTGCACTCCCCACTCTAGGGTGCAGCCTAGCCCCCAAACCCAGAGGTCAGCCCTAGCGACCCAAGCACTGTTTTGCCAGTCTGGAATAAAGTGGACAGGTGAAAAACAAGGTGCTGGCTTTGAAGAACGGCAACGGACATATGCAGATTAAGGCTTAATGTGGGTTAAGCAGTGTCCTCCCAAAAAGCAAAGCGCGAACATAATCAGGCTACTGAACCTTGTTAAATTCACACGCCATTCGCCACAAGCCGGGAAACCCGTCCAAGGCGATGGCTCCTGAAGTTGTTGACAGGAGAAACACAATGCCGCAATTACAAGCTAAATCGCTGGAAATGAGGACACCCCAAGCAACTAAAACCGCCGTTCTGGTTATCGGAGGCGCAGAAGACAAAGTTCATGGACGCGATATCCTGCGGACTTTTTTTGGTCGTGCCGGTGCTAGTAAGGCGTATATTACAATTATTCCATCTGCCTCCCGCGAACCAGCCATCATCGGTGGTCGGTATATTCGCATATTTGAAGAAATGGGTGCTGAGAAAGTTGAGATTTTAGACATCCGCGAACGAGAACAGTGTGAAGCCCCTCAAATTAAAGCATCCTTAGAAGCCTGTAGTGGAGTTTTTTTGACTGGAGGGGATCAGTTGCGTCTATGTGGTGTTTTGGCAGATACACCAGCGATGGAAATTGTTCGGCAGCGAGTCAGGGCAGGGCAGCTTACCCTAGCAGGCACTAGTGCGGGGGCAGCAGTGATGGGGCATCATATGATTGCTGGTGGTGGTAGCGGGGAGTCACCAAACCGTTCTCTGGTAGATATGGCAACAGGTTTAGGATTTATTCCCGAAGTGATTGTAGACCAACACTTTCACAATCGAAATCGCATGGGACGGTTAATTAGTGCGATCGCCGCCCACCCGGATCGCTTAGGTATTGGGATTGATGAAGATACTTGTGCTGTGTTTGAACGTGATGGTTGGCTCCAAGTTATGGGCAAAGGCAGCGTCACAATTGTTGATCCCACAGAAGTAACTCACACCAACGAACCCCATGTAGGTGCTAATGAACCACTAACTGTACATAATTTACGTCTACATATCCTCAGCTATGGCGATCGCTTCCACCTGTACCAACGCACTGTACTGCCTGCTGTACACCGCATCTCCAGCTGACGGAATAGAGTATCTGAGGTTACACTGAGTAGATCGCGTATTTATTTATTGCTGTAGAAAAATTTAGATAAATACCATGTAAAAAGAAAAAACTGTTCATCACAAACAGTTTAGCGGTCAAATTCAGTAAGAAACTAGAATTTTGGTTCCGAATCTCCATCTACCTATTCCCATGAGAATCCTCAAGATCCAGACATTACGCGGCCCAAACTATTGGAGCATTCGACGCCACAAGCTGATCGTCATGCGCCTCGATTTAGAAAACCTTGCCGAGACGCCCTCGAATGAAATCCCTGGTTTTTATGAAGGATTAGTTGAGGCGCTGCCAAGTCTGGAAGGACACTATTGCTCCCCTGGCTGTCGTGGTGGTTTTCTAATGCGGGTGCGAGAAGGCACCATGATAGGTCATATAGTGGAACACGTAGCCTTGGAACTCCAGGAATTAGCTGGAATGCATGTAGGCTTTGGTCGTACCCGTGAAACCGCTACACCTGGAATTTTTCAGGTAGTGATCGAGTACCTAAATGAGGAAGCGGGACGCTACGCCGGACGAGCAGCAGTGCGGTTATGCCAAAGTATCGTTGATCGAGGCCGTTATCCAAAAGCAGAACTAGACCAAGATATCCAAGACCTCAAAGACTTTTGCCGAGATGCTTCTTTAGGGCCTTCAACAGAAGCAATTGTTAAAGAAGCAGAAAAAAGAGGCATTCCTTGGATGCAACTGGAAGCACGCTTTTTGATTCAGTTAGGCTACGGCGTGAATCAGAAGCGGATGCAAGCAACCATGACCGACAACACCAGCATTTTGGGAGTAGAATTAGCTTGCGACAAAGAAGCTACCAAGCGCATTCTCGCTGCTGCTGGCGTGCCAGTACCGAAAGGTACAGTAATTAACTTTTTGGACGATTTAGAAGAAGCTATTGAATACGTAGGTGGTTATCCTATCGTCATCAAGCCATTAGATGGCAATCATGGACGCGGTATTACCATCGATATCAGAACTTGGGAAGAAGCAGAGGCGGCTTATGAGGCTGCTAGACAGGTTTCGCGGTCAATCATTGTTGAGCGGTATTATGTCGGGCGAGACCATAGAGTGCTGGTAGTAGATGGCAAAGTAGTAGCAGTGGCGGAACGCGTCCCTGCTCATGTGGTTGGTAATGGTAGATCTAGCATTGCAGAACTGATCGAAGAAACCAATCAAGACCCAAATCGTGGCGAAGGGCATGACAAAGTTCTCACAAAAATTGAACTAGACCGTACTAGCTACCAACTTCTAGAAAGGCAGGGCTACACCCTCAATAGCGTTATACCCAAAGGTATAATTTGTTATCTGCGAGCCACCGCTAACTTAAGTACAGGAGGCAGTGCCGTAGACCGCACCGATGAAATCCATCCAGAAAATATTTGGCTCGCCCAAAGAGTCGTGAAAATTATCGGCTTGGATATTGCTGGACTTGATATTGTCACTACCGATATTAGCCGCCCCTTGCGGGAAGTCGATGGCGTGATTGTAGAAGTTAACGCCGCCCCAGGCTTTAGGATGCACGTTGCACCGAGTCAGGGTATTCCCCGTAACGTTGCGGGAGCAGTCATGGATATGCTGTTTCCCAATGAACAATCCAGCCAAATTCCGATTTTGAGCATAACGGGCACTAATGGCAAAACCACTACTACCCGACTCATAGCACACATATACAAACAGACGGGTAAAGTAGTAGGTTATACAACTACAGATGGAACTTATATCGGTGATTATTTAGTAGAAGCTGGAGATAATACTGGGCCTCAAAGCGCTCATGTCATATTGCAAGATCCCACAGTTGAGATAGCGGTATTAGAAACTGCTCGTGGCGGCATTCTCCGTTCGGGGCTGGGCTTTGAAGCTGCAAATGTCGGTGTAGTATTAAATGTTGCCGCCGATCATTTAGGAATAGGCGATATAGATACTATTGAGCAATTAGCTAACCTCAAAAGTGTAGTCGCAGAAGCTGTATTGCCAGATGGCTATGCAGTACTCAACGCCGACGATCGCCGCGTTGCTGCCATGGCAGAGAAAACTAAAGCGAATGTTGCCTACTTCACAATGAACCCTGACTCAGAATTAGTGCGTAAGCACATTCAAAAGGGAGGAGTAGCGGCAGTCTATGAAAATGGCTATCTATCTATTGTTAAAGGCGATTGGACACACCGGATAGAAAGAGCAGAGCAAATACCCTTGACAATGGGTGGACGTGCGCCATTTATGATTGCCAACGCTTTAGCAGCTAGTTTGGCAGCATTTGTACAAAACGTTACTATTGAGCAGATTCGTGCTGGCTTAAAGACGTTCCGCGCTTCCGTGAGTCAAACGCCAGGACGAATGAATTTATTTAATTTAGGCAACTATCATGCTTTGGTAGACTATGCTCACAACCCAGCCAGCTACGAAGCTTTAGGTGCTTTTGTGCGTAATTGGAACACAGGACAGCGGATTGGTGTAGTTGGGGGACCTGGCGATCGCCGGGACGAAGATTTTATCACCTTGGGCAAATTAGCAGCGGCAATTTTTGATTACATCATTATCAAAGAAGATGATGATACCAGGGGACGGCTAAGAGGTTCAGCCTCGGAATTAATTACCAAAGGCATTACCCAAGTAAAACCGAATTGCCGTTATGAATCGATTTTGGATGAAACCCAAGCCATAAATAAAGCCTTAGATATGGCTCCTGAGAATAGTTTAGTCGTCATTTTGCCAGAAAGCGTTAGCCGTGCTATTCGGTTAATTAGGACGCGTGGCGTTGTCAAAGAAGAAACGCATCAACAAAATGCCACTACGACTATCGTAGATTCTCAAAATGGCATTACTTCTGTAATCAATACGCTGCTTTAGTCAATAGTAGAGATGTGGTTAGTCGCATCTTTACTATTGACCGCCGCTTGGGGTAAAATTTTGAATTTTGAATTCCCTCACAAGAGACACCATGAACTAAAGTGAGTGCAAAGCGCACCAAGGCGAACACAATCAAGAATGAAAATACTCATTCCTTCTGGCTCCTAGCTTGAAAGAGTGCTGAGTTAAGAATAAGAATTTCTCACCTTGTCCCGTTATTCCCTTGTCGCCAGTCCCCAGCCCCCAGTCCCCATTTTCAAGACAAGTTAAATATTATTTTTCGTGTTCCGAATTAGTTTCTTCACTGGGAGTTTTTAGTTCCTCTTTAAAGCCTCGTAGAGTTTTACCCAGTGCATTCCCTAGTTCAGGAATTTTTTTCGGGCCGAAAATTACAATAGCGACTATGGCAATAACAGCAACTTCTGGCCATCCCAGTCCAAACATACATTTCTCCTGTAAACCATACTTAAATTAACTATAGACATTAAGAGGCTTTCTCTCCTTTTATTTCTAGACCTAGCCAATCGCTTAATTCATAAGCTAGCCATTCCAGTTCCGCTTCCGATTTAATAGCGCCACCACTCCCACCAACCTGATATTTTTGCACTCCTGCCCATATATCTAATTGGGCTGGCACCTGAGACCGATTCCCTTCAGAGTCTTTGGTAAAGTATGGTGGAGTGTAAACGAGCTTAGTAATATTGTGTCTGGACGATGAACGAGGGCGATGGAATTTCAATCCCAATATCTCGTAAGTTAAAGCAATTTGCCGCTGATCGAGGCGTAGTCGGATGCGTCCCCACACACTAAATAAAAAGTTATACATCATGAAACAACCAGCACCCCAAAAAGGCAGAGAGAACAAAGCAAAGGGGAGGTTGATGGGAAAAGGCGCAGAGAGAGCGCCAATTGTCCAAAATAGGATAAATGAATTCCAGGCGATCGCAAACAAACCTGTGAACACTATCGATGGATGAAAACCAACTGGCGGAACAATGATTTCTAGAGCATCGGAGTTTTTAGTTAGTTGAATTTTACTACCAGCTGGTTTACCAATAGTTAAAGCTGTAGTATGCAACTGCGGTTTATCTAAAGCCTTGAGTGCTTGAGCAGCAGAACTTAAACGGCGTTCTAGATTAGGTTCAATCAGCGATCGCAACCAATGACTGAAGCCGGGGTTAAGATTAGCTGCTGACTCAAACTGAATGCGAAAATCCTTTTGAGGTAAATCCGCTGGATGTATACCTGTTACCAAATAAATTAATGTCGCACCTAAACTATAAAGGTCAGAGGCGGGAACGGTACGTCCACCGAATTGCTCTGGTGGCATATAACCATATGTTCCAACTACCGTCCGAGTTGCACCTTCCGTAGCCAAGACAGTCTGCACCGAACCGAAATCTACCAGATAAACTTGACCGACGCTATTGCCAGAACGATCGCCTAACAAAATATTGCTAGGCTTAATATCACGGTGAATTACAGGTGGATGTAGCCCATGCAGGTAACAAAGAATTTCTAAAAGTGCTTTGGCTATCTGTTTGACTTCCGCTTCTGTAAAAAGATGCCCAGCTTTTAAGTATTGTTCTAGAGTTTGGGCTGAGATATAAGTTTGTACTAGGGCAAATCCTTTGATAGCAGGAGAATTTACCTCAAAATAGTCTAAATATTTGGGAATAAAGGGATGTGATAAAGATTTTAACGTTTCGGCTTCCCGCTCAAATAGCTTGAGATCATCCCATTCAAAGTCACCGCCAAAACTAAGTAACTTGATTACGACGAGTTCTTGAGTTAGCAAGTCACGGGCTAATAGCGTTCTTCGTCCTGCTTTTTTTCCTAAGTGCTGCTGCACTTCGTAGCGATCGCCTAATATTTCTTTAGTCATGATAATTACTGTTAACGCTACATTTAAAGCTTTGATCGCCTAGCTATGGCTGATCGTATGAGGAAAGCTGATAAATATCTTTAGTATAATTATGTAACTCTATGCCCTCCCAACTTTGGCCTTACACTACCCCTGGTATTCCCGATGAATTGTTCGAGCACTTACCAGGAATTCCTCTGAGCCAACGAGAAGTTAGGCTATTACTAATTTGTCAACTACGACTTCAACCCGATTCCGTGTTGTGGGATATTGGTGCAGGGACAGGTACAATTCCTGTAGAGGTAGGACTGCTGTGCCCAGGCGGACAGATAATCGCTGTGGAACGGGATGAAGAAGTAGCCAACCTCATCCGGCGCAACTGCGATCGCTTTGAAGTGAAAAATGTCGAAGTCATTGAAGGTAGCGCCCCAGATTGTTTACATGAAATCAAGGTTGCTCCTCACCGAGTTTGCATTGAGGGAGGACGGCCCATCCAAGAAATATTACAAGCCGCGTGGCATTATCTACCACCAACGGGTAGAGTTGTGGCTACAGCAACTAATTTAGAAAGTTTGTATGCTATTTCCCAAAGCTTTGCTCAATTAAGAGCAAGGAATATCGAAGTCGTCCAATCTGCGGTCAACCGCTTAGAGATGCGCGGTTTTTCTCAAACCTTTGCAGCTGTAGATCCCATTTTTATCCTTAGTGGTGAGAAACTAGACTAAATCTATAAATTTTGCACTACGGACTAGGGGCTGGAAGGGGGACAAGGAGGATAAGGGGACAAGGGGGCAAGGGGACTGTGGGACAAGGAAGGGGCTGGGCAATTTACTTAATCCCCAATGCCCAATCCCCAATGCCCAATCCCCAATGCCCAATCCCCCATGACGGCAGTTGCTACCCTGCGGGAAGCCGCTTTGCGTCTACAAGCCGGGGAACCCTTTCGGCAGTTCCTCCTGGGGGAAACCCCCTGCGTACCCGTCGCTGCCTCACCAACGCACTGCCTCCCCCATACCCCATGCCCTATGCCCAATACCTAATCCAAAATACTTCTATGCCTTGGTCTCGGATTATTAGTGGAATTGTTGCGATCGCCCTTGCTCTGTTTGCGACCCTTTTGGGTGGCTGGTATTTTACTATTATGATTGCGATTGTTGTCTTTTTGGGACAACAGGAATATTTTAATTTGGTGCGAGCTAGAGCTATAGCACCTGCTGCTAAAACCACCATGGTTGTCAGCCAAGCCTTATTGGTGATTTGTACGCTTGATGGCACATTAGCTGATGCTGTGATGCCAATAGCTGGCACATTTATTTGTTTTTACCTACTGTTTCAACCAAAAATGGCCACGATTGCGGATGTTTCCGCTTCAATCATGGGGCTATTTTATGTAGGTTATTTATCGAGTTTCTGGGTGCGGTTGCGATCGCTCGGTAGTCAAGCTATTAGCAATCTACCTTTGGGAGGTTATTGGCCTACAGGCTGGACAGATATCCTCGATCAAAGCAACCTCACCTATCTACCACAAGGTTTGACAGCGACAGTACTAACTTTTCTGTGCATTTGGGCAGCTGACATCGGCGCTTATATTATTGGCAGATTTTTCGGGAAAACTCGTCTTTCTGAGATTAGCCCGAAAAAAACTGTTGAAGGTGCCGTTTTTGGCATTAGTGCTAGTGTTGCTGTGGGTTTAGCAGGAGCGTATTATCTTCATTTGCCTAGATCCCTTTATACTGGCGCAACACTGGGTTTACTCATTGGTATTGCTAGCCTTTTAGGAGACCTTACCGAGTCTATGCTCAAACGAGATGCTGGTGTCAAGGATTCAGGACAGTTGATCCCCGGACACGGTGGCATTTTAGATCGCACAGATAGTTATATTTTTACTGCTCCCCTGGTCTACTATTTCGTGACACTTTTGTTACCTCTGCTCGCAGATAAGTGAATCAGGGGTACATATAAATATGTGCGAATAGTTTATAGGAGTTATTGGTGGAGCGTAATACAAATTGCAGCATTAGGGAAGGAAAAGCTAGGAGAAAATGGCAAGGATAAATCTCTTTTTCTTGTATCTTTTCTCTCAAGCTTAAGTTTGTCTAACTGATCCCATTAAAATCGCTGTCAATTTCCTTAGCGGACTGATTGACTTTAGTGTTACTTTTGGGAGTATTCACTCATCTTTATTGTAACAATCAGAAATAATTAGATAGGAATCTATCGATATAGCAACGATGGTAAATTACTGCGTTGCTGCTACAAATTTTCCCTTCTAACTGGAAACAGATGGTGCGAAAAACTTAATTAAAAATAAAGAATCATCATTGTTAATTTTTAATTTTTAATTCTCAAGGGTTAACGTTAATCCGCCCACGACATACTAGCTTACCTGGGATCAAGGTCAGTTCTTGAATATCCACCTCTGGGCCAAGATCCAGATTGTACTCAGGATAACTTTCTATTAGTTCTGCGATGTCGTATTTAATTTGAATAGGTGCCAGTTGTAGCTCATGGCCACTAATTAAGGTTAAGCCCATACTAACCTCCAAGAGCGTAGATTTACTTAGAGATGTTAGAATTCCACGCAGTATAATTTGGTTATTGCCAAGGATAATTTTTTCCCAAACAATTGACTTGGTTTTTCCCCAGTGTTCTGGTAAAAGTTTAACCAGTAGATCATTCAAAGCAGTCGATAATAACTCAGATGAAAGGGAATAATTGAGATCCGTCTCCTCGACGATTAACTCACCATTCACTGGTACTGTTTCTAACAGCCGCAGTGGTTGCCCTTTGATTATTGACCCGACGTTAATCTGAATTTTTTCTGCAACTAGTTGAATTTGTCCTAGATGGAGACCTTGATAAACAGCATGATCGGCAAAGACAGACACGAAGGGTATTCTTCCAGAAAGAAGTTGGCGATCGCTCGCCCTAATTTCGACTTCGATTTGCGATACTTGACTAACTTGTGCTCTCAACCATAGCTTTACAGCTGTTTTGAGCATATTAGTAATTACCCGGATTTTACCAGTAGTCTTGGCCTCTGAGTTTTGCTCTGACATCTTGCTTTTTTGTTAATGGGTATATACTCAACAAGTGGCTAAAGTTAAATAAGCCCTAAATGTAATATTTATGGCTATTAACTCCAAAATGCAAATAATATGATTTAAATGTTAGTGAAAAAATAAGCAATTTCCACATGGAGGCACGGTTACAAAAAATTCTAGCTCAATGGGGTATAGCCTCACGACGCGAAGCCGAAGAGATGATTAGGCGATCGCGTGTGCGGATAAATGGAGTATTGGCAGAATTAGGTCAAAAAGTTGACCCCCAAAGAGACACGATCACAATCGATGGCAAACCCGTAGTTAATAAGCAGCGTCCGGCTTTAATATACCTGTTGCTGCACAAACCTCCTGGAGTCGTTTCCACTTGCTACGACCCTCAGGGAAGAACAACTGTATTGGATTTACTACCAAAAGAATTACGAGAAGGTTCAGGTATTCATCCAGTTGGGCGTTTAGATACAGAATCGACAGGGGCATTAATACTTACCAACGATGGTGACCTGACATTTGGGCTAACCCACCCACGCCACAGTGTTCCTAAGACTTATCACGTATTAGTCAAAGGACATCCCCCCGAAGCAATACTGCAAATGTGGCGTCAAGGTGTGATCTTAGAAGGAAGAAAAACACGACCAGCCGAGGTGCGCCTGATAGAAAGTTCTGCTGCACACAGCAGCTTAGAAATTGTTTTACAAGAGGGACGCAATCGCCAGATTCGCCGTATAGCTCAACAGTTGGGTTACCCAGTAATCAAGCTGCATCGGACTGCTATAGGACTGATTCAATTACAAATACCAAAAAAGCCTTGTTTAAAAGAGGGTAACTATCGTTTCCTCGAAGATGATGAAATTCGCTTTTTGCAACAGCAAATAAAGCACATTGCTATTCAAGATACAGGTGAGTTAAGGAGTGTAACCAAGCATGAGATGGTTCAGTACGAAGGATAATCAGGAGCCAGCAGTTTCGCTAGAGCAACAACAGGCCGAAAAGTTGACAGAAATTGGCGCTCAACTTTGGGCATCGCGTCAAGAAAAAGGCCTGTCTTTAGAAGAAGTTGTTGTAATGACAAAGATTTCTAAGCGGCTGTTACAGGCGATTGAAGAAGGTAATTTAAATGATCTGCCAGAACCGGTTTATATTCAGGGCTTAATCAGACAATTTGCTGATGCACTGGGTTTTAATGGAACGGAATTTGCCAGCAATTTTCCTATTGGTGGTTATCAGCGCGTCAACATTGAGACTGCTAAGAAACCGATACCAATTCCCCAATTCCGTCCTCTTCATCTTTACGTAGTTTATATAGTTCTGATTGTCAGTGCTGTCAGCGGCTTGTCTCAGCTAATGGACAATTATGGCTTGCAAGCAAATAATAGCGAAACCAAGCCAACCCTAGATAAAGAGTCAGTTCCCCTAGCAGAGTTAACCAAATTACAGCAATCATCACAGTCTAAAACCGCCGTCAATGCTCTCAACACCACTCAAGATGTTCAGCCAGTGCAGATTGGCGTCACATTGAAGGCATCATCGTGGATTCGTGTAGTAGCAGATGGCAAAACAGAGTTTGAAGGGACTTTGCCACAAGGTACACATCGCACTTGGAAAGCCCAAGAGCAACTAACAGTGAAAACTGATAATGCTGGCGGTGTACTGATGAGTGTCAATCAGCAAGAAGCCAAGCAAATGGGAGAATTAGGAAAAGTTGAAGAAGTCAAAATTGCTGCTAAACCCAGGTTTTAAAGAGTGCTGAGTCTTAAGTTCTAAGTGCTGATTGCTCACAGTTACACTCAGCACTCAGAACCGATGGCTCAGGACTCTATAGGAACGCGTCCATATAATTTAGTGAGAATTCTCAGCCTCTCAATTAATTCCTTGGTCAAAGCTTCCTCAGAGTAGCGCCACTCCCAGTTACCTTCAGCAATGCTGGGAAAATTCATTCGCGCTTCGGCTCCCAATCCTAAAACATCTTGCAAAGGAATAATCGCCTGATTAGCTATAGAACTTAAAGCTAGTCGAATTACATCCCAGTGGATGCCTTCGGAACTGAAACAACCTAAATAAAGCAACAAGTCGCGCTTTTCTTGTTCATTAGCTGTCTCAAACCAACCAATGGTTGTGTTATTGTCGTGGGTTCCGGTGTAAACTACAGCGTTTCGTGGATAATTAAAAGGTAAAAATGGATTGCCAGGATCAGAACCAAATGCAAAATGCAAAACTTTCATTCCCGGAAATTCAAACTTATCGCGCAGTGCTTCTACCTCTGGCGTGATTACTCCCAAATCTTCAGCCAATACAGGTAGCTTGCCCAACTTTTGTTTAACTGCTTCAAAAAAAGCTTCTCCAGGCGCTTTCACCCATTCGCCATTAATGGCAGTTTCTTCACCTTGGGGTACAGCCCAAAAAGCTTCAAATCCGCGGAAGTGGTCAATGCGAATAATGTCTACATAATCTAACATCGCCTCAAAGCGCAGTAACCACCACTTGAAGTCTTGTTTTTGTAATTCCTTCCAGTCATAAACTGGGTTACCCCACAATTGACCCGTAGCGCTAAAGTAATCTGGTGGAACACCAGCCATTTGTGCGGCTTCTCCTGTCTCTTCATCTAGGCAAAAGATATCAGGATTTGCCCAAACGTCGGCACTATCATGAGCTACATAAATTGGAATATCCCCAATAATCTCTATGCCGCGCATATTAGCGTAGGTTTTAAGTTCTGACCATTGCTGGAAAAACGCGTATTGGACGAACTTATAATAAAAAATTTCTGTAGTTAGCTGCCGTTGCGCTTGATCTAATGCTTCAGGTTTACGCTTGGCTAGTTCTGGTTTCCAAGTATGCCAGCTAGCATTATCTTGGCTATCTTTTAGCGCCATAAATAAGGCATAATCATCTAGCCAATAAGCTTTACTATCACAAAAACCTGCAAATGCTTTCTGCTGGAAAGATGTTGCCTTGGTTTTAAAGTTCTCGCAGGCTTTTTTCAGTAACTCAATTTTTATTGGTGCAACCTGCTCAAAATCTACTTTATCTGTTGGAAATGTTGGTAAGTTTGCGAAGTCTTCTTCAGCCAAAAAACCATCATTTAGGAGTTTTTCCGGGCTAATCAACAGCGGATTTCCTGCCATTGCTGAGTAGGACATATATGGCGAGTTGCCATACCCAGTAGGGCCTAAAGGTAAAACTTGCCAATATCGTTGGTAGGTGTCTTTGAGAAAATCAATAAAGTGATAAGCTTCTAAGCCTAAATCCCCAATACCAAATCGGCTGGGAAAAGAAGTAGGATGCAGCAAAATGCCGCTGGATCTTGGAAAAGGCATATTTTACCTGATTTATGTAGGAGGAAGCGATGCCATCGAATTTATCACGGCAGAGTATGCTTTAATAGCTGCCGTTAGGCGGGTCTGTACAGAAAGTAATAAATCACTAAGAAAACTAATATTTACTACTTAATACTTAATACTGCATATGACTTACCGAAATCCCGCGCCGACAGTAGATATCATCATTGAACTGGTGGATCGGCCTCATCTACCAATAGTGTTAATTGAAAGACATAATCCGCCCTTAGGTTGGGCTATCCCCGGTGGTTTTGTAGATTACGGGGAAGCGGTGGAAGTAGCGGCGCGACGCGAAGCTGAGGAAGAAACGGGTTTGCAGGTTGAGTTAGTTGAACAATTGCTGGTGTATTCTGATCCCAGCCGCGATCCGCGTCAGCACACAATTAGTATTGTGTTTTTGGCAACGGCGAAAGGGGAACCGAAAGCGGGTGATGATGCCAAGAATATCGGGATTTTTGAGTCTTGGTGTGTGCCAGATAATTTATGTTTTGACCACAATCGCATTCTGCGGGATTATTGGCGATATCGGCATTATGGGATACGTCCCTTGTTGGGTTAGGGTAACGAACCGCAAAGGACGCAGAGGGCGCAAAGTAAGAGAAGAGAAGAATACCTGTGACACAAAATTATCGAGACTATACTGTGTCAATGGTATTTAAAGGTGCATGATGGACGCTGAGGAACTTTTAAAAAAATACGCACAAGGTCAACGGAAATTTGAGAAAGAAAATCTTAGAGGAGTCAACCTCAAAGGCGCAAATCTAAGTGGGATAGATCTAACAAGTGCAGATTTGACAGGAGCGAATTTGAATGATGCTAACCTAAGTAAGGGATTGCTTCATGGCACTAACCTTACTAGGGCATCCTTGACAGGCACAAATTTGAGTGGGTTGGTGGAAAGTTCTCATTTAAATTTGAGTTGGGCAGATTTGACTAGTGCTGATTTGAGTGGATCAACCATCAATAGCTCTAAATTCAGTAATGCCAGCCTGGATAATGCCAATCTGAGTGATACCAATTTAAACTCTAGCAATCTAACTGAAGCCTCATTAAGAGAAGCAAATCTTGTTAGAGCTAACCTGAGTGGTACTAATTTCAGTGGGGCTAACTTATTTAGATCTGATTTGAGTCAAGCAAACCTCAACAGTGTGATATTGAAAGATGCTAATCTCCAGGGAGCGAAAATTCGGGGTGTTAATTTAACTCAACAAAATTTATCTGGTATAAATCTAGCTGAGGCTGATCTGGGTGCGGCAAACCTGAGAGGTACAAATTTCAGGAAAGCTTGTTTACAAGGAACAAATTTAGAGAGAGCAGATTTACAACAAGCGGATTTGATGAAAGCAAATCTAAGTGGAGCAACCTTAAAGAAGGCTGATTTGACCTCTTCTCATGTCTACGGAGCTAATCTTCAAGATGCTGACCTAACTGGTGCGATAATGCCTGATGGAGAAATATATAAGCCGATCGCCTCTGAAGTGAAAATCGGCAAACAGCAAGCATCGTTAGAGACAGTAGTATCTATGACTCGTAAAGTAATTCATACTGATAATGCACCCGAACCAGTAGGGCCATATAATCAAGCGATCGCAGCTTCTGGCCAAATGTTATTTGTGGCTGGACAAATTGCGATCGATCCCCGGCTTGGTGATGTTGTCTACACTGATGATGTTAAAAAGCAAACTGAGCAGGTAATAGCTAATTTGGAAGCTATCTTGGCAGCAGCCGGTGCAACTTTCCAAGATGTGGTTAAAACCACTGTATTTCTGGCTGATATGAATGATTTTGCCGCCGTGAATGCGGTTTATGCTAAATATTTTCCTGAAGACACAGCGCCAGCACGTGCTTGCGTTGAGGTATCGCGTTTACCTAAGAATGTGTTGGTAGAGATTGATTGCATCGCGGTGATACCTTGAGAACGAAATTTGAGATAGTAGGGGTTTGAGGTTGTAGCAAAGAATATTTTGGGAGGTTGAGCAGTTCTCATATCTATGCCCTCAACTCCTTATGCCTTTTCTAGAATTTAGTAGTATCTGGGTAAAGCGGATTTCTAAGTTTAAGGATAAATCATGAATATTAAACTCAAACCCGAACACGAGCAATTTATCCAAGCCCAAATTGCCACTGGCAGATTTACAAATGCAGATGAAGTAATTGATATAGCATTTCAACTGCTAGAAAAATTAAATTCTGACTATGTTCAATGGGTAGAAGATACCCAGCAAAAAGTTGATGTTGCAATTGCAGAAATTGAACGTGGAGAAGGTTTGGATGGTGAAACTGTGGCGACGCAAATACTCGAAAGATTCCAAAAAGCTCGTGAGGCTGAGAGGATGTTTGAAAAGTATTAAAAAAATCTATTAAGCGAGTCTTCTCAGCATTAACCCTCAAATGGTTAAAATTACAAGGGTCAAAGAGATTAAAATTTAGGGCTTGCCCACAATTTT
The DNA here is from genome assembly GCA_019359325.1 of Mojavia pulchra JT2-VF2. GTDB lineage: Bacteria > Cyanobacteriota > Cyanobacteriia > Cyanobacteriales > Nostocaceae > Mojavia > Mojavia pulchra. Next base: position 18,174 of record JAHHHN010000002.1, on the reverse strand, counting down.
GGGAAAAAATTTTTGCGCCTTAAGCCCTAAATACGTTGTTTTTCTTTGCGCCTTTGCGCCTTTGCGTGAGATTATCCTCTTGACAAATCTCAAACAGCAACGAATGAAACGGCCCTGCCCTTAGAAAAGGGGGCTTAATTCCCTCCTTTTTAAGGAGGGTTAGGGAGGATCAACTCTTATCTGAATCGTATTCATTTATAGAGTTTTGGGCAACAATAAAACCTAATTCTTCATTACTGCATCAAGCAGTATCCCTGCACCAAAGCGAACTGCATCAGTACATGGTAGCCCAGTTTCTGCTGTTGTTTGTGCGATCGCCTCTTTAGCCGCAGAATCATCTAAATGAGCAGTATTTAAAGCTATAGCAACTACAGGTACTCGTGCAAAAGCACCTCCTGCACTAGCGACAGATTCATAAAGCCGAATTACTTCTGGTAAAGGGGGAATCGGTACATGAGGATTATTGCGGTTATGAGTTTGCCCCTCCCGATGTACTAGTATTAGTTGGGTTGGTTGTGAACCACGGATTAGGGGTAGCGTTGCTGTAGAACCAGGATGTAACAGTGAACCTTGTCCTTCAATATGCAAGATGTCATAGTTTTTGCCATAACGCACTAGCATCTGTTCCACAGCACCAGCAGCAAAGTCTACCCTTACTGCATCCAATGCTATGCCATCCCCTTCTAACATCACACCAGTTTGACCTGTAGCCAAGAACTTAGAACGCCAACCCCTGAGTCGTGATGCCCAATGCATCTCTAGGCTAGTCGACATTTTGCCAATTGCCATGTCCGTTCCCACAGTCAACACCCGCCGACAAGGAAGAGTTCGCGCCAAACCACTAGCAACACCTAAATTCGGCGGTTCTTTGCGTACATCCCAAATTATTTGTCCTGGTTTGAGGAGTGCATTTAACTCTGGGATGCTTGCCAATGGTGTATGCAAACCGTTAACCAACGACATTCCACCTTCTAGGGCGGTTTTGATTTCCGGCCAATAGTCATCTGGCACAACACCGCCTTTTGGGGCAATGCCGATTACTAAAACTTCAGGCTTGTATTCCAAGGCCGCGGCTACCGATGCCACAATTGGAACATTACGTTTGATACCTGTTAATTCTGGCAAGGATTTGCCAGCACATTCTCGGTCAATTACGGCAACTATTGGAGCTTCACTGTAGCGTAAAATTGACAGCCCTGTTTTGCCCTGAGTTCCAGTGGTTCCCTCATGCAGCAGGATGGCTATTCGTTGATTAAGTGGCAGACGCACTGTATTGTACCCCCAAACCAGGTAAATCATTGGGTAAAACTTTCCCCTCTTGAATCAATGCACCTGTAAATGGGTCATCGATTAAGTTGAGGTGACTGTCTAAATCTAAATAATCAGCTAGTGGCGCTAGTTGTGCCGCTGCTGTATTGGCTAGCGAACTATCAGAATAGCAACCGAACATTACTTGCAACCCATAGGCTCGCGCTGTATGTACCATTCGCATTGCCTCTGTTAAGCCTCCTGATTTCATGACTTTGATGTTAATGCCGTCCACATAGTTTGTTAATTGGGGAATATCTGCACTGGTGAAGCAACTTTCATCGACAAATATAGGCAGGGGTGTATGCTCCTTTAGCTGGGTTAAAATTTTTTCCTGTCCCCGTGGCAGCGGCTGTTCTACATACTTTATACCTAAATCAGCTAGCCAATTACACATCTCAATAGCGTGTTCTAAACTCCAACCACCGTTAGCATCAACAAATAATTCTAGATGTGGTGCTTCCTCTTTTACGGCTAATAACATTTTACGGTCTGCTTCTATACCATCCGGGCTACCTAACTTCACCTTAAACAGGCGAACATCGGTAAATTGTAACCAGTCTCGCGCCCTAGCCCTCGCCCCTTCTGGGGAATTAATGCCAATTGTCACTGAAGTTGGCACTATGGCATTACGATCTAACCCCCAGATTTGCCATAGCGGTAGTCCTACACGCTTACCTAGCCAGTCGTGCATTGCCATATCCAGTGCAGCTCTAACTGAGGAAGGAACCTGCGCTGTTTTTAACTCTTGTTCAATTTGCTGCCGCTGTAAAGGGCTAAAAACTTGCAGTCGAGGTGCAACTTGTTGCAAAGCATCCTTGATTTGCTCAGTTGCTTGCGAATAATTGCCTACCCCAAATGGTGATGCTTCCCCCCAGCCTTCAATCCCATCTTGGGAAATACTTACCCACACATTTGTTGTTTGTGCCGTTGTGCCCCGACTAATTTTTAAAGGGAATCGCTTGTTAACTGTAAATATTTTGACATCTATTTGCATAATATATGTGCTTGATTGCTTAGGCAAACAACACAGTTTAAGTTTAATTTTTAGATGCTCTTATACATCTGTTATACTTTTTTACATTCAAGTTTATTACCAAAGTTTTATACATATTGTCGTCAGATTTTACTGCATCTATGAAAAAGTTAGAGAAATGGAAAATCCGTAAATCAGTAATGGTTTTAAATCATCACTGGTGTCAGGTAAGGCAAGATGAAATCGAATTACCGAATGGAAAACTTATAGATGATTATTTTGTTAATATTAAACCGGATGTAGCTTTAATTTTACCTATAACTACTAATCAAGAAATTATTTTTGTACGTCAATATAGACACGCAGTCGGTGAATTTTTCATAGAATTACCGGCTGGTAGTTTTGACCCACATCAAGAGAGTGCTGAAGTAGCAGCAGTTAGAGAATTGGTAGAAGAAACTGGTTATGTTGCTCAACAAGTGAAAAAAATTGCCACACTTTACGATAAGCCGAGTAAAGATACCAATCAAATACATTTATTTTTAGCCGAAAATGTAATTAAAGTAGAAGAACAACAGCTAGATATCACAGAAGAAATTGAAGTATTATTAATTCCTGTAGAATCAGTTTTAGATAAAATTGCTCAGGGTGAAATCTCTGTAGCAGGTAGCGTTGCTGCTCTTTTTTTAGGATTAAATTTCCTGAAAGTTAACAAGTAATATCATGTTCAGCCGATCACTTATAAAACATCATTGCGAGTGCAACGAAGTGAAACGAAGCAATCACAAAAATTTTGTGATTGCTTCCCTTCGGTCGCAATGACAGTTATTTAAACGGACATGATATAATTTGTAAAAATTGATAACCTTAGATCCCCGACTTCTTAAAGAAGTCGGGGATCTTGTTATTCACGAAAAACTCAACGTGCCCATTGCTGCAAAATATAAGCGTAAAACGCCTCTTTATCTACCTTGTCCATCGCATAAATCTTTCGACCACTAGGCACTACTTTAGTACGCCCTTGACTAAGACCAGTAGTAATAATTTCTGTTTCCCACTCGCGTAGTTGATAAAATTCCGGGTGTCCAAGATAAGCCGTCGCCAGCACATCCCAACAATAATAATCTTGGGGAATAACTAGTGCATAGCATTGCCCTGCTAAATCAGAAACAGGATAGTGGCGTTGTCGCCCCATTTTGTAAACTATCTCCGATGTCACTGGCACATTATTAGTTAAATCTAAAGGACACATAATGATTTCAATTTGGGTTTGCCACACTCGCGCTGCTGAAACGGCATCCCAATAAACATTCCATTCAGCAGAACCATCTTGTCCAGGTTCCCAATTTTTTTCTACATTACCTGGGACATTTAAAGCACCTCCCATCCAGACTATCTTTTGAATTTTTGCTTCAATGTCCGGTGCTTTATCTAAGGCCACTGCTACTGTCGTCAACGGCCCGGTTACCATCAAAGTTACTGGTGCAGTAGCCTCACGCAGAACCCTGACCATAAAATCTTGGCCTGTTTGGGCAACTAAGGGAGTATTAACAGTTTCGCTTTGATTGAGAATTGGTAAATGGTCAACGATAAAAGAATCACGGCGATAAAGATAGGGAAAAGGGTTGATACCGCGCGCCGTGCTTTCGGCAACCGGGATATGAGAGAATCCCATCAAATCTAAGATTTTACGTGTAGCACTAGCTGCTGGTTGGATATAGCAATCAGCTGGAGTCACGACAACGCCGAGGAGTTCAACATGATCCATCGTCAACAGCAGCATAGTTGCCAAATAATCATCTATACCGCCATCGTGATCCATTAATACGAGTTGTTTTGACATACAAGGAGAATTAAACAATGGATGAATTTATGCAAGCTGCTATTCAAGAAGCAAAACAAGGCAGACAAGAAGGTGGAATTCCCATTGGTTCGGTTCTTGTCAAGGATGGCAAAATTCTCGGCAAAGGACACAACAAGCGTGTACAAGATGGCGATCCTGTCACCCACGCCGAAATTGATTGTCTCCGCAACGCTGGCAGAGTCGGGAACTACAGAGGTACAACACTCTACTCAACCTTAATGCCTTGTTACTTATGCGCTGGGGCAGTAGTGCAATTTGGCATTAAAAAAGTTATTGCCGGAGAGTCTAAAACTTTTCCTGGTGCTAAAGAATTTATGATATCTCACGGCGTGGAAGTAATTGATCTAAGTCTTGATGAATGCGAAAAAATGATGAGTGAATTTATTGAAACTAATCCAGAACTGTGGAATGAGGATATCGGCAAGTAGGCATGGGGCATGGGGCATAGGGCATTGGTTATTTTTTTCCTTCATCCCCTTTGCCTGGAAATATTAGCGTGCTATGTTAACGCATCGCAATGCAATGCGATTGTATCGAGTGACAATGCGATTGTATTGGGTAACAATGCGATTGTATCGAGTGACAATGCGATTGTATCGAGTGACAATGCGATTGTATCGAGTGACAATGCGATTGTATCGGGTGACAATGCGATTGTATTGGGTGACAATGCGATTGTATCTGATTACATTTTTTGCCTTTGGCTTGAAAGAGCCATTTTTCATTGACCATTTGTCAATAAGGCAATAAGCAAAAGTTAATAGTCTCCTCTATGTCCTTTGCGGTTCATTAAAAACCCCTTTCCTTTAGAAACGCATCAAACGTCAACCTATCAGGCAAAGAAGTTTGCGCCCCTGGTTTCGTTGCGGCTAAAGCACCCGCTGCTGCACCCCAAACAACTGCTTGATGCAGAGAAAGTCCTTCATAAAGTGCCGCTGCCAAACCGCCATTAAAGGCATCGCCAGCGGCTACTGTATCAACGGCATTAACTGAAAATGCAGGGACAAAAAAAGTTTCCTCATTTGTGGCACAGAAAACGCCCTTAGTACCAAGTTTGGCGATCGCACATTTCACACCCTTTTGTAATAAAATTGCTGCTGCTTTTGCTGCCGACTCTTCGCCATCTACAGCAAAACCTACTAATTGCCCTGCTTCAACTTCATTCGGTGTAATGATATCTACCAACGGGTAAAGTTCATCTGGGATATCAGATTGTGCGGGTGCTGGGTCGAGAATAACTTTTACTCCTGCTTTTCGTGCCGCTTTAGCAGCAGCCACCACAGCAGAAAGGGGAATTTCAAATTGTAAAAGCAGTGTTGAAGCTCTCCCTAATAAAGGAGACAATCTTTCTACATCTTCATTATTCACACGCCCATTAGCGCCAGGAATAACAATAATTTGGTTGCCGCCATTATCATCTACAGCGATAATGGCAACTCCAGAACTAACAGCTTCATCCACAACAATATTGTCAGTCTGGACACCAGATGTTTGCAAATTGTTAATCAATTCTGTACCAAAATTATCTGCCCCTACACGCCCTATCATTTGAGTAGGAATTCCCAATCGTGTTAAGGCAACCGCTTGATTTGCGCCTTTGCCTCCCGGTACTTGAAAAAAATCATGCCCTAACAGTGTTTCTCCCGTAATTGGCAACCGAGGTGTTGTTGCTACTAAGTCTATATTGATGCTGCCAAAGACAATAATACTCATGATGGCAATTTTTGCTGAGTTTAATACTACAAGAGGCGATCGCAAGGCTCCAAACAACCAAGCTTTTTTATACTTCTAGATCTGATTTTAAGCTAGTACTCTTCCCTACAAATATTTATTGTGTATTAACTATAGATTTCTATTTCGCAATAGTTCTTAGCAAAATTTAAGTGTTATTGCTTATTTTTTCGTTTATGTCATTGGGATGAATATTGGCTCTCTCTTAAAGAAGATGTTTTTTAAATATAAGATATTAAATTTCTAGCATAGCAGCTTAAAAATTGATTGATACCAGTACTAAATATTGGCATTGATGGTAAAAGATGTGTATTACCTTAAGTTTTAGATAAGTAATTAATTTAGTAATCTAAAATCAAAAATAAAATAATAGAACATTTTTCTAGGTTTATCAAAACAAAAATAATTAATAAAAAATGAGAGATTTGAGGATGAAATTTAATTTTATTTGCCAAAAATACTCAATTTTAAGCACTGTGCTATTGTTGACTGCAACAGGTTTTGCAACTCCTTCACTCGCTGTTAGTACGAGTAAAAATCAAGAAATTCAAACTTCTGCCTCAGAAAGCACATTGCAAAAAAAACAGGGTGAATATCAACTAGCGCAATATTCAAGTAACTGTCGCCGGATTATGGCAAGGAATGGCCTTTATGTCTGGCAAGGGCCATCAGTTAATAGTCGTATTGTTGGCCTTCTAGACTATGGAAGAAATGTCACAGTTGAAAATCGCGGGAAAAATGGCTGGGTAGCAATTTCCTCTCCTGTTAATGGATACATATTACATACTAATTTTCTTGCCTCATGCCAAGCCTCACAAGCCGCAACACCCCCTGAGCTAAACTTTTGTCGCAAGGTTACCGCTAATGGTGGGTTGGTGGTGCGAACAGCTCCTTCTAATAATTCAGCCAGGGTGGGAGTAGTTTCTAATGGTCAAAATGTTGTAATTGCACGAGGAAAAGGTGGTTGGGTACCAATTTCAGCTCCTTTGATGGGCTATGCACAGTCAAAATACCTTGCTTATTGCCCCAGAACACAGTGAGTGGTTGTATTCCTCATTTGCGATCGCCTCTTTATAAAAGTATAAAATTCAAAGTTGAAGCGGCTTGGGTGTTTTTACAAAAGTAATAGGGAGACAAAATTTGTTGAAGCCAGATGTAGTTGTCATTGGTAGCGGTATTGGTGGTTTAAGTTGTGCTGCACTTTTGGCGCGGTATGGTTTTGATGTCATAGTTTGCGAAAGCCACTCTATCCCCGGTGGTGCAGCCCACGCTTTTGAACGCAATGGCTTCAAATTTGACTCAGGGCCATCACTTTACTCTGGATTATCCTACAGTCCCTCTGCTAACCCCCTGCGGCAAGTACTAGACGCAATCGGTTCTCAGCTACCGTGCGTCACCTACGATACTTGGGGATGCTGTTTGCCAGAAGGTGATTTTGATACATCAGTTGGTGCTGAACAATTTTGTGAAGTGCTGATGAAATTTCGTGGTGATGATGCTGTAGCCGAATGGCAGCAACTCCAGCGTGTAATGGAACCACTAGCTAGTGCAGCAACAGCCATACCATCAGCCGCATTGCGCTTTGATTGGGGTGCAGTTAAAACTGTGAGCCGATTTGCTCCATCCCTATTTAGCCATGTTACAAATATTACCAAGCTTACCGGGCCTTTCAGCCAAATTATCGATGGCGTTGTCAAAGACCCATTTACACGTAACTGGCTCAATATGCTGTCCTTTCTACTCTCCGGGCTGCCAGCAGATGGTACGAGTGCGGCAGAGGTAGCGTTTATGTTTGCTGATTGGTATCGTCCAGGTGTCGTACTTGACTATCCCATTGGTGGTAGCGGTGCTTTAGTTGATGCCCTAGTGCAAGGGCTAAAGCGTCGCGGTGGTCAACTATTACTTGGCGCTCATGTGGAGCAAGTGCTTGTAGAAGATAACCGTGCAGTAGGTGTGCGTCTACGTGATGGTAAGGAAATCCGGGCACAGCGGGCAGTTGTTTCTGGTGCGTCGGTTTGGGATACATTGAAGCTGCTGCCAGAGAAGGCAGTGCCACAAAAGTTTCGCGCTAAAAGGCAAGCAACGCCTGAGTGCGATAGCTTCATGCATCTGCATCTTGGCATTGATGCCCAAGGATTACAATCAAATTTGGCGTGTCATTACATCGTTGTCAACAACTGGGAAATGGGAGTGACAGCACCTCAGAACGTTGTATTGATATCAATTCCTTCAATTCTCGACCCATCGCTAGCACCACCAGGCAAGCACATGATTCATGCCTACACACCTGGTAATGAGCCGTATGCTCTTTGGCAGGGAATGGACAGGAAAAGCCAAGAATATGCCCAACAAAAGCTTTTGCGTGCAGAGGTAATGTGGCAAGCTTTGGAACGCATCATTCCAGATATTCGTTCTCGTTGCGAAGTTAGTCTTGTGGGTACACCTCTGACTCATGAACGCTTTCTACGTCGCCATCGAGGTTCTTATGGCCCGGCTATTAAAGCAGGAGTTGGTATGTTTCCCGGCCCTGGTACACCTCTACCAGGGTTGATGTGCTGTGGAGATTCGACATTTCCGGGTATTGGTTTACCAGCAGCCGCTGCTAGTGGCATGATTGCCGCAAATACCATTGCACCTGTGCAGCAGCATTTAACTATGCTTCAGGATATTGGTTGTATTTAATTGTTGGCGTTGCAGAATAGCGCTTATGTAAGTTGGTATGCGATCGCCTGACTAAATTCCTATGCCAATAGCATAAGTGGTGCATTAGCAATTACACTAACGCACCATGAGAACATAGCTGTTGATTTCAGCTAAATTGTTCTTCTGCATCTAAGTTAAATAGCATTTGCAGAGTCTGCATACATCGACGTCTAGCTTCGACATCCTGTTGCGCTCGCAATTGCACCATCGGATCATGTAAAATTTTGTTAACTATTCCTCTTGTTAAAGCTTCGATTACCTCTTGATGTTTTTCTGCGAATTCCGAACCCAAGCGCGACAATGCTTTTTCCAATTCTTGTTCGCGGATGGTTTCGACTTTATTTCGCAGACAGCTAATAGTGGAGACAGTTTCTAGCGATCGCCACCAAACATCAAATGCCTCTACTTCTTCATCTAGTATTTTTTCGGCTTCTTGGGCCATCTTCCGGCGGCTTTCGTAGTTTTGCGCTACTACAGCCTTCAAATCGTCCACATTAAACGCTTGCACATTGGCTAATCCATTCACGTCTGCATGGACATTACGTGGTACGGAAATATCAAATAGCATCAGAGGCTGGTTAGGCTCTAAAACTATTTCTAACTTGGCGCGGTCAAGGATCGGATCTGTGGCCGAAGTACTTGTAAATACCAAATCGCTGTTAGCAATTACTGCCATCATTTCCGATAGTGGATGAATTTCGAGAGGCTGATCGGGGAATTGTTTGGTCAATTCTAGGGCACGTTCACGAGAGCGATTTAAAATATTAATTTGCCCAGCCCCTTTAGAAATTAGGTGCTGCACCAATAAGCGCGACATTTTACCAGCACCGAGAATTGCCACTCGACAAGCAGCTAAATTTGCCACTTTCATCTGTGCTAACTCCACTGCTGCCGAACTGATAGAGACTGCGCCAGTACCAATGCTAGTTTCAGTCCGCACCCGCTTGCCAGCTGTTAGTGCTTGCTTAAATAAGCGATTCAAAATTGTTTTTATACCGTTGTATTGCTGCCCCAGTTTGTGAGTATTCTTCACCTGAGCTAGAATTTGACCTTCTCCGAGTACCAAACTATCTAACCCAGCTGCCACCCGCATCATATGCATCACTGCATCATCATGCAACAACATAAACAGGTGATGTCGCAAAGAGATTACAGGCAATTTGCTGTATTCAGCCAGAAACTGAGTTACTTCCCGGATACCGTGTTCTGTTTCACCAGTCACGATATAAATTTCCAGACGGTTACAAGTACTCAGAATGGCAACTTCGTCAATATGGGGATAGCTGGTAAGTTGAGCGATCGCGCTTTCGGTTTGTGGTTCTGGAATACTCAGCTTTTCCCGAATTTCTACTGGGGCTGTTTTATGGCTTAACCCCACCACTGCTATATTCATCTGCTAAATGGTAATTGCTAAATGTTAATTGGTAAGTGGTGAATGGTCAGTGGGGAGTTAGGAATAGAATTCATTACTCCTAACTCCTCACTATTTATCGCAATTGCACGGTCTTAGGCTCTTCAAACATGTGAATGGTATCCACAAAACGAGCAGTTTTTGACTGGTTGGAAATAACTAAGCTTTGAGTTCTTGCTCCACCCTTGAAAAAGCGTACACCTTGCATTAAGTTACCAGAGGTAATACCGCAAGCAGCGAACAGCACGGTTTGACCAGATGCTAGTTCATGAGCATCGTAGACCTTATCGGGGTCATTGATATTCATAGACTTCAGACGATCAAGGTTGGCTTCTTTACTTTCTCCAATCAAACCTGTTTTCACTACTGCTGGATCGTAGATCAGTTGACCTTGGAAGTGTCCACCCAAAGCACGCATGGCGGCTGCGGAAATTACACCTTCAGGAGCAGCACCAATACCCATCAGCGCGTGGATGTTAGTTCCAGCAAAACCACAAGAGATGGCTGCACCCACATCACCATCGGAAATCAGTTGCACTCTCGCCCCAGCGTCGCGGATTTCTTTAATCAAATCGTTGTGGCGTTCGCGCTTCATGACAACTACCACAAGTTCTTCGATAGAGCGATCTAGACACTCGGAGAGAATCTTGAGGTTTTCTGTTGCTGACTTGTTGATGTCTACCTTGCCCTTAGCTGCTGGAGGTGCTGCTAACTTCTTCATGTAGAAGTCAGGAGCAGCAAATAATCCACCTTTTTCCGAAATTGCCAAGACAGCCATCGAACCAGGTTGTCCGTATGCTACCAGGTTTGTACCTTCACAGGGGTCAACAGCGATGTCGATTTCGACCAATTCATCTGGGTTACAGAAGTCTTTGGCATCTGGACGGGAGCAGATACCTACTTCTTCGCCAATATACAGCATAGGGGCATCGTCACGTTCGCCTTCGCCAATGACAATGCGACCACGCATATAAATTTTGTTCATCCGCTCCCGCATGGCTTCCACTGCTACTTGGTCAGCAATGTTTTTTTCGCCTTTGCCCATCCACTTTGAGGATGCGATCGCGGCTTGTTCTACTACCTCAATAATCTCTAACCCAAGTGTATTTTCCACAGAGTCGCCCTCTCAATTGCTTGACTTAGCGTCGTTTTATCTAGCTCTTCCAGTCTTCAAGTCTACCAAAGGGCGGATACACCTGGAAAATAGTCTTGATAGACACCTATGTTAAGTTTTACTGCTAAACATTTTGCAAAGTGTCTATTGTGACATCTTTTTCGGCTCATACTGCTCCTGTAAATAGTATGCTCTAGGGGAAAGCTATGCTTCTAACTGTGTGTTTTGTTCGTTTGTATTAACTTAAAATAAGCACTCGGAATATGCCAAGATCGTAACACTTAACCATCTATCAGCATAAAAAGCTGCTGTGTTCCCTCAAGAAAGCACGGCAGAGAATGAGGTAAAGTAGCTTGTACTGACGAAGCGATATTTGATACCTTAAACAATTTTTTCTTTTTACGCTTCCTAAATCAGCCTATACCTACAGCACTTAATGAGTGAAATAAAACAGTAAATCAACCTAGAAATACATTCAGACATTAATCATGTTTATCGACTACATCACACTCATGTTGATCAATATGGTAGCCGGGTTAATTTTACTGGCAGATTACGTGTATCGAGGGATAGATAACGCTAATCAGAAACAGTGGATTCCTGGCTTTGGAATTACAGGTGCGATCGCCTTAACAACTGGATTACACATGATATTTACTTGGCCAGTTGGTGGTAGTTTTAACATTGCTTTTGGTGAAACTACGGTATTGTTCGGAATTTTGTTCATTGCGTCAGCGATCGCACTTTCGTTAGGTTGGGATTTGCTGACAATTGCAATTTATGCTTTTTTTGCTGGCTTGGCTGCGATCGTGGTCGGTGTACGCATCATTAACTTGAACATGACACGGCAACCATTAATGTCAGGAATAGGTTTTATTCTCACCGGCTTGGGTGGCATTTTTGCTGCACCAACTCTCTATTGGAAAGCTAACCGAAATTGGCGCTTAATTGGTGCGGCGGTGCTGATCATAGCTGCGCTGATTTGGGCATTCACTGGTTATTTAGCTTACTGGAATCATTTAGAAGGTTTCCAAAAGTGGGTTCCGCTTCCTATGCGATGACTAATGCTAGATTTGTCAATTTAATTGTGATAAATGCGGAATTAGCCGCCAATGCTGGGCGAAAGAAATAAATCAGAAATACCTAAAGTATTAAACAAGAAAGTCTTGTCCCCAAGCGTTTTGGATGGGTGCGAACCTTCAACACTTTTGCTCTGTTGTGGCTGTAAGAGTATCGGCTTTCAAAAGATGGGCTACTTTTATAGTACGGAAAAGCTTAGGCTGCTCCAATACATACATGAAACAGCCGTTACTGCCTTCGCAATCAGTGATTTTTGTGGTTCCAATGATACAACAGCCACGTTTCTATACTGTTGGCGTTTCTTACTCTTTTCTTATTAATACTTGGATACCAAAGGCTAAACACACAAGGACTTGAGGTATTTAGCGATTCGTCAAAGGGGTGCGAGCGCACTTAGTCCAGTTCTAAACCCTATTCACAATCAGCAATTGATTATTGATAGTTATCCGGTCGCTTTTCTTCAGATGTACGACGCAAAATATCAATTGAATTAAGATAGCAAGGAATTAATTCATTTTTATATCTGTTGTAATTTTTATAAAAATTTAATATTTCTATAAGTAGCTAAAATCACATAACAAGTTAATGCTTATATATAACTATAGGCTCTATAAAAATTTTTGCAAGTTTAATTGGTGATGAGTGTTTGGATAATAAGACTTAGTTATAAACAGCCTGTTGTTTACTCTTATCCCATTTCACTTTAATAATGATACAAATACGCGGGATTTGGGTTTAGCAATGCTAAACCCCTACGAAAAATTTATGTCTATCAGGATTTTCGTGAATTGGTATTAGAGGATGTTAGGAAAGCATTAACCGAATCATTGCAACTTGCACAAATGTTTTATGTGTTTGAGGTAGAATTTCGTACTCAATCATGTTTATGTATTTTAGCAGGCAGCCTAGCTCAGACACTAAATAATTCTTTACTAGAGGCTTTCTTCAGAATTGACCTTCGTTTTCAATATAAAAACTGTATCCATCAGGAAGAACATTTAGCTAGGCTCCCCAGACTACTAATTCTCTCCCTTGCCGAGTTTGTTCTCGTCGCTGTTGCTAGCCTCACTGACATCTACAACAGTGACGGCATTTTTGCCAATGACTCTAAACTGGTTACCTTTAACTATCACAGCTGTATTCTCGTCTAGCCCCAGCCCCCACATATCCTGTTGATCAGCAAGGACTGAAAGTAAACACCCTAAGTGCCACTGTTGCTCAAATTTATAAATCTAAAGTTAACAGAATTCCATTCATACTAAGCTTTCTCTTGATAATAAAAAAGCTAGATTTGATCTGTCTCTTAATTGAATTACTAATGACTTCTGATTATCAAGTCTTAAAAATTTCAGATATCTCGGATTCAGATAGCCAGAGCATGGTTTCATAGCCGACCCTATCTATATTTTGCTTTGGTCTTAAAGGCATCTCTACCAAATAAACCCAGCTATCTGACTCTGGCCTATAATTTTTAATGATGCCTTCACCACCGACAAATACTACTTTTTGACCTTGGCTAAACTTCGGCATTGACAAAATATTTGTAATCATACTGTTCCTTTTTAAATCAATAAACTTTGCTTTATACTTTTAACTGCAAAAAATAGTTATTATCTATCGTAAATTTCAGTATTTTCTGTGTCAGGAGTATTAACTTTGAAATTTAGTCTATACATCCATAGTTAGTATTGAACCAAACAAAACGTAAATAGATTCTGCCAAAAAATCCTAATCTTCTATCTCAAAAAAAATGTCGCTTCATTTGGAATTAATAATTTTATTTAAGAGCAATTTAATTGCTCTTAAATAATGGAAATTTTCTATTTATGGCATCACACTCCAGGCTGAAACTAAATCTTCCAAGACTAATAACTTATTTGGATAATGAGCAGTTTCAGATATTAAAACTTTTAGGGTTACGGTATATACATTGTTGATAATTTCATGACCGTAACCAATAACTTTTCCCACCTGTCCAGTTTGGGGATTTAGTACATACTCATTAATGTTGAACATCATAGCAATTTTTCCATTTTTAAATCTAATGAACATGGTGCGTTCAAATGCATCTTGTTCTCAAATTTAAATAAAATAACTAGCGTTTATCTGTACGAACTCGTACAGATAAACTGAAAATAGTACTCAGGGAATATAGAGGTTATAAAGCAGTTATACTGAGGGAATAAATAATAAATTTTGGAATATAACAAGTTGTATTTCTGGTGGTGTATATCTCAGTTAATTTAGAATTGGCGGTATTATGAGCGATAAAGCCTTCTCTTGGATAGCGAGATAAACCACTGCTGACGATGATAGTGCCTCGCTTGTGTTCCATCATTGAGGGGATACAAACGAGGCAATCTAGGACATAGGCAATGAACAAAACGATGAGCGCGATCGCCAGAATCATCATTAAACCCAATTCCTGACTATCGACTTCAGCGAGCGATCGCTTGCTGAACACCTGCCAAACCCAGATAAAATAGAGCATCCTGGATAATCAGTTCGGGCAAAATCTCTGTAAACATCTGCACCGTCTGCTGAATTTGCTCGAAATCTTCGGGATTGTCTAAGAGATCGCGTACTTCTGCTTCACCGATGACAACCGCAGGACGAAGCTGACTGGCAGCATTCTCTGCTCTTTGCACAATTGCTTGCTTGAGAAGCTGATATTCCGGTCGCTCACGCCAGAGTTTGATATCCTCCCAAGCGGGAATGAAAAAGGCAGACCAACGAGCAAGAGCCTGGTAATCAGAGTTGACGAGCGGAACCCCCAGAGTTTGCTTAATGTCACGATACACACGCTGCATTTGTGCAGAAATTTCTCTTGCCTCCTGCTCCCCGGTTAATTTAATTTCTGGATGACGATAGGCATTCGGCCCCCGCCGGATATCTGCACTCCCATCTTGGCCAACGACTTCGCCTGCTAGGGTTTTACTTAAAGCGATCTGTTGAATCAGCAATTGCGGATTACCAAAGCTAAACGCATTCAATTCTCGCTGGATCTGCCGCTGCGATGCCTGATCAACATCGATTTGATAACTCGGTTGATACCAGTCATCAACATCTCGATATACCTGTTCGGTAATGGCGATCGCATTCTCTAAAAAATATTCAGTTTGTGTGGCTCCTTTGAGCCGTTGCCAAAACAACTGCATCACGGGGGGAAACATCGCGTAAGCTCGCCAGTTAGCAGGTTTCCAGGGAATCCCTAATGTATCTTGAATATCGCTTAAACAGGCTTGAACTTCAGAAGGTGCTTGGCCAGGATCGATTAATGGAAAGGCAGATTGGTTATCTTCTGCAAGGGTCGGTTTAGGGGCTTGGAGCGATAATTTGCCATCGGTTCCCACCTGTTTAACCTCGGTCGCACCTTTTGGTTCAGTTACCGGACGTTCGTTATTTCGTTGTGCGGCGCGATCGCTCAAATAAGTTAACCAAGAGGGCGACCAAGCTGAGTGGCTGTCTTTGCCAAATGCCCGCTCTTTGCCAATTCCACCCGGTTCTGGTAAAAGCTGATTTACCAAACCGAATAGATTGGTACTCAGTCCGGGGAACAGGGCATAGAATTTGACCGAGAACCAGGTTGGCAACGGCACAATGACTTCCGTAGCACCCCGGCGTAATCCAGCGATCGTGGCACGGGCAACCTTTTCTGCACTGGCAGAAATCAACGGTAGCGAATCACCAATGCTAAACCAAGCAAACTCCTTGCGGTGCTGACCTTTCATCACGGCATGATCGATCACTCCGGTGCGAATGAAACCAGGACATACGGTTGTAACGGCAATTCCATCTTTTGCTAACTCGGTTCGCATTCCTTCTGATAGCCCAACCAGGGCAAATTTGCTGGCGCAATACCCGACCATATGCGGCGATGCCAGTTTTCCCCCAATCGAGGAGATATTCACAATTCGTCCGCTCTTTTGCTGCCGCATCTCTGGCAAAACGGCATACATTGTGTAGAGCGGTGCCCAGAAATGCAGTTTCATCATATCGTCGTAGTCCTGCATAGTGAGGGTTTCTACCGGGCCTACGATGTCGGTTCCCGCATTGTTGATGAGAATGTTGATCGCTCCAAAGCGATGTTTCACCTGTTGTACCATTTGCTCAACCTGAGCTTGATCCGTCACGTCACAGGTCAAGGCGAAAACTTCACCGCCTCGTTGCTCCAGTTCATTTCGTGCCCGTTCCAGCTCTGCTTCATCCCGCGCACAGATTGCTATGCGTGCGTCTGCATCAATCAACTGGCGTGCCATCACCAGTCCCAATCCGCGTGAACCACCTGTAATCAGAATGGTTTTGCCTGACAGGTTGTAAATCCGTTCGCGCCACCAGCGATCGAGTAGCAGGAAAACGGGTAGTAAAGCGATCGCAAAGGCGATGAGCCTAAATAAGCTGTCATAATTGATATGCATTAATCAAAAACTCCTTTGATAGATTTGCAATCCCAATTGAGTGAATTGAGAACAGCTCAGACACCAACGGTGAGGCGATCGCTGATTTCCATTTCCAGAACTTCTTGAATCCGTTGAATCGTTACCGGAGACAGTTGCTTACCTGATGCGCTAGCGTTTTCCTGTACCTGTGTTGGTTGGCTTGCACCAATGATGACGCTACTAATTTCGGGATTGCGTAAGCACCAGGCAAGCGCCAGTTGGCTCAGGCTCAAACCTTCTTGCTCGGCGATGGGCAACAGTCGCTGCACCTTAAGTAACTGTTGCTGATCGAGTTTTCCATTGTTCAAAAACATATTTTGTTTGGGGTCACTTGCCCGTGACCCCTCCGGTAACGCTTGACCGGGTTTGTATTTACCAGTCAGCAAGCCTTGTGCTAAGGGAGAGTAATTGATTATGCCAATCCCTTCACGACGGCACAGAGGTAATACTTCTTCTTCAATCGAGCGGTCAAACATATGGTAACGAGGCTGATCGGACGCGATCGGCGCGAAATTTGCCAACCGGGTCAGGTCGGTTGCATGGGCGAGTTGTCCGGCACTCCATGCAGAAACTCCGTAATAAAGGATTTTGCCCTGTTTCACCAGATGATCAAATGCCATCAGGGTTTCAGCTAGCGGTACGGTGGGGTCATAACGATGTGCCTGGTAGAGGTCAATGTAGTCCAGCCCCAATCGCTTCAGGCTGGCATCACATTGCTCCAAAATATGTTTGCGTGATAGCCCGCGATCGTTCGGCCCATTGCCCATTGGGAAATAAACTTTGGTTGCCAGAACATAGGATTCACGCGGGTACTGCCGCAGCACCTTACCCACAATTTTTTCGGCTTCTCCCCCAGCATAGACATTTGCCGTGTCAAAGAAATTAATTCCCAAATCATAGGCTTGCTCAATACATTGACGGGCAGTATCTTCTACCGTTGCGCCACCATAGGTGAGCCATGACCCTAAACAAATTTCCGACACACGAATGCCGTGTTTACCTAACTGCCGATATTCCATAAGTTATCTCCTTTTCGCGAAACCTCCATTGACTCCCCACTGCTGTCAAAACGAATACTAAAATTTCGCACTGCAAACAAGATGCGAGCGAGTGATGGCGATCGCATCGAGATTAATTCTTTAAGCCCACTTTAGAAAACGTTGATGGCTAAGTTCTCTTTCATCAGGAAGAGACACCAGTTCATAAATAGGTAATTTATAATAAAAACTCTTGTAGCCAAACCAACAAGTCTAATTGTTTACTCTCGGTAGAAATTATTAACCTGGCAATTGTTGCTGAAAACTTTGGAAGTTGACGAAATCATTCGGGTTTGGGCCGTCGTTGTTGGGACTTTTGATCATGACCACAAGCGATCGCACCTGTTTTCCACCTAGAAAAAAGTTCTTGAGTTGTTTCGGTGATTGGGTTGGGAGCGATCGCTCGAATGAGAGAGGAAATCAAATCGCTTGCTTTTGTAATTTATCGATACTTTTAATTGAAAAAATTGGCAGCCAACTGTTAATTGTTGTTGGATTAAAAATTTGTAAA
>JAHHHN010000034.1 GCA_019359325.1 Mojavia pulchra JT2-VF2 | reverse complement strand
CGCAGTTGGTACAAATGTGATTTTGTTTACCTCTTCGCTTTCCGTTTTTCCTAATTTCCGTAGATCCACAGTATGGACATTGCACAGTAGACAACCTCAACTCATCCCTCTATTATGCAACGCCGTATGACTCAAATGTCCCATGCATCATTATGGAATGGCACGCATATGGAACGAGTACTCAATTCCGGCTGATTAGTGAAAACGTATTACAACTGCTTATCGATAAAAATGTTGGTAAAGTTGTCGCTGATACAACCCATCTACCAATTATTGCGGCTGACGATCAGCAATGGGTAATTGAAGACTGGTTACCCCGTACTATTGAGGCTGGCTTTCGTGCCTGCGGCATGGTTAACTCGCGGTTCTATTTCAATCGGGTAGCTGTTGAGAATGTAGTCAACAGAGTTACCTCAGATAAGTTTCGTGTGGAATACTTTGATAGCCAAGCTGCCGCCAAAGAATGGCTAAAAAGCCTGTAGTTTCAATGAGCCAAGCGATCACCCGATTTTAGTCTTTCAGCCAAAAAAACAACAAATGCGGTATGGAAATTTACTTGCTGCTTCTGCTCTAGTTCAGAATGCTTTCATTAATTCTGCTGTTTCTGTTATTGTTTTTTGGTTTGTTATTGTTTTTGCATTGACCTTGCTTATGGTTCTAAAGCGCGTTCACAAGCTTTTGTCATACGAAATAGAGCAGCAGAAAAATTCTATACTACCATAAGTTTATTTTATAAATACTAGCAATTTATCTTTGTTTTTATGATTATCTATTAGCTATGAATAATATTATGTTAAAGATCTAGGTTTTTGATTGAATGTTTAAATTGAATAAGGGTTTGGTGGGGCATCGCAGCCCAACACATCTGTCTAAGAAACATAATCAAGATTATCTCAGCACGAAGAGCAAACCGATATGAGCAACAACGACTCGAACAATACCTCACGTACTGATTAGGCTGCATTAGAGGTGATGACAGACAAGGATATTGATTACTCGGATATTCCACCTCTAAACGATGAGTTTTTTGAAAACGCTAGCTTGAGGGTTCCAGCATCACAAGCTCGTAATTTGATTCAGTTAGATCCAGAAGTAATGGCGTGGTTTCGGACACAGCAAGGGGAGTATAAAGATTTGATTAACTCAGTTTTACGTCACTATATTGAGAACCAGCAAGCAGGCTAAGTGATACCAATTCAAAATTCAAAATAAAGAGATTAGATCAGACAATATAAAATTGAATCAAGGTTGAAAATATATTTAATTTTGCAATGAAAACGCTAGCTAAATGGTCTGTGGATGACTATCATCGTATGATTCAAGCAGGAATTCTGCGCGATCGCCGTGTGGAGTTGCTAGCGGGTGAAATTGTTGAGATGAGTCCAGAAACACCAATTCATTACAGTACTGCAAAACGAGGGGCAAAATACCTAGAGGAGTTATTGCTCGGTAGAGCTGATGTCCGTTTCAACGGGCCAATCACTTTGTCTAACTCTGAACCCGAACCAGACATTGCTATTGTGCGATTACCAGAGTCTGCTTACAACAATCGTCATCCTCGGCCGGAAGATATCTTTTGGATTGTCGAAGTTGCTAAGACAAGTTTGAAAAAAGACCTAGAATTGAAAGCAGCGATTTATGCCAATGCTAATATTCAAGAATATTGGGTTTTAAATTTATCTAGCAAACAAATAATTGTATTTCGATATCCCCAAAATGGTCAGTACACTTCAGAAGAAACTATTGGGGAAGGAGCAGTTATACCATTAGCATTTTCAGATGTTCAGGTATCAGTCGAGAGACTTTTGGTGTGATTCTTGGCTGAAAGCAAACCACTGCTAAACTAAGAACAAGCAGTTTTTAGCAATAAATATCATGACTGTTGCCAAACCTTCATCAATTACACTAGAGGAGTTTCTCAAGCTACCAGAAACCAAGCCTGCTAGTGAGTATATTGACGGTGAAATTATTCAAAAGCCAATGCCTAAAACTCGCCACTCACGAACACATTGATTTTGATGAAAATGGCGAATCTGTTGATGATGTATTGGTTGCTCCAGATTGGACAATTGAAATTCTTTCTCCCGATCAGAGTTCTAACCGTGTTACTGGCAATATCTTGCATTGTCTGAAGCATAATTGTCAGTTAGGATGGCTAATTGACCCAAGCGATCGCTCGATTCTCGTGTTTCAGCCAAAACAGCAACCAGAGCTGCGGCGAGGGAAAGATGATTTACTAGTGTTAGATGAAATTGAACTGAAATTAACAGTAGAAGAAGTATTTGGTTGGCTCAAGATGCTCGGATGAAGTTAGACTGCTTTGCATAAATATCCGGCTTAATTAGTAATTTAAGCAGGTAATGTGTAACGTTGCTCGATCACTGCTTTAATTGCATCCCGACTTTCACTAGCAGATTTGCGATCGCAATTCCAACAAAGCTGACAGTAGTTCGGCAAAAAATACCGGACGATTCTGTAAAGCAACTCCTAGCGAGTTAACCACAACATTTTGATTCGGTATCAGACGCATCAGCTGCGATGATTTTGTCAATTAATTCGACAACACCATCGCCTCGATTTCCGTTGGTGACAAAATCTACCTGTTCTTTCAATATCGGTAAGGCATTAGCTACTCCTACAGACAACTCGCATATGCTGAGAAAGGCGTGGTCATTTTCGGCATCGCCAACCCCAACAACGTTGTGTGGCGATAACTTCATTTCATCCAATACTGCTAGCAGTCCTACTGCTTTGTTAATACCTGAAGGTAGCACCATCACTGCATCTTTGTTAAAGATGACTTGCAATTCTAGCCCTAAGTCGCGGATGGTTTCCAAAACTGTGGTTTCGTGGGGATGCCAAGTAGCCACAATCACTCGTCCTACAGAGAGAGGATCGACATGGCGATCGCGCAATGTTTGAATAAACTCTTGTGGTGGTTGTGAACCTAATAATTTTTCTTCACCCGAAGTTGGTGAGTACAGCAACGCACCATTTTCTGCAACCACATAATCAAATAAATCGATTCGCTCAAAAACACGCTGCAAATCATCTAACTGCCTACCTGTAACCATAATCAGCTTTCTACCAGAAGCCCGCAGGCGTTCTAGTGCTGTCAAGGTATTCTCATTTACGTGGCCATCTGTGGCTAGGGTTCCATCGTAATCGGTAGCTAATGCAAAGTAACGCATGGGGCAGTAAAATACTTGCGCTCGTTTCATTTATAGAATGACTGCGACTCGCAAATTGTTTATCCAGCTTGAGATATAAAAATTTATGCCTGCAAGAATTATCTGCGATTGCGCTCCGCGCAGTGCCGGAGGTAATCGCTCACAATGATAAAAGTCTGATAATTTTGAAGGCTGAGAGTTGAGTAAAGTAAAAAATACTCAGTACTTCGCACTCGGTAAATGCTCTGCCGATCTGAACTTCGGTGACTCAGCACTCTTTATCCTTTCTGCTGTAATCAAGATTAGCCAATGCCATACTTGACTGATGCCAATAAAATTCATGCGATTATCGCTGAATATACAAACGCTCAAACTCTGTGGATCGATACAGAAGTCGCCGATTACAAAGGTCGTAATCCTAAATTGTCACTGATTCAGGTATTGGATAATCCCAACGATATGAGTGGCGATCGCGTCTATCTTTTGGATGTGTTAGAAAAACCTGATGTAATATTAGAATTTATTGAACAGATAATGCTCAACCCTAGCATTGAAAAGGTATTTCATAATGCTAGTTACGATTTAAAATTTTTAGGTAACAAGCAAGCTAAAAATATTACTTGCACCTTAGAAATGGCAAAGAAAATTCCCTACTACCTCTTGCCATTACCTAATTATCAACTCAAGACTTTAGCTACCGCACTTTGCGCCTTCAATAATATTGATAAACAAGAACAAACTAGTGATTGGGGAAAGCGACCTTTAAGCGAAGAACAAATTGAGTACGCTTACTTAGACTGTATATATCTTGCTCAAGTACATTTAAATTTATTAGAATTACAGGCAAAAACTAGTCCCGATCCAGCAGAAGAAGATTTAGCAGCGCTCGGTGCAAGATATATCGAAGTTGAGCAGCAGTGTCAGCTATTAAATTCCGAATTAGAGCATCTGCAAGAGCGAATTAAAAAAGCTATGCAGACTCAAGATGTCTCTGAAACATCCTATTGCAAGCTGACTGGTTACGAGCGAAAAACAGTTAAAGTCGCATTTTCTGAACTAGCAAGACTAGTAGAAACCCAAAATATTCAGTTAGATTTTCCGATTACACTGACTCAGAAACTCCAAAAAGATTTAGGTGACAACTTGGAACAATTGTCTGTAGATATTGATGAAGTTAAAGCTTGGCGTTTGACTCCTAAAACCCAAGAAAGTGATATTGCTCATGAATAAATTTTTTAGATATAAGCCCTTTACCCTATGGATAGCTGCTACGCATCTAATGCAGTGCGTTTAAAAAGTTAGCTTCATAATTGACAAATAATTACTGTATATAGAAATGCCGTTAAGCATATATTAACGTTCAGCAAAAATTTAATATTGATGAAGATTTTGCTAAAAAAAATTAAAATGCTAATCTCAAAAGTTTTAAAAAGTATAATAAAAAGCGGTAACAACAGACCCTTGCTGCCTAAAAAGCCACTTTTAGAAAGCGAGAATTCAACAGATAAATCAGGAGTAAAGGAAAGTTTTATACTTTATTATCTATTGTAAAAAGCTACTTTTAGTTATGCTGAGGAAGCCTTTCGGTCTCAAAATTAACTGATGTAGATGTTATCCAGTTGTAGCAAATGTC
This sequence comes from Mojavia pulchra JT2-VF2, assembly GCA_019359325.1. GTDB lineage: Bacteria > Cyanobacteriota > Cyanobacteriia > Cyanobacteriales > Nostocaceae > Mojavia > Mojavia pulchra. Next base: position 55,249 of record JAHHHN010000034.1, on the reverse strand, counting down.
TGTAGCATTTACGCACTTCTCACCTGAACCTATAGAAGACTGTTAATTCAACCTAGAGAAGATGAAATTAGAAATAATCACTAGTTAAGCAAACAACTAAATTTGATACTAATTTTATCTAGATGAAATAGCAGTTTAAAATAACTTATGAGAATGCAATTATTTAAACAAGATTGGAAAGAGGTGGGTAGAGCATTTAGTATAGCTTTGTTGACTACATTGATTGCAATTATCAGTTTTTCCTGTAGTAAAAACAGCGATGTATTGGTAACAGAAATTGGAGTTACTCCTCCAAGCCGCCGCCCAGCTAAAACATCCAAAGCTATGCAATTTTATATTCAGGGAAAAAATCAGCACGCCAAAGGCAACTCGCAAGCCGCGATCGCTTCTTATGGGCAAGCGATTAGCCTGAATCCCCAATATAGTGACGCCTACAAAGCTAGGGGATTAGCTTACTTTGATTTGGGAAACAAGCAAGAGGCGATCGCAGATTATGACGAAGCGCTAAGGATCAATCCTAACGATGCCGAAGCCTACAATAGCCGGGCTAATGCCCGTGCCTCCCAAAAAGATAACAAAGGCGCGATCGCAGATTACAATCAAGCCATTCGCCTTGCTCCCAACTATGCCGAAGCTTACAATAATCGGGCAAATGCTCGTGCTTCTGAGGGTAATCAAAATGGCGCACTAGATGATTACGATCAAGCAATTCGCCTTGATCCTAGATATGCCATTGCCTACAATAACCGAGGTAATGTCCGTGCCGCTAGGAGAGATTTACAAGGAGCGATCTCAGATTACAATCAAGCCATTCGCCTCAATCCTAACTTCGGCCCTGCCTACAATAACCGGGGAAATGCCCGTGCAGCCCAAGGAGATAAACCAGGAGCGCTCAAAGACTTACAGCAAGCAGCAGATATTTTTCAAAGTCAAGGCAACAAAGAATTGTATCAACAAGCAATGAACAATATCAAAGAACTTGGGCAGTAGTAAAAAATAAATCGACATTAACAGGACTTACGCGCAAAGGTTGTCTGTTGAGATTGGGTGTAAGGGTGTAAAGATTTTGAATATTTACACCCCTCATACCCCTACACCCCTGATTCAAACCCTTAATGAGTGCGTATCACTGCGTAAAGACATAGTATGCTACATTTTGGTCTTTCAAATAAGTCCAGAATCATGAGGCAAAAGTTCATACAATTACTACTTGGCGGAGTAGTTGTCAGTTTAGGGTTGTCGTCGTCATTATTGGCTCAAACACAACAGCAGGTTTCTGATGCCCAAGTTGCGGCAATGGTAGAGGCACTGCGACAGGCTGCACCGCAAACTAAATCAGCAAACGATGGACTTTATAGTGAATGGCAAGTCAAACCAGAAACCCTCAAAGGCTGGTCGAAATTCTGTCTCAAGCAAGAACTAACACCGACGCAGTTTGAAAACAGCCCTGCGACAGCACGCCAAGTTGTGTCCTGCATCACACGTCGTGAGTTAAACAAGCAGTTTAGCGCCACCAAAAATAATGAAACAGCGGCTGTGCGTGGAGTAGCTTGTTGGTGGATGACTGGCAGCTATCAAGGCTGTAACAACGGCTTCACTGCTGCCTATGTCCAAAAAGTTGTCGGCTTTTACCAGCAGCAGCGTTCAAAGCCAGCAGCCAGCCCATCCCCATCATCTACGGGGCAATCCAACGAGCTGAACAGCTAATAGTGTAGTAAAGAGTACGACTACCAACGCGATCGCGCCTTAACCATAATACTTGCCGTTCCCGATCCCAAACTACTAGTGCAAACATCCCGATACTTAGCTATGAATTGCTCATATTCCGTTTTGTAACGATATTTCCAACTTTTTACTTAATAATTGCTTACTATGTTATTTTAGAAATGAGAGTTAATTCGGCGACCGCGTTTGTTTTTAGTATTGACAGGCTTTTTCCTTTTGGTATTCGCAAACTTTTCTCCGAAAACTAAATCTCTACACATTTATGATTTCGGAGACAATCTATGTCAGTTTATGTAGGCAATCTTTCTTACGACGTTACAGAAGAGAGTTTGAATGGCGTTTTTGCAGAATATGGTTCTGTAAAGCGGGTTCAACTACCTACTGACCGTGAGACAGGCCGTATGCGTGGCTTTGGTTTTGTGGAAATGGGTACAGACGCTGAAGAAACAGCTGCCATTGAAGCTCTTGATGGTGCTGAGTGGATGGGACGTGACCTCAAAGTTAATAAAGCTAAACCCAGAGAAGACAGAGGTTCTTTTGGCGGTGGTAATCGCGGCGGAAACAACAGCTTCCGTAACCGTTACTAAACTTTAGGTGTTTAAGCTAATCGCCTAGTTTAGCAAATTCATTATATTTTGTAGAGGCTCAGGCAGGAATGCTGGAGCCTTTTTCATTGACACCCAGGATTAACGCTCTCCATCATTCTCTTTAGAGAAAAAATATTAGGACTTACGCACTGAAGTCGGAAATCCTGATCCCCCCTAACCCCCCTTAAAAAAGGGGGAACGTCTAAAGCCACGCCACTGAGGGAGTCGGGGAACCCGCAAGGGCGCAGGGCTGCCCCTTTTTAAGGGGGTTGGGGGATCTGAGTGCGTAAGTTCTGAATATAATCGTTGCTAATACCAAGTTGCGTTCTGTTGTAGTAATCTTTCGTTAGCGGAGATTGCTTCGCTCCACTTTGTTTCGCTCGCAATGACAGTTGCTACTTTTGATTGCAACTTGGTATAAACAAGGCTTTCAGGCAAAAGAAAGCTTCAAACCTAATTTCTTTATGAGATTTAAATTTTGCCTTCGATTCTTCTTTTCCCAGGTGTTCAATCCCCACTTGCTAGTCCTCAATCCCCAATCGTTCAATTAGCGATAAGTTTCAAATCTTGGAGAACGGCGTGGGCTGATTGATAGCGATCGCTAAAATGATAACGCACCATCTTATCTAAAATCGCCGCCAATTCTTCGCTGACTTGTGCTTGAGAACGCCATATTACATTACCTGTTTCTGGATCTGGCTGAAGTTCTTGTGGTGGTATTCCAGTTAGTGCTTGAATAGCAATCATTCCTAAGGCATAAATATCACTGCACAACCGGGGATGACCCGCAAATTGTTCTGGTGGTGCATAACCACGCGTCCCAATGGCTACTGTTTCTAATTCTGTTTGCTCACTATTGGCTGGCTGCATTAACTTGACTGCACCAAAATCAATCAGTACCAGTCGATTATCTTGAGAGCATCTAATAATATTAGTTGGTTTAATATCTCGGTGAATCACTCGATGCTCGTGTACAAATTCCAAGACTTCTAAAACTTTTTTGAGGATATCAAGCACAGCGAGTTCGTTCTGCATACCCTCGACAGGTGGTAATTCCTCATTCAGAGTATGCCCAGGAATGTATTCCTCAACTAAATAAAATTCATCATTCTCTTCAAAATAAGCAAGCAATTCTGGAATTTGATCGTGTTTACCCAAAACTTGTAAAATTTCAGCTTCAGTATTAAACAAACGTCTAGCAACTTGTAAAAATTTTGTGTCCCGGCGTGCTGGCATTAACTGTTTAACTACACAAATAGGATTACCCGGTCGCTGAGTATCTTTTGCTAAATAAGTGCAACCAAATCCACCGGAACCAAGAATTTTAGAAATTTGATAGCGTCCACCCAAAATAAAATCACCAGTTACTTTTTCTGGTGTCACAATTTTAGGTGCTGGGTGATGATGTCGATCAACAAATACTGTACTTTCTTTGAAGAGGATATCTAACTGCTCAATTACCTCTTTTTGTTTTTCAACTTGCAGAATAATTAACTTAGTTTGCTGCTGAGTCTGGTATGTAGTATAAGCCATGATACTAATGCCACTAATCACCAAGGTTAGGGCAGGCGGAATGAGGGGCACCCATCCGGCAAAAAGAAACAAACCAGTACAGATTCCTACCAAGCTAATTAAGGTTATGCTTCCTACTGCTAGCAATAGCAAAGGATTTCGTAGCCACCACGCTATACTACCACCCACTAATGACCACACCCATATCCATACAAATTCAACCCAGTTAGGCCAGTCCCAAATCAGGGGCCTTTGATCAAGCACAGTACTGATGATTTGACTTGCCATCTGTGCATGAATCAAGACAGCAGGCATTCTAGCTGGCTGCTGTGGCGATGCGCTGTAGGGTGTGTAGAATCCAGGATGAATACTGGGAGCTGTAGTACCGATAATTACCAAACGGTCTTTTACTTTGTCCGGGCTAACTTGATCTGTTAAAACTTGTGTCAAAGTTACTTCCGAGGCTAGGTAATTGGGATCGTGATAATTTAAAAGGATTTGGTAGCCTTGGGCATCTAAACCTTGGTAACTACCAAAATTAGTTGTGAGGATGGGGAAAAGCGTTTTACCCAGAGAGAAATGATGTTGATCGGGAAAATCTAGTTCAATACCTTCTTTTTCTAAATAACTAATAGCAACTAAAGCAGCAAATGAAAATCGCGTTGTACATTTCTTGTCTCTAGAGTGGGCAAATAACAAACTGCGTCGAACAATTTGATCGTCCTCGTTGTCAGAAATTAGATCGTTATAACCTACATTATTTATAGGGAAGTTAGGCGGTGGGGGAATTTCTGGCCTACCCATGCTGCTTAATAAGCAAGTGCCAATAATATTTTTGCGACTTGGCAGACCAGCCGCTAAATTTTTTTGTTCTGGTCGGTAAAGATTTAGCCCAATAACACGAGGTTTATATGACTCTAGTTTCTGTAAAAGCTGATTGATTGTGTTATCCGACAACGGCCACTTTTGTTTTGCTAGATCCTCTTCAGTAATTGTTACCAGCAAAATTCGATTATCACGTGCTTGTACAGGACGCGATTGCGCGGAGCGCAGCGCCAAAGGCGATCGCAACATTTGATCGTAAACTTTTAACTCCCACGACTGCAACAATTTGAGTTCACGCACTCCCCATACTAAGGCTGTGACTCCCACACTAGTTGTCAGAGTAATTTGCAACCATCTTTTGTTAGAGGAAGTGTCACGGGTAACCTGATCTTTTTTGAAAACGGCTCGGAGTCGTTGTAATAGTCCACTAATCACGGCGTTGCGGAAGTAGCCTGAATTTTCTACGTGTTACAGAGCCGAAACTTAAAATTCCGGGCTTTGGGTTAAAGGCTAATTAACCCAAGCTCTATTTAATCTAGCAATTTACCTGCTTGATTGAAGCATTTACTTCTGCCTGGAAAAAGTGCTGAGTGCTGAGTTTTGAGTTCTGAGTAATAATTTGTCCCCTTGTCCCCAGTCTCTAGTAGATATTTATGAAAATTTTCTCATTAGCAATGCTTTTTACTTATTCACAAATTAAAACTATACTTCCGATTGTTGCTCATCTTCAACAGGATTGACCATTGTCAAAGCAATCGAGCTAGGGAATTGGGTAGGCGACTCTAACTGAGGCTGTGGAGGTGATGGCTCAATAGCTGTATTACTCAAGTAAGAGCCAATAATTTTGTCGTAGTTAGAAGCAACAGCTAAAAATGCCCCACCCAAAATATAGATAGGTAATGGCAGAGTAAATTCCTGCAACCAATCAAATAGCTCTGCCAAAGCAAACAATACCAAAAAGCAAGCAAGCCAAACCCTCATTTTTTCCTCCCCTGCGTACAGGTAACTCTACTAATAGAGTAGACAGCTTGCATAATACTTGATGTCCAATTTAACGACAATCTTTATAAAAAACTCATACAGCGTTTTTCAGGTAAATGAAGTACACGGGTAGGGGCAGCCCTGCGCCCTTACGGTTTTTCCCTCAGCGGCGTTTTCCCTTTGCAGGTGAGTCAGCGTGGTCTTGGGGGTTTCCACGCCACTTGCTACAACGGGGGGAACCCCCATAACGCAGTGGCTCCCCATGAGCGACTGACGAACCCCGAAGGAGCGACTGCATTAGCGTCAGCGTAAAGCCTCCGGCGTAGCGTCTCCGTCAGGAGAAGGAGAAGTGGCGTTGCACAACGCCCGTTGTGCCCTTACGATATCTGTACCTCACTCCTCTGCAATCTGCTGTATGATTTTGGGTAACTGCGAAAGCGCATTATTATTGGCTGTTAATAATTAACGCTTAAAATTATTAAGTAGCCGATTGATTTGCGTTTGCAATTTTACTCTAAATTGTTGCGCCTCTTGATAAGCCGTTGCACGAATTTTGCTTGAATGAGCATCATAATGTGCTTGTGTATTTAACTGTTCTAAGGGCTGAATAAAGTATCGTAGACGAGTTCGCATTGCCCAAACTCCCATAGAAGGAAAGAGCATCAAGACCAGCATCAAAGGCGATAAAGGCAAAAATGGTAATTTGAATATTTTTTGTAATTTCTTAAAGTTTCTAGTCCAAGGATGTAAAAATTCATTACCGATGCAAATAACTGGGAGAATCGGAACTTGATAGTGCTGGCTCAGTTGAATAAAGCTTACATCAAACTTTTCTAATTGATAGCGTTTTTTCCAACCTTTTAAGGGCCCGCGTAAACCCTCTGGTGCATATAAGAGAGTTTTCCCCTCCTGCATGGCCGTTTCAAAATCGCCCAATTCTGCTCGCACACCACCTAAAACTTGTGACCATCCAGGTGGTAACCACCAAATCATCCAAGGATGATCGAACAAGGATACACCTGCTAGAGGTTGCACTATCCAACCTCGTTCATTACTTAACAAATAACCCAAAGTTAAAAAGTCCCAAGGAAAGCACATTCCTGCATGATTCATTGCCACAATTAATGACCCTGTTGGTGGCAAATTCTCAGTTTGTTGCAATTCTCCATGAAAATAATATTTAACAATGGGAGCGAGAATTTCTGAGCGAAAGGCTTGTTGATACTTTGGATCAAATTCATCAATTTCTTTTCGTGGCGAACGACAACCAAGACGTAACCAACGAATCAGCAGCGCTAGATAAAATCCACCAGGAATCAAAAATAATATATATTCTAACCAATTCCAACCATCTGGATCTGTATGGTAGTACTGCCAGTGGCGGTTAAACAAAATCAGCCAGCCTGGAGGATACCAGAGACATAACCAATCAAACCAGCTAAATTTGTAGCCATCAAAAAATAATTTTTCTTTTTGAAGATTGAGATTGAACTCAACACTTTGATTGCTCACAATAACTGTATATATATAAAATCACCGCATTAATTAAAATTTATATTAGCTTGGCAATGCTAAGATTGCATCTTACCGCAGACATAAAATAACTAGTTTTTAATTAATTTAATTTGAAGTAACTAGGAATGAGTAAATATAAACGAACAACATAATTACCTTTTTTGCCCTATTTTCAATAGCATAAATTAGAGCGATAAGCCTTCTTTTAACGGAGACGCTGCGCGAACGACAGAGCTTCGCTTACCGCTAGCTCATATTCATCTTCAAAAATTTGTAAAGAAAGCTCGTCGCGTTTCAGGTGCAGCTACTCATCTTCAATAAGGTTCATTTCAGTCCACCTAATCCCAAGGTTTCCTATTGATGTAATGTGGCTCTAACTGTATGCTTGTAAATACGTAAATGGCCTGGAATCATTGGAACTGTTACACCATCGGCGTTAAATATTAATGCGATCGCGGATTGCGGTTAGACAAAATCCCTCAAAAGGCTACAATCTTTATCCTGTAGCAAGTTATGGTAAAACAACTAATACCTTGATTTGCAACAAACCCTAATTAATGATAATCCTTCCCCAATCTTACGAAACACATCTGATTGCCACCTGTGTTTGAGAGTAATGCTAATGAACTTGCATGGGCATTATACAAAAATTGTATTGGTGAGTCGAGCATATGGGATAATGTTACACCACAGAAGGAATTATTCCTAAGATAGTTTGTTTGTCATGGATGCTAAATTTCAGGATACAAAAGCGAATACCACTGAACAACTCAACTCAACTCAACAGCCATCTCACGGTAAGCCATCCGAACCTCGTTTGGTGGTAGAGGCAGTGGTTAAAATCCTGGAAGATATGGGAGTGCAATATGCGTTTGGTGTTTCGGGAGGCGCGATCGCACCTATGTGGGCTGCGTTGCACCATAGCTCCATCCAAGTTTTGCACTTTCGCCATGAAGCAGGAGCAGCTTTTGCAGCTACTGAGGCGTATTTTGCAAGTGGTCGACCTGTTGTAGTTTTTACCACAACAGGCCCAGGAATAACCAACGCTCTCACAGGTTTATTAGCTGCCCGTTGGGAAGGTGCTAAAGTTATTCTCGTGTCAGCTTCAACTTCGACATTGCAGCGAGGACGTTGGGCTTGCCAGGAAACCAGCACGTACACCATGCCTAGCACAGGTATTTTTAGCTCAGGCCCCGTATTCCATTACGCAACAACGCTTGAATGCAGTGATGAACTTGCAGAGGTTTCTCGAAGGCTGGCCCTTGGCATAGCACAACCAGGAGGATTCGTTGCACATCTGAGCATTCCTACAAATATCCAGACGAGTTCAGTCAAGACATCGTTGCCACAAGTAACTCTGTCTCATGCTGTAGGAAGTGTAGATGAAGAAATAATTGCAGAATGTGTCCGCTTGTTGTGTGAGGGGACGTTTGCTATCTGGGTTGGCTTCGGGGCACGTAATGCAGCTACGGAGATTCACCAGCTTGCTAAGAGGACAGGGGCAGCGGTGATGTGTTCACCCCGTGGCAAGGGTATATTTCCCGAAGACCATCCTCAGTTCGTAGGTGTCACTGGCTTTGGTGGGCATGAGTCAGTTCTGAGGTATATGCAGGAGCAGTGCCCTTTACACACCTTAGTCTTGGGCACACGCCTTGGTGAACTAACCTCGTTTTGGAACCCAGCGATGATTCCCAGGCGGGGCTTTTTGCATGTTGACATCGACCCAGAAGTGCCAGGAGCGGCATATCCATCTGTCGAGACTTTTGCCGTCCATTCAGACGTGAGAGTTTTTGTCAAAGCTTTACTGAAGTACTTTCCTGAGCGTATTGGGAAGTCAACAGTTCAGACACAACCGTTACCTGAGTGTCCGGGGCCTAAGTACAATGTCATCAATCCTCATGCAGACATTGCAGTACGACCAGATGTACTCATGAATGAGATTCAACAGGTGATCGTTGAGAGCAGCAATGCAATCATCATGACCGAGGTGGGTAACTCGTTGGTTTGGGCTACTCACCTGCTGCGATTTACCGAACCGTATCGTTTTCGGGCCAGCACTGGCTTTGGGTCTATGGGACATTTTGTTACTGGGGTTGTGGGTGCCGCCTTGGTGCGAGATAGCAAGGTCGTTGCCATTGTTGGGGATGGCGCTATGCTCATGAACAACGAGATCAACACAGCCGTGAGATACCAAATTCCCGCCGTCTGGATTATACTCAACGACGGGCGTTACAATATGTGTGAACAAGGAATGACATATGTAGGTTTCAAGAGTGCGGATGCAGCGATTCCACAAGTAGATTTTGTCAAGATTGCCCAAGGGATGGGAGCAGATGGTATTCGGGTTGAAAGGGAGTCCGAGATCCAGGCAGCTTTAGAAAAAGCAATTACAGCGAGTGAACCTTTTGTGGTTGATGTAGTCATCGACCATACCCAGACACCAGCATCTGAAAGTCGTAATCAGAGTTTGATAACACAGGGTGCTACGAATTATTGAGAGGTGGTTAGATATGGTGCAGTACCCAGTAGGTATTCAAGCGATTGCAGTCAGCTTGCCAAGCATTAGACGCACAAACGATTACTATATAAAAAAATATCCTGAATTAATTGCTCAGGCTGAACAAAAAAGCTTGGCAAAGCTATTTTCGCTTTCTGAATCCACCCCCAGCAACGAGTTTGATCAGGAGATGATGCCTTATCTCTCAGATCCCTTTCGCGGAACTGTTGAACGCTGGGTACTTGGGCCAGACGAATCCTCACTAACCCTGGAATATCGGGCAGCAAAGGATGCCTTAGATGCAGCAAAGCTTTCTCCTGATGACGTTGATCTGATGATTGTTGCCTCAGTTTGGCCCGAACAAGTGGGATTTGGCAATGCTGCTTTCCTTGCCCGAAAATTAAATCTGCAAGGCGCTGCATGGAATCTTGATGCCACTTGTGGGAGTACCCCAGTTGCGCTACAAACTGCCTGTGCCTTGGTACGATCGGGAGAGTACCGTAATGTGTTAGTGGTTATCTCATGCACCTACTCTCGCTTTTTCGACGAGGACGATACTATGTCGTGGTTTCTGAGTGATGGTGCTGGAGCTTTTGTGGTCGGTTCACTAGAATTGAATCAAGGAATCCTTGGCACAAAAACTATTCATGCCGGTGCGTTGTGTGATGTGGTTTTTCCTACACTTACCAAGGACGCACAGGGCAATCTACAGGTTCGCATGAAGTTATGCAAGGAAGCGAACAAGGTAACTCGTGAAACATCTGTGGAGTTTCTTCGTACATGCTGCCAGGGTGCTATCACCGCTGCTGGCATTAGTCTCGAGCAAATTGACTTCTTTCTGTTCAATACATCCACTGCTTGGTTTGCGCGCTTCTGCACGCGCGTACTAAATATTGACCCTAAGCGCACGCTTAACCTTTACCCTCAGTATGCCAACATTGGGCCAGTACTGGCTGTGGCTAATCTATACCATGCTGCACAACTAGGTAATATTCGCAAAAACGACCTTGTTCTTATTTATAGTTTTGGTGCAGCTGGTGCTATCTCTGCAAGTGTGATGCGCTGGGGCGATGTGGCGCTAGGTTCTGACCCGCTTAAAAACTCTGAATCATCTGTGAAAAATTCTGAACAAAGGAGCCTCGCTCATTCTTAAAAACATCCAAAAAGTTTTAAACTAATAAAAATTAAACTAAATATAGCGATTAACTGTGCAAAGACAAATTATAATAACAGGTTTTTTGCTGCTATCTTTCCTATTCCCTTGGAAAGTCTTGGCAAAAGATTATGGCAAAATATACGTTTTTGGAGACAGTTTTTCCGATACGGGTAATGTATTTAATGCTAGCAATGGAATCATTCCTCCAAGTCCAACCTATTTTAATGGGCGCTTTTCTAATGGTTCGGTTTGGGTAGATTATCTTGCCTCTGATTTAGGATTAACATTCAATCCAAAAAATAACTTTGCCTTTGGTGGTGCTACTACAGGATTTGAGAATCTTGGTGTTCCTAGCTTACCAGGACTACAGCAACAGATAAATAGCTTTGTAGTAGGAAATCAAACTGCTGACCCTAATGCTCTATACATTATTTGGGCTGGTACTAACGACTATCTAAGCTACTTTTTCGACAGTATTCCTAACCCTACCAAGACAATTGAAAATTTATCTGCGGCAGTGACATCACTTGCTGCTGATGGAGCTAAAGATATCATGGTGGTTAATTTACCGGATTTAGGAAAGATGCCTGTTGCAAATTTTGATAGTCAAAGCTCTAACTTCTTCAACACATTAAGCAGCACACATAACTCTAGCTTGAACACCACACTTAAATTTTTGAGTCAACAATTAAGTCCTGATATCAACATCATAGAACTGAATGTTAATTCCCTATTTGATAAAATCATTGCCGATCCAGAGGAATTTGGTTTTACCAACGCGATCAACTCTTGCCTTGGTAGGGACTTATCAGTAGTACCTATAGATGTTCCAACACTACCAGTTTTATGTAACCCTGACAAATTTTTGTTCTGGGACGAAATCCATCCGACAACCGCTACTCACAAGCTAATTGGAGAATTAGCATTCTCAGCATTGAAGCCACAGTCAGTACCTGAAGCATCTGCTGGAATAGGGATGCTAGGGGGTATTTTAAGTGTAATTGCGCTACTAAAACGCAAATAGCTAACTAAATTAGCGCTATATCATAAATACTAAATTTTATTAATACTCAACTGCTCCCAAAGCTTTTAAAGTTTCTTTCTGAGAAGATGTCAACCCAGTTATGCCAGTGATATTCATTCCCTCATAAGGACTTTTGTTTCTCAATGTTTTTAAGCACTGACCTGTTTCTACATCCCAAATTTTAATAGTCTCATCTTCACTGCAACTAACCAAGGTTTGACTATCAGGACTCAAGGCGACTGACCAAACCCACCTAGTATGTCCGGTTAAAGTCCTTAAGCAGCTACCAGTCCCCACATCCCAAAGCTTTACTGTTTGATCCCCACTGCCACTAGCTAGTATATGACCGTTTGCACCGAAGGCAACTGAGTATACGCTATTGGTGTGCCCTTGCAAAGTTCTTAAACACTGACCAATGTTGAGATCCCAGAGTTTGATCGTTTGGTCACCACTGCCACTAGCTAGCATACAGCCATCCGCACTGAAGGCAACTGAATATATCCAGTCAGTGTGACCTTGGAGAGTCTGAAGGCATCTATCCATACTAACATTCCAAAGTTTCACTGTTCGGTCATGGCTACCACTAGCTAGTGTATTATCGTTAGGACTGAAGGTGACTGACCAAGTTCTACCAGTATGTTCCTGTAGAGTATTGAGGCATCGACCAGTATTAACATCCCACAACTTCACTGTTTGGTCATCGCTACCACTTGCAAGAAAGTGACTATCGGTGCTGAAAGTGACTGATGTAACTCGATTCCTATGTCCCTTGAAAATTTTAAGGCATTTACCAGTAATAAGATCCCAAAGCCTTACAGTTCGGTCTTCGCTGCCACTAGCAAGTAAATGAGCATCAGGACTAAACACAACTGATGTAACTCTACTAGTATGTCCGCACAAAGTTTTGAGACACTTGCCACTGTTAGCATCCCACAGTGTTACTGTTTGGTCATTACTGCCACTAGCAAGAATTTTACCATCCAGACTGACCACGACTGACCATATGCCATTGTTGTAACCCTGTAATGTCTTAATGCATTGACCAGTGTTTATATTCCATAACTTTACCGTTTGGTCATCACTACTACTAGCACAAATATTTTGATTTATACAAACTGCTAGCGACCATACCCTACTTCTATGCCCTTGTAGAGTCTTGACGCATTGACCAGTACTAAGATCCCATACTCTTACTGTTTGGTCATCACCGCCACTAACAATAGTACTGCCATCTACACTGAAGGCAACTGAATGTACTAAGTCAGTATGCCCCTGTAAAGTTTGTAAACATCGACCAGTACTGATGTCCCAAAGTTTCACTGTTTGGTCATGACTTCCGCTAGCTAGTGTATGACCATCGAGGCTGAAAGTGACTGAGTATACCCGCTGAGTGTGACCCTCCAAGGTGTAAATACATGATTCGGTGTTAATATCCCACAGCTTTACCGTATTGTCGTCATTTGCACTTGCCAATATGTAACCTTCTGGGCTAAAAGCAACTGACCATACACTACAACTATGTTCTTGTAGAGTTTTAAAGCATTCACCTGTATGAACATCCCACAAATTCACTGTTTGGTCATCACTGCTACTAGCAAGCGTATGACCATCTGAACTAAAGGCAACTGATCGAACCCCACCACTATGACTGTACAAAGTTTTGATACAATCTCCGGTGCGAGTATCCCATAGCTTTACTGTTTGGTCATTACTACCACTGGCAAGAATGTAACCATCCGGACTAAAAGTGACTGACCAGACCCAACCAGTATGACCCTTACAAGTGAGAATTTGCTGACTGTTCGCTACTTGGTACAAGCGAATTTCTCCATTGGTATCACCAGTAGCTAAAACTTTTCCATCGGGGCTAAAGGCTACCGAAAAAATCCCACCGAAAGTTTCAACAAAAACAGACTTAGCTAGATAGACATGAGTAAAATTTGCATTATGTAACTTGACATTTTGCAGATCTGCTTGCCAAATAGTCAGATAAGAAAAATCATAACTACTGAGGTCAATGTCTAAATTACAAAGCAGGTTGAAGATATTTCCTGCTGTATAACTTTGTTCTAGAGGTGATGTTTCTCGTAGTTTTGATAAAATTTGAACCAAATGATTTTCTAATTTATTTTTACTTCTAAAGCTAGCTAGCAACCCATCTATAACTGGTTTGAGGATAAGGCGAATTTGAGCATCCCTCACATATTCTTTTGCCGTTGCCTTCATTAGAGCATGGCATTTGAACAAATCAATATTTTGAGTGATAATTTCTTCACAGAATTTTTCGATCAATCTACTAGTTACATACTCCATGACCACAGGCTGGAGCGTGAATAGTGATCCACTTTTTTTGTTCAGCGTAGGTGTAGCCTTTTCGATTAGCGATCGCCTTCCTAGAGATTCTAGCGCCTCCAGCAATTTTGCTTGTGCTACTAGTGATACAATATCTTCTCGCAATTCTGAAAGTGTAATCGGCTCTCGATTAATTGCTAGCCAGTACATTATTTCTTTTTCTAATTCTGACAAGCGCTCAAATTGCTGTTCTAAAATATCGCGGATATCTCCAAAAACAGCTGTGTCTTGTTGCAAAAATTCAGTTATATTACTATTAAAGATATCTTGAATAGTTGTGGCAACTATTTTCAAAGCTAATGGATTACCTGCATAGCGTTCAATCATTACTTTACATTCATCCTCTGCGGCAGATAAACCCTTGAGTTTCAAGATTTCCTGCCCTTCTGTCACCTTTAGACCGCTCAGTGGTAATGAACGAACAGGTAGTGATTCTCCTTCCAGTAATGCCACTTCTTTAGGTTTTTCGCGGCTAGTCAGCACTAAGCAGCTTTGGTGAGTTGCTTCTCCTATCCGTCTTAAAAGCTCACCATGTCCTTCATATCCTTCTCGATAAAGTCCTGCTCGGCTACCACTACGGAGAATTGACTCTGCATTATCAAGTATCAGTAAACAGCGATAATTTTGTAAATAATAGAGTAGTCTTGATACCCGATCGCTCAAGCTTTCTGGTAAGTTACCTTCTGTTTCCTGCTCGTCAGAAAGAATTTGGATTAAGTTAGCAATAATAGTTTTATCGGGCGGTGCTTCTCGTAGCGATCGCCAAATAACATACTCAAAGTTATCCTGAATTTGTTGAGCCAGCTTTACAGACAGCGCCGTTTTACCAATACCTCCTATTCCCAATAATGCCACTAATCGGCAGTGTTCACTGAGAATCCATTGCTCTAATGTGCTCAGTTCTTCTATACGCCCATAAAAAACTGATGTAAAGATAGCTTCTCCCCAATCTAGATGAGTAGTTGAGCTTGAATAGTCACTTTTATCTATTTTTAAGTTAAAAGCTGAAAAAAGCTTTTCAATAGTTTGTTTATCTACCCCTCCTTCACGATTTAATACTTTCGAGATTGTGCCAGAATATAACCCAGAACGGGCACTCATTTCTTCAAGAGTATACCTATTGCCAAAATTCTCCTTGGCTTCTGACTTTAGCTTCGCTTCGTTAAATTTTTGCAACCCCTTAGTAGTAAGTGCAACACCACGCTTGCGTCTCCAATTCTGTAAAGTCATGTATTAACTCACCGTTCGCGTAATTGCCTTTGACTAAAAGGAATTATCTACCTGGTTGCTGTAGATATGAACTGATAACTATATAACAAAAAAATAATCTCATGTTGCACAGGATTTAAAAAAGGTTTATGGTCAAAATATTCACTAATAAATAAAAACTACGTTAGGTAATACCATTTCACTAAATGAGAGATACAAATATTTTCTCCTCTACTCTTCTACTCTTCTACTCCTCTGCTGGCTACTTGTATCAACCTTAAAGTGAAACGGTATAATCCACTCGTCTTGCTAAGTCAATACCGCTTGTTCAATAGACAATCTGTAGGGTATTGCTGTCATCAGCTTTCCAGTCAAAAGCATATTGCGTTTGAGTAATGGCAGATTCATTATGTGTGACGCTAGTTACTTAATACTTAGACATTTCAGCAATATATTTGGAACGCAAAGCTTAAGTTCAATCTCAAAATCCCGATTTTCACTGGTAAATAAGGTTCTGAATTGGCAATCTTGATCAGGAAAGTGTGTAAAGATTTAGTGTAGCAATCAATGAATAAGACCGTCGCCCATAAATTTCTCAGTTTGGCAACCTATAGTAAAAAAAAGACCCTCAAGCGCATCACTATAAACCTGACATTAGATGAAGCCGATACCCTTGAACAGTATTGTGAACAGACAGGCAGACCAGCAATAGATGTGATTAGAGAACTCATTCGAGCGTTGCCGTGACCTGATTTTTCACACCAAGTTTGAAAATGTTGCAGATTTGGACAAAAGTTTTCAATTTAATCTGACAAAAGTAATTAAAGAGCAATAATCAACAGATTAGAAAATCACAACTGGATATTTACTGTTCAATACTATTGTTGCGAAAACCCTTAAAAACAAGGCTTAGAGATTATTCTCTGACGAAGTGACGACAGAACAAGCATAGTCGCCGGATCTGAGAAATCGTCTCTTGGTTATTATGTCCTCTTGTTTTCGGCGTGCTGCACTCGTCTATGCCGGGCGCAGCACATCATTGCTCAATTGTTCGTCCTTCTCATATTCACCAAAAATTGCCAAGGCTCGTTAATTTAATACCTCCAATCAAACCAAGTTCTAATATTTAAATGATTCGCAAATCTACTTTCCCTTCGTCACTGGCAATGCTCGAATGAGTTCTCGAATCACATCCGTTGCTGGTCTGCCCGTTTGTTCACAGTACTTTTCAAGGTTCTTGGCTTCATTTGCGGCCAAGTTTATAGTGATTCGCTTGACTGCCCATTTTTTGTTCATGCTGAAACAGGTAAATCGTGTAATCTTAGCTTCAAATCCTGATTTTACCCTCCTGACCGGGAAATAGCCCAAATTAGGTGTTTGTTGACATATCTAATGCGATTAGTTCTTAAGAAACTCATTAATATGAAAGAATTCCAAGCTTCGGTAGAGTGGGCTGTTACTAGGGACAGACACCACAACCAAGTAATGCTATTTTGGATTTTAAATTAACGTTAGCGAAATCGTTCAATATTATTGCACTGAATCTACTGAAGAAGCACCAAAACGGTAACCCTTTCCATAAACTGTGTGAATTAGTGGGGTTTCTTTACCGACTTCAATTTTGCGCCGCAGTAGGCGAATTAATGCCGCGATGACATTGCTACTAGGTTGCTCATCATCTTGCCATAGATGTTGCATAATCTGGACGTGAGTAAGTAGTTGTCCAGTGTGTTCCATAAAGTATTGCAGCAGCTGGCTTTCTTTTTGAGATAGCTCAATTACTCGTTCTTGACGATAAGCTACTTGGTTTTCGCTGTCGAGTTCTAAATCAGCTACTACTAAACGTCCGGTTGTAATACTATATACTTCTGCACCCGATCGCCGTAATAAAGCGCGGACTCGTGCTAGTAACTCCCGCAGTTCAAAGGGTTTGACTAAATAGTCATCTGCACCAGCATCTAAACCCTCAACTCGGTCATCTAGAGTATCCTTGGCAGTGAGAAATAGCACGGGAGTGGTTTTACCTTGGCGACGCAATTCCTGACAAATCTCCAACCCCGTTTTTCCTGGCAGCATCCAATCTAAAATTAATAGGTCATAACTACCCGCTTGCGCTAAACGACTACCACTTATACCTTCATAAACCGCATCCACGTTGTAACCTTCACGAGTTAACACGCGACTTAAGGGACCAGTTAATTCAACTTCGTCATCGACTAATAAAATTCTCATGCTGCTTATGGTAAGCATATAGAGATATTCTCAATATAATGAACTGCCAAGAAAAGAACACTTGTTTGCCAAGTGTTTGTAGCCAAGGATACTAAGGACAATAATGTTAACTGTTGCGTTACCTAAAGGGGAACTACTTAAAAATAGCATCCACCTACTGCAATCTGTAGGATTGGATTTTAGCGCTTTTTTAGAACCAGGAAACCGCCAACTTCAAATTTTTGATGCTAGTGGACAAGCGAAAGGACTGCTGGTGCGGGGGCAGGATGTGCCTGTTTATGTGGAATATGGGCAGGCACAACTAGGTATTATTGGTTACGATGTGCTGCGGGAGAAAAAGCCGCAAGTTGCACACTTGGTTGATTTGCAGTTTGGGCATTGTCGGATGTCTGTAGCAGTAAAAGCATCTAGTCCTTATCAATCGCCATTAGATTTACCAGCTCATGGTCGGGTTGCTTCTAAGTATGTCAATTGCGCTCGTGAATATTTCCAAAGTTTGGATTTACCAGTGGAAATCGTGCCATTATATGGTTCCGTGGAACTAGGCCCGATTACAGGAATGTCTGAAGCGATTGTAGATTTGGTTTCTACTGGGCGGACGTTGCGAGAGAATGGTTTGATTGAGATTACCACTTTGTATGAAAGCACAGCAAGATTAATTGCCCATCCGCTGAGTTATCGTCTCAATATGGGTAATTTGCATAAGTTGGTGGAGGAGGTGCGATCGCATATTCTATCTACAATGTGACATACTCCTACACTCAGTCCAAACAACGAGTGTAGGGTTCCAAGACAATCCCGCTACTGCGCGCGGAGCGCAGTGCTGTAGGCAATCGCATTTCAAGCAATAAGGTTTCTTATTAACGCTACCTCGTTCATAGAGAACCTTAATGCATTTGTGACCAACGAGTTAAGGTTTCTTATTAACGCTACCTCATTCATAGAGGAATACGGTTCAGCTGAGGCTAAAGGTTGTTGTGAGACTAAGTTATGAGCAGACAGATTCGGATTTCCCCTCCGCTTCCTCTGCTGCCCTGATTTACTATCTTTGAATACAACTGAGCATCAGTAGCTATCGAATTTCCTCAAAATTTTCAATACTAAGATATACTTCTTCATCAGCTAGCTGAGTGTTGTAATCGATGTCAATTTGGGTTGGATAGCCGAATCGAGGATCATACCTCACATTCAAGCTGGATGCTCTACGGTTAATAGCGTCCTGAATCACATTAAACAGCTTAGGAATTGTATTGTATTGTTGAAATAATTGTGGATCAACTGGTTGACTCGTAGCGATAAGAGTAATGGAAGTTGTTTGACCATTACGTACTTCGATGACTACGGGGCCTCTAGCTTCGGGTATACAAAAGCAACTGTTACTAAGTGTATAGCGATAGTTAGAAATATTTTTTTTATTCCACAAATACCGATTGAATTTTAATCGTCTGAAATTCAAGTTATTACTTACTTGCGATTGTACTACCTCTATGGGAGATTGGGACATTACAGGTAGGTTAAGGTTTACAGATAGTAACAATCCCGCACTAATAATGATTGGTAGACGCATATAAATCCATGACTAATTTAATTCGAGTTTTAATATAGCTCGATTTAAAATACAAAATATACATATTTTTTTTTGATTTATTAGTTTAAATTTTAGTTAGTCATTAATTAAGAAGACTTAAAAAAATATTTTTTCTAGTTTATTAACTAAAAGCACTATCAGAAGTAAATTGTAATTTTTGGAGCTTCGCTTTTATCACCCATCGACCTTTAAATTATTGCTCTGACCGCCTTGAATTTGTTATCTAAGGGTGTACATGATGAAAAGAAAACTCTTATACCCACCCAAAGCAAAGCCGAAGAAGGCGTTTATACACCCCAATAACAGGACTTACGCAACTGGCACAGTGCGATCGCTCCACCCAATATCAAACGAACGATTGCCTTAGATGATAAAAGCATTCGTTGCATATATTCTAATAAATATATAAAAAGCATCCTCCTAAAGTAAGATATAGAGGTAAGTTCTAGTAAGTTTATAAGTACTTATAGCTGTAATGTATAAATACCAATACATTAAAAAATCTATAATTTATATAATTTAATAAAAATTTATGCACCCTGTACTTTCTAATAGCGAAGCAGCGAGGCTTGAGGCCCTCCGCCAATATCAGATTCTTGACACTGAACCAGAAGAAGCTTACGACAATTTGGCCAAGTTAGCCGCCTTTATTTGTGGCGCTCCCATAGCCTTGGTAAATTTTATCGATGAAAACCGCCAGTGGTTTAAGGCAAGGCTAGGCTTAGATGTACCGGAAATGCCCCGTAATTGTGGGTTATCTTACCTTTGCCAAGAGCGAAAAGATGTTGTAGTAATTTCTGATACGCTAGCTGTCGAAGATTTAGTAACTAATCCAGTAGTAATTTCCTATCCTTTTGTCAGGTTTTATGCAGGTGTACCCTTAATTGCTCCGAACGGAGAAATGTTGGGAACCTTGTGTGTACTTGACCAAGTTCCACGAGAACTGAACCAACAACAAGTAGAGGCACTTATAGCTCTCAGCCGTCAAGTTATCAGCCAACTGGAGCTAAGGCGTAATTTAGTGGAGGTTTCCCGATTTGCTGAGGAACTCAAGCGTACAGAAAAAAGACTGACCGATAGTGAAAATCTGCTACGCACAATTATTGATTCGGAACCTGAGTGCGTGAAATTGCTTGCTAAAGATGGCACATTGCTAGAAATGAATCCAGCTGGGTTAGCAATGATTGAAGCTGATTCTCTTAATCAGGTAAGGGGACAATGTATACATCCTATAATCGCTGCTGAGTATCGCCAAGCTTTTATAGATCTGAGCGAAAGAGTTTTTCAAGGTGAATCAGGAATACTGGAATTTGAAATCATTGGTCTCAAAGGTACTCCTCGCTGGATGGAAACCCACGCTGTTCCGCTTCGTGATTCTAAGCAAAACATCATTGCTCTGCTGGGAGTCACGCGTGATATTACCGAAAACAAGTATATTGAAGCATCCCTGCGCGAGAGTGAAAAACACCTGAACTTGGCATTGCAGGCGGCTAAACTCGGTTCCTGGCAGATTGATTGGAAAACCAGCGAGTTAACTCTATCTAACCAATGCAAGGTTAACTTTGGCCTACCAGTAGAAACTGAGTTTACCTACAATACGCTTTTGGAATGCATTCATCCTGACGATCGCACTTATATGCAAGAGTCTGTAAAACAAGCTCTGGCAAATCACAGCGATTATGAGGCAGAGTACCGCAATATTTGGCCTGATGGTAGTGTTCACTGGATATTATCTAGAGGTGTTGGCATCTATGAGCCTGATGGAAATCCGACTCGGATGATTGGTGTTACCCTCGATTTGACTGAACGCAAACGGGCAGAAGAAGAATTAAAGCGGCAGTATTTGCGATCGCAGCTGTTCTCGGAAATCACCTTGAAAATTCGTGAATCTTTACAATTAGAAGAAATTCTTCAAACCACGGTGACTGAGGTACAAAAACTGCTACAAGCTGACCGAGTTGTGATTTTTCGGCTGTGGCCAGATGGTTCGGGAACGGTGGTGCAAGAAGCAGTGTTACCTGGCTGGCCTGTAATTTTAGGGCAAAATATTCTTGACCCGTGCTTTCAGCAAGGGTATGTGGAGAGATATCGCCAGGGAAGAGTGAGCGCAATCACAGATGTTGAAAAGGCCGACATCCGAGACTGCCATCGAAAATTTCTCCAGCAGCATTGTGTTAAAGCTAACCTAGTAGTACCAATTCTCATCAGGGAGGGTATTTGGGGCTTGTTGATTGCTCATCAGTGTACTGCTCCCCGACAGTGGCACGGTTCTGAATTAGAGTTGTTGCAACAGCTAGCGAACCAAATTGGCATTGCTTTATCCCAGGCCCAACTTCTAGAACAACAGACTCTTCAAAGCCAGGAACTCACTCGCTCTAATGCCGAATTAGAACAGTTTGCCTATATTGCTTCCCATGATTTGCAAGAGCCATTGCGGATGGTGACTAGTTATTTACAGTTACTAGAGCGAAAATACAAAAATAAGCTAGATGCCAATGCGGATGAGTTTATTGCCTACGCTGTAGATGGGGCATTGCGGATGCAGACCTTAATTAACGATCTGTTGAACTATTCCCGTGTCAGTACCCGTGGAGAGCCATTTGCACTAGTCAATTGTACTACTGTCTTAGCACGGGCGATCGCTAATCTCCGAGTTGCAATTGAGGAGAGTCGCGCAGTGATCACCCACGGCTTTCTCCCAGAAGTGATGGCTGATAGTATTCAATTAACACAGGTGTTCCAAAACCTGATCGGTAACGCAATCAAGTTCCGTAGAGAGGAGCCACCTCAAATTCATATCACAGCAATTAGAAAAACAGCGAACCCAGACGGAGAAAATTCAAATCTCAGCCCATCAGAGAATGAATGGTTGTTCTCAGTGCGTGATAATGGAATTGGTTTGGAAACCCAGTATGCTGAACGAATTTTTGTAATTTTTCAGCGTTTGCACAGCCGAAGTAAGTATCCAGGTACTGGAATTGGTCTGGCAATTTGTAAGAAGATTATAGAACGCCACGGCGGTCGTATCTGGATGGAGTCGGAACCTGGTCAAGGCTCGATTTTCTACTTTACAATTCCAGATCAAGCAGGTAAGCAATCGTGATAATTCTATCGGAGGTTAAGCCTATTGAGGTTTTGTTAGTAGAAGACAACCCTGGCGATGCTCTACTTACGCGCATCGCCTTGGAAGACAGCAAAATCTCGGTTAATCTGAATGTCGTCGAAGATGGGGTAGAGGCAATGGCATTTTTACGCAAACAAAATAAATATGCTCAAGTACCTCATCCAGATATTGTGCTACTTGATTTAAACCTACCTAAAAAAGATGGAAGAGAGGTATTAGCAGAAATTAAAAGTGACGTAAATCTTAAGAGGATTCCTGTAGTTGTCCTGACGACTTCTCAAGCTGAAGAAGATATTCTTAAAGCTTATAACCTGGCTGCCAATTGTTACATAACTAAGCCAGTCGACTTCGATCAATTTGTCAGAATTGTACGATCTATAGAAAACTTTTGGTTTGCGATCGTCAAACTGCCGCCGGAGTGATGGAAATGGCAGGTGAAATTATTAAAGTCTTGTTAGTTGAAGATAATCCCGGTGATGTCCTGCTATTACAAGAATTGTTAAAGGATGTCACCGCAGTAGTAGTCGATTTGATACCTGTTGAGCAGCTGAATGAGGCACTCAACTATCTATCTAATAACAGCTTTGATGTGATGCTATTAGACCTCTCTTTGCCAGACAGCCAAGGGTTGGAAACTTTTATTAAAGCTCACAATCAGGCAAAATCAACTCCGATCATCGTACTTACTGGTATAAACGATGAAACTTTAGCATTGAGGGCGATGCAGCAAGGCGCGCAGGATTATTTGGTTAAAGGGCAAGTAACTGGCGACCTGCTGGTACGCTGTATGCGTTATGCGATTGAGCGTCAAAGGATAGAGGATGCACTGCGGCAAAGTGAGGAACGATTTCGCGTTGCTTTGAAAAACTCTCCAATCTTTGTTTTCAACCAGGATGAAGAATTACGCTATACCTGGGTTTATAATCCCGCTTTTGGATTTAAGGCGGAAGAAATGTTGGGTAAACGTGACTCGGAATTAATTCCTTTAGAAAATGCCCACCATTTAACTGCGATTAAACTTAGTGTACTTGTTACTGGAGTTGGCACTAGAGATGAAGTAGCCATTACTACCGCCCAAGGAACTCGATATTACGATTTGACTGTAGAACCATTGCGAAATGAATCACAACAAGTCATAGGAATTACTTGTGCTTGTATTGATATTAGCGATCGCAAACTGGCTGATGACACAATCCGTGAACAAGCAGCATTGCTAGACATCGCTACAGATGCAATTCTCGTGCGAGATTTAGAAAATAAAATTCTTTACTGGAACAAAGCAGCAGAAAACCTTTACGGCTGGCAAGCGGCAGAGGCTAGGGGGAAAAATACCAGCGAACTATTGTACGACGATGAACATCCACCGGAAATCGAAGCAGCTTTTTTGAACGTCATACGTAAAGGTAAGTGGCAAGGTGAGTTAACTAAAGTTACCAAAACTGGTAAGGAAATCTTAGTTTCTAGCCGTTGGAATTTGGTGTGCGACGGACAAGGTAAGCCTAAATCAATTCTCACCGTTGACACGGATATCACCGAAAAAAAACGTTTAGAATCACAATTGTTTCGTGCCCAACGCCTGGAAAGCATTGGTACTCTAGCTAGTGGTATCGCGCATGACCTCAACAATATCCTGACGCCAATTCTGGCAGGAGCGCAACTGCTCCCACTAAAATTTCCTGATGCGGATGAACGAACTCTTCATCTGTTGGAAATTCTGGAAATCAACGCTAAACGCGGAGCCGATTTAGTCAAGCAAGTGCTGTCGTTTGCGCGGGGTGTGGAAGGGAAGCATATCAACTTGCAACTCAGACATCTAATTATGGAAGTTGCCAAGGTTCTTAAAGAGACATTCCCAAAATCTATCCAAGTCTCTATTGATGTACCACAAGATTTATGGATGATTTCTGGAGATGGTACTCAAATCCATCAAGTGTTAATGAACCTCTGCGTTAATGCACGTGATGCTATGCCCAATGGTGGTACTTTATCTATCTCTGCAAACAATTTGTATATTGATGAAAACTATGCTCGCATGAACCTAGAAGCTCAAGTTGGGCCATACGCAGTAATTACAGTTGCTGATACTGGAGTTGGCATTCCCAGAGAAATCCTGGATAGAATTTTTGAGCCATTCTTTACTACAAAAGAGGTAGGACAAGGCACAGGCTTGGGGCTTTCTACGGTCATTGGTATTATTAAAAGCCACGGCGGTTTTGTGAACGTGCATAGTGAGGTAGGCGTTGGCACCGAGTTTCAGGTATATTTGCCAGCAGTCGAGGGGATGGAAACACCCAGCCCAGAAGAGCCAAAAGCGATCGCCGCCAGCGGAGAAACAATTTTAGTTGTAGACGATGAACCCGCTATTCAGGATATTATTCGAACATCGCTAGAAACTCATAACTACAAAACCATCATTGCTGGTGATGGCATTGAGGCGATCGCTTTATATGCTAAACATATGGATCAAATCAGCATTGTCCTGATGGATTTAATGCTACCCACCTTAGATGGTTTAACCGCCATCCGTACCTTAAGAAAAATCAACCCAAAAGTCAAAATCGTTGCCACCAGCGGATTAATGTCTAGCAATAAGCTAGAAGCATTAGCTGAGAGTGGTGTAACTACATTTTTGCCCAAGCCTTACACAATCAATGAATTATTGCTGACTATACAAAAACTGAACTCTTAAAATTTAGTAAGCTAATGCACATTTAACTTGCATATTTTTAATTTGGGAGAAAAAGCGTCAACCCTTCTCCCCTGCTCCTCTGCTGTCTCAATGTGCAAATTAGATGTGTAATATAATGCAATACAGTTCAGTTAAGACTATAACTGTTTGTTGAACTCAATTTTTTTAACGAACCGCAAAGGGCGCAAAGAGCACAAAGAGAAAAAAAATGCTTAACTGAACCGTATTGGTGTATAACTGCCCACATTCCGAAGTTGTGATTTTCCCAGTGTTGAATATGTTTGCATAAGCTTGCCTTGGTCTGTGATTGCGTTCTTGGCGACAAATACCTCATAACTTCTACATCAGTGTAAAGGCGAAACAAGGTATCGAAATCATCTAGGGTGAAGTGCCTTAGCCGCAGTCGTATAGTTTCTATCTCAGGCATGGTGTTCAGTGCAAAAATTAATATAATGCTCTTACTATGAGCACCTACCAATCCTTGAAAAAATCTTACAAAAAATACCGTAGCCGTGAAAATGACTGGCGGTTATTTTTGCGCTTAGTACCTTATGCCCGTCGTAGTTTACGACTACTAGCGCTATCAATGTGTCTACTCGTACCGATCGCCTTAGCTAATGCCGTACAACCATTGTTGATTGGACAGGCTATATCACTGATCCGTAATGAACCCAGCGTTTATGAGTTTCTCAGGAATCGTCCTTTATTACAAGGGCTAAATATCCTGGAAGGGCTGTTGCTGGTTGCTATTATTGTCAGATTAGCATTTACAGGTTTTCAGGGTTTTTTAGTACAGAAGCTAGGGCAACAAATCACCGCAGAAATTCGTGATGATTTATTTCATCATGTGACATCTTTATCTGTACGTTTTTTTGACCAGACGCCTGTTGGTAAATTAATTACCAGACTCACCAGCGACGTGGAAGCGTTGGGAGATGTCTTCTCTACCGGCGCAGTTGGTATTGTGTCCGATGTGTTTTCCATGTTGGTGATTCTCGGGTTGATGTTTTCTATCCAGTGGCAAATTGCGTGCTTGCTGCTGGTATTACTGTTACCTATTAGCTTGGTGATTGTTTACTTTCAGCAACAGTACCGCCAAGCAAATTACAAAGTCCGGGAAGAACTCTCTATCCTTAACTCTCAGCTACAAGAAAATATCGTTGGTATTAACGTAGTGCAGTTGTTTCGGCGAGAGAAATTCAATGCTGAATTGTTTCGCACTACAAACAAACGTTATAAGCAACAAATAGATAAAACCATCTTTTACGATTCAGCAGTATCAGCCATCCTGGAGTGGATTAGCTTAGTAGCGATCGCAGGTGTTCTCTGGATAGGTAGTTGGTTGTTACTAGAAAAAAGCCTCACTTTTGGGATTTTATCAACATTTGTTTTATATGCCCAGCAATTATTTGACCCTTTGCGGAATTTCGCTGAAAAATTCACGGTTATTCAAGCGGGCTTCACTGCTATTGAACGGGTGACTAACATTTTAGATGAACCGATAGAAATACGCGATCGCTTTAATTCGCGTGTCTCAGTTTATGATGCAAAATTTGGTTACATAGACGAGTTAGTTGCTAATCTAGAATCTGAAAATACCGACTCTTCAGCCGAATTGGGAGAAATTCGCTTTGAACACGTCTGGTTTGCCTACAAAGGCAATGATTATGTAATTAAAGATTTAGATTTCACCATTCATCCTGGTGAAAAAATAGCATTAGTTGGCCCCACCGGCGCTGGGAAAAGTTCGATCATTCGTCTTTTATGCCGTCTTTATGAACCTACGCAAGGACGAATACTTGTAGACGGTATAGATATTCGTGACTTACCACAAGCAGAATTGCGGCGCTATCTGGCAGTAATTTTACAAGAAGGCTTTTTGTTTGCTGGTGATGTCAAAAGCAACATCACTTTAGGAGATAACTACACTTTTGAAGAAGTTCAACAAGCAGCAGAACAAACTAATATTGCTCAGTTTATTGAACTATTACCCAAAGGTTATAATACTCAACTTAGAGAACGGGGTACTAATATCTCTAGCGGACAAAAGCAACTTCTAGCCTTTGCTCGTGCAGCGATTCGCAATCCCCAAGTTTTGGTACTAGATGAGGCCACAGCTAGTTTGGATGTCGGTACAGAAGCTTTAATTCAGCAAGCATTAAATCAGCTTTTGGTGGGGCGTACCGCTATTATTATCGCTCACCGACTGTCTACAATTCGCAATGTCAACCGAATTTTTGTTCTCAAGCGAGGGGAACTCATAGAACAGGGAAGCCATGATGAATTGCTGCAACAAGGAGGAATGTATGCCACGTTACATAATTTACAAATGTTAGGAAAGTAGTCGATTTAGCACTTCTTTGTTTTCCTAACTTCTAACTCTTGAACGAAATCAACACATTCAAATATATTGAGGATTGGTGGTAGATGTAGACTCCTTTGTTACTTTCATACACTACAAGTTACAACTTTATTAGAAGCTAGCATCACACTAGCTATAGTATATTGAACCATTACTGATGGTTTGTGAGCATTACAAGAACTCTTTAGTTGTAACGTTTTGGTTTCATCCTTGATCACTTTCGCTTGGTAAGTGTACAGTGAACCTGTGCTTTTTTCAAAAGTTAGTTCTGCTAGCACTGTATTATTGTCCATGCTTTGCTCAAGGATTTTTCCTACTACTTTGTAATTAAACCAATCCCATCCATGACGGAGAATTAATTCCTTTTCCAAAATTTGAATTGGAGTTGGCAGAATTCCCCAACCTCGATAAATTTTATTTAAGCACTGAATATCTCCAGTTCGAGTCAAAATCGATTTAAATGAGTCTTGGTCAAGAATACCGTAGTATCTTCCTTCTGGTAAGTCTATGATTGTTGGTGCAAATCGATGTCCACCAAAATGGCTAGATTTCCAAATGCGAACATTATCCAAACCCAAATCTGAAATTGTATTTTGAGCATGAAAGTAGAAGGGATTACCATGTCTGGCGCAGCACTTATCATGGCTGCCGTGGGTACATACTAAAATCTCTCTAGTTATACTTGTTTCTTTTTCATAATCAGGCGTGCTACCCCATAAAAATTTTTTCACGATCGCCGCTACTTGATCAATAGTTGCTAGCTTAAACTCGTGCTTGCGATATCCTTGACTCAATCCGCTTTGTTTTTGATAAATTAACAGAGTTGTTTGGTCTACTTTGTGTGATAAATCATTAGCAATTAATAAAAATTTTATTGGCAGTTTAGTGCGGGTTACTTCCTCTACCAACAGCTTTAAATTATGAGGAACCCATTTAGAATCAAAAGCTGGCGATTTCCAAGGTGGAGGACACTCAACTAAAACATAAGTTTCGTAATTGGTGGCGCTACCAATAACATCTTCTCCTGTTTGTCTTGAATAATCTGAACAAAAAAAGGTATTCATCTAGCTTTCTCAAATGTTATTTTTATGAACAAGTTTATGACAAAGTAAAATTGTGATGTCAGCTACAATAGCTTCTAATAAACGCAATAACCAGAAACAAATGAATTTCCTGGCTCAAACTAGGTAGCCACTTTATAACATTCATTCCTAATAAACGTCTTTCCGGTTAATAAATTCTCCACAAGAGTTAAAGATAAGCTTGCTAAAGCTTCTTGCGTAGCGACAAAGTTAATTTTGTATCGCTTATCGTTAAGAAGTCGAGAACGTTTTAATTGCTGAAGCCAACCTTGTCTATACTTGGCTAGAGAGCCATAGTAGAATATATTGACTCCTGCACAAGAGCATAAAAAGTATCGTGCAGCCAGTTTACTTAAATTAACAAAGTAGCTGATATTACAGTCACATATTTGACGAAAATTTAGGTTATTTAATTTTTTAATTAAATAACCTATATAACTATTTACAGCCCTTATGTGTTCACCTATGGGCACATTTTTAGGCCACTTTTGTAAGGGATGTAGTTGTATAACTAACAATTTTTGAAAGTCAATACCATTTTGGCAATCTACTTCCAAAAAGTCATTTAGCAATTCTTGTTTAAAAGTGTGTGCTTTCATTGGCGTTACGTGCTTTTAATTTATCTCTCTTCCAGTATATATTGCGAATTTTTCTCAATTAGTTTAGAAAAAAATAAATTTTAGCTAAATCTGATTAAGTAGTTTAATACTTAAAGAGCTAAAGGTACAAGTTAACAATAAACACCAGTTACTGTTAGTAAATAATTATCTAAAACTTACTTGTATAAATCTGTTTTTCGACAGAGATTACAATTTTTTCTGATATATTTTGACTTTAAATTTAATATTCACCGTTTTCCCTCGCCTAAGCTCTTAAAGAATACACCAGGTTTTGCTTATAGCTACTTGCCTTGACTGTAGCTGAAGTAAATAACAAATGCAAGTATTGGTTAATCTATATAAATTTTACTAAATTTTTTGACATTTTGCACTCTGATTAAACTAGGGTTAACAACTAATTAATGACTGTAAATGCTGGCAGCAGCCAGAATTGGCAGTTTCTATCCAAAAGATAATTTTTCTCAATAGTTACAAAATGTTGCATCACCGAATTTTAAAGCAATCCCTTTAATTACGGTGGAGAAGCAGGTAATGAGACAATAGTGCCTAGCGATCGCCTATTAACCATTAACTAATGAATCATTCAACGTTATGTAGTTATGGCTGTAGCATCTTTTTATTTTTATGCAGAATTAAATGATTTTTTACCACGGTATAAAAGGCAGGTGAGGATATGCCATTCTTTTGGGGAGAGAGCCTCAATTAAGGAC
Source organism: Mojavia pulchra JT2-VF2 (assembly GCA_019359325.1). GTDB lineage: Bacteria > Cyanobacteriota > Cyanobacteriia > Cyanobacteriales > Nostocaceae > Mojavia > Mojavia pulchra. The sequence continues at coordinate 25,459 of JAHHHN010000034.1, read as the reverse complement.
ATGATTGAAAGTCTAGGTGTCCCTCATCCAGAAGTTGATTGTATAAAAGTAAACGATAAATGTGTGGATTTTTCTTATATCGTGCAGGATGGTGATACTATCAATGTCTATCCCATTTCGGCAACTGCTATCACTACACCAGCAATATCTGTTCGCCCAAAACCGCTCAGTATCATTCGCTTCGTTATAGATATTCATTTAGGCAAGCTAGCAACATCTTTAAGATTGCTAGGCTTTGATACGTTATACCGCAATGACTATGAGGATGAAGAATTAGCTGCTATCTCCCATAAACAGCTGCGGATTCTTTTGACTCGTGACAAGGGTTTATTAATGCGTAGTTTAGTAACCTATGGCTATTACGTCAGAAGTACTAACCCTCAGCAGCAAATCATCGAAGTGTTACGGCGCTTCGACTTGTTTAAGTTAGTATCACCTTTTCAACGATGTTTGCGTTGCAATGGATTACTAGAAACTGTAGCGAAGGAAAGCATAATTGATCAACTGCCAGAAAGTGTGCAATTGCAAAATCATGAATTTCATCGCTGCCAAGACTGCGCTCAAATTTATTGGCAAGGGACGCATTATGAACGTTTGCAACAGTTTATTCATGGAGTGCTTGACTCAGGAAAAGGTGAGGAATTTAGTCATGAGCGTCATTTAAATTAGTAGGTGCTCCAGGAATATTAGCAACAATCATTTGGCGCTCACCAACAGTTTCTGGTTGGCGATTGAAATCATCAGGCAAGGGATCTTGTTTGATTTGACCGCTAACTTCTTCTGGTTCAATAGGAGGAGCCTCTTGTTGATCGAGATTAAGAGAGCGAGGTGGTTCTTTGGCGTTAGAAAAATCAATGAGTGGTTGTGATTGATCAGCAGTCATGAGTTGCTAAATTATGTAGTTTTCTCTAGTGTTGAATTTATCTTGAACACAAACATCTTTCTCAAGAAAGAAACTACCTATCGTGATGTGCAGCAGGAGTATAAAAAACTGTGACCTTGATATTAGCTCTCGACTTTGGCGGTACTAAGCTAGCAGCAGCGACGGTAAATGTTGGTTCCAGACAATGGCTGCGTTATGAACGACGCTTTTCTCCAGTGAATGCAAATGCTAACACTGATTTAGAAATTATGCGATCGCTCATTCACTCTTTGCTGCAAGGTACAAAACCCACTGCAATTGGTGTCAGCTTTGGAGGGCCAGTAGACGCCACCACTGGAACAGTGCGACTCTCTCATCATGTTGCTGGTTGGGAAAATATTCCCCTCAAAAACTTGCTAGAAGCAGAATTTGGTGTTCCTGCTTATGTAGATAATGATGCCAATGTTGCGGCTTTGGGTGAACATCGCTTTGGTGCAGGTCAAGGATACGATAGCCTGTTTTACATCACTGTCAGCACTGGCGTGGGTGGTGGTTGGATACTCAATGGTAAGCCTTGGCGGGGCGCAGGTGGTATGGCTGGCGAAATTGGACACATAGTTGTAGATCCTGCTGGGCCAGTATGTTTGTGTGGTAAACGCGGATGTGTGGAACGTTTAGCTTCGGGGCCATATATTGCCCAAAATGCACGGGAAGTATTAGCAGAACTGCCAAGACGTACACCAGGAAAGATATTGAGGGGTTTGGTACAGGATAATTTAGAGTTACTAACAGGGCAGTTGGTAAGTGAAGCTGCGGCGGCTGGAGATGATTTGGCTCAGGAGATTTTGCAAAAATCTGCTTGGGCGCTGGGTGTGGGTATTGGCAATGTGGCAAATTTGGTGAACCCGCAATTGTTTATCTTAGGTGGGAGCGTAACCAAGGCAGGAACTCGATGGTGGGAAGTTTTATGCCAGGTGGCGCGGGAGACAGCGCTACTTGAAGTTGATTTTGAAATTATTCCTGCGGCGTTAGGTGATGATGCGCCATTATGGGGTGCTGTTGCTTTAGCTGAATTCGCAATAGCTAAATAGAAAAGTTCGGCAGCAACAATAACCTAACTATTTTTATCTGTACAGATAGAAGTAAAACTATAAGAATTATTAGTAAAAAATAAGTCAACCCCAGGCAGCAAGTGAATTTAAGGTATATTTTAATTGTTAATAAAATGACAGCGATAATTATATGATCTGCTGCCTAAATCCTGATTGTCCTAATCCCCAAAATCCTGATGGTTCAAACTTTTGTCTCAGTTGTGGAACAGGATTGGTATCGCGGCTAAGAAATCGTTACCGCATTATCCAACCATTAGGTAGAGGGGGTTTTGCACGTACTTATCTGGCAGAAGATATAGACAAGCTGAATGAACAATGTGTTGTTAAACAGCTAATTCGTGGTCAATTTTATGGTGGTGGCGGTAGTGAAGCCCAAAAAAAAGCAACTGAGTTGTTTGAGCGAGAAGCAAAACGTCTGCAAGAACTGGGGAAACATGACCAAATTCCAACACTGTTTGGCTATTTTAAAGAAGATGACTATTTATATTTAGTACAGGAATTAATAGAAGGGCAAAATTTGTTGCAGGAGTTAAAACAGCAGGGAGTATTTAATGAAATCAAAATTCGACAACTATTGAGTGATTTATTACCTGTGCTGGAACTAATACATCAGCAACAGGTGATTCACCGAGATATTAAGCCTGAAAATATTATTCGCCGTCAACATGATCGTAAGTTGGTGCTGATTGATTTTGGTGTATCTAAACAAAAGACGGAAACCATAAACACTACACCAGGGACAATTATTGGTTCTTTGGGGTATGCACCAATTGAACAAATTCAGTTTGGGGAAGCTTACCCTGCTAGCGATCTCTACAGTTTGGGAATAGCTTGTTTTTATCTGCTGACTAATGTTCCTCCATCCCAGCTATGGATGAGACAAGGCTTTAGCTGGACTAATAAGTGGCGAAGCCAAATGACGCAACCAATCAGTGAAGCATTAGGGCAAATTCTTGATAAGTTACTGCTAGAAAATCATGAACAGCGTTATCAGTCAGCAAAGGAAGTTTTACAAGACTTGAATTCTCAGACAGATGCACATTGGAGTGTGCTTCAGACAATAATTTCACCACAGCGAATATCACCGCCACAGACACCAGTTCAACAACATACTTCATATCTCCCCCAATTCTCAATGAAGAAATTATTGCCTGGGGTTGTGATTGCAAGTACAGGTAGTTCGTTTTTGGCTATTGTCCTACTGAGTTTTTTAGGAACTACTTTGATTAGTTCTGGATTATGGTTCCTAATTTTAGGGGCTGTAGTCTTTACTCAATCTCGATCTTTGTTTGAAAAGATTTATTTGTTTATTATTGCAGTAATTACAAATTTATTCATTGTCTTTGTAGCCCATAATTGGCAAATAAATAATCCTTTGCAATCTGGAACAAATGGATTGATAATTGTAGTCTTATTAGTGACACTTGCTGGTTTATTGGCATTTATTCTGATGGGCACATCCCAACTCGTAGACAAATTAATTACTAAGTTTTTTTGATTTATAATTTATTTTACTTTTTTACAACTGTTTTTAGAGAAATTTTACCTAAGCCTAATGAATCGAGGTAGTTATTTATGCCACATAAGGATGAGAATATTCGGTTGCTTATCTCTCTAGGGCTTGCTGGAGTTATGGTAGCAGTTATTTTATGGTTGGTAAGTAAAGTTGCTTCTAAACCAGTAACAACACCTTCAACACCTTCGATGGTGTCACCTGTATTGCCGATCGCATCCTCTCTCGAATGGATGAGTATGGGTGAAAAAATTTTGGTAACGGCAGATAAAACAGATGAGAAAGAAGCTGGGGTAAACGCTTTTAAAGCTGAAGATTTTGGTACAGCTATCATTAAATTTCAAGCATCTCTGCAAAGCAAGCGTAATGATCCAGAGACTTTGATTTATTTGAATAACGCCAAAGTAGGTAAATCGAAAGCCTTGAAAGTAGCTGTAATTGCACCAATTGGTAGTAGCCTGAATGAAGCGAAAGAGACTTTACGTGGAGTAGCGCAAGCTCAAGAAGAAGTTAATAGCAGTGGAGGTATTAATGGGATGCCATTGCAACTTGAGATTGCCAGCTTGAATAACTTTGGAGAGCTAGAAAAGATAGATAGTGAATTGGCTAAAGACTCCAATCTTCTTGCAGTAGTAGGTTTTGGTCGCAACGAAAATATTTATAAACAGAGTAGCTTGGTTAAAGTTTCCCCAGGTAGTGGAAGAAATCAACCTGGACAAAATCAGGCACAGTTGTTTGGGGATACCAGATATGTCTTTAATATCAGCCCCAATCGTAATATTTTTAATCAAGCTCTGGCTGAATATATTGTTAAAAAAGAACGCCGCACTAATATAGCTATTTGCCGAGATTCATCATTTAGAACCAGTCAGGAAACATCTAGTCAGGAAAGACCAAATCAAGAAATTGTCCAAGAATATAGTGATTTAATCAATAAAGCAGGGGGAAAAGTTATTGGTACAGATTGCGATTTAGGAGCCGCAAATTTTAGAGCTAGTAATTTTATTGCTAAGGCCATCAGTGATGGAGCGGAAGCCATCCTTCTCATTCCCAGAATCACTAATATCAATCCAGCTCTTGATGTGGCGAAAGAGAATAGAGGTAGACTTGCACTTTTTGGTTCTCAACAGCTCTACGGTGAAAAGATTTTAAAGTTTGGGCAAGGAGATATCAAAGGGATGGTAGTCTCTGTACCTTGGCATCGTGATGCTAACCGTAATATGAGTAAAGGTAATTCTTTTGCTGAGAAAGCTGCTAAACTTTGGGGTGGAGAGGTAAGCCCGCGAACTGCCACAGCTTATGATGCAATGCAAGTAATTATCGCTGGTTTAAAAGAAGATAGCACTCGCCAAGGGTTGCAAAAGGTGCTATCTAATCCTAATTTTTCGGCTATGGGAGCGACGGGTAAAATTCAGTTTTCTTCATCAGGCGATCGCCAGGGTGGAGTATTTTTAGTCAAAATTGAGCCTTGTGACGCAAATAAGCCTTGCTCTTCTAGCACTGGCTACGATTTTGTATTATTACAGTAAAAATACTTATAATTTAATCCCTAGCCCCTCCAAAATCAAAGTTTCTAACAGACTTAGTAAATGGTGCAATGGGGCGGACTTCAACGCTTATCCATTCCCCGGAAATCAAGGAGGTTCATTATGCCGCAGGATACTGATACTGCTCCTAGCAACCTTTTGCTGGCTGCTCTGCCTCGTGACGTGTACGAACGGCTCGAAAAAAATATGCAGCAGGTATCGCTTTCATATGGCAACATACTGCACCACCCTGGCGAAGTGATCCGGGATGTCTACTTTCCCATAGACTGTCTGATCTCGATTACCATCACAATGAGCGACGGCAGTACGGCCGAATCTGGAGCGATCGGCAGCCGCGAGATGGTAGGAATCAACGCCTTCATGGGTGGGAACGAGACGACGCAGACCGAGTATATCATCCAAGTCTCAGGTAGCGCTATGAGACTCAGTGCCGAGGTACTACTGTACGAGTTCGACCGCAACAAGACGATGCGAGACGTATTGCTGAGATACACCCAGGCCTACATCGCGCAGGTTTCGCAGAACGTCGCCTGCAACCGCCTGCACACTATAGAAAAACGCTGTGCCCGTTGGCTGCTTGAGGTCAGAGACCGTATGCACTCGGATAAATTCTCCCTGACGCAAGAGTTCATATCCCATATGTTGGGCGTGCGCCGCTCTGGTGTCACTGAGACCTTGGGCAAGTTGCAAAATACAGGTGTCATCCAAGTCAGCCGAAAAAAAATCCAAATTCTCGACAATCACAAACTCGAAGAAATCTCCTGTGAGTGTCATGGGGTACTCCAAAATGAATACGATCGCCTGCTAGGTTTTAAGCAGAAATTCTCCCCTTCGGACAAACGTACTACTTAAGCTTGTAAGTTTGATTGAGCAAGGAATATAGGCTTTCAGAGCCAAATGTAATTTAACCAGTCTACTCGTCTCTCCTCCTCTCCCCGATACCCAATCGCCAGCCCCTTTTAATCTCGCAGATGCTAAGTTAAAACTAAATTATCCCGGTGAACTACAGTTTCTGCCCCGGCATAGCCCAAAATTGTAGAGATTTCCCGCGAATGATACCCACGAATCTTTTGCAGTTCATTGCTGCTGTAGTTAACGAGTCCTCTAGCAATTTCGTTACCGTTGCTATCACATAGTTGCACGGCTTCTTGAGTGTCAAACTCTCCTTCTACTACCTTAATACCAGCAGCCAACAACGATTTACCTGCTTGGGAGATTGCAGCGATCGCACCTGCATCTAAATATAATTTTCCAGCAGGCACAAGGCCGTAAGCTATCCAACGTTTGCGTGCAGAAGTTGGTTCTGGTTGCGGTTCAAAGTGAGTACCTAGCTTTTCACCTTGTATGATTTTTTCGATATTGTGAGGAAATCGCCCTTGTGTAATCACAGTGCGAACGCCAGCCGCGATCGCAATTCTCGCAGCCGAAATTTTGGTTACCATACCGCCAGTACCCCATTGTGAGCCTTGAGAGCCTGTTTGCACCTGTAATTGTGCTAATTCTTTAATGCTGCTTACCAAAGCAATCGGCTGGGCATCGGGTACAGAACGCGGATCGGCTGAGTACAATCTATCAACATCGGTGAGCAAAAATAGCCAATCTGCTTCTACTAAACTGGCAACTAATGCGGAAAGGGTGTCATTATCGCCAAATTTCAGTTCGTCTACTGCTACCGTATCGTTTTCATTCACTACGGGAATTACTCCTAGTCCCAATAGTTCCTGAAAGGTGTTGTAGACATTGAGATAACGGCTACGCTGTACCAAGTCGCTACGAGTTAACAAAACCTGAGCGATCGGCTGTTGCAGGGTGGTAAATAAATCGTCGTAAACCCGCATTAATCGTCCTTGTCCCACTGCTGCTACTGCTTGTTTGAGAGCGATCGCTTTGGGACGTTCAGTTAAGCCCAACCGCGCACAACCAACCCCCACAGCACCAGAGGAAACCAAAATCACTCGATGACCTTGGCGTCTCAAATAAGAAAGTGTTTCCGCCAAAGTTGCAATGGTAGAAAGTGCTAATTGTCCGGTTTCTGGTTTTGTCAGGCTAGAAGTGCCGATTTTGACGACAATCGTTAGAGGCATTGACGATAGTGCTAAATATTGAGCCTGAGTACGAAGTCAAAGGTGAGGATTCACAATTGAGATGTTGAAGAAAGTTGTACATTTACAACTTATAGTCAAAACTCAAAATTACCACTCAGCAATCAGTACTCATCTAAAATTGTAAAGCGCCACACCCTCTATAAGTGAAGGCTGACGCTTTACGGTTTTATATGTATTTGCTATGGGCTAAGGTCTTTTTTAGCTGACCCCATGTTATTAATACTTATGATCCCCGATTTTTGCCATTGATAATGATTCCTTAATCATTTCTTTAGATTTACTTATTTAGACAAATATCAACCTTTATGTATTTTTGTATGTTTTGGGCTGATAGAGGCTCCCAAGGCTTCAGATACCCAGACTTCAAAATTTCGGATGGGATGAGAGCGCAGAGCTACATCTGGATGGATAATCGGTTCAACCAAAATGGTAAACATTCCCAAACGGTTACCAGCTAAGACATCGGTAAACAAGCGATCGCCCACCATCCCCACTTGATGAACTGGTAAATTCATTGCTTTGAGTGCTGCCCTGATTTTGCGGCGTGAGGGTTTGGCTGCACCCAAGTAATAAGGTAAGTTGAGAGAACGGGCAATACCACCGATCCTGACTTCACTCAAGTTATTGCTCACCAAACACAGTAAAGTACATTTGCGGATTTGCTCCACCCACTGTTGCAGTTCTGGTGAAGCTGACCCTATTCTCATAGGTACTAAGGTTTCATCCACATCCAACACTAATCCCTTCAATCCATACTGCTGGATAATATCTGGTGTTAGGTTTAAAATTGAGCCTTCCAAAATCAAGTCAGGCTGTAAGAAGTTGTTCCAAGTCATATTCAAGAGTCAACAGTATAGGCGATTCGAGACTGGGAACTGGGTAATTGGTTACTGGAGGAGCATTCCAAAATACGTCCGGGGTTAAAGTCCCTGCCATAATTTTTCCGCTTCTTCGCCAATCCCTAATCTGGAATCCTTTTTACGAGTGTTTTCAAAATTGTCGAGCATCAACAGTCATTGGTCGGCAGCTTGCTGATGACCAATAACTATTATTGTCTATTCTTGGTTTGTGAACTTGCCCATCCAGAACCCTTAATTAGCGTAGATATTGAGAGTATCCATATATAAATTGAAGCGTAAGTCAATGGATAAGCCGCTATGCGACTAATATCTTGGCGGCGGCGATTGCCGAAGGCAACATCCTTTGGGCGATCGCAGAAAAAACGCTAGCCTGATATATAAAAGCAAAGCAGCTGATCGTGACATAGTGTTTATCAGCCACAACTGCTTATTGTTCCTTGGCAATAAATGGATCTGGATTGAGATGATAATCAAAAACTCCGAATTAAAAATTTAAAAATATTTCATTTTAAATTTTAATTTTGAATATTTAATGCTACTCGACTTCATTAAAAAGATGCTCTTCTAACAACGGTTGTACCTTGCGAAACTCTTCTGGAGACAGTAATACAGGTTGACCCGTTTTCGATATTCTGGCAAAAAATAGCAGTGGGTCAAGAGGTGTATAAATTGCATACTCTTGATCTTCATCGTAGAAGCTAGCAAGTAGCTGCAATTGCTCAGGCTCTAATTCTGCCTCGTCATCTTCGATTTCTAAGGTGAAGAGTTCTGAGTCTTCTACAGGAGGTAAATCACCTGCAACTGTTAGAGCATAAGCGGTGTTCTTGAGCAGCAAATTTTGCTCAGATAGCACAGCTTGGGCTGTACCAAAAATTTGTTCAATAATAGAATCATCTTCTACTAGAACAGCTTCTTCTTCCTCGTCTTCACCTTGCCAAGCAAAAATTTCTACAGGTGAGTCAACAGGCAGAAGTAAAACATATTCTTGCCCATCTACCGCTAAGGAATGCTCAATATAACATTCCAGGGTTCGCCCTTTGTCGTCTGTCAAAGTGATGGAACCCGCGTGAGCGTGATCATTTTCTTCGGGAAATTGAGAGGAAAACATAGCCGAGGTGTGGAACTTTATAAATACCAGCAACTGTGGAAAGCATTTAACTATTTATTGACATGATTGTGTCTACTAAATAGCTTTAAACGCATATACAACTGCCGGGTAATAGTTTTCAGAATATCATGTTAAAAGGTATCAATACTCAACAGCTATTGCCGATATATTGGATTTAGCTCGTCGAGCATCTAACCATTGTTGCAAAATTAAAGACGCTGCTTTGCGATCAATCAAAGCTTTATGGCGTGATGGAGAGCGGTTTTCATCTCTTAGGAGTTGCTCTGCTTGAAATGAAGTTAATCGCTCATCCACATACTCAATAGGCAGTTTAAGAGCTTTAGCCAGCCTTGTAGCCAACTTTTGCACATGACGTGCCTGGAACCCCAAAGAGCCATCCATTGAATAAGGTAAGCCAATAACCAGTACTTGTACCTGGCGTTGATCAACTAGCTGTCGTAGTTGCTCAACATCCCGCTCAAAAGATGTGCGTTCAATTGTAGTGATCCCGGTAGCGATCAACCCTGTGCGATCGCACCCTGCGACACCAATACGCTTGCTACCTAAATCTAACCCCAACGCTGAAATCAATGGCTTTGGTTGCTCCTTGGGTGTCACACTACTTCTCCTGCTGTGAGTCTACTGACTCAGGTTGGCAAGATGGTTCGATACCAGGGTTATTACATCCAAAATTCACAGGTTCTGACTTAGTTGGCACTGCTCGATCTGGGGATGACTGTTGCACTTGTTGTGCCCATGACATACCACCTGGTATTGGTTTACGAGCCGGTTGCAGACCTTGCAACACTTCTGGCCACTGAATTCCTTCTAAGGAGACAAATTTAGACTCCCGTAGCTTGTGCCAAACTGAGCGAGACATGATTAAGGTGTGTTCTGTGCGTTTTGCTCCAATTCGCTCCAAATACTCTTCTCGCTCTGGTTGATAATCTGAGGAAGCTAGTTGCAATCCTTGCTCAGGAAAATCTTGTACAATACGAGCCAATTGGGAAAGCAACTCTGGATATAGCCAAGTATAGGCGGGGTGAACCGTCAGCGTTGCTACATGGGGAGCAAGCCCTTTGCGATCAATTTGCACTTGAAAATGTCCAATGGCTGCTTTGCGCTGGGGTTCAAACACATAGCCACTGACTACTTCTGTTTTAGTTACCCATTGTTTGACAGCATCAGTTAAAGCACCGAACAAACTAGTTTTGAAATCGCGGGTGTTACGGTCAAATACCTGACGCACCAAAGGAGGCATTGATGCTGTGTCTAGTTGATAGAGCAACTGAGCATCAGCATTACTGATCGGCAAGAGGTTAGGTAAGTCTGGCTCTGCTTGTGCCAATTCAGTTAACAATGTCGGTTCAATTTCCCAGTATGTCATTTCAGCCAGACGCTGAAATCCATTGCGTCGGTACAGTGCTAACGCTTCTAAATCATTGACATTTACTTCCAGAATCCAAGTACGTGCCTCTAGAACCGATTCAAAGCAATGGCGCAATAATTGCGAGCCAGTTCCTTGCTTATCAGTACTACGATCCAGCATCACCTGGTCGACCCGCCAAGTACTGCGTGTACGGTTAAATGGTGACACTTGAATCATTCCTAGAAGCATACGCCCCTGCTCTGCTACATAGGAACAGAAGAGATACTGTAACGGGTTAGGAAACCAACTCAAAAATTTCAGAAACCCATACCAGCTTCGCAGCCACTGCATCTGGCGTGTGGCAGAACTAGCTCCCTTGGGAGTGAGGGCCGCGAATGACTCTTGAGTTAGGCGCTCGATTCCGTCCAGATCCCGGTATTGGACTGGTCGGATGATTACGCTGAGATTTCGAGGAAGTAATGAAGTCATTTTGATTGGAGCCGCCATCTAGCCCTAAACTAACTGCTCTTGCTGAGTAACTGCTGCAATATAATATTAACGGCTTTCCGCTCTTTGCCAGTGCATCGAAAGAGTGATTTTCGTCACTGAATACTTAAAGAAACAGAAAAAGCAGATTTGATGAGAACACCATTGGCATTAACTCAACAATACTCTGCCTTTATTTTATGTGAATTTTAATTAAAATCTTTGTACTTTATAGCCCTTGCCGAGAAATTAGCTTTTCAAAGTTAGCTTGAGTTTGATGAAGTAATTTCTCCCGACTATCTTCTAGGGTTTGCTTCAGGGGTGGAACCAGATTGCGAGCTTGTAAAGTCATGTGTAGTTGCAGGTGGGCAACGTATTCGCTGAAATCTTCATTTACTACACTTGTGCCCGTTAAGAAATTTGATTCCATTGCCACTGTATTCTCCTTTCTTTAGACTTGTGTGATTTCTTCACATAACCAAAAGTTATCACGTTATTTTGCTTATCTTTTTATTTTGCAATGAAGTTTAACGGTTCTTTGAAAGAGTTGTGAGTGCTGAGTCAGAAAGTCTCCTCTGCTTTCTAATCCCCAGTCCCCCTTCGGGTTCGCAGTCGCTCATGGGGGAAACCCCCAAGACCGCGCTGTCTCACCAGTCCCCAGCCCTTATTCCTTGCTTCAATTGCGCCCAGACTCAACAAGCTCGACTTTTGCGCCTCTGTTAACCCTGTAACTCCATAAATATTCATCTGCTCATAAATTTGCTCGGCTTTGATGGTGTTAATGCAGTTTTTAGTGTGGATATCCCAGAGTTTAATGGCAGCATAGGCGTCTCCAGCAATCAGGATATTACCTTTTGGATTGAAGGCAACACACATCACCCAGGTATTATGCCCTTCCAAGGTGTGAATGCGATCGCCACTTGCTACATCCCAGAGTTTGATTGTGCCATCGCTGCTACTACTGGCGAGAATACTACCATCTGGACTAAAGGCGATCGCCCACAGTAAATCTTGATGTGCTGGGATAATCTGAAAACATTCGCCTGTTTCTACGTCCCATAGTCTCACAATACCCTCGAAGCTGCTGCCAGTGGCGAGAGTCCGATTATCTGGGCTAAAAGCAACGCACCACACCCAATTGCGGTTGCCGATTAGTGTTTGATAACACTGGTGCTTTGCTATATCCCAAATTCTGACTGTATCGTCAAAACCTCCAAACGCCAGCTTTGTACCATTAGGACTAAAGGCAACTGACATACCCAAATGAACTGGGAAAGTATCTATAATTTGTCCTGTGAACCAATCCCATAGTTTAACTGTGCTGTCATAGCTGCTACTTGCCAACAGCCGACCATCAGGACTAAAGGCAACTCCGGTCACTGTACCTGTATGTGCCTGTAAGACTTTGGTGCAATCACCTGTTGCCACATCCCACAGCCTGATTGTTTGGTCAGCGCTACCACTGGCTACGATGCGACCATCAGGAGTAAAGTTCACCGAAAAGATTAAATCTGTGTGACCGTATAAAGTGCGGCACTGACCGTCTGTTTTCCATAATCTTACGGTTCGGTCGGCGCTACCAGTGGCAATGATTCCCTTAAATTCATTCGGTTCAGGTGAATTGGGGTCAATGGGACTACAAGCAACAGATTGAATCCAGTTATTTCTTCCCTGGAAAGTTCTGATACATTCGCCACTGAAAACATCCCACAGCCTAAGCGAGAAGTCATCACCACCACTGGCCAGCATAGTTCCTTGGGGGTTAGCAGCGATCGCATCAATAGAATTGATATGTCCTTGTAAGGTTTTTAAACATTGTTGGGCAGTGATATCCCAGAGACGAATTGTGCAATCTATGCTACAACTTGCCAGAATTTCTTCTGTGACAAAGGCGATCGCTAGTATCCCATTTAAATGTCCTTCTAAAACACCAACACAGATACCCCGCTTTACATCCCAAAGTCTAATTGTTTTATCTAAGCTGCCACTAGCCAGCACCCCTGATGAACTAAAGGCAACTGATTTCAGCCAATCAGTATGTCCTTGTAAAGTGTTAATGCAGGAGCCTGTAGCTAAATCCCAGAGCTTAATAGTATTATCCTCACTACCACTGGCGAGCATTCCTGCTTGAATTGGACTCAACGCCACAGACCAAACTTTGCGGCTGTGTCCTTGCAAAACTTTTGTGCATTCCCCAAGGTTGATATCCCATAGCCTGATACTAAAATCAGCACTGCTGCTAACTAATGTATTTCCATCCTGGGCAAATCTTACGCAAAGCACACCACCTTGATGACCTTGCAAAGTTTTGAGATATTGTCCAGTTAACGCGTCCCACAGCTTAATAGTTTCATCTTGCCCCCCAGTAGCCAAGGTGCTGCCATCTGAACTAAAAGTAATACACCAAACAAAACCAATATGTGCCTCACAGTTAATTAACTGCTGACCACTAATGACATCCCATAGCCGAAAATAACCGTCGAAATGACCAGTTGCTAAAGTTTTACCATCGGGACTAAATGCGATGGATACGGGAGTAGAAAAGGTTTTGGCAAATATCGACTTGGAAAGATCCGCGTGGGCAAAGTTAACTTTATGCAGCGGAGTATCTTGAAGATAAGCTTGCCAAATCGTCAGGGAAGAGAAATCATAGCCAGTTAAATCAGTTTGTAAATGACAAAGTAAATTGAGAATGTTGCCACCTGCATATCCTGGTTCGAGTTCAGCATGGGGAAGAAACTTCTCCACGCGAGATTGCTGTTGTAGTTCGCACAGAATTTCTGAAAGCCGAGTTTCAATTGCTTGTTTGGTTCGCAGCTTGTGCAGCAAATTTTCAATGATTGGCTGAAGAATGAGCTTAGTTTGAGCAACTCTGATGTAATCTTTGGCAGTAGCTTTAATTAAGGCATGGCTGTGGAACATGAGAGAATTTCTTGTTATTTCTCCCAGTATTTCTGCACATACCTGCTGAATCAACTGGTCTGTTACGTATTCCATCACCACAGGTTGGAGAGTGAAGTGGACAGTGGTGTGGGGAGTTGATTTTTTTTCAATTAAACTTCGCCTACTGAGAGAATCTAACGCCTCTAACAGCTTCATTGATGATACTGGTAAAACCAAATCGGCACGCAACTCTGGTAAAGTGATTGCTTCTCGATTGATTGCCAACCAGAACATTAAATCTTTTTCCAGTGCTGAAAGGCGATGAAATTGTTGATTTAATAAATCGTAAATACTACCAAAAACTGTAGAACCCTGAGCAAAGAATTCAGCAATATTGCCATCAAATAACTCTTGAATTGTCGTGGCAATAATTTTGAGAGCAAGGGGATTCCCTGTGTAGTGTTGAATTAAGCTTTGCCAATCTGCATCGGAACCGCAAAAGAAACTTTTGGTTCTGACTAATTCTAGAGCTGCGATCGCACTCAAGCCTGTGAGTTGCCATGAGCGCACAGGTAAAGTCTCACCTTCTAAAGCTGCAATTTCCTGGGGTTTTTCTCTGCTTGTGAGTACCACACAGCTTTGATGAGGTGTTTCTCCTAGTTGTTTGAGGAGTTGTCCATAGTTTTCATATCCAGGTTGGTAACGTCCCGATTGATCGCCACTTACGAAAATTGATTCTGCATTATCCAACACTATAAGGCAACGGTGCGATCGCAATTGCATCATGAATTGCGAGACAAGTTCTGCAACATTCTCTGAAAATTTCACTGCTTGTCCGCAAGCGAAAAATTGCAGCAGATTTGCTAACAGTTCTCCTAAAGGTGGACTGTTGCGAAGACTACGCCACACCACAAACTCAAATTGTTCTTGGATTTGCTGCGCCAGTTTCACCGCTAGAGAAGTCTTACCAATTCCACCCATTCCCAGCAGTGTCACAAGACGACATCGTTCACTAACAATCCAATACTCCAACTTGCTCAATTCATCTGCACGTCCAAAAAAAATTGAGACATCAACCGCTTCACCCCAGTCAGTGCTGAGTCCTGAGTCCTGAGTGCTGAGTAATAATTTCTCCCCTTGTCCCCTTGTCCCCAGTCCCCAGTCCCCAGTCCCTTTATCCCCTGCCCTAATATAATCACTGGGTGTTAACTCTAACCCAAAAGCTCTAAAAAAGTATTCCAGGGTTTGCTTATCTACGCCTTCTTCTCGTGCAAGAACTTTAGCAATGGTAAAAGGAGCTAACTGCGTGCGGTAGCTGAGTTCTTCTAGGGTGAATCTGGCTCCATCATTTTCTCTAATCTCTACCTGATGCTTAACTTCTTGCAGCTTTTGAAATCCTGGGAGGCTGAGGACAACACCGCGCCTGCGTCTTTGCTTGTGCAATTCCATCGGATTACAAGGCTCATGCCAAGTCGAGATTAACTTTACAGTTTTCCTAAATTTTATACAAGTTAGCGATCGCCTTTGGCGCTGCGCTTCGCGCAATCGCTTATTTCCGCAAAGTCTAAATTCCAAAACATCGAATAACGCTTGAGGTTACTCGCATAAAAGCCGAATATCTAGAATATTTTAACGCAGGGCTTAAGTTAGCACCTTAACACCTTTATCTTTACTGGTGCAGTTTGGAGAGTCGTTAGACACTGGAATTGTCACTAAGACAGTTTCTAAAAATTACAGGACTTACGCAAAATTATCAAGAAACGAACCGCAAAGGGCACAAAGAACACGAAGTCTAAGTACACCATTTCATTAATTCGTAGCGAGTTGACATCTGAAAATACTCAGCGTTACTCCACGCTTACTTCGCGTCCCTCTGCGTTTAAAAAATCTACAAACTTATGCAAAGCGGTACTAACAATGTTAGACAGTTCTTGCGTAAGTCCTCAATGATCGCAATTATGGAGGACTCAACTTATGACCAGTTCAATTGTTAATCCTATTGAGCGTCCCGAAATAACGCAACAACTTACAGAAAATATCATTCTGACAACGGTAGATGATCTGTACAACTGGGTAAAAATGTCCAGTTTGTATCCTTTGATGTTTGGTACAGCCTGCTGCTTTATGGAGTTTATGGCTGCTTATGCGTCCCGCTTCGACTTAGAGCGATACGGTATGATTCCCCGCGCGACTCCGCGACAAGCAGACCTAATAATTACCGCTGGGACAATCACAATGAAGTATGCTCCTAATTTAGTGCGACTTTATGAGCAAATGCCAGAACCTAAATATGTAATTGCTATGGGAGCTTGCACAATTACAGGAGGAATGTTCAGCGTAGATTCTCCCAGCGCAGTGCGCGGCGTAGATAAATTAATCCCAGTTGATGTTTATATACCAGGATGCCCACCCAGACCAGAAGCAGTAATCGATGCAATTATTAAATTGCGGAAGAAAATTGCCAATGAAAGCATCCAAGAACGGCAGCAAACCCAACAAACTCACCGTTATTACAGTATCACTCACCGGATGAAGCCTGTGCCTCCCGTCAACAATGGCCAATATCTGAGAAGTTCAACACGTGAGGTTCCACCCCCAGAACTTGCTACAGCTCCGGGATTAGAATTACCCTTAGCACTGCAAGAGGGACTTGCAAATCAAGAAATATCCTATCGCTGAGTGAGCAGGGGGAACTGGGGGAGCAGGGGAAGCTGGGGGAGATGGGGAGACAAGGAGAGAAGTTATTACTCAGCACTCATCACTCAGCACTCAAAAATAGCAATGTCGAGCTTTTTACTTGAAACTTCGTGTTCGCAACTCGCAACACCGAGCTTTTTACTCGGAACACCGAGCTTGAAACTCGAAATGTCAAGCTTGGAATTCAAAACGCCAAGCTTTTTACTCGGAGCGTCGAGCCTTTTACTCGGAACACCGAGTTCGGAACTCGAAACGTCAAGCTTTTTACTCGGAACATCGAGTTCGGAACTCGGAACGTCGAGCTTTTTACTCGGAACATCGAGTTCGGAACTCAACACTCAGCACTCAGAACTAGGAACGCCGAGATTGGAACTCGGAATTTGAGGCTGTTATGAATATTTTTGTCTTTTCTCCTCAAGAACTACCGCTTGTATTGGGAACCCTTACAACAGTAGCGGCTAATCCACAAGCATTGACACCGTTAGAACAGCAATTTTTACAGGTGTTAAATCAGCTATATCAAGGAAATGTTGTAGTTGATGAATTATTTCCGATTACTACAGCACAGATAGCTGAATTGATCACTAATCCACAGCAACGCAAGTTGCTTCTTCAGATGGCAATGGTAATGGCGATGGTCGATGGTGAGATTATACCCTCACAGCAGAAGGCATTGCGATCGCTAGCTGATACCCTTTGTGTGAATGAGCAAGGTTTACGAGTATTGCACAAAGCCGCCAGTGGACACAAGCTACTGGCGCGACTGGATATCATGCGGCGATTGATGGGCAAATTTATAAATGCTGCTTATCAAGAAGAGGGAATAGTTGGCATCAAAAAAATGGTAACTCCTTTCTTCAACGGTGGAGAAGATCTAGAAGTTGCTTGGAAGTATCGCCAGTTGGGTTTACTTCCAGAGGGAACTTTAGGACGTGCTTTTTGGGAACATTGCACTCAAAGACACTTTAGTTTTCCTGGTGAAGCGGGCGGAATTCCAGAACGCATGGTATTTCATGATTTTGGGCATATTCTGTCAGGTTATGACACCAACCCCCAAGGTGAGATTCAGCAGGGAGCGTTTCAGGCTGGTTTTATTCGTGAGGACGGCTTTGTATTTCTGTTGTTTGTCATCCTGCATTTTCATTGGGGAATTCAAATCACTCCAATTGCAGATGCCGATGTGGGATTGTTTGACATTTTATTAGTAATGCAGGCTCTCAAAAGAGGTGCAGCTTGCAAAGTAGACCTTTCGGATCATTGGAACTTCTGGGAAGTGGTGAATGTGCCAGTAGAAGAGTTGCGCGATCGCTACGGTATTCCCCCCTTGTGTTTATCCGCAATATCTTAATCTGAAAGATATTGTTCATTTGTGAGAAGGTAACAGCTGATGTCGGATCTTGGTTTTACTCACATCGCACTTGGGGTAAGCGACATCGATCAAAGCATCTCGTTTTATGCAAAGTATGCTGGGATGCAAGTAGTACATCGTCGCACTGATCAAACGAAGCACGTAGACGTTGCTTGGATTAGCGATTTAACTCGACCATTTGTCATTGTGTTGATTCAAGTAGCTCAAATAAAAAGCACACTTGCACCCGCATCTCATCTTGGCGTAGCTTGTAAAACTCGTGAGGAAGTGGAGCGTCTCTGCAATGAGGCGCACTCAGAAAATGTACTAATAGAAGGGCCGCATGACTGGGGTTTTCCCGTTGGTTACTGGGCTTTTATCCGCGATCCTGATGGTCACACCCTTGAGATTTCCTATGGTCAGGAGGTTAGTTTTACAGTCGCGCAAGCTATAAATCACGAGTGATTAGGTATTCAAAATTGCGATTTGACAAGCGATCGCTTTTGGTGCGGAGCGTGATCGCATCACCCAAAATATGGGATAGCCATCATGTTAAAAAAATTGCAACAATTCAAAGCAATGTTGGCTTACAAAAACTCAGGCAAACTAGGCGATTTTGCTCTGCTCAAGTCTGATTTTTTCAGCGCAAAAGTTGCTCCAGAAGTGGCGGAAAAATTGCGTTCAGTAGAAGGATATTATCCGCCCATTGATTTAGATAAATTAAGCCAATATCCTCCAGGTTCTTTTGGGCGAGAATATGCCGATCACATGAAGCGCAACAACCTCAAGCCATTAAACGTCAGCCCTGAGCTTGATGAAGTTGCTAAACGCAATGTATTTGCTTTGCGATACGTAGTTACCCACGATATTTTCCATGTCTTGCTGGGCTTCGATACCAGCTATGCAGGAGAAATCGGCGTTCTTGCTTTTGCTGCTGCTCAAAATTACAGCCATTCATTCAAAATCAGTTTGTGGTTAGCCAAATTGCTCTATCCGCTTTTAGCTCCCCAACAAGTTCAAGCAATTTTTGTTAACCTGCAAAAAGGACGTGAATTAGGTAACAAAGCTAAGTTTCTACTCGGCTATCGCTTTGAAGACCATTGGCAAGAACCAATTAACGATGTTAGAAAGCACTTAGATTTACCCCAATTTTCTCCAATTTTACATTAAGATTATGTCCAAATTTAAGCTAGAGCTTGTTAATAAATATTAGGAGACAAGTAATGATTAAACTTAAAGAAATTACTTCTCAATCGAATGTTGCTAAACTGCCAAATGCCTCCCAAAAACCTAAATGGTGGTATACAAGCAAAGTAATTTTACGACCGATACAAACTCTTGAAAGCTCACAACAGAAATATGGAGATATTTATTACACTGAATTTAATAGTTTTCCACCGCAAGTAGTTATCAGTGATCCTCAAGCTATTCAGGAAATTTTTACAGCTGACCCTAAGCAATTTGAATCAGGTGCAGGAAACCAAATTATTCAACCATTGGTAGGTGCAAACTCGTTAATCTTATTAGATGGCGATCGCCACTGGCAACAGCGTAAGCTTTTAATGCCTCCCTTTCATGGTGAACGGATGCGAGCTTACGGTCAGATCATCCGTGATATTACAGAACAAGTAACTAGCCAATGGACGATTGGAAAACCTTTTGTAGCTCGTTCTAGTATGCAAGATATTTCCTTGCAAGTGATTTTGCGGTCTGTTTTTGGGCTGAAAGAAGGAGAACGTTATCAACAAATAAAACAAATTTTAGTTGCGATGTTGAATACTTTTAATTCTCCTTTGAGCGCAACTTTACTGTTTTTCAAATCACTGCAAAAGGATTTAGGCCCTTGGAGTCCTTGGGGAAAATTTGCGCGGCGAAGACAGCTACTTAATCAACTGCTATACCAAGAAATTAATGAGCGTCGAGAGCAAGGTAAAACTGACGGTGAAGATATCCTCAGCTTATTAATGTCTGCGCGTGATGAAGCAGGTCAACCGATGAGTGATGTAGAATTACGCGATGAGTTGATGACGATGCTATTTGCGGGTCATGAAACAACCGCGATCGCACTTGCTTGGGCTTTATATTGGATTCATTATCTTCCCGAAGTCCGCGAAAAACTGCTACAGGAACTCAATTCTATTGATATCACTAATGCAGACCCAATGGCGATCGCCCAATTGCCATATTTAAATGCTGTCTGTTGCGAAACCCTGCGGATTTACCCAGTTGCATTCTTTTGTTTCCCACGAATTCTGCGGACTGATATGCAATTGATGGGCTACGATTTACCAAAAGGAATGTACTTGTCAATCTGCATTTATTTAACTCACCAGCGCCCAGATATCTATCCCGAACCCAAGCGTTTTAGACCAGAACGTTTCCTCGAACGCCAGTTTTCCCCCTATGAATTTTTGCCCTTTGGTGGTGCTAATCGTCGCTGTATTGGCGCAGCATTTGCCATGTTTGAAATGAAATTGGTACTGGCAAATATCCTATCGCACTACTCACTAGAACTATTGGATAAAGTTCCATTGCAACCTGTGCGTCGCGGGATAGTATTTGCACCGCCTGGAGGCGTACATTTCATGCCGAAGGAAAAATACTAAAAGTTGTTATAAAATTGCCTTAGCAGTGGCGATCGCATCTACTACACTCTCAACAACATAAACATTTTCTGGCGACAGCTTTTTGAAGAATACTTTGCTTTCTTCATCGTCAGTTAATAGAATTACTGGTTTATTTCCTTTCAAAGCTAAGGCAATTTCTGAAGCTGTACCTGCACCCATACCACAGGCAATCACCACATTGCTAGAGAGAACATTAATGTTATTTCGAGCATTTCCCATGTCTGTGAAAATGGCAATATCCACAGCATTCGAGATACTATCTTGATTATCGTTGGGGAGAATACCAATAGTTAAACCATTAGCAGCTTTTGCGCCCTTATTTGCCGCATCCATCACCCCTGCATTTCTCCCACCAGTAAGTAAAATCCATCCTTGCTGGGCAATGAGATGACCTAATTCATAGGCGTTCTGCAAATTATTTCTTGTCGCCTTTTCTCCCGGCCCCATGACTCCAATAATAATTTTTCTCATGATGATTCAAATTAAAAGAGTGTTGAGTGCTGAGTGCTGAGTAACAGGCAATAGGCAAGAGTCATTAATTATTCTCTTGTCCCCGTGTCCCCGTGTCCCCTTGTCCCCTTGTCCCCTTGTCCCCTTGTCCCCTTGTCCCCCAGTCCCCGCGTCCCCTGCCAACTACCACTGTTCAGCCCAATAAACAATTTCGGAAGCTGAACTATCAATTGCCACTCCGTAGCTATCACCGTGATTCCACTTAAAGCCAGGGCTACCTCTATCCTGTGCATTTAACACTAATACTTCATAGCTAGGAGGAAAGGATTCCTCAGCATCACTAGTATAAAAAAATGTTGTCGGCACTCCATTTGGTAAGTTGGCGTGGTCGTTTGTATTACCACCCTTATACTCATGTTTAGCAACAGATTTATATTGCGAAAGTAATTGTTTAATTTTCTCTGGTGATTGTTTAAGCCTGATTTGAAAGAAACTACCACCTTGCGAAAAGCCTGGAGAGTAGGCAATACGTACATCCTTCGCATCAGCCGGAATTCCTTTGGGGAAATGCTTGACTTGGTATTTATCAGATACCAACTTCTGACGAATTTCAGAGTAGCGTGATGTATCAGTTACTATCTCAGATTCAGCAGAACTACTAAAGGCTTTTCTCAGAAAAAAACTTCCTCCGACGATACCAAGACTGCCAAGGGAGAATAAAAGTATCATGGCAATTTTGACAAGGTGCGATCGCTTCATGGAGTGGGGTACGTCTCAAGTTTATAGTTATATATCCAACTACTAAACTAAATTCGTACTATTTCGGATACGCATCGGGAATATTGATAAAAACTTTGCGTGTTCAGGGTAAATACGGGCTTTTTATAAAATTATTGTAAAGCCAGTCAAAAAGCGCAAGCAATACACGGTAGGAGTACGGGCACAACATTTTTGTGCCCCCAATGCTCACAAAGAACCGGCAATCATCCCCGCAAGTAAAATAAAACCAATCCAGACATTTTGCCGGAACATCTCGCCGTATACAGGGTTAGGTAGATTTTGCTGTGTTAAGCGTAGTGACTGCCAAATCCAGCCAATTGTGGCAATTGCTAGGCTAATCCAGAAGGCAATATGAAGGTGGATGACAATACCTAACCAAGCAAGTAAAGCAATTGTGCCAGCAAAGAAAATTCCAATGGCTAAAGGAGCGTAATTACCAAAGAACAGGGCACTAGAATTTACACCAATGCGTCGATCATCTTCGCGATCGCTCATTGCATAAACAGTATCAAATCCCAATGTCCACAGTACAGTCGCGCCCCAAAGTATCCAAGTCGGTTGAGAGATAGTTTCTGTAACTGCACTCCAGCTAATTAAGACGGCAAAACCCCAAGCAATCGAAAGCACCAATTGAGGTACAGGAAAAACTCGCTTTGCGCCTGGATAAAGCAAAATTACAGGCACAGCTGCCGCAGACAACCAAAAAGTTAGGGCATTCAAATAAAATGCCAGAATCGCGGCACATGATAGCGCTACTATTCCTACACCAATCCCGACTTTAATTGAAAGTGTACGGGCAGCAAGGGGGCGATCGCGTGTTCTTTCTACTTCTGGATCAATATCTCGATCCCACAAATCATTGACAACACACCCAGCCGCACTTGTGGCAAGAGTACCCAATACAATCACACCCACTAAAGGCAAAGGTGGTTTACCTGCGGCTGCTAAAAACACAGCCCAAAGTGCAGGAATCATCAAAATTAATCGTCCTTCTGGTTTATGCCACCGCAAAAGCCGGATAATCACAAGCCATACAGGTTCCTGATTTTGTTCTGGCGTTCTCAGCATAGAAGTTAAGAAGTTAAAAACAATTTAAATATTCACTTTATTTCGATGATTTAACACATCTTTACATCTATAGAATATCTTTATTTGCTATTTGTAAAAACATCAGCTCAATTAGCTACTTTGGATACATCTAAACAGTCAGTTTAGTTGAAATTCAGGGAGTAAATATACTTGTTCAGGCACAGTCACTAGACGTTAAACCTGAGAATACATGAGTTTCACATAATACCAGTGCTGCATATCCCAACACATCAGCTTTTATTATCCTTCCTTAACAGAGAGAAATCTAGATGCTGAATTTAGTTTCAGCTGGCTGGGAGAGTGTTCCTACTCAAACAGTTAAGCATCACCGAATTATTGCTGCCATTGACTTGGGTACAAATTCTTTGCACATGGTAGTGGTGAAAATTGACCCCACACTACCAGCTTTTAGCATTATTGCCAGAGAAAAAGAAACTGTAAGATTGGGCGATCGCGATCTGGATACTGGTTGTCTCAAACCAGGGATAATGGAAAAGGCGATCGCTGCTCTCAAACGCTTTCAAGAAGTTGCCAAAACTTTTAACGCCGAAACAATCCTGGCTGTAGCAACTAGCGCCGTGCGGGAAGCGCCTAATGGCAAAGATTTTTTACACAGAATATTAGTTGACTTGGGTTTAAGCGTTGACTTAATTTCTGGACAAGAAGAAGCACGACGAATTTACCTTGGTGTGCTGTCGGGGATGGAATTTAATAACCAACCCCACATGATCATTGATATTGGCGGTGGTTCTACAGAAATAATTTTGGGGGACACTGAAGAACCACGCACTCTCACCAGTACTAAAATTGGTGCAGTCAGACTTACCAGCGAGTTAATCAGCACTGATCCCATAAGTAACACCGAGTTTCAATACCTGCAAGCCTATGCACGGGGTATGTTGGAACGTTCCGTGGAAGAAGTGCGGGCAAACTTAGAGTTTGGTAAATCTCCGCGTTTGGTGGGAACTTCGGGAACTATTGAAACCCTAACGCTAATTAATGCACGGGAAAAATTAAATTTCATTCCTTCCACGCTCAATGGCCACGAATTAAGTCTCAAAGACTTACGGGATTGGGTAAATCGCTTGCGAAAAATGAGTAACGTCGAAAGAACTGCGATACCTGGTATGCCCGATAAGCGGTCTGAAGTTATACTCGCAGGCGCAGTAATATTACAAGAAGCAATGATGCTTTTGGGTGCTGAGTCAGTCACAATTTGTGAACGTTCCCTCAGGGAAGGCGTAATCGTGGACTGGATGCTAGCCCACGGTTTAATTGAAGATAGACTGCGGTTTCAAAGTTCAATTCGGCAGCGTAGTGTACTCAAACAAGCTAATAAATACCATATCAATTTAGAATACAGCGATCGCGTGGCAGGATTTGCCTTGAGTTTATTTGACCAAACCCAAGGGATATTACACAACTGGGGGACAGAAGAACGACAACTACTATGGGCAGCTGCGATACTACATAATTGCGGTCATTATGTCAGCCATTCCTCTCACCATAAACACTCTTACTATCTAATTCGTAATGGTGATTTACTCGGTTATACCGAAACAGAAATTGAAATGATTGCCAATTTAGCGCGATACCATCGCAAATCGCCTCCCAAGAAAAAACACGAAAATTACCGCAATCTCCTTACCAAACAGCAACGACAAATAGTTAACCAATTAAGTACAATTTTAAGATTGGCAGTTGCTCTTGATCGGCGGCAAATTGGCGCTATTGAACGAGTGCAGTGTGAATATCATCCACATAATCAACAATTTAATTTGCGAATATTTCCTGCTCGTTCTGATGATGATTGCGCCTTAGAAATGTGGAGTTTAGATTATAAAAAAGGAGTATTTGAGGCTGAATTTGGTGTGAAATTAGTAGCGACTTTAGAGCCTTCTGCCGTTGCTATTACTTCTTAAACATTATGGTGCGTTATACTACTGCATTAACGCACCTAAAAACAGCTTTTCTGCCAAGGAAAATCCATAAATCATCCCGCATTCATAGAACGCCATAACTTCCCTCAAAAAACTCAGCGTACCTCCACGCTTCCCTCAGCGTTCCTCTGCGTTTAAAAATCCTCCAATTTCATGCAAACCAGCACTAAGAGTTAGCAGCACGAAGAACTTCAAGATTTCCTCTACATATAACTGTATGAGGGTGATTGACACCTAATTTTTGCTCATAAATTGCCAAAGCTTGGAGATACAAGGGTTCGGCTTCGCTGTACCTTCCTTGGGATTTGTAGAGATTAGCCAAGTTGTTGAGGCTAGTGGCAACGTGGGGATGTTCATCTCCCAGCAGGCGTTTATACAGTGCCAAAGCTTGGAGATGCAAAGGTTCGGCTTCGGTGTACTTTCCTTGGGAATGGTAGAGATATGCCAAGTTGTTGAGGCTAGTGGCAACGTCGGGATGTTCATCTCCCAGCAGACGTTTATACAGTGCCAAAGCTTGGAGATACAAGGGTTCGGCTTCGCTGTACCTTCCTTGGGAATTGTAGAGATATGCCAAGTCGTTGAGGCTACCGGCAACGTCGGGATGTTCTTCTCCCAGCAGGCGTTTTCTCAGTGCCAAAGCTTGGAGATACAAGGGTTCGGCTTCGCTGTACCTTCCTTGGGAT
>JAHHHN010000032.1 GCA_019359325.1 Mojavia pulchra JT2-VF2 | reverse complement strand
TCCTTAGCATTGCTGTTGCTATTGGTATTGATTGGTAAATAACAAGCCGACGAAAAATTTCAAAGCTTTCAAGTCAGTTCATGAACGTGAAACTGTTGGGGTCGCGTGATGGCTATTGGTGGGCAGTAGAGGACGAGCGTATTGAGTTTTTGCGGAGGATGGTATCTTCATGGAGCGAAAAGGCGATCGCAAACAATACAGAAATTCTCATAAGGAAACAACATCGAACCACACTCAGTAAGTAAAGACTGTAAAATTTGCCATCTAGAATCCGCTACAGGAAAATCCATGACAGAAATACAATAATCAAATCGAGCGCAGGCAAATGCTAAAAGGCTGGAATCAAGACAACCAACATTGATCCCATTGAAATCTCTTGGCCCGTGGTCAGCTATCATGACTTTCAGTTCTAGCGTTAAGTCAATATGTTCATAGAGTAGACGATAAATATCTCCAATCCAAGAATTCTCTACAGGTACAAACAGGTGATTTCTGACTTGAGTGCCGTAATGTCGATTAAACTGTTCGTCAATAAGTTGGAGTAACTCAATTTGTTTTTTATCCTCGGCTGTAAAAATTTCTTCATCTGCTTCTAAAAATGCTTGAGTTCGACTTTTTCCTTGTTTGATTTTTTGAAATGCAACTTTTGTTTTTTTAATGAATAGGTGTTCTATTGGGAATTTTAATTGTGCAGCCAAAATGCAAGCTATATTTTGTTGGGGATCGCGAAGGAACACATTTTCAGGATTACTTTTTAAATGTTGCTCTAAAGAGCGATCTTGTTGAATAGATGTTATTTCGCTTCTGAGGTAAGCTTGAGCATAGTAATGCAGAGGATTTGCTACAAAAATAATTTCTGGCTGATTGACAGCAGCCAATTGATAGAGCGCAATCACCGCATCAGTTGCTTTTATGCCGATCAAGTGACTGGGTTGAGCGTGTTATACTTTGCCACTTTTCCCAATAGAGCGGAACTAATCTCACTTGCTCTGGCGATAAACTTACAGCCATATCGTATTTATTTAAGAGCCTTCATTTACTTGCTGCGTGAGTGTCAGCATTGTGAAATTGAATCCGAACCAACAAAGATTGTTGGAATGGCCATCATCATTAACATGATTAAGTTAGCAACCCAAAACAACACAAAAACGCCAAAACCCACTAATGTCAAATCGGAAAATGTTAATTGCGTAAATCCGTCTAGTAGTTGCCACAATCGAAAAGCTGTGTAGAAGAAACCAATAGGTACAACAACACTTGGTACAAGGGAGCGACTAAAGACATATTCGCTGGTAAGTTGCACTACGACTATTAACAGGTAACTTCCCTAAAATACCAATGAAGATGGTTGCCTCCAATTGGGAGCTAACAAGCATATCGGTAACAAAACTCCAGCAACTAAAGCTAATTTGACCCACCATTGCAGAAATTGCCATTGCTTCTGGCTAAACCCAATCTCTGCGGTAAAGGGTAAACGTTGAGCTTTCACGCTAAAACCATAGCCAAGAGCTAGCAGAGTTGCAATCAGAATAAACAGCGCCAAAATCAATCCATTATTAACTGTCATCTGCTGGAAAAACCAATTCTTATACCTTTAGTTTAATCTTGCTTTAACAGGCTGCCCCACCTTGGCTGCCAATGTTTCGCCTTCTAGTTTATATATAGTCTGTATGCAACGAGCTTGTTAGACATCATGATTAAAGTGTAATGCCAGATGCTCTTCATTAAAATACGTGCCATCAATAAATAAAGCATCATGTTCTAAACCAAAACGCTCAAAACCTCGTGACTTATAAACAGAGGTCGCTGCTACATTGGTTGTAGTAACCGTGAGGATGATCTGTCGTAGTCCATCAAGTTGTCGAGCATGAGATAATGCTTTATCGAGAAGTGTAGCTCCAACGCTTTACCTGCGCGACTCAGGCAAAACATACATACTCCATAAAGAACCAATATGAGTACGCTTCAGACGGCTCTCGCGTGAAAAGTCAAGCATACCAATAAGTTTGTCTGTGTCGTCGAAAGCACCGAAAATGCCGTTAACAGAATCATCGTCAGGGCGAAGCCTGGCAGCAAAGTCGGTCAAAGAAAAACAGGATTCCTGCTGATAACTCGAACCAAAAGCCGTCGGTGACTCTCTCAATGCAAACAGACGCAACTCACGGTAAACGACGATATCTTGGGAGGTTAAAAATCGGATTTCCATAGATTTATGCACCAGCTTTTAACTTAGTCTGGCGCTCAATTAATTCAAAGAATTGCGAAATTTGTTTAGTCGAGCGAATGTGATAAACACTTTTGATGTTTTGAGCCTGCTCGATATACCCACGATATTTTGGCGTTAAATATTTGTGACATAACCAAAGTACGCGGTAGCTAGTAAGCGAACTCTTCAATATTGGGCTGTTGTCAGGCCAGCCTGATGGCGGTTGAAAGTAACCTGTGATAAATCGTTTAGTTACCCACCATCCATGCACATACAGAGGTAGATCGACAAAAACTAGAGTATCCGCTTCGTCAAGCCGTGGCCAAAGTGTTTCCATGCAACCAAACCCATCAATAATCCATTGCTCGGTAGCTAAAATTTGCTGATGGACGCGCTTATAGTCTTCATGTGGAACTTCAGCGCCCCCAGCCTGATATTTAATCTTGTCCAAGACGTGAAGTGGCAAACCAGTAATTTGGGATAATTTTTTGCTCAGAGTTGATTTACCGCCTCCAGCATTACCAAATACCGCTACTTTTTTCATCGTCACTTTCCTTTTAGTGCAATAGAGTCCAAGCTGGCACAAGCTTGTCACGACAGAATAAGAGTTTTATTTATACTACTACTATACTACAAATTGTAATGCAAAGTCTCTTGTTTTGCTCCCCTATGACCTACGCCATATCTATAGCCGTGAATGTGCTCGATGAGTTACTGTTACCTACCGAGTGGATAATCTAAATGGCTAGCTCCCCGCTCACTCGCGATCGCTCTACATAGTATCGTCCATCCAACCACATTCTGAGTTTGGGTAATCCCAATGTACTCTTGAGGTGCGATCGCGTTCATACTCAGCACCACATCTTGGACACCTGCCAGTAAATAAAGGATGCCAATCGAGTAATGCTAACTGCTGCTGTTGTGTCCAACGTGGGCGAGGCTGTAAAATCAACTCGTCGTTGTAATAGCTTGCTCCCTCTGGCTGCCATAGTTCCTCAACCTGGGCGTTTGGATCTTCTCGAAAATTTAGGCAGCAATCCCCCTCGATCCCTCCGGGATGAACAACACAGACTATGTGGGGATCATGAGCAGATCACAGGCAGCGATTGCAATCAGGTATTTTAGGCATAGTACCAGTAATACATCGGGCTTTTGTTTTCGAGAATATCTTAATTGCTTAAAATAAGAGCTATACAGTTTCAGGCTCAAAAATTCCCTTTGCAGGAGAGAAAAATTACTCATGTCTGCAACACTCACCAGTAAAATACTGCCCTATTTTTGGAAAGATAACGCACTTTGGGTAAGCCGTTCTCTACCAGATAATGGTTACAAAAAAGCAATTCCAACTAATGCGAATAAGAGATTTCGGAAGCATACCGACTTTTTCATAGCTGTAGGAGCGTTATTATGTGGTTATGCCCAGTTTGAAGGTTATATACCTGTATTTCTGGAAGAACTCCTTGGGGATGAAGCGATACTTTGGCGGTTATGGGGTGACTGATTTTTGCATAAAGTAAAAAACTTGTGGATGATTTTCCAACTTTAAGAACACAACGACTGCTATTGCGTCAAGAAACACTCCTAGATGCTGGTGGAGTCTTAGCGGTGTTTAGCAATGCAAAAGTCACTTAATTTCATGACCTGGATACATTTAGTTCAATTGAGGAGGCAATTGCCCTGATTGAGCGGCGGGCAAAACGATTTGAAACTGGGCAAGGAATAAGATGGGGAATTGCACGTCAGCTTGACAACGTTGTCATTGGTTCGTGTGGCTTTACATGGGATAAACAAGCGCAATCTGCTGAAATAGGTTATGAACTCAACAGTGTTTATTGGCAGCAGGGGATCATGATAGAAGCTTTGCAGGCAATTTTGCAGTTTGGATTTTTGAAGTGTAGTTTACAATTTGTAACTGCCGAAGTAATGGTGAATAATACCGCTTCAAAAAGGCTATTGTGCAAATTAGGCTTTCAAAGCCAGGGTGTATTTAAACAGCGTGGATTTTGGAAAGGACAGCATCATGATTTAGAGCAGTTTATACTATTCAGGAGTGCAGAGCAGCATGACTTCAATCACCAGAACAATTATGATTAATGTGCAGGCTGACGAGAATAATCAGTATATTTGTCAGTTATCTTCCCCTGTTGAGTCAAGCGCAAATGAGATTCGCTGCTGTGGACAAAGCGAAGAACACGCCATAGCCAACGCACTAGAACAGTTAGCCAGCCAATACCGCCAGATTACCGAGGAGCGTCAAAATACCGATTGGGAAGCAGTAGAGTATTCGGCGGCTGGCGAACCAATTCAAAAGCGTTACCATGTAATTCTGCATTATGAACGCATTAGAAAAGCCGAATCTAAATTTGACGCTTTACAGGACACGCTGCTAGGGAATACGGTGGTTGAGAATGCCAAAGTTAACTTAATTGAGATTGACGAAAAGTTACCAATCCAGCCAGTAACTTGATTGCTCACAGAACCAGCAGCCTTATTTAAACGGCTGACCCCACAAATCCCAATTTTCCTTATTGAAGGGTGATCGCCATTTCAAAATTAGCTTCAACTCCAACTGCTGCCGTGCGCGTCGGTCAACTGGAGCATCCCACCAAAACGCTGCATTGACTGCTGTTTATAATCCATAACGAGAATGTAGATGATTCGATTCACCCTTGTTATGGGGCGTGTTTGAAAGCTATCTGTGAGACAATCGCAAACATATTTAAGTTGAAGGAACCAACTAAAATGCTATGGCTAGTTGCAATCCTTGGTTTAGTAATTGGAATAGTTGGGTTGGGAACAATCTATCATCAAGCAATGGCCACAAGAAGCGATCGCCTGATGTTTCAGCCATCAGGAAAATTAATTGAGGTCAATGGTAGGAATTGGCACTATCAAATTATGGGGAAAGGTCAGCCGACAGTGATTATTGATAGTGGAACCGGAGGTACACACCTTGATTGGCAGCTAGTACAGCCGGAAGTTGCCAAATTTACCAGAATTTTGACTTATGATAGAGCCGGTTATGGCTGGAGCGATTTAAGTTTACAACCACGCACGGCAGAACAAATAGTTCGTGAGTTGCGGCAACTTTTGAGAAAGGCTGAAATTGAACCACCTTATGTTTTAGTAGGAATGTCGTTAGGTGGATTATTCAGTCGCTTATTTGCCTATGATTATCCAGAAGAAGTAGCTGGGATGGTTTTAGTGGATGTAGCTCATGAGAAAATGTATCAGGAGTCATCAACCGAATGGGTTGAATTGAACAAACGACTTGAAGAGTTGTTAATTCATGTGTTGCCAATTATCGGGCGCATCGGTTTGTTTCGTTTGCTTGTCAATTTTGATTATTTACCATTTGCAGTTGGTTTATTCCAAAAATTTCCATCCTCAATCCGGCCCCTTGCTAAAGCAATCTATTCACAAACACAGTTTATAGAAACCTTTGCCCAGGAATCAGCTGCGGTATCAATTAGCATGAACCAGGTTGAGCAGGCACGAAAGGCAAAGTCATTTCCTGAGATTCCTCTAATTGTTTTGTCGTCTGGCAAGCCAGACTTCGACATCACACAACAGGTGCTTGAGAAACTGCAACAATTACATGCGGATTTAGCTAATGAGTCACCCCAAGGCGTTCACATGATTGCTGAGAACAGTGGACATGCAATCCAACTAGACAATCCAGAATTAGTCATTGATGCAATTCGTCGAGTTGTTGAACAAGTGCGTTGTCGTAGCACTTGATAACAACATACTTATTCAAGAACATGAAAACCAGATTGCGATCGCTCCTCTCTAGCGCAACATCCCCTTGACAGTTGCAGATTTAGCTTCCAAAAGAAGAATTGCTATTCAATGCCGAAGCCTTTGAAAGCCAAGAGCGATCGCTAGCAAGGGCAAATACATTTATTGGCACTTGTTGAGAGTTCCTCATGCCTTGCCCTTCTCTCAATTGAGATCGTTGCGATTAAGTGTCGGCTCTTGTTGTATCTCAGAAAAACGTGAATACTTAACCGCATCGGTAGGAGGATAATCTGCTGACACTGCAATTAACCCAACTTTTATATCCTCGAAGTAGATCACACCGCCAATACGCCGTTCAGCTTGGAAAGGGGCATGAAAAAAATGATACTCTGCAATGTAGATTGGCAAAAAGTCAGTAATCTTTACTGCCCTGCCAAACAAATGCTTACCTTATATCTTGCACCTTGAGGTATAAACCACTAATACACAAATAGGAGCGTAAAAAAGTGACTCCAGGAGTGAGCGACAATTTTGGTATATAAAGTAATTTAATTGACGCGCATTGATGACTTAGCTTAAGTAAATTTTCTAAGAACAGGCGATCGCGAAATAGAAACAGAAGTTAGATTTGTACACAAGGGCACAAATATGAGAAAAAAGGGCGTGAAAAGCATATATCAAAGCAAGAAAAATGGTTTCAATTCTTGCCCACGCCCAAGGGCTAGTTTACACTCTACTGTCATTGATGCCCTCAAAATACCAGCAACAAAACTTAGAAGCTATGTTGGGATTGTTCTTACAGGCTCAAGGAAACCCTTTACCTGAACACTCTCAAGGTAAGTCTGCCAGTGCCTTAAGCCGATTTCTCAATATTTATCACTGGTCAACCCGTAGTGTAATTCGCACTGCTCGTGTTCGTATTATTCAGGAGATTTTGCGCCATTGTTCAAAAGGGCGCAAACCTTGTCTACAAGTGATCATTGACCTGACAACCTTAGAGAAATTTGGCAAATTTCCACAATTTAAGGATTTAATACGCGTCTACAACGGAAAACGAGGTTTGCATTTAGTTGTTGTGTATTTAGTTGTGGGTCAGTGGCGAGTACCTTGGAGTTTTCGTGTCTGGCGGGGAAAAGGCACTGCCTCACCTGCACAGTTGGGATTAAAGCAGATTTTCTGTTTGCCGAAAAAATTAACCCAGCGCTTCCAAGTGATGATTCTCGTAGATACAGCCTTCGGCAGTGTGGAATTTCTACATGGTGTCCGAAAGCTCAAGTATCACGTCATTGCTGGTATCAGCAGGAAACGGAAATTAACTTCGGGATACAGCGTTTCTCAACTACATAAACGCGGACAACACCTACGCCTAAGAGGTTTAAAGTTTCCTGTTTATGTTTCCTGGTATTATTTTAAACGTGATGATGGGAAGTACGAAAAACGATTTGTCATTTCCACTAAAGCTCTTAAAGCCAGCACTATTTCTTGGTGGGGTAAACGCCGTTGGCAAATAGAGGGCTGGTTTAAGACTGCCAAGCATCGTTTCGGCTTACACCGCTTTGGGCAAGGAACACTTTTAGGTGTTTACCGTTGGTTGATACTGTCTTTGATCTCCTATATTTTGGCCCATTGGGCTTACTTATCTATAACGAAAGCATCCACAAGTTTACCCAATTGGGGACAAGCCGCAGAAATTGCATTTCAAACTATCTTTCCACAATTAGTGCTGTTATTTCTTTTACAAGATATTGAGCGCCTCAGAGACTTGGCACTTAGTCATGGAATTGACATTACTATTTCCAGGTGCAAGATATAAGTTACAAGTTTTTTGGATGACACCATCTAAGTATTCATTATAAGCAGGCTCTCCCAAGTCAGTAAATTCTGCATGATCCGCAAAATGATCCATGTAAAACAACCATATATTGGATAAGTCTGCCTTATTCGTTAGTTTTTGCTTAAGTTCTTGCAATTGGCCGATGTTCATAGCCTGGATATTGATGAGATGGTACGAGCAGACAGCACTGTTAAAAATCTACCATTTAAGAATATCCACTAGAAATAAACCCTGTTTCTTCAAGCAACTGTTGTAGTTTTGCGTGAGGAAATTTGATATTCTTGTGGTTATTTGTACACATATCAGCAAAAAAGTTTTGCATTAGTGCAATGATACTGCGGTATTTGACAATACTAGTGACATAGAATTTATCCAACTTCATGAGTTTATCAGCATATAACTGCTCGATGTTGTCCAATAATATAGCTCCTATTTCATAAGGTTTTAAACCTTCTTTTATGTCATATTTTTCCCTGATGGTACGTTGATCAATCTCAGAACAAGAATCATACGATGAGCGAATAAGATGACCAAGATTCCGTAAGATTTCTCCATAGTCGTAAAATTGATTCTGCTGAAAAAAAGACTCTTCATCTTTGGTTAAGGAAAAGCTTTTATCAAGTACCAAACCAAAATCGGTTAAATATGTCTGCTGTCCGTCTGCGAGGATATTGTAAAAATGTGCGTCGAAATGAATAATTCCCTTGGTTCTCAAAAAGGTAATTGTCTTGTGTAATTCATTCAGGCATTTCTGTAGTTGGCAGGGGTTTTCTTGCAGCCATGTTGCTAAAACATGAGGAATGTACTCTAAAAACAGAATCAATTCATAGTTGGCATTGGCTCTATCTAATGCATAGTTCTCAATACTGGCATTATTCCCCCAATACTCCACAAAGGTTTTGTGATTTTCTAGATCAACATCTTTGCGTACTCCAGAAAGTGGAATAATTCGATAATGATACATTAAGGGAAATGCGGCGATCTCTCCTTCTAGTACCCAGTTAGTGGTTTTGATGTGTGTTACAAGTTCACGGAATACATTTAAAGCAATAGACCCTACACCATAATTAAAATAAGTTGGTAAATTATATAAATTTTTGGTAGAAAGTAAGTTTTCGTATTCAATTTTTGTAACGGGAATACGTTTGACAAATACTTTGGATTGTCCAAGACCAATGGTATAGTTTCGCCCCGAATTCAAACTTGATGTACCCGGCTCACAATCGTCAAACAAAGAATGCAATTGTGAATTGTCTAAACCAGCAAGTTGTGAACTAAGTTGGAAGTACCTTTTGGTTCTAAGTTCTAGATTGTTATCAAGCATAACCTCAAAGAAGGTAACATCAATTGTAAATATTTTAACTTTTGGCAAACAGCGTCATTTTGTTCATAAGTTGACCAAAGGATTTTTCAGAACTGATCCATATCACAGGGTGAGATATGGTCACAAGTTACCCTTGATACAGAATCAGAAACAAATTTACATAGATGAACAAAGCCAGTATTCTCGCAGCAGCCTTACTGTTGCTTTCTGAATTGCCAACTGTAGCGCAAACTAGCCTGCCCAAGATGACAGTAGTTAGCGTGGGTGATGGGGATACCTTAAGAGTCCGCAATCCGCAAGAGCAAACAATTACCATTCGCCTCGGCTGTGTGGATGCACCCGAACTCAAACAAAATCCTTGGGGTCAGCAGTCCAAGTCTCGCCTCCAGCAACTACTGCCAGTGGGTCAGTCTGTACAAGTTCGACAAATCGAGCGTGATAAGTACAAAAGGCTTGTAGCCGAGATTTTTGTAAATAATCGCTCGGTGAATCTCACTATGGTGCAAGAGGGGCAAGCTGTAGTTTATCGGCAGTATCTTCAGGGGTGCGCCAACGCTAAAGACCAGTTTCTTCAGGCTGAGGCTGATGCTAAAAGTAAGAAGTTAGGATTTTGGAATCAGTCTAAGCCAGTGATGCCTTGGGATTTTAGGCGAGGTAAGAAAAATACTCAGGCTACGACGAAGCGATCGCCGCAAGCGCAACAATGCGATCCGTCCTACCCAGATATTTGCATCCCGCCCAATTCGGCAGACTTGGATTGTTCTAATATTCCCTACCGCAGATTTAGGGTAATTTCACCAGACCCACACGGATTTGATAGAGATGGGGATGGCGTGGGTTGCGAACGGTGATTATGCCAAAACAAGGCTTTCGGTAATGGACTGTTGTTCAGGAAACAGGGGATAAAAGAGCGTTAGGTGCGATCGCCATTTACAATGATCTATCGCATTATAAGGTATAGGCAGGCTGGATTAGCCAGAACCAAAGTAAACTATGACCAGCAAATGTGGACTCACGCTTGGTAAGTACGCACCGCTTCACAAAGGACACCAATTTGTGATTGAGACTGTCTTAGCAGAAATGGATGAAGTGGTAGTAATCATTTATGATTGTCCAGAGGTGAGTGCCATTCCTTTAACAGTTCGGGCTAAGTGGTTGCGAAAACTGTATCCGACAATTGAGGTGATTGAAGCATGGGATGGCCCAACAGAGGTTGGTAATACGCCTGAGATTAAGAAAAAGCACGAAGAATATATCCTGAAAAAATTAGAATCAAAAAAGATTACGCATTTTTACTGTAGTGAATTTTATGGTGAACACGTAAGCCTTATGTTAGGTGCAGTAAATCGACTTGTAGATAGAGAACGTAAAACTTACCCTATCTCAGGAACGAAAGTCAGACAAGACCCTTACGCTTTTAGGGATTATTTACATCCTGATGTTTACAGTGATCTGATTACTAATGTTGCTTTTCTAGGTGCTCCCTCGGCTGGAAAAACGACTATTGCATCCCAATTAGCGAAAGAGTACAAAACTGCATGGATGCCGGAATATGGACGTGAATATTGGGAACAACATCAAATTAACAGAAGGCTTTCGCTTTCTCAACTAGTGGAGATTGCCAAAGGGCATTTAGAACGTGAGGAAACTTTGCTGTTACAAGCAAACCAATACTTGTTTACAGATACGAATGCCCTAACAACCTATCAATTTTCTTTGTACTATCACCAAATGGCTGCCCCAGAGTTAGCAGAACTAGCACATCAAGCTGTGTCGCGCTATGATTTAGTATTCCTTTGTGATATAGATATACCCTATGATAATACTTGGGATCGCTCTGGAGAGACAAATCGTATTGTATTTCAAAAACAGATTAAGAGCGAACTAATACTTAGAAAAATTCCCTTTTTTATTCTGCGTGGTGATTTAAATACACGCATTAATTTTGTGAAAAATATCTTGAATCGATACCAAAAGTATCAGAATTTATTAGATTTATTTTCTTTGAAATTAACATAATATGCTGGAGTTTTGGAGCGTTAATAATATTGCTTTCAATATTCTGGGTTATCCCATGAGTTATATCGAATTTTTTGGAACAATTTTTTATTTATGGTCAGTGTGGCTAATTTCTCAAAGAAACATTTTAACTTGGGCTGTTGGGATAGTCAGCGTATTGCTGTACATGGTGCTTTTCTACCAAATCCGCTTGTATTCGGACATGATAGAGCAGATTTATTACTTGGGAGTAAGTGTTTATGGCTGGTGGAGATGGAGTACGCCCAAACCAGATAGTAAAGAGGTTTTGAATGTTCAATATAGCCCGACACGTAAAATTGTTTTGGCTGCTTCAATAACAATAGCCCTAACTTTTGTCATGGGAGCATTGATGAGCCGAATTCATACAATACTGCCAGCAATATTTCCAGAGAAAGCTTCTTTTCCTTACTTAGATGCACTCACAACAATTATGAGCTTTACCGCCATGTGGCTAATGACCCACAAGCGAATTGAAAGTTGGTATTACTGGATTATAGTTGATGTTATTGGCATCTGGTTATATTACGTTAAAGAAGTAAGATTTATTGCTTTACTTTATGTAATTCTGTTATTTATGGCAATTAACGGCTTAATATCTTGGCTAAATGCAGTTAAGTTACGTGAGAGTTCAAGCTAAAATGCCAGGGCTTGCGAATTGCTCCCTTAGCAGAGTTGATTTCTTAGGCTTGATCCGTATCACAGGGTGAGAAATAAACATAAGTTACCCTTGATACAGAATCAGCAAGAAATTTACATAGATGAACAAAGCCAGCGTTCTCGCCGCAGCCCTACTGTTGCTCTTTGGAGTCCCAACTGTAGGGCAAACGAATCTCCCAAAGATGACAGTAGTGAGTGTGGGTGATGGCGATACCTTGAGATTTCGCAATCAACAAGGACAACTAGTGACTATCCGCTTGGGTTGTGTTGACGCACCTGAACTCAAACAAAATCCGTGGGGTCAGCAATCTAAAACTCGTCTTCAACAAGTACTGCCAGTAGACCAGTCAGTACAAGTTCGACAGATTGAGCGCGACAAGTACAAAAGGCTGGTAGCTGAGATTTTTGTGAATAACCGTTCTGTTAACCTGACAATGGTGCAAGAGGGACAGGCTGTTGTGTACAGGCAGTATCTACAGGGTTGCAACAGTGGCAAAGAACAATTCCTTCAGGCTGAGGCTGATGCTAAAGGTAAGAAGTTAGGATTTTGGAATCAATCGCAGCCGATGATGCCTTGGGATTTCAGGCGAGGTCAAAAGCTAACTCAAGGCACGACGACGCGATCGCTGCAACAACAACAGTGCGATCGCTCCTATCCAGACTTTTGCATCCCGCCCAATGCGGCAGACTTGGATTGTCGTGACATACCTTACCGCAGATTTAGAGTGATTCCACCAGATCCGCATGGGTTCGATAGAGATGGGGATGGCGTGGGTTGCGAAAAATAACTATTAGAGGTTATGGTTGCAGTTATTTTCACACCCAAGCGATCGCTTGCGCTGGAGCGGAGCATCATCGCCAATGGGTTTAAACTAATTCCAATATTTATATCAGGGTTTCATGCGGGACTTACTGTTACTTAATTCCAACTATGCTTATTTAGATTTAGAAGTTAATAATGAGAGTGATATATATCGGCTAGGGTTAGTTTCTCCTAATTTAGTCAAGGATTTTTCTCAAGAGGGGCTAAGTCAAGCTTACGAACAATTAATCAAGTTAAAAGATAGTGGTTTATCCGTTTGCGGTCATAACTTCCGACGATTTGATTATTCTTATCTTGTTCAGCAAGAACCTCAATTATCTTCATGGAACATAATCGATACATTAGAATTATCAATAATTTTATTTCCTTTACAGCCATCTCATAAGTTAAATAAAGAATATAAGCAAAGCCAGTATTCTAGTAATAATCCGTTAGAAGATGCACAGGCAACTCGATTATTACTTAACCAGCAACTGGAAGCACTTCAGAAGAAGCCTGTTGAAATACAACAACTGTATATTTGGTTATTAACTTGTGGTGATGAAAATGCAGACTTGTCATATCAACAACTTTTCTGCGAAGTTTTAGGCTGGAAAGTTGAACAGCCTGCAATAGAAAGTTTACCAGCAACTATGCTCAAAGGGATGAACCAATCTTATTTGCAGCAGGTATGGTTTAGCCCAGAAGCTTACGATTTTGAGACAAGATTGTGTGTAGCAGCATTGCTAGCTTGGAATTACGAGTGCAACCTAAGCGAATCCAAGCAGGCTTTTTCTGATTGGCTAAGACATTTAAACAGTTTTCAAACTGTACTGGAGAATTTACGTCCTTTAAGTACAGATGAATTTGCCATTAACTCTTACCTAGAATATTTTGGTATTCTAAATTTTCGCTCTTTGCAAGAAGAAGCGGTTAAAGCAATTATTAACAATGAGCGTCCGCTGGTTCTGATGGCAACTGGCGGCGGAAAATCTTTGTGCTATCAACTGCCAGCTTTTATGTATCATGAAAGGCATAAAGCATTGACTGTAGTGATTTCACCGCTTCAAGCATTAATGGCAGATCAGGTGGCAGATTTAGGACAAGCTGGTTTTTTCTTTGCTACCTTTATCAATGGAAATCTCTCAGCAGCAGAGCGTCGTCAACGGCTTGAAGAATTACGCTCTGGTTCCAAAGGTTTACTATACATTAGCCCTGAACAATTACGCTCCATGAGTATCAGGGCATTATTAGAACAGCGCCCTCCGGTTCTCTGGGTAATTGATGAAGCCCACTGTGTGAGCCAGTGGGGTCATGATTTTCGTCCAGATTACCGTTATATTCCAAAATTTATTTATGAATTATATCAACAACGGCAGCTTACAATGCCATTGTTAGCCTTGATGACAGCAACAGCAACAGTTGCTGTCGTAGAGGATATTAAAAATTTATTCGCTCAACATCAATTAGATATTAAACGGACAATTGATGGAGCAACAACAAGAGATAATCTCACCTTTAAGGTCATTCCAGTAGCTGGAAATAAGGAGCAAGTTTTACTAAATCAAGTGAAGGAATCTCTTCAATTGGGTGGTAGTACATTAGTTTATACCACTACACGTAAGAATGCTGAAAAATTAGCTCAAATTCTTACACAAAGCCAGATTGAAGCTAAATATTATCATGGAAAACTCACAAAAGAACAGAAACAACAAGTTCTGCAAGAATTCAAGTCTGGTAAATTAAACGTAGTCACTGCAACTTGTGCTTTTGGCATGGGCATCAACCGTCAGGATGTGCGCGCTGTCATCCACCATTGTATGAGTGCAAATTTAGAAGGTTATGTCCAAGAAGCTGGACGAGCTGGACGTGATGGGAAACCAGCAGTTTGTACTCTACTATTTGACCCCAAAGATGCAGATACAGTTTTTCACTTACAAAGTCTGAATCAACTAAGCGAACAGGATTTAAAAAATGTCTTTATCTCAACAAGAAATATTCGTCAGCGCACCTTCGGCAGTGCCAGAGAAGATTGGTTTTGGGTGACAACGAATGAGATTTTTATTGAGGGTGGCTTTGACGAAGAATTTGGGCAAGAGTCAGAGCAACAAGCCACTAAAATCAAAGTTGGGCTACATTACTTAGAAAACTTTGGTTTGTTAGAACGAGCCGAAAACTTTTCCAGCTTTATACAATTTGAACTGAAACACGATACTTTTGCCGAATCCCTAGAGCAATTTCAAGAATATGGGCAAAGCAAAAATTTATCAAGGTTTGAAGCTGAAAACTTTGAGCGACTGATTCAAGCAATGCACGTTGGCAAAGCTTATTGTAATAACCATGATGAACCTTTTCCACTAGATCGCCTGAGCGATGAAGCTGGAATTAGTTTGCATGATCTGACTGCTAGAATTCGAGAATTACAAAAAGCTGAAGTCTGTTCTTTTGAGATACCAATTACACTTGTTATTACTAAGGGTGTAAGAGGAGATGCCCGTAATAACCACGAACGCATTCGTCAGTTGGAAGAGCAAATATTAAACCAACTTAGTCAAATGCTTGGTAACGAACATGAGATTCAAATAAATTTGCGAGGACTTGCTGCTCGACTTGACCCAGACAATAAGAAAAAAATTAGAGCATCCAACATCATGAATATTTTAGAAGGATGGGTTGCTCAAAAGTGGGTAAAGTTAAACCGAATTTCTCGTGATGTGATTCGATTGCAACAAATTGAGGTTGCAGAACATTTGCCTGGGCATAAAATTTTAACATCTACTGTATTGGAAGTTCTGTATCAAGCCTTGAAAGATACAACTGGAGCGAGATTACCTTTGAAGTATGAATTAGGAAAACTCGCTCTTGAAGTTACCCAAAAAACTCAACTCGATTGGGATAATAAAGAGTTAGAAGTTATACTCCTGTGGCTGCATCAAAGAAAAGTGATTAGACTCAGTGATGGGCTAAATTTATTTCAACAGTCGCTTAAAATTCGGGTAATTAAGAACGCAAGGATTCCCACAGTAACACGCCGTTATCCTGAAGTTCAATCGCACTATGAAGAGCAAACTCGCCGTACTCACTACATGGTGCAGTATGGGAAGTTCAAGTCAGAAGAACAGCGTCAGCAATTCGTCAGTGATTACTTTGGTACAGTTCAAGAAGAATTCCTTTCAAAGTATTATTTATCGACACAAGATATTACCACGCCGATTCTTCCAGAAGACTACAACCGTATTTTAGAACCACTGAACCCATCTCAAAAAGAAATCGTTTTAGCTTCAGATCCAGCAATGGCAGTAATAGCAGGCCCAGGCTCTGGTAAAACAAGAACGATTGTTCACCGGATTGCTTATCTTGTAAAGGTTAAGCGAGTTGAAGCACAGCGTATTCTTGTTTTAGCTTATAACCGTAATGCAGTTCGAGAGTTACGGCTGCGATTGCAAAAGTTAATTGGCGAACAAGCATCCCGAATCCGTGTTTTTACATTCCACGGTTTAGCATTAGCACTTTTAGGACGCACGGTAGGTGAACATAGTAAGACTCAAGCAATAGAATTTGAGCAACTTTTGATTGAAGCTTGCGAACTAATTGAAAAAGGTGAAGAATTTGAAGATGCAGATGAAGATGCTCAAGCACGAAGAATTGAATTATTAGGAAAATTAGAATATATTTTTGT
Organism: Mojavia pulchra JT2-VF2; assembly: GCA_019359325.1. Classification (GTDB taxonomy): domain Bacteria; phylum Cyanobacteriota; class Cyanobacteriia; order Cyanobacteriales; family Nostocaceae; genus Mojavia; species Mojavia pulchra. The sequence continues at coordinate 52,131 of JAHHHN010000032.1, read as the reverse complement.
TGATGAATATCAAGATGTTAGCGAAAAAGAGTACCGATTAATTCAGCTAATTGCTGGTTTAAATGAATCTGAAGATGAAATGAGGGTTGTGCAAATTAATCTTTGCGTTATTGGAGATGATGACCAAAATATTTATGAATTTAGAGGCACTGATCCAAAATATATCCTTCAATTTGAGGAGGAGTACAAAGCAAAACGTCTCTTACTTATAGAAAATTACCGCTCCACAGAGTCAATCATTCAAGCTGCTAATCAATTAATTAGTAGAAATCAAATCCGCTGTAAAATTACATCGCAAGAGCAGGTAAAAATTGATAAATCCCGTACTGGCTACCAAGGTTTATCTGTTGAGGGGTACATTTTTAATAATATTAACTCCCAAGTAGTTTGGGTACAGCAACGCATTCAATCATGGATAAAAAAAGGCATCCTACACAATGAAATTGCTGTTCTTGCTCGTCAATGGGCTAACTTAGCTCCAGTCCGATTACTTTTAGAAGAAATAGAGATTCCAACTTATTCTTTAAAAACAGATGGAATTAAACTTGTTAGGAATTTAGTAACCTGTAAACTGCTTGAAGAACTCAAGGTTCAGAGCCACCAAATCCTTTTACCAGAAGAATCTGTCCAAGCCTGGTTTATTAACCTTTTTACTCAATGGAAACGCAGCTTACAAGAACCTACAGTTAAACTCTTGCTCAAGATTGCCGTTGATATTGATCAAGAACGAGGATTTGGCTCCGAAGAATTCGCCCTTCCCATTAGTGCGTCTGATGTTCTTACTACTTTATTTGAATTCAATGAAAGTCCAGAAGTTGTGCTAGATAAGGAAGCTGTTCTAGTTACAAGTTGTCACGGTGCAAAGGGATTAGAGTTTAGAAAAATTATTCAGTTAGCAGATAATTTTACAATTTCTGCGGATGAAATTGAAGCAGAACGCCGATTATTTTATGTGGCAATGACTCGTGCTAAGGAAGAGTTAATTTTCTGTTCTACTCGACAGATTTCATTTGTAATCGAATCAGGAGTAATCCCAAAATTTTTAAGTGTTACTACAACATCTCTGCCACGGCAGATGTTTTATTTAGACCTTAGCCCAGGAGATGTTCATTTAGGGCATCAGTTTACAAAGAATAATCAGCATATCATTACTCATCTGATGGAAGGTACTGCACTGCAATTGCGAGTTAATAAATTTAATAATGGTTGGGATATTTATACAGTGCAAGGACAACTGATTGGGGCTTTGTCACGAAAAGCGAATGCTGAACTAACCTCCAAAGGATTCAAGCCTGGACAGTTCCAGTTTCAGTCAACTGAAGTTACAGTCAAAAGTATATACCGTCATTTAAAAATGGATGAAGTCAGTGGCAACATAACAGAAGACTGGTTTGTTGTAATTCCCCAAATTAGAGTCTGCCGCTAACAAATTGAATATCCCAGGAAAAACGCTACATCAGGCTAATTTCAATCAGTTTATACTAACGGGTAATACCAGCAGCAGAAATCTAATTTTGTGACTGACAGTAAACCAACTGATTACGCGGCGATTATCAAGGCTGCCAACCAAAGCGTTTCAGAACCTCCCGAATGGCTGAGTGCAGGTAAACACGTTTACTCGCCAGAGTACGGGGTAGGAGAAGTAATGGCAGTATTAGGCAAGCGGTTGATTGTTAAGTTTGTTGAAGAAGTTAAGCCAACTCAATTTGGGGATTGGGAACAGGCAATTTCTAATGGCTCAATTAAATCAAGCAATGCTAACTTAGTTTCCTCAACAACATTTTTGGAAGAAACCAATACCACAGCCGCGGCAATTATTGAGCAGATAAGGCAAATTCCCCAAGTAACGTTTCAGTCAGTAGCACAAGAACTGTTAGCAAACATTACAACGGTAGATATCACAAATACCAACGAACCTATAGTTCACCCCATTCCCGAAGATTTACCGCCTGCTTTGCGTTTAGGATTACACAATAACGGTATCAGCAGCATTTATTCTCATCAGCTAGAAGCGCTGTCAAAGTTACGTGCTGGCTTCGATTTAAGTATTACTACTCCAACGGCAAGTGGGAAGACGTTGTGTTACAACCTAGCTATTGTTGAATCATGCCTGGTGCGATCGCAGACTACAGCACTGTACATTTTTCCACTCAAGGCATTAGCTCTCGACCAAATGCGAAAGTTGCAATCGCTTTTTAAGGCAATACCCAACAATCGGCTCAAACTAGCATTGATGACTGGGGATACACCTGCACAACAAAGGCAGCGATTTTTTATCCCTAACCCTCCTAATATTTTGGCGGTCAGCCCAGACTTATTGCATTACTATCTTTACAATGTCCGCCGTCGAGAGGATGGGGAAGGATGGCGACAATTTCTTAAACAGTTACGCTGGATAGTAATTGACGAAAGCCATACTTATATAGGTGCTTTTGGCGCACACTTTGCCAATCTCATGCGAAGGCTGAGGTTAGCAGTTGACGCGGTTGGTGGTAATTCTCAAGGGCTACAATTTATCTGTTCTAGTGCCACAATTGGAAATCCTCAACAGATGGCATTGCGCTTTAGTGGCAGAACCGAGCAACCACAAAGATTACATCTAATAAAAAATAGTGGCGCGCCCAATGCAGGACGCACATTGTTATCGCTCACACCTAGTAATGCGGCTAATGTCGAAGCCACTAAAATTGTCATTTCTTGGTTGCAACATAATCTGAGTGGTATTGTGTTTTGTAACTCCCGTGCTGCCGTCAAAGGTTTGTTGGGATTGTTTCAAAGAGAAACACAACGTTTAGGGCTGGGTCATCTTGCTAGTAAAGTAGCAGTATTCTATAGTTCCTTGACGAGCGATCGCCGCCGGGAGATTATTCAAAAGCTGCAAGCAGGACAAATAAAGGTAATTATTGCCACCTCAAGCTTAGAAGCAGGAATAGATTTACCTGAACTGGATTGTTGTTTGATTCGCGGATTTCCTGGTAGCCTGATGTCATTCTGGCAACGAGTAGGAAGAGCCGGGCGTAAGCAGCATGGATTAGTAATTTATTTACCTTTGGGGCAGAATCCGATTGATGTCTATTATGCTCGACACCCGCAGCAGTTATTATCAAAAGAAGTAGAATCTGCTACTTTTAACCCAGATTACCCGACAATTCTCGGAAAACATTTAGAATGTGGTTGCATTGAAAGTAGCGTAGCGTTAAGCGAACTCAATATCCGTTTTGGAAAAGCATCTGGTGCAGTTGCAGATTCTTTGATACAACAAAATAAAATTTATTTAAGTAATAATAGAAAACTCTGGGGAAGAGGTTATCCCCACAAACAAGTCAATCTCAGAAGTAGCACCCAAACTTCGATTTCTTTAATTAACAAGCATACAGGCGAAATACTAGAAAGTATGTCGTTAGGGCTTGCTCATCGAGAAGTATTTCCGCAAGCTATCTACATGGTTCAAGATGAAAGTGGTGAGTTAGTAGCCTACCGCAGTGAAAACTTAAACGAAGAAAAAGGAGAAGCACTACTAACATTTCTGGGTAAAGATACAGATTTATTCACTCAAGCTGAATCGGATTTAGATATAAAACCAATTTCTGCACTAGCAGAATCTAAAATTATTCCCACTACTATTGAAGATGGTCGCTTACGTTTAACTTTGGTTTGGGGAGAAATTACAAATTCTGTCATCGGTTATAGCTTGATGAAGCGTACTTATGGGATGACTTGTAAAAATCAACGTTGTGCTAATTATAAAAAACCACTTGAGGGAAAAATCTGTATATCATGTAAACATCCTTTGAGTGCATCAGAGGTGATAAAGCTGCAAAATGAAATATCATTCGAGCAACCTTACATAACCAAATACCAAGCACCATGTGTAATGGTTGAATTAAATCAACCACTACAAAAAGCGTTGCAAGCTCAGGTCAACAATTGTAAACAACAAATTATGTCTGTTAATGGTAATGAAATACCCGAACATTATCAACCATTGTGGAGTAGTGGTGGTGATGTAACTGCATTGCATAGTGTTCAACACCAAATAATCAAGGCTGTACCATTAGTAGTTTTATCTTCAAGCCTCGATGTAGATGAAGTAATTGTGCAGAAGGAAACTAGGAATATCGGTTACTTCTTCGATACTTGTGATGGGGGTAATGGTGCAGCAGAAGCCATTTTCACAGATTTTCCCAAGTTTGCAGCCGCAGCTTATGCTTTAGCTAGTGAATGTGGTTGTGACATGGGTTGTCCAAGATGCTTACATTCAACTGCTTGTCCTCAGCAAAATGAACCACTGCTCAAGGATGTAGGTTTGTTCTTGTTAGAGGTTATTAGCCAAGCTGCACTCAATTCTCAAAATTCAAGTTCAATTTTTGGTGGCTAATTCACGCTAAATACCAGAGGCAGCACTTGCTGAGAATGTAACAACCTGCGACCCTATGTCACAAACCTGGATGTCACGACGAGAGATAATTTGCAACTCGTGAGGGTAACGCGGACGCGGATCATTCACCAACCAGATTGGAGGAATCATCGTGGTTTCATAGTAATCAATCTGATGCAAAACCCCAGGATTATTTTTGAGTTCTACCACTGTCCCCGGCAGATACTCAAATATTTCATCCCAATCAATAGCCGAATCGACGTTCATCACACTCAACCTGTTTAATACCTGAATTACTTACTTGCCCATACCAGCCAGACCTTGACCTTGCATTGTTAACTTGGCAAATAAAACATTAGCGAAATAGCTGGTGGGTATATCAACCGTGCTTTTGATTAGCAATAGAAATCACTGCGATCAAGTACCACTTCACCATAATCTGGCACCCAGGCAACCCAGGTCACTGGGGATTCCTGGCAGAGCAACTTGGCTTCCTCAAAGGCATAATCATTGGGTGGTTGGAGCAACTTTACCCAGGTATCTCGGTTATACGTGATGTGGCAGACGGGGTTCCAACCTGAAGTGAGCTGGTTTGCCAGAGTCGGGGCGGTCGAATTAACCGAAACTGTTTGATGGGACATAGACCTTCTCTGTCTGTAATCTATTAAAACTTGCAAGCATTGCTCTCTCCAACTAGACCAGAAAGAGTAAAATAAATAACTTCTGTATCTATATTTACAAAATTGGGGGTAAATAGCTCAATCACCCTGAATAAATTAACAAATCCTGACATAAGAGATAATAAGTCCTGATTTATTGCTTCTGATGCTGTTCAAAATTCTGGTTATCCTGCATACTCTGAGAGCCACCGTCTGGACGGGATGAACATTGCTTGGCGATTCTTACTAAATCCTCAAGGCCAAATTTACTTCGTCACTATTGATTTATTTGCTTCTCCCAAAGAACTGTTTAACCTCACCCGCAGCTAAAACTTCCTTGCTTTAGATTTGTAGTACTTGCTTTTAATACAAAGGAAATCACACAAGGTCTAAGTGCCGAATGGCACTAAGTTAACGGCAAATCCATTATCTGTAGGGCTTTTGGGTATGGGGTGTGGCTGAGTGGGTGTAGTGACGTTCGCGCCAGCGTTGCGTAGCAAAGAAAATTATTTATGTTCGTATTTGATATTTGGTTTTCTTAATTTTCCGCTACACCCTACCCCCAACAAAGAGCCAACACAAGCTTTCAACTTTTCAAGCGTGCCATTCGGGTCAGAGTCAGCCACCTGTGTTGAGTTTTTGGGAATTCGCAAGGATGATTTTTAAGAAGCAATCGCCTGCACTTCAAACAAGCGATCGCAGTGTACTAAGGCACGAGAAGGAGTTATGTTCATGTGATTCTAGCTTGTTATTAGATTGATATTATTGGCTTGGTTACCTGATTTAGACAGCCACAAAAGTACACTCGAAAGACATAGTAACCAATTTTTACTTTTAGCAATCCTCGCTCTTAAGTGATGAGTACATCAGCCATAAGTAAGTTTTTGGCACACGTTTGAGTCGGTTAAAACGGACGAAAACGTGTGTCAACTTCTCGAAAAGTACAAGCTAGACAAGCAAATCAAGCAAGTATTTGACCTCAAGTACGCTGATTTTAAACCTGTTAAAATCAAGAATGAAGCCTAACTAATAGCCGTAGATCCTTGCAAGAGCAATCACAAGCAATGCAACGGTTAACACAGCACTCAGATGATAATAATTGTCTAAAATCCTTAACAATTAATAGGGTCAAGCCAATGCACAAACTCAACCCTAGTTCTGGAGCCTGAATCTGGGAACGAGATAATCCCCTGAGGATTTTGGCAATTTGGCATCCGATAGAGTGCGGTTGCAGTTTTAATGGAAAAACAAAACAATGGGACAAGCAAGAACTGGTACGGCGGGGACGGTCAAACGATGAGCTTGTGTTGTTCCGGTGTGGGCCAGTTACGAGAGTGCTGTAGTCGAGACGCTACATGATAGATACGGCACGCAAGGCCGGGTGAAGGCAACTGGCTAGAAATAAGACGAATTAATCTTTTCTAACTAAACACTTGCCCCTATAAATCCCAGTTCTCTTTATTAAAAGGCAATTGCCATTTTCAAATTAGCTTCAACTCCAATTCCTGCCGTGCGCTTCGGTCAATAGAGCATTTCAAAAAGCTGTGTTTACTACTAGAAAGCGACCGATAGCAAAGCTGAATTCATCCCTAGTCATCATCAAACATTTGAGGTGAAAAACTAAAAAAAGCTATCTTTTCTGCTCAAGCGTACTCAACAAGAATGTCAAAGACTGTAATTGCATTCCGCATATTACTGGCTGTGACTCTGAAAATTTCTTAGTCAAAACTAGTTGACTTGTTGTACTTTCTCAGCAAATTTACTGGATTTTCAATTGAATTTTAAAAAACAAAAAAATAGTTTCGTAATTCTACGATGTTTTTCTCTATCTTTAGATATACTCTTAAAGGAGTAGAGATTGATTTAAGGAGAGTGAATTTATGAATTTATCAAATCAAGCTCAATTGAATAACAGCTTATTAAACCAAATCCGGTATCAGCTTGAGTCTATAGAAATACATGATAATAAACTTGCCAGACTCTTGTGTAGAGTTATTCCTTCTCAGTGTCCATTTGAACGCACTGTATCAATTTTAGGACGGACGCTTTTTCACATCCCGCCCTTGTGCAAGTTAAACCCCCTTTATGAACAAATCGTTAGTCTTCGTTTTAAGTGTTTGATGTATTTAGCAGATGAATGCGGCGAAGATGTGACAAAATACTGCTAAATATAAGTTTCATCAATAAAAACCAAGTTGGTAGAATCTTTTTTACAGAAAATTAGAGGTTTATTCTTGTTGTGAAGCAGCCGTAAAACCTAAGTTTTTGGGAAAAGAATTAACTTTAAATGTAACCAAATCAGACAAATAAATTTTTCGGTGAAATTGAAAGTTTTAAATGTATTAATTTCACATTTTTAGCTAAATCCTAATGTTACCTAAGCTGACAGCAGCATATACTTAAGTAAAACTGTAGAATTGTATAGGTCGCAGGTAGTTTTCTTGAAAATTTCAGTGTATTTTCTTATATCAATTTAGTTGTACGCTCAGTAGGATATAGCGAAATGCAGTTAGTTGTTTTCTGTAGCTACTTATATAATTGTAGCGATTTGAAGCAGAATACAACTTATAGAGAACTTTTATAACTAAGTATCGGGGAAATATACCCTATCAAAAGCCCAGTCATCATGACTGGGTTTTTTGGTAATAATAGCGGCAGTAGGCGTGCCAAAAAACAGGTTTAAGCGCGAAATAAACTTAATAAACAACAGTGATTTGACCTCAATAACTGCACTTCGAGTTTTATTCTCTGCCCAAAGTATACTTTTGCTCAGAACTTCTCATTTGTCGTTAGTTCAATAACTCAAAAAAGATGGTGGACATAGCGCCCACCGTCTCAATCAAGCTGTTTAGCGTTTCACAACTAATATTAATCGATACCGCCAAAATACTGAAATAATTTTATTCAAGCTTCGGTGAGGATTTAGGCGATCGTGCGAGTACACAGTGCTAACGGTAATCGTATGCTCATCTCAGGTTGAAAGCTGAGGTATTTTTGAGCGATTCATAGTACCTTTGACATCAGCTAAAAAACAGGAGCAACCTGAAAATAAAGCTGCTCCCAGACGAGTTGGTGTCAATGATGGTGTAACAGAGAATGGGAAAATACCACTGTATTCATTGGCACTGTCACTCCTTGCAATGGCTGATTATACCAGTGAAATCTGTATAAATACTCAAAAAACAGGAGCAACTTTACAATCAAGCCACTCCCAGAAAATATAACGTGAGCCGTAGAGTAAGAGGAAATAAAGTAGACACCACCTGTTGTCCACCTTGGCTAAAATTGGAAACTTGTGAAATCTCAGAATATTTTAGTTCATTGCATCTGACAAAGCAAGCAACTAAACTGTTACTTGCTTTGCATAAGGCAATCACTGGTAGGCAAATTGACTCCTCACCAGAGCTGAGAACCACGGTTCGGTTTAAAAATTATTTGTTGAGCCAAACAATACGCTTTGAATCGCTTGGCGAGGGGAGCAGGGGAGCAGAGGAGCAGAGGAGAGAGTTTTAAGTTTTTCTCTAAAATTTAAATTGTGCAACTTGTAGGCACAATAGCTTAATAGTGGCAATGACAATGCCTAACGCTTATCTGAGTAGTGGCTTTTCGAGAAGAGCATACTAGAGATCGGGTCAATTTTTTACAATTTTAAGTATCACACACATGAGTCCTAGATCAGGAGCAATCTCGTGGAGAGATAAAAAGACTCTATTGATCATCCGTACTTGAAGATGTAAGAATACCGGAACTCGACTGGAACTTGACTGGAACTCAACTGGAACTCAACCTTCAGTGTGATTTACTGGTTAACGTTAATAACGCTAAAACCATCTTTTTCATTTCCGCACAATCGGTTAGTGTCAATCAATTGTGATAGGGCATTTCTCAAGTAAAGAACACTCTTTTTCTCTTCGCCCCACTTGCGGCTGTTTCTGATAGCAGCAAAAGAAGTTGGAGGACTAGCAGTAGCTGCAACGATTGCTACAATCTTATCTTTATCAGCCTCAGAAATACTAATGGATTCTACTTCCAGAAATTCCACTTCTTGATAAGGCTTTGAAAAAATGGACTCCAGATGTTTAACTGCATCTGATGGGGCAATCTTCTCCCCTCTGGGTATGACTGCCTTTTCATGCTGTTGAACTAATTCTGGGAAGAACTGAAGTAATGTTCTGGCTGGATCTGGTTGCCCATTGCCTGGGTGCAAATGGGTCTTTAGCCATTCGGGAATTATGCCCAGATTGCCACCACTAACAGGTTCTCCAAAGTTATTAGGGTTGGCTTTGAAATATTCTCCACTAGCAACATTTATTTTGCGTAGACCACCAGCGCTAACCGCAACAGCTACACAACCAATAAAGTTAACCGATTGTTTAAAGGTATCTGCCAGCCCAGCCGTAGCTTTACCGACCACGCTTGTCAGGTTAGAGCCATGCAACACGATAATTAATGTACCACCAGACTTGGCGAAGCGAGAAAGTAAATATTGAATCGCCCAGGTGCGCTCGCTCTCCTCCAACAATGACAGCAGCCGCATCGCTTCATCAATCACTAGGAGTAAGTTTTTATGAGAGTAAGGTTCGCTTCCATCTAAGGCTTTAAGAAATTTCAATAAATCACGAGCGACGAGTTGATCAGCCCCATCCGCATTAATATCCGGGTACTTAAGGGCAGAGGTCAAGTTGCAGGCAAAGGGGTAAACGTCCACCCCGGCTGTAAAGTATTGGGTGTTTAATCCGGGGTCAAGTGCAGTAGATAATGTTGCCAAGATTGCTGCTAAGGTTCCCTTGCCACCTCGCTGAGTACCAGCGATCGCAATGACTTGGGAACTCATCATATCTTCTACTTGAAAACCACTTTTCGTTAAAGCCGCGATGAGTGCGTTTGCCCTATTAATTAGAGGGAGATTAATTATAGTGTCTGGTGCAAGCCTATCAGCTGATGACTGTAACTCTGTCGGTCTAGAAACAGAAGCAGCTTGGTTCATCTTGCTAATATCTACCTGTGGTGATTGAAACTGCTTGATATCTACGGTCGGTAGTAAATGGGTTTGAGCCTGTGCAATGGCATTTACCTCCAACCGATTCACCCGACTGTCAATCGTCACATTCTGTAAATGGAGAGCCATGCTTTCATAAGTCGGTAGCTGACGACCCTTAAGCTTGCTAAACCAGCCAAACATCCAGCGATAAGCGTAAAAACGTTTTCCTGGTTCAACTTGGGTTAAATACTGGACAATATTTTCAAACTCAGCATAAACAAAAGTGTACTCTTGTGCCTCGTGTCGCTCCAGGAATTTAACAGTATTGGCAAGATGATCCGCTTGATAATTGCTCCTAGCATCATAATCTCCCAAAAGAGCTAGAGCGTCTATAAAGTTGCCACGTACAAAAGGCAAGGGGGCAATTTCTTTAGTGCGGTTCGAGTGTTCGACAACAAACCATAGCCATGCAGCACCACCAATTAAACCACCAACTAGTGCCAGTGGGTTGACCGCATAACAAACCGCTCCGATCCCAGAAGCCAATAAACCAAGTACACGAGTCATGTCTGCTTCATTCTCAGATGCCCGTGCCATTTCAAATAATCCATCTTTTCTCTCTTGCAACCATTGAGCAATATTTCCGGCTTCCAAGTGAGACAAATTAGGATATTGCTCGCGCAAATATTCAGTTTCTTTAGTTGTAATTTTTGGGATATTGTTACTTTGCATAAAAGAAATGCCCTGTTGAGTAGTGAGTGCCGCTCCACTCAAGAGTTATTAAGCGGCGCTCACTTTAATCCTTTGTCAGTCGCCAAATAGAAAACCCAATTTCACCAGCCATCATTGTGCCGATGTTAAACAAGATACAACCCAAAATCATGAATGGGGCTGTAAATTCAAATGGGTTACGAGCCGCAAAGGTGGTGACAATATCGAACGCCCAAACCGCAATCACAACTAGCCCCGTGCTAGAGCGATCGCGTATACCTGCGGTCTTGTAGTCCGCCCAGAGTTGGCCCACCAAGTCAATCTTGCCACTAGGCTTGGTTTCAAGCTCATAAACCATGTGGTCTTGAAGTTCCCGCCTAGCTGAATCTGGGTTCTTACCGCGTAGGGCGTGGGCTTCGATTACTTGCACACCCACAGAAATCATGAATGCCAGGTAAAAAAACGGGTTGAACAGTGCAAACGGTACATTTAGCCAATTCCAAGTCGGCTCAAACCACGGGCATACAGGTGGCCCAGTAAAGATTAATTGCCAAGTTGAATCAGCACTAATCATGGAACCGCCGATAAATAAAATCCCGCCTACCAAGGCACGACCTGCACCACCGTTAGCAACAAACTGATTAACAATCGCAGCGGCAGCCCGAATGGGTAAGCCGACAATCATCACAACAGCCTTGGCACAAAAATCGATGATTTCACCAAGCGATCGCTTCTTATCTTTGGGTTTACTATTGCTGTTGCTAGTGCTGTTACTTTCTGCACCATTACCCATTACTGACTCCTACTTTGTTTGATATTTTGAATGCTTTTACAAATCCCTTTAGCTTTGTGCTTCCACTTCCAAATTCCTTCTTCAATCCGCCCAATACACCTACCCGTTGCGTCAAAAACATCAATAATCTCATCATCTTGATAAAAGGTTGTGTCTGGTCTGGGATTGCGTTTAGTGTTGTCAATGTAATTAGTAATTCTCAACTTGCGACTTGTGGGCATCACTCCTGCCTCATATAAGGCATCACTGGTTTTTGCCCGTTCTTCTATGCGCGAACGTTCTAGTTCTTCTGAGGCTTTTAGCCGTTGAAGCTCTGCATAAGCCCCCAACTTGGGTACTAAGGGGATGATTACGGGCAATATGCAAATGCCAACACCAGCCAAAGCTAAGTACAGTTGTTTCTTATACATGAGATTGCTGTGCTATAGCGCGTTCTTAGACATATCTTTAATGAGGCGTTTCATGTTTCACGACCCTGAAACACTGATGAAACCGTTGAAACAGTTTCATGAAACAGTGCTGTGAAACAGTTGGATGAAACACTACCCTTCATAACGGCTTTCGAGCAAGGAACTGACTGGTGTTTCATGTTTCACGCTGGGGGAATGCTGTTTCACGAGGCTGAAACACTGATGAAACCGTTGAAACGTTTCATGAAACAGTGCTGTGAAACAGTTTTATGAAACACTATCTTCATAACGGCTTTCAAACAAGGAATTAGCTGGCGTTTCACGTTTCATGTTTCACGCGGGGGAATGCTGTTTCATGGTGTTCCACGCCCTGAAACATTGATGAAACCGTTGAAACGTTTCATGAAACAGTTTCGTGAAACAGTTGGATGAAACACTCTCGCTCATCACTCTTACTTTGATGCCCGTCCCAGAAAAGTCAATCCTGCACCAACAAGTAATCCCAACGGTATGAACATCCCACTGCCAATTAATCCAGTAGCGACAACGCTACCAACGAGATATACACTGCCACCTAAAGCGCCAACGACTGAAGTAGCAAACAATCCCGTACTCAGAATATCCATAACTTGATTTTTCCTTTGATGAGCTAATAGTTCTTGAAGTAATCGGATTTCGGTAACAGTGGCAACAGTTTCATTTTGGATTTGTAATAATGCCGCCACTGTTTTATAAGCTTCTAAAATTGGATCTGTGTCCCCATTGAACTGACTCTCTCTCGTAACGAATTGAGTCGTACTTTGAGTTGTTCCTTTTTTCGGATCGACTCCCCCAATCTTGTTGAGGCTTCTTCAGCTAGGTTAATTAAACTTTGATCAATCTCTGCTATTTGGTTATCAACTTCAAGCATCGATTGTTCTGCGAAGGCATCTAGCACAGTTCCCTTGGCTGCAATCAAAGATTCCATGAACAACAATGCTCCAGTTACCCCAGTTGATGCACCCAAAATTTTAGATTGCTCGTTCTGAACAGCTATAGCACCTGAAATAGTCTGTTTATCTGCTGCGGTCAGTTTGTATGAAGCTTGTTGAATTGCTTCAGAAGCCTTGGTAATCGCGGCTTCTTCCATTCCCGCTACTGGTGTTTGCTGAGGGTTGTGGTTTGTGTTAGGTTTCAAAAATTCTTCAGGCATGAGTGAATTTACCGTCCAAGCCTGTCCGGGAAAATTTTTGCGAAACTCGTCAACTAACTTACCGGGCTTCATACCAATAGATTCTGCGTATTCTTTAATCGTCATCGCTAACTCCTGTAAATTTTGAAGGATTTTGCTTTAACTCAATTGCGGTTTGAGTTGAACCTTTAGCTAAAACACCAATTCGGATTTTTTGCAGAACTGGTAGATGCCAATTCGTGAGTTTAATATTGCGATTCAATCCGCCATTTTCTTGATCTCTAAACTGTGCGAAACAGGGCAGATATAAAGAGGCTAAATCGAGATAGTTTCTGAGTTGTCTTTCTGTAACTGGCGGTTCCATTTTCTTTGCTGCCTGTTCTCGTGTGAAAATTTCTTCGACTAGACATGAACCCTTTAGTATCAAGCTTTTCCTCCTTTTGATTTCCTTTTGATTTCCGGTTGGCTTCCGGTTGAATTCCGGTTGACTTCCGGTTGACTTCCGGAAATCTACCAGAACTATCTCAATTAAAAACCGCCTCTCAAGAGCGGTCTAGTCGAAAAAGTATATGAATTTGTATACTATGCAGCAACAAAAACTAGGCTGGGATATCCTTGTTGCTGCCATTTCGAGTCCAATTCCAAACACAGAATCAGTACGCACAAAGGAGGTTTGCGGTAAGCTTTTGTGCCAGGACGAGCAGCATATTGTTTAACGGTTTGCTCAGTTTTACCGAGGGCAGTGGCTAGTTGATAGTTAGTCAAATTCCATTTTTTACGTAGTTCTAATGGATGCATTTGCTTCTTAACCCCTTGTTAGCCGCTTAGAAACAACTTTATCATAAACGAAATTCTAGGAAATAGTGGTCAATAAGCCCACAAGAAACCCGATAATTAAGGGTAAATTTATGACTATTCAAACAATGCCAGAAACTAACGCACCTAAAATGACACGTATTGAGATCAATGTGCCAACCGCATTACTGGCTGAAGCTGATGAATTAGCTGCAATTGAAGGATGGAAGCCTGCCGAACTACACCGGATTTTTTGGGAAAAAGGATTTGCTGTGCATGTTGAAGGGAGTAACAAACGCTTAATTAACAAATCTCTTCGAGAGAAATTTAGCAAGTCAGATTGATACTCCACCGTTCAGGCTGGCGGCTGTAACAGGAGCCGAATATCTTAGTTAAGGAATTTTTATTTTACACGCCAGGATTCAGGTATGGGATAATGTGTTGTTTGAATCGATTTTCCTCCATCTGATTATCTATCTAAACGATAAGAATCGCATGGAGGTTTTAAACAATCGTCTGTATAAGAGGTTCTGCAATCACGGAATTGTCACCGCACCATTTTCAGTTAATTGCAAATACAATCGTGGGAATTAAATTCCTGTGGTGAGGAATTAGATAGCGCGATCGCTGTTCATCAACAGCGATCGCATTTTATTTCTTTAGCAGTGAGTATATGCACCCGTAGGTTTGAGGAGGTTTTTGGTACAAGGAAGAAAGTTCATGCCGCAATCGTTTTCTTGTATTGCATCACCGGAAAGGAGGGCTGGGGAAGCTGGAGAGGCTGAGGAGGCTGGGGGAGAATACCTTCACCTAGTGGTCAGAAGCCTCCTTTTTTAAAAGGAAGAAACAAAAAAACATTTGTTTTGAGACGCGTCAGCGCGAAAAAACAATACATCCTTGCTTGAAGCCTCTGTGTTTACGCAGAGGTTTACCCCCCCTGCTCCCCTCACCACCCCTGCTCCCCCTGCTCTCTTTTTTCACACTAGTAAGCTAATCAGCATTTAAGCTGCAACATAGTTTATATTGCCCTTGTTTTTGATTTTCCGATGCCACTTAATGACTAACTCACCTTGATTTAATAACTTATCTAGTAAAGATTTCAATTCGTCTACTGATTTAAATAAACGATGAGCCATAAATTCTTTACATGAATGCCAAACTAATTCAATAATGTTGTAGTCAGGACTGTAAGGCGGCAAAAACTCTAATATAAAATTCGGAAACTCTTCAGATATTTTAGCTAGAACATCTTTGCGCTTATGAAAACTAGCATTGTCTAAAATTAAAATAATCTTAGGGCCATACTTGGAGAAATCTTCCGGATGGTTTCCTTTACTTATCCACTCTTGTTTAATTAATTCGTTTAATTGTTTTAATTGCTCATAAAAAATATCTGCATTACCCTTTTTCACGAAAAAGCATACTCGTTTTCTATCTAATTCTCTAATTGCTCCCATGACATTAACACGACCACAGCGTCGTTGTCCTGGAACATTCTTACGTTTTCCTTTTTTACCCCAACCCTTACGCCGAATCACACGTAAACTGAACCCGCTCTCATCCCAAAACCATACCTGTAAACGCTCCGGCTGTTCTCGTGCGATTTTTAAATATTGAGTAAGTTTCTCCTTAAACTTGCCTCTTTTGATTGGGTCTTGTTTATCTTCTAGGTCATATTTAGCCCAAATATAACTATACTTTTTTCTCTTTAATATCCTCCTTACCTGAGAACTACTTAAATCAATGCCTGTCTTTTCGGTTAAATATGTAGCTAATCTTTCTGCTGTCCATTTCCCAAATTCGTAACCTAACTCTGATGGGTCTTGGTCAACAGTTTTTAATAATAGTTCAATATATTCAGTTGTAGCTTTTCGGTAATGTTTGTACTCTCTTTTATTATGTAAAGTTTCTAGATTGTCTGGATCGCCGTGCATACACCAATATGCCACTGTTCTGTGCGAACAGCCTAAAAATTTAGCAATTTCATGTTGCGGTTTCCCATCGTTCTGAAGCAGAATAATTAGAATTCTCTCTCTGACGTGGGGTTGCTCGCTCTCTTTTAGAGCTTCCTGTAAGGAACTAACTTGTTCTGGCGTTAAAAAGTTTTTGGCTGGGGGCGGCATCGCTGCTTTGAAACGTCTTCATTTTCTTATTATGCAACTTAAGTGCCGATTAGCTTAACTGCTATGTCAAAATGCAACACGTCTTCGCGAGCGCCCAGCTTTGTATAAAGTTTAATGGCTGGCTCGTCACCAATATCCGCCTGGACGAAAATGACATAAGCTCCACATGCTGCTGCTACTTCCTTCAGCTTCTGAATTAATGCCGTTGCGATCCCCTCCCGTCGGTGTGCGGCGGCAACAGCTAGATCGTAGATGTAAATCTCGCTGCGCTCCTGCTCGAACTTTTTAAGCTCGTAGGCAGTGAGACCGCCAACGACCTCACCTTCTTTCAATGCGGCGATCGCAATGAAGTAGTCACTATCGAGCAGTTGCCGCAGGTAGTCTGCGCTAGGCGGATTCCCATAGGTCTCCATCTCATCGAACGCCTCACCAAAGGTCGCTAATAAAGCTTCCATTAATGCAACGTCCTCCGGCACAATCTGTTGAATGGTTAAGTTCATTGGTATTTCCTAAGCTACATTCCTGTTGAGCGGCTATGATTGCAGATGTCCTCAATTTTGCACGTTCAAAGTTTAACTTCTTTCGCATTACAGTGACAGCATTTAATGAACGTGCGCTCAAAAGGGCGATCGCCAATTTCTTAGAGTCAAACACGGCATTTCTTATCGTAGACGATGCCCACAGTTGCGATGCCAAATTTAGGTTGTGGCTCAAGCAGTTACGCCGGGGTGGTGTGTGCGGGATTTGCTAATGAGCTATCTTCATTAATCTGCACATTTACAGTAGCTCGCGCATCTCTCAACACAGATTTCAAAAAACTTTATGTAATACTGATCTATTAGAACAAACTCAACAGTTAATTTAGGTAATGCTATGAGAGAAATAGCAAAGCCATTCGTCCATGAAGAAACTGCTTAAACGGATTTTAAAACTAATCAAGCAAATTTTTCAGCAGTTCTCAGATGATGAGCAACCTAGTGTTCCTTCCAGGAATCGCCCGTTAAAAACTCCTACCTCCATTCCTTCAATTCCCACTTTCGCTCCCCAGTGGCAGAATGGTTTGATACTAGTATGTTCACAGTGTACAGTCGAGCAATTTTCTGGCAGTTATCACCGAGTTAGTTCAGGTACAACAGCTTCCGAAGAGCTACAGAAATGGCTGAAGTCTCGTCTCAAATTAGATGGATTGTGGGGAAAATATCGAGTTGTTGGTACAAGTTGTTTAGGAGTTTGCCCAAAGGAACGGGTTGTCGTTGTTCTGTATCATAATGCAGTAGGACAACAATGCTTTATTATCTCTTATAAAAGCGAGTGTGAAATTCTTTACTCTTATCTCAAACACATTAATCAGTAATACTTAAGTGAAATTTCTCCATCAATTTCAAAGTTTCCTACCGCACCTGTAACAAAACCATCATCAAGTGAATGCTACAACAGACCTGAAAAGTCTAATCAGTAAAGAAGCTATGCTCATTTTTTCTCATTTGTATTTTTTTTATCAAAAATTAATTTGAATATATTGTCAACTAGTATTTTAACTAGTCTAATAAATCATTCATTGAGCAGCTTTTGAATAATGAGTTTTGAACTTGTTTCTTTAAGACTACAGGTACGTCCAAATGATCTCGATAGTCTAGGTCATGTTAATAATGCTACCGTTTTGGAGTATTTAGAAACAGGGCGTTGGGATTGGCTGAAGCATCACAACCTACAAATTAAACAGAAAATTGTTCCAGTTGTTGCTCGGATTGAAGTTAATTATCGTAAGGTAATTATTCTAGAAGACGTGATAATTAACACCAAGTTAGAAGCAGCAAATAAAACATCTCTTTATCAAGCAAACTTTTGGCAATCAATTGAAATTTTTCAAGAAGGTAATCCACTAGTTGCCGTTGAAGCTCGTATCCAATTAGTATTTATTGATTCAACAGAGCGGACTTTACGAACACTACAAGAATTTTTAGCAGGAGCAAGCAATAGTAGTAATTTTATTAATTGACTTTTAGCAAAACTTTCGGTCAATTTAGCACCCAATAAAATTAACTTTGTAATCCTCACATCGGCTGCAACAACCTCTGCCACAACCTTGTGTAACGCTGCTGATCGTTTGTAGTCCGCACAGCCAATGATATTGCTTTCTTAGAACCAATCACGATCGCCAATTTTCTAGCACGGGTTAACCCTGTATAAAACAAGTTACGCGACAACATCATAAAATGTTGCATATACAATGGAAATATCACCACGGGATACTCTGAGCCTTGGCTTTTATGTACTGAGACAGCGAACGCCAGAGTAATTTCATTTAAGTCAGCATAATCATAAACTACAGGTCGCCCAGCATAGTCAACTGTAACCTCTTGTTCTTCGGTATCGATACTCAGGATGCTTCCCAAGTCACCGTTAAATACTTCGCGGTTGTAATCATTAGTTTGTTGAATGACGCGATCTCCAACTCGCAATGTCATCCCGCCCCGATTAATCTCCACTTTGTCCGGTGCAGGTGGATTGAGCAGCCCCTGCAACACCATATTCAGGTTACGAGTTCCTACCAACCCCCGCAACATCGGACAAAGTACCTGCACATCTGATGCCGGATTGAAACCCAGCCGAGGGAGAAACTCGCTCACCAACTCACAAATTGCTTGTACTCCATGCTCTGGCTGATAACCTCCACCATGCCACAGGCAATCTGACACAGGATTATCACTAATTGGTTCCATCAGAGGGTACTCCCCTTGGTTAATTTGGTGCGCGGCAGTGATAATTGCGCTCTGCTGGGCTTGGCGAAATACTTGCGTTAGCCGAACCACTGGTACTTGAAGGGAATTTATCAAGTCAGCCAAGACTTTTCCTGGGCCAACTGAGGGAAGCTGATCAATATCACCCACCAACAGTAATTGAGCGCCTTCTGCTACTGCTTTCACCAAAGAGTGTGCCAAGAATAAATCCAGCATTGAAGCTTCATCAACGATAATTGCGGTGTGTGGCAAAGGGTTATCGCTACCACATTTAAAACCCATTTTCTTGGGGTCAAATTCCAACAAGCGATGTATGGTCTTTGCCTCAAGTCCGGTCATCTCACTTAGCCTTTGTGCTGCCCTGCCTGTTGGTGCAGCCAGAGCGATTGTTTTGCCCATTGCTTTCCACAAGCTGACTATGGTGTGCGTGGTAAAAGTTTTGCCAACTCCAGGCCCACCAGTCAGAACCATAACTGGTGAATAAGCTGCCATTTCCACCGCTTGCTGCTGTTGTTGCGATAACTCAATATTGCGACTCGTGGTAAAACGCTCCAACCAAGCACGAACACGGGGCATATCTTGCACAATCGGCTGGTGTAACCGTCGAGTGATTAATTGTGCTAGATTTTGTTCCGTATGAAAGAACGTTGGTTTGTAGCACAGCAATATTTTCTCTCCAAAGCTGTCCCGAATACTCTCTCTAACCAAGTCCTCCCTTAATGCCATATCTCTGATGATGTCAGCGGTTGCTTCCTCTGTTGGTTGGTGAGTATCAGTTGTCAGCAATTTGATGACTTTCTCAATTAGTTCTTTTTGTGGCAGGTAGCAGTGTCCATCTTCGGCAGCTTCACTCAATGCGTGGATGATTCCAGCACAGTATCTAAATTCGCTGTCGGGAGCTACCCCCAAGTTTCGCGCAATCTTGTCAGCGGTGAGAAACCCTATTCCGTAGATGTCAGTTGCAAGCTGATATGGATTCTCGGTGACTGTGGCAATTGCTTTGTCTTGGTATTGTTTGTAAATTTTGACCGCATAAGTTGTTGACACCCCGTGGCTTTGTAGAAATACCATCACTTCTTTAATGGCTTTCTGAGTTGACCAAGCATTCTTAATTAGCTTGATCCGCTTTTTGGCAATACCCTGAACTTCGATGAGTCTGTCAATTTGGTTTTCAATAATGTCGAGCGTTTCTAAACCAAAGTGTGCAACTATGCGTTTGGCTGTGACCGGGCCAACTCCTTTAATTAGCCCACTACCCAAATATTTCTCAATTCCGGTCAGGGTTGCTGGTTTGGTTTCTTTGTAATTCGTGACTTGAAATTGTGGCCCATATTGCGGATGGTCACGCCAGAAACCTGTCAGTTGTAATGTTTGCCCTGGCTGAATATTTGCGAAACTACCGACGATTGTGGTGAGGTCGGTAGTGCGGGGGCGTATTAGACGTGCGACTGTATAGCCGGATTCCTCTGAGTGGAAGGTCAGGCGTTCGACTACGCCAGTGATGGTTTCGTAGTGCGGCGTGGCGTTTACTTGTGCTTGAGCAGGAGTTGGAGAAGTAGACATTGCTTTGTGCAAAAATGCCTTGTGCTGTAGTTACGGCAAAATCTTTAAAGAAGTAAAAGAAGTATAAGTATTAAAGAGCTATTGCTATAGTACATAAATACTAAAATAGAATTACCTGCTGTCACAAACAAACTAATATAAGGTATACAAAACACATCTGCCATTCCCAAATGCTGAGTTTTGTGAGAGTGCGCGTCGGTGGTGCAGCAAAAATATCCAGCTAATGTGCCGCAGCAGCTAGCCAAACACCGTAGCAGCAAAATGGCGCAGGAAGCTCATGAGGCTATCCGCCCTACAGATGTATTTCGACCAAGCTAGAACTTACGCCAACAATTGCCACCTGATGAGTTTAACTTGTACGCCATGATTTGGAAACGCGCGATCGCTTCCCAATGTAAATCTGCTCAATTACGCAAGACTCAAGTAATCACATCTTCGGGCAATCTCTTGTGGCAGGTCTTAGGGCAAATGATTGAGTTTTATGGTTATGTGCGGTACTGGAATAATCTCAGCAAAGATTCTGTTTTACCTGCTCTACAACAAGGGCAATCGCTAACTTTGGATAATGCAGCGTATGAGAAAAAACAAACCTAACCACCGCCACGTTACAGCGAACCCAAACTAGTACAGCTGATGGAGCGCAAAGGGATTGGTCGCCTCAGTACTTATGCTCCCACAGTTGCTACCCTCAAAAAGCGCGATTATCTACAGTTAACCAAAGACAGTCTACAACCATCCGCTTTGGGGTTGGAGGTTGATGCTTTTTTACAGAAGGCATTACCTGATTTGCTCCAAGCAGAATTTACCGCGAAAATGGAGGATGCTCTTGATGCGATAGCGGAAGGTAAACACTCTTGGCAGCAATATCTTACTGCTTGGAATCAGGATTACTTTGTTCCGGCACTTTCTAAAGCTAAAACTTTAGTTACAGGCGCATCTGTTAGTACCGCTGCTGTTGAACGCAAGAAGTACGAATTTTCTAGAACAAAATGTCCTGTGTGTCAAAATTTTCTCGCCAAAATCAATAGTAGTAAGGTCAAGAAGAAATACTTCCTTAAGTGCACTAGTGGCTGTGAGAATGTTGTCCTGTTTTGAAGCGAGCACACCAAGTCTTGGTCAGTACCTCAGACTCAGGTAGCTAAAAGTGAAAATTATCCAAAATCTCCTGCCAAACTCAGTTCATATCCCTGCCCAGTATGCAAACAACCTTTAGAGGAGTACAGATATAGAAAGGATGAGCAACAAAAGATGATGCTGCGGTGTTCTGCTAAAGAATCCTGGAAGGACAAAAAACATAAAGATGTGGCTTACCTCAGTACGCAAAAAGACGCAAAAAGGATGGTGGAGTCCCATGTGGGGGGGGTGCTTGCAATTTAGATAGTGTTTAATGTGGTTTTGCTTAAATAATATAAAATTGATTTTCCTATTTAAATCAATGAACCTAACAATAATTCTCACTCTAATAATGCTTCAATCTGCCCCAACAACTTTTCTAAAGCTTTGGCTTTTTTAGGATCTTCCCAAACCTTAGTTTGCTTAATCCGCTGATAGGCTTGCTTCATCCGATTATGTAGGAGAGAAGGCTCAGAAGAATCCGGATCTCTAATTACTTTGATGCAACTTTTAATATCTCTAACTGAAAGGTTTTCTTCAATAGTTTTTACTAATAGTTCACGTCGCTGCTCTTCGTCTTTAATTTGTGCAAGAACACGGGCTTTAGTATATTCGAGTTCTCCTCGACGCAAACTGTCCAGAACATCTTTAGGTAAGTTGAGTAAAGGTAGACGATGACTACGAAAGCTATCTGGAGTAAGCCGTCCAATTAATGTAAATATATGGTCTAGCATCTCACATTGGCTACGAACAACGTTGTCCGTAATTTCTGTTTTTTGCTTTTGGAGGTTAGCTATATGATTAAGCAGAGAGATAACCTCTTTTTGAGAACATTCTAAACGCATAGACAGTAGTTGCAAGATAGCCTCAGTTTCCTCAATTGGATTTAAATCTTCCCTCTGCAAATTTTCCAGAAGTGAGATTTGAAAAGCATCTTGGTCATTTAGCTCACGGATAATAACGGGAATTTTTTCTATCCCAAGAGTTTGAGCAGCTCGGTAGCGCCTTTCCCCAGCTATAAGTTCATAATTACCTGATTCTAACGGTCTAACAAGCAGTGGTTGTAGGATGCCATGTTCACGAATTGAGGTAACGAGACTTTCCATTGCTTGAGTAGAAAAGTAGCGCCGAGGCTGATGAGGACTCAGGTGAATTTGAGTAATAGGCAAAGATTGTTCAGTCAAGTCTTGTTCAGCAATTTGATGATTATTTGTAACTCCTACTAAATCAAGAAATTGCTTAGTTTTATTGGGAAATTCCATTTCATCAACCATTGACAAGCGTCGTTTAGCCATATTATTAAACCTGCTTTGCCATTTCTTCGGCGATTGCTCGATAAGGATCAATTAATTTATGTTCTGTAGTGTAAAGATGGATCGGTTGACGTGCCAAGTTTGATTCAGGAAACTGAACAGACTTGGGCACAGGCTCAAAAATTTTAATGCCAGCTAATTTAGTCTTAAGAGTTTTGAGAGCATCTTGAGTAGTAAGTGTACGGTCTGCCATTGTAGGCAAAACTCCTAAGATTTGCAAATTAGGATGAGTATCTTCATCTCGTATACCATCAATAGTTTCTAATAATTGCCGCAAGCCCTCTAAAGCAAAAAACTGACATTGAACGGGTATTAAAACCGCATCAGCTGCCATCAATGCATTTAGAGTAAGCATTCCTAAGCTAGGTGGGCAATCAATTAGAATATGGTCAAATTCTTGCCGCAAAGGGTTTAACTTCTTTCTAAGAATTCGGCTATTATCTGCCAAAGTCAAGATTTGCTTTTCTCCGGAAGCCAGAGAAATATCCGATGGGATTAGTTTAATCCCATACTTCGTTTCGATAATAGTCGCTGCTGCGCTCTGTTTCCGATCTGTCAATACTTCATAAGCAGTCTTCTGTCCTGGTTGAATCTTTATTCCTAAACCTGTGCTTAGGTTACCTTGAGGATCAAAGTCAACTGCAAGACAGGAGCAACTTTCTGCCAGCACTCCGCTGAGTGCAATAGTGGAGGTAGTCTTCGCTACACCTCCTTTCTGATTGGTGATTGCAATAATCATACTGTCTGAGTTGTATGCGAATTTACTGAAAAAATACATTGAGTTCAATAGAATGAACTGATTCTAAAGCAATTTCAGCAGACTGAAAATATTTTTATAACTATCCCAATCGAATTAAACTAAGTTTTCAAACAATTAAACAACGTAGCTTTTTCCACAGGCTGATTCTCAATAACCATAGATTCATAAAAGATTAAAAGACCCTGCGCCCTTTGCAGCCTCCGGCTGCTGCAAAGCCTGACAAAGTTATTTCATGACAACCCCGTCAGGAAAAATATTTCAAAAATTGCTTATGGGGGTTAAGTAGGTGTTATATATACCCTATTAATAATTTGGATTTTTAATAAAAATTTAGCCCCTATATAGGGTATATATAGCTGTTGCTTAGGGTATATTTTGTTGTTTGATACCTTGAACCCCACTTGACACCCAAGAGACTTCTGATAAGCTCTTGAGGTTAGGGAACAAACAGGTATTGAGCACAGAAGAATTTTGCACTAACTTCTTTCCTTTGCACAAGCGCCCTCTTCCTTCCCTAGTTTGCCTGAGCAGATAACTTTCTTAACCAAACTGTATTAACTTAATCCCTATGTCAAATATTCACACCTTGCAAAAAATTTTTCCGGCGGGCTTTGATAACGGTTACGGCAGCCTGAAACTTTTAGTCGATGGTTTTGATGTCGTTCGTGTCCCCAGCTATATATCTTCTGTTGAGATGGAGGATGTCCCAGGACGAGTAGTTTTTAATGGGACTGCTTACACAGTTGGTGAATCTGCTTTTCGTACAGGTTATCACTTTGAACGCAACACAGATCATAACGAAAACAAGGTCAACAATGCGCTGATTACTATGTTGGGTGCATTAGCACATCTGCCACATCGTAAGGCTTGGCATTTAAAGTTAGTCGTCAGCTTACATGATGTTGGTTTAGCAGACGACCTCAAAAAAGTACTCAACGGTGAATATCAGCCAGTACTTGCTGGCAAAGTTTCAGAGGTGAAGATCGAGGTACTCAAAGTTGTGCCAGAAGGAATGGGTGCATTGTTTGGGCAACAACTCCCCCCAAAATTAACCGTTTTAGACTTTGGTAACGGTACAACGCTGTATTCTCGTTATAACCAAGGCAAGCGCGAAGTTCATACCCCCTACCCTACAGGCGTAGAAGTTCTCATCGATGATATTTCCCAAAAGATGAAACATCTAAATGGCGGTAAAATCGGCGAGCCATCGAAGATTCGATTTTGTCTGGAAATGGGACATACCAGGTACAGCCGTGAAATTGATATCAAAGATGTCTACAGCGTTTGTCTCAAGGACTGGTATGAAAAATACTTGAAGAAAGTTGTGAATCTCACACTTGATGCCAAACACACTGGCGATGAAATTTGGGCGATTGGTGGCGGCTGCCTGTTACCTGGATTTAAGAAACTCTTAGAGAAGAACGGTTTCAAAATTCTCGACAATCCCGTGGAAGCTAATGCCTGTGGGCTTCTTGAAATGGCAAAAGCGATTGTTAAAAAGAATCAACAGCTTATTTAGGAGGTGAGCATAATGGCACAGCTACAAGACAATACACCGGAAAAAGTGCGGATTAAAGACAGCTACCGTCAACGCATATTTGCCGAATCACAACAGCTAGATAAAAGTTACCTAGAGACGCTTTACTTTATCATTGATTGCTATTTTGCTTTTAAAAAGGGGGCATTCCCAATACAACAGCTGATTCATACACCTTTTGCCACTGCGGTTACAAGCCAAAACTTAGAACAACAGCCGACTCCAATGCCAACGGAATCTACACTCGACGAAATACAAGATGATTCAGATGGCGAAACATTTTCCCTTGATTTTGATTTGTAACAGTACTGAGACAGGCAAATTTTCAAAGTCTGCTATCTGAGGCATTTCTTGCAGCCTAGCTTACAGCATAATATAGTCCTGTATCTTCAATAAATTCAAATTCCCAACCGATACTGTATTTATCCTTAGACTTGCACCATGACACAAAAAGCGGTGGTGGTAAATTAGCCTGTACCCTAGAAATAGACTACTGAGGCTGTATCTATCACGCGAAAGCACAATAACATGGCTTTTTCTGATGAATGTCATCGCTATCGGAGCTTGCACCCAGCACAGATAATCTTTTGTCTAGTTACTTCCATCTTGCTACACTCTACTTTACTGATGGTGAGCAAATATTGGCTCAAAGCCTTTATGCCTGAGCCTAAGCAAGAGATTCCAATTGAAGTAGTTGAAGTTTTTCCTAATCAAACACACATACCCCCAAAAACCTCATTCCGGGCTACTAAAGATTCTATTGCGGGTGGTAAAGCTTTACCAAAAAGACCTGTTTCTGCTGTATTACCGCGAGATGCACATAGAGCCTCTAGCAAAAGTCCTTCTGACTTATCTCCCGTTAAAGTATTCCAGCCAGGAACAGGACAGCAGAAAGCAGAATTACCAAATTCATCTTCTCAACAACCTAAACCGCAAAAAACAAAGTCCGCATCTGCAACCAGACCACCCGCACTCAAGCCTAAAGCGGTAGCACCGACCACACTACCAACACCCACTACTGAGCCAACAGCGCTCACAAGGTTAACCAGACCACCCGTACCCAAGCCTAAGGCAGTAGCACCGACTACATTACCAACACCCACTACTGAGCCAACGGCGCTCACAAGGGTAACCAGACCACCCGTACCCAAGCCTAAGGCAGTAGCACCGACCACATTACCAACACCCACTACTGAGCCAACGGCGCTCACAAGGGTAACCAGACCACCCGCACCCAAGCCTCAAAAAATAGCAGTAGCGCCGACTACACCACCAGCGCCTAAAATTGAGCCAACAGCGCACAACAGAGCTATTACATCACCAGTACCCAATCCTAATAACTTAATCCAGCCGGGAACTAGATTAAGTGGGCGAACACCTTCTCAAACTCGGCCTTCTCATTACACAGGTGCAGCAGGTTTGCTGGGTGGTACTGTGAGTGTATCTAGCCGGAATTTTAGCGGTGATAATCTGGCTGCCTCACCTAATTCCAACCGCGATCGCAAAACGACTTCTGGTATTGATGCCCAAAGTCAAGATATAGATATTACCTCTTATTTAAATCAATTACGCCAACGAGTCAAGCAGCAGTGGCTACCAGGAATGAGCCAATCTGACCGGCGAACAGTGCTTAACTTCAGTGTTAACCGTTCAGGTCAACTGAGCAATCTCCAGTTTGCACAAACTTCTGGATTCAGCCTCACCGATCAAGCCGCACTCAACGCTATACAGCGAGCTGCGCCCTTTGCACCTTTGCCTACAGGTTATCCCAACAAATACATCCATATTCAATTTACATTTGATATCAATGTTTATGGGGAGCTAAATTTATCGGGGGATGGTGGCTAACAACAGGCAAGCAATTAATCAAAAGTCAAAAACTCAAGTGATGTCAAAGTTAAAATTGCTTTATTGCAAGCATTTTAACTGCCATCAAATCTCCGTTCTACTATTTTTTATCTCCAAATTTATATTTCGGGCAGGTCTAATCCTGGAATTGCACGCCTGCAAGGGAGCAATTGCGAATTGTTTGGTCAACCACTAATAATATAGGTTACTAACACCAGCCGCTGACACGAATAGAAGGAGCAACAATTACTTTTCATGTTCAATCTGCGTGATTACCAACAAGATTTAGTTTCACAAACGTTCGCCGCTTGGTCTAGTGGAATCAGAAAAGTATTATTACAACTAAGCACAGGTGGTGGCAAGACGATTATCTTTGCAGCAGTGGCATCGAAGATGACAGCGCAAAGTGAAGGGGTGTTAGTAGTCGCTCACAGACAAGAGCTGATTATCCAAGCGGCAGAAAAACTAGCGGCGGTGACAAAACTGCAACCAGGAATCATCAAAGCAGGATACAAGCCGACTGATTCATTAATTCAGGTAGCTAGTATCCAAACTCTTGCGCGTCGTCAAATTTACCCTACTGCACAGCTTGTCATTATTGACGAAGCTCACCATTCTTCAGCTAACAGTTACCGCAAATTGCTAAATGCTTATCCTAATGCGCTCATTCTGGGACTGACAGCTACACCAAGACGTGAAGATGGCTATGGATTACGAGATATTTTTGACCACCTGATTTGCTCGATTTCCACCAAGGAATTAATTGCTCTGGGGTACTTAACAGATTACAAGTTAATTGCAGGCTTTAAATATTCTCGACACAAAGTTCCGCAAAAACGCGACTTTACTCGTAAAGAATTAGAGGAAGTTGCCTCTGATTACAAACCATCTGAAGTCTTAAAGCAGTGGAAGAATTTTTGCGCTGGTAAAAAGACGATAATTTTTGCAGTCAACGTCATGCACTCTCAGCAGATTGCAGCAGCGTTTTGTACTGATGGCATTACCTGCGAACATCTTGATGGCGATACATCGAATGAGCAGCGTCAAGCCATTATAGATAGATTTCGTAGTGGTCAAACACAGGTTATCAGTAATTGTGCAATTTTAACTGAGGGATTCGATTGCCCAGACTCACTTGCAGCAGTCATTGCTCGACCTACTAGCAGTGTGACTCTCTGGCTGCAAATGATTGGCAGAGTATTACGTCCTGCACCAGGAAAAGATTATGCAACTATCTTAGACATGACTGATAACTGGTTTCGGCTAGGGCGTCCATCTGACAATCGAAAATGGAGTCTCTCTCCAGTATCCTGCGACCCAGATACCCAAGGAAGCAGATGTTGCCCCCACTGTCATCATGTCTTCAAACCCATGCCAGCCCTAATTCGTGCCAAGGAGTACTTTAATTCTCAAAAATCCGAGTTTGTCATCCACTATGAAGTAGATTGTCCCAATTGCGGTAAATCTTTTAA
Source organism: Mojavia pulchra JT2-VF2 (assembly GCA_019359325.1). Lineage (GTDB taxonomy): Bacteria > Cyanobacteriota > Cyanobacteriia > Cyanobacteriales > Nostocaceae > Mojavia > Mojavia pulchra. Next base: position 23,763 of record JAHHHN010000032.1, on the reverse strand, counting down.
GTGGGTATTAGAAGAATCCTCCGCTACAGAAAATTCTGGAGTGCCGATAATTGTTTCTGACTTGAATCTTGAGTTTAAAGAAGTCCCACCCGAAGTCCGTCCATCTTTACTTACCTCAATTATTGAAGCCAAAAAGCGCAAGTTTAGAAACCAAGATAAAAAATTAGTTTTTTATCGTTTCACAATTAGAAATTGGTTCTTAAATTGCCAGGAACTAACTCTCAGCGAGCTAATTTATGCTATTGAACTACTTGATTGTCCACAACAAACATTTGAGTCGAGCATAGAATCTTTAGTTTATCGTGTTCGCAACGCTCAAGAATGGCCAGATGTGGCAACAATTATGTCTAATCGTCCAGACAGTGTTAAGAAAACTATTTGGAGTAGATTATCTAGTCTCGAAAAAGATAAGTTGAAAACCATGAAAGTCAACTATGACAATGAAATTAATGAAATGAAAGAATGGTTAACTGAAGAAAATCTCTCAGCTACAGCAGAATATTTGTCAGCTTGCCAGGACATTGAAATGTTTGATTCTTTATGGCAAATTTATAAAAAACCAGCTATTAAAGCAGCAATTAACCGGATAACTAACGATAAACGTGACCAAATTAATCAGTGGATTGCACAGTTAGATAGAGCGAGTTAATTCAAGGGGTATTTAGCCTCAGTTATCTACAAGTGCTACAAGCAATTAATAATCAAATCAAACATTATTTATGTTTACTGAGCAGGGTTATATTAGACATCTTTTTATAAAACAGCAGCATAAATCAACGATGACATCAGTTGAAAAAATCAACTTAAAAATAGTTCATGGAATTGAAGAAGATATTAATGCTAATCCCATTAGTCCCAGGCAAATCTTAATTGTTAGGTATGAAGATATTTTAGAATTCGCAATTCCACCAGGAGAATTACGAGAGAATATTGTCATATCCGGGATAAAAGCTGAGAATTTCACTCCTGGTTCTGTAATAAGTTTTGATAGCGGGGCTGCTATTCGCTTAACTTTCTATTGTGAGCCATGTAAGCGTATAGCTCATTTAGTTGATTCCTTAAAACATCTTCAAGCCAAAAGAGGGATTTTAGGTGTAGTTATCAATTCAGGTACAATTAATGTCGGAAATAGCGTTTATATTCAAACTGATAAATTCCCAGCCTTGCCTGAAAAACCTTATGAACGCTTTCTCGAATTTATAGTAAAAGTACCAGCAGGTAAAGTAGTAACTTACAAACAGATAATTCAAGCTATTGGAGTAGATAACAGCTATCTCAGAGCTATTCCTATCTATCTGAAAAAGACATCTGCTGAGGATTATCCAATTCACCGTATCTTAGACTCTCAAGGATATTTAATAAAATATGTTTCCAATCAAAAGAGGAAATTAGAATTAGAAGATGTTAAAATTTTGGCTCATTTAGATTTATCTAGTGGCTCAAATAAATATTTTGTAGATTTCAGTAAATATTTGTATCAAATTCATGAACTTTTTCTATATTAAAAATCCAAGTCATCCTTGATATTCAAAATATTATTGACAATAATTCAATCTTGTTACGGCTACTAAAGTTTCACTAATTAACACTTGATTGCAAGGGGAGAATTTTATACTATACTTGCATCTATATTATTAATAGTTTTTGAAAGTTGATAACGGTTAAATACAGGCAAGTTTTGTATGTTTAATTCTAGCTCAAGCTCAAATAGAAAAGCGATATTAGCTTTGTTATTGCTTGTACCAGTTGCGAGCTTTGGTGTTGCTACCCCATTATATTTTCTTCCTGGAGTATTAGGAAATTTAGTAGCTATATTCTCTAAAATCTGGATGCTGATAGTACCGATTGTTTGGTTATTTTTCATTGAACCAGAGAATTTAAATTTAAAAGTCCAACAGGCTCAAGGGCGTAATTTATTAGTCGGGCTGGGATTAGGATTATTGATGCTAGGCATCATCTTGATTATTTATCGACTACTAGGCCCGCAGTGGATAGATGTTGAGTATGTTCGTGAACGGGCAATGTAAGTTGGATTAACTAATTTTTTAATTTACTCGATAGGCGCAGGATACTGGATATTTATTAACTCGTTACTTGAAGAATTCGTTTGGCGTTGGTTTGTCTATCGCCAATGTGAAATATTGGTTTCCAGCCAATGGGCTGTAATTCTATCAGCATTATTTTTTACAACTCATCATATTATTGGTTTAGCAGCATACTTCGATTGGCGTGCCACAGCATTATGCTCGTTAGGAGTTTTTATTGCTGGGGTGGTATGGTCATGGTGCTACTTAACTTATCGCTCAATCTGGCCTGGATATATCAGCCATGTTTTTGCAGATATAGCAATTTTTCTCGTTGGCTGCCAACTATTGTTTGCCTAACTATTGTCCTTGTTCACGTGCTCGTAGTGTACCTACTCTCAACTCTTTTAAATGCTTCAGTCCTGGCTTCTAAGCTTTTCTATCTGTTGAGTTAGAGAGCGAGTATGTTTGTCGCCTGGGGGTAATTGGCTAAATACTTTCATTGCAGCCTGATAACTCTCCAATGCTTCGGAATTTCGAGATAGTTGTTGAAGACAGTTACCCAACTTTTGCAAAGTTCGAGCTTTATCAAATTCAACCGCTTTAAACCTATTGAGTGCCAGTGAAGTATCGTAGCAAGCAACAGAACGCTCGAAGTTTTCTACAGCTTGTGTATATTGTGACAGCATGACTTGTAAATCAGCTACCGATGTTAATGCACCCGCCTTGAGTGCATGATTGCAATAATCATTAGGCGTAAGCTTTATGGCAGTGTCATACCTTGTCAGCGCCTGTTGGTAGGAATCAAATGCTTGTGCATATTGTTTTTGACTCGACTGTAGTTCGGCTAATCTTTCTATGAGCGTCCCTAGATAACTGATATTAAGGCTGTCATCAGGAGTTTGAGAAAATGCTATTTCATAAGCAGCACGAGCCTGCTTTAAAGCCTTAATTGCCTGTTTGTATTGCTTCTGCTCTAACTGTAGCTCAGACAACTTTTCATTAGCCATACCCAAGCGCTTGTTCGTATTGAAGTCATTAGGGGCGAACTTGAGGGCAGTTTTATATATTGCGATCGCTTGAGTATAAGTTTCAATTGATTCACGCTGCTCCATAAAACTAATTTCTAACTTGATATTAAGCGCTTTGGTGTGATAATTAGAGCCTGTCAAGAAACAACTTTTACAATTTGCTATCTAGAAAGCTTACTGAGAAGACATTCTTAACTCAAAAAAGGCAAGGTTGTTACGTGACAAGCTCTTAGCTCAAAAAGCGCTAATTTTTTACCTGTCGGTGATTATATAGTACAGATGTTCTGCAAACAAGAGGATAGGCAAGCAGACAAGCGGATAAGGTCAAACAAGTATAAATAAATGCAATTGGGAAAAGCGCGCTCTTGGCAAACTCAAATGTTTTTATTTAAATTCCCTAGCGAATCAAAACATTTTTGTATAATCTGGTCAAATTCTGTCCAGGAAATAGCTTGACGATGCTCCACACAAATCACATCGGGCGGAGACTTCATGACTTTTATCCAACTCGCTAGCGGCATCGTCAGGGTTGGTGGAGCTGAGTTTATGCCTTTGAGTTGCATCTCTTCGACCGGATGCTGCCAGATGGAAAAAAACAAATTGAGGTCAAAGCCACTATCAAGCAGATGTCCGGTATCTAGCACAAGAGAAAATACCTCTGGTTGATTTAAGCACCTGATGAGAGAAACAATCTCATCAGGATGGGTCAATGCCCCAGCACGTTTGGGACTTAAGGGTTCTATCATGATACGAACCCCTAACTTTGCTGCTCGTTGAGCCAAGCTGGAGAAAAACTCTACTGCTCGTTCTAATGGATTATCTGCTAAGTCATGCCCAAAGCCGCAGACTGTTACAATTCGAGGTGCATTCAGTTGAGCGGCTAGTTCCAAGGTCTGTTCTACATGAATTTTGGCTTGATGACGATGTTCCGCATTGCAATGAAGCGGATGAAAATCGTGCATTTGATATGCCTGCACGCTGGCAATTGGTATCTGAGCGCGTTTATACACATCTATCTGTATATCCCCAAAATTGGCAATCTCTAGAGCAATGCCCCAACGCCGGACGGCTGCAAATCGCTTTGCCTGAGTTGCATCAGGTAGAGACGTTTCTACATAGGCGAGGGTGGGTTGCTTCATCCTCTGTTTACCAAGATAGTTCTGTGCATTTGAACTTTGGTTTTCATTCTATTAATTTCTTCAGCCAGTGATGTACGTTACTAGATGAGCGTTTTAGCTATGCGCGTGCTTGGACATTAATTCTTTCGTGGAAGCAGACAACACCCAGTATTAAGAGCGATCGCTTGCCTACTTCAGCTATTTAGAATCCCAAGTATAAAGCCCTTTTTCATCTGCCACTCTTGAGAATCGTCCTGTGCGATAACCCCGTGATAATTCTTTTAGCATCTTGGGTTTTACTTGTGTAACATCTTCAACATCAAGTTCTCCATATAGCCCTTGTATGACTTCGGCAATATTAAAAACTTTGTTTGGATTTTGTTGCAACAATGAAGTAATTGCATCAATCAAAAATTGCCCTTCAAATTCCCTCTTCATGGAAATAAGGTTGGTTTTTGCCCGTGGGTCAGGTTTGTTGTTTTTGGTCTTACTCTGCTTAGAAAAACTTTGAGCGCGATTCGAGTTGAGCAATTTTAAGTCTAGAGTAAAACAGCCAGGCTTGCCAGGAATAAGGAACCATTTACCGCTTTCTCTGCCATAAGTCAAAGTGGATTGAACTCTGCTTTTTATAACTTTGAAAACATCTGGTTCTAATTCTCCATACAGCGAGCGCACGATAAAATCAATGTGAAATACAGTGCCTGCGTGTTTTTGCAATACCTTTTGGATCGCTTCAGGGCGGTTCAGAGATTGATATTCCGGCAACATTGGAATATCTGCCGATTTACTTGATTTGTTTGGAGTTGCTGAAGATGTCTCTAGAATTGTAGATGTTGATGCTGGTGGCTCGTCTTCCTCCCCTATCTCTACATCTGTTTGTGAAATAACAGAGTTGTTCGGCTCAACTAAGCTAGTCGAAGATTCAGAGATGTTATCGCTATTTGATGACAACAAATCTTCATCAAGAGCAGCAGGAACTACCTCATTCAATACTGATGGCATCTCGATATTTGGAATTGATTGAGATAACTCCTCTACCTCTAAATCATTTGTTTGTGTAAGTTCAGAATCAGTAGGCTCTATCAAGTTGACTGAAGTTTCACTAATGCTTGCGCTATTGCCTAACAAGCGATTTTCCTCAATAGGAGCAGGCAATGCCTCACGAGTCACTTCAAGAGTTGCTAGTTTCTCGTTAGCGCTTGAATCCGTTGACCAGTTAGATATTAATGCTTCTACGTGGTTAAGATTATCTAATGCTTGTGTGTATAATTTTTCATACTTTTCTACAAGCGGAGCATAATAATTTTGTAATTCTAATAGTGGATTGAGGAGATTTTCTGGCGGGGGCTGTAATTGTGATTCACTTTCCATAAATTTTTAAATTCCTTTCACGCTTTTGTTGTATATCTGTTGTAATTTTGACCAGAGTTGTCATATTCAATAATTCCAGTATCCTATACAACAGACATACCAGTGGGAGCATCCCAGTTTTTTGCAAAGAGGGCGAAAATCAGTCAGGATAAGTAAGACGAGTGTATTTACTTACCGATGACTCCAGAACAAAAGCAAGCTCTTCAAGAACATATTCAGGCGATCGCTAAAATACTGTACGAAGATACATCACCAGAAAGGCTAACAAGCCTTGCAGGAATTGAAGAAGCAGTGAGGAGCCAAATGCAAAAACATATCATGCCAGAAGTAGGAGTTTTTTTATCGAAACGGTTACAGGAACAATCGCAGGATACCAACGACGACTCAAAAGCATCCTGGGAGAGTTACCAATAACGAGCAAACAAGCCATTGAATTAAAAGTCGCACCAAGTACTCAACTAAGTCCATATCTAGAAACTTGTTGTTTAAGGGTAAGTGCGAATGTAAGCTACGAAGATGCAGCATCAGATATTGAGTATTTTACAGGTGTGCAAGTTTCCCGCAGCAGTCAACAGCGATTGGTACATCGCCAGAATTTTGACTTGCCAATACAACAAAGTACGGTTGAAGAATTAAGTGTCGATGGTGGAAACATTCGTGTACGCACTCCTAAAGGAGAAATATGTTGTTGGCTAGGCTATAAAGCGATTAGCTTACATCATCAAGGAACCGTTGGAACGTCCTTTCAAGATAATCAGGTTGTAATTGATTGGGTTAATGATCAACCACTGGCTAGCCCGCTCACTTGTATTGGTGATGGACATGACGGCATTTGGAATATAATTGACCAATTAGCGCCTAATGTACAACGTCGAGAAGTACTTGATTGGTTCCATTTGATAGAAAATCTGCACAAAGTTGGGGGTTCACAAAAACGCCTGAAACAAGCACAAGCTCTACTATGGAAAGGTGAAGTTGAGCCTACCAAAGCCCTATTTGCTGGTTGTAAGGGTAAACAAGCACAAAACTTTTGCCATTATCTTGATAAACATAGCGATCGCATTATTAACTATGAATATCATCAAGCTGAACAAATTTGTTCAGTTGGTTCTGGTTCCGTTGAATCTGCGGTTAAACAGATTGATCGTCGAACTAAGATCTCTGGAGCACAATGGAAACGAGAAAATGTGCCTCAAGTCCTTGCTCATCGAGCTGCTTACCTCAATGGATTACTATCTGTTTGAGCCACTTCAAAAACTGAGATGCTCCCTACCAGTTTGTTTGAGTTGTGTTTTCAGCCACAACCCAAACCTTGATAACTATTAACTGTTTGGGCTTCTCTCAAGTGCAGCGCTGGTTATTAATTAACCTACAAGTTCAGTTCGCAAAATCAACATCGCTCTTATAAGTCATGGGTCTTGGCAATGCTTTTTTCTTGCGCGACACTTTTGACTTTTTCGGTGGTTGTGGCGCACGGCATTTTTCACAGTACAAAGGACGCGGCCCAAAAGTCTCGCGTTGTGCTGATTGTTCGCACTGCTTACAGATAAAGTTGAAGACGCGAGTGTGAATCTCTCGCTTGTGTGCTCTGACTGTGTACTCTTTGACGTTAATTACCTTGCTTGGCATTGTCTATCGGTTTAGGGGGTTTTGTTGAGTTGAAATTGATTAACCCAATTGCATCTTAGCCTTGATCATAGAAGTTTCAAGTACCTATCTAGAACTAATTCCTTCTCCTAAGAGTAAGAAATTGTATAAGTGGCTACGCCAAAACAATACAGAAGTATGTCTATGTCCCAAATCTTCTTTGTAGCCAGATACCTTTTCTAGATACTCTATACTACCTTCAAGTTTCAAACAGTTCATTAATAAGTAAAAGTACACACTCGCCACACAAAGATACTTTTACGCTTCGCCCAAACTCTTTGAAAATTAGAAAAATTCAGGAGCTATTACCGTGGAATTACAATCTTTACTTACACTGATGATTGAAGTCGTCTTCTGGGCATTTATTACACTCATGATTTCCGATTTTATCAACGGGCTTCTTTAATAAGTGTAGAGTAGTGACTTCGCCAAACAGAAGCGAAAAAATTATATCTATATATGGATATGGTCAACTTTTTCGCTACACAAGGTTGTCTGTTTGACCTGCAAACTGTTCTAGACTACGGACAGTCCGTAATCAGCGTTGCCCAAGAACTAGCCAAATTATTAATTAACAATCAACCTATAACAACAAGAGCGATTCATCTGCGACTGAATCGTTATTTTAACGGTACTGCGGCACAGGGCAAGTGGCAGTGGAAGGATGGCTACGAAGCTGTTGAGGTTGCACTAATTCTCTACTTGCGACAAAAGGGACTAAAAGAAAATCCCTTAGAAGAATTGCAACACTTGGAATCCCTCTGTCCCACCCACACCCGGCGCAGTGAGGAGCAAATCCAGCTTCAGCAGTTTTCAACACCGTTACCTTTAGCTTACTTGGTAGCGTTAGCAGGACAAATTAGTGGCAACGACCTGATTCTTGAGCCTAGTGCCGGGACTGGGATTATAGCCCAATTTGGTAAACTCCAAGGTGCAAGTCTGATGCTCAACGAACTTTCACCCGATAGAACCAAGATTCTGCGGCGGCTGTTTCCTGGTACACCATTATTCTCTGTTAACGCGGAACAAATCAACGATTATCTGGCAGGACAAACTCAGCCCTCGGTTGTGCTGATGAATCCGCCTTTCTCATCATCGCCCAAAATCAGCGATCGCAACAGTAACGCAACTCCTCGGCACATCAACTCTGCACTACAAAGGCTGTGCGACGGCGGACGGTTGGTTACAATTACAGCCAATTGGTTTTCTCCTGCTAACCTAAGCTGGCGAGAAACTTTTGTGAAGTGGCAAGAAAAAGCGCGAGTTTTAATGTCGGTTGGGGTCAACGGCAAGGTGTACTCGAAACACGGGACAACAATCGAAACGCGAATCACCGTCATTGATAAGGTTCCGGCTAATAATCCAGACGTAATCCCTTGCATTACTGAAACTTTGGAGCTGCCGGAAATATTGGCACTAATTCAGCAATTGCCAGGGCGTTCGCAATGGAATGCTGCAACTATGAAAGCAATGGTCGTTGCAGCGAAGGTTGTTAAACTGCCGACGAAGCATACAGCGGTAGCTCAACCAGCACCCTCCGCAGAAATTACCGATGTGGTTGTTCTGGAATACGAAGTTGTCGAGTGGTCTGCTACTGAAGGACTGAAAGATACTCTCTATGAAACCTACCGACCACAGCGAATCAGAATCAAGGATGCTTTACCCCATCCCTCATTACTTTGTGAAAGTGCGGCTTTAGCATTAGTATCGCCCCCGGCTCCCACATATAAACCACATCTGACTCGCAATATTGTCTCACAAGGCTTGTTGTCAGAAGCACAACTCGAAAGCGTTATTTACGCAGGTCTTGCTCACTCAGAATTCCTTTCTGGGTCATACCTTGTTGATGACTCATGGGATAACATGACTGTGGCAGCACAGGGCGAAGAAAATGCTGTCCGGTTCCGTCGTGGCTGGTTTCTTGGTGATGGAACGGGTTGCGGAAAAGGCAGACAATGTGCAGGCATTATATTAGATAACTGGTGTCAAGGGCGGCGAAAAGCAATTTGGGTATCAAAAAGTGCTGCATTAATCGAAGATGCCCGTAGAGACTGGTGTGCGCTGGGTGGCAGCGAGAAAGACATAATCGACCTCTCAAACATCAAGCTGGGTGAGCCAATCGGGTTTACCCAAGGCGTTCTGTTCTGCACTTACTCAACTCTGCGCTCTCAGAAGAATGGCAAAAGCAGACTCAAACAAATTGTGGAGTGGGCTGGTGCTGATTTTGAGGGAGCAATAGCTTTTGACGAGTGCCATTCGATGGGAAATGCTATGGCTGTTGAGGGAACGCTCGGTTTAGTTGCAGCATCACAGCAGGGTATTGTTGGGCTGCGGTTGCAAAATGCTCTCCCAAGAGCCAGGGTTGTTTACGTATCTGCTACAGTTGCTTAAAATAACATTATTTTGAAATTGTTATTTTAATTAATAAATAACATTTGCCTTAATACTGGATCAGCTAAACAAAAAGTAGAAATAAATACAAAACTATATTTTTATAAAATTTTTTATAAATGGATATCACTGAATTTTTAATGCTTTATGACCAAGGAGAAACGGATTTTAGTGGCTTTAGCCTGAATAATATCAGTTTGATTAATGCTGACTTGAACTTAAGTGAAGTTAATTTTAGTGATGCTGATCTTTCGGGTGCTAACCTCAGTGGATGTAATTTACGCCGTTCTAATTTCAGTGGGGCCAATCTAACTCATGCCGATTTAAGTTATGCGGACTTGAGTGGAGCAGGTTTAAGTAATACTCTGTTAACTGGTGCTAATTTAAGTTTTTGTAACTTGACGAATGCTTACTTACGTGAAACAGACCTAGAAGGTTTAAATTTACATGGTGCAAATTTGAGTGAAACTGATTTGGCTGGTGTTAATTTAAGTAACGCTGACTTAAGTAATGCTGATTTGAGTTATGCAAACTTATGTTTTTATGATGCAGAGCGTGCTAAATATGACTTTGAATACACCTATAATGCTATTTTTTATTCTGATTATTATGATGAATGTTTAGAAGTAGCAATTTTAAGTAAGGCCAATTTAAGCAATGCTACTTTGAATGAAACTAAACTATGTGGGGTAGACCTCAGTAATCTTAATCTTAGTAATGCTGATATCAGTGGTGGTACCGATTTAAGAACTGCTGACTTGAGTGGTTCTAACCTTACTGATGTTGACTTGAGTAATGCAAATTTAAGTTGTGCTGATCTTAGCTATACCAACTTAAACAATGCAAATTTAAGTAACGCAAATCTGAGTAATGCTAATTTGAGTAATTCAAATCTTAGTGATGCTGACTTGAGTAATGCAAATCTGAGTAATGCTAATTTGAATAATTCAAATCTTAGTAATGCTGACTTGAGCCGTACAGAACTTGATGGAATGAACTTGAGCGGAATTAATTTAAGTAATGCTGATTTATCTTGGTCTAAATTGAATCAAGCAAACTTAAATAGTGCTAATCTTGAAAGTGCTGATTTAAGTAATGTTGAATTAAATTATTGTATTCTTAGCGGAGCTAACTTGAACAATGCTAATTTAGAAAATGCTGAGATGAATGGTACTACTTTAGATAAAGCTATTTTAATAAATGCTAATTTAGAAAATGCTGATTTGACTGGTTCTTGTTTAGATAATACTAATTTACAAAATGCTAATTTGGCTAATTCTTACTTAGAAGATATTGATTTTACTAATACTAACTTAAGTTATACCAACCTGTACAATGCTAATTTAATAGGTGCTAATTTATTAGATACAAATTTAAATTTTGCTAATTTAACTGGTACTAAAATTGATGAAACAACACAAATACACCGTAAATGGGTTCTTGTTTGGCAAATCCTTAATATAGCAGGATTTACCACAATAGATAATAATAAAAAAAATAGCATTATTGTATTGGATTTATGGCAACAACTTAAAGGTGTTGACTTAAGTAATGCTTACCTTAAAAATGCAAAACTGAAAGGTTACGATTTAAGTAATGCTGATTTAAGTAGAGCAAATCTGAATTCTGTAAACTTACAAGGAGCAAATTTAAATGAAGCAAATTTAAGCTACACAAACTTACATTCAGCTAATTTGCATAGTGCAAATCTAAGTGGAGCAATTTTAATCTCTGCGGATTTACAAGAAGCCATTTTAATAAAGGCTAATCTTCAAGGAGCAAACTTGAGTAATGCTGATTTAAGATATGCAAATATGCAAGGAGCAGTTCTAAAAGACGCTAAAAGAGATGGAGCAAAGTTTCTAACTACTGATAGATCATGTCCTTGGAACGAAATTGATGATGAGCTTTTTGAGACACTTTGCTACGATATAATTAGTGTAAAACATAAGCCTAGCCAAATATATAAAATAGGAAATTCACGCTCTCGCGATGGTGGTAGAGATATTGTATTTTACAAGTCCATAAATGATAGTGAAACTTCAACTAAATGGATAGTGCAGTGTAAACTAATTCGACAGGGAAAATCACTGACTCGAAAAATGGTGCCGGATATTCTTGATATGTTAGCTATGTATAAAGCAGGTGGTTTTTGTATAATGACAAATAGTTTAATTGACTCTACCTTACATGATAAATTAGATAATTTAAAAACTAACAACAATATTGAAATAGAACGATGGTCACGTTTAGAAATAGAAAATTTTTTAGCAGAGTATATAGAAATTAGACACAAATATTTTAAAGAGTAAACAAGCAACTTTTCTGGTAGAAGCTACGGGTGAACAGTTAACTTTGTAACAACACCTAGATTACACGAAGGCAATAGTTGTAGAGTATGTGCCTAAATGGAGTTAACCTATAAAATTTGGACAGATACCAACCAAAGAGAAGCTTTTTTAGAAGAACTGCAAGCAAAAAGCATCCATCTAGAGGTATTAGCAGATATTTTATTTTAACCTAAAGCAGACCAATTTGACTTATTATTAGCACATCTCGCCTTTAATAAGCCAGTTCACACCAGGGATGAGCGAGTTAAAGCATTTCTACACTATGAACAACTATTTCTTGAGGAGCGAATTCCAGAAGCGTGTGAAGTTATCTTAGCTTTACTCGACAAATATCGCTTGGCAGGTGTAAAAGAAATGTTTAACCCTAAAGTATTTCAGCTTTCTCCTTTTCGGGAAATAAGGCAGGCTCCAGGAATTGTTCAGAGTTTTGGTACAATTAACCATCTGCGACAAACATTAAACGAGGTGCAAAGTCGCCTTTACCGAGAAGAAACTAGGTGAGTAGAGAACAACTAACTAATGACATTTGGCAAGCCTGTGACATATTACGCCGTGACGACAACTGTGGTGGTGTTATGGAGTATGTCGAACATTTATCTTGGCTTTTGTTCTTGAAATTTTTTGATGAGCAGGAAGCAATTTTTGAGGTAGAAGCTGAATTAGCAGGTAGAACTTATAAGCGAGTTATTGATGAATCTTATCGCTGGTCTAGCTGGATACCCAAAGCTTTAGGTCAAAAAATAGGAGAAAATGGTCGCCGCTCCACGCCAGAATGGGATGGCGAAAAGTTGATGCAGTTTGTGCGGGGAGAACTGATACCTTATTTAGCTAGTCTTTATGGTTCATCGGAGCGTGAGGTTATTGCTGGGATTTTTAGCGATCGCACTGTCATCATTTGCGCTTCACCCTATAACCTTAAAGATGTGCTAGAGATTGTCGATAGCATTGACTTTAAAAATCCTGATGATATTCATACTGTTTCCCATATTTATGAGGACTTACTAAAGCGACTAGGGAACGAAAATAAAATGGCGGGGGAATTTTACACACCCCGTTCAATTATTCGTTTTATGGTAGAAGTAATTGACCCTCAAATTGGGGAGACAGTTTATGACCCTTTTTGTGGTTCCTGTGGTTTTTTGGTAGAAGCATATTTGCATATGCAAAAGCAAGAGAAAACAACTAAAGACCACAAAATTCTTCAGTATGATACTTTTGTAGGGCAGGAAAAAAAAGCACTACCTGCCTTACTTGGTACTATGAATATGGTATTGCATGGTGTTCGAGTTCCCGATATACGCCGACGCAACACCCTGGCAGAAAATTTAAAAAATGTCTCAGAGCGTTTTGATATTGTTTTAACAAATCCTCCGTTTGGAGGAAAAGAAAATGCTCAAATTCAAGTGAATTTTCCTGTAAAAAGTAATGCTACAGAACTATTAGCAGTTGAACATATTATCAAAAAGCTAAAACCATCAAATAAAGCACGTTGTGGTATGGTCGTGCCAGAAGGGACACTTTTTAGAAGTGGTGCTTTTGCTACAGTTAAGCAAATGTTGCTGAATGATTTCAGCTTATTTTTAGTAGTAAGTCTACCACCTGGAGCTTTTGCACCTTATTCTGATGTAAAAACGGCACTGTTATTTTTTGAGCGTTCCGGTGCTACAAAAGAAGTGCTTTATTATGAAATGCCTTTACCTGAGAAGTTGAAAAAATTCAGTAAAAGTAATCCTATAGCAGATGAAAATTTTGCAGAAGCAAGACTGATTTTTCGACAATTGTTAGCATATCGGCTAGGAAAAATTACTCAAGAGAATTTTACAAAAAATAGTTGGTTTGTAGATAAAAAAAATTTGGTTAAATGTGATTATGATTTAACAGCTAGAAATCCTCATCGTTTGCAAGGTAAAAAGTTGCCACATCCATCAGAACTTACTGCTAAAATTCTTGAAAATCAACAGACACTTCATCAAAAAATAGAACGCTTGCATAAACTTGTAAGTGGGCATGAGGAGGCGTGATGATTCTGTCCAGTGAACCCAAATTTAGAATGTACCCTTGGAGTTTACCTCAAGGATGGGATTGGATAGCTTTAGAAAAGTTATGTTCTCACTTCTATGGCGGTGGAACTCCCAACCGTAGTAAAAGTGAATATTTTAACGGGGATATTGTTTGGGTTACACCCACTGATATTGATGTAAACAATCCTGTTCAAGTCGTAAAATCATCTCGTACAACACTGACCAATAATGGTTTAGAATCTTCATCTGCTAAACTTCTACCACCTGGAACTGTTCTTTTCTCATCACGGGCAACTATTGGTAAAATTGCTATAGCAGGAGTTTCACTTTGTACTAACCAAGGCTTTGCTAATCTGGTTTGTAGTCATAACTTAAACAATCATTATTTAGCTTGGTGTTTACGTACACTAACTCCTGAAGTTATTAAGTTGGCTAGTTCTACAACTTATTTAGAAATTAGTCGTGGTAATTTGCGTAAATTTAAAATCCCTATTCCTTGCCCTGAAGATTCAATTCGTTCTTTAGATACTCAGCGTAGGATTGTTACACGTATAGAAACACTGATCTATGAAGTTAAACAGTCTCGCAATCTGGTTGATGAAATACGTCAAGATGTAGAGCAATTAATTTTTACAGCCTTAAATCAAGTTATAAACAAACTTGATGAGCAATATCCCGATTCTCTAACAATAAAGGAATTAATATCTATAGGTAAGATTAAGATAGAAGGTGGCGGAACTCCTGCAAGAAATAATGTGAAATATTGGGATGGAAGAATACCTTGGGTATCACCTAAGGATATGAAGCGTTGGTATATATACGATTCACAAGAACACATAGCTACAGATGCTTTAAAAGAAACGTCAGTTAAACTAATTCCTCAAGGAGCAATATTGATTGTTGTTAGAGGAATGATTTTAGCTCATACTTTACCAGTAGCTATTACGCAGAGCGAAGTAACAATAAACCAAGATATGAAAGCTCTTATATCTATAAGTAACTTATTGCCTGATTATCTGGGTTATATACTCCGCGCTCGTTCTTCATTTATATTACAATTGGTAGAAACCGCAGCGCATGGAACTAAAAGATTAAAAACTGATACTATAATGGATATCGTTATACCTATCCCTCCAGAGTCTGAGCAGAAAAGGATTATTGAGTATTTAAATTGTATCCAAAATGAAGTTGATGAAATACTAAAAGGTTTATCTCAGGATGTCAAACTACTTGATCTGCTTGAACAATCAATTTTAGATCAGGCTTTTCGAGGAGAATTGTAGGGTATGGCAATAGTACGTGATTTGCTGAATCAAGTTTGGCTAGAATTCCGCAAGGTTGGAATTTCTTATGACCTTGTGATTATTGAGCATATCGCTGCATTTTTACTAGAAATTAACAATCTAGAATTTCCTGATGAAGGGCTGAAACCTAGAAAACCAAATCAGGCAAATTTGAACATAGAGAGAATCAAACAACTCCTCGAAAAAGCAGCAAATATAGTAGGAGGATATGCAAAACTTTTAGACCGTCATATAATTTACTATCTGCCTAATATGATTGCAGGTGGAGGCTACCCCACACCTCGACATATAGTTAAAATTATGATTTCTCTTGCTCAAATTGAACCAATCCATAGCCTAGCAGATTTTGTTTGTGGTAGTGGTGGATTATTAGTAAATCAAGCTCATAAACCTCAAGGAATGAATGTCGGTGTTGATATTTCCTCAGAATGGGCAAGAATTGCTTTTGCTAATGTTAAACTCCACGAATTAAATGTTTTAATATTTAATAGCAACGCTTTAACATTTGAAGAATGGGCAACAGCAGCATACAATAAGTTTCAACAGTATGATTTTCAAAGTAATATTTCTAATAAAGAATTTTTAAAATCATTTTTTGAACAAGCATCTATTAAAGACAATAAAATAAACTCTTTAAGTTTTGACAGGATTCTAATCAATCCTCCTTTTGGTGCAAAGATTGATACAACATTAGCAGAGTTCAGCTTTAAGCAAAAAGTCAGCAGTCGTAGCGAAACTGTATTCTTAAATCTAGCATTACAAAAATTATCTCCAAATGGACGTGCAGCAGTTTTAGTTCCATCTGGAGTTTTATTCAGTAATAGCACATCTGAGAAAAATCTGCGTCATCAATTAGTTAATGAAAATTTTCTTGAAGTAGTAGTTTCTTTTCCAAAAGACGCTTTTCAACCCTATAGTTCCCTGCAAACGCATTTGCTGCTATTTAGCAAAGTAAAACCTTCAAAAAAACATCTAACTTGGTTTTTTCAAATTGAACAAGATGGTTATCCAGCAGGTAGGGGACGTGATTTAACTCAAGAACCTTCTCAGCCTAATGATTTACCTTTTTTAGAAGCAGTCTGGACAAAGCATAACTCTGATTTTGATACTTTATTCCCTAATGCAACTAACCCACAACTTGGGATTAAATGGATAACAGATGATGAAATTTGTATAGGTGTAATTTGTCAAGGTATAGGAAATAACCTAGAAAATATTACATATCAACCTTTTGATTCTCAAACAGGTCAACAATCTCCTCTTTTACTGGTGGAAGTGGGCGCAGATCCACCTCATCAGCGAATCAACTTGCAGATACCCTTAGATTTCTTACATAATTCTGATAATAACGAACAATTAGAAACTGACGAAGAAGAAACAGAAACCGATATAGATATAGAAGAATCAAAAGCAGAAGAAAAAGCCAAGCAAGTAGTTCAGTTACTTTCGCATCCTGTCAAAGCTGTAGCCATTTCCTTCTCGCCAGAAAAACAAATTGTTACTCTAAATCATGTACTGCTAGGGGTAGCTGTTGCCAAATCTGCAATACAAGAACAAGCTTATGACCTGCGTCCAGAAACCTATATTAGAACCCAAACTGAATCAAATAGTATTGAATCTCCTACAGCCCTTTTAGCAAAAATTTATCGCAATCAACGACAATTAGCCCAACGTATTGATAATCTTTTTGGTCATTTAGAGTCACCACCGATAGCAACCCAAAAATTGCCTCCTCCTCTACAAGCAGAAATTCAACCTTTTAAGAACTTAAGCCCAGAACAATTCAAAATTTGGCAGAAAGTATGTGAAAAAACAGAGGTAGTGACTGATAATGAAACAAATAATTATCATACAGCAGCATTATTTACCCTTGAGGAATTAAATAATCCTGATGTAGATGAACCAACAGATGTTACTCGCTCAACTATTGATCTTTTAGAGCGTATGGGGGTTATAGTGCCTGTAACTATAGCAGACCCAAAAACTAATGAACCCCTCCTGTTCTATCGTCGCGTTACCCAGCGAGATATATGGGATTTAGACTCAGGTATATTAAATTCAGGGGAGGAAACCAGATGAAATTACATCGACTCTATTTGGAAAGTTATCAGGTTCTCCGTAACTTAGAAATTTATTTCAGTCCTCAAGCAGAAAACGTTTTCCCTGACCCACCTTCTTATAGTCTAGATTTCTTAGTTGGTGTCAACGGTACTGGCAAGTCAACTGTCTTGCGTGTATTGTTTGACTTAATGCGGAAGCTAGAGCGTCATGCTCCCATTGAGTACGGCTTTGAATTAGAGTATGAATTGGGAGAAACCGACACCAAACGTCACATCAAGCTTTCCAATTTTCCAGAAGAAGCAGAATTTCCAGAGTTTGACACTGAAGGATTTTCACCACTTGGGGAATTGAAAGTTTGGGAAAATGATACAGAAGTGCAACTCAGCCATAATGTTTTACCAGAAATGGTTGTTGCTTTTACGACAGGTAGCGAAACAGCTTGGAAAAAACTTGATGAAATTCAGGCACTTAATGGTGAATATTTAGAAGCAATACAAGAATTATCTTTACTTGATCGAGCAATACGAGAAATTCCTGGTAAACCACCTTGTTTTTATACATTAGAAAATTTCCAACTAGAAGAAGAAAGTCGATTTTTATTTATTGAAACTCATCAAATTTCCCTTGTGACTCTTTGTGGTTTATTAGCTGATTTAGCTCAAAACCCGGAGAATAGACGTTTAGAAGAAGTGCTGCGAGGAACTAAGGGAAATATTGATAAGGGTGCTAATGTAGAGGCGATAGCAGGTTTTTCCCTCAAATTTCGGATGACCCAAGGTACGACTAGCCAAGCAGACCGAGATGAAGTAAAAAGACTCGCACACTTTGCAACGCGTAAATTACGCTTAGGTAGTGATTATCTTCTAGTATTTGACCTAGTAACTTCAGGAAATTCTACAGCTCAGGCAATAATTGAAGAATTTTCAAGTGGGCTACAGCTTTTTACAATCTTAGCTCGATTAGACAAAATCGGTGATGATGGTCAGTCTGTGTTAAGAGAAGTCAATATTTTTTTAGAGCGTTTTGGATCAGATAATGATGAAAATAAGGAAGATCACCCTCCCTTACTTTTGTTTGACTGGCTGAGTGATGGTGAGCGCAGCTTTTTGGGTCGAATGTGCCTGTTTACACTATTGGGTGAAACTGAAGCATTAATTTTACTAGATGAACCAGAAGTTCACTTCAATGATTTCTGGAAGCGTAAAATTGTTTCTCTCCTAGATAAGACTCTAGAGGGAAGACAAAGTCACGTTTTAATTACAACACACTCTAGCATTACTCTCACTGATGTGTTAGAAGAAGATATTGTCATCCTTAATCGTCTTGCAAGCTATACTGAAAACGCTAGAAAACCTGACCTCAAAACTTTTGCGGCAGACCCAAGTGATATCATGGTTCATGTTTTTCATGCGCCACATCCTGCGGGTCAAAGAAGTGTCTCATATATTCAGCGCATACTATCAGAGCCAACTAATGGAAACCTGAAAGAACGACGGCACACTTTGGAAAATCTGCTCTCAGTGGTTGCTCAGGGTTACTGGAGTTATAAAATACGTCGGGAGTTGCTAGAAATCGAGCCAGAATGATTCATGATGTTTATCTACCAGAGTTAACCCGTAAGCGACTGACGGATATTGTAGTTTTACAAATTTGGTTGTTATTTTACGCAGCTTCTAACTCCACTTTAGACCAAACTAACTGCGGTGATCGCTTGAATCGGTGTCCTAGATTTAGCGGAAGAGGAGACAAAATAGCTAAATGGATATGGCAAGCAGCAGAAAGCAGGCTCAAACCTCTTCAAATTTTTGCACAAGATTCTACTCTTAGTAAAGAGAAACGCAAATGGGTCAAGCAACTTGCTTGTGAAGCATTTAGACTTCTTAAGAAACCTAGCGGTATCCTTGAGCCTCTCGCTCCTCAAACCATAACTCCTTGGCAAGAAGCAGCATCTAATTTTTTAATCGGATTCTACGAAAACGTTTTACGAGAAGCTGCTAGTCCAAGAAAAAGAAACTCTGGTTTTCCAGAATATATATTTTCCGGGGATAATCCTTCTAGCTTTGGAGCGCAAGATTTTTTGAAAGCATTTCAAGCAACAAATCCCACATTATTTATTTGTCCTGCTTGTGATGAAGCTAAATACAGTACAAAAGCAGGAGATATTAGAACAGATATTGACCATTATTTACCAAAAAGTAAATACCCACATCTAGCTTGTCATCCTTATAATTTAGTACCAAGCTGTCTTGCTTGTAATCAAAGAATAAAAAAAACAACTGACCCCTTGACCTGCCAAAGAATTAGTCTTAGTTCTAGACGTAAGCTAGAAGATATATTTTGCTTATATCGAGAACCTGGATTGTGGAATCAAACGTATTTAGAAGTTAGTATTAAAAGTCAAAATCTGCCTACACAAATAGGCTTACTAAAGCCAAAGATAGGATTAAATATTGGTGATAGAATAGATGCCCTACAAGAAACTTATCGAGTACCAGAACGTTGGAGCGAACAAGTAAATGAAATAGAACCACATATTTATCGAAAGATTGAAGCTCTCCTAACTGCTTTCCATGTTTCTTTAGATGACTCACAAACTCTACTTGACTGCTTCGATTATTCACTAGGTAAAGAATATATAGAAGAACGGGGTCAACAGCCATATTCGGTTCCTAGAGCTTGGCTATTAGCTGCATTAATCAATGAAACTGAAGAAGTATTTAATAACTCTTCAACTTCTGAAGTTAAATCATCAGCTTTGATGGATGAACTAAAAATTAGATTAGGACAAACAATGGATAACTTGTCTATAGAAGAACCAACTACAGTAGACTTATTCAAAAAATCTAAAGCCCGCTCAAGCATTAATAACGCTAGAAACTTGAGAAAAACTGTAAATAATAATGTGTAATCACAAAAATAATTTTTGTTGATTTACAAATCTTGTGCATTTTTTTGAAATCCCAAATTATAGATCACTTGTTTCCGTATCAGTCTAATTGTTCCACCATCTTGAGCTTTTCCATCCCTACAGTCACGCCCTAGCCCGTGCGGCGATCGCACCTCACTTTTAAAATCAATCCCCCACCGGAAACCGCCGCATCATCTCCGCAACTGCCACCGCCTCACCATCGGGTGTATACACAACTTCACCCGACATCGCAATCACAATCCTGTTTTTCCTAGCCCAATTAAACCAAGCAACCACACCAGACTTGGCCTGTTGCGCCTCCGGTTTCCTGCCTTCTTTACACGCAGCGACGAATACAGCTTCCGGCGATTTAATGCCCTTCCAAGTTCGGAGTGCTTCTTTCAAGTAAGCGATCGCTCCTGGTACATTCTCCCAGCACCGCCTAACCGTGCGTTGAATCTCTGCATTGAGCCGAAATTGCGGAGTAAAAGGAATCTCCCTTAATTGCTGCAACACTTCCTGAATCTCTTGGTTGCTCGGCTGCACTGATTTTTCTACAGGCTCGGTGTAATCATCACCAAAGTCTTCATCATGAAAATTCGACGCAACCGGGGCGGCGGAAAAATGATCCTCATGAGTATTTGTCTCGGTAGTCGAGTCAAGGGGTTCTATGTCTTCAACGAAGCGATTAGTCTGGAGTAACTCTGGTTTTGAGGTTTGACAAACCCCTTCCTGGTCATAGTCTAAATTTTCGGTTTCCACTTCCTCACTTTTTTCAAGCTCAACAGCAGAGTGTTGTTGTGAAGCGAACTCTTTGGAGGGGAACTCTTTGATATGATCTGTTGCCTTTGAACAGATCGATGCGTTCAAATCGCTCACATCGATCTGCTGATTTTCGCAAATCCGATTCCACAGGGCTTGTACGTTTTCAACGTTAACAGTGAACCAGTTGGCCTGATACCATGTTTTTTCACTGTGTCGGCAAACATCAATCAACTTAAATTTATCCCTCAAGTTAGAGATCGCCCGTCTGATGGCGGATATTTTCAGGAAAGGCAGTGTTTGACCCCAATCCTTGAGCGTTTTCCAAAACCAACGTCTACCATCACGCTTGATGTGCTTGGAAATCAGACAATAGTAATGAATCTGCTGGTGGAGTATTACCGCTTCGGTTAAACCAATCTCTGCGGCTAGTAGAGGTGGAACCAACAGAGGGGATTCTGGAGTAATTAATTTACTGGTCATATTTTTACCCAACGTCTAAAACGGCATATTTTTTTGGTCTTCTTCTGGAGCTTGTGACCAAAATTCACGAAGTTGTTGGCGTTTTGCTGCTTGGAATTGCTGTTTCTCTTCGGGCGATACTTCACCGACTAATTGCGCTATCTCAGCCCGTTGTTGTTCTTTCAACTGCTCAACAGTGACAGAGGGTAGGGCTAACGGCTCAGTTTGACTCTGCTGGGAGGGGCGGAAGTTGCGGCGACGGAACAGAAAACGGAAATGGCGTTTATCTTGTAGAGGTAGCGATCGCCAGACTTCGGCATCCCAACCAGGGGGTATAAAGTCTGATGATGGAGGTAGCAGCGTTTGTACTTGCGCTTGTAGCTGGGTGATTGCCTGTTGCATTGCAGGAATAGCTTGGAGCAATGCTAACTGTTCACTACTAAATGACTGTGGGGTATAGCCAGTTTGTGACCAAATAAACACCCTTGTTCCGGCTCTGGCTACCATGCGGTAATTGTTAGCTGCGGTTTGTTTACCTTTATATTTCCGGGCATCCATCGCGTAGTATTCCAGCACTGCATGACAAAGTTCGTCAATCACGAACAAGCTATTTTGAGCATCATTCGTTATGAGCCTCCAGTCATTGCCAGCTAAATGTTTCAGCGATTCTGATAAGTCGTTCGTTATGGGGTCACAATCACGAATCTTGTTTAGTAATTGGGTGATAGCGGGTTGGTCTACACCGCAGAAATTAGCTAAAGCTGTGACGGTCATTCCGCTTACACCGTCGTTAGTGCGGGTGCAAAATCCTAACTCGTCCTGAATTTGAAACGTAATCGCATTCATAAATATTTCTCCAATTTTTGACGCATGAAAATATCGGCAGCACTTGAGCCGTACTGCATTCAGTTGTTTTAAAGATGTGATTGTGAGTTGTTATTTACTGGTTTGTTTCTTGCCAGAACCGCAACTCATCTTTGAAATAACGGTCAGTCTTTTTCGGGTTGTCTTTCCAGTGATCCCACGCCACCCAAACTTCCAAACCCATATCTTCAATAACTTCACCCTTAGCGTTGTATAAAGCGCGGTAAGGATCAGCATGGGCAACGATAGAACCTAGCCCGATCACTTCACCATCAGAAGAACCAGAATCAGCAGGGTTTTCGTCAGGAACCATTGGTTCCGTAATGAGTGAGGATTCGGCTTTCTCAAGGGCAGTGATTAACTCTGTCTCTTGTGGGGTCAACTCTGCCCAGTAGTCAGCTTTGATAACCTCGTATTCCTGGGCCACTTCCAGATAATCCCACCAACTACACCTAGGCTTGGCAAGCACAGCCCGAATATCGCTCACTGCTTGGGGTATTAGTTGTAGCTGTTCAGCCCGATATGCGATCGCGCTTGGTGTTGGTTCACTGCCCAGAATTAAAGCCGCAGCTTGTAAGGCTTGGGTGTTGTTCATGGCACTGGCGAGATTACCCAAAGCTATACCCATCAGTCGCAAGCATTCGGTGGCGTTTTCTTTTGGTGGTTCAAGAGCAAGCGATCGCAGGTCTATTGTTTTATTCAGAGCTTGCTTGACTTCCTTGTTCAGTGCTTTGGTTGCCTGTTTAGTGAGAGTATTACCCCACTCCTGAGCAGGACGTTCTTCTACAGCACGTTCCAATTCCTGAATACGTTTTTGTAATCGCTGGTTCTCAAGCTCTAGCTGTCTTAGCCCTTCCAACTGGGAGAGCCGTTGCTGTAACTCGATGTTTTGCTGCTTCTGTTGATCAAACAGCTGTCGCAAAGTGGCCAGTTGTTCTTGTACCTGTTGTTCTGCCAATTCAGCGGCTTCTGTTTGCAAACCAATTCTCAAGTCTTGCTCCAGCCGTTCCAATTCCTGCTGATGCTGCTGTTTTAGTTGCGCGATCGCTTCGGCGTATTCTTTGGGGTAAGTTCTTTCGGTGGGGAATGACTCAATTTCGTCATTACTCAAATCCGCATTGTTCACCAGTTCCCTCTCACCATCCTCAAAGGTGACAATCTGCTGCCTTTGATTGGGTGGATCGGCTGAGATGGTTCCTGATTGCCCGTGTCTTGGATGAGTTGGTGACGTAACCGTGACGGTGGCAACTTGAGGAACCATTGGTTCCTGATTTTTTTGGCGTGGAAGCCGAGGAACCACTTTATTTGCAGCTACGGCAAAGGGGTGAACGAAAAAAGGTGTGGGGAATAAAAAACAGGTTAGCGTAGATAGTACGCTAACTAAGCTCTGACTGATATAGATGTTAACTCTTACTTCGATATGAATTATTTTTGAAATCTTGCCGCTT
>JAHHHN010000031.1 GCA_019359325.1 Mojavia pulchra JT2-VF2 | reverse complement strand
TTTCAAGGTTCGGTGTCCTGACCGCGTCGCTTCTTTTCGCTCCGCTCTCAGGCACTTATTCAATATAACGAACCTACTTAAGACTGTCAACTCTTTTGACCAAATTTTTTCAAGTTTTTTTTGAAGCAGTTGAAACCCTTGCAGGGTAAAGGTTTTAGGCTATAGTATTTTTGAGAGTAGAGAAAAAAGTCATAAAATTGTGAGTAAGGTTGGGATTTTGCCGCCGTGGATAGTTTTAGATCCACTGTTACGTGGCTGGTTGTTGGAGGATATTGGTCGCGGCGATCGCACAACAAATAGCCTAATAACCTTAGATGTCACACCAGGAACAGCTACGTGGATAACGAAAGCGCCTGGAATAATTGCTGGCTTACCAATTGCAGCCAGGGTATTTCAGCTTTTAAATGAAAACGTTAGCTTTGTGGCGGTTTCGGCTGAAGGTGAATCATGTGAACC
The DNA here is from genome assembly GCA_019359325.1 of Mojavia pulchra JT2-VF2. GTDB lineage: Bacteria > Cyanobacteriota > Cyanobacteriia > Cyanobacteriales > Nostocaceae > Mojavia > Mojavia pulchra. The sequence continues at coordinate 70,384 of JAHHHN010000031.1, read as the reverse complement.
AGGACAAATAGTGGCTGAAATTCATGGATCGCTAGATGCGCTGCTGATGGGGGAACGGGTTGCTCTCAATTTAGTTATGCGTTTAAGCGGTATTGCAACCTTAACTAATAGATATGTAGAGCAAATTGTTGATTTACCTGCTCAGTTAGTGGACACGCGCAAAACTACGCCAGGACTGAGGCTGTTGGAAAAGTATGCAACTGCCGTCGGTGGGGCGATTAATCACCGGATGGGGTTGGATGATGCGGTGATGATTAAGGACAACCATATTGCAGCGGCTGGGGGAATTGGAGAAGCAATTACCCGTATCCGTTCTCAGATTCCTTACCCTTTGACGATAGAGGTAGAAACGGAAAGTTTAGAGCAGGTGAAAGAAGCTCTAAAATATCAAGCCGATATTATTATGTTGGACAATATGTCAGTAGATCTAATGCGTGAGGCGGTGCAGTTAATTCGCCAACATAATACTAGGGTAAAGATTGAAGCGTCGGGAAATGTGACTTTGGAGACTATTCGTGCTGTGGCGGAGACAGGTGTTGATTATATCTCTAGTAGTGCGCCGATTACTCAGTCAAAGTGGTTGGATTTGAGTATGAGGATTCAACTTTAAATAATAAGGCTAATCAGTAGTTATCATATTCAACAAAGTTTGGCGTGTTCGGTTAGTAATTTTAGGATGTGTTGTCTGTATTCATTGATGGTAGCTATTGTTTAATTACCAATAAAAGTTTTTCGGGATTAAGGTAGTTAATTATACTAAGTTTAAAGTACAATTTAAAAACTTTAGGTGCAATAGCTATTAGCATCCATAAACCATCATGTATAACGACGAACTAGAAGCACGTAATTTATCTCTGGAACAGCTTTTTTTAGATCCTAATAATCCTCGTTTTTCAAGCGAACGTGACAAACCCACTTCTGAAAACAAAATTCCTGATCAGAAAATACAAGAAAGAACTCTCAAAAAAATGATTGAGAGTTTTGGAGTTAAGGAAGTACGTGACAGTATTCTTCGGAACGGCTTTTTACCTATGGATCGTATAGTAGTACGACCAATTAATGGCCACGGCGATAAATATGTTGTTGTAGAAGGAAATCGTCGTCTTTCTGCACTTAAAGACCTTCATCGTCTCATTGAAGATGGTGAAATTAGTGAAGAGGGAATTGATGAGGAGTATCTCAACAGGTTGCAATCTTCAACGCAAGAGGTTGAGGTGCTGCTGTACAAAGGTAATTCTAATGATATTTCTTGGCGACTTCAAGGTATCCGGCATATCTCTGGAATTAAAGAGTGGTCTCCAGCTCAACAAGCTATTCTAGTTGCGCGACTAGTAGATGAGGGTAAATCCTTCACAGAAGTAAGTAAAAAAATTGCCAGAAGTTAAGTAAAAAGTGGCTTGCAGCAAATTTTCTAATTTCCATCTGGGTTTGGTGTATTGTCAAATTCGGGATGTTTTGCCGAGTATGGGAGACAATGAAGGGCATAATGCTGTACTAAGGCAGCCCTCACTTGCACTAGGTAACTATATTTTAGGGTTAAAATAATCAAGCTTTGAGAATATCAAACTCTCAACAGCCACATTACGCCTGTGACAGATAACATTTATATATGAACGCTACACAAGAACAACTAAAAGAGAAATTTGGGCAGGCAATGGTTGCTGCTTTTGGCGGTGAATACGCTGGAGTAGATCCGATTCTAGTACCTGCAAGCAATCCTAAATTTGGTGATTATCAGGCGAATGTGGCTTTATCCCTGAGTAAAAGGTTAGGAAAGCAACCAAGGGCGATCGCCTCTGCTATCGTTGAGAAATTAGATGTATCAGAAATCTGCGAATCGCCAGATATAGCCGGGCCTGGCTTTATTAATCTGAAACTGAAAACTACATACTTGGAAGCGCAACTTAACGCTATTCAGGCAGATTCTAGATTGGGTGTGCCAATAGCAAAAACAGCACAGCGGGAAGTTGTAGATTTTTCCAGTCCGAATATTGCCAAGGAAATGCACGTTGGGCATCTGCGGTCAACTATTATTGGTGATTCTATTGCCCGGATTTTGGAGTTTCTTGGACATGATGTCCTGCGGTTAAACCATGTGGGTGATTGGGGTACTCAATTTGGGATGTTAATTGCCTACTTACGGGAAGTTTACCCAGAAGCACTTACCACTGCCAATGCTTTAGATATTGGCGATTTAGTCAGTTTTTATCGCAAAGCGAAACAGCGCTTTGATGCAGATGAAGCTTTTCAGGAGACAGCACGCCAAGAAGTTGTCAGACTACAAGCAGGTGCAGAAGATACACTTCATGCTTGGAAATTGCTGTGCGAACAGTCAAGACAGGAGTTTCAAGTAATTTATGACTTGCTGGATGTCAAGGTAACAGAACGGGGAGAATCTTTTTATAACCCCTTGCTACCAGGAATTATAGAAGATTTAGACAAATCTGGATTACTGGTAGAAAACCAAGGAGCGAAGTGTGTATTCTTGGAAGGGTTTACTAACAGAGAAGGTGAACCGCTGCCTTTGATTGTGCAAAAATCTGATGGTGGTTATAACTACGCTACGACAGATTTAGCAGCTTTGCGCTACCGAATTCAACAAGATGAGGCAAAGCGCATTATTTATGTAACCGATGCTGGACAATCAAACCATTTTGCCCAATTCTTTCAGGTCGCACGTAAAGCGGGATGGATTCCTGATGATGTGGAACTCGTTCATGTGCCCTTTGGGTTGGTACTGGGGGAAGATGGCAAGAAGTTCAAAACTCGCTCAGGCGATACAGTACGGTTACGGGATTTGTTAGATGAAGCAGTTTCTTATGCTCGTGCAGATTTAGAAGTTAGATTAAAAGAAGAAGAGCGCGAAGAAACACAAGAGTTCATTAATAACGTTGCTGAAGTAGTTGGTATAAGTGCAGTTAAGTATGCTGACTTAAGCCAAAACCGCACGAGTAACTACATTTTCAGCTACGAGAAAATGCTGGATCTTAAAGGTAATACTGCACCTTATATGCTGTATGCTTATGCGCGGATTCAGGGAATTAGTCGCAAGGGTGGTATTAACTTTAATGAGTTAGGAGAAAATACCAAAGTTTTGTTGCAGCATGAAACAGAGTTGGCGTTAGGCAAGTATTTACTTCAACTTGATGAAGTTATTAGTACTGTAGAGCAAGACTTGCTGCCTAATCGTTTATGTGAGTATTTGTATGAGCTGAGTAAAAAGTTTAATCAGTTTTACGATCGCGATCGCGGGGTTCCGGTACTAACTGCGGAGGAACCACTGCGCACATCTCGCTTAGTTCTGTGTGATTTGACTGCTAGAACCCTAAAGCTAGGACTATCCCTGTTGGGAATTCAGGTACTAGAAAGAATGTAGAAGTTTGAAAAACAAAACTAGGCAGACGCGAATTTCAGGATAATTAGGAGGCGATCGCAATTGCTACAAAAAGGCAAAAGTTAAAGTGCGATCACTTTCTGAAGACAGCTTTATCTGCAAATAGAAACATTATATTTTTGTTTATAACTGTTATCTCACATCAACGGTGGTGGCGTATTGACGCAAGGGAATCTCAATTACAAATTCTGTTCCTTGATTGAGTAAAGAAATACAATGCAATTTTCCTCGATGTTTTTCTGTAATAATTTGATAACTAATTGATAAACCTAAACCAGTACCTTTACCAATTGCTTTGGTAGTGAAAAAAGGGTCAAATAATCGCTTTTGCACACTTTCTGGCATACCAGAGCCATTATCAGCAATGCGAACAATTACCTGTTTATTATCTATCAATTCAGTTTTTATACGAATCTGAGGAGTATTAATATTTTGGTCATTAATAAATGATTCTTCTAAAGCATCAATTGCATTCACCAAAATGTTCATAAATACTTGATTGAGTTGTCCAGCGTAACATTCTACTAATGGCAGATTGCCGTATTCTTTGATAACTGCTATTGATGGATATTTAGTTGTATCCTTAAGGCGATGTTCCAGAATCATCAAAGTACTGTCGATACCATCATGAATATTTACCACTTTCATTTCTGCCTCATCCAAGCGAGAAAAGTTTCGCAGAGATAGGACAATTTCTTTAATTCTTTCGGCTCCAACTTTCATCGAAGTTAGTAATTGTGGCAAATCTGTAACTAAAAAATCAATATCAATCGCTTCTGCTTCGTCTTGAATTTCTGCTACTGGGTCGGGATAATGCTGTTGATAAAGTAGCACCAGTTTGAGTAAATCTTGAATATATTGATTAGCAGGGGTAAGATTACCATAAATAAAATTGACTGGGTTGTTAATTTCGTGTGCTACTCCTGCTACTAACTGTCCTAAACTGGACATCTTTTCACTCTGCACTAATTGAGTAGCTAGTTGTTTAGCCTCTTCCCGTAATTTTGCCTCTGATTGTCGCAATACTTCTTCTGCTTGTTTGCGCTTGGTAATGTCGTGGAGAATGACGACATATTCTCGAAAGTCTTGATGGGGTCGGTCTGAAATAGAAACTTCTAAATTTTTGATTTTAGCGTTATGAAATAAGGTGTGTTCACTACGCCTTGTCCACTCTTCTGGATAGTAAGCTAATTCGGGCAACCATTCGTTGAGATGATGCCCTAAAAGAGCAAATGGATTAACACCAAAAAAAAATTCAATTGCTGGGTTTGCTTGCCAAACGATACCTTGTTCATCTGTTACGACAATACCATCTTGGGCAATATGAAAAAGGTGTTCAGCCGCCTCTCGCGCTTCAGCGATCGCCACTACCTGAGGTAAACTTGTCCAACAGGCGATCGCTACTCCAACAAATGCCACCGTCATCAGCAGAACAACGACTAAATTTTGAAAATTTGTACTTGCAACTTTATTTAAATGCCAACCAAATAAACAGCCAACTAAAACAGCACTACACAACAGAAAAATTAAGATGCTCACTTGTAGCATCACCGAATCTTGAAATTGGTTCGACCGCCGTGATTGATAAAGTTTTAACCACCAATTAGCGCCGAAAATAGCAATAGGAATGCGCCGCACTAACGCATCAATTGTTAATACAAAAAACGGTGCTAACAATCCGATAAGAGAAGATTGCCAGCCCCAAGCAGAACTTCCTACTAATAAGATTATTACCTCTAGCAAAAAGATACCTAGAGTAAACTTTGGAAGCACTACATCAAACTTAGCTCGTTGTTGCCATAAACCTAAATGCACCAGCATAAATGATATAAACCAAGCTGCATTTGCCGCTGCAACGATGTGAGATACATTACCCCAAATAAAATAAATTAACCCCAAAAGCAGGCTTAAAGCGAGAGATGGGCCAAATACCCCACGAGGTGAGACTACAGAAAATACTGATGCAAAATGTTTATCTACAGCTAACTGATAAATAATTCGAGGGCAAAGAGAAACTGTCGTCGCTGAACCTAATAAACAAGCACCAGCTAGTAAAAAAGTAGCGATCGCTGGGGCAAAATTTCCCCAAAATGGTGTAGAAGCTGCAACAAAATTTAAAAAAGCATTATCGTCTAGATTTGGATCTGTTGCTAAACGCATGATTACCCAAGAACCACCCACAAACACTGGTAACATTAACCAGGCAGCAATATCTAGAAACCTCAAAGTTTTATTAGGTTCACGACTATCAGCAACAAAGGATGAGGCAGTTTCACAGCTGTAGACTGTATAGCTAACGAAATAAAACCATTTTGCCCAATCAACAAAGCTGAAAGATGACCAATTATTAGGAAAAAAGCCAGGACTATTACTAGAAAACGCTAAAAATCCAAGACCTTGTAGACAAAAAGTAAATAGCAAGATGCAGGCAGGAATTGCAAAAAACATATGTAGAATGCTTAATGCACGTGTGCCACTATAAGCAACAACAAAAGGTAATAATATAAAGCTAATCCTGAGTATTTCTTCTGGACAGCTCATCCCTAATGCCTCAAGATTCACTTTGATGATATCTGTCAGCACAACAGCATTAACTGAGAGGAAAGCAAGCCAACCCAAGAGATATCCTATCGCTGCATATCGGGCAATTATTGGGTAGCGTTGCCACAGTCTTGTTGCATAATTAGGAGTTCCTCCAGATACATCCAATAAACTTCTACCTAAATGCTTCATCTGATAATTCAGTAGCATTCCAACAATCACAGCCGGAACCCAGACAAAAACAGCTTGTGTTCCTAAAGCAGCATGAACAGCTGGCACTACTGATGTCCAAGCAAGGTGGGATGTTAGCCCAAAAGCCCAAGTCTCCCAAGAACTCAAGCTACGTGGTAAACCACGGAATGACGGCTGATGCAGCACTGTACTATCGGAATGAATCATAAGTAATTACTCTAGGAAACTTTTCTCATCTCACTAGTTAGAGTTCCCACTGTATAGGTGTAATCAACATAACGGGTAATTGAGGGAAAGGAGGAGACTCCTTCTTTCTCTTGTCACCAATCCCTATAAAATTCTCAAAACTTTAATTTTCTAGAATTTCTGTGCTTTGCCAGATGTTATGTTGATTTGAATTGAAGCTGACTAAAACAAGTTAGTAGTAGCAAAATTAACAACGCATGGAAGGCAGATTAATTGTATTTGAAGGGGTCGAGGGCTGCGGCAAAACTAGCCAAATGCAGCTTTGTTCTGAGTGGTTGCAAAGTCTTGATATCTCTGTGTTACTTACTCGTGAACCAGGAGGAACAGAGTTAGGGTTGCAGCTTCGCCGCTTATTGTTAGAAAAGGCAGAGAACAAACCAATTACTGAGGTGACAGAATTATTGTTGTATGCTGCCGATCGCGCGCAACACGTTGAACAAGAACTAAAGCCAAATTTAGCAGCAGGCAAATATATTTTGTGCGATCGCTACACTGACTCGACCATTGCCTACCAAGGTTATGGACGGAGTTTAAATATGAGTTTAATTGAGCAGCTTAATTATATTGCTACTGGTGGGTTAGCAAGTGACTTAACTATCTGGCTAGATGTTGATGTAGAAGTGGGACTTGCCCGAAAACGGGGACAAGAAGCAGGATTAGACCGAATTGAACAAGAAACAATCGCTTTTCATCGCCTGGTACAGCAGGGATATGCAGAGTTAGCCGCATCTCATCCAACACGAATTGTGCGCGTAGATGGAAGCTTGACCAAAGAAGCTGTACAACAAATCATCCAAGGTATTTTAGGCGATCGCTTAAAATCCTGGCTAGCTTTTTAAATTTTTTACATCATGTGGTATCTTTTATATTGGTTTACCGGTTGTGACAATTTAAAAGTATATTCTCGTAATTGAATAGCACTATTTCTCACAAGTTATGCAAGCATAATTTGTCGGATTGAAATCAAATATGATTTCGGAAGTTTTTAATTAATTAGATAATTTGACAAAGTTTTGTATGACTTATTTTGCGATCAATCTAAGTCATATAAACTTTGTGGAGTTTTCCTGCCAAATCTGGGTAATAGCCTAGTGATGCTATGCAAAATTCCCAAAATATCATCTTAAAGCTTCTTTGAAATCAGCCAAATAACCTACACTTGCAAGGCATTGTTCGATAGTGGGTGAATTTTGACTGTCTTGTGCTAATCGTCAATAAACAAAGTTGGAAAATAACAATTTTACCAACTATCAATTTAGCTAACCACTAATTGGGTACTAAAATTATGAGTCCAGAACAAGCTACAAACCAGCCTCTTTGGATACAGGACAGAGATACTGTCATTGCTAATGATGCTAATGTTGAGTGGCGATATCAAACACGTCCTGACTACTCCCGTACCAATCAATTTTTGCAAAAACAAAGCAAATATAATCACCTTGAAGGTTCTTTAGAAGCGATCGTGCAAAATTTAGTCAGAACCTTTGAGATGGAAGCATCTTATAAAAGCAATCCCCAGCAGTGGATTTCGATTGTGACTGAAAAGTTTCGTATGATAACAAACGCTGGGCCAGCTTACACAGCTGAGGACATAGTAGAAGCGGGAACGTACAATCTATTTCTTGGCGATACAGAACAATATAAGTCCTCAGAAGAAGACTTTGAATCATCAGCACACACTTTCCATCAAGCATTTCCCAATGGATTTTTGTGGGAATTAGTCGAAGTTTTATCAGGGCCGCCAAATGTAACATTCAAGTGGCGTCATTGGGGAAATTTTAGCGGCCCATACAAAGAACACGCACCTACAGGCGAGACTGTAGAAATAGTTGGTATTAGTATTGCTCGCGTTAACGAAGACTTAAAGATTTTGTCTTTAGAACATTTTTTTGACACCAGTTCGTTTTTGAATAAACTGGCAACAGGCTGTCCTTTCCATTAAAAAATTTCATCCCTGGCAATCTTTGAGCAAGCGAACTGAGGGACTGAGGAAGAGTTAGAACTTGACGCATACAGTTTAAAACTCGTTCATCTCCCTCAGAGCTTCATTAATCTAGCTCAGAACCTCGTTCATCTCCCTCAGAGCTTCATTAATCTAGCTCAGAACCTCGTTCATCTCCCTCAGAGCTTCATTAATCTAGCTCAGAACCTCGTTCATCTCCCTCAGAACCTCATTAATCTAGCTCAGAACCTCGTTCATCTCTCTCAGAACCTCATTCATCTGTCCCAGAGCTTCATTAATCTAGCTCAGAACCTCATTCATCTCCCCCAGCCTCCCCTCATCTATGTTTAATTACTTCTGACTTACCTCACTCAACTAATAACTGCCATAACTCATTTCTTCATCACAAATAGTCAGCGCATCTGGGCGGCAACGTTTAATTACGACTTTTATCCCCAAGACTCCCTCGCTTCTAAGGTCTTCAATATACCCAGGACAAGCAGCTTTCGCTTCAAGAAATGTTTGGAAAGGGCCAAAATAGTAGACGCAGTGAGGGTGTTCAGTGATGATTTCTGCCCAGTAATCACTAATAACTATCTGAATAATTCTTGAAGCCAAAGATTTGATTCCGTTAACCATACAAGAAAAGTGAGAACAATAGTTGCTATTTAACAGCATGATTGTTGCTGTAATCTTTATCGTCTGCTGAAAGCATGAGGATATGTAAGATTAGCTATGCTCAATGTTAAACTTCTATGTCACCATAACTACTTGCACTCAGTTCTCAACCCGATTGCCTTTTGCTGCGCGGATTTCAAAAGAGCGATCGTACTTTCCTTGGTGAATCGCAAAATACCTCAAGTGCTTGTATGTTCAGGCTTTGTGTAAATGTCGTGATAAACAAATAACTCCACTGAGTGCCGTGCCTTCTGGTTTGGGTACTTTCTTTATACGGGTACTTAAGTCACTCAATCTACAATTGATTAATGACAGACAACTCGTTTGCACCACTTATAGGACAACAACAAGCCGTAGAATTATTAACTCAGGCTGTTAAGCAAAATCGGCTGGCTCCAGCTTATCTATTTGTAGGGCCGGATGGTGTGGGGCGGAGTTTAGCAGCACGATGCTTTATAGAATTACTATTTTCTAGTTATGTAAAGACAAAATTAATTACGTCTTTACAAAATCGTTTGCGTCAAGGTAATCACCCAGATGTTTTGTGGGTGCAGCCGACATATCAATACCAAGGACAACGACTGACAGCAGCAGAAGCAGCCGAAAAAGGAGTGAAGCGCAAAGCACCGCCTGTCATTAGACTAGAGCAAATTCGGGAGATTACTGAGTTTCTTAGCCGTCCGCCTTTGGAAGCACCGAGGAATGTGGTAGTGCTGGAGCAAGCAGAAACAATGGCAGAAGCAGCAGCCAATGCTTTGCTGAAAACTTTGGAAGAACCAGGACAGGCGACATTAATTTTAATCGCACCCACACCTGAGTCTGTGTTGCCAACTTTAGTGTCGCGCTGTCAACGCATTCCATTTTATCGCTTAGATACAGCGTCTTTAGCTCAGGTACTAACTCAAACTGAGCATGAGCAAATTTTGCAACATCCGGCATTGTTGAGCATAGCAGCTGGTAGCCCAGGAAGTGCGATCGCATCTTATCAGCAATTACAAGCTATACCTCCTGAACTACTCCAAAACCTGGCAAAAGCACCTTCATCCTATCGTCACGCTTTGGAGTTAGCTAAAAAAATTGATAAAGAATTAGATACAGAAGCTCAACTGTGGTTGATTGATTATCTTCAAAATTCCTACTGGCAACAATGGTATCAACAAGGAATTATCAAACAGCTAGAACAAGCTCGTAAATTTCTACTTTGTTATGCCCAGCCACGCCTTGTTTGGGAATGTACATTATTGTCTTTATATCAGCAATGTAATAGCCAAGTATGAAAATGGGCATTGGGCATGGGGCATTAAAACTTTCCCAGTTATCTTGGGCTAAAACGTTGACGCAGACGAGAGATAAAAGTATTTACCTCTGGTATTTTCATCAATAAAGCAATAATTGCAAATACACCGATTCCTACTAAACCAGCTACAGCTAACTCTATTAGTAGAATCAATAAACCTTCTTTACCTAAAACGTACTGACAACCAAGCAATGTGCCATAGCTTGCTACCCCAGCTACAACGCTAGCAGCAGTTAAACCTATTATTGGTACACTCCACTCACGCCAAGGTAAACCATTGAGTTTGCGATCGAGTAACCATAACAGCATCAACATTGAGCTACAGTTTACGCCTACCGTTGCTAACACTAAACCAGAAGCACCAAAAGGTTTGACTAAAATCCAATCTAAAAAGGCGTTGAGAAAGATATTAAAAGCACTAATGCGAAAAGGTGTTTGACCATCGCCTAAAGCATAAAACACCCGCACTAAAACATCACGCCCCAAATAAGCAAACATCCCAATACCATAAGCAATGAGTAGCGAAGATACTAACTGTGTAGCATCTTGCTTAAAAGCTCCGCGCTCATAAACTACTTGGACAATAGGCACAGATAAAACCACCATCAGCGCCCCTAAAGGTAGCATAGTCACGGCGGTAAGCAACAATCCTTGGCGAATGCGTAATTTTAAGTCTGGCCAATTTTCTGGTTCAGCAAGTTTGGCAAATATTGGTAACAGAGGCAATAGAACGATGTTAGAAATAATCCCTAAAGGAGTTTGCACTAGTAAATTAGCATAGTTAAAGCCAGCAGCAGCGCCAGGGATAGGGCTAGCAAAATAAAGAGCAGTAGCGACGTTAATTGGCATCATCCCTGAAGAAATTGTCGCCGGAGTCATGATTTTGATTACTTCTTGCACACCAGGGGATTTAAAATCAAATCGCAACCTTAATGTGCCTAACCCTAACCGCCACTGGACAATTAGCTGCACCAACCACTGGAGAATTGCTCCTGCTAAGGTTCCCCACGCTAACATCATGCCACCAATAAAAGCGTATTCTGGCCGGATAATGTCTTTACCCAGTTGCAAAGTTAAGATACCAATGCCTGCAATAACAGTGATACTAGATAATAAAGGACTAATAGAGAGTAACCAATATTGATTGGCTGCATTGAGAGTACCAAAGCCAATGCCAATTAATCCCGAAAATAAAGCCATCGGAGCCATGATGCGGATCTGTTGAACTGCGATCGCCCTGGTTGTTTCTTCCAAGCCATAACCGACTAAACCAACGATCTCATCCGCAAAGACAATCTGAGCCAATGTCACCAGCAATAACAATCCACCTACTAGGGTTGTTACTGTTTCTACTAAAGGAGCTGCTTCTTCTTGCTTGCGCTTGGCTAAAACACTAACAATTGCACTATGTAATGGGCCATTGACGCCACCTAGTAAAATTAACAGAAACCCAGGAATAATATAGGCGTAACTATAGGCAGTAGCAGCAGCACCGACACCAAAAGCGGCAGCGATCGCTTGCTGTCGGATTAAACCAAATACTTTACTAATTAAGGTAGCTATGGCAACAATGCCAGCAATTCCCGCAAAAGAACGAGAGGGTTTTTGGTCTTGTTTGGTCACGAATAATACCCGACAACTTTTTGTAAAGGATAAAGATAGAAAATAAAACCTTAATCAGGTTTAATTAATATATTTCATCCTTCATCCTTTTTATCGGCATCCTAAACTATCTTGTGTCGAAATACCAGTAACTGGATTAATGCCATCAGCGCGATCGCACAACAATGCCACTTGATAACGGTCAATCAAAGCATCTGTAAAATCAGCACCAGTAATCACCGCATCATAAAAGCGGCTACGGGTCAAAGTTGCTTCGGTAAAAATAGCATTTTTAAGGTTAGCACCATCTAAAGTCACCCGATCTACCAAAGCGCCTGTCAAGTTTGCACCTTCCAAATCTGCCTTTAACAAAACTCCTTTTGTCAAAATTGCGTTGGTTAAATTTGCTCCTTGAAAGTTTGTACCCCGCATTTCTGCTGCTACAAAAGTTGCACCAGTCAAATTATTATGAGAAAAGTCACGATTGTTTAAATTAATGTTGTTGTAATTGATTATATTTGTTTGAGCAAAGGCTGGTTTAGGATTGATAATCACCCATAAACCAGCCAATATCAAAATTACTATCAAACTCAAAAAGCGTAACCAAAACTTTTTCATAGCTTTCATCAAAATCAGCCTTAAGTTCTGAGTGAAGAATGAAGAGTTAAGCTTAAATAGCCTCTCAGCAACGCCAGTTCGCTCAAGTCGGTAAACCCGCCCACGCGACTGGCTCCTCAGCACTCAGAACTTTCCACTTTCCACTGACTACTTCCAATCCTTACCAATCCGAATTGTCACATCAGATCCTAAATCACCAGTTGCCGCTACTTCAATTTGACCTAAGCCTACAATTTTTTGCAGGTCAGCTCCTACTTCTCGCTTTCCTTTTTGGACGATAATTTGAGTTTGGCGTTGAGTATCAGGCCAATCTGGCACTGCATAGACATTAGTGAAGCCTTTTTGTTTGAAATATTTGATAACTTTTTCAGTTAATTGAGGTTGATTAGAAGCATTTTGAATAGCAATTTTGAGGCTAGGAACTGGTCGCAAATCTTGTTTGAGGCCTGGGACGTTCACCCCAACATAATCATTCAATAGGCTCTGTTGTCCAGTCATATTCAGCCAATAATTATTAGGATCTTGGCTAAAACGACTAAACGTACCAGGCAATACGGTCATTTGGAAATTATCCCGTTCTAAGTTCAGGGAAAAATTCACCAAAGCCATCATTTCTTCTATTTTTAGGTTGGTATCAAAGTACTTCCGCATAATACGGGTTAATTGAGGCAACCTGGGTAACACTGTAGGACTATTAAGGCGTTCTTGTAGTGCTTTCATCAGTGCTTGCTGTCGCTGCACCCGTGGTAAATCACCCATACCTGGTTCGCGGAACCGTGCAAATAGTTCTGCTTGTTCGCCGTTGAGAGTTTGCCAGCCGCTGACTAAATTCACTGACCGTCGGCCAGAAGTACCTTCATATGCCATTGATTGGGGAACAAAAACCTCTACCCCACCCAATTGATCTACTAATTGCCGTAAGCCACTAGTAGAAATGCGGATGTAGCGGTCAATAGGCGCATTACTTAAGGTACGGCTGACTACCCGTGCCGCCAAGACAGGGCCACCTTGAGCGTTAGCATCTGATACTTTGGTTAATCCCTTTTCTGGGATCGCAATCATTGTATCCCTGGGGATCGAAAGCACTTTGATAGATTTATCGCTGGGGTTGAGCCTGACCATGAGCATGGTGTCACTTTTGCCAGCAAAACTTTCTGGTGAACCATCAACAGTACCTTTAACTGGTTCAATACCCATAATTAAAATGTTCATGGGTCGTGAGAGTTGATACTCGGAGATTTTCCCCCATAACTCTCCAGGTAGCGGGATTTTTTGCTGTTCTTTACCAGCTACTCCTGCATCTTCATCGGTTTGATCTAAATTGCTCCATAAAGGAGTCCACAACGCCAAGGTGGATACTAGCAGCCCGGATAAAATGATCCCCAAAACAACCGTCAGTATCCACAATAACCATCGAGGCATGGTCAAGCCCAATCGCTCATAAAGCTGATTGGGGATTTCGCTTACAGACTCCACAACGCCACGGGAAACATTTGCTTGCTGTTTTGGCTGGATTTCCGGTTCTGGTGCTGGTACTTCTTGAGGCGTTACTTGATTTTCTGCTTTTTGTAATTGTTGAGGTCTGACCTCATCTATATCTAAAGCTGGTACTTGTTGAGGCGTTACCTGATTGTCTGTCCATTGAATTTGTTTAATCACATTTATCTCCCCACTCAACCACTCCCTAAAAGTATGTTAATGCAAGCTACAAATCTTGCCAGTGCAAAAGCCCACTGTACACTTGTAGTGTTCTTCAGTAGATGTGTATGACAAATGACTAGTTCATTGTTCTGCGTAATCCTTGCTGGTGGTAAAGGTGAACGTTTTTGGCCCTTAAGTCGTTCTGGGCGACCCAAGCAATTTTTAAGTCTTGATGGTAGCTCTAGGAGTCTACTACAAGCAACCGCTGATCGGTTGCTAGAACTTGTAGGCGGTTGGGATTCTATGTTTGTCATAACTTCTAATCAGATAGCTGAAGGAGTACGACAACAATTGCCACAACTGCCGTCACAAAATTTATTAATTGAGTCAGAGCGAAGAGACACTGCCGCAGCTGTTGCTTGGACAAGTTTAGAAATCAAACAGCGTTATGGAGAAGACGCTATCATTGGCTTTTTCCCTGCTGATCACTGGATTGCCGATCAAAAGGCATTTGCAAACACATTAAGCGCTGCTAGCTCTCTAGCGGCAAGCACAGAAGCGATTGTCACATTAGGGATCAAGCCTACTTTCCCATCAACTGGTTACGGCTATATCGAACAAGGCAAAAAAATAGGTAGCTTTAATGAGTTGCCAGCTTATCACGTCAACCGCTTTACTGAAAAGCCCAACCGTGAAACAGCAGAAGCTTTTTTATCAACGGAACGGTTTAGCTGGAATAGTGGTATGTTCGTTTTTCGGGCTGGGGTTGTTCTGAAAGAACTTTATACCCACGCTCCGGAAATTATCGAACCTCTAGCACAAAAGGGTTCTGATATTTATCCTCAGTTGCCTAAAAAAAGTATAGACTATGCACTGATGGAAAAGACCAATCTAGCATATGTTTTACCAGTCGAATTCGGTTGGGATGATTTAGGAGATTGGAATGCAATCGAGCGTTTACTTAAAACGCAAGAGACTCCCAATGTGGAACTCGCTACCCATGTAGGGCTGGATACACAAGGGGCAATTCTTTATGCTACCGATCCCGAAGATGTAATAGTTACTATAGGTTTAGAGGATGTGGTGATTGTGCGCGATCGCAAGGTCACCTTGATTGTCAAAAAGGATCGTACCCAGGAAATTAAACAGATCCTCAAAACCCTTGAAAGCGATCCCCGATTTACCGACTTGTTATAACTATAAAGTTAAAACCCTTGGCAGAGGCTGAAATACCCCTTTTTCAATTATAACGGGATCAGAGCTAGGGATTTAAGTATTCTAAGTAGGAGAGATGAAAACTATATAAAGTTATAAAGTTTTTTCTTTTCAATCTAAATACTTAATTCCTAGCCGTCAATCCCCAGCCCCTGACAAAAATGTTCCTCACCCAAACAGTTCCTCGTCAAAGAGAAATTATCGAAGTAGTCCTCCGTAATGGCTGGGACTATATGCGTAGACTACTTACCGGTGGTAAAGCTGATGAGCCTCAACTGCCTACACCTGCGGTTTTAAAAAATATCTTAGTGGATTTAGGGCCAGTCTATGTCAAACTAGGTCAACTAATGTCCACTCGTCCAGATTTACTGAGCGCTGGCTATATTGAGGAACTGTCAACTCTGCAAGACGAAGTACCGCCAGTTCCTTGGACAGAAATAGAAGTACTTTTACGCAAACAAATCAAAGGGCCGCTGGAAGCAACCTTTAGTAAAATCAATCCTGTCCCAGTAGCCGCGGGATCAATTGCTCAGACACATCGCGCAACATTAGCAGACGGTCGGGAAGTTGCTCTGAAAGTACAACGTCCAGGAATTGATATTACAGTTGCCCAAGATATTGCTTTAATTCAAGGAATCGCCGATTTAGTAGCAAGAACCGATTTTGGTCGCACCTACGAAATCAAATCCATTGCCGAAGAATTTACCAAAGCACTAGAAGCCGAGTTGGATTTTACTCGTGAAGCCAATTTTACAAATCAATTGCGGGAAAATTTATCCCACAGCCGCTGGTATGATCCCCAACAAATAGTAGTTGCCGAAGTTTACTGGGATTTGACTACAGAAAAATTAATGGTGATGGAGTGGCTAGAAGGAGTACCACTTTTATCAGCAAATTTAGTTGGTGACAATAACGGTACAGATCCGGTTGCACAGCGCAAAGCAATTACCACTTTGCTATTTCGAGTTTTTTTTCAACAACTATATATAGATGGCTTCTTCCATGCTGATCCCCATCCAGGCAATTTATTTTATCTCCAAGATGGTCGAGTTGCACTCTTAGATTGTGGCATGGTAGGAAGACTTGATCCGCGCACTCAGCAGATATTAACAGAAATGTTGTTGGCGATCGTGGATTTAGATGCTCAACGATGCGCTCAGTTAACTTTACAGCTATCGGATTCTACCCAGCCAGTAATTTTAATTCGCTTGGAAAATGATTATGACCGGATGCTGCGAAAGTATCACAACATCAACTTGTCTCAAATCAATTTCAGTCAAGTAATTTATGAAATTCTGCAAATCGCCCGCAATAATAAAATTCGGCTACCTAGTAACATGGGCTTGTATGCCAAAACCTTAGCTAACTTAGAAGGGGTGGCTCGTGGGTTTAATCCAGAACTTAATTTTATAGAAGAAATTCAGCCATTGCTAACAGATTTGGTTCGCCGACAGTTAATAGGCGATAATCCTTTGCGATCGCTCTTAAGAACAGCAATGGATATCAAAAGTCTCTCCTTACAATCTCCCCGCCAAATTGAACTGTTATTAGACCGAGTGACTTCGGAAACCTTACAGTGGAATTTCTCGCTGCGTGGTTTAGATAGTGTGCGGCGTACTATGGACGATGCTGCTAACCGCCTATCTTTTAGCATTTTGGTGGGATCACTGATTATGGGGGCAGCAATTATTTCTAACCACGCACAGACAACTCAACTATCTTTTTTAAGCAGCGTCCTCTTTGCATTCGCTAGTTTGTTGGGGCTATGGCTAATCGTTAGTATTTTACGCTCAGGTCGTTTAAAATAAGCTTTATGCCGATAATTGTGGCTGAAGACCTGAGCAAATTTTATCCAGTGGCGGTGAAAGAGCCTGGCATTAAAGGAACAATCACCCACTTTTTCCGCCGCACATACCGTTCAATTAAAGCAGTTCAGAATGTTTCCTTTGAAATCGCCACGGGCGAAGTAGTAGGGTTTTTAGGGCCAAATGGTGCTGGTAAAACTACTACACTCAAAATGCTCACAGGGCTGATTCACCCTTCTAGCGGAAATGTGAGAGTGGCTGGGCAGATTCCATTTCGTCGCCAAGAAGCATTTTTGCAAAAAATTACCTTGGTGATGGGGCAAAAACAGCAGTTGATATGGGACTTACCAGCACTAGATTCTTTGAAAATCAACGCTGCTGTGTATAACATTCCTGATAAAGAGTTCCAGCGGCGGGTAGGAGAGTTAAGCGAGATGCTTTCTCTAGAAAGTAAGCTTACCCAACCAGTGCGGAAACTTTCTTTGGGCGAGCGGATGAAAGCGGAACTGTTGGCAGCACTTTTGCATCGTCCCCAGGTATTATTTTTGGATGAACCGACTTTGGGACTAGATGTGAATGCTCAAGTAGGAGTACGTGATTTTTTACGCGAGTACAATCAGCGTTATCAAGCAACAGTTTTGTTGACTAGCCATTACATGGCTGATATTACAGCTTTATGCCAACGAGTGCTGCTAATTCACCAAGGAAAGCTGATGTACGATGGTAGCTTAAATGAACTCCTAGAACGCTTTGCCCCTTACCGGGAAATTCATGTGGAGTTAACCGCATGTTTGCCAAAAGAAAAACTTATTTTCTACGGTGATATACATCTTTTAGAAGGACGAACTGTACGTTTTTTAGTGCCGCAAGAAGTGCTAACCCAAACAGTATCAAAGATTTTGGCGGATTTAGAAGTAGTTGATTTAAAAGTAACTGAACCGTCTGTAGAAGAAGTGATTGGAAAAGTGTTTCAGGCGGGAGTTATATAGTGAATGCTGAGCGCTAATAAAATTACTCATGAAGTTAATAGCTAATACTAATTTGAAAAAACTAATGTGACAGATACAAGCTTGAGAACCTAGATGAAATCTGGCTTTGTGAATTTTGAATTGGTAAAGCTTTGTAGAGTAGAAGGCGGGTAAATGAAGCAGATTTTGAGAAAAGCCTTAACTTTGGTTGGAGTTTACTATGCGTATACGCTCGAATACAGAGCAGAAATGATTTTATGGGTTTTGTCTGGCTCTTTACCTATTATCTTCATGGGTATTTGGATTCAGGCAGCACAGGGTGGAAACTTCGATTTGTCACCTATAGATTTTATTCGTTACTTTCTAGTAGTTTTCATTATTAGGCAATTTACCGCTGTCTGGGTAATTTGGGAATTTGAAAGGGAAGTAGTAGAAGGGAAATTATCACCTAGATTGTTACAACCTCTTGATCCTGTATGGCATCATGTTGCGCTTCATATAGCTGACAGAATTGCTCGCATACAGTTTGCTCTAATATTAATAGTATTATTTTTTTTACTTTATCCCCAAGCTTTTTGGTTACCAAGGTTGAGTAATTTATTATTTTTTCTATTAACAGTAGGGCTAGCTTTTACTTTACGGTTCTTAATTCAATACACTTTTGCCATGTTAGCTTTTTGGACGGAACGGGCTAGCGCTTTAGAAAATTTCTGGATGTTGTTTTATTTATTTTTGTCCGGGTTAATAGCTCCTTTAAAAGTATTTCCTGAACCTGTACGGGCAGCAGTTATGTTAACACCTTTTCCTTATTTAATTAATTTTCCAGCAAGTATTTTGGTAGGTTTACCTGTAGATTTAGGACGGGGATTTCTGGCAATGATAGGTTGGATATTGCTGTTTTTCGTTGCTAATCGCTGGCTGTGGCGTATGGGATTGAAACGTTATTCTGGGATGGGAGCGTAAATACTCGGTTACCTTTTCACGGCTTACTGTTACTCACAATTAATACCGATTTCAATAATGTTTGCGACACATAAATTATTCGTAAGGGCACAACATTGTTGCGCCCCTAACCATTGTCGTATTCTTTTTTCAAATTGGTATAACCCACAGTATCATGGAATTCCTTGGCTTATAATTTCCGTCTTTTAAAGCGAACTGAATGATTTTAGTCCACTTGAGTTGACTTGCGCTATGAACCTGTGAACTTTCATCTCTGGGCGGGGTGTCGGTAAGCACAATAGTTTGATGTTTCTCAGATTCCCTCTTATAAATTACTCGGTATTGTCTTAAACTTATCTGCTGCTCCCAAAGAATAATCTTCTAATTTAAAATCTGCAAATGGTTTATTTTGTAACCTATCTCTAAGAGCTTCATCGACAATTACACCATCTGATTGTTTTTTAACGCCAATAATGATTATACTTCTTTGATAAGCCGTTGAGTCTTGATTGGGCTGACAATCACTGCGCTTAAATTGACCAAGATTTAATAAGCGATAAACTTTAACACTGGATGTATTAATAAATAGTTTTTTTGCTAAAATTTGTATTTGCTTAGAACGTTCTAAAGCTCTGCGTTGTTCAATAGCTATATTTCCTTCACAAGAAGCCGTCCCTACAGAGATAATTTCACTAGGATTTTCCATAATATTCTGTATACCTTCTTGCTCTAGGTTCAACTTTAATAAATCAAGACTAATAATTTTATCATTATATTTAATTTGAAAATTGCTTCCTAAAAGCCATTTATATTCTACTGACAATACAGCTATATTAAACTCTGCACTTCTGCCTAGACTATCCCTACCTTCTGCATAAGTAAAGTAATCCACTTTACCTTTCCTTTGTGGCGCTTGCCCATAATTAGTAACTGAAGTAAAGCTTAATGTTCCTAGAACTAAAGCTAGCAAAGTCAGTAATCCTAGAGATGCCAGTAGCGCTGCAAATAGTGCCAAAAGTGGCATTTTTTGTGCTTGCTTATTTTGGGGTAGTAGAGTTTTAATGATAGGAGATAACAACTGTTCAGTTTGATGATTGCCCTCTACATTTATCGTTGCAGTTGTAGTTGGAGTTAGTTGTTCTTCAATCTCCTCAAGACGCTGCAAAATTTCTTGGGTATTGGCAGGACGTTTGCCTATTTCTGGTGCCATCAACCAATCAATTAAATTCAACAGCAAGGGTAAGACATGATTAGCACGATTTCGCCAGTGCAAAACATTGTGGTGAATATCGTACATTTCTAAGGGATGATATCCCGTGAGTAAAAATACAAAAGTTCGTCCTAAGGCAAAAAAATCTGATTGCGGTACAGCTTGACAATTCATTTGTTCTAGGGCGGTATAACCAGATGACATAATTGCATCCATCCCGCTACAGCTGCTAGGTCGGGGAAGGAAGTTTTTTACTACTTCTTTAGCACTACCAAAATCAATTAATACTAAATTCCCCCAAGCTTGCTGAATCAAGGGATCTAAAGGAGAACGGATCATGATATTAGATGGCTTAATATCTCGATGCAGGTACTGCTTGCTATGCAATACATCTAAAATTTCTACCAACTGTTTTAACCAAGCTATAGCTTGTGCTTGGGAAATAGGGCGATTCTCCTGCTGTAGCCATTGTTCTAAATTCGACCCGTTGATTTTTTCCATTGCGATGCAGTGCAATACCAAACCACTTCTAGTTTGATATTGGAAATAGCCATCTACTTTAGGTGTGCCAGGATGATTCAGTTGCCCTAGTATAGTTACCTCTTGCTGGAATAGTTCTATTGCTTTAGCGTCGCCTGAGACATCTTTCTTAAGTACTTTAAGGATTTTCGGCGTGTCTTGTTCGTCGTATGCTTCATAAACTTTGCTAAAGCTAGTTTTGTCAGTTAACAAGCGCATCACCCGATAGCGCCCTAGTAATTGCAACTGAGAACCACAGCTTTGGCAAAAGCGATTTTCATTATCGTCTAATTGATTGGGTTGAGGGCAAACGGGATTAATACAAAGACTCATGAGTGGCTAAACAGTAGTACAAGGGAAGCAATCTCTTATCTAAATTCTTGCGTTCCCGTCCAATGATAATGAGATTTATCTCAACTGTGCTGTTTTAAGAAGGCTTCCACAGTCTGGTTAAATGCTTCAGGTTGTGTCAAAAATGGCCAATGATTACCAGGAACTTGACAGATGCTTAAGTTCTTAAGGTAGGTTTTGTAAGGTTTAAGTTGCCAATCTTGACGGTTTACACCTTTTTCTGGCTGTACGAAGAGAGTAGGTAAATAAATTGGCTGTGTTAACCCAGGCACTCGCATTACATCTTCAAAAATTCCATCGCGGGCGGCAATAGTAAATTTGCTGCCCCAGCTACCATCTAGTTTTTGTTCTATTCCAGCTTGGAAAACTTGCTGGTGTAAGTAAGTCCATCCTTGATACTGGTTTAACTGCTGCGCTTGTTGTTTGGCTTCTTCGTAACTAGCAAATGGGCCCATACTTTTGAGAAAAGGTAAGACGCGGTACAGTAGGGGAAATGTCACCTTGAAGAAGCTGGGCATTTTCCAGATGAAGATGGGATCAACAAGAATCAAACTCCGCAAACGTTCTGGATGTTGGCGTGCCCAGATAGCAGCTAATTTGCCTGTCCACGAATGACTGACAACATGGGCACTAGACCATCCTAAATGATCCATGAGTGCTTCTAAATCGGCGATCGCACTCTCAAAACTATAATCTCTCTCCGGTTTGCTGCTTTCACCATGACCGCGCATATCTGGGGCCACGATGTGGTATTCTGCCGCTAAATAATCCCCTAAGCTAGACCACACAAGGGCATGATCGGCTAAACCGTGTAATAGCAGTAAGGGTTCTTGACCTTGCTGCCACTCTAAGTAAGACAGTTGAATGTCAGACTTTGATAAGGTTTGACGTAGAGGCATCATTGCATACCCACCCAGAGATAGAAGCTCTGCGCTTATATGTTACCGCGAAAAAAGCTTATGAGCCTGGGGCTTTTGTAAGTTTTCAGGGCAAGCAAAATGCCTGCCCCATAAAACAAGTTTGCAAATCAAGCAGTGACGATATAAGGCGAGTTAATCGCCACTACACGACCTGCATCTACTAAAGCTTGATATACTATTGCCGCTACCTCAGCGCGTGTAGCATCACGGGTAGGGTTGAGCTGTTTGAGGTTTGGGTAATTGACGATAATCTGCTTACCTATAGCTTTCGCTACTTCGTCTTTGGCATAGTCAGGAATCTTGGCTTGATCATCAAATTTGATATTGGTTGCACCATTAGCAGATAACCCTAGTCCATTTACCAGCGAGACTATAACTTGCACACGCTGGATATTTTTGTTCGGAGCAAATGTACTATCAGGAAAACCAGAAAGAAATAAACCTTGGTATGCCTGCTGAATCACCTTAGATGCCCAGAAGTCTGCTGGTACATCTTTGAATTTGGTAGCCGCACGGTTTGGGGATGGGTTAAAAGCTTTGACTAGCAAAGCAGCATATTGTGCCCGTGTCATTGTAGCATCTGGTCTAAATGTGCGATCGGGAAAACCGCTAACTATGCCCTGTTTGACTAATTCCCGAATAAACGCAGCTGCCCAATGATTACTAATATCTGTTAAATCTACAGGTGTGGGTGTTGGGGTTGGTGTTGGGGTTGGGGTTGGTGTGGGAGTTGGAGTTGGGGTTGGGGTTGGTGTTGGTGTTGGGGTTGGCGTGGGTGTTGGGGTTGGTGTTGGTGTTGGGGTTGGTGTGGGAGTTGGAGTTGGGGTTGGCGTGGGTGTTGGAGTTGGTGTGGGTGTTGGAGTTGGTGTGGGTGTTGGAGTTGGTAACCCAATATCTACAAACTCTATGCTACCCGTAACTTTAGCTGGATCTATTTGATTTCCAACAGAGATCAACTTGTTAGTACCTGCATTTTGTAAATCAAACTTACCGTTGTTGCGTAGGACGTTACCTCCTGGGTTATTGGTACTGCCTAAATCTGGTAAGGCGTTTGCAATCACCGTCAAACCATCATCAGTGTTTTTTTCACTGAAATTATTACGTAATACAGGACGTGCAGTGCCTGAGACGACAATCCCAGAACGGTTTTCGGAAATTTTGTTATCGATAAGTGTGGGTGATGCTGCATCACTAATGGCAATGCCGAAACCTGTTTTGAAGAAGGTGTTACCTTGAATTTGCCCTTTAGAATTTTTAGCTATTGAAACTCCATTAGCAGCATTCTCAGAAAACACATTGTTGAGGATAACTGGATTAGCATCACCGGTAGCAAAGACTCCCTCACGCTTAGATTGAGTAAATGTGTTATTAGCGACTGTAGGCGTACTTGATTCTATCCAGACGGCACTACCACGGCTAGCTGGATTTGTGACAGTTACTCCCCGCAGTTCTGCACCATTCAATAGCACGAAGGTGACATTTTGACCAGCAAAAGTACGACTGAGGTAGTTACCACTGCCTTCAATTAAGATGTTGCTGCCTTTGTTGGCTTCATTACCAACTACTTTTACACCAGATGGAATCGTTAGGGGAAAGACTTCACCGCTAGCTACGCTGTAATTACCATCTGTTAGTTGAATTGTTGTATCAGATGTGGCAACCTTGAGAGCTTGTGTAATTGTTTTAAAAGGAGCTTGTTGGCTTCCAGGGTTAGTACTAGTGCCGGTTACTGGATTTACGTAAAAAGTTTGAGGCATACTTATAGTGCGAAAAAAGACATAGATATCCTAGCGCTAACCATAGAATTGGGTAGCAATTGCTAAAATTTAAATAGCTAAATTGACTTCCAGCGCAATATTATACATTCCGCAAAAAGCTAGAAGAATATTTGTGTTACCTTGCAGTCTGACTTATTTGGTGCAAGGTGGCTCAGTATTATTGGTGTTATCCAACTAGCGATCGCACGATATGATGTAGTTGCGATCGCCTGGAAAAACGCCACCAAACTGCTATAGTCGGTTGGTGATGAGTTGTTTCTGTATTACCTAGTTTGTCAATAGGATAACGAAACCAGCACACCTGCAAACAGTGATGAGGTTCATAAGCCAACAGCCATGTTTTTTCATAGCGCACCAAATCACTTACCCAAGCTGGCTCAATTGTTTCTTTTTGTACCACTGTGGTAATGAAGCTTGCAAAAGCGATCGCATCTTCTCGGTGTTTTTTAATACCCTGCGGCAAATGAGTTTCTGCATATCGCCAAAACAAAGTAGTAAAATTTCTACCTAATACCTTGGCAGTGCGTGGTAGCAATTCGCGCACTTCTCCCAAACGCTTCCATTTGAGGGAATTGGCAAAAATATTTACCTGCTGTACAGAAAGTTGAGATAGCTGCTGTGTCTCCTCATCACTCAATCCCAATTCTGCACCAACGGTTTGCGGGTTGGCGAAAAAACGCTTTCTAAATTCACTATTAGTATAAAGTTGGGCTAAAACTTGCTGCGTTTGTGCTAACCCCATCTACCATGACTCCTGCCAATTTGCCGTGCTTGTTGCAGTTCTCCTATCACTTCTGCAAAGGGTGGCAAGTTTTCATCTCTTTCTAAAACAATTCCTTTAACTGGAATTTTAGCTAAAACTTCATCCATGAGTTGCCAAACCTCGACTGGCGTTGGCTGGGAATGGCTGTCAATCAATACACCGTCATGCCAATGTCCACCAACGAAATGCAACTGTACCACCCGTTCCCAAGGTAATTCTTTCAGAAAATTATCAATATCATAGCCAATTTTACTTTGGTTTTTGACTGAGCAAATGTTTGCTGGAGTTGTTGCAGATAAGCTTGTCCTCGAAGACTTAGGCGCGATCGCTTACTTACAAACCATAAAATAAAGATAATCGATAAAACGCCCATGCCAATCAGAAAACCCACGTTATGGCGTCCCTTTCCCAAAGCGATGAGGAACTTATAACCCCCTAAGCTAAAAATAATTGTCGCCGCAATTAAGCCAACTGTAATATTTGATTTTTGCCATTTCTGAGCATATAACAGTTGTTCATTTTGTAGCTGTTCTTCGTAAATATTGCAGTATGGTTGTACTTTCTCAGTTATTAAATCCAGAGATTTCACTGCTGGAGAAGAGGAATAACTAGAAAATACTTGATGTTCTAGAGGCTGTAGTTCAGACAAATCATCGTATTTTGGCGTTAGGCTGAGGAATTGTTCAGTGATTTGTAAATAACCTCTCTGAATTAAGTTCAAAATTGCTACCTTGACTACTTCTAATGCTCCTGAACGCAAGTAAGCAATTTCATAGGGATCTGGTTCACTAGGAATTAACGGCAAAGGTTGGTTTTTTGTTGGATCTTGTACCAGCCACCCACAGACTAAAAGTGCGATGAGAATGACGCTGCCATACAACAGCAGAAAGTCTGGCCCATACATATCTGCAATTGGATTATGTAGTAAAATATCCATCAAATATGCTCCTTATTAGCACACCACTCAACTTTGGGAAATTCAAAATTCCAAATTAAGAATTCCCATAAATTTAAAGGCTTGGAACAAGAGCGCTATATTTATTCACGCTTATGTATCTCAACACTATGAGCCACAACTTTTACGGAAAACATTTATATTACAATTTTAATACATATACCAGACTACGAAAAGTTACCTCTAATGACAGATGACTAATAGCTAATAATTACTCAATCAACTTTCATAACAGGTAACTTAGTACCACACCTTTTACAAAACCCAGCATCTGCATCGTGGAAAGCTAAACCGCAACCTGAACAAATTGTTTCTACCTGGTTAGCAGTTTTTACCAATCGCTTAATTAAATCTCCTACCTGCCAAGGAATTAATGCGATACCAGTCAAAATCATCAATACTGTTAGCCATCGTCCCAATTCTGAAGCTGGTGTTACATCACCAAAACCCACAGTTGTCATTGTGACAATTGAAAAATACAATGCATCCAAAAAAGTAACAAAAACTTTAGGGTTAACAGGATGCTCAACTTGATAAATTAAACCAGAGTAAACAAATATAATTGCAAATAAAGTAAATAATATGCGTGCAAATATTACACCGTCTTCAGTACTGATACTACCAAAGAAAAATTTTTTATCGATAAACCTAATTAACCTTAAAATTCGGAACCATCGCAACAGCCGAATAAAGCTTATATCCACTGCTCCTAAAAAAAATGGCAAAATAGCCATCAAGTCAATAATTGAATATAAACTCAAAAAATACTTAAGTTTATTTTCTGCACTCCAGAGGCGAATTATGTATTCCAATGCAAAAATTATCAGAATAGCAGTATTTATAAGATTTAGTTGAAAGCGGACAAAATCAGGAATATTATAAGTTTCAACTACAAAAATTCCTGACGATAAAAGGACAAGTCCAGCAATCGTTAAGTTAATTGTTTGGCCTAATGGTGTTTCTAAGTCTGTTAAGTAAAATTCGGCTTTTTCTCTGTTAAGTAACATATTTAACGATCACCAATTTTTAATAGTTGCAGAAATAACAGTTAAAATACGTTATTCTTAACCATTATCCTAATCAAACCCTGAGTTGTATGAACCATGAATCTTTTATGCGTCTAGCCCTGGTAGAAGCAAAAAAAGGTGATGCTCCTTATGGTGCAGTGATTGTTAAAGATAACGAAGTAGTTGCCGCAGCTCATAATACTGTAAGGCGAGACAGCGATCCATCAGCTCATGCAGAAATCAATGTTATTCGTAGTTTAACAGCTAAACTTAAAAATCCATCTTTGACAGGTTATAGCATATATACAACTGGCGAACCTTGTCCGATGTGTGCAACTGCTTGTGTTTGGTCGGGTATATCAGAAATTATATATGGTGCTTCAATTCAAGATTTAATTTCTGTAAATCAGTCACAAATTGACATATCTTGTGAAGAAGTTATTGCCAAGTCATTTAAAAATATTAAGGTAACAAAAGGAATTTTAAAAGTAGAATGTTTGGAACTATTTATACAAAATAATTTGCAATAATAAGTAGGATGCAGAAGGCAGAGGGCAGAAGGTAATAATTCCTTCATGAGCGGGTTCCAAAATTTGGCATTTATTTGGCATTTAATATTTATATATTTTAATCAGGCTCATTTAAATAAGACAAATATGTATTAGCAAAGATAGCAGCTTGCGTGCGATCGCGCAAATTTAAGCGATTCAACATATTTGTAACGTGATTCTTAACTGTGCCCTCAGAAATGTATAGATTCTGAGCAATTTCTCGATTACTAGCACCTTGAGCAATTAACCGCAAAACCTCTTTTTCTCTGGGAGTAAGTTCAGCTAAACTAGGGGGTATTTGTGGCGACTGATTTGATCCTACACTGCCAAACTGAGTCAAGAGTTTTTTAACTATTCCTGGCCCTAGTTGAGTATATCCTTTATGAACAGCACGAATAGCAACAGCTAACTCTTCTGATGGTGTATCTTTTAGTAAATAACCCATTGCTCCATTTTGCAATGCTGCTTTGACATATTCATCATCGTCAAAAGTTGTTAATACTAAAACTTTAGTTCCAGAAAAACGTCTGAGAATTTCTCGCGTAGCAGCAACTCCATCCATGATGGGCATTCTAATATCCATTAATACTACATGGGGCTGCAATTGAGCAACTAAATTAATTGCAGCTTCCCCATTTTCTGCTTCTCCCACGATTTCTAAATCTGATTCTAGTTCTAATAATGCTTTTAATCCTTGACGAATCAAACTTTGGTCATCTACTAGCAATACTTTAATCATCTAGTCAACCTCGTTAGGGGAATATCAACAGTAATTTGACAACCAGAACCGGGATTAGTTTTAACACTAAATATACCTCCAAGTGCTAGAGTGCGATCGCGCATACTTTGTAAGCCAAAACCAGTAGTATTTTGCTTGAAGTCGAAGCCTTTACCATTATCCCTAATATTTAAACGTAAACTTTTTGGAGTTTTATCAATTTCTATTTTAACTTCTGACGCTTCTGCGTATTTAGAGATATTTGTTAATGATTCTTGGATGATGCGATAGATCGCAGTATTAATTTCAAGTGGTAGAGAATATTCCAGGTTAATTCTACAAATTGGTAAAATGCCAGTTGAGCGTTGAAAATCTTCTGCTAATATAGCGATCGCTTGTTCTAAAGATTGCTCTTGTAAAGGATGAGAACGCATGGTAGAAACCGATTGCCTTACATCTTGCAATGCTTTAGAACCTAATTCTTTGGCTCTGGCTAAGAAACTCTGTGCTTTAGTTGGGTT
Source organism: Mojavia pulchra JT2-VF2 (assembly GCA_019359325.1). GTDB lineage: Bacteria > Cyanobacteriota > Cyanobacteriia > Cyanobacteriales > Nostocaceae > Mojavia > Mojavia pulchra. The sequence goes on along the minus strand of JAHHHN010000031.1, from coordinate 42,010 downwards.
AGATTGGGAAAGTTTTAAAGCAGTTTCTAATTGCAGATTTAAAGCAGTTAGTGAGTGACCCAAGGAATCATGAATTTCTCTAGCAATACGGTTACGTTCTTCTAGGGTTGCTTGATTTTCAATTCGCAAAGCATATTGACGAAGTTTTTCGTTAGCGATCGCTAATTCTTCTCGGCTCTGGCGTTCAGATAATACTGTATTCATTAGCAATAATACAAAAATTAAGCTTAAACCAAATAACAACGCTAGACTCAAGGTGAAAAAATGAAATCGCTCTTGCACCTGTGGCGGTACTGGAAAGCTTTTTACCCTGCCCTGTAGTGTAAATAAAAATAAAATAAATGATATAAATGTGACTGCTAAACGACCAGGTAATTTAAAAATTAAGCAACTTCGAGTGACTAATATTATATAAATAAAAGGAAAAATTCTAGCAGACCTTCCACCAACAGAACCAGTTATTAAAATTAAGATAATTTCACACGCTGTATAAATTATCTTATTTATTTGGTTACTAGTGGGCAATCGCAAACCCATTAATCCAAAAATAATCAGACTCGCTGTTGCTAGTTCTGGAAATTTGCTCGAAAATCGCGGCGAAGGATATGGAATTATAGCAGTTAAAGTGATTATTGCTAATAATATCCATTCTAAATAAAGCAGAAAGCGAAAAGGATGATTGTTAACTTGTATTGGGGGTTTCATGGAATTTAGATGTTGATGAAAATCTAGTAGCTAGTTATCTGGCTGTAGTGTTCTTAAAGATAAATGTAAAACTGAACTGATTCGTCGGCAGTTTTAGAACCTGAGTTTAATTTCTATTTAATACTTAGTATTATTGCTCATGCGTAAATAATGACTAAAGTCATGGATATACCCATGACTTTCTCCTCATGTGGTTATTGGAGATGAGTTCTTATGATGGTGACAGTTAAACAGGAAACAACACCCAAGGTAAGTCATGAACCTCAAAAAAATCTCACTAGTAGCTGGAGCGATCGCCTTAACTTTAAGCGCAACTCCCTTTGCTGTAAAAGCGCAAACAGGCTTTTCTTCAAACCGACTAGTTGCACAAGCTCAAAATACACAAACACCAAATGTAAAAGCTCCCAAGAAAGGGCTATGGAGACAACTGGGACTAACGGATGCACAACAAAGCCAAATAGAAGCAATTCGTCGTGAAACCCGTACCCAAATGGAAGCAGTTCTAACCCAAGAACAAAAAAACCAGTTACAAGAACAACTCCAAGCACGTCAAGCGCAAAGAGATCAGCGTCAAGCAGGACAACAGCCAGGCCAGCGTCCCAACGGTAGACAAGCAGGTGAGCGTCCCAACAGAGGTTTTGCGAGGCTGAATTTAACTGAAGCTCAAAAAGCTCAAATGAAGCAAATTATGGAGTCATCGCAACAAAGAATTCAAGCAGTACTGACTCCCGAACAACGGACAAAACTTCAGGAACTTCGTGAGAATGCACGTTCACGCCGTCAACAGCGTAATTCTAACCAAGGGCCACAATCTTAAATTCTAGGCTTAAATTCTAGGCATTAATATCGCAGTGTATGATGCAACCTCTGTATGCTTCCCCAAATCCCACTCCTCGCCTGCAACAACTTTTAGATTTAGTTGATCGCCACGCTGAAGCACAGGGAATAGCTGTCCCTCAAATTGTATATATAGAGAAATTGCGATCGCTTCCTCAAGGAACTTTTGGTAGAGCTTGGGCAAACTTGCTTGATGAAAACAAATTACAACCATTCACCACAGGTATCCGTCGCAAGCAACTCCACGATGGTATTCATGTTCTCACAGGTTATGGTACAGACCTCATCGGTGAAGCTGAATTACAAGCATTTGTATTAGGAACTAAGTTTCGATTAACTAACCTAATGCTAGAGCTAGGACTGTTGCGAGTTATCTACAAACACCAAGATTATCGACAACAGTTTAGTTGGGACAGACTGTGGCAAGCATACCAACGAGGTTATCACTCTCACTTTGACCCAGATACTTGGCAACCAGAATTACTCTGGCATTTACCCTTAACTGATGTGCAAGCATTGTTTGCTCTAGCCAACAATTAAGAGTCCTGAGCTAAAACGGAACTTACGCACTCAGATCCCCCAAGCCCCTTAAAAAGGGGCAGCCCTGCGCCCTTGTGGGTTCCCCGACTCCCTCAGTGGCGTGGCTTTAGAAATTCCCCCCTTTTGAAGCTACGGTGTACACACATCTGTGTACTAAACCGAAATCATTGTAGATCCGTCATTATCCTCCGATAAATTGGAGGACTTTAAGGGATTTTAGCCCCCCTTTTTAAGGGGGGTTGGGGGGATCAAAAGCCTGTAGGACAACTCTCAAAGACTTGTGTGTACACCGTAGCTTTTTGAAGGCGGGATCAGAGTTTCAGGCTTCAGTGCGTAAGTCCTATAAAAGTGCTGAGTTTTGAGCAAAACCGGAGTTTCCAACCCCTTGCCAGCGGAGGATATACCGGGTGCAAAAGCAGTCTTCATTCGGTAGGGTGCGTTATGGGCGGAACATCCTAATGCACCGAAAATCTCGGATGGTGCGTTGCGCTACGCGACAACTTTTTCACTTCTTTACTCAGCACCATCCTTCACACCAGATGAGACAATTGGCTAGTCCCCCTAGCAAAAGTTAGGAGTTTTGAGTTATGAGTTAATTCAAAACTCCTCGCTGTTTTAAAATGTCCAAAGAATTTGCCATTGGTAGTAAAGTACGTGTCGTAGCGATACCACCCTACGTTAAAACTGCTGATCCCATGCCGATGTTACGTCCCCCGGATGTAATTCACTTGGGAGAAGAAGGTATAGTAATTGACCGTCGCCCTGGCGGATATTGGGGTATTCGCTTTGCCAAAGGAGCCTTTCTTCTAGATAGCCAATACATCGAAAGTACAGATACTCCTTCTATTGCTCCCGAATCTGATCAAGAATGAGAATAGTAGTAAGGAAGAATTGTAAACTTGTGTGAAGTTATAATTCTACTCTGCACAATGATTTCTCGTCGCACTTTTTTGAGTACATTAATTGCTACCTGTTTTGCGGTGATCAGTTGGCTGAATTTTACACCTGCTGCTGATGCTCTTGGTGGCAAACTTCCTACAATTAATCAACCAGCACCAGAATTTACTTTGCCAACCAACACAGGCAATGGCAAGATTTCTCTCTCGGAACTGCGCGGTAAGTGGGTAGTTCTTTATTTTTATCCTAAAGACTTCACCTCTGGTTGCACCATAGAAGCTCGTCGTTTTCAGCAAGACTTGCCTAAATATTTGGAAAAAAATACCCAGATTGTTGGAGTTAGCGCTGATGATGTTGATTCCCATGCTGAATTTTGTGATTCAGAAAAGCTGAAGTTTCCTTTATTGGCTGATACTACTGGTGCAGTGAGTAAAGCTTACGGTTCTTGGATTGGTTACGTATCTATGCGCCACAGTTTTATCATTGATCCAGAAGGCGTTCTGCGTGAAACTTTTGTCAAAGTCAACCCAAACATCCACAGCACAGAAGTACTGGCGCGACTTGAACAATTGCAGTCCGCAGCTTCTTAAAATCTAACTTTTACATCCACTGAAATTAGTTTTTGATATCGAACCACAGATAAACACAGATGCATACCGATAAATATCTGTGTACATCTGTGGTTTTTTTAGGACTTACACACTGAAGCCTGAAACTGTGATCCCCCCTAACCCCCGTTTTTAAGGGGGGAACATCTAAAGCTCCCTTTTTAAGGGGGTTTGGGGGATCTATTTTAGTGTTATACCAATTCAAAAAATTTTTACAACACATCAATCATTTGTAGGGGCAGAAACTTTTGTGTCCCTACTTCCTATATTTGTCGCGTTTCTTTTCCAAATTGGTATTAATTTAAATTTTTGCAAGAAGTTTATTGATTAAAACAGGAAACTTCTAGGTTAAAACAAGAATGTTCTAGTTTGGAACAGGAAACTCCGAGTTCGGAACAGGAAACTTTGAGCTTGGAACATGAAACTCCGAGTTCGGAACAGGAAACTTTGAGCTTGGAACATGAAACTCCGAGTTCGGAACATGAAACTCCGAGTTCGGAACACGAAACTCCGAGCTTGGAACATGAAACTCCGAGCTTGGAACAGGAAACTCCGAGTTCGGAACACGAAATTTCCGTATTTAAACTCAGCATTACCAGAAGCGATCGCATTTTATCATCAGCGATCGCCTCATCGCCTTTATATTCTTTTAAATTGCTTAGTAATCTGTCTTGTAACGCACCTATTTACAACCCTGAGGAGGAATTTAACCGCCTAATTTTTTAATAACATCTACAACGATTAGTTAAAGAGGAGGTTGGATGAACGCAGAGATAAACGCACTTTGGGACAAGGTGCAGAAAATGATTCAGGACTTCATTATTCTGTTGCCTAACATAGTGCTGGCGTTGATTGTCTTTGCAGTATTTGTCTTTGTTGGTGGGCAAATCAAGCAACTAGTCAAGCGCCTTACCCGCAATCGTCGCCACGCTCGCAATTTGGGCATGGTGTTAGGACGATTAGCGCAGGGAGCCACAGTATTAGTGGGTTTGTTTATTTCTCTGTCAATTGTAATACCTTCACTACGAGCAGGTGATTTGGTGCAATTACTGGGAATCAGTGGGGTAGCAATTGGTTTTGCATTCCGCGACATCCTTCAAAATTTTTTAGCTGGTATTTTAATCCTTTTAACTGAGCCGTTCAAAATTGACGATCAAATTATTTTTAAAGACTTTGAAGGTACAGTAGAAAATATCCAGACACGGGCGACAAGTATTAGAACTTACGATGGTCGTCGCATTGTCATTCCCAATTCTGAACTATTTACAAATTCGGTAACTGTCAACACCGCCTTTGATAATCGTCGGTTAGAATACGATATTGGCATTGGCTACAATGATGATATTGACCGGGCCAAGCAACTAATGTTGGAAGCTCTACACAGTGTAAATGTTGTGTTAAAAGACCCGGCTCCCGACGTACTGGTGATGGAACTTGATGAAAGCACTGTGAATATCCGTGTTCGCTGGTGGGTCAATCCGCCGCGACGAGCAGATGCTTTAGACTCAAGGGACAAGGTGCTTTCTGCAATTAAGAAAAAGTTAGTCGAAAACGGCATCGACTTACCCTATCCCACCAGACAAATCTTATTCCACGACCAAACAGAAGAGACAGATGGCGATCGCTCGCGTCAGCGTGAAGGCTGGCCCGCAGGTAAAGGCGAAGTCCCCAAACCTCGCAGTATCAGTGGCTCGCTTAAGCAGCTAATTCTCATGCAGAATGGTCATCACAAAGGAGATTTTCACAAAGCCAATCAAAGTGCTGAGTTCTGATACTGTTTCACTTTAAGATTGATACAAATAGGCATTGGGCATGGGGCATTGGGCATTGGGGATTAAAGAAATTGCCCAGCCCCTTGTCCCCTTGTCCCGAAGCTGTGGGAGGAACGCCGCGATCAGTTGATTACTCCCTGTGTCAAAATGTTACACAATTAGGACTTGCTATTTGCATAGCCCCTAACCGATTCGCTAGGCTATTTACATCCTGGTTAATTCTGAGGCTTGCTGTGTATGGATTTTGAAGGCAAAGCTACCGCCACAACTGCTACAGACAATATAGAATTGCAAGAGCCTGCTACTGCTCGTAGACCGCTGCAATTACTGCGAGATACTGAGGCTTTGCTACGCCGTCCCACAGTTGCAACACTAGTGCCAATTTTACCGCCTAAGCTAAGTAACAGATTACAAACAACCTCATCTGTAGCAGAGGAATCCTTAAAGATACTAGCAGAAATTAACTTGGAAGAAATTAGCGACTTTGAACTACGTCCTGCAAGGATTTTTGTTGGTTTAAGTTTTGTTGGTTTTGGCGCGCTAATGATACTTGTGTTGTTGCTTTACTTGAACACGTTACAACTAGAACTTAAGACAGTTGAACAGATTCGGCAATATTGGTATCAATATATTTGGTGTGTCTGCTTGGGTGTAGCGGGGATGTTTATTTTGGGTCGAGAAGCAATGCGTCCGATCCGTAAGCCGCGAAAACTACGAAAACGTTAAATCTTGATGAGCGATCGCAAGGAAGCGTAGCGCAATCATGCGATCGCAACATCTGATATTTAAAACCAAAGTCAATTTGCTAACTTTAATACTTTGTTGTGTAAAAGCTGGCTAGATATAAATACCACAGGGAGAAATTTTATATGAATCATGACGCTTTTATTGTTAAACCTGGGTCAAAGATTTCTTTAGCCAAGCAATACGACCCAGCTTATAAGGGTATTTACCAACAAAAAACTGATGCTGAAGGAAAATTACAAGCAGATATTCAAAGACTAGTACATTATCAAGATATTCTTTATGCCCAAAATACTTATGCATTGCTAATTATCTTTCAGGCAATGGATGCTGCTGGCAAAGATAGCACAATTAAACACGTAATGTCTGGTGTTAATCCCCAAGGTTGTCAGGTATTCAGTTTCAAAGCCCCAAGTGCAGAAGAATTAGATCATGACTACCTGTGGCGTTCAGCAAAAGCTTTGCCAGAACGCGGCCGCATTGGCATATTCAACCGCTCATATTATGAAGAAGTATTAGTGGTTCGTGTCCATCCGGGAATTCTCAAAAAGCAGCAACTTCCCCATTTACCGGAGGGTAACCAAATATGGCAGCAACGTTTTGAAGAAATCAACAATTTTGAAAAGTATTTGGTAAATAATGGTGTAGTCATTCTCAAATTTTTTCTCAATGTTTCCAAATCCGAACAAAAAAAGCGCTTTTTAGCGCGAATTGAAACACCAGAAAAAAATTGGAAATTTTCTGCCAATGATGCCCGTGAACGAGCTTTTTGGGATGATTATATGAATGCTTACGAAGATGTTTTTAGTAATACTAGTACTGAATGGGCACCTTGGTACATAATTCCTGCCGATCGCAAATGGTTTACGCGCCTTGCAGTTGCAGATATTATCTGTACAAAATTACAAGAACTCAATCTAAAATATCCTACCGTCAGTGAAGAACATAGGCAGCAGCTTTTGGCAGCAAAGCAAATGCTAGAAACAGAGAATTAATATCATTGCGCTATGCAGTGAGTTCAGCACTACGGGAGAGGAGACAATCATTAGCTACTTGCTATCTTATAAAAACACAATGCCAGCGTAACCAAGATTTATTTAACTTCGCTCTAGACGAATACTTGGTAAGTATAGTGGTTTTTTACTAAGCACAATATATCTTAAGTTACATAAAGCTCATGCTATTACTAAACTTAGAACAATGAGGCTTAATTAATTGTTTTGATCAAGAATGTGGCACTGTGATACAGGCATTTCGTATCTCGATTTACTTTTGAGTAGTGGCTGCCTTGTGTTCATTAGTCACAATTGTCTCCACGTTTTTAGATATGTTTATGTTAGAGGCTAAAGAGTTAATGTCTCTAGCCTTAATTCCTTGAACAAAAGCGAGGTAACGAGCTATGGATACTCCTGTTAAATATGGCATTCAGTTAATCAAGGAAGAAGCACGGCAATTAGTAAAGAAAGGATTACTTAATCGACAACAGCCAATTTACACTCTCTATCAATATATTCCCGGCCGTGACTGGGACAGTATTGAGCTTGAGCTAGAAAGCAATGAATTCTTGCTCAGAGATAGAATTATTGACCTGTTAAGTTGTGAAGATTGGCAACAAGATTGAAGCAGCTTATAGCAGCTTAACTGCGCGAGTGGCAATTTCAAAATTTACCATTAAAGATGAAAATTTAAAACCAGAAAGCCTTGAAGCTGATTCGGAGGTTGATAAATGGATGAACAGCGATGTATGGGTTAAATCTTGTCCAGTTCAATACCCATAATTAATACCGACGTGCAGACACACAGACAGTGCTGTTGTAAGGATTAGCCCGACCCAGGCGGCTGCACTCCCAGAAATGAAGGGAGGCGGGGAAGTTTTGATTATGGCCAAATGAACGGAAATAATATCACTTGAGAGCCTTTTTACGAAAACTTGAGGGATGGCGAATTTGAGCGCAATGATGGTTGCAAGTTGCTCTTAAGTTTGTGAGACAGTTCGGATAGGTTACTGAGATTTACCGTTACACTAGCAGCTTGTAGCTGGTTGATGCTTTTAGGCAGGGATATCTTGCCTTCCTATCCACCCATTTATAGTACTTGTCCGTTTCTTGGAATAAACCGTAGTAATAGCTTTCTTTTGGTGATGAAGGATTTTAGGTAGCTCTTCTACAACATTTTCGGATAATAGACCGACTCGTTGGCTCAGAGATTCTGGCATTTCTTGCCAGCAGTGGCGGCAAAACCAGTAAATCTTAGAACCATTTATATGTTGTAGCAGCACATCAGAACAGCAAGGGCAGTAATTCATATTTTTTAGAAAACCTAATTAATAAAGAACGTTCTTGAAAATCACTTCAGCCGATTCTTAAGCACGTCACAATTAAAAACAAACTCTTTATATTTTGAGGATAAATTTTAAATATGAGGAACTTGTGAGGAAGATTAAAGGATTTTTATTTTTGCAATCTTTGTACACATTTGCTCATGCATGACTCTGATGATGCTAGATGTGAATTGCATTCCAAAAACTTTGTAGAGTCGCTTGATGTTACTTGCTCGTAGTTCCACGTTAGCAAGCACAGTAGTATTAGCTACATCCTCACAAGATCCTCAAATTATGTGCGTATAAATATAAGTGTGAAACTTAAGCCTAGAAATAACTAATACATCTAACTTAAGTATTTTTATACGTTAAACGAACTTAAACGATGCTAGAAATACGGGAAAATCAAGAAGCGGATCGCCAAGCTTCCAAAGAACAAGCCTTAGTTTTACCTTTGGGTGAAGTTGGGATTGTAGATATTCCCTTGGTAGGTGGCAAAAACGCTTCTTTGGGAGAAATGATTCGGCAGCTCAGGCGCAAAGGTATAAAAGTTCCTACAGGATTTGCAACTACTGCTTACGCTTATAGGTACTTCATCTCTGCGGCAGGTTTAGAAACAAAGCTTAGAGAAATTTTTGCAGATTTAGATATTGAAGATGTTAACAATCTGCGGCAGCGTGGTAAAAAAGCTAGGTTGTTAATACTCCAGAATCCATTTTCTTTAGAATTACAGGAAGCGATCGCCAGAGCTTACTTAGGTCTTTGTCAACAATATGATGCCGATACCGATGTAGCAGTTCGCTCCAGCGCTACTGCTAAAGACTTACCCGACGCTAGCTTTGCCGGACAGCAAGAAACTTATTTAAATGTCCACGGGCTACAAGCTGTATTAGAAGCTTGCCACAAGTGCTTCGCCTCAACTTTTACTGACCGTGCCATTTCCTATCGTCAAAAAAAAGGTTTCGACCATTTTGACATTGCTCTATCGGTAGGTGTGCAAAAAATGGTACGTTCTGACCTGGCAAGTTCTGGCGTCATGTTCTCCATCGACACTGAGACAGGGTTTAAAGATGCTGCCTTGATTACCGCTACCTACGGTTTGGGCGAAAATGTTGTCCAGGGAGCAGTTAATCCAGATGAATATTTAGTATTTAAACCTACTTTGAAACAGGGATATCGCTCAATTCTAGAAAAACGCCTTGGTAGTAAAGAAATTAAAATGGTCTATGACCAGGGCGGCACAAAATTGACCAAAAATATCCCAGTTCAACCTTCTGAACGCAGCGTATTTGCGCTCAATGATGAGGAAATTTTACAACTTGCCCACTGGTCTTGCCTCATTGAAGAACATTATTCCCAAGTACGCGGTACATACACACCGATGGATATTGAATGGGCAAAAGATGGCATCACTAATGAGCTATTTATTGTCCAAGCACGTCCCGAAACAGTACAGTCTCAGAAAACCAAAAACGTGCTGCGTAGTTATCACCTCGTAAAGGAAGCAGGGGAGCAAGGGAGCAGGAAGAGAAGTCGCAAGGAGGGAAACCCTCCGGGCGAACTTCGGAGAGCAGAGGAGAAAAGAGCTTCAAATTCCCCTCTGCCCCTCCGCCCCTGTGCACCCGTGCCTCTTGTCACAGGTCGTAGCGTGGGTGAGATGATCGGGCAAGGTAAAGCTAGAGTCATTCTGGATGTGCAGCAAATTCAGCTTTTCCAACCAGGAGAGGTACTGGTTACAAACCGGACTGACCCTGATTGGGAACCAATTATGAAACGTGCCAGTGCAATTATCACTAATTCTGGTGGACGTACTTGCCATGCAGCAATTATTGCCAGAGAGATGGGAGTTCCGGCGATTGTCGGTTGTGGTAATGCCACAACTATATTAAAGACAGGGCAAGAAATCACCGTTAGTTGTGCTGAGGGTGAAACTGGAAAAGTTTACCAAGGTTTATTACCTTATGAAGTACAAGAACTACCCTTAGAAAAATTGCCTCGTACCCGTACTCAAATTATGTTGAACGTGGGCAATCCAGAAGAAGCATTCAGTTTAGCGGCTATTCCTAACGATGGCGTGGGATTAGCAAGGATGGAATTTATTATTGCCAACCGCATCAAAACACACCCGCTAGCCTTAATTCACTTTGATGCGTTGGAAGACGAACTTACTAAACGCCAAATTGCCGAGTTAACTATCCAATATGCAGATAAAAAGCAATTCTTTGTAGATAAACTTGCTCAAGGAATTGGTACTATAGCAGCTGCTTTCTATCCCAAACCTGTGATTGTCCGTTTGTCGGACTTTAAGAGTAACGAATACGCTAATCTCCTTGGTGGCAAACAGTTTGAACCCAACGAAGAAAACCCGATGATTGGCTGGCGTGGTGCTTCTCGCTACTACAGCGATCGCTATCGTCAAGGCTTTGCTCTAGAGTGCCAAGCTATGAAGCGAGTACGGGATGAAATGGGCTTAACTAATGTAATTTTAATGATACCGTTCTGCCGCACCCCCGAAGAAGGTCAGCGCGTACTTGCAGAGATGGCAAAACATGGTTTGGTGCGAGGCGAAAACAATTTACAAGTCTACGTGATGTGTGAATTGCCCAGTAACGTACTATTGGCAGATGAATTCTGTAAAATATTTGATGGCTTTTCCATCGGCTCAAATGATCTAACTCAATTAACTTTAGGACTAGATCGGGATTCGGAGTTAGTAGCGCATCTCTTTGATGAACGCAATCAAGCTGTGAAACGAATCATAGCTAAAGCAATCCGCACAGTCAAACAGCAAGGACGGAAAATCGGTATCTGCGGTCAAGCACCCAGCGATTATCCAGAATTCGCCCGTTTCCTTGTAGGACAGGGAATTGATTCAATCAGCCTCAATCCTGACTCAGTATTGAAGACACTGCTAGAAGTCGCCGCCGCCGAAGCGCGATCGCAGTGAATTGCAAGAGGCAAGGAAGAAATAGCGTTGCAGAACAGTGGGATGAATTGGGGCAAGCTAGGTTATAGCGTCGCTTGTCCCAAACGAGTTTATTGCAAATTTAACCGATTTCCTGGTTTTATTACGATGTTTGCAACAAATGCTTTGATGTTTGTTATAAATGTTGCCTGATCCATAAATATCATCAAGACGTTTACAACAAATGCCTTGATGTTTGTTATGAATGTCGCCTGATCCATAAATAAAATTAAAACGTCTGTAACAAATGCTTTGATGTTTGTTATGGATGTTGCCTGATCCATAAATAAAATCAAAACGTTTGCAACAAATGGGGGGACGATCACTAGGCCAATTGGCACACCATGCGTTTGCATCTTCTGTGGTTGAAATAGGTCAAAATTTAAATAGACGCGATCGCATTTATCGGCCATGCAAATTACCAACAGTCTCCATACCGCCATTCTTGTTACTGACCTCGAACGCTCCGAACACTTTTATGGCAAAGTATTGGGACTAACCAAAATTAATCGTTCCCTGAAATACCCTGGTGCATGGTATCAAGTCGGCAACTATCAAATTCATTTAATAGTTGCGCCATCTGTTCCTACAGAAAACCAAAATGAAAAATGGGGACGTAACCCTCATTTTGCTTTCTCGGTTACTGATTTAGACATCGCCAAGCAGGAATTGCTGGCTCACAATTATCCCATCCAAGCCAGCGCTTCTGGTCGTGCTGCCCTCTTCATCCAAGACCCGGATGGGAATATTATCGAATTGAGTCAGCAGTGAATGGGGCATTGGGCATTGAGCATGGGGCATGGGGCATTGGAAATAAGGAGAATAATTAATTACTCTTGACTATTGACAAAATATTAATGACAAAAGACCAATGACGAATGAAAATCATTGCCTACAGTTATAGTGATCCATTATTAGAAACCCCACCTGATCCTAGTAATTGGGGATGGGAAGTGGATCGGATTTATTATGATTTAGGTCAGCGGTCTGAATTACAACAATTATTCACTGATTGCAAAGCTGAACCAGCAGATTATCTATTAATCCGCCGCTTGGAAGAGTTGGGTGATACTGTAAAGGAAGTGAGCGATCGCCTCAGTGAACTAGAAGCAATCGGTATAGTTGTCATTGCTACTGAACAACCCTACACATCGGAAAATGGCAATCTCCGCGCCGAATTGCTGAAATTGCTACACGAAATTCAACGTCAGCAGCGTAGCCACCGTATCCGCCAAGGACACGCCCGTAGCCGTCTGGATACCGCGCCTCCACCTGGCAAACCGCCTTATGGATACCGTCGCAGCAAAGATAAATACATTGTTGACCGCAGTACTTCCCCAGTAGTCAAAGATTTTTTTGAACAATTTTTGCTTTATGGTTCCTTGCGGGGTGCAGTCCGTTACTTGGCAAAAAAATACGGTAAGAAAATCTCTGTGACGACGGGACGGCGCTGGCTGACTAATCCAGTTTACCGAGGCAATATAGCTTATCAAGATGGCGCAATTATCTCTAATACTCACATTCCCATAATTTCCCAGGAAGAAGCCGCCCAAGTTGATCGACTTTTGCGCCGTAATAGTCGTTTACCATCTCGAAGTGCGAGTGCGCCGCGTTCTTTGGCTGGGTTGGTTGTTTGTAGCGAGTGTCAGTCTCACATGACTGTTACCCGCGTTACCCAACGATACCAAGACAAAGAGTATCTTTATTTACGTCCTATTAGCTGTCCCCAACGCCCCAAGTGTCGCGCCATTCCCTACGAAAAGATTTTAGAAAATACAATTACAAAAGTTTGCCAGGATTTACCCCTAGCAGTGGCGGGGGTGAATTTTCCGCAGTTGGATGCAATTAAGAATAGTTTAGGAGAGGCGATCGCTCGTCAGCAAGAAATACTCACTCAAATACCTGCTTTAGTAGAAACTGGAGTTTTAGATACTGAAACCGCAAAGTTGAGAGTATACAAACTCCGCACAGAAATTTCTGCACTCCAAGCAAAGCTAGCGACTCTCCCACCTGTAAACTTGCGTTCTGTTGCCCAAGCTGTTTCAATTCCGCAATTTTGGCTAGATTTATCAGAAGCCGAGCGAAGATTTTACTTTCGAGAATTCATTCGCCAGATTGAAATTATTCGTCAAGATAAAGAGTGGCATTTAGAAATTATTTTTATTTTTTAATAGCTATAGCTTTCTGATGATTTAATTAATTTAGCTATTTTTGCTACTTTTACTATCAAGTTTTTGTGGCAATCCTATCAGAAATAAAATTTTATATTTGTAATTATTTTATCTATTTTTAGGTTTTGAAAATCACCAATAATCCAAAAACGGTTGGGTTGCTGAGGTTATACATGATAATTTAAACACTGTCACCATGTGTCCCTGAGTTATTAAAACAGGAAATTTTAGTAATTAACTAAATAAATATCAAATTCCTTAGTCACAGTAATTACTTAGTTATACAAACTTTTAAAATCGGCTTACTTGTATCAACTTTTTAGGCAATATCTTTAGTAAACTTAAATAAAAAAATTAGGCGATTTTCTTATAAAAAAAATTTACTATTCAGAAAAATTTGAGTTAATTTGGAATCTAGCAATTGTTAAACCCACAGGTTGTTACTGGGTGGCAACATTAGAGACTCGCTTTGATCTCTATGTAATCAAACCAGCAAGTAAAATGATTATCATAGAATATGCAAGAAGGAAGCTTTATTTGGGGTCATCTAGGAAAACAGCATCGGACGATTGAAAAATGGATTGATGGGGTATGGTTAATAGTGCTGCTTTTGGCGGCAGTGTTACTATTTAGCGTAAATCTTGGAGGCGCACCGCTACGAGATTGGGATGAAGGTACTGTGGCACAGGTTGCCCGTGAGATTTTGCGTTCTCCAACAGGTTCAATGGGTTGGCTTTACCCAACTTTGGGAGGTGAACCTTATCATGACAAGCCACCTTTGATGCATTTGCTAATTGCTTGGGTTTATTCCCTTGGAGGCGTTAATGAATGGACTACACGCTTACCAGGAGCAATTTTAACATCCTTATCAGTACCTATACTGTATTGCATTGGGCGAGAAATATTTCGCCAACGATGGGCAGCTATTTACAGCGCTTTAATCTACCTCACAATGCTACCTGTAGTGCGTCATGGACGATTGGCGATGTTGGATGGCACGGTAGTAAGTTTTTTGATGATAATGATGTTGTGTGTATTGCGATCGCGCCGAGATTTGCGCTACTGTCTTGGCATTGGCATCGGCTTTGGATTAATCTGTCTGACTCAAGGAATGTTAGGCATATTGCTAGGTGCGATCGCAATTGTATTTTTGTTTTGGGACACACCAAGGCTACTGACTAGTTACTATTTGTGGATAGCAATCTTCATTGGCACTTTGCCAGCACTTTGTTGGTATAGCGCCCAGCTATTGCACTATGGTCATACTTTCATGCAGGTTGCTTTTATAGATCAACCGATTAACCGAATTGGCACAGTTTCTGAGGATAACTCCAGACTACATTGGTATTATCTCAAGGAAATTATGATGTACGCCTGGCCTTGGTTACTTTTTTTGCCACAAAGCCTACGCTTAACTTGGGAAAATCGCAATCTTAGCTGGGCAAAACTAGTACTGGTGTGGAGTGGTGTTTACCTGCTAATAATTTCCTTTATGGGAACCAAACTTCTGTGGTACTTATTCCCGATTTACCCTAGTTTAGCTTTAGCTTTTGGTGCCCAGCTAACAGAGACAGAAAATTTACCTTTAATGTCACCTTATCCCCGTTCTTGGGTGGCTGGGTTGGCCCTACTTGCTGTAGTGGCTTCTGCTGGTAGCATTTTTTTTAGTTGGGGTACAGTACCGAAAACAGACTTACAGATGATTTTTGCAGCTATTGCTCTAACCATGACTTTAGCAGCTATTCTCGCAGAGAGAGGCGATGGCCAATTCCTCAAGATTTTGTTTTGGGGAAGTTATATTTCACTGTTGCTGTTAATGAAATCTAACTATTGGGTTTGGGAATTATGGGAAGCCTATCCAGTTAAACCAGTCGCTAGCATGATAGCGCGAGCAAATCCAGCTGTTAGGAAGATTTACACATCTTTTCCCTACAGCCGTCCTTCGTTGGATTTTTATAGCGATCGCACTATTATTCCGGCATCCCTGGGGGAACTACAATACTATTGGCATTACAATGGGCAACCCTACTTTCTAATTAATGCATCTGCTTATAACAATCTCCACCTGGATTCCATTAAGCTAATTGACCAAACTGAAGGTTGGAAACTGATTACAAAAGATACCAATCGGTTGTAAACATCTCAAAGTGTGAGGCTACAATCCCTAATCCTGCTTTTGTCAATTTCTAAACGTTTTACCTCATAAGTGATCGCAAAATTTTAGATTCACAAAGAACCTACCCAAAATTTATTAATGGGGACAATCTAAAATTTTTAATTCAGGATTCACCTTGAATTGTTAAGTTTTCTATGTCAGCATCTACTCGAAAGCTGCTTAGTAAACATAACGCCATCTTTACTGTTCATCCCAGCATCAGGCCTAATGTAGAAATTACCTTAAGCTCATCCCACCCCTTGAAGGAGTAGGCTTTCTCGCCGACTTTCGGTAAGTTGGCTTTTTATCACAAAAGTGCAAAAGTACTTTCTGCCATAGGTTTAGGGATGAAATAACACCGTATACTTTCTGTTGTAGAAAATATACGGTGTTATTATACTTTAATTAACAGTGTATAAAAGCAGACAAAAGCAATTATAAAAGTAAATATATTTATTGCGAATTTTCCCTTACTTCTTTTATTTTCTCTGTTTTTTCAATCGGTTGACGATCACAGCTTGTGTTCTGCTGTGTTATGGCAATCGTACTCAAAAGAATAGCACCTCCCACAACCAGGGCTACCACAGGACGTTTAAGGAAAACGAAATCTCGTATAATCCTAGCTAACGGTCTGCTTTGACGCCGTAGCGCCGAAGATACGATCATCTGTTTGAGAGTAAAAGGATCGCGGACATAATGCCCACTCTGGCAAACTACTAGCCGTTCTTGGCAATACGGACAGCTAAACAAGCCAATGCACGTCTTAATTGGTTTCTGCGCGGCATTTCTCTGGCAAATTGGGCAAGTAACGTAATGATTATCAAAGGTGTGTGTATTCATCTACCTTGTCCGCCTAGTCCATTTACTTACTCTATAAACAATAGCTAGCTATATTGAAGCCCTGATCAATGCTTAGTAGACTCATCGGTATGGTCTTACATGAGTCATTAATCATACATACAGTTTTATTTTTACTAAGGATGGTTCAATAGTCGCAACACGAGTATAGCTAGATTTTGTAGAGAATGGCTCTCCTTTACTATTTGCTTATAATGCAACCACCCAGCCTATACATACTGTATTTTTTTTACAAAGATGGAGTCCTTATGGAATCGTAATTTACCACCTATTGTTGACCCTTAACTATTAATTCTCTCTCATTTAACCATTCTCGCCATAAAAATTTTAAGCAGTAGAATTTTTTTTAACTAAAACTTTGTAAATTCTGCCAATCAACCTAACTTGTCTGGTTGCTAAATAATGGCTCACAATGAGAAGTAACAGATAAAAATTTAAATTTTTTCTTACATTTACCTCACCTGTCAATGACTCTCTTGCCTCCCACTGAATTGAGGAAGGTGACTGAACAACCTGCCTTTCCTTCACCTTCCGCCCGTTTAGCCCGCTTAATTAACCGTTTTCAACCATCTATAGAAACTGTTGTGCTGCTTTTAGCCATTTTAATTGGCGGCGGTACAGGTATGGGTGTAGTTACTTTTCATTATTTAATCCAGCTAATTCATAGCTTGATGCTGGAAAATTTAATGGGCGCTATCGGTGTTTGGGGTGCGTGGACTTTAGCCTGTGTTCCCACTCTTGGCGGATTAATCGTCGGATTGATGCGCTGGCGCACTCAAGACTTTGGGCCTGGGCTTTCATCTTTGATTGCGGCTTCCCAAGGAAAAGAGATCAAACAACCATTACGTCCAGTAACTAAGATGTTAGCGGCATCTGTGTCACTAGGAAGCGGTGCTTCTTTGGGCCCAGAGGGGCCAAGTGTAGAAATAGGTGCCAATTTTGGCATGTTATTGTCATTGGTGCTACAAGTATCCCAAGAGCAACAGCGCTTGCTTTTGGGTGCTGGTGCTGCTGCTGGATTGGCAGCTGGATTTAACGCTCCGATCGCCGGAGTGTTTTTTGCTCTAGAAGTGGTGATGGGTGCTACTTCTTTTGCTACCTCTGCTGTAAGTGTAGTGCTGCTAGCAGCGGTAGTGGCGGCATTAATTGCTCAAATCGGTTTAGGGGCACAACCTGCTTTTGCTTTACCTGTCTATCAAGTCCGCAGTCCCTTGGAATTACCGCTTTATTTAGGGTTGGGTTTAGGGGCAAGTCTCGTATCTCTGGCATATAAGGAATCAATTCGTTTAGCCAAAGCCTGCTTTGCTGGCCAGATTCCCGGTTTTGCTTTTGTGGGAAGAATTCCTAAGCCCATACATCCAATTATTGGTGGTGTCATTGTCGGCGTATTAGCTTTGCATTTTCCGCAAATTTTGGGCATCGGTTATGGCACTGTACAAGCGATGCTGCAAGATGTGGAGTTTTCATTACCCTTGTTGGTAGCACTACTGCTGGTGAAGCTGTTGATGACAGCAGTTAGTACTGGTAGTGGTTTCGTAGGTGGGTTGTTTGCACCAGCGATGTTTCTGGGTGCTTCTTTCGGATCGGCTTATGCCAAAATTTTGACTTTGATAGCCCCTGCAATTGGGGAACTGATGGCTGCACCGCCTGCTTATGCCATGGTGGGAATGGCAGCAGTTCTGGCTGCTAGTGTCAGAGCACCGTTAACGGCAATTTTAATGCTGTTTGAATTAACCCGCGACTACCGCATTGTTTTACCTTTAATGGCAGCAGTGGGTTTAAGTGTGTGGCTAATAGAGCGAATCAAGCCGAATTTTAATTCTAATTCTAATCTGCAACAAATTGGTCTTTCGGAATTGAAAGACGAAAAAACAGAAATTTTGCAGCAAATTTTAGTAGAAGATGCAATGTTAACTTGCCCTAAAAAGTTGCCAACAACTCTTGGGGTGTTAGAAGCAGCTATGGAAATGGCACGCGATCGCTGTCATAGTGCTTTAGTAGTTGATGAAGCCGAGCATTTAGTTGGGATTATTTCTCTGGAAGATATTAATCGCACCCTCCGGCTTGGGCAATCTTATCAGAATTCGCCAACTGAAATTCCGGGTTATTTATCCAGTCAAACTCTTCTAGATATTTGTACCACTGAAATTCTCTATGCTTGGAGAGATGAACCTTTATCTGAAGCTTTAGATCGCATGGCGCTCCGGGGTTTGCATCAGTTACCTGTGGTAGCCAGAGACAACCATGAACGGATTTTAGGCCTACTAGAAAGGGAGCAAATTACACTTACCTGCAATTTAGCAGTGATGCGTAAGTCACTTCACAGCTATTTACCAATGCTATCCACAACAGATGTGGTCATTAGTCGTTCAATCAATAGTCAGTAGTCAGCGTAAAATATCAACAACCGATAACTGACAACTGACAACTGACTAGTTATTAAGCAGTGGCTTCTATGGCTTCAGCATCTTCTCTGTCTTCTGGATCTACCTGTCTCAGACGAATATGCTTTTTACCTAAAGTGATGAGAAACTCATCTCCTGGTTTGAGATTCATTTGTTTCGTATAGGCGGAACCTATCAGCAAGTTCCCGTTGGATTGCACACTAATTCTATAGCTAGCACTACGTCCGCCGCGCCCATTAGCACTGGGTGTGCTATCCAATTGAATGCCTTCGGCATCAATTAGCGCGTTTAAGAACTTCATCATATTGACGCGCTCTATACCGTTTTTGGTAACTGTATAGTAGCCGCACTTCTTAGCTTTATCTTCTTTGCTCTCGTTCTCTAGTTCTTTGACTTTTCTGAGCAGTTCTTCACCGACTAGGGGTTCAATTTTTTTCTGTTTAGGCATCAACTTAGGTTGAAAACGAATGTTTGAAGTGTTTGAATCGATTTTATTTTAGCTGACATTGAGCTAGTAGGAACAGTATCCTTTAGTTTTTATTTCAGCCTTGCCAAGTATATTACATTCATAGGCTAAATTGTTACTCTATTAGCAATATTGCCAAGACAATATATTTTGTATAATCCTGGCAATGCTGATAACTATATATATGTTGTGAATTACTGCTAGACTATACTTGTTTAAGTTTTCTAAAGTAGCGCTAAAAATATTGTCTACTTGCCTATCTGGATAATTGAGGTAGAAAATGATAAGCAAAACTGATCCTTAGTCATTAGTCAGCGATCAGTGTTTAATATAAAACAACTGACATCTGAACAGATGACAAATAAACGAAGCTTTTGAGGATGAAACTAACTACGAGAGGACACTACAGTGTCAAGGCATTGCTTGATTTAAGCTTACAGCCAATGTATGGGCCTGTGTCTGTGAGAGCTATTGCCAATCGCCAAGATATCCCTGCTCCATACCTAGAAAAATTACTAATAGAAATGCGTCGTGCTGGGTTAGTGAAATCGATTCGTGGCAGCATTGGTGGATATCAATTAGCACGAGAGCCTGCACAAATCTCTATAGGACAAATTCTAGAATCAGTCGGTGAAACCATTACTTCTTTACCTCACCACTCGCCAACAACAGCACAAGCTGAAGATTGGGTAACATTTACCCTCTGGCAGAGACTCAATCAAAAATTAAAAGAAGCTTTATACAGTATTACTCTGGCTGACCTTTATTATGATGCTCGTAGTTGGCAAGCTTCTCTTGGAGAAGAAGCTAACTTTGTAGTTTAGTCAATATACATTAGTCATTGGTATTACCTGTTAATACCCATACTTCAAAATAGGGGATTTTAGCCTGGACGCATTAAAACATGGGGGTAAGCCGCCTCGTTTCAAATATTTGTTATTTTTCATAAATAAATTTAGTTACTCAGTTCCTTTATCTTCTGGGCTTACTCTTTCCCTGCTCCCCGCTCTCTGTCGCCTGTTCCCGCCCCGGAAGGGCTTGGTTATTCAAAAGACAAATGACATCAGCTGTTATTTTAATTATTGCTGCTGCTTTAGATTACTTAATTGGTGATCCTTGGGGTTGGCCTCATCCAGTACAAGTTATGGGGTGGGTAATTTCTCGTCTTACCAAACTGTCTCTGAAATACTGCCATAATTCCCTAACACAAAGAATAGCTGGTATTTTACTAGGCATTATTTTAATAATTGGTAGCGGCGTCATTAGCGCTTTGATAATTGAAAGTGCCAAATGGTTGCATCCGTTATTCGCAATTGCTGTACAATGCATTCTTCTAGCGAGCTGTTTTGCTCTTAGAAGCTTGAGAGCAGCAGCGGTTACTGTTTTAAAACCTTTAACATTGGGAAAGGTAGAAGAGGCGCGTGATATTTTAAGTAATTACGTTGGTCGAGATACTCAAAACCTCTCAAAACCAGAAATTTTGCGAGCCGTCCTTGAAACTGTAACGGAAAATGCCACCGATGGAGTGATGGCTCCACTCTTTTACGCAATTGTCGGAGTATTTATTCCATTTGTAGGGGCAGTTCCACTAGCTCTAGCATACAAAGCCAGTAGTACTCTTGATTCAATGGTGGGCTACCGAGAAGCACCCTATACTTATTTAGGGTGGTTTAGTGCGCGGTTAGAAGATTACTTAACATGGCTGCCTTGTCGGTTAACTGTAATAACTCTGGCACTGTTATCAGCTAAACCTTTGTATATTTGGCGCATCTGTTGTCGAGATGCAGTTGGTGATCCTAGCCCGAATTCGGGTTGGAGTGAGTGCGCCTATGCAGCAACTTTAGGCGTACAAATGGGAGGTACAAACTGGTATGGTGGCGTACCTAAGCATAAGCCTCTGTTGGGAGATGACATTTATCCGATTACTTTAGTCAGTATTCAGTCCGCGTTGCAATTAACTAGATATTGCTTTTTGCTTTGGTTGGGGGTAGCGATCGCTATATTATTAATACTCGCAAACAGGTAATGATATAGAAAATTGGTAATTAGTCATCAGTAAACAGTACGTAGTATACAGACTGATAACTGATAACTGCTAACTACTCAGGGTATCGAGCTATTGCTATGTCTGTAAAAGTAGTTGAAATTCTTTCGTCAGAAGAACTGCGTCGTACTCTCACTCGTCTTGCTTCTCAGATTGTCGAGCGGACGCGTGATTTATCTCAATTAGTATTGTTAGGTATTTATACTAGAGGTGTAGTATTAGCCAAATTACTAGCCCGGCAGATTGAAACACTTGAAGGTGTGCCTGTAGAAGTGGGAGCATTAGATATTACATTTTATCGGGATGACCTTGACCAAATTGGGTTGCGGACTCCGGCTAAAACTGATATTCCTTTTGACCTCACAGGAAAAACGGTTGTTCTGGTGGATGATGTCATTTTTAAAGGCAGGACAATTCGCGCTGCCTTAAATGCAGTCAATGAATACGGTCGACCAGAGGTGATTCGTTTGGCTGTCCTGGTAGACAGAGGTCATCGTGAAGTACCAATCCACCCAGATTTTATTGGCAAGCAGCTACCCACTGCTAAAGAGGAGATTGTTCGAGTTTACTTACAAGATTGGGATGGAAAAGATGCGGTGGAATTGATTGCAGATTAACTCCTGCGGGAAATTCAAAATGCTAAATTCAAAACCCAAGAATTTTTTAATTTTGAATTGGAGTATAGCAAGGGGTGTTCAACATTCTGGAGCCAATTCTCAACTTCTATACAGAAAATAAAGAATTTATTGACAACCTGCTTTCCGGCGGGTTGCCTACTATTTTGCCTGCCGTTGTCAGTTTTTTCTGGTGGCTGATGTGGCGACAACGCCAGCGGCGCATTCCTGCGGAAAATTTTGCCTTTGAGGTCATTAAACCTCAAAGTTCAGATTTGATGCAGCGCATTCTCGGCGGTGATGACAAAGACCCCTTGGCAGACCGCAATATCACCTATCAAAACCGGGTAGCGAATCGCAACATCCGCCGGGAACTCCAACAGCAGCTAGAGGAATATCGTTGGGTGTTAATTGTAGGGCGCACCGGACTGGGAAAAACGCGGGAAGCAACGGAATTGGCCAAGCATCTCAATCAAGCAGGTTGGACAGTGCTTTACCTGAAACCAAATGAATGGCTGGATATTCCGGCTAGATTACCAAGGTCAATTGATGGCGATCGCAAGTTATTGTTTTTCTTAGATGACCTCAATCAGAAAATCTTCCGCAGTTATGAGGAGATATCACCAGAAGCCGAAAAAAGTCTGGTAGAAAAGTTTACAGTACCTTTGCAACAGCGACTACTCGATACCTTAACTAAATACGAATATTTTTGTGGTAAAGCTGAAATCCGCGTGATTGCTACAGCGCGTAATGAAAAGCAACCAGACTTTTTAGAGGAGACAAGCGCTTGGGAAAAGCTGCAATGGGAAAAATATCCCAAGCTGTGGCAGCAATTTCGGCTTTATGAATTGCCAGAACCTGAAGATCAGGCAATTGTTGATGTGTTAACAGTAACTGTCCCCAAAACGAATATCCCCACCCAGCCACAACAGTATCCTGAATTGGCAAGACGCAACGATGCTACTTTCAGAAATGTAGTCGAGAATCTTCAGCGTCTCAGAAATGATGGTTTACCTTTAAATTCGGACACTTACCGCGAAAGTTTGGGAAAGACATGGCGAAATCGCTATCAGGAATCAATCCAGAGATACCCTGCTAGCCGCTACATTTATGATGCAGTAGATTTACTACGGCAATTCGACCTCCCACTATATCGTTTTATAGTAGAAGCGACAGCACGAATGTTGGCAGGTGGCAATTGTTGGCAACGGTTGCGATATCGTTGGCAAATTAAGGCTGCGATCAACTTTTTAATTCATGCTGAACGCATTCTGGAACCGCGAGATGGGCAAATAGAAGCTAAGGGTATTCACATAGAAGCTAGAGAATATGCCTTAGCGTTTACTCAGTTAATGTTAAAGCTGGCGGATCAGCATCCTACAGAAATGCAGCGCCTGCTACTAAATTTTGGTGTGGAAATGTCCCTACTAAGCCACCATCAAGAAGCTATTGCCTGTTGGGATAAAACGATAGAAATTCAACCCAATTATTATCAAGCTTGGGGTAATCGGGGTATTGCACTGAGTCGCTTGGGACGTTTTGCAGATGCGATCGCCGCTTACGACAAAATGTTAGTAATTAAACCCGATGATTACTTAGCTTGGTATTATCGAGGTAACGTTCTAGATGAAGATGGACAACATGAAGGAGCGATCGCATCCTATGACAAAGCGGTTGCTATCAAACCAGATTTACATCAAGCTTGGAACAATCGCGGAATTGCCCTGCGGAATTTAGGACGACATGAAGAGGCGTTGACATCCTATAACCAAGCAATCGCAATTATACCAAATTTACATCAAGCCTGGGTTAACCGAGGCAATGCATTACGAAACTTAGGACAATTTGCCGAGGCAATCGAATCTTATAATCAAGCACTCGCTATTAAACCCGAAGATAATTACAGTTGGTACAGCCGCGGTAATTCTCTCAAGAACTTGGGTGAATTAGAAGCAGCGATCGCGTCTTACGATCAAGCACTAGCGATTCAACCCAACGAGGAAGCCTGGTACAATCGGGGTCATGCCCTTGGTGATTTAGGAAGGTATGAGGATGCTGTAACTTCCTATGAGCAAGCATTATTGATTGAACCCAACAAACATGAAGCTTGGTACAATCGCGGCAATATCCTATTTAATTTAGGAAGATATGAAGATGCCATAACATCCTACGACCGAGCAATTTCCATTAAACCCGATAAAGATGAAGCCTGGAATAACCGGGGTAATGCCCTGTTTAATTTAGGAAAATACGAAGAGGCGGTAAAATCTTACGACCAAGCATTATTAATTAAATCTGACAAACATAAAGCTTGGAAGAATCGCGGCAATGCCTTATTTAATTTAGGAAAATATGAGGATGCGGTAAAATCCTACAACCAAGCATTATCAATTAAACCTAACAAACACGAAGCTTGGTACAACCGGGGCAATGCTCTGCGTAATTTGGGAAGATATGAGGATGCGGTAAAATCCTACGACCAAGCATTATCAATTAAACCTGACAAACACGAAGCCTGGAATAACCGAGGATTAGCACTGACGCATCTAGAACAATATCAAGATGCGATCGCATCCTACGATCAAGCATTACTAATTAAACCTGATAAACACGAAGCCTGGTATAACAAGGCTTGCTGTTACGGCTTACTAAGTAACGCTGATTTAGCGATTGCGAACTTGCAGCAAGTAATCAAACTCAATCCTGATGAATGTCGAGAAATGGCAAAAACTGACTCTGATTTCGACAAAATTCGGGAAGACCGACGCTTTCAAACTTTAGTAATGGGCTAGACGTGAGCTTCTAACTAGCGCTTTGAAGCACAAGCAACGAATAGAAGAAATACTGCTTCCCTCATACCCCGTTCCCTGTTCCCTTTAATCTTCCAATGATTGCGCTGGTACTTCGACTGCTGTTACGTCAATTGTGCCATCTGGTGTGAAGCGCCGAAAATGGCCACTTTGTACTAACACCTGTTCTCCACAGCTAGGACACTGCAACTGACTATTATTTAAACCTGTAAATTCATATCGGCAGACAGGACACCGATCGGCTACTAAGTTACGTTTTAGCCACCAGCGAAACCCAAAGAACGCAAGCACGGGTGCCAATAACAGCAACCCAACTATAATTAGCAACGAATTAACTAACCAGCCCAAGCCTAAAGATGCTAGCAACCAAGTAACTGCTAACAAGGTGAGCCAAGGGCGAAGATTTACAAGATTCAATTGAAAAGATTTAAGGCTCATTTTTGAAATTTCGTGTTGCTCTCCTTCTAGGATAGCGAGTTTAGTTAATAGTCAATAATTGGGATGAGGAGGGAAGGGGGACACGGAGAAATAATAAATGCCTAATGCCCAATGCCCTTCAAAGTAGCTCTTGCAGACGTTTTTGCAAGGCTGACATCCCAAAATTAGCGATCGCTTGTTCTCGTAGCCAATGCCCATCACAACGTTGGTCATTTCCTGTAAGAATTTCTATACAAGCTTTAGCCACAGCATTCGGATCGCGGTGGGGAACTCGCCATCCCAGCTTACCATCCTGCAAGGGGTCAGCTGAACCATCGTCGTCACCAGACAGTACTGGCACTCCACATGCCATCGCTTCTAGATAGACAATGCCAAAACCTTCTTGGGAAGGCATAATGTAGGCATCAGCAAGGCGGTAGTGTGCGATTAACTGTTCTGTAGGAACGAAACCAGCAAAAACAACGTGTTCGCTTACACCTAAATCCTGTGCTAACTGAGCTAATCTCGGTTGGTCATCACCGCGACCAATGATTAAATATTTTACTTCCGAGAAAACCTCAATGATTTTTGGCAATGCCCGAATAGTCACATCCACACCTTTATAAATATCCCCTGGCCACAGCCGCGCTACAGTCATTAACACTTTGGCATGAGTTAAGCCGTATTTTGTCATCAACGCTGGTGACTTGGGGCCAGGAGTAAATTGATTCCCATCAATTGCACAAGGAAGTAGCTTTACCTTTTTAGGGGCTATAGCATTGGCAGCGCAACTGCGATCACGGCTATAGCGGCTAATTGTCCAAATTGCGGATGCGGACGCGAGTGCGTTACGTTCTCTGTTTTTGAGCGGTTCCCAAACTTCTTTACCATAAGTTAGGACAGTGTAGGGAATACCCAATGGTTGGCAAAGAGTTTGTACAAGTATTGCTAGATTGATGTGTCCACAAAAAACGTGTTGGGGACGTTGTTGAAGCAGACACTTAAGCAACGCCGCTATCATTCTGAGTCTCCCAATTTGGGGAGATTGGCTTTTAAAGCCATGAAATTTTAAATTTTCGGATTTTAGTGGATTTGAATCATTTGAACTATCTCGCAGTACAAATACTTCTGCCTGATAGTTTGAACTTAATCCTTGATAAGCGCGAAAAATATCTTTTACATAGGATTGAATGCCACCCTCGTGTATAAAAATTTCCAAAAATACGAAGACATGGCTGGCTTTTTTGTTAGCTTTATTACTTAGCGCATTTTTCACTTGAGTAGACCACACGCATAGGGGCACAATATATTGTTCCCCTACAATGGCTTAGATTCCACGCATTTGAAAATGCCTGTAAACTTGTTTTTCAGCACTTTACTGAATTCCTCGTATATGGAAATACTGTGCCTCTAATGCTGCCCTTCTAGAGCATATTTAACTATCAGTAAACAATTCCTACCATCGGAACCACGTTCGTAGACAACATGGTCAGCCAAGCGTCTGAGGAGAAACCATCCATATCCTCCTATTTGGAGAGTACCTGGCTCTGGCTCTGCGATCGCATCAGGATTAAAAGGCTTCCCATAATCCCAAATTCTCATCTCCAGCCTGTCAATCCATAAGCACACCTCAATCTCTATGCTTGTTTCCGGTGGTAAAGCAGAGTGAGCGTGGCGCACTGCGTTAGTAAAGCCTTCGGCTAATGCTAACTTGAGACGATAAAGTTGGGTCTCTGACCAGCCAAGTTGAGACAAATGTTGCAGACAGAATTGCTCAAACCATTGTTGCACCTGGTTTAGGAGCTTTAGTTCGCTCTTCACCGTCAGATGGTCTTGCTGCACTATGCTAAGCATTGACCTTGACTTGAATATTAAGTAAGTGATAAGTAAGTGGAAAATTCGGGTGTTTGTGATCTTTTAATGATTTTAGATTTGGGAATAACTTTTAAATCTAAAACTAAAGATCCAAGATGCAACCTGGTTCAGTAAAATTGACGCCTGTTGATTTTTCTGAAAAGCATATCTTTCAGAAGTATGAGTGACGGCAGCTGTAGTCGCTGGAAAGGCGAGGGCTTGTCGTCAAACATCATAACTTCGGTACATGCTCTTGAAATTAACAGGCGTCAAAGTGCTTTGTAGCAACTTGACTAATTTAGAACAGTCCCAAGGTCAAAGATTTATCTAACGGCAAGGCAGCACCAATACCCAGCCATAGGGTTACGAGAGTTCCAAAGAGGAAAACTGTGGTTGCTACTGGACGGCGGAAAGGGTTTTGGAACTTATTGACGTTCTCGATAAAAGGAACGAGGATTAGTCCCAGAGGTACTGAAGCCATTGCTAACACCCCTAAGAGTTTGTTAGGAAGCGATCGCAAAATCTGAAATACAGGGTACAAGTACCACTCTGGCAAAATTTCCAATGGAGTGGCAAAAGGATTTGCGGGTTCACCGTTCATTGCTGGGTCTAGCACAGCTAGAGCCACAATACAAGCGAACGATCCCATAATAACGATGGGAAATACATACAGTAGGTCATTAGGCCAAGCGGGTTCGCCATAGTAGTTGTGGCCCATGCCTTTGGCGAGTTTGGCTCTTAACGTAGGATCGCTGAGATCAGGTTTTTTTTGTGTTGCCATTTTTAAATATGCTCTCCTGCTTAAGTTGAATTAAAGCATTTGTGAAAGCCATGAGCTATCAGGCAACCCAAGCCTGCGGCTTTCCGCAGGCTGGGCTTCTACAGCTTTCAGCTTAAAGATATAAGCCTTCGTTGTTTTGTTGCTGATGTTTCATCTTCTTATTGTTCATAAGTTTAAAACAAACAACTCAATCTGAAAACTGACTGCTGTTGCCTTTTTACGCTTGGGCTGAGATTACAAAGGGCCAGAAATGCCTTGCTTGCGGATCATCAAGAAGTGGAACAGCATGAAGACCGCAATCAACCAGGGCAGAACAAATGTGTGGGCGCTGTAATAGCGAGTTAGAGTAGCTTGACCGACGCTGGAACCACCACGCAGTAGGTCAGAGATGAGAACACCAACTACGGGAATTGCTTCTGGTACGCCGCTGACGATTTTCACAGCCCAGTAGCCTACTTGATCCCAAGGTAGTGAATAGCCAGTAACGCCAAAGGAAACGGTGATTACAGCCAGGATGACACCACTTACCCAGGTTAGCTCACGAGGTTTTTTGAAACCACCTGTGAGGTAAACCCGAAAGACGTGCAAAATCATCATCAGCACCATCATACTGGCAGACCAGCGGTGGATAGACCGAATCAACCAACCGAAGTTTACTTCAGTCATGATGTACTGTACAGAAGAGTAAGCTTCGGCGACTGTTGGTCTGTAGTAGAACGTCATGGCAAATCCAGTGGCAAACTGGATAAGAAAACAAACCAGGGTAATTCCGCCCAAGCAGTAGAAGATGTTGACGTGGGGAGGAACGTATTTGCTAGTGACATCATCAGCTAGTGCCTGAATTTCCAAGCGTTCCTCAAACCAGTCGTAGACGTTGGCCATACAATCTCAAGTTCCTAAAATTCGGTTGCGGTTGATAAATCTCCCAACTAGCAAGTTTGGGATTTCAGCAAAGAGGAATTGGTTCGTTTGCTTTTGAGGCTTCAGAGTGATAAGAATTTTAAGAAACTCAACACTCTGTAAACATTTAATGTATTGCGTTCTCTTTGCAAACCAACACTAAAAAGGTGGACACAAAGTAGATCTTATCGTTTGTTGAGTGGGATGCAATGAAATCTGCTGACTTAACAACTTGATTAGAACAATGCATCACTTCTATAAAAAAAGTAACATAGTCGAGAGATAGATTTCATCAAACACGAAGCAACTGGGCAGTTCTAGGCAATTTGGGCTGAGGTGAAATTCATAATGGGCTTCTTCATGCAAAAACGAGTTTTTCGGCTGGTATTTACGCTAGTGTTGGCATTTTGCTTGGGGTTGGGTGCAATTATCCAACCTGCCACGGCTTTGACGGAGGAACAAAAATTAGTATCAGAAGTGTGGCGAATTGTTAATCGCACTTATCTGGATGAGACGTTTAATCATCAAAACTGGGCGGTAGCGCGACAAAAGGCTCTGGAAAAGCCGCTGAATAATCACCAAGCAGCTTATGAAGCAATTCAGAAGATGCTCAAGAGCCTTGACGACCCTTTTACCCGCTTTTTAGATCCAGAGCAGTACCGGAGTTTGCAGGTAAATACTTCTGGAGAACTAACAGGAGTAGGCTTGCAAATTGCTCTTGACCCGCAGACTGGCAAATTGCAAGTCGTAGCTCCAATAGAGGGTTCACCAGCAGATAAAGCCGGAATTAGGCCCCGCGATCGCATTGTTAAAATCGAAGGTATCTCCACGGAAAATCTGACTTTGGACGAAGCTGCTGCTAAAATGCGTGGGCCAATTGGCAGTCTCGTCACCCTGTTAATAGAACGGGATGGCGGGGAAGAAACCGAAATGAGGGTAGTACGCGATCGCATCGCTCTTAACCCTGTAGTATCAGAATTGCGTTTTTCTCCAGAGGGTACACCTATTGGTTACCTGCGCCTGAATCAATTTAACGCCAACGCCTCAATGGAATTGGCACACGCTATTACTAGTCTAGAAAAAAAAGATGCTGCTGCCTACATTCTGGATTTACGAAATAATCCTGGTGGGCTATTACAGGCGGGAATTGAAATCGCTCGCCTGTGGCTAGACTCTGGTACTATAGTTTACACCGTTAATCGGCAAGGCATTCAGGGTAGTTTTGAAGCTTTTGGCCCAGCACTGACGAATGATCCTTTAGTAATTTTGGTAAATCAAGGAACTGCCAGTGCTAGTGAGATTCTTGCTGGCGCACTGCAAGATAACGGTCGTGCCCAACTGGTAGGCGAAACTACCTTTGGTAAAGGTTTAATTCAGTCTTTATTTGAATTATCAGATGGTTCTGGCTTGGCAGTAACAATTGCTAAGTATGAAACTCCGCAGCATCGAGATATCAATAAATTAGGTATTAAACCAGACAAAATAATTACCCAAGAAGCAATTACCCGTGAACAGATTGCCACAGAAGCAGATCAACAATACCAAGCAGCGATGGCACTGTTAACGAAAAACTCAGTAGTGGCGGGAGCTGGTAATTAGGGATGGGGTATTGGGCATTGGGCATTGGATAAAGAAGACAAGGAGCATGGGGAATGGGGGAACAAGGAGCAAGAGTTAATCATGGTTCTTTCCCCTTGTCCCCTTGTCTCCCCTGCTCCCGTGCTCCCCGCCCCTTGTCCCTTTCCAGTCCCCTTCATAAAAGCGCTTGCATTTTAAGTAAAGCCTGTAAATCCAAAGAAGCGAGACGTGAATAAGCTTGATCAATCACACGTTTGCCTCTTAAGAAACCCGTATTAGCACCGGGACAAATGTACTGAAGAGTTTCTGGTGTAAAGTGTTCTAAAATGTACTGAAGACTTTTAATTTGTCGGGGCCAGTGAAAGGTTTTGGCTGTTCGTAATGGAACTGGTTCACTGTGTTGGTTAGGAACTAAGTGGCGTCCAGAAAACAATACTCCCCCAAGGTCACTATAGTATAGACAAGATGAACCAGGGGAATGACCTGGTGTCCAAATCAGTTTTGCGGCTGCATCGAGAGTAAATTCTTGACCAAAGCTGGTTACAGTTAACCCAGGTAATAAATAAGCTTCTTGTTCTTGAATTAAAACCTCGCAGCCAAAGGTTGGCTGAATTTCTGCTGTCTTGCCAATAGCACCACGATGAGTGATAAATAACCAGCGTACACCCCCATGTGATCGCAAAAAATCCAGATTTATCTGCTCTAGGGCAGGGCAGTCTATCAGGATATTGCCTTCATTTCTTACAATAAAGTAAGAGGTTCCCCCTAATGTGTCCCGATTGGGTGGAAAGGCAAAAATGCTGTTTAGCACAGCCCGTGGTGGCTTAGCTGTATGACTTGGCTGTTGCGGTAAGGGGCACATGAGAAAAAACCGAAATTGAGGAGTTGTAGACAATCTGGTTACAGAGTTCAACTGCTGAAGCTTTGAAGCTTTAGAATTTACAAACGCTGTTAACCGTTTTGAAAAAAAATTGAGATTTTATAGTCTGGCTTGTAGCGAAAGCTGTGGTGCTGACACTACAGGTAGGATATTTTGTCAAAATTACTGAAGATCACATGACATTTTGGTTTCTCCTCCTATTGGGACTAGCTACTTATCTAATGGTGCAGCGTATCGTCGCTCACAGCACCCGAACTCCAGTCTGGCTTTTGTGGCTGGTTTTAATGACACCTGCCTTTTTGTTGACCGGATGGACGCTACTTTATGGGGAGAAACAACCTCCGCCACCGTCATTGATCCTTTGGTCATCAATCATCTGCCTTCTGTTATACTGGCTGTTGTTTCAATGGGGGCGTCCAGTATCAACAGATACACAGACTGAACCCCAAACGCCGGAATCCCAATCGGTTATCCATCCTACCGCAGAACCAGTAACAGTGCGTCCCATTGAACCAACGGAAGAAACCCAGCTGCGAAATTGTTTTCCCTGGTCTGTATACTACATCCAAAACATTGAGTACCGACCGCAAGCGGTTATCTGTAAGGGTCAGTTACGAACTACCTCAAGCAAAGCTTATCAGCAGATCAAGTCTAATATTGAAGCACAATTTGGCGATCGCTTTCTGCTGATTTTTCAAGAAGGGGTTAATAACAAACCTTTCTTTGTGCTTGTTCCTAATACTCAAATTGCTAAACAAGTAAACGCCAGCAAACCAGAAAATTTAACGCGACCAGGATTAGCACTCTTGCTGGTATTAGCGACTTTGGTAACTACTACCTTGGTGGGGGCAAAAATTGCTGGTGTTGACTCCAAGGCAATACAATCTGATCCAAGTGTTTTCCTTCAAGGATTACCCTATGCTTTAGGGCTAATGACTATTTTGGGTATCCACGAACTTGGTCACTATTTAACAGCCAGGTTCTACAAAATTCGCTCAACGCTGCCCTACTTTATCCCCATGCCTTTTTTCTTAGGAACCTTTGGCGCATTTATTCAAATGCGTAGTCCTATTCCTAACCGTAAGGCTCTATTTGACGTTAGTATTGCTGGGCCAATTGCGGGTTTTATTGCCACCTTACCTTTATTAATATGGGGTTTGGCTCATTCTGATGTGGTTCCCCTAACTGAACAAACAGGACTGTTGAACCCTGATGCTCTCAATCCCAAATATTCCATCTTGTTAGCGCTACTCTCAAAATTAGCACTAGGGAGCCTGTTAACGTCAAAATCGGCTATTGACTTACATCCAGTTGCAGTAGCTGGCTTTTTAGGGCTAATCGTGACAGCATTAAATTTGATGCCAGTAGGACAACTAGATGGGGGTCATATTATCCACGCAATGTTTGGACAGCGAACCGCAATAGCAATTGGTCAAATTGCTCGCTTGTTGCTGCTACTACTTGCTTTGATTCAGCGAGAATTTTTATTTTGGGCGATCATCTTATTATTCATCCCATTGATTGATGAACCTGCTTTGAACGATGTCACAGAACTGGATAACAAACGTGACATTTTAGGTTTATTGTCAATGGCTTTGTTAGTTGTGATAGTACTACCACTGCCGCAGGCGATCGCTAACTTGTTGCAGATTTAAATAGAACTCAAGTGGCTGCTACATTATATCCCCGCCAGCAGAGTAACACTGCTGCTTGGGCTTTACATAGCATGAACAGGTCAGCATCATGTCGCACTGACATCAACTCTAAACATTCTGCTTCAGCAAGCTTACCGTTAGAGTTGTCCTCAAGCAGGATGTTATATCGTTTCATATCCGCGGCTGTTTTATGACTATGAAAAATCTGCCATAAAGTATTGTTGTCTAACTTATCCAATGCTGCAAGGTCAGCTTGAAATTCCTCTGGTACATCATCCCAAGCAGGAGGATTACCTACTTGTAAAGCGTGTAGCATTCATTACTTCTTCCAAAGGACGCTGGGTAGCATGGGCAGTATTTACTAGGCGTTGATAGAGAATTTCGGGTATCTGAAGAGTAACAGTTTCAGCACTCATATTTAGTAGTTAGCGACATCATGAAAAAATGGAAAGTTAAACAGTATAAACCATATTATTTTACTTTTTAGTTTTTGAAAGTCGAGTAGCAATATAGGTAAGTTAATGGTGCATTATCCGGAGTACATAAACCATTATTTCTATTATTTATAATTTTATTTACTCAATGTGAACAAAAAATTTGCCTTGCCCGGCAAATTCAGCACTGCCAGGCAAGGCACACTCCATACAGTA
Organism: Mojavia pulchra JT2-VF2; assembly: GCA_019359325.1. Taxonomy (GTDB): domain Bacteria; phylum Cyanobacteriota; class Cyanobacteriia; order Cyanobacteriales; family Nostocaceae; genus Mojavia; species Mojavia pulchra. Next base: position 8,384 of record JAHHHN010000031.1, on the reverse strand, counting down.
ATTACTGTACAAAACAAAGTTTAAATAATTCCAAACACCGAGCCGACAGTAGACTTAATTGAATCTCTTGCATCTTTCAAAGTCTGGGCAATAGGATGTTTTGTCTGTAAAAACACCCGCGCACAGTTGCGTCCCGGCATACCAGAGATTGAACCACCTGGATGTGTTCCTGCGCCAGTTAAAAATAGATTATCAATTGGTGTTTTGTAGTTTGCTATTTCTGGCAAAGGACGGAAAAATACCATTTGATCAAGAGACATATCAATGTGGTAATAATTCCCTTTGTATGCACCTAATCTTTCGCCCAATTCCGCCGGACTTTCTACACGACGGGCAATAGTTGCATTTTTTACATTTGGTGCGTATGTCGCTAACTTATCAACTACCCTGTCGGCAACTTTGTTTTTTAATTCATCTGTCCAACCAGTACCTTTCAAACCTGTGCCTTCTGCACCTGCTATTTGATATGGGGCAAAAAACTCAATCCATACAGTGTGTTTGCCTGGTGGTGCTAAGGTTGGGTCAAGGGCACTAGGCATTACCACATACATTGATGGGTCAGAATCAGGAATTTCTCCTAAACTACATTTACTATGAGCTTGTTCCACGTGAGCGACGGAATCGGCAACCAAAATAGACCCAATTAAATATTCATCTTTGTGTTCATGGTATGGAAAATGCAGCGGCTCGTCTAAAGCTAAATCTATCTTCAGGATAGTTTCGTTATTATTAACGATGCGGCGTTCTAATCTCTCCCATAAATCTGGGTCGGCTGCATCAATATCGCTTTTATCAGTCATTTGTAAGAACAACCGCTTGGCATCGATATTAGAAATAACACCGTATTTAGCCCGATATTCTGTGCCACCAGCAACCCTTACTCCAACAGCTTTGTTATCATCAATCAATACTTTTTCAACATGCTGGTCTGTGAGAATAACGCCACCTTTACTTGTAACTAAATTCACCAAAGCTTGTACAAGTGCGCCAGTACCACCGCGAGGTCTAGCCATACCAGGGTTGTGACGCATTGCCATCATAATTGCACCAATGGCAATGGTTTTTTGTGATGGCGGCGCGCCAAGTTCTGCTGCTAGTCTAGCTAGGGGTGCTTTGAGAAACTCTTCATCAAACCACTCGTTGAGTAAATCTTCGGCGCTGGTTAACATGGTGCGAATAAAGTCCAGCGTTTTATTGGGCGAACCAATTACTGAAAATAAATCTTTCAGTTTTGTAATGTCATAGTTACCGACGATATCTATAATTGATTTCGGTGGTGCATTAAACATGGGAATCATTGCACCTATTGCCCGCTGCCAGTAGTCTACAAATTCTGCGTATTTTTTAGCGTCACGTTCGTTGTAACGGGCAATTTCTGCACAAGTTTTTTCTACAGATTTGTGAGCTAAAAAATACTTACCATCAGGATGAGGACAGAACGCAACTGGATCACACTCCAGATATTCCAAACCGTATTTTTCTAGTTCTAATTCTTCAACAACTGGCCCTAAATGTATAAATTCGTGGTCAATAGCACACAAGTTAAATTTAAATCCTGGGGCTTCTTGCGGTATGCATTCTTCAGTTGTCGCCGCACCACCCGGAACAGAACGTTTTTCTAATAAGAGGACACTATAGCCTGCTTTCAGCAAATAAGCAGCACAAACTAACCCATTATGTCCTGCGCCAATAATTACAACATCGTACTCTTGCATATTTGGAATTTTGTAATTGAATAGATTGCTAATTTTACAAAACTTGAAAAAAATTACAACACTTATAGTGAGTAAATCTTGGGCTGACTATCTGTTTTACTATTAAATAAATAAAAAAATAGTTTATGAAGAAGGTATTTGCTTCATATTAACTTCTACTAAAAGAATTAAATTTTCCTTTTGTACCTGCATATCTTTTATACGTAATAAAGTATTGTCCCATTCAAAATATGGTAAATTCTGTAATTCTTTGAGCTTCTGCATTAATGCTGTGATTGTCTCGATTGACAGACCCTCTCCCTCAGTACAATTAAAACTCTCCAGTAACAAAGGTTGGGGATGAAGAGGTGGACGAATGATTGCTGTAAATCCTAACGGACGACTATTTCCCCTTTCTGTTAACATCACTTTTAACCTAAATTCGATTTTACCGTTACCGGGTAAGGATAATTGGATCTGTTTTAGGTTGAAAGTTACAATCTCGCCTTCTACATTCAAGTCCCAGCTTTGCATCTGGCTTTGAATAAACTCTGAGGAAAAGGCACGATTAATATCCGTTTCAGTCATTACAATGCGGGCGATCGCATTTACTGGCTCATTCAGTTCGATTTGACCAAGAAGAGCACTTAAAGGATTGACAGCAAAGCTATCTGTTTGTATTTTTATTTCCTGTACACGGATATCTTGTTGAAATACCAGACCTTGGCCAGTCAGCGAAACCTCATCTACCTCCCCTTGAACTATTTTAAATAGATCGGTTTTCACATCTACGTCTATTTTTTCTACCTCGTCCAGCTGGTCGGTTAGCCTGTTTTCTGCTGCTTGTGCTAGTAATTCTTCCTCCAAGCTGTGCTTATCTGGCATGAATTTCTATACTCCTTGTATCCTCTTCCCTACTCAATTTAGACCTTGGAGGCTTAGGAGTGTATCTATAGTACGGTATATACAACTCGGAGGATAAAAGAATAAATTTAAAATTAAAACCTGTTTTTTAGTATTTATATCTTAGTATTTTTTTAGTTTAGTAATAATTAATGACGCATAGATATAAAGAATACTATCTACTTAATCTTTATTTTGGCTCGATTGCATATTAGCTAAACCTTGATTTTGAGCAATATCAAGCTAAGAAAAATCTATCAAAATGTAGAGATATAGGTTGATGGGTATTTTCAGTACCCATCAACTGCTTAAAAATTAAATTGTACTTGATTCTAGAGTATGAGATTTCATGCGATGCGGATTTTTTACAACTATTTGAATGCTGCGATTTGGCCCTGTCACCAAACCACGGCGTTGAGGTCGTACATCACCATGATCAACTAGTGCTAATTCCCAAGTGGATAAGATTTTGGCTAGTACCACCTTCATTTCAAATTGAGCAAATGCCATACCAATACAGCGTCTAGCACCACCACCAAAAGGCAAAAACTCATAGGGAGAAAATTGACGTTCTAAAAAGCGTTCTGGCTTAAATTGTTGATGTTCTGGGTATAAGTCTTCTCGTTGGTGGGTGAGATAGATGGAACCAAGTACGACTGTGCCTGATTCAAGTTCGTAACCACACAAGGAGACGGGTGTTCTGACTACCCGTGGAAAAGTCAGCATCCCTACTGGATAAATCCGCAAGGTTTCACAGTAAACAGCATTAAGGTAGGGTAATTTAAAAACGCTGGTGGGGTCTGGATTATTACCCAAACTATCTAATTCTTGTAATAGCGTTTGCTGTACTGAAGGCAACTTATGAATCCAGTACAATGCCCACGTCAGGGCTGTCGCAGTGGTTTCGTGTCCGGCTGTCAACAGAGTCATCAATTCATCACGCAACTCTGCATCGGTCATGGCTTCACCTGCTTCATCACGCGCAGCCATGAGTAAGCTGAGAATATCTGTACGCGATGAGTCGGGATTGTCTCGCCGTTCTTGAATCTCTTCGTTAAGGAGTTGGTGAACTCGCTGTTTGCGGCGCAAAAATCTTCCCCAAGAACTACGGGGGCCAAAATCTTGGCGGAGAGCAGGGAAATAAAGTTCAACTACCCTTAAGGGGGAAGTTTCATTTAGCATTGCTGCCAAAAGTTCCTCTAACTCTTGAGCGCGGGGCCCATCGTATAATCCAAATACGGCTTGCATAATCACCCGCATGGTAATGATTTGCATAGCCGAGCGCACACAGAAGGGTTTACCTATCTGCCATTGGCTAATTACTTGCTCTGTAACATCGTTAATCACCTGTCCGTAGGTTCGCATTCTGTCACCGTGAAACGGCGGCATTAATAATTGGCGTTGACGGCGATGTACTTCACCACTAACTGTAATCACAGAATTCTTCCCTAGCATCGGTTCAAATACAGTGTTCCAGTCATTAGGAGCTTCAAATTCCTTAGTATCACTGGTCAAAATTTGCTGTAGCGCTTGGGGATTGCTGACAAAGACAATAGGTGGATTTAATTGCAGAGTAAAAATGTCACCATAGCGCTTGGCACAATCTGTCATGAACGGCATTGGTCTGAAGATCCATTGAAGCATCTGTACAATCGCTGGGGACTGGGGGCCATTTGGCAGTTTCATAAAGCTCTGTTTGCTGGAGTAATTCTTTTTTGCCTATGAAACTTAAGGAAGAAAATTAAATTTTTTGGAATTACTATTGGAGGTTTTTATCTTTAGGTTGCAAAAGAGTAATCAACTGTTACAACCTGAAAGTTGTAAAATTTTTGTTAATTTGAACGAGCATCTACAGTTTCTCCTCATCCTTTTAAGGTATTCAGCATGACAGCAATCACCCCCAAGGCATCCTCAGCGCTTCCCAATTTTTGTGAAGGAATTCAATATTTTGGTCAAGCGCTACCGGGTTTTGAAACCTATGGTGCAACGCCTGCTATAGAATCGGGCAATGTAGCGATCGCATCTCCTACAGAACCGAATGCCGTCTATCAAACTTTACTTGCTGCCGATGCATTACGTTACCTGACGCTACAAGTTACAGGTAGTAAAGCCTCTGGACACCCTGGTGGATTTGCTAGCCAAGCGGAAGCTTATGCGGCTTTGGTCATGTTAGGGTACAAAAACATTATTACGGAAGTGGGTCATCACGCCCCTGGATTTTATAGTGCGATGTTCCTCGATCGCTCTTTAGAGGATATGGGTATTTTTACCGTTCAACAATTGCGCGATCGCTTCCGAGAAAAGCATGGACTCTTGGGGCATCTCTCCGGTTACATACCCGGTATTCTCGCACCTGCTGGCCCTTTGGGACAAGGACAGCACTTCGCCATGTCAGCTGCACTGCTGCACAAAGATAAGCTTTTCCCTTTCACTGTTGGTGATGGTGGACTAGGTGAACCTTATATCATGAGTTCGATGGCTCACTTTCATACGGCTTATCCAAATTCCACCAATTTCTTGCCAGTGCTGGTGTGGAACGGTTACAGCCAAGAACACCACAGTATGGTTTCCCTCAAAACCAACGAACAAATGACAGCATACTGGCAAGGTAACGGTTTTGAGGAAGTCGTATTAGTCGATGCCAAAGAATTTGACGATCAAAACCAAGGTGGCGATTATGTCGATAGTACTGCCTTTTCTTTCGAGCAACGGCTAGCCTTCACCAAAGCCGTACTTTCAGGTGTAGATAAAGCAGCGCGTTCTGCCTTGAGTGGTAAACTTACCGTCTTTATCATTAAACAACTCAAAGGTGCAGGAGTCCACGCCAGAGGTGCAAAATCTCATAACCTCTATCCTAAAGATACGTTGGATGCTCCTCATATTGTCGCTGCTTTAAAAGAACGTGCTTTACCTGCTGAAGCTTGGCAAATTGTGCGGACAAATGCAGAACGCGCTGGTGGTGGCCCCGCAGCTAAAACAGTGGTGACAGAATTTGAATTACCATTACCAGATTTAGGCGGATTACCTTTAGAAGAATATGCAGTAGGTGGTGAACCAAAAGTTTCTACAACAGCAATGGGACGATTAGTAGGAATTGTGGGGAAAAAAGATCCAAATTTCCTAGTTACTAACGCCGATGGAAACGAAGCATCAGGAATTGCCAATATTAACCAAGCATTGAAAATTATTCACCCCACAACCGACGACTTATATAATCAAGCGCCAAACGGACAAGTTTATGAACCATTGAGTGAAGATGCTTGTGCAGGTTTAGCTGCTGGTTTGTCATTGATGGGTGCAAGAACTTTGTGGTGTTCCTACGAATCTTTTGCTATCAACGGATTACCAATTTGGCAAACTGTAACCCAAGCAATGGCAGAATTGCGCCGTCGAACTCCCTCAACAATTACTTTATTTACTGCTGGCGCATTAGAGCAAGGACGTAACGGTTGGACTCACCAACGTCCCGAAATTGAAGCTTACTTTGCTTCTTTGATGCGAAATGGCAATGTATTTCCATTATTCCCTCCCGATGCTAACAGTATCCAAGTTTGTTATGACTGGGCATTGAAAACTAAAAATAAGGGAATTGTCATTACTGCAAGTAAATCACCCTTACCAATTCGCACTACATTAGAACAAACTCGTCAAGGTTTACGCGATGGTGCAGTTGTATTGCATGAAGTTCCAGGTGATAAACAAGTTGTCTTTGCTGTTATTGGCGATATGACATTAATGCCAGTATTTGAAGCAGCAGCATTTTTGGAAACTGAAGGTATTGGTGCGAAGATAGTTTCTGTTATTAATCCCCGCCGTTTGTATCGTCCTGATGATACTGCGTGGGAAACTTGTTCAGAACCCGATGATGGTTTCTTGGATGATGCGAAATTTGCTGAATTGTTTGATGGAGATGCGCTAATTGGTGTTACTGGTGGTGCGCCGGCGATGCTAGAAGCAATTATGTTGCGGAGTAATTCTAAGCGCGATACTTTTGCATGGAAGCGTGGGGAAACTACAGCTAGCGCTGGTGAGTTGATGGCGTTTAATGGATTGACTGCGGAGGCGTTGACGAAAAGAGCGATCGAGTTAGTGCATTAATATTCTATGTAATAGAGATATTATATCCCTGCCCATTTTAAAAGAGGGTAGGGATTTTTTACGTTTTAAATACTGAGGTTATTTTTTAATTTGACTATGATAATTCAGTATTTTACTATTTTAGGTCTAAAGTGCTACAGTAATTTTCATACTTAAGCTAACGTAATAACTCTTAGACAGTGATGCCTTCAAACTTCGACCTAAGACTCCAACATTTAGAAGACAACATTAGACAAGACCAAGATTTGCTCAAAGAGTATGAAGATTCATTGCGGTATGAAGATGAGCCACGTCGCAAGGCTAAGTACAGACGAGAAATTGACCAATTGCACGAATCAGCTAATCGTTATCAAAAGGAATATGATGAATTGCGAATGCAGATAATTGGTGAATCAAATGTACAAATGCAGAATGTAGCTATCGAGTTGCAACAAATGAACACCAGATTAGATAGATTATCTGCTGGTCAGAAGGCTATTTATGAAAACATTAATCACTTGCGTCAAGGACTATTAGCTCGTTATAACGCTGGTGAACAGAACATAATTTCAGCCATAACCGAACAATTAGATCAATCTCAAATGGTTATGATTTCTACTGTTTTAGATGCAATAGAAACTGACCAAGTGCCAGAGAGAGAAATGCAGCTGATTTTACAATTAATACAGCAAAATATAACTATATTACAACAAAACGGTACTGCTTTACCTCCTAGCCAAGCAGCCTTAGCGGAAGTAATCAATGCCCCTGAATTAGATTTCAAGCACAGATTGAAAGTTGGTATACCTATTATTCCTTTTATTTTGGACTATGAAGGTGAATTAGAACTAGGAACAGGAATAAATTTAAAAGCTGCTTTGCAAGCGTTGATGATGCGATTTAAGGGAGAGTAATTGTGGATTTGCATCAGCAACGAAAACAAGATTTAAAAGAACATATAGATGAAGACTATATGCTACTCAAGGAGTTGGAAGATGATTTACGCCTTACTCAAGAAACACAACCAAAAAGAAAATTAAAAAAGCATATTGAGGAAGTAAAAGGTAGAATTAAGGAATATAAAAACGAGCTTGATTCTTTATCAAATTCTCAACAAGAGCAAGATTTACTTGTTAATGCAATGGCAAACATTACATTTAGAGAGTTAGATATGGTGACTGACGGAATCCTTAGTATGCCCGTAGAATTTGATGAAAGCTATACTGTTGTTCCAGTAGTTATCAAAATGTCTAAAAATGAATTGACTGGCTCTGCTCAATCTAGACTGACGAGCGGTGTTATTCAAGCAAGAATGGTTGGCAAATTTGTTGAGAATATGGTTAATGTAATTCCTGATTTTCCAGAAAAACTAAAGGCAGGATTTGCTAGAGAGTACCACAACCTTCGAGCAACAGGATTAAAGGGAAATGCTCTATTGGATGCTTTGCATGAGTTTTCTTGCAATCGTAGTCTAGATTATGAGCTACGAGCTGCTGGTTTAGCAGTGCTGTACTATCTCTTTGAGAAGTGCGAGGTGTTCGAGCGATGATTCTTCCTACCAAACATATCTCTACCAGTCACTCTCTAAGCTAATCGGCACTTAAGTTGCATAATAATAAGACGAAGCCGTTTCAAAGCAGCTATGCCACCACCAGCCAAGAACTTTTTAACGACGGAACAAGTCACACAGCTACAACAAGCTCTAAAAGA